>CAWKIA010000029.1:0-168802 GCA_963849635.1 uncultured Chloroflexia bacterium | reverse complement strand
AGCAGGTGGCTGCCGCCGCTCCGAAGATCGCGGCGCTCATTGCGGCCAACCCGATGCTCAAGGCCCTGATCACCACCGGGGCGGCTTCGGGTAAGCGGTGAGCGCGAATACGCCGTCGCCCCCCTTCTGCTACCGCCCGCAGTCGCCGCGAATGCCAGTCTCAGTGAGTCCCAGATCGCGGAGGTGGTCTCATCGCCGGCGGTCGCCCTCTTCCTCGATCGGGTCCGCGCGGTGCGGCCGGGCTTTGACCTGATGCCGGCCGACGTGCCAACCGTCGTCGGCATATGCAGGCGGCTGGATGGCCTTCCGCTGGCGCTTGAACTGGCGGCGGCCCGCACCAAGCTGCTCTCGATGCCCGCCCTGCTCAACCGCCTGGAGCATCGCCTACCGCTGCTCACGGGAGGTCCCGTGACCAACCTGAACGTCGGCGGACGCTGCGCGATGCCATCGCCTGGTCACACGGTCTCCTCTCCGCCGAAGAACAGGCGTTGTTCCAGCGGCTTTCGGTCTTCGTCGGCGGGTTCACGCTGGACGCCGCCGAGGCAGTCGTAGGGGGAGAAATCGACCCTGTGGGGGCAGCCCGTTTGCCCATCTCTCCCCCTCGTATCTCCGTCCTCGACGGCATCTTCTCACTGGTCGACAAGAGCCTGCTCCGCCGCGTCGACGGACCGGACGAGGATGGCGCGGACATCCCCAGGTTTGCCTTTCTGGAGACCGTTCGGGAGTTTGGTCAGGAGCAACTGGCGCTCCGCGGGGAGGTGGATGAGATCCGGAGCAGACAGGCCCGCTGGTGTCTCGAACTACTCCAGCAGACCTGGACCGCACCCAGCGCCGATTCGATTCCGCCCGATGTGCTCGATCGGGTTGAAGCCGACCTCGGCAACCTCCGCGAAGCCCTTGTCTGGTTCGAAGCGTCCGGCGACGCGGCCTCACTCCTGGCTCTGACCGGCCTGATCGCCCCGTTCTGGGTCCTGCGCTCCTACCGCTCGGAAGGCCGCGTCTGGCTCGAGCGCGCGCTCAACATGCCGAACGCCGACGAGGCGCCCTTTGCGATTCGGGCCCGGGCGTGGCACAGCGCGGCCTCTCTCGCACGCTCGCAGGACGACCGCACCCAGGCGGTCGTCTTCTGCGAACGCGGACTGGCGCTGTATCGGGACCTGGACGATCCGCTTGGCACGGCGGCGTCACTCAACCTTCTCGGCGTCCTGGCCCGTTCCTCTGGCGAGATCGCCCAGGCAGTCGATCTGTGCCAGGAGTCGCTCTCCCTGTTCGAGCACATCGGCGACCCGAGCTGGATGGCCCTCCTGCGCTGCAACCTCGGCGTCCTCGCTTATTGGCAGAGCGACCTCTCCCGGGCGGAATCGCTGCTCGAAGCCGCGCTAGCTGGCTACCGGACTATCGACAACCATTGGGGCATGGCCTTCACCCTTCAGGCCCTCGGCAGCGTCATCGCCGACGGCGGCGACACCCGCCGGGCCGGGGGCCTGCTCTTGGAGAGCCTGCAACTGGCACGCGGCATCGGCGCCAAGGAGAGCCAGCTCGACGCGATTGCCGCGATCGCGGTCCTGGCGGCCGCGTCCGGCCAGCAGGAGACCGCTGCCCGCCTCTTTGCCGCGGTCGAGGCGAACTGCGCGGCGATCACCTACGCCTTCGAAGCACCAGAAGCACAGCGGTACGCCGCGGCGACCGATAGGGTCATGCGGGCGCTGGGCACGGAGCCGTACGCGCTCGTCCGGGCGGAAGGCCTCCTGCTCTCGCTGGACATCTCTGGGGTGGAGGCCGCAGCCGAGGCTGAACGGATCTCCGGCGGTGTTTCGAGCCCGGGCGGAAAGGCCGCCAGCACCGCCAACGCGGTCCTGGCGGATCTCACCCCGCGAGAGATCGAAGTGCTGCAACTCCTCACGGACGGCATGTCCGATCGGGAGATCGGCGACGCGCTCTTCATCAGCCACCGCACCGCCATGCGCCACGTCGCCAACATCCTCGCCAAACTCGACGTCAACTCCCGCACCGCCGCAGCCGCCCTGGCCCACCGGCACGGGATCCGATAGAGGGCAGGGCGACGCGAAGGCGGCTCAAGCCGGCTGGATCGCGCGTCGTTCCATGCCAGCCGCGACCGCTTCCCACGTAAGGGCGGACCATCGAATCCAAGCCGCATTCCGAAATGCTCTCCAACCGGATTTTTGCCGGCTTCGTGAACCTAGCTCGACGTCAATAGGCCCGGGCGTACCAACGACGGCGCCAAAATCACACCGTGGATTTCGATATGGGTAATGCCGCGATCGTTCTTGCCGACGATTGGGTGATCCTCCGCATGGAGAGGAGTAAGGAACGACGCATGATGTGGGTGTGGCCGGCAGCGTACCGGCCGGATATAACACCGTCGAGGAGTCATCCCATGTCGCATCCGCTCACGATCCTCGCCGTCACCTTCGTGGTCCTGCTTGCCCTGGACATCGCCGCCCTGCGGTGGGGCGTGGATTCCCGCTTCTCGCACCGCGCCGACGAGGACGTCAAACCGATCCGCCGCAACTGGTAGGTAAAGATCGCCCGACTCTCCTACGGATGGAACGAACGAGCCCCGCTGCCGATGGTTCCAGCAGCGGGGCTCGTTCGCTCTTCTCCCCTATCCCCTGCTGCACACCGCGTCACAGCATCCACGGCACATAGTGGTCAGATCAGTGGCCGATAACGACGGGCACTCCTCGACAGAACATGCTTGGCGGGCATGCACCCGATCAGGAGCGCTTGCCGCGTCCTTTCGGTGGCGATCGGTCGATCCTTACCCCACCGACACCAGGAGTTGCTCGACGCCCGACTCGGCCGTGGCCCGGGCGATGATGGTCTCGGTCGAGATGATATCCGCCGTGCCGTCGGCCAGCCTCCACACCTCGCCCCACTCCAGGCCGACGCCCAGGTCGAAGAGGAAGCCGGCCACCACCCAGCCCAGCGCCATGGGCAACCGGACGGCATCGTGGGCCAGCACCTGGACCTCTCACGCGAGCCGGCCCCAACCCCGATTCTCGCACCTCCCGTTACGTCCGGATGCCAGGCATCGACGCTTGACAGGGCAGCGGCGCCTCGGACATGCTTTGGAATCGTTAACGGGCAAATGTCGGAGTTGCCGGCGGTGCGCTGTTGCGGCGTCCCGATGCGTTGCCGCTCAAGGCGGGTCCGCGGATGGCACCTTCCCGGTGCATCACCAACGTGGGTGCAGCGAGCCGCTCGCCCGTGTTCGGCTCGCGGGTCTCGCCATGCGCAGGTACGACACTACGGCACGGCAACGCGAGGTGCACAGCGCCGCGGCAGTGTCGAGCGACATGGTCGCGACCCGGGCGTGGCTTTTTCGGTCGACACCCGGAGGCATCAAATGGGTGCGAGGTGGTCCATGACCGGGTGAGCGAGCCAGGACGTACGCACTTGCGTTGGGTGCCAGGGATCCTGGTATTCCGGCGATACCAGCAATCATGGCTGCGCGGCGATCTTGTCGCCGGGCTCGTACTGGCCGCGCTCCTGGTTCCCCAGGGCATGGCCTACGCTGAACTCGCGGGCCTCCCCGCCGTCCACGGACTCTACGCGACCCTGGTGCCCCTTCTCGCCTACGCGATCCTGGGCCCTTCACGCATCCTGGTGCTTGGTCCAGATTCTGCCGTGGCGCCGGTTGTCGCCGCCGCGATCATTCCGATCGCCGGCAACGACATGGACGAGCGCGTCGCCTTGGCCGGTCTCCTCGCGGTTCTCGTCGGTGGGATTTGCATTGCCGGCGGCGTCGCCGGCTTCGGTTTCGTCACCGATCTCATCTCGAAACCGGTGCGGATCGGATACCTCGCAGGCATCGCCGTCAGCGTCACCGTCAGCCAGATCCCCAGCCTGCTTGGCTTCGATGTTGAGGGTAGCGGGTTCCTCAGCGACCTGACCGGACTGGTTCGCAACCTGGATCAGACCGATCTTGCCTCCCTGGTCTTGGGCGGCGGAGCGCTTGTCCTCATCGTGGTAGCTCGAATGGTCGAGCCGCGGATCCCCTCGGCCCTGATCGCGATGGCGGTGACCAGTCTCGCGGTTAGCTGGCTCGATCTCTCGATCGAGACGGTTGGCTCCATTCCCAGCGGCCTGCCGACGTTCGCCGTTCCCAACCCGGACTCGGGAGAACTCGGCGGTCTGACGCTCACGGCGTTCGCCCTGGCCCTGCTGGCGTTTGCGGATACCAGTGTGTTGTCCCGCAGCTACGCGGCACGGTTCGGCGACAACGTCGACCAGAACCAGGAACTCCTGGCGCTCGGCTCAGCCAACCTTACCACGGGCTTTTTCCAAGGTTTCCCGATCTCCAGCAGCTCTTCACGCACGCCTGTTGCCGAGTCGGCCGGTGCGAAATCCCAGCTCACGTGCCTTATCGGCGCGTTCGGCCTCGGTGCGATTCTCGTCTTCGCGAGCGGACTCTTCGATAACCTACCCTCCGCCGTGTTGGCGGCCATCGTGATTTCAGCGATGATCGGCTTGGTGGACCTGGCGGGTTTCCGCAGGCTCTCTCGCGTCCATCGCGGCGATTTCTTGCTTGCGCTGACGTGCTTCTGCGGCGTCGCACTCTTCGGCGTCCTCTGGGGAATGGGGATCTCGATTGGTCTCTCGGTCCTGGTATTCCTCTGGCGCGCATGGCATCCCTACGACGCGGTGCTCGGCCGAGCGACCGGTGTCAAGGGCTATCACGACCTCACTCGCTATCCGGAGGCGAAGCAGATCCCGGGGCTCATCCTCTATCGATTCGATGCCCCGCTCTTCTTCGCCAACGCGACAATCTTCCGAGAGCGGCTCCTCGCCACCGTGGGCGGCAGCGAGATTCCCGTCAAAATGATCGTGGTTGCGGCCGAACCAATTACCGACCTCGACTCGACCGCAGCCGACATGCTGGCCGACCTCGATCACGACCTCGAGACTAAGGGAGTCGAGCTGGCGTTCGCCGAGATGAAGGACCCCGTCAAGGACCGCCTGCGCCGTTTCGGCCTTGAGGAGCGAATCGGGCACGAGCGTTTCTATCCGACCATCGGAGTCGCCGTTCGCCGTTTCGTTGAGGAGCACGATGTCCAGTGGGTGGACTGGGAGGATGCGGAGGATCAATTGCTTTCGGTACGCAATCCAAACTGACTTACCGCCCATCGACGGCCCGGCCCCGCGCGAATGGCGGCGGTGATGGTCGCCGACGTTCTGGACGCAGCGCCCGGGGTCGCTCGCGCGGTTGCGTCACGACCACGCTTGGGTGGGGGGTCGCCGAGGCGCCGGACTGCCGCTCGGTCGGGGTCTCTGGACGAGCGGCCGAACAGTTCGCTCGCCCGCGCCGCTTGACGTCCAACGATCGCGATGCGATCTGTCATCTCGCGGAGGCCCGCCCATTGGGCGAGATTGCGGCGCTGGTTGGGGTGAGTCATCAGACGATCGCTAAGGTCGTCAACGCATCAACCAGGATTTCGCTGGATGTACGCGAGGCCCCGCCGGCCTAGCGCACCTCGACGGTCGCCTGGGCCGTCTCAATGGTCGGATTGTCGTTGTCGTCGTAGTTGAAGGACTCGGCGATGACAACAAGTTCGTCCGGGTTCCCTAAGTCACTCACATGCATTAGGGAACTCCGTTTAGTATTGCGGACGTGCGTGGTCGATATCGCTAAGGAGCACGGGCCGCGACGGCGGCTCAGCGACAGAAGCGGGGAAGCCAACGAACCCGCTCAGTCGCGGCTGACGAACGGCGGACGGACGCAGAGCGGCGTAGCGCGCCGCAAGACGTGGACAAAGGAGGCGCTGTGACGATAATCCCCTCGACTCGTTTCGACGGGGCCTTCGCCTACGCGAGCCGGCTCCACGCCCGCCAGAAACGGAAGGGCACGAAAATTCCCTACGTCGCGCACCTGTTGGCGGTGACGGCGATCGTGCTGGAATACGGGGGCGGGGAGGACGAGGCGATCGCCGCCCTGCTCCACGACGCCGTCGAGGACCAGGGCGGTCCCGCGACCCGCACCGAGATTCTCGGCCGCTTTGGCAAGCGCGTCGTCGCCATCGTTGACGGCTGCACCGACACCGACACCGAACCGAAGCCTCCGTGGCGGCAGCGCAAGGAAGCCTACGTCGCGCACGTCGGCGACGCCTCCCCGTCGGTCCGCCTCGTCTCGGCCGCCGACAAGCTGCATAACGCGCGGTCGATCCTGGCCGATTACCGCCTGCTTGGCGAAGCGCTCTGGGAGTCGCTTCCGGGGCGGGCGCGACGGCACGCTGTGGTACTACCGGGCGCTGGTCGATGCCTTTCGGGCGGCGGAGGCGAAGCCCACCCCCCTGGTCGAAGGAGCTGGAGCGAACGGTGGGCGAGCTGGAGCGGCTGGTCGCCGGGCAGTGGGACACGGGGCGGCACGCGGCGAGAACGCGGTGACCGGCCGGTGGTCGCTGAGCTCCCGCAATGTCCTGAGATACAGACGACGCATGCGGCCAAGTTTGACGGCCGTCGCCCAACGAACGTCACCGAGCATTGCTGGCGACGTCCGCCGGTCGGCCACTGATCTGACCACTATGTGCCGTGGAAGTCTCGGCGAGGTCTGCCCTGCTGCTTAGCCCTTGTCGTAATGCAGCGCTATCACCCCCGACTCGAACGGCGTCGCCTCCACCAATCTCAGGCCAAACTGGTTTGTGACGTCCTTGAAGAATGGGATTCCCGCACCCACGACGATCGGATTTAGGTTGGATCCGGTACTCATCGATCAACCCTAACCGCATGAATTCCTGCGCAATACTCGGGCTCCCGAAAATCATCATGTCCCCGCCCGGTTGCTCCTTCAGCGCCGCGATCTCTTCGCGGATGTTGTCACTGATCACCCGGGTGTTTTGACGGTCAACCGAATCCAGCGAGCGCGAGAATACGATCTTGTGCGCGTTCAGGTACCAATTGGCGTGCTTGATGTCGGCCGGTGTGCTCTCCGGACTGTCCGGCACCGCCGGCCAGTAGCTCTCCATCAATTCAAACGTCACTCGCCCGTAGATCGCCGTGTCTACCTGATCGATCCGTCGCTGCACGTAGTCGTGAACATCACCTCCCGCCACGAGCCACTCCAACTCTCCGTTCGGCCCGGCCACGAACCCGTCCAGCGAGACATGCATCAGCAGCACAACCTTACGCATCAGGCACACGCCCTTTCTTTTCCAGGAATTCCGGTACCGCTCGTTGCGGCACACCTGCTAGAGCCTAGATAGTTGACGGTTGACCGAGCAGCGAGACGACGCGATGGAGCATCAGGCAGACGAAACTGCGTTGCACGCCCCGCGGCGTACCGCTCCCACCCAGCTACCGATCAGGCCCGAGCATCTGCTGGTGTGTCTCACCGTGTGAGCATGAGCCACGTCTCAGACGGTGCCTACCGCGCGCTATTCGGCGGAATCGAGTCCGCGATTGTCCTTGCCCATATCACCCGTGACCGGCACGCCCGTCGCCAGCTCGTAATGGAGCAGCACGGTTCCCGTCGGTGAACTGAAGGCCGGTTCGGCGAGCGTCAGATTCGACGGCACCGTCCCGCTACCGAACACCTTCTTGCCTGAGCCGAGGACGATGGGATACACGAACAGATTCAGGCGATCGAACAAGCGCTCCGTGAGCAGCGTCTGCACGAAATCGAGGCTGCCGATCACGTGGACGTTCTCGTGCCGATCGCGAATTTCGCGGACCGCGGTCGCGACGTCCGGTCCGATCTGCGACGAACCGGCCCACGCGAGATTCAGTTTGCTGCGCGACGCGACGTATTTCGGCACACGGTTGAGGTTGCCCGCGATCCCGCCGGCGAAGTCATCCTCCTTGATTTGGCCAATATCCGGCGAAGATGTCGTAGGTTTTTCGCCCCAGCAACAGCGCGTCCATCGCGGCGATACCGTTCTGGATTTGCTCCCCCACGACATCGTCCGCGAACGGCGCCTGCCACCCCCCGAAGGTGAAGCCGCCCTCAAGGTCCTCTTCCGGGGCACCTGGCGCTTGGGCGACCAGATCCAGGGTGGTGAACAGATCGATCTCAATGCGTCCCATTGTGTTCCTCCTTGCGAACTCAAGTCGTACACAACGTAGTCGAATGGCCGATCAAAAAATCGACAACAGTGGGTCGAGTTGCGTGACGAACACCCGCACGCCGCACAGGCTCTAGATGATCTTCGTCAGCACGATCTCCATCGACGGCTCCCATGTATGCCCGTCGTCGGAGCGTTCGTGCAGGCACGTTTGGATTGTGCCGTCGTTGCTAAAGACCTCCGTCGCCCGGTGCCACTCGCTGCCCCACATCCCGAGCCAGATCCACTTGCCGTCCTGGCGGGTGAGTTCGTGAGGGTTGTAGTTGCCGAAGCTGTCGAAGAAGTCCGAGCGGTACTTACCGGTGGCGGAGTCGTAGCTGATGATCTCGGTGCCACCGCCCGGCACCCCGCCGCCGAGCCCGTATGCGGTGTGCACGATGTGAAATTTCCCCACCGCCCACTCGTAGATGTCGCTCGTCAGGATCTTGGCCGACGGCGCCCCCGGCCGGGCGACCGTGTGCCCCTCGTTGATCCACTTGCCAACGAACACGTCCAGCAGCTTGTGTTCCGGCCCAGGAGTGGGAAGGTGCATCGTTCGTTCGTCATTCGCCGTCATCTCGATTTTTCCTTCGATCCGTCGCGACCAGTCCAGGAGCGCAACTCTCGACCCTGACGTCCACAAGGCGTGCGCAAGTGCAGGCTCTTCCACTGAAGGAGCCTTTGCACTCCGTTGCATTGATTGGCGATTTGTTGGGCGGTTACGTCAGACGCTGGCTGTACCTAATTGAGCCAACTTCAGAGTCATGGCAGATGTTTTACGGAGACTGCTGACGAATTAACTCCGCTTCCAGTGCGTCCAGCAACTCACTGGTCCCGCGCCCCCGTTCTCGCCCATCGTCGGAACCGTCGAGAAAGGCTCCTTGCTCGGTAAACACCATCCGTGTGCCGTTCCCATCTGGCTGGAGTTCGACGGTCACCAGCGAAACCGAAATGAGACGTTCGTCAAGCGAGAGGTCGTAGGTGAATACAATTCGTTCGTCCGGAACGATATCGTGATAGCGCGCGTCGAAGATGTGGACTGGACCACCCGGCGGCCCACTGCGGCTGCTCTCCCGGCCCCCGACACGGAAATCCTGCTCGAATCCATGCCGATCCCACTCATCCGGTCCCGCGAACCATCGCGCCTTGATACTCGGGTCGGCCCAAGCCGCCAACACCCGCGCGGGCCCCACGTCGTAATGGCGCTCGATCTCGAAGGTCGAATGCGTCACCGACCGCTCGCTCACCATCGCTCCTTCTCATCGGACTGATGTGTTGGGTTCGGGACAACCTTCGTCGTTCGCTCCTAGGCGCCCGGTTCATCTTCACCCGCGGCCAGCACTGCTCCCAGCCGATCGAACCGCTGGCCCCAGCTCTGCCGCCGCTGCTGGATCCATTGCTCTACCAGCGTCAGCGCCGCCGGCTCCATCCGGCAGGTCCGCACCCGCCCAACCTTCTCCGATATCACCAATCCACTCGCCTCCAACACCTTCAAGTGCTGCACCACGGCAGGAAGCGACATCGCAAATGGCTGTGCTAGCTCGCTGACCGTTGCCGGCCCTCGGCTAAGCCGCTCCACCATTGCCCGGCGGGTCGGATCCGCCAGCGCCTGAAACATCACATCCAGTGGGGCATATTGGTTAACCACGGACTTAACTATCTTCCAGCGCGTTCCGCGTGTCAATCGCAGATCGCCCACCGCTCCGGCGGACTCAGCAGGTGACCAAGACCGCTTCTTGAACGAAGAAGCGGGAACAGCGGTCGTCCCCGAGTCGGTTACCTCATCAACGGCGGAGCCCCAGGTCGCAACCTGGGGCTCACTGCAACGTCTTCAGAGATTTGATCGGATTGCGACTTACCGCCCCCGCATCCGCGGGTCCAGCGCATCCCGCAGCCCATCCCCCAACAAGTTAATGGCGAGGACGGTCAGCATGATCGCCAGGCCGGGGAAGAAGGAGACCCACCAGAAGTTGCGCATCATCGAGCGGCCGTCGGAGAGCATGTTGCCCCATTCGGCCGTCGGCGGCTTGATGCCGAGACCCAGGAAGGAGAGGGTCGAACCGAGGATGATGGCGCCGGCGATGCCGAGGGTCGCCAGCACGATCACCGGCGGCAGCACATTGGGGAGGATGTGCTTGAACATGATGGCGGTGTCGCGTGCGCCGGAGACTCGGGCCGCAGTGACGTATTCGGTCTCCCGGGCCGAGAGCACCGTCCCGCGCACGACCCGGGTGTACTCTGGAATCGCGGCGATGCCGACCGCCAACATCAGGTTGAACAGACTACTCCCCAGGATCGCGACCAGCGACAGGGCCAATAAGATCCCGGGCAAGGCCAACATCAGATCGACGAAACGCATGATGACGGTGTCGAACCACCGGCCGTAGTAGCCCGCCGCCAACCCGGTTGAAACTCCGACGATCGCCGCGATACCGACCGCGACGAGGCCGATCGGCAGCGACTTGCGCCCCCCGTAGAGCACACGCGAATAGACGTCCCGTCCAAAGGTATCGGCACCGAAGAGGTGATCGCGGCTCGGCTCTGCCCGGATCGCCTGCGAGTCCTGATCGATCGGGTCATACGGCGCCAGCACCGGGGCAAAGACCGCGAGGAAGATCATCACCGTCAAGATGACCGCCCCAGCCATCGCGCTCGGGTTGCGGCGCAGGCGGTTGGCCATGTCGCGCCAGAGCGTCCGCGGCCGCCCGACCTGGACAAGTGCTGCTTCGGTGCGTAGGGCCGCTCCCTGCATCACCCCGGACTCACCCATATCGAATCCTCGGATCGAAGATCGCGTAAGAAAGGTCCACGAGCAGGTTCACCAACACGTAGATCGCGGCGGTAATCAGGACCGTCCCCTGGATCAGAGGGAAATCCCGATTGCCGATCGCCGTGACGGCGACCCGGCCCAGCCCAGGCCGGGAGAATACCTGCTCCGTCACCACCGCCCCACTGAGCAGCCCAGCCAACTGGATCCCGATGAAGGTCACCACCGGGATCAGCGCGTTCTTAAGGGCATGACGGAGGACGACGACCCGCTCGCGCAACCCCTTCGACCGCGCAGTGACCACGTAGTCCTGGCGGAGGGTCTCCAGCATCGACGACCGCACCAGCCGGGCGATGTACGCCGAAGAGGCGAACCCGACGGTGATCGCCGGCAGAATCAGGTGCTGCCACCCACCGGATCCCGTCGCCGGAAAGAGTTGGATCTCAAACGAGAACCCGAAGAGGAGGAGGAGGCCGAGATAGAAGACGGGCATGGAGACGCCCAGCAGCGCCACCACCATCGCCAGCGTATCGATCCACGTGTTGTAGAAGATCGCGGCGATGATCCCGAGTGAAATGCCCAGCACGACCGCCACGAACAGCCCGGCGATCGTCAGCTGGATGGTCGGCCAGAGCGCTTCCCCGATTGAATCGGTCACCGGCCGGTCCGTGCGGAAGCTCTCGCCGAAGTCTCCCTGGACGCACGCCCCCCATGTAGTCGAGATATCGTTCCCAGAGTGGGCCATCCAGGCCATATTTCACCCGGAGTTGGTCCTCTTGCTCCTGGGAGATCGGCTTGTCACCCGCGATGATGGAGACCGGATCTCCAGGGGTCAGGTACAGCATCAGGAAGGTAAAGACCGAGATCCCGAAGAGCACCGGCACCGCCTGGAGGAGCCGTCTCAAGATATACGTGGTCACGTGTTCCCTTTGCTGACAGCCTCGGCTGTTAGCCAAGGCTTCAGGCGCTAGCGGGAAACGACCCGCCGCTACCCTGAAGCCAATAGCCGATAGCTGACGGCTGACGGCTCTCCGTTACTCGAAGTGCGCGCTGTTCAACCAGACGTACGAGGCCAGGTAGTCCAGGATATCCCCCTGGAGCCGGGTCTGCTTGGCGTTGAAGACGTACGAGTCGACGAGCGGAATCGTCACCGCCTCTTCCAGGACCTTGATCTGGATCTGGGAGTACAGCGCGATCCGCTCCTCGTTGACGGAGCTTGCGGCTGCGTCCTCGAGCATCTTGTCAACATCGGGGTCGTTGTACTGCGCCCGGTTGAAGGCACCGACGTTCTTCGAATAGAAGATCGTGCGGAGCACGTCCGGGTCGGCGTAGGAGAACCACATGAAGGAGAAGTCGTAGTTGTTCTCCTCCTTCCAGGTTTGCGTGTAGACACCGCGCTCGAGCGGCTCGACCGTGACGTCGGCGCCGATCTCCCGCCAGGCGCCCTGGAGGAAGGTAGTCATGGCGTTATCGCGCGGGCGGTCGATGTTCGGGAAGTACAACTCGAGCTTCTTGCCGTCCTTCTCGCGAATGTCGCCGTTGAGCACCCAGCCTGCCTCGTCCAGCAGGGAGGCCGCCATCTCCGGGTCGTAGGAGTACATCGCCTCCGTAGCCGGATCGTAGCCAAGGGTCGGCTTCATCAGCGGGGACGCGGCCGGCGGGAAGAGACCACCGAACACGGCCTCCGAGAACGCGGTCTTGTCGATCGCGTAGTGGAGCGCCTTGCGCACATTGACGTCGGCGACTGGGCTCTCCGGGCGGGAAAGGTTGACGAGGATGATCCAACCAGAACCCGGCTGCGCCCGCTCGACGATCTCGACATCGCCATTGGCCTCGACATCCTCCTTCTGGAGGGCGTCGATCTCGTCGATGTACTGGGTCTCGTCAGAGAGCAGGGTGCCGGTGCGGACAGAGGCATCCGGGATGATCTTGTAGATCACCTCATCGAAGTAGGCCGCGCCCTGGTTGTCGAACGACGAGGAGCCCCAGTTGTAGTCCGGATTGCGGGTGAGGGTGATGTGATCGGCCTCGACCCACTCCTTGAAGACGTACGGTCCGGTGCCGACCGGAGCGCGGTTGAACTCGGCCAGACCCATCTCTGCGACCGCTGTCGGGGAGACGATACCCAGGTAACCATTCAGCCCGGTCAGGAACGGGGAGAACGGGGCGCTCAGGTTCATCTTGATGGTGTAGTCGTCGATGATTTCGGAGTCGACGTAGGTGCCGATCTGGTCGTGGGCCTGACCGGCGACGATGACCTTCTCTGGATCAGGAGTGCCGCCATCGGCAGTGATCTTGTCGGCTTCGACCACGCGATCGAAGCTGAACTGGACCGCCTCGGCGTTGAATGGCGTGCCGTCGGTAAACGTGACACCCTGCTTCAGCTTGAAGGTGTACGAGAGGCCGTCAGGAGCCAGTTCCCAACTCTCGGCCAGACCCGGGAGAATCTCGCCCTCGTTCGGCATCCAGACCAGCGGCTCGCAGATGTTCAGCGAGACGCGAATCGCGGTGTCGAAGTGGGTCACTCCTGGATCGAGGTTGCCATCGAGGTCACCGCTGAGACCGTAGGTCAGCGTGCCGCCTGGCTCGATCTCCTGGCTCAGGATTCGCGCCCGGCTGCCGCCGGCGCCGCCTGCCGCCGCCATCGCGTCAAAGCGCGCGGCTGCCAAGGCGGCCGCACCGCCCGCCGCTCCGCCCAGGAACAAACGTCGATTGATCGTTCGGTTCACGGCTGCCTCCTTCATACCCTGCGAATCTCCGGTCCGATGTGACGTCACACCAACTCCTCTCCGTGGCTCCGACATCGCCAAAAATCAAACGCCAAGTGGGTTAGTTGCCGCCGATCGCGGTCAAAGATGGGTAGACCTGCCTAGGCTTCATCGGAAGTGCCGTCGCAGATTACGCGACAGGAGTTAGGCAGACCAACGGATGCGCGCGCGGCGGCATTCCGCCAGGATAGAGACGTACTGATAGCCATCAGTGATACCGATTGACGGAGGCCAAGCTCCCCGGGCCCCATATCTCGAGACGAGGAGCGCTCGATGACGACAGATACCTGCGATCCCGACACCGGAACGAGCTTTTCTGGTCCGACCGGATTGCGACAAACGACCGAACGACTACCGCTATCCAACCCGTACGCCTGGCTGATCGGCCTGGATGGTATCCGCGCGATCGCCCGGCGCCGGTTCCGGCTTGTCGGCGCCACGCCGGGCGCCCGGATCCTCGTGGTCGGCTGCGGTCCGGGCGATGATGTCATTGCCCTTGCCCGCCTCGTGAAGCCCGGAGGCCGCGCTTTCGGAGTCGAGCAGGCGGAGACCGACCTGCTTGATGCCAGGCGGCGCGCGGCCACCGCTGGACTTGCGGCCAAATTCCATCAAGGCACCCCCGAGGATCTTCCCTTCCCCGACGCCAGCTTCGACGGCGTCTGCGCCGCCTGGTTCCTGAATCGGACGATCGACCCCGCTCTTGCCCTGGGAGAGATGGTCCGGGTCGTGCGCCCCGGCGGCCGAATCGTGATCGACGACACCGACTGGGCCAACGCCACCCTGGACGCCGGCGATCCCGACACGGTCCGTCGCATCCTGTTCCACCAGAGTGAGGTGGCCTGGTCCGCTGGCGCCCGGCTCCAAATCGACCAACTTGCCCGCTCCGAGCAACTGATCAACCTGACGACCAGCGCGATCCCCGTTCAGGACCGAACCGGCGTCTCTCAGCAGCTGTTCGCCGCGATGGCGAGCGCCGCGGCCGCGGCCGGCGTGATCGCCGCCGGCGATGCCGCCCGCTTCAAAGCCGATCTGGCCGAGGCGATCGCCCATAAGCGCTTCGCCGCCGAACTGCCCTGCGTCACGATCGCCGGGCAACGGCCGTAAGGCACGCCGCTTCTCCCCCTTTCCCCTGCCGCAGCGGGGGAAAGGGGGACGGGGGGGGTAAGGGGGCCAAACCTAACCCCCAACATGACCCGTCACCCAGTCATAGCGCGGGTCGTCACTAATCACCGGCCCGCCGGCGAATCGAGTCCCAATTCCGGCGCCACCATCGACCTCGACCACCGTGCCGGTCATGTAGCTCGACGCATCCGACGCCAGGAAGAGCGCCACCGACGCCACCTCGTCCGGATCACCCGGCCGGGCCAGCGGCAGTGCGGGGATGCGCTTGCCTAGTGATTCCGCCATCCGCGGCGGCAGCGGCTTCGGCTGGGTGTCGATCAGGCCCGGGCTGATCGCGTTGACCAGGATGCCGTGCGGCGCGAGCTCGATCGCGGCCACCCTGGTGAAGCTCTCCACCGCCGCGCGGCTGGATGCGTACGTCGCCGCTCCGGCCGAGCCCCGCTTGCTCACACCGGAGGAGAAATTCACGATCCTCCCCCCGCGCCCACCGGCGATCATCGCCTTTGCCGCGGCCCGAGTCATCAGGAAGGTGCCCCTGCAATTGACCGAGTAGACCGTGTCCCACACCGCCACCCGCTCATCGAGCAGAGCGGCGTGTGGAGCAACGGCGGCGTTGTTGACGCAGACATCGAGGCCTCCGAACCGCTCGACCGCCGCCGCGACGATGGCCGCCGCGCCGGCTTCGTCGGCGATATCGGCCACGATCGAGTCGACCCGATCGCCCGGCAGCCCGGTGCACGTCTCAGCGAGCCCAGCCTCATCCCGATCGGCCGCGAGGACATTGGCTCCGGCCGCGACAAAGCGCTGGACCATGACCCGGCCGATACCGCGGGCCGCCCCGGTCATGATCACAACGCGTCCCGTGAAGTCGAAGGTGACGTTCATCAAGCTCCCTGGCCGTGCGGTACGGTCGAGTGGACGGACGGTTTTTGGGAAGCCTCCGGGAGTCCCGAAGTCTTGCCGGACCAGCCTTCGCTGAGGCCGGAGCCCCGTCTGGACGAACGTTGACAGCGATTGATGCCGTGATAGTATGCTGAATGTCGACAATCGTCAATCGGCATTCGCCACCAATCCCGGCCGAATTCTTGGGCAATGGTGCTCATCGGCTACCATCCCGGTCCGGGTTACGCCCGGATGATTGACGTCGACGCCTTGGGGCTTGAACTAGGAGCAAGGACGGCAGGATGGCGGTGGTCGCGCGCGAGACGGAGCCGGCAGAACCAATCGCCAAGCTGAGGCAGCCCAGCCGGTTGAGACTCGTCGACGGCGTGGCCCACTCGCTCGAAGACGCCATCCTCGCCGGGCGGATGCGCCCCGGCGACCGCCTCATTGAAACCAAACTCTGCGAAGAACTCGCCGTTAGCCGCACCACCTTGCGCGAAGCCCTGCTCATGCTTGAGCGCCGCGGCCTGGTCCGCAGCGAGCCCCGACGCGGAACCTTTGTCACCCGCCTTTCCCACGAAGAGTCGATGGACCTCTGCGCCACCCGGGCAATCCTTGAGGCCTACGCCGTCGTCGCCGGTCACGAATACTTCGACGATTCCGTATTCGCTCGTTTGGACGCGCTCCTCAACGATCTCGCCAGCTGTAACTTGCCCGACGACACCCCCCGTGTCATCCAGATTGACCTCGCCTTTCACCGCCTCCTGATCAACGGGTGCGATTCGCGCCGGATCCGCCGCCTCTGGTCCAGCCTCGACGGCGAGATGAGCGCCCTGATCCTCACCTCCATCGAGCACTACCACGCCGGCATCGATGATCTCGTCTCGTTCCACCGCGTGCTGCTCGACGCCATCCGCACGGGAGACCCCGACGTTGCCAGAGAGGCCGTTATCGTCCACTACGTCGGCGCGGACGGGCAGCGCCAGAACTCCCTCACGGAACTCGGAGCGCTCATCCAGACGATGGCGCGCCGGACCCAGGGGAGACGTGAGTCTTGAAGAAGTGCCGAGTGCCGAGTGCCGAGTGCCGATGCCGGGAGTATCGAGCTGATTGCTGACGGCGGATAGCTGATGGCTACGTATGGGAGAAGCGGGAGCGATGACAAAGGCAGAACCGATTGTCGGGCGGAAGGTTCGAGTAGGGGTCATTGGCGCGGGGCGCTGGGCGACGATCGCCCACCTGCCGGGATGGGTACGTGATCCCCGGTGTGAAGTCGTCGCCATCTGTGACACAGATGGCGCACTGGCCGAGACGGCCAAGCAGACCTTCGGGGCGGAGTTCGTAACCACCGACTACCGCGAACTCGTCGAGCGTGACGACCTCGACGTCGTCGATGTCGTCACGCTCGAGCCACGTCCACTTCGAGCTGTCGATGGCCGCCCTCGAAGTCCGGCAAGCACGTCCTCTGCGAGAAGCCGGTCGCCTACGACTTCCGCGACACCCTGCGGGCCGCCGCCCTGGCCGACGAGAAGGGCCTCAAAACCAAGCTCGGCTTCACCTTCCGCTACTCCCCCGGTGTCCTCTACGCCAAATCGCTCATCGACGAAGGCTTCATCGGCGACCCCTATATCTTCAACGGCTACGAGCAGAACTCGCAGTGGATCAATCCCCAGACTCCCCTGCGCCAGGTCGATCCCAAGGCCGACCAGAGCCGGATCCAGGTCTCGTCCCTGGAGGGCTATGGCGCCCCAATCATCGATATCGGCCACTGGTGGGTCGGCGCGGACTACTCCAGCGTCGTCGGCACGATGAAGAACTTCGTGCCGGAGCGGATGGTGCGGGCCACCGGCACGATGATGCGGATGAACATCGACGACGGCGACATCTTCATCGGCGAATACACCAACGGGGTCATTGGGTCCATCCAGACCAGCTTCGTCACCGTCGGAAATTTCCCCGGCATCGAAGCCCGGATCTACGGCAGCAAGGGCGCGATCATCTGCCGCTTGATCCAGGAGTTCGGCGTCGCCGAGACGATCAAGGTTGCCACTCCGGACTCGGTTGAGTTCAAGGAAATGGAAATCCCGCAGCGCTTCTACCCGAGCGGCGGCCACGCCCGCGAGAACTGGCACAGCCTCTTCTACGCCAGCCTGATCAAGGACTTTTTGGACGAACTGACGACAGACACGACCAAGAACCAGGGCAACTTCGTCGACGGCGCCTGGGTCCAGGAGGTCATCAACGCCGTGGAGATCTCCCACCACGAGCGTCGCTGGATCGATCTGCCTCTTCCGCGCTGATCGCCAAAGATGGCATCTGCTCACAATTGATGTCGTTCGATATTCGAATCGCGGCACCTTTGTAGGGGCAGACCAATGTGTCTGCCCGGCCACACATACGCGGCGTTCCAATGTCGAAACAGGGTCGCAAGACGTGATCCTGGTTGGCGGGCGAGGAGGGCAGACACATCGGTCCGCCCCTACAAGCCGTGCCGCGATTCCAACCGTTACCACGGAGAGCACGACGACATGGCAACCGTCCACCCGTTCGACGCCTGGCTCGACGACTTCCTCGCCACCTTCTTCCGCCAGAACCCGGTCGATGCCACGTTCATCGGCATGCACGACCATGACCACGCATTGCCGGATTGCTCCCCGGCGGGCATCGAACGGGCGCAGGACGAATGGCGCGCGGTCTGCGCGATCGCCTGAGCAGCATCGCCACGGACGGACTCACCGTCGCCCAGCGACTCGATCACCGCCTGGCCTCCGGGTTCATCGAGATTCGCCTCTGGGAACTCGGCTCTGGACACTTCGCTGGGGGCAACCCGGCCTATTACACAGGCGAGGCGATCTTCGGGATCATCAGCCTGTTTCAGCGCGACGCCGAGCCATTCGCCGATCGGGTCACCGCCGCCATTGCTCGCATGCAAGCGATTCCGGCCTTCCTCGCCCAGGCCAGGGCCAACATTCCCAGCGCACCCACCGCCTGGACCGAGCGGGCCATGCGCGAGTGCCGTTCCGCCCTGATTTATTTCAGCTCCGGATTGCGCACACTCGCGGCTGAGCGCGAGATCACCGAACCAACCTTCCTGGCGGCGGCGGACGGCGCCCACGCCGCCTTCACGGAGCACCTCGCCTGGTTGGAAGAAGCCCTTCTCCTTAACCCCAATGAGTCCTACGCCAGCGGACGAGAAGCCTTCGAGCGCTACCTCTCCGCCGGGCACTGCCTGCCAGCGGAGCAGAACGCCGACTGGGTCCTCGCCAATGCTCAGCAGGCTATGAACGCCGCTCAGGCTGAGTTGGAAGCCCGCGCGGCGGCAATCGATCCGAGCAAAACCTGGCAGGAACTGCTCGCAAGCTTGGCCGACCTGCATCCCTCCGCCGAGGACTACTACGCCACCTACGGGCGCGTCTGGCGAGCGGCGAAGGACGCGGCCATCGCCGCCGGGCTCGTCACCTGGCCCGACTTTCCGATCGAGTTCGTGCCCTTCCCGGCGTCTGACCGCGACGCCGCCGCCGGACTCTACTACCTCTTCTACCGCTGTCCTCCCGCCCTGGGCTATCACGATTCCCATCGCTATCTCGTCACCCCGGTTGAGCCCGGTATGACCCCCGAGGAGCAGGAGCGGCGGCTACGGGCGACCAACGAAAGCGTGATCAAGCTCAACCACGTCGTCCACCACGGCGGGCTCGGTCACCACGTCCAGAACTGGAATGCCTTCCGGGCTGAGTCGCGCATCGGCCAGATCGCCGGGACAGACGCCGCCTCCCGGGTCGCCTTCTTCTGCGCCGGCACCCTGGTCGAGGGCTGGGCCTGCTATGCCACCGACCTCGCCGAGGAGATCGGCTTCCTGACACCCCTGGAAGCCCTCTCCGAGCAGCAGAGCCGCGCTCGCATGGCGGCCCGTGCCATCGCCGACGTCTCCATCCACACGGGCCAGATGACCCTGGCCGACGCGGCAGCCTTCTACGAGCGTGAAGCCGGCATGTCCGCCGCAGCCGCCCACGGCGAAGCAGTCAAAAACTCGATGTTCCCCGGCGCGGCGATGATGTACCTGAGCGGGACCAGTGCCATCCACGCCCTGCGCCAGCAGGTGGCCGCCCAGGAAGGCGCCGCCTTCAACCTGCGCGACTTCCACGACCGCTTCCTCAGCTACGGCGCGGTGCCGATATCGCTGATCGCGGAGGAGATGTCGGCCTAATCGAGGATGAGCGGGCGTCGCTTCTGGCACCTCGGCTCGTGGGGGCTACCGTTCCTGAGAATCGCCCGTAAGATAGGGGCAGGCCGCGTCCACTGAGGATGGGGCAGTAATTGGGAGGAAGACCGCATGGGTCAGGAGTCGCCGCGCCGGTCGTCCGTTCGTTTGGCCCCGTCGGCACGCCAACTCGGGCTGGTGCTGATTATTGTGCTCGTCGGAATCGCGGCCTTTGGATTTGGGACCATGCGTCAGCCCGGTCCGGCCCGCGCGGCCCAGGCCGACGCGACACCTGTGGCGGATGACGCCCCCGCGGCGCCGGCAGCATCTCCGGTCGCGTCGTTCGCGCTGCCGTGCGCCGAGGTCAGCCCGGATGTCGGGTTCGAAGCGTGGGTGCGGTCCGAGCTTTACTTCGGAGCCGTCAGCGACGATGAGTGGCAGGGGTTCCTCGATAACGAGGTAACGCCGCGCTTCCCGGATGGCCTAACCGTCCTCGAAGGCTACGGCCAGTGGCGCAACAGCGCCGGCGTGATCACGGAGGAAGACAGCATCGTCCTGATCATCTTCTACCCGCTGGAGTTCGCCGCTGACTCCAGCGCCAGCCTGGAAGAGATCCGGACCGAGTACAAGGAGCAGTTCGATCAGGAGTCGGTCCTCCGGGTCGACGACCTCCCGGTCTGCGTCTCCTTCTAAAGCGCGCTTCATCTAGCGGATACGAAACGGCCCGCGCACCCGACGAGTTTGGGTGCGCGGGCCGTTTGATTTCATGTTTACCACGAGTCGACCAGTCAGCGGTTGCGATAACCGCCAGCGCCGAGACTGCCCGTCGTAGGGGCGTGATTCATCGCGCCAGATTGCCAGGCACGGTCGATCGCGCTGGGGACATGGGCGCGATAAATCGCGCCCTACCCTTCCGGCTCAAGTGTCGGCTCGGGATCCACAGGCTCTTGAACCACCAATACCGCCGGGGTCCGAAACACGACCGGTCCCGTCGTCGGGGTCGGCTCGGCAGCGAGGTCGTCCTCGGTGGTCACGGTGACCTCGGGCTCCGGCTCCTCGACATCCTCGCCACCGTCGTCCACGACATCGACCTCGTCCTCCGGCGGGGAGTCATCGGGGACGTCCGAACTAGTTCCAGGGCCCGGCACGTCGCGCGGAACGATGCTCGGTGGTTGCCCCAGGGGCGGGACTTCCGGACCAACGACGCAGGCCAGGAACGAGGCTCCCCCCTGGGTCGTCTGGTGCCCGAGCGCACTGCTCAGGGATGAGAGGGCCGAGCGCTTGGCGTTGCCGCCGGGGGGCTCGACCGCGGTGACGTCGACGCCCGTGGGGAAGATGCCGACCTCGCCTTCTTGCAGCGTCCGCGGCCGGCCCCCACGAGGGACAACCTCGACCGCGCCGTCGGTCGCCAGGATAACCATGCCGGCTCCGGCATCCGTGACCTGACTGCGCTCGTTGAAGGCCAGCACGTCCTGAACCAGGTCCAGGTCGCGGAAGCCGGACGGAGCGCCGATCGGATCGGTGGCGATGATCAGTTCCCCATCGCCGACCTCACTTACCTGATCGGCTTGCACAATCTCGAGGACGGTGTACGTCACCGGATCATTGCCGATGCTGGCGCGGCGCTGCCTGGTGCCGTCCTGGACCAGATAGAGCTCGCCCACAGCCAGGCGCGCGACCTGCTGGGGCACGCCATTGACCTCGTTCGCCAGCAGAAGCGGCCCATCAGTCGCGATGACGAACCCGAGCTCCTGATCTTCGTACTGGGCAGATCCGAGCGGCTGGGCCACCCGCTCCACGACGCGGCACACGAATTCGCCCTCGGGGAAGGTGACGATCCCCTGGGCGAGCACACTCGCGTGCCCCGACGCAGGCGATGGCGCGTCGAGGTTGTTCTGTTGGGCGGCGGCGACCACGATCGGCACCACCAACGCCAAGATGGCGATGAGGATGAACGGGCCTCGACGAAGGGTGAGTCGCCGGCCGCCCGGCGGTCCGGTCGGTGCGTGTATCTGGTGTGATCGATCGTCTAACATAGGTATTCCCCCGCCGGGATCGCTCCCCGCATTGGTAACGGACGATGCGTCGTGAGACCCATCGGAAGCCTAGCACCTGTGCAGGATCACCGGTTCGCCGGTATACCGCCATCCCCCCGGCCGGGTCTCCTGACACCATCACACTACGGGCCGACGATCTACGTGGCATCCGTAAGGTCACTTACTTCTATCAGATCTCGCGTCACCGATACCCACGATATTTTGCTATTTCGTGTTCCATCCGCGGCCTTGACGCGACTTTGCCGCCAACCTACCGTTGCGCCCTGGGGAGATCGCAAGAAACCCCTGCCCGCCCCAGTCCGCTGCGCTGAAAGGAACCCTCTCGATGTTCGTGCCCAATCGGCGGGGACGCCTCTCAGACGATGCGGCGGAGCAGATCCGGAAGCGAGTCGACGAATGGGGGCTGAAACCGGGAGATCGGCTACCACCTGAGCGGGAACTGGCCGCCCGCCTGGGTGTTGGGCGGACATCCATCCGCGAGGGGCTGCGCACACTTGAGCTGATCGGCTTCGTCGACGTGATCCCGAGCAAGGGCGTTTTTCTCAAGGAAGACCCCGGCGGCAAGCTCGATCGGACACTTTCCGCCTGGCTGACCGCCGACCGGGGCGGCCAACTCGACCTGATCGAACTTCGCGCCGCCCTGGAGGGACAGGCCGTCGCCCTGGCGGCGCACCGGGCAACACCGGTCGAACTGGCGACAGTCGAGCGGGGCATTCCCGCGATGCGCTCGGCTATCGAGGGGGATGACCGGGCCGCGCTCGTGACGATCGACGCGGCATTCCACGACGCCATCGCCCGGGCATCGCGAAATGCGCTTATCCGGCGGGTGCTCACCACCCTCGGAGGTGAAATCGGCGCACAGGTCCAGGCCCAGGTGGAAACGGGTCCGAGCGGCGAGGTCGGCGTGCGGATGCTGGCCGAACACGAAGGGATCGTTGCGGCCATGAAGGCGCGCGACGCCGTCGCCGCCCGGGCGGTGATGGAGCGCCACATCACTCAGGTCACCAGGGACCTCGGGCTCACCAGGGACGGTGCTTCACCCTAGAGCATTTTCAAGCCGGTCTTTAGCCGGCTTCGTGGTCCTAGCTCGGGGTCTCGTAGCCCCAGGCGACTGGGAAGCGGCGTGAACCCGTCCAAAGAGCGCCCTATACCGCCTCCCCGAAGTACTCGGCCTCGACTTCCCGCACCAGCACGCGCTTGGTGACCACGAGGAGTGCGTCGCCCTCGGCCCGTTCCAGGGAGATGGCCAGGCGGACGTTGGCGCAGAGGGTCTGCATCAAGACCAGGGCAGATGCCGACAGATTCTCCCGGTCGACATCGGGCCGCAGGCGGGTAATCACACGTTCGAGCAGCGCCGCATGGTTGTGCAAGTCCGCGATGTCGATCTCCTGCAGGGTCTTGTCGGCCTGGATACCAGACCAGATCTCGCGCATCGCTGGCAGTTCCAGAAACATCTGGTAGTAGCCATCGACCGCGTGGATGAGCGCCTCCTTGAGTCCGGCGAGATCGCGCACGCCCTCCAGGTCGCGCTCTGTGCAGGCGAGACCATAGGCATTGAAGCGCTCCGCCAGACTGCGGATGATCGCGGCCTTGTCCGGGAAATACTGGTAGAGCGACCCGATCGAAATCTCGGCTTGCTCCGCGACATCGCTCATGCGCAGGGCGTCGCTGCCGCCCTCGGCGATCAGGCCGGCGGCGACGGTCAGAATGCGCTCGACCCGCTCGCGGGAGCGCTTCTGGCTGGGGGTACGTCGCGGGGACGACTGCCCGGACTCGATGGCCGGGAGGGGGATGATCGAGGACATGGTGGACATCGCAAAACCTCTGTGACGAACCCTCTTGCTTTTCCTAATGTGAGGGTATATCATCTTTTCAAATGTGAGGAGTACTCACATATTCAACGAGAACCAGCGACCATATCTGGAGGCACACTATGAGCGACGCGACCCAGTCCAGCCAGACCAGCCGGCAGCGGCGGATCGTGAAGAAGGCAATCGCGAAGAGCTCGTTCTGCACCCTGGCCACGGCCTCGCCCGCCAACCGCCCGCACTCTGCCGGTGTCGTCTACGCCGAGGCGGACGGCGATCTCTACGTCAGTGTCATGGAAGCATCGGTGAAGGCGCGCAACATCGCCGCCAATCCCCGGGTGGCGGTCACGATCCCGGTCCGACGCCTGCCGATTGGCCCGCCGTTCACCATCCAGTTCCAGGGAACCGCCGAGATCATCCCGTCGAACGATCCGCGCATCGCCGCGTTGATCGGGCGGGGGCTGCTCAAGAATGTGACTTCACATGGCGAGGTGGACCTTCCCGGAGGATGTTTCGTCAAGATCACCCCGGCCAGGCGGGTTGCCACCCATGGGTTGGGCGTGTCCCTGCTCTCGGTCATCCGCGAACCGTTCGCGGCGGGCCGCATCGTCGAGCTGTACTAAACCGCCGCCGTCGAAATCGCTTGCACGCCAGATCCCGGAGGATGCAGATGGCTGCCGACACGCTCTACGTCCTGACATTCGCCGCCGCCGTCCTCAGCGGGATCATGGCCGGCATCTTCTACGCCTTCTCGTACTACGATCATGGCCTCCCTGGCCAAGATCCCGGCGCCAAGCGGGATCGCCGCGATGCAGTCGATCAACGTGGCGGTCTTCAATCCCGCTGTTCATGCTGGCCTTCCTCGGTCCAGCGATCCTGAGCGCCCTGCTCCTGATCGCCGCGATCTTCGGCTGGGGCGACCTGGAGACCGGCTGGGTGATCGCGGGCAGTGTCCTGTACCTTGTCGGCAACATCATCATCACTGGCGCCTTCAACATCCCCCGCAACAACGCCCTGGAGAAACTCTTGCCGGATGGCGCGGAAAGCGCCTCCTACTGGACCCGCTACCTCTCCGAGTGGACCACCTGGAACCACGTCCGCACGGCCGCCTGCATCGCGGCGATGATCTGCTTCATCCTGGCGGTGCGGTAGCACACGAGCAGACCGGATCAGGTCGTCGGACCTTACAAACTCCGTGAACGGCGTCGGATTGGGCTAAGACTCTCGGAACATCAATCTGGGAACCTTGTCCGACCATGTATCGCGCACGGAGGCGCTGCAAGTGACCGACACATCTATCAACGCGTCCCACCGCGTCGAGGAACTCGCAACTCTTGTGCGGGAGCACAACGCTGTTGTCGATCGAATCTCGTCCTTGATTGGGCGGCCGGCCCAGATCGGACACGTCGGTGAGTACATCGCCGGGGCGATCTTTGACATCGATCTCAATCCCTCCGCGTCGACGAAGGGTCACGACGGGTTCTTCTGCTCACCTGCCCATCTAGCGGGCCGCAGCGTAAACATCAAGTGGGGGAGCCTCTTTGAGGGTGGGATGGATGTCTCGCCAGATGCGGAGCTGGATTACTATCTGGCAATGGTCGGTCCAAGGGCACGTTCCATGACGTCGAAGGGTTCGTCGCGTCCCTGGCTCATATCGGCGGTGTACCTCTTCGACGCGATACGCCTGCGCACAGCGCTCACGACCGCCGGGGTAAAGATCGGGGTCGCAACAAGCATCCGGGCCCACCTCTGGGAATCCGCCAAGATCTATCCGGAGGCGAACAATCCGATCCTGCCCCTGAAACCAGACTCAGCGCGATCTGCTGGCGATGTTCGCCCCAGTGCATCCCGAACAATGAGCGAACGATTGCCACGAGTTTCAGGGAAAGAATTGGTAGCCGCGCTGCGCCGAGGTGGTTACGATGACATACGGCAGCGTGGCAGTCACGTCCATCTCCGCAATCCGACGCGTGGTGGCTTGGTTACAGTGCCTTTTCATGGCAACGAAGTCCTCGACGTCAAGATCGTCAAGTCCGCACTGAGCCAAGCAGATCTCAGCGTCGACGAACTCAAGGAGTTGTTGCGATGACGTACCGCTTCACCGTTCTGTTGGAGCGAGGAGAGTCCGAGGACGTATGGGTAGCGACCGTTCCGGCACTTCCCGGCTGCATGACCCAGGGAGCGACCGTCGATGAGGCTCTGGAACGGGCACAAGAGGCGGTAACTGGCCACGTTGAAGCATTGATCGCGCTCGGCGAGCAGATCCCGCAAGAAACGGTCGGAGCACTCGTCACCACCATCGACGTCGTCATCGAATCCGCGGACGCTTCCGCTCGAGCCGGGGCGGCGGACTGAGCCCCAGCCCCTCACCCTCAACCGGCCCGAATCCCGGTAAAATCACCGGCCGAACGATTCGAACGATCCCGGAGTGGATCGAGGAGGGCAGTGCGGTGCGGATTACGCGGGCGACGACCCTGGATCTGGTTGGCAAGCGAGGTCGAGGTGACGCCCTAAATCGACATGGGCGATGAGAACCAACCCGCAATCAACATCGCAGCGTGTCGCACCGCGATCAAAATGCTCCAGCAATATGAGCGTCTTGTACAAAAACTTGGGAAACAGCTCCCTCCCACTCGAATCGCAGAACTCGACCGAAAACGCGACGCTGGTACCATAACTTCCAACGATCTCCCTGGATCGCTACGGGCGCAGTTTCCGGGCGAGGTCGCCGGCATGACGCTTAGTGAGATTCGAAGTGCTTGCGGTCTTTAGGGCGCTTATCGCAGGGAATCGAGTCATACACATGGATCTCAACTCCAACAATCCAGGGATCTCCTGGGACAACCTGGTAGAGCAATGGCGTCACCACGAACCAGAGCAACCTGGCATAGACGACGGCTATCTTGACGAGATCGCTCTCAAACTGCGCGAACGAGGGACGAACGGAATCGCCTTCCTCCTATCTCAATTGCATCAGCTGGATGACGTTCGGGTCTCGGCGGCCGTCCTGGGTTTATCGTTTCCTCCAGCGACCTCTCCGAAGGTCACGACGGCGTTGTTCGACCTGCTAGGAGACACGAGACCGCGGGTGAGAGCATCCGCTATTCGCGGACTCGCTGCGTATGAACGAGGTGATGCCCTTCCCCGAGTCGCCGCGATGATCAAGGACACATCGCCCCTCGTCCGGTGCGCCGCGCTCGAATTCGTCCGGCGGCACGACCGGCCGCGAGCAAAGGCCGTCCTCTTGGCGGCATTGGCCGACGGCGATGACGTGGTTCGGATGTGCGCCGCCGACGAACTTGACGAATTGGGCGATCCCTCCGTTGTGTCAAACCTGCGGCCGCTGCTGGCCGATCCCCATCCGGATGTGAGACAGGCGGCGGAGACGACCATCGCGAATCTTGCCGGACGTACCAGCCCAAAAGCACAGGCCGGGGCCGCCGACTGAGGTCTGACCTTCCTCGCACAGCAGCCGAAAGCCGGTAGAATCACCGCCTTGACGGCGATGAAGCGGTGATGGAATCGGGTTTAGGAGGGCAGTGCGGTGCGGATTACGCGGGCGACGACCTATCTTGTCGGCAACCCCTGGAAGAACTGGCTCTTTGTCCGGCTGGATACTGACGAGCCCGGACTCTACGGCATCGGCGAAGGAACCCTCAATGGCTTCGGCAAGTCGGTCGAGGCGGTCGTGCATGAGCTGGCGCCCCGCTACGAGGGCATGGACCCCTTCCAGATCGAGACGATCTACCAGCGGATGACCCGCGATCTCTACTCCGAAGGCGGCCAGATCCACATGTGTGCAGTCGCGGCCGTGGAAACCGCCTGCTGGGACATCATCGGCAAGTCGGTCGGCCGCCCTATCTACGACCTGATCGGCGGCCGCTACCACGAAAGCCTACCCGCCTACGCCAACGGCTGGTACCAGGGCGACCGCACGCCGGAGGCCTTCGCCACCAGGGCCAGAGAGGTCGTCGATCGAGGCTACAAGGCCCTCAAATTCGACCCCTTCGGCGCGGCGTGGCGGACGATGGATCTGCCTGACCGCCACCTCACCCTCGACATCATCCGGGCGGTGCGGGAGGCCGTCGGCCCGGAGATCCAGCTCATGATCGAAGGTCACTGCCGCTTCAGCGTCAGTGAAGCCGTCTGGATCGGCGAGCGGATCGAGGAGTTCGAGCCGACCTGGTTCGAGGAGCCGACCGCCCACCAGAAGATCGACGCCGTGGTCGAGGTCGCCCGCAAGATCGCCGTGCCGGTCTCGACCGGCGAGAGCCTGACCAGCACTCACCAGTTCGCCGAACTGCTTGCTCACAACGCCGTCCACATCATTCAGCCTGAACCGGGCAATATGGGCGGCATCTGGAAGACCCGCCAGGTCTGCGCCATGGCCGACGCCCATTACGCCGTCGTCGCCCCGCACAATGCCCAGGGCCCCGTCTCCACCGCGACCTGCATCCAGATCGGCACAAGCTGCCCGAACCTGCTGGTCCAGGAGATCTTCGACGAGTTCAATGTCGACTGGGAACGCGACCTCGTTGACCACCCAGCCGAGGTCATCGACGGCCGCATCCCGGTCTCCGACCGCCCCGGTCTCGGCATCGACCTCAACTGGTCCGAGATCGACAAGCATCCCATACGAGGTAGCAACTTCCTGCCCCTCTTCGCCGTCGGCTGGGAACGCCGCGAAGGCGCGAAGACCGAAGCTCCGACCGGCTTTGCCGCTGTGCCAGCGGCGGATCAGGACGCGAGCCGGTCTAGCCCCCTAACCCCCCGCCCCCTTCCCCCCGCTGCGGCAAGGGGAAGGGGGAGAACGGCATCCGTTTCGGATACGGCGCTCCGCAACGGCCCCTCTCCACCGCAGTGGAGAGGGGGTAGGGGGTGAGGTCCTTATGCCAACCGACGGCCTTTTCGGCTGCATCCCGATCGTCTGCACTCCGTTCGGCGAAGACGGCTCACTCGATCTACCCAGCCTGGAGCGGGAAATCGACTGGCTGATCGCGGAGGGTGCCAGCGGTGTCGCCACCCTGGCCATCGCCAGCGAGGGCTACAAGCTCACCGAGGACGAGCGCGATGAAGTCTTGAGCACGGTCGTGAAAACCACGCGGGATCGGGTGCCCGTCATTGCCTCAGCGGACGGCGCCGGCACCGAGGTCGCCCTCGACCGGGCGCGGCGGGTGGCGAAGCTGGGCGCGGACGCCGTCATGGTCCTGCCGCCCTACTTCGTCAAGCCAGATACCCAGGCCCTCACCGACTACTACCTGCGGATCGCGGCGGCGGGCGGCATCCCGGTCATCATCCAGGACGCACCCCAATTGACCGGCGTGGCGATGAACCCCGCGCTTTGGGCGCAACTAGCGAACGAGGCATCGCTGATCCAGTACGTCAAAGTTGAAGGCAATCCCCAAGGCCCGCCGATCACCGGGGCCATCGCCGCCAGCGGTGGCAAACTCGCGGTTTTCTGCGGCTGGGGCGGCCTGAGCATCATCGACGCGCTGGAGCGCGGCGCCGTCGGCAGCATGCCCGCCCCGAACGTCACCCGCCTCTTCTCCGACATCCAGAGCCGGTTCCTGGCTGGCGATGTCGCCGCAGCCGAGCGCCTCTTCGCTGCCGAGTTGCCCTTCCTCCTCTGGTCGATGCAGACCGTCGATCACTCGGTCTACGCCGCCAAGGAAGAACTGCGGCGGCGAGGCATCATCGCCACCAATCACCGCCGCCAGCCAGCGCTCGACCTAGACCCGATCGCCCTCGGCCAGCTTGGACGATTCCTCGACGCCCGAGTGGGCTAAAAACGGTTGTCTCCCCCTTCCGCCTGAGGCAGCGGGGGAAGGGGGACGGGGGGTTAGGGGGCTATTTGCGCCGGTCCGTGCCGGAACCGCACCGCCAGCACTGGCGGAATCTCCGGGAAATTTGCCCAGTCGAACGGCGAGTTCGCCAGGGACTCGTCAGTAAACGCTGGCTCTTCCAGACCATCCAGGACTAGCCTGGCCGCAAACGCCGTTGCAATCAGGACATGCAGCGGCCGGTGG
The DNA here is from genome assembly GCA_963849635.1 of uncultured Chloroflexia bacterium. Classification (GTDB taxonomy): domain Bacteria; phylum Chloroflexota; class Chloroflexia; order Thermomicrobiales; family UBA6265; genus CAVRUD01. The sequence continues at coordinate 139,114 of CAWKIA010000029.1, read as the reverse complement.
AAGTACCAGTGTGGCGTCGGCTGACCGCGGATGCCGAGGCCGCGCCCAGGCGGCAAGTGCAGGTATTGGACCATTTTGGCCGCCTTGACGACGACGATTTCGCCGTCGACTTGCTCTTCCTCCAGGGAAAACCGCAATCCATTCGAGTTGAAGCACGGGTGCTGGAGCGTCGCGACGAATCGCCCGCCGGGCCGCAGAACCCGCTCCACCGCCCGGAATAGTGGGTCGATGTCGGGGATGTCCATCAGTGCCATGTTGCTGACAACCGCATCGAACGGGGCATCGCCACCGAGGGCGACGAGCGCCTCCTCGTCGGTGGCATCGGCGACGTGATAGGACACCCGAGCCGAGACCTCGGCTGGAAGTTCGGCCGTTCGCGCCCTCGCCCGCTCGACGAACGTTGGGCTGATATCGGCGGCGACGACGGTCGCTCCCAGCCCAGCCAACTCGCGCGAAAACTGACCGTTACCGCACGCGATATCCAGAACCCGCTCCCCGGGCTCGATTCCCAATAGTCGGCGGGCGGCAGGCGATACCAGTTCCCGGTGGAAGGAATTCCCTTCCGCCATCCGGCCGTCCCAGAAATCAGCGATCTCTTCCCAGATCGCGTTGCTCTCGGCGATCAACGACGCGTCGACGGGACCCTTCGTGGCCATGCCCAACCCTCCTCAGGCGATGAGGCGCTCGGTCCACACCAACGTCTGCACTGCCGAGCCGGACAGAAGCGGGAACGTACCACGCTGCAGCGCTGCCCTTCCAGGAGACGGCACTGCCTGACCAGGGCAATCGCATTTGGACTCGCCGGAGCATCTGAGACCCCCGCTGTGGCCAGAAGTCAGTCACCCAGGATCACGTTTCCCATCCGTGAGGTGAGATTTCCCGAGGTTTTCCGGTGGTTCAGGTGGATTGTCCGGGGCTCAGGAGCTGCGAGCCCAGGCGTTGGGAGCCAACCGGGGGTCAAATGCGATTGCCCTGTGTCATCATCCCGGCGACCTACTTGGTGGCCAAGCCCCACCCTCCGGAACACGGTTTGGCGATATCCTTTCACTCAAGTCCCGATCAACCGAGGAGAGCGATGGCGTCGCCGCTGCCTGCCCCGTCCGACCACGTTTCAACAGGCGCGCCCGATCCCGCCATCACGCCGGAGCTGCGCGAGGCTGCCCTCGATTTTCAGATCGAGAAGACCTACGTCATCGCAAACGAACTCACGCTCTCGGCGGGCAGGGCCTACCTGACCTACTACGTCCTGATCGTCATTACCCTCTGCCTCGCCTTCGGAAAGAGCATCGGGGTCGAGGATAAGATCACCGTCCCGTTCTTTGAGTTGACACTCAACAAGCACTTCGCGGCCTTCGCCACCCTGATCCTCAGTTCGTTGGCGATCTACCACGCCTCGTCGCTCGCGGCCGCCGAATCCTTTACCCAGATCAAGCTCTCCGACCTACTCAAGGAGCGCTATCTGGGCCTGTGCCCCAATCTCTGGCACCTCACCCATCCAACACCCTTCATCGTCCTATGGAATCTGTTCGCATCGGCCTGGTTCTTCCGCACCATCATCGCCTTGGTCGGCTATGGGGCTTATCTCTTTGTAGTCGCATTTCCGTTCGTGATGACCTGGAAGCTGAGCCGGGACGCCGGGTTCAGCACGACCTGGACCGTCCTCCTGACGATCTGCTCCCTCATCTTGTCACTTCCGGCCCTTCTGGCCCGGGGCAATCCCTTCCGCGATGACCGAAAGTACGTCCGCAAGCTGGACGCGGCGCGCTGGTACTAAAACCACCTACCCCAGAACCAGATCGGGAACCATTCCCGGGTGAATCGGGATTGTGTCCACTCCCGCCCGGGAAGGTGCGGCTCCTATCCTCGGCCTGTCGTGATCGATATCGATCGCGGAACGACATCGTCCACCAGGATGGGAGTTCACCATGCATCGTTTCCAAATCCGCCGACCGCTGTTTCTCGTCTGGAGACTGGTGTCGGTCGGCCTTATGCTGGCGGCGATCGTCGCCACAGCAACGACCGCACTCGCCCGAGCCCAGGACGGCACTCCAGTCGCCGAGCCGGCAGCCGTGCCGATCCAGCCAGCCTCCGCCGCGACCTTGGGCTACCCGGCGCTGACGATCATCGCGACCGATACCGGCTTCGTAGTGCCAGAGGGGATCACCGCCGGCCGCTACTACGAGACGCACCACAACGCCGGCACCTTCTGGAGCCATTTCTTCACGCTACGGGTTCCAGACGACGTAACGGACGAGGAACTCGCCACCTCGATGCAGACCGAAGAAGACCCCGAGTGGCTCTTCGAGGCCGACGTGGTCGGGAATGCCGACCAGACGCTACCAGGAAAAGAGAATCACGCCATCGTCGATCTGGCGGCGGGGCGCTACATCCTGCTCGACCCCATCCGCGGCCTGGTCGGCACCTTCAACGTCGCCGAGGCAACCTCCACTGAGGCGCCCGCCGAGCCCGCCGCCGACTTCGACGTCGTCATGAAAGAGATGGTCTTCGAGGGCCTCGACGATGCCGTCCCCGCCGGTCAGACGATCTGGAAGGTCACCAACACCGGCACCGTCTGGCACGAGGCCGTCATCATCCGGGTGCCCGCGGGCACGACCGAGGAGAGCATGCTGGCGGAGTCCGAGGACAACGGCCCGGACGACGAGTTCATCAACTCCCTGGTCCAGGGCAGCGCCGTGATCTCCCCCGGCAACACCGCCTGGATGATCGTCGACCTGGAGCCCGGCACCTACGCGGTCATCTGCACCTTCCCCAACGATGACGGCACCGTCCACGCGATGGACGGGATGCTCAAGGTCATCACCGTCTCATAAAGGCAATCAAGCAGGCGCGGCCGGGGAGTTTGCCCCGGCCGCATCCGTCCGCTATCGTCCGGGTATCTGGAATCCCCAACTCGCGAGCGCCTGATCGGAAGATCACGGGAATGAGCGGCCCATGCACCAAGCATCGATCCCATCCGCCGCCACATCAGAGTCTCAGAAGTCTCGGGCGCTGACCGTACGCTCATGGTCCGCGTGGAGCGGACGGGACCGCCTGCGCTTGATCCTCTGGCTCGCCACACTCGCCGTATCCCTCGCGGTGCTCATCAAGACCGCGCCGATCGCGTATCGGGAAGGCGCTGACCTCACCGATCCCTCGATCAACGATCCCGACGCCCTGCGCCAGGGTCTGCGCGACCTCGGGATGTCGCCTGAGACGCTTGCCCTGGTCTCCCTGGTCGCCGGGATCGCCGGCAACGCCCTGCAGATCGTGCTGGCCTGGCTCATTCTGCGGGCGCGGACCTGGATGGCGACGACGATCGCGATCGGCCTGGTGGCGATGGCCGCCGCCCAGTACCCGCCGTCCATCCCGGACTACTACGCCGGCGAGCCGGTCTGGATCTTCCTCGCCCGCCTGGTCACCCTGATCGGGATGTCCTTTTTCTTTACCCTGCCGTTCATCTTTCCGAGCGGCCATTTCGTCCCACGCTGGACTGCGGTCATGGCCATACTTGCGGTCCTGGGCGTCGGCCAGTTCGCCTTTTTCCCCGACCTGGACCTCGACGACAACTCGGCTACATTCCTCCTGGGCGCCCTCACGACGATCCTGCCGTTCGCGGTGGCGGTCGCCTATGTCTTCTTCGCTCGCCTGCGCGATCCGGATGCGGCCGGGCAATGCACCGGGCTAACCGGCGAGCGCGCTGGGCGCTCTTGCTGCTCGTCGCCACGTTCACCATCGTGGTGATGGAGACGCTGTTCGTCCCGGAGGACCACCTGGGTAGGGAGGCGACCGCGCTGATCTTGAATGCCGCCTCGACGGTCGGACCGCTCCTGCTCGCGATCTACGCCCAGGTCTATCGCTACCGCCGAGTATCGACCGAGAAGGAGCGCCAGCAGACGAAGTGGGTCGTCTTCGGGCTGGCCATCTCCGGAATGGGCTTCGTGATCGGGGATTCCGCCATCCGCGCGATCGAGCACGGTATTGGCGGCGTGGCGATCCTGTTGGTCTTCGTGTTACTGATGCCCCTGCTGCTCGCCGCCCTGCCTGTGACGCTGGCAATCGCGATTCTCCGCCACCGGCTGTTCGATATCGACTTGATCATCAACCGGACGCTGGTTTACCTGCTCCTCTCGGGGCTCGTCGTGGGAACCTACGCCCTGATCGTCGCCGGAGTGGGCCGCCTGATCGACGTGCGTGACAACTTCGTCCTCTCGGTGATCGCGACCGGGTTGGTCGCCCTCGGATTTCAACCGGTTCGGGAGCGGGTCCAACGCGGAGTCAACCGCCTGCTCTACGGAGAGCGCGACGAGCCCTATAGCGTCCTTTCCCGGCTAGGCCAGCGCCTGGAAGGGACCATCGCCCCGGACGAGATCCTCCCAGCCATCGTCCGTACCTTGACCGAGTCCCTCCGCCTACCCTACGCCGCCATCGTGCTGAACGACGGGACAGATCAGGTCTTGGCGACGGCGGGAACGCCAGTGGCCGGTGTGCTGCGGCTACCCTTGGTCTACCAGTCGGAACCAGTCGGGGAGTTGGTCGTTGCCCCTCGATCGCCCGGAGAAATCTTTGGCCCTGCCGACCGCCGCCTGCTGGCCGATCTCGCCCGCCAGGCAGGCATCGCCGCTCACGCGGTCCGGCTCACCGTCGACCTACAGCGGGCCCGGGAGCGCCTGGTGACCGCCCGCGAGGAAGAGCGTCGCCGCCTGCGCCGCGACCTACACGACGGCCTCGGCTCTCAGCTCTCCGCCCTGGCGATCCAGGCGGCAGCTCTGCGGTCCCAGATCAACCGCGATCCCGCGGGAGCGGCCATCATTGCCAACGAACTACGCACCGAATTGAAGGCGTCCGTCGCTGAGATCCGGCGGCTGGTTCACGGACTGCGGCCGCCCAGCCTGGACGAACTCGGCCTGGTTGGGGCATTGCGAGAGCGTGCCCGCCGCTTCGAAGGGCCGGTGGAAGGCGGCAGCCTGCACGTTATCTTCGACGCCCCGGCCGACCTGTCCACCCTCCCCGCCGCGGTCGAAGTCGCGCTGTACCGCATCATGGAGGAGGCGCTAACCAACGTTGTGCGCCACGCCGCCGCCTCGCGGTGCACCGTCCATCTGTATGTGGCCGACCGCGCCGTCCGGCTCTCGATTGCCGACGACGGCGTTGGTCTGCCCGCAGGAGCAGCCGCCGGGATCGGTCTCGGTTCGATGCGAGAGCGCGCGGCCGAACTGGGCGGCACCTGTACCGTATCCCCTGGGGAGGACGGCGGCACGGTCGTCCGGGCGACGCTGCCGCTGCCGTCCTGACCAGTTGAGGTGCCCGTGGACAATTCGGCCCTGCACGCCAACCATGAGCAGGACACACTGCTCCGCCTGCTGATCGCGGACGACCACCCGCTGGTGCGCAAGGGGATGCGCACCCTTCTCGGCGCCGTCCCGGACTTCGCCATCGTGGGCGAAGCCGCGACCGGAGCCGAGGTGATCTCTGTAGCAGCCGATGTCCAGCCGGACGTGATCCTGATGGATCTCCAGATGCCGGAGGTCAGCGGGATCGCCGCCACCCGCGCGATCCTGCACGACCACCCCGCGATCAAGATCCTGGTCGTTACCCTCTTCGAAGATGATGACTCGGTCTTTACTGCCCTTCGGGCAGGTGCCCGGGGCTACATCCTCAAAGACGCCGATGAGGATGAGATCATCCGGGCGATCCGGGCGGTCGGTGCGGGCGAGGCAATTTTTAGTCCAGCCATCGCCACCAGGGTGCTCTCCTATTTCGCCGCCCCGCGCATTGAGCGCGCCCCCCAGGTCTTCCCCGACCTGACCGAGCGCGAGCGCGAGATCCTCCACCTAATCGCCCGCGGCCAGAACAACCCCGCCATCGCCCGCTCCCTCTCGATCGCTCCCAAAACCGTTGCCAACCACGTCAGCAACATCTTCGCCAAACTCCAGGTCGCCGACCGGGCCGAAGCGATCATCCGGGCCAGGGACGCCGGGTTGGGATCGGACTGAGTCCATGAACCACGCCGACGACCTTCCCGCGGATTATTTGGACGAACTGAAAGCCCTGGAAGCATCGTACCTGGCGGAGACAGACCCAATCCGGCAATCTGGCTTCGGCGGCGGCGCAATTCGATGGCGGCGTGAGCGCGAGCCGATCCTCTACGCCATTGACCAGAGCGGCACTGTGCTCGATATAGGTTGCGCCAACGGCTATCTCCTCGAGTGCCTCGTCGCATGGGGCAAAGAGCGCGGCCTCGACATCACGCCGTACGGCCTGGACATCGGAGCCGGGCTGATTGCGCTGGCTCGGCATCGCCTGCCCGATTTCGCCGGCAATTTTTTCGTTGGGAATGCGTGGTCGTGGCAGCCGAACCGGCCGTTCAAGTATGTCTACATGCTTCTGGACCAGGTGCCCCCTCGATACATGACCCAGCATCTGCACCGATTGATGGATCAGGTGGTCGCTCCCGAAGGACGGCTCATTGCTGGGAGTTACGGCAGCCGCTCCCGCGACATTCCGGCCGCGGACGTCGCCGAAGCCCTCGGCGCCGCGGGCTTTACTGTCGTGGGGACAGCCTCTGGAGGCGACGACGGCGTTACACGGTTCGCCTGGGCAGACCGCCTGGGCTGATGTACAGAATTTCAGGAACTGACCAGCTCAGGCTCATTGCGACAACGGGGCAATCGTCGACCTCAATGATCTCGGCGGCCTCCAGGAAGCAGGTTCCGGACACCTCGAAGACAACGTGATCGATCGGCAACCCAACGGGCGACCTCCTTTCTGCTATGCTGCCATTGACACCTATGCCAGATCTGGCATGATAGCTGTATGAGACGTGTCGTTTGGGTTGGCTCAAGCCTTGATGATTTGCGATCGTTTCCGAGAGAAGTTCAAGCCACATTGGGCTATGCACTGTTTCGAGCCCAGGATGGCGCAAAGCATCCAAACGCGAAGCCACTGAAGGGTTATGGCGGGGCTGGAGTCCTGGAGATAACAGAGGATTTCTCGGGAGATACGTTTCGCGCTGTTTACACGCTCACTCTGCCGGACGCTGTCTTTGTGCTCCATGCGGTTCAGAAGAAGACCAAGCATGGCATTGCAACACCGACGCGAGAACTTGACCTGATCCGCCAACGACTTCGTCAGGCGCAAGCCATTGCGTCACAGCATCAGACACACGAAGGTGAGAGAACATGAGCGAGGAACCACTATTTGTGGAGAGCAGTGGCAATGTTTTCGCCGATCTTGGCTTGGACGAGCCGGAAGAAATGCTCACCAAGGCCCAGCTCGCGCACGAAATCGCCAAGATCATCGAACGCCATGGTTGGAGCCAATCCGAAGCGGCCGCCGTCTTGGGGATTGATCAGCCGAAGGTGTCCATGGTGCTTCGCGGGCGACTTGAAGGATTCTCAACGGAGCGACTCTTCCGCCTCCTCAATGCCCTGGGCCACAACATTGAGATCGTCGTTTCTCCGAAGCCCGCATCCCAATCTCGTGCCGGAATCGCTGTCGTTTCCCGGACCCGACACGCGTCCTAAGCGCATGGGCTTCCGTCAAGACCGGATCGTGCGGTGACCGGCGTCTAAGCAGTATTGCGGACCAGTGCCGCAGAGTTCGGCCCGTTGCGAAAGATACGGATGAGACCGATTCTCGGCCAAAACTGTCGTGGTTTGGACGATTTGGGTCTGGCTGTCCCATATACTCGATGACAACATCGACGGAGGGACCAAAATGCCCACCAATCGCTACGCCCGCCACTCCCCAGGCTTCCTCTCCGGCACCAGCCTCCTCAGATATTTGTGGCTAGCACTCATCGTACTCGGCCTTCTCGGCACCCTCCTGCCCACGGCCGCGGACGCTTTCGCCCGGATCCAGGGTGACGATCAGCCCGAAATCGACGTGGTCGAGCTCGACGGCACGATCACGCCGGTCATGGCCCGCTACATCGACCGGGCTATCGGCAGCGCCGAGGAGGACGGGCGATCCGCAGTCGTGCTCGAGATGGACACGCCGGGCGGCCTCAGCTCGGCGATGGACGACATCATCCGGGACATCCTGGAGAGCGAGATCCCGGTAATTGTCTACGTCGCCCCGCGCGGGGCCCGGGCCGCCTCGGCCGGGGTCTACATCACCTACGCCGCCCACGTCGCCGCGATGGCGCCAGGCACCAACATCGGCTCGGCCACCCCGGTCTCCCTCGGCGGCGATGACGACGACGAAGAGACCGCCATGGACCGCAAGGTGGTCAATGACGCGGTCGCCCAGATCGTCAATTTGGCTAACCTGCGCGGCCGCAACGCCCAATGGGCCGAAGACGCCGTGCGCAACGCGGTCAACATCACCGCCGACGACGCCCTTTCCCTCGGCGTCATCGACATCGTCGCGCCCGATCTCGCCACCCTGCTGACCGAGATCGACGGCCGCCAGGTCGTCATGGCCGACGGCTCGACGGTGGCTTTGCGGACCGCGAACGCGCGCCTGCACGATGTCGGCATGAACCCGCTCGAAGGATTACTCCAGCTCCTGGCCGACCCGACCATCGCTTACATCCTGCTCAGCCTCGGCAGCCTGGGGCTCTTCCTCGAACTCTCAAACCCGGGTACGCTCGTCCCCGGCACGGTCGGCGCGGTTTGCCTGCTCTTCGGCCTCTTCGCCCTGGGCACCATCCCCGTCAACTGGGCCGGCCTGCTCCTGATGGCCCTGGGACTGGTGTTGTTTGTCGCCGATATTTACGTGCCATCCCTGGGCTTGCTGACCGTCGGCGGGGTGATCAGCTTCGTTGTCGGCTCCTTTCTTCTTATCGACAGCAATGCCCCACCCGGCTACGACCTGCCCGCCGCGGTGATCTGGACCGTGACCGCCTGCTTCGTCGCCCTCTTCCTGCTGATTGGCTTCAGTCTGGTCCGTGCGATCCGGCGCCGCCCGGCCACCGGGCGCTCGGCCCTAATCGGCATGGTCGGCACTGTCAAGATCGGGATCGAGCCAGGCAAACCTGGCCAGGTCTTTGTCGACGGCGAACGATGGAAGGCCATCCTCGCCGATGGAACCTCCGCGATCTCGGCCGGAACCTCGATCGCCGTGACCAAGGTCGATGGCCTGACGCTGACTGTCCGCGCCGCCACCGCGGGCGAGACCGCCGACGATGCCAGCCACCGCACCGGCGACCGCCGGACAGTCATACCGGTCACCGAGGCGGCCGGCGCGGGGCGATAGGTACCTGACGGGTATAGCCAGGCTTGACGATAAGCGGTAGGATGAGCGACAGGCACGTCCACGGCGCTGGTCGCCAATGCCGAAACAGCGCCGGACGGCGAACACCCACGAAGGAGTTCCGGTTGGAAGCAGGGTTCGTGGTCTTAGCGGTCATTGTCCTCTTCATCCTGATCGTTCTCTTCTCCGCTGTGAAGGTCGTGCAGGAGTACGAGCGCGGCGTCGTCTTCCGACTTGGCCGCCTGATGGGGCCGCGCGGCCCCGGCCTGATCCTGCTGATCCCGTTCGTCGAGCAGATGCGCAAGGTCGACCTGCGCACCGTGACGATGGATGTCCCCTCCCAGGAAGTCATCACCCGCGACAACGTCACGATCCGGGTCAACGCGGTCGCCTACTTCCGCGTGCTCGATCCGAACGCCGCCATCACGAACGTAGCCGACTACATCCGGGCCACCTCGCAGATTGCCCAGACGACCCTACGCAGCGTCCTCGGTCAGGCCGAACTCGACGATCTCCTCGCTGAGCGCGACCAAATCAACGCTGAGTTGCAACGGATCATCGATGAGCAGACGGAGCCCTGGGGCATCAAAGTCAGCATCGTCGAGGTGAAAGACGTCGAGCTGCCCCAGTCGATGCAGCGGGCGATGGCCCGCCAGGCGGAGGCCGAGCGCGAGAAGCGGGCCAAGATCATCGCCGCCGAAGGCGAGTTCCAGGCCAGCCAGCAATTGGCCGAAGCGGCCGACGTCATCAACCGCAACCCGGTCACTATCCAGTTGCGCTACCTGCAGACCTTGGCCGAGATCGGGGTGGAGCAGAACACGACAGTCGTCTTCCCGCTCCCGATCGACATTGTGGAAGCCTTCATGGGCGAGCGGATCGGCCAACGCCCCCAGGGACCGCGCCCCTCGACTCCGACCGCGCCGCGCCCTGCCGCTCCGGCGCCGGTGCCCACCCCCGCATCTCCGGCCCCACCAACGGTCGTACCCCGGCAGCCACCCGCCCAGCCGGAGCGGCCCACACGCCAGCCTCCCCCAACCGATCCGATCGGCGATGATGCCCCCCGACCCATTCGCCCTGATCCGGACCGGCCAGACCGGCCATAAAGTTTTGACGCAAAGGACAGCAAGACGTGACCCAGACCGCTCCCCAGACCATCCCCGCGGCTGCCCGCCAACCGCTCTACGACGAGGTGCTGGCAACCATCGAGCGTGAGACGGACGCCATCCTCCAGGTTGCCGACACGATCCACGCCAACCCGGAGCTCTCGATGGAGGAGTTCGCCGCCGCCGAACTCCTGGCGTCGACCTGCGAGCGCTACGGCTTCGAGGTGGAGCGGGGTAGCGGCGGCTTGCCGACCGCCTTCAAGGCGCGCAAGCGGGGCACCGGCTCTGGCCCCGCCATCGCCCTCCTCGCCGAATACGACGCCCTTCCCGGCCTCGGTCACGGCTGCGGCCACAACCTGCTGGCGGGTAGCACACTGGCGGCGGCCGTGGGTCTGGCGGCCGTGATCGACCGGCTCCCTGGAGAGGTCCTCCTCGTCGGCACCCCGGCCGAGGAGAAGCACGGCGGCAAGATCACTATGATCGATGCCGGCGCCTTCAAGGACGTCGATCTGGCGCTCTCGTCGCATCACGGGGGCAACTCGACGACCGTGGCGGTCAAGCCCGCCCAGGGCACCTGCCTGGCCGTCGCCTCAGTCCGCTTCGCCTACCACGGGAAGACGGCGCACGCCGCCTCCGATCCGCATGAGGGGATCAACGCCCTCAACGCCGTCATCCACCTCTTCACCGGCCTGGACGCCCTCCGCCAGCACGTGACGCCGGATGTCCGCATCCACGGCATCATCACCGACGGCGGCGAGGCTCCGAATATCATCCCGGACTTCGCCGCGGCGCTCTTTTACATCCGGGCGGCGTCCATCGAAGCCGTCGAGCAGACGGTCGCCCGGGCGATTGCCGTGGCCGAAGGAGCCGCGACGATGACCGGCGCCACTCTGGAGTATTCCCGCCCAGCCAAGACCTTCGCCGATGTCCGCCCCAACTACACAATGGGCAAGCTCCTCCAGTCGAAGTTGGGTGACGTGGACCTGCCGGAACGCGATCCGGGCGGCCACCACGCCAACCAGACCGGCCCCGGTCCCTACTCCACCGACCTCGGCAACATCAGCCGCGAGATGCCGACCGCGACGATCACCTTCGCCATCAGCGAGACTCCGATCCGCGGGCACTCGGTCGAAGTGGTCGAGAGCTCGATCTCCCCGCTCGGCCGCGAGAACGCGATCAAAACCGGCAAAGCCCTGGCCCTGGCGGCGGTCGATCTCTTCGCCGACCCGAATCTGGTCGTCGAAGCACAGACGGAGTTCCAGCGCACGTAGTCTGGCCGCCCAGACCAGCCCGCCAACATCTACTGTCCCAGCGATTCCGCGCCGAGCAATCCGTTCCTCCGGTCTCCGGCGTCGTGCTGTCGCCGCGTCTCCAGGATCTCGTCCATGTGACGCTCGGCCCAGGCGCTGATCGCCGTTAGAGGCTCCCTCAGCGTTTCGCCCAGCGGTGTAAGGGCGTACTCGACCTTGGGCGGGACGACCGGATAGACCGTCCGTCGTACCAGTCCATCCCGCTCCAGGGAGCGGAGGGTCTGGGTCAGCATCTTCTGAGAGATACCGCCGATCTCCCGGTGGAGCGCACCATAGCGATGGATGCCCTCCGCCAGGGCTTTGATGACGATCATGGTCCATCTGTCGGAGATCAGATCGAGCGCCTGTCGCGGGGCACACTGACCGGCCAGCCCGTTTGATTCGATCCTTCGCGTCTCAGCAACCACTTCACCCACCTCTATACGAACCGGATGGTGCGTACCCTACTTTTCGGTGCCTACTTGCCAATATGACTGTATCACTTTTAGGGTAGAGGCAGGAGTCGCATCGCGGCGGCCGCATTCGGTGGTTGACCGGCGATGCGACGAGGTAGGCCTAAACATGGATGCGATGCAGCCACGGAGTGTCCGAATCGGCGTAACAACACCACAGCAACACGCGAGCTACGAGCGCATGCAAGAGACCTGGCGCGAGGCCGAGGCGATCGGAGCCGATACCCTCTTCGTCTGGGACCATTTCTTTCCCCTCTACGGTGATCCCGAGGGGAGCCACCTGGAATGCTGGAGCCTGCTGGCGGCAATGGCCGAGGTGACCGACCGGGTTCAGATCGGCTCCCTGGTGAGCGGCATCGGCTATCGCAACCCGAACCTGATCGCGGACATCGCCCGAACCGTCGACCACATCTCCGGAGGCCGCCTGATCCTCGGCCTCGGCTCTGGTTGGTTCGAACGCGACTACCGGGAGTACGGCTACGACTTCAAAACCACCCCGGAGCGACTGCGGGACCTGGCAGCGGCATTGCCGGTTATCGAGGATCGACTAGGCAAACTCAACCCCACTCCAGTGCGCGGGACGATCCCCCTCTTGATCGGCGGCACCGGTGAGAAGGTAACCCTGCGCATCGTTGCTCAGCACGCCGATATCTGGAACGGATTTGGGGATCCTGCTGAGATCGGGCGCCTGAGCGCGGTATTGGACGAGTGGTGTACGCGGGTTGGCCGCGATCCAACCGGAATAGAGCGCTCGATCCTGCTGACGGACCCCGAGGAGGTTGCCCGCGCGGACGAGTACGTGACCGCAGGAATCACCCACCTCATCATCGCCGCCGACGGCCCCGGCACCGCCCTTGAGCCGCTCCGGCGGCTCGTATCCTGGCGAGAAGAGTGGGCTGACGCGTATGACCGCGGACGACTGCAGCTATCTGGACGGCGCGGCGAGGGTCGACTCGCATCCTAAGCTACCCCGCATCAGGAGATGTGCCCGCTCCATGTGCCATGGGGCCTGAACCCAAGGTGGGACCCGCCGAGACACCCAAGTGGGTCGCGGGACGACTGCTCCAAAGGTCCTTCACACCACGGTACCTCCAACCACAAAGCGTGGCATTCGGCATGCGTTCTTCGGTGTCATGGCAGGGACCGCACCTCGCCAGTCGCTTAGGAGAACAGGACTGCCGATGGGTGACCGACGCCCCACGAACTTTTGCCTCGATTGCGGCAAACCGATCTCAAGCACCGCGTTCAGATGTCAGCGCTGCGCGATGCGCAGCCGCACCAGTAATGCGCCCCTGCCTGCCCGTCACCCAGACGTCGTGGGGCTTAGACGCTGGGACACCTTGACGGCCGATGAGATCCAGCAGATTCGCGACGCTGAAACCGACTTCCAGGCGGCGATCCTCGCCCATCGCCTCAACGTCGACCCGGTCGTCTTGCGCACGATTCGCGGCGGGCACATCGACACGGAACCGCCCCCGAGCGTCCAACTCGCACGGTAGTCCGGTCGCCTCACACGACGTTCCAGTTGCAAACGGACATTACCCGGCCTGATGACCGGCGTCGCGCCAGACGCCGATCTGGCGGAACTTGTCGTGCCGGGCCTGGAGGAGTTCGTCAAGACCGTTCGGCTCGCCGAGCAGGCCGTCGAGTTCGTCCAAGGCACGGTTGATTGCGTCACCCGTAGCCCGGATCGCAGCCCTCGGCGCTTCGTGGGCAGGGATCGGCTCCGCGACGATCTCGTCGATGATCCCGAAGCCGAGCAGATCCCGAGCGGTGATCCGCATCGTCGCCGCGGCGTCCGGCGCCTTGGCCGCATCCTTCCACAGGATGGCTGCGGCGCCTTCCGGTGAGATCACCGAATAGATCGCGTGCTCCAACATCAGGACGCGGTCGGCCACCCCAATCGCCAGCGCCCCGCCCGAGCCACCCTCGCTGATCACGACCGCGACGATCGGCACGCGCAAGTCAGACATGGTCAAGATGCTCTCGGCAATCGCGGTCGCCTGCCCCCGCTCCTCCGAGCCGATGTTTGGCTCGGCTCCGGGCGTGTCGATCAGCGTGACGACCGGCATGCCGAACTTTTCCGCCTGGCGGAGCAGCCGAACTGCCTTGCGATAGCCCTCCGGGCGCGACATACCAAAATTCCGCTCCAAGTTCTCCTTGGTGTCGCGGCCCTTCTGGTGACCAAGGATCATCACCGAGCGATCGCCAAAGCGGCCGATGCCACCGAGCAGGGCGCGGTCGTCGCCGAAGGTGCGGTCGCCGTGGAGCTCGATGAAGTCGCGGGTCAGACCCGTGACGTAGTCGAGCATCCGGGGTCGATCCCGGTGCCGCGCAAGCTGGACCTGTTCCCAGGCGCTCATCGACCACGGCACGGCATCACTCTGGCCAGTCTGGCCGTTCTGGCCGGCTTGCTGGACCTGACTGCTCAATGGTTCCGCGGCGACATCGGTCACGATCCTGCCTCCACGGCCTCTGGCACAGGGAAGAGACCAGCCAGCGCCGCGTTCGCCCCGGTGCCGTTCTGATCGATCCCGCTCGCCGCTCCGCTGGAATTCCGATTCGCCGGGCTCCGAGAGAGCCGAGCCGAGCGCGCCCGGGCATAGTGATCGAGGAAGGTCGCGAGCGTGGAGCGCAGGCTAGATCGTTCCACGATCAGGTCGATCATGCCGTGATCCAATAAGAATTCGGACGTCTGGAACCCATCGGGCAGCTTCTGCTTGGTGATCTGCTCGATGACCCGGGGGCCGGCGAACCCGATCATTGCCTTCGGTTCCGCCATGATGACGTCCGCCACCATCGTGTACGACGCGGTGACGCCGCCATAGCAGGGGTCGGTCAGGAGCGAGAGGTGGGGGATTCCCTCGCGCCCCAGCCGGGCCAGCGCGGAGACGGTCTTCGCCATCTGCATGAGGGAATACGGCCCCTCATGCATCCGGGCGCCGCCCGAGGCCGAGATGGTCAGGAGCGGATCGCCGGAGGTGAGGCTGCGCTCGACCGCTCGAACCATTTTTTCACCGTAGACCGATCCCATGCTGGCGCCGAGGAACTCGAAATCGCAGACGGCCAGCACGACTGAATGGCCGTGGATCGTCGCTCGCCCGGTGATGACGGCCTCGGTCTCACCCGATTTGCGCTGGGTCCGAGCCACCTTCTCGCTGTACGGCCCGCTGCCATCGACAAAGGTGAGCGGGTCTTCCGGCTGGATCGCGCCGTCACGTTCATGGAAGGAGCCGTCATCGGCGAGGAGGAAGATGCGCTCGCGCGCCCGCAGGCGGAAGTGGAATCCACACTTCGGGCAGACCCGAGCGTTCTGTTCCAGCTCTTTGGAGTAGATCAGTTCGCCGCACCCGGTGCATTTCACCCAGATGTCGTCTGGGATCTGCTGGTCGGGCCGTTCATCGACCGGGGAGACCGGTCGAAACTTGCCGCCACGGTGGAAAAATCCTCGCATGGCCGGGTGCTTTCTGATCGCCGGGCGTGCCTGTGGGGCCGGCCGGCGTCACGCCTGGGGATGCGGGTTGGAGGGTTCGGTAGCGATGCCGTGTTGCGGGCATCGTGTCACCGGGCTACGACTGCCGCCCTCCCCACGATGGGCAGCCGCACCCGGTACGCGCAAGGCAGGATACGCCACGGCCGTAGGCGGTTCAAGGCAACTTGGGTACGTGTACGTTCTACACCCCTGGACCAACCCGCCAGCCGGTCCTACCTACCGTGACAGCGTCGCCGCCCACTCTCGCACCTTCCGCAACCAGACGCGACGGCGTTCGTTCGTCGCATCCGCCACGAGCGCGAACACTTCATCCGCTCGGACGCCTGGCAAGACCACGCTGCTGTCGCGCTCGATGTACGTATCGCCGACGAGTTCGTGGATTTCGAGCCGGTCACCCTTATGTCGCCAAACCTCCGGAACGTCGAACGCGGCGAATAGGCCAAGCTTGTTGAGGGACGTTCGGCTGATGTCGATCTCGACGAAGAGATCAGGGGGTGGGTCGCGATGCAGGTTGATGTATTCGGATGGTCGGATCGTCGGCGCGTGGCCGAGGTAGAAGCAGCAGTCCGCCTCAAACCCACGGTCGAGGTCTGCCCGTTTGAACGTCGTGGATCGCAGTGACATGCAGTCGATGTCGAGGGCATCCGCGACCGTTTCGACTGTCCGCTCGATCGCCCAGTTGACCCGCTCGTGCTCGGGGAACGGACTCATGATCTCCAAATCCCCCCGGTCGTAGACGAATCTCGGAGCGCTGCTATCCCCGTGGGCTTCCAGGATCTGCTCGTAGAGCTCCCAACTGACATTCCGCAGCGTGATCCGCTGTTCCGCCGGTGCGCTCGGTGCGCTCTGGACCACCATCTTGCCCGACCTCCGACGCCATGCCTGACTGCTGTCTCTACAATACCAGCGTGTCCGACATGACGAGATAGGCCCGGCACTCAGCATCGCCGATGAACCGATCCATTGAAGGGAGCAGAACCGTGTACGCGCCCCGTGGTGTCAGCTTTTCCGATGTCGGCGACATCGAGGTTCTGCCCAACGGCGACGACCTCCATCTCTTCCACCTGACGCTCCCGAATCACGATGCTGTCCAGCATCGGGTAAGCACCGATGGGCTCTCCTGGAAGGCGCTGCCGGCGGCGCTCCGAACAAGCGATCCGGGGCCGTGCGACGACGATCAGATCTGGACGATGAGCGTCACCCCGCACGACGACCGCTTTCATATGCTCTACACCGCCCTGGCCATTGCTGATGGCGGAATGGTGCAACGCACCGCCCTGGCAACCTCCGACGACCTGATCAATTGGACCAAATCCGACCGCAATCCCGTGGCCGAGGCCGATCCGCGCTGGTACGAGGCCACTCTGGCGGAGTCCGGTTCCGTCTCCTGGCGCGACCCCAAACCCATCAAGGTCGGAGGAACCTTCTACGCAGCGGTCAACGCCCGCGAAGCCACCGGACCGATCATGCGACGAGGCTGCGTCGGCCTCTTTTCCTCGACGGACATGGAGCAGTGGACGGTCCATCCTCCCTTGTTCGCGCCCCGCAAATACTGGGATCTGGAATGCCCACAGGTCTTCCAGATCGGCGGCCGGTTCTACCTCACCGCCTCGATCATGGAAGATGGCACCCAGCGTTACTGGGTCGCGGAGCGATTCGAAGGGCCGTACGCGGTTCCCGCCGACGGAGGCGTTCTGGCCCCGCTGGGCCACTACGCCGGACGCATCTGCCGGTGGAAAGGCGAGGATCTCTACGTCTGCTGGCACCAACCGCGCCCCCAGAACCGTGGACACATTCCCCTGCCGCCGGTCGATTGGGCGACCGTTCGGAACCCTTCCGGGAAGTTCGTCGTCGCACCTCTGGAGCTTGTGCCACGGCCAGATGGCAGCCTTGCCTGTCACTCTTTCTCCGGCTGGGCGGCGTACCACACCGAAGAACTGACCCCACCCACCCCGATGGCGAGATCCTTGCTCCACAACACCACCACACAGGCGAACGCCTGGCGGATCGGGAACGACGCGGGCGGGATGGACATCGTCGCGAGCAATGCAATGGTCGAAGATGTCTGGTTCGAGGGTGTGCTGACAGTCGACGCCGTCGCGGGCGGCATTGCCTTCCGCCTGGACGATGACAGCAGCGGCTACTTCATCACGCTGACCAGTGGCTCGCAGGAGGTCACCCTGCAAAAGTGGCTGCCCACGCGCGACCCGTATTCGGAACGGCCCTGGTTTGCGGTAACCCTGTTGCAGCGGGGCGCCCTGCCCCAACCGCTCCGGTCCGGAAGCCAAATCCCCTTCCGCCTGCTCTCCGTCGGGCCGTACATCGAGTGCAGCCTGAACGGCGAAGTCGTGCTCGCCACTCTGAGCGGCCAGCGCACCGCTGGCCGCATCGGCATCTGGGCGGAATCCGGCGCTGTCACCGCCACGGATGTCTGGCAGGCGCCGATGCGGCAACCGGAGCATGAGTAGCTTCGACCCAGATCGGCGTCACCGGCGGTCGATCCGGGCGAAGGGCTACGACTACGCTCGACCCGGGAATGTATTTCGTCACCATCTGCGCGCAGGACCGAGAGTGCCTGTTCGGAGACGTGGATGATGAGGTGGTTTCACTGAGTGTTGCGGGTTTGATGGTCGAGTCGTGGTGGCGTGCCGTTCCGACCGGTTTTCTGGCACTGAATGCATTGGTTGTCATGCCGAACCATATTCACGGGATTGTCGTCATCGACGCTTCGGAGAAAACTGCTACGCCGATAGAGGGTGGGCCGGGCAGACACGTCGGTCTGCCCCTACTAGCCGAGCCGAGTTTGTAGAGGCAGACCGGCGTGTCTGCCCTTCCCACAACCATGATTCGGTGTTGCAGACGCATTCCCTGCCGCAGATCATCCAATGGTTCAAGACGATGACCACAAACGACTACATGATGGGTGTCAGAGACCACGGCTTCGAGCCATTCCGCAATCGCCTCTGGCAGCGCAACTACTACGAGCACATCATCCGATCCGACCGTGACCTGGATCGGATCCGTGACTACATCACAGCCAACCCGTCCCAATGGTTCCACGACGACGAGAATCCGAATCCGACCGCCCGGTAACCGTTGTAGGTGCAGACCAATGTGTCTGCCCGGCCACCAACCAACGAATTCGAGGCCCGGAACGCTGTCCCCAGCCCGTTGAACCTACCCCGACACAACCACCCGCCGGTACCGCTTCTTCCCCCGGCGGAAAAGGAACGGCCCGCTTGCTGGCGTGAACGGGGTATCAACACTCGTCACCGTCTCACCGTCGATGGACAGGCCGCCCTGCGCCGCCTGCCGCCGCGCGTCGCCACGCGACTCACACAGCCCCGACCGGACGAACACATCGGCCACCGTCAAATCCGCCACCTCTGATGCGAGGATCTCCGTGGTCGGGATCGTCGGGTCGTTGGAATCGAGTCCACCGGCCGAACTGCGGCCGAAGAGCGCGGTCGCCGCTTCACGGGCATCATCCGCGGCATCCCGGCCATGGGTGAGTACGGTCGTCTCGTAGGCGAGGACCGACTTCGCCTCGCGCAAGGCGGGGCCGGAGACCGCCGTCAGATTGGCAATCCGGTCCTCCGGCAGGAAGGTGTAGAGGCGCAGCAGCTTGGCGACATCGACGTCCTCGACGTTCATCCAGTACTGGTAGAAGTCGTACGGCGTCGTCTGCTCGGGATCGAGCCAGACCGAGTTGCCCTCGGTCTTGCCCATCTTCTGGCCGGATGCGGTCGTCAGCAGCGGCCAGACCAGGCAGAACGCCTTGCCGCCATCGGCCCGCCGGACAAGGTCCACACCCGCGACGATGTTGCCCCACTGGTCGGAGCCGCCCATCTGCAACGTGCAGCCCTCCTCCCGGTAGAGGTGGAGGAAGTCGTACGCCTGGACGAGTCGGTAGTTGAATTCGACAAAATTGAGGCCGGTCGATTCCAGCCGGACCTTGTAGGTCTCCGCCGCCAACATCTCGTTGACGGAGAAGTGGCGCCCGATATCGCGCAGGAACTCGATGTAGCGCAACTTCACCAGCCAGTCGGCGTTGTTGACGAGCAGCGCCGCCGGGTGATCGCCGAAGCGGCCGCCGGCAAAATCCAGATGGCGGTCGAACTGCTTGAGGATGTTGACCAAGTTCTCCCGGATCAACTCCTCCGAGAGCACCGCCCGGGTGGCCGTCTTGCCGGTCGGGTCGCCGACGAGGGCGGTGCCGCCCCCGCCAAGTGCAACGGGACGGTGGCCAAAGCGCTGGAGCGTGGCCAGGGCCATGATCCCCATCAGGTGGCCGACGTGGAGCGAGGAGGCGGTCGGGTCGAAACCGACGTAGGCGGTCACTGGCCCGGCTGCAAATGCCGCCGCCAGCCCCGCCTCATCCGTGACGTCCTGCACATAGCCTCGCCCCCGCAGATACTCGATCGGCCCGATTCCGGCGGCCCGTGCGATCTCCGGGGCGGTGGGCTCGACAGTACTCGGTGCGGTGGCGGCTGAGATGGTGCTGGTGCTCACGGACGGAACTCCGACAGTTTCCCGGGGCGACCCGGCGAGCGCGGCCGCGATCCGACTCGCGCAAGACTTCGACGATTCCACTCTAGCACGCCGTCCCGCTCGCTCAACCCCTAACCCGCCCCGTGAGCAAATGTACCCACTGAATCCGCGCAAACCGTGATTTGGCAAATACATGCTCTTGCGCATGCCCAGTGCGGGAGCCGGAGCGCATCGTGAGGGTGCTGGAACGGCCAGCACGGATTGCCAACATGGCGGTCAAGCCCGTTCGATCCCACCAGAGAGGCACTTTCATGTATCGCGCTCTTGCCTTCGTTCTTCTCATGATCGGCCTGATCGCCGGCGGGGCCACGGCGGCGGCTCAGGCCACCCCGGACGCCGCATCGTCGCAACTGGCCGGGTTTGGCTACCCCGAACTCATCGTCACCACCGATGGCGCAACGTACGACGCCGCGGACTCGATCTCGGCCGGCCGCTACGTCCTCACTGCCACCAACTCCGGCGCCGAAGGGACCGAAGCGGATCTGGTTCTTCTGCCCCCGGATCAGACCATCGATACCCTGATCGCGGCGATGGCCGCCCCCGAGCCGACTCCGTGGCTGTTCGATATCGTCTTCGCGGGCGGCCCGATCGTCCCGGCCGGCCAGACCATGCGCACCGTCGTCGATCTCACCCCCGGTTCCTGGGTCATCATGAGCACCGGCAATCCGACGCCGGAGCCGCGCCCGCTCATCGTCACCGAGTCCGAAGGCACCCCGACCGTGGCCACCGATCCGGTCGCCGGCGTAGTCGCCCAGGTGCAGGAGTACGCCATCATCCTGCCGGAGACCATTCCGGCCGGTCCGCAGGTCTGGTCCGTCGAAAACATCGGCACCCAGCCGCACTTCGTCGAAGTCATCTCCGTGCCGGATGGCACCACTGTGCCGGGCATCATGGCGGCCCTCGGCATGGCCGATCCTCCCGCCGAGGGGCCGGCTGATCTCTCGGCCACGGTTGGTCAGGGTGGTCTCTCGATCCTCTCGGTCGGCCTCACTGGCTACGTCGAGTTGAACCTCGCACCCGGCACCTATGCGGCGGTCTGCTTCGTTCCCGACCTGGAGGCGGGCATGCCCCATGCCGCGATGGGCATGATTACCGTCTTCACCGTCGCCTAGGCCGGTTCGCCGCGACTTCTCCTCTCTCGATACTCCGCACCCACAAGCCTCGAACGCTCTTTCCTCGTCCAAGCGAAGGCAGGATCGCTGACGTTGATTTCAGCGGTCCTGCCCCATTTTTCATCCCGATCACCCACAATCCCGTACCATTGGTGTAACACCGACGCGTCGTTGTTACATCCGCGCTCCGTTCGAGGCTCACTATGCCGGCAGTCCGAACCGTTTCCGAATTGTCCTCAACCGAGCTATCCCAACTGGCCGACCTGCTGGTTGACACGGTGGCCGACGGCGCATCAGTCGGCTTTCTGCCGCCGCTCCCGTGGGCAAAGGCGGTCGCCTACTGGCAGAAGGCCGTCAATCCCCACACCGTTCTCCTGGTGGCCGAGATCGACCGGCGCATTGCGGGGACGGTGCAACTCGCGCTCGAAACGCGGGCAAACGGCACCCACCGGGCCGAGGTCTCCAAACTGATAGTAGCGCCCGTGTTTCGCCGGCGCGGCGTGGGCCGGGCGCTGATGGCGGCGCTGGAGGATGAAGCCCGCGAGCACGACCGCACACTGCTCTTCCTCGACACCCGGGCCGGTGATCCATCCAACGACCTGTACCTCAGCGCTGGTTACACCGAAGCCGGCCGCATTCCCCAGTTCGCCCGCTCGGCCAGCGGTTCACTGGACGACACGGTGCTTTACTACAAGCTGCTGGGATAGGTCCCTCTATAGGACGATGCGTCGCTGCAGGTATTGGGGCCGCGCATCCTGGGCCAGATGCAACGCCTATCACCCGCCCCGCATCTTGCGAGGCGGGTGAATTACTCAGTCGATGTGACTCTGATGCCCGTGCAGTCCCTAGCTGATCGTTCCGTCCAGATACCCCTGGACGAAGCCGGGCAAGACAGACCAATCGGCAGCGTAGATCCAGGCGCCGTTCGGTGCGGTCGATCCGTACAGGTAGGGCAGCATCGAGCCAAAGGCAACGTTGTCGTTGGTGTAATCGGGGATCAGGTCCGCCACCGAGAACATCTGCTCCAGCGTAAGATCGGTGCGGACGGCATCGTTGAAGGCGCCAATCAGGTCTGGCGCCTGAGCGAGCATCTCCGGTTCGCGCATCTTGTCGAGCAAGGCACGCAACACGATCTGCTGGCGCATCACCCGACCGTCGTCGCCATCCATGTGGCGGGTGCGACAGAAGATCAGCGCATCTTCACCATTGAGGTGCAGCGGGCCCGCCGGGAAATAGATCTCCATCGTCTGGAGGTCCCGGGTCGGGTACTCGGCGTCGTAGACGTCGTAGGGATTCTCGACATCGACCCCACCGACGGCATCGACGATCGCCTCGAATCCGTCGAAGGTGGTAAGCACGACGCTGTCGATCTCGATCCCGAAGTTGTAGGCGAACGTCTCCTTCATCAGGTCCATACCGGCCTGCGGATCGTCGCCTTGGGCGGCCGACCCGTAGTCGTAGGCGCGAGTGATCTTGTCGGCGCCAATCCCTGGAATATCGACGTAAAGATCGCGCGGCACCGCAACGACCCGGACAACCTGGGTATCGAAGTTGACGCGGGCGATCATCAGGACGTCGGTATTCTCGGGCTCTTCAGGAGTGCGCGTATCGAGCCCACCCACCAGCAGGGTCAACGTACTCGGCAGATCGCCCGCCTGGGCACGCGCATCTACAATGCCGGGCCGGGTCACGAAGCCGCCCGCCATGACGAGCAACAGCAGCGCCATTGCCCCGCCGAGGAGCCGGGCCATGCGACCGTTCGCCCGGGATTCGCCGTTCATCCGAAATCCTCCCTCAACCCGGGATCCGCACACGTCCGCACAGACCGGCATCCGCCACTCGTCCGTCCGAGTCGCGCAACCGTCGATCCCAACCTTGCAACGCGAGGCGTACGTTCAGAGTAGCACCGGCCGACCCGCCGTTTCAACACCGCCTAAGCAGAGAGACCATTTCTCCGCTCTCTGCCTTCCGGCGATCGGAACGGGTTATCAACATTGCGCTCCGCGATGGGGTGATACGGCGCATTCTAGACGGCAGGCACCGAGCGTGACCGCGTCCTGGCCACACATTCGATAGCGGATCAGACGGGATTCAACGCGTCAGAACTGAACGGTATACTCGCCGAGCAACCCGGTAACTCACGCGTCCGTACCCAATATCGAACGGCAGTCAGTTTCCTCAGCGAGAGCGCACCACTGGCCAAGACTAAATCGCTCATCCCCATACTCCTAGGAAGGAGTCGCTACGGTGCGGGCCCTCCAACGAGTCGCCATCTGCCTCGTCGTGCTCGGCCTTGGGTTCAGGACGACCCCTAGCGGAGCGGCCCAAAGTGCCACGCCGATCCCGAGCCTGCCCCGCCCCGACATCGCCGCGATGACACTGGCCCCGGGCGATCTGCCGGACGGTGGCTACGGCCTGGAGAGCGGCAACCGCTTAACGCTCAATGACGAGGCCACCAGCGCGATCAACTACCGCGGCGGTGAATCCGTGGCCGGACCAGTAGCCACCTTCGCGGAGCGTCTCAGCGTCGCCGGGTGGCTGGAGCGGTACACCAGCGCGCTCGCCTTGGCGAACGCCAACGACCCGCTGCTTGTCGACCGGCGAATCGTCACCTACGTCACCCTGTACACCGACCAGACCGGCGCGGCGGACGGGTTCGCCCTCCTTGAGGACGAGTCAACCATCGCCACCGCCGCCGACATCCCCGGCAGCCGGACCATCGCCGAGCAGTCCGAGATTACCCAGAACACCGGCACGCTCCAGGGATCCGGGTTGCCGTACCAGTCACTCGACCTCACCTTCCGAACCGGCATCCTGACGGCCGGCGTGCTCATCTACGACAATCGCAACATTCCCCCCGAGATCGGCGAAATCGAAGCCCTCGCCGATCTCCTCTTGGTCCGTATCCAGGACGTCCTGGCCACCGGCGGATCAGGCCTGGGCGCCCGCGCTTTGCGCCTGGATGGTCCACCCTCGCGAATCCCATTTCATGACGAGGTCTACGAGTACCGGAACGACTCGATCATCCCCTATCTCGGCGAAGAGCCGGACGATATGGCGACCCGTGAGGTGCAATACGGGGTGGCGACCGATGTCTACTCCGTCTACCAGGCCCTGATCGCCGGGGACGCCGAGCCGGACGATGATCCCTACGTCGTCGTCCGCCTTTACCGCTTCCCGGACGACATCTCGGCATCCAACTGGCTCGCCGCCCTGGCCGACAACCTGCGCGGCCAATCCGACGAGTACGTGGAAGTCACCACCCTGGTCGGTGGGCTCTCTGGCGCGGAGGAGTCGGTCTCCCTGGGCTACGCCTACAACGCCACCGATACCCTCGTCACCCGGGGCTTCCTGGTCGCGTTGCGCACCGGGCCGATCGTGGCCCGGATCCAGGTCGATGGCCTGCCGCAGCCGCCGATCGGCGCCGTTCAGGAGATGGCGGAAGCCCAGGCCCGCTGCCTCTCCGAGCCGAGCGGCGGTGCCTGCACCACCGTTTTCCCGATCCCAACCTCGCTCCTGCCCGAATTGCCTCCGGAGCCGGAGCTACCGCCGGGTGTGCCCGACATGCCGATGGAGTAATCCTGCCCAGGTTTCCGGCCTTCGCCAAGCAGCCCCTGGTACCCTGAACCCAGCATGGGCCCACCGCGCGTCAGCAGCGCCGGCCCGGTCCGACTACCCTGCCCACGATCGTCCGGCCACGGGCCGGTTTTCGAGAGACGGAGCGTCATGAATCACGCCGCCACGGGCACGTCTTCCACCAAGCTCACCATTGCCGACCTCCAGGTCCGCATCCGCGACATCCCCGATTTCCCCCAACCCGGCATTCTCTTCCGGGACATCACCCCGTTGCTTGCGGACGCCGCCTCCTTCCAGGCCGTCGTCGACACCATGGCCGCCCCGTTCCGCGACCAGGTCGACGTTGTCGTCGCGATCGAGAGCCGGGGTTTCATCCTCGGCGCCCCGATCGCTTACGCCCTTGGGGCGGGCCTGGCCCTCGTGCGCAAACCGGGCAAGCTCCCGTTCGCGGTCGAAGCCGAGGCATACACCCTGGAGTACGGCGAAAACACCCTGGAGATCCACCGCGACGCCGTTACCCCGGGGCAGCGGGTGCTCCTCGTCGATGATCTGCTGGCCACCGGCGGCACGGTCCGCGCCGCCGCCAACCTCGTCTCCCGCCTCGGCGGCGAGATCACCGGGGTTTGTGTGCTTGCGGAACTCTCGGCCCTGAACGGCCGCGCCCTCCTCACCGACCTGCCGCTGACGAGCTTTATCGTCTATTAGCGCGGTCCCATTCGGTCGCGACTTTTTGTCCGGCAGGTGCGGCCGGAGTGGTCCCTTTGGAACCACCCCGGCCGCGCAACAGGGTCACTGTTCCCAATCCCGCCGCCACCAGGGCCGCGATGCCGCCGACGACAAGTCCCCAGCGCGGACCGGCATGCTCGCCGATCGCGCCGATGATCGGCCCTCCGATCGGGGTGGAACCCAGGAAGGCGACCGTCCACAGCGCCATCACCCGGCCACGCATCTCCGGGGCGCTGGCAAGCTGAATCGTGACGTTGCCCAGCGACGTAAAGCTGATCGAGCAGTAGCCAACCACGATCAGCCCGAGGATCGCGAGGAAGAGGTTCGGCGCCAGCGCGGTAAGCAGCACGCTCAGGCCGAAGAAGGCGGCGGTGCGTACCAGGGCCGGCGCGCCACCGCGCCGCCGTCCGGCAGTGGCCAGCCCCCCGATCACCGCGCCGACACCCATCGCGGCGGTCATCGCCGCGTATCCACTTTCGCCGTCGTGGAAGGTGAACTCGGAGAACAGCGGCAAGATCACCTGGAACTCGTAGGTGAACGTCCCGATGATCGCCATCATCAGCAGGGTGTTGAGCACGATCGGCGAACCCCGAACGTAGCGGAACCCCTCCGCCAGTTGCCCTTTGGCCCTGGCGACGACCGGCGTCGGACGGAGTTCATCTGCCCGCATCCGGCGCAGCACCAGGAGAACCGCCAGGAAGGAAAGGCCATTCACGATGAAGCAGGCCGCCAGACCGACCGTGGCCACCAACCCGCCCGCGATGGATGGACCGATCACCCGAGCCAGATTGATCTGGGTCGAATTGAGTGAGACCGCGTTCGGCAGTTCTTCCCTTCCGACCAGCTCCAGCACAAAGGTCTGGCGGGTCGGGTTATCCACCATGTTGACCAGGCCCAGGCATATGGCCAAACCGTAAAGCATCCACAACTCGATTAGATCTGTGGCGACCAGAGTCCCCAAGCTTAGGGCTAGCACTGCTGAGACCGTCTGGGTGACGTAGAGGATGGACCGTTTCGGAAACCGATCGGCGATGACTCCGCCCCACGGCCCAAGGAAGAGGATCGGCAACGTCTGCAGAGCGACCACGACGCCCAAAGCGGTGCCAGACCCGGTCAGGCGGAGCACGAGCAGCCCCTGAGCAATGGTCTGCATCCAGGTGCCGGTGAGGCTGATCCCCTGCCCGAGAACGTAGAGGCGATAGTTTCTGATGCGAAGGGACGAGAACGTCCGCTCCTGAAAGCCGTGGACGGCCTGCATTACCGTGGCCATTAGGTGCACAATCCACTGGGTGAGCGTCGGCCCACCACCGGCACTGTCCATCATCGCACCAGCCGGCAAATCAGGAAAGAGCGACCCACCAGTACACTATGAAGACAGTCGATGCCTCTTACGTCTGGAAGTCGGAGAAAGCCCCCTAACCCCCCGGCCCCCTTCCCCCCGCTGCGGCAAGGGGAAGGGGGAGACGCGGCGTCCTTACCGTAGACGGCGCTACCAAACGCCCCTCTCCACTGCGGTGGAGAGGGGGTAGGGGGTGAGGTCCGTCCTCCCGAACGCCTAACGCCTAACCCCTAACGCCACAAAGGAGCCCGCCATGCCCGCCACCGTGATCGCAGTCAGCCTGAGCCCCAACCACACCATGTCAAAGCCCAACCAGGCGGAGATCTGGCTGGTCGAGGGGCTTGGGGTGGACGGGGACGCCCACGCCGGGGTGACGGTCAAACACCGCTCCCGGGTCGCCCGCGATCCCAGCCAGCCCAACTTCCGCCAGGTCCATCTCATGCACGCCGAACTGCTCGCGGAGCTCAAGGCGGCGGGATTCGAGATCGCACCCGGCCAGATGGGGGAGAACGTCACAGTGACTGGCCTCGATATCCTGGCGCTGCCCACCGGGACTCGCCTCCGGCTAGGTTCCGAGGCCGAGATCGAGGTGACCGGGTTGCGCAACCCCTGCGCCCAACTCGACGGCATCCAGCCCGGGCTGATGGCGGCGGTGCTTGGCCGCGACGCGGCGGGAAACTTGATCCGCAAGTCCGGCGTGATGGCGACCGTCGTCACCGGCGGCCCGGTCCGGCCCGGAGACGACATCGCTGTTTCCCTTCCGGATGAGCCTCATCTGCCCCTCGCCCCGGTTTGAGCCTCGCCTTTCTCGATATCCCTACGTTTTGCTATGGCCTAGGCAGACCTACCCAACTACCCTGGTCGGCAAGGTGGTTGCCTAGTCTTTGAATGGGTAATACCACCGATGTTTTTGCCCCGCTGGTTTGCCAAAATGACATCAGAACGCCGGGAGCGACGGAGCGGAGCCAGAGTGATCCCCACACCCACTCCATTCCGTTAACGCTTGAGCCGCGTGACGTTACCACGCGGTTGCGGGCGCTATGGGGTGCCCGGCGGAATCTAGGTCATAGGCCACAGGAGGCATGCGGATGTTTCGTCGTTTGACGCATTCCCGGTCGTCATCTCTGCGGACACTCGTAGCATTCGTCGCGATGTTCCTGGCCGTTTCTGCCCTGTTCGGTAGCCGCTTCGCCAGCGCTCAGGACGACGAACCCCACCTCGCCCATATCCACGAAGGCACCTGCGACGACCTCAATCCCGAGCCCGAGTATCCGCTCAACGATGTCTCGGCGGAATTCAACGACGACGACGGTTCCCTCGCTGGCGATTCCGTCGGCTCGGTCGACCCGACCGCGGAGATCACAGGCAGCGTGACCGTTATCGACGGTCTCACCCTGGATGACATCACCGGCGACGAACCCTACGCCGTCAACCTGCACGAGAGCGCCGAGAACGCCGCCAACTACATCGCCTGCGGCAACGTTGCCGGCACCCTGATCGACGAGAACACCCTCGTCGTGGCCCTCGCCGAGTTGAACGACTCTGGCCACTCTGGCATCGCGGTCCTGACAAACATCGACGGCGGCGTCAGGGTCACCCTGTACGTCACCGAAGCATCCGAAGACGATGCGGACGATGCCGACGCGGACGATGCCGACGATGCAACAGCCGATACAGACGACGCCGACGACGAGGATGATGCCGACGAAACCGAGGAAGCCGCGGACGACGACGCGGACGACGCGGACGACAGACGCGAGATGATGCCGACGAGTCCGACGACGCTGCCGTCGCCGCCGGCGAAGAGGCCATCGCGATCCAGGACTTCTCCTTCAATCCAGCCGAACTGACCGTCCCGGTCGGTACGACGGTCACCTGGACCAACAACGACGGCGCTCCGCACACGGTCACCGCCGATGACGGCTCCTTCGACTCTGGCAACCTGGACCAGGGCGCGACCTTCTCCTTTACCTTCGAAACGGCCGGTACGTTCTCCTACATCTGCAAGATCCACCCGAGCATGACGGCCGTCATCACTGTCGAGTAGCCCCGGGCCACCCGACAACCAGAGTCCCGCGTAGTGAGGGCGGCGGGACGGGCCACAGGGAACGGCCCGCTGCCCAGATAACCAAGGTGCGGGAGGGAGCGAGCGCCGGGGACGGCCTTGTCCCCGGCGCTCGCTGCGTCTCAAAGAGTCCGAGACTCAGACATCACGCTCTCCAGCACGCCAGGAGGTACCCCTCCGGAGGTCCCCAATCGATGGCCACTTCACTCGCCCGCACTGCCAGCCCCTCTTCCGAATCGCTTCGGGCCGTTCCGACCGTCCACAACCAGCCCGGCTCCACAACGCACTCCGCCCAGGGCACTGAGCAGTCACGGGTCAGCCGAACTCCGCTTTCGCTCTGGGTCCCTCCCGCCCAGGTCTCCGATATCGACGGCTGCCGCCGCGTCGCCGCCGGGATCACCTCCGGGCTACGCGGGCCGGACCGCGACCGCTGGCTCACTCGCCTCCGCGCGGTTCAGGCCGACATGCGTCGCTCAGTCGCCGAAGCCCTTCGTCAGGGGAACACCACCCGGACCCGCACCGGCCGCGCGGCCGAACCATCCGCCGCGCTGCTTCTCGTCGCCGATCTCTGGTGGGGCTGGTTTCAGCTCGGCCAGGTCACCGAGATCCGCGCCTGGCTCGACTCCGCCCTGGCGTCCGCCTCGAACCGAGCGGCCTCTCCTGTTATCGGCCGGGCCGCCTCGCTCCCTGGTCCCGGCGACCTCGCCCGCATCGAAGCCCGGCTGGGCTCGGGCTGGCTCGCCCACCTTGCGGGCGAGTCGGACACCGCCGAATCTCGCTTGATGGCCGCCGTCGCCGGGGCCAGAGCCGCTCGCGCCTGGCGCCAACTGGCGATCGGCCTCAGCGTGCTCAGCCAGGTCGTCCTCAAGCGCCACGACGCCCTCCTCGCTGTCCGCCTGGCCGAGGAGAGCCTCGAACTCAGCCACCTCGCCGCCGACCCGTGGGGTCACGCCTTTGGCCTCGGCTGCCTGGGCGACGCAATCCGCATGAGCGGCCAGACGGGCGCCCGGGCCCGCGCCGCGCAGAGCTACGCCGACGCTCTGGAATCCGCCCAGATGGCGGGCGATCCCTGGCTGATCTCCCTCGCCCTGGCCAACGTTGCCGAATACGGCCGCCCCTCGGCCGGCGAGCGGTCTGGAGCCGCTCTCCTAGACGAATGCCTGACCCTGGCCCAATCCACCGGTGAGCGCTCGGCCATCGCCCGCGCACTGGCAGCGCGGGACGCGCTCACCAGTGGTACCCATGCCCCGTCCCGCCCGGTTGTGTCCACCGACTCTGGCACCAACGGGATGACAGGGACCGCGCCGATCTCGATCCGGCGCGACCGTGCGCATCCGTCAGACGGGCCGAGGTCGGCAGAATCGCCCGCCCGCCCGTCATCCATGACCACCACGTTCCAGACGAACCCCGACCGGGTCGATCCGGTGGCCGCGGGCGACGAATCGCTGCGGGTCCACGCCTTCGCTCCCCACGCCATCGTGGTCAATGGCCGCGCCGTCGATTCCGCCGAATGGCGTTACTCCAAACCGCGCGAATTGCTGTTCTTCCTCCTCGATTTTCCGGGCGCGACGAAGGATCAGATCGGTGCGGCCCTCTGGCCGCAGTCCACCGCCGCTCAGATCCGGGGCAGCTTCCACGTTGCCCTCCATCACCTGCGCCGCGTGCTGGGAGATGCCGGTCTGGTCACTCACCATCGGGGCCGATACAGCCTCCGCCCGGGGCTCGCGGTCTGGTATGACGTGTCCGTGTTCGAAGCCCAGCTCGATGCCGCCGCCGCCCTCCCACCCAGCCAGCACGGGCAGGCGATCGATCACCTCGGCATGGCGATCGATATCGCGGCCGGCCATTTTTTGCCAGATGTCGACGGCGACTGGGCCATCGCCCGCCGCAATGAGTTGCAATGGCGCCTCGACGACGCCCTCCAATCCCTGGTCGACCTCCTCCTCGCCGCCGGCCGAGAGCACGAAGCCGCCGAGATCCGCGCCCAGGGCAAAGCTCAGATCGCCACCCGCAACGCGGAATCGAACCCGGGGGCGCGGTCCGCGCACACGATCCGGGTGCCCAACTCCCACACCCGGCCCGATCCCGACCGGTTCACCCGTCTGATGTCCGGCTCCGCGCCATCCGAGGCCGCCCCATCCCAGCCCCGCCTTGACGCCTGGAGGCAGCGCGGGACCGCCTAACCCGCGACAGGAGACCATCATGGACGCGCGCTCCACCGCGACCGATCATCTCGAACCATCCGCGCTCCACACCGCCTTCTGTGACCTCACCGGAGTTCGCTACCCAATCGTCAAGGCGGGCATGGGCGGAGGAACCGACACTCCGGAACTCGTCGCGGCCGTCTCCGAGGCCGGCGGGCTCGGCCTCTTCGGCGGGATCATGCTGAGCGCGGACGAGCTCCGGGCTGCAATCCGGCGGATCAAGTCGCTGACATCGCGCCCCTTTGGCGTCAACATCGTCGTCCACCCTCCCCAGCCGGAGGAGCGCGACGCCAGCGACATCGAACCGGTTCTCGCCCAACTCCGCGAAGCAGTTGGCCTCCAATCTGGCAACCCTGCCCCCCGACCCGGCGGCGCTCCGCCCGCGTCGGGCGTCCAGGCCCACCTCGCCGTCATGGCCGAGGAGGGTGTTCCGGTCCTGAACACCATGGGCGATCCGACGCCGCTCATCAGCCCGGCCCACGCGGCCGGCATCAAAGTCATCGCCATCGTGACTACGGCCGCCGAGGCATCAAAGGCCGCCAGGGCCGGAGCAGACGCCCTCGTTGCCCAGGGAGCGGAGGCGGGCGGACTGCGGGGAACCTTCCATCTGGACGCAGGCCAGGACCCGCCGCTGATCGGCACCGTCGCCCTTGTCCCCGCCGTTATCGACGCCCTGGCGGCCGAAGGCTTTGGCGACATCCCCGTGTTGGCCGCGGGCGGCATCATGGACGGTCGTGGCATCGCCGCGGCCCTCGCCCTCGGCGCGGCCGGCGTGCTCCTCGGCACCCGCTTTGCCGCCGCGACCGATAGCGGCATCTTCCCCAACTGGCGGGAGACCCTGCTCTCCGCGTCCGGAGAGGACGTCGTCGTCTCCCGGGGGATCATCGGCCGCCCCGCCCGGGCAATCCGCAATCGCCTCGTCGCCCATGTCAGCGAGGCCGCCGCCGCCGGCACACCGCCCCTGTCGTACCCCCACCAGGCCATCGCGCTGACCCCGATCATGGAAGCCGCCCGTACCCGCGAGGACGCCGAATATCTCTACCTCGCCGCCGGGCAGGGTGTCGGTGCACTCACCCGCCCCGAGAGCGCCTCCGAGATCGTGGCAACTCTGATTGCGGAGACCAGTGCGGTTTTGGCCCGGCTCTGAAACGAACCTTCCGGCGTCGTTGTGTGGGCTTAACCGTTGCCTTATAGTGTGCGCACATGCATGAAACAGGTCACATAAGGCAGGGTTTGGTATGCGTGCACACGTGATTCTCCCGGACGAGATCGTGGACCAGATCGACGACCTCGTCGGCAAGCGGAAGCGCAGCCGGTTCATTCAGGAAGCTGTGGAGGAGCGGTTACGCCGCGAACAGCGTCTCAAGGCATTCGACGCCGTCGTCGGCTCAATGAAGGATCCCGTAATCCCCGAATGGGCCACACCGGAATCGGCGACGGCGTGGGTACGGGAGCAGCGCCTTGAATCCGACCAGATTCGCGGTGCCAACGATTGGCTTCCCGACGCCGATACCGATATTCCCGAGGAGGGCGAGTGGAGCGAGTCCTCCTCGACACATCAGTCCTGATCGACCTGTGGCACGGTGTCGAACCGGTCTCGACGACCATTCGACACCTGCTTTCAGGCGATACGGACGTCTGTATCTGCGCAGTCGTTGTCTCCGAGTTCATCGCCGGCGTTCGCCCCGAGAGTCGCGGGGACTGGGACGCATTTTTCGAGACCTTACGGTTCCTTCCAACGACGAGCGCTGCGGCGCATCGGGCCGGTGCCTACCGCTTTGACTTCAAATGCCGTGGACGCACAATCGCTACCGCGGATGCGTTGATTGCAGCAGTGGCGCGCGACTACGGGGCGATCCTTCTGACCGAGAACCCAAAGCACTTCCCGATGGACGATATCGAGGTGCGGTCGTTCCGATCGTAAGCATCGGCGCGAACCGAATGTGGTGGATCCCCCGCGCGATTAAGCAACCCTTTAATCCGTTCTGCGGACGCATTCTCGCGGGCACGGTCCTAGAGTGGCATCACCGGCAGTTGGCCGGCCCGGATCGCTCTCTGAGGACGACCCACCATGAGCCGCAGCACCAATCATCTCCGCAACACGCACCAGACCCCGGGTCTCGTCACGTCTCTTCCGCTTCTCGCCCGCCCGGCTTCCGGCCGGATCTTCTCCCGCCGGACCTTCCTCGCCACCGCGGCCGGCATCGGCATCGCCGCCGTGGCTGGTGTAAAGGTCTCCGCCCAGGGTGTTGGCACCGCTACGACGACCGCTCCACTCAACTTGCGCTCCCGCTCCAACACCAGCAGCTCTGTGATCCTGGTCATGCCACAGGGCGCCAAGGTGACCTTGAATGGGCGGGAGCAGAATGGCTTCCAGGACGTCACCTACAACGGCACACCCGGCTGGGCGCACAAGGACTTCCTCAAGATCGGCGGCGGCTCGACGCCCGGCGGCGGCACCCCAAGCGGCACCGCGATTGTCCACTCGGAGCTGAACCTCCGCTCCGGCCCCAGCACCAGCCATCAGGTCCTGCTCGTCATGCCCGGAGGTGCATCGGTAAAACTTCTGGGTGAAGCCCAGAACGGCTTCCAGAAGATCACCTACCAGAATCAGACCGGCTGGGCCTACGGCGATTGGCTCTTGGTCAACGGCACCCCAATCGGCCACGGCGACGGCCCCCCTCCGGGCGGCTCTCCCGGCTCGATGATCCGGACCACTACTGCCGCCCTCAACCTCCGCTCCGGCCCCAGCCTCCAGGACAACGTCATCCTCGTCATGCCCCAGGGCGCCAAGGTGACCGACACCGGCACCCTCACCAACAACTTCTCGAAGGTCACCTACAACGGCACCACCGGCTGGGCCCATATCGACTACCTGACGTAGTCGAGAGCGGCAAGATCGGCCAGACGGCCAGACGGCAAGGAGGGCCTATGCAGATCACCCCGCGGAACGCGGGTTTCACCCTTCGGGGTACGTGAAGAACCGGCCGGCACCCGGGTGCCGGCCGGTTCATTTACGATAGCCTCTGCGTCCATCTCTACTTCTTGTCGTTCGCACCACTCAGAGGGTCGTCCTATGCCAGAGCTCTATCCGGAGATCGAACCGTACGAGCACGGCATGCTCGACGTCGGCGACGACAACCTCGTCTACTGGGAAACCTGCGGCAACCCGACCGGCAAGCCGGCCCTCGTCCTCCACGGCGGTCCTGGTTCCGGCTGCACGCCCGGCTGGCGGCGCTACTTCGACCCCGCCGCCTACCGGATCGTTCTCTTCGACCAGCGCGGCTGCGGCCGGAGCACGCCCCACGCCAGCGACCCCAAGGTCGATCTGGCCACGAACACGACCCACCACCTGATCGCCGACATCGAGCGCCTGCGGCAGCACCTGGGCATCGACCGCTGGCTACTCTTCGGCGCATCGTGGGGATCGGCGCTCGGGCTGGCCTACGCCGAAACCCATCCCGAACATGTTTCCGAGATTGTCCTCTTCAGCGTCGTCTCCAACACCCACCGCGAGGTCGAGTGGATCACCCGCGACATGGGGCGGGTCTTCCCGGCCGAGTGGGAGCGATTCCGCGATGGTGTCCCGCCCGCCGACCGCGATGGCAATCTTGCCGATGCCTACGCCCGGTTGCTGCACGACGCCGACCCGGCCGTGCGCGAGCAGGCCGCCATCGATTGGTGCGCCTGGGAAGACACCCACGTCAGCCTTGTCCCGGGGCACCAGCCCAGCTCGCGGTACCGCGACCCGGTCTTCCGCATGGCGTTCGCCCGCCTCGTCACCCACTACTGGCGCTACGCGGGCTGGCTCGAAGACGGGTTCATCCTCCAGAACGCGCATAAGCTCGCCGGGATCCCTGGCGTCCTGATCCAGGGCAAACTCGACGTCAGCGGCCCACCCGATGTCGCCTGGAACCTCACCAAGCGGTGGCCCGGTTGCGAGTTCATCCTCATCGATGACGCCGGCCACGGCTCAGGCGATAGCACGACAGACGTCATCGTCGCGGCCACCGATCGGTTCGCGACACGGCAATAGGCGTCAGTCGTCAGGAACAGCGGCGCCATGCCGACCCCGACCCATCCCTGTCATCCCGAGCCTGTCGAGGAATCTCGACGGGGATGGTGTACCAGAGTTGCCGGCGTTGCGCGAACGACGCGCCGTCTCTCGGAGACGGCAGCACCATCGGAACGCCGTCTCCTTCGAGATCCCTCGACAAGCTCGGGATGACAGGGTGGGGCGGGGCGACATCGACACTCTTCAGACGCCGGATCGCACTTTCCCTCTCCCCAAAGCCCGCAGGGCCGTCCCCCACGAGGCAGTAGCCTCGTCCCCCTCAAGGCCTCACCTTGTCCCCCTCGTCCTACTCCCCCCAGCTCGCCTCCAGCACCCGCAACCAGTTCTCGTAGCCGATCTTGCGCAGCGTTGCGTCGTCGTAGCCGCGCTCGCGCAGGACGGCGAAGAGGTTCGGCAGCATTGTGGCGTCGGCGAGGTCGTTCGGCATCGTCGCGCCGTCGAAGTCGGACCCGAGGCCCACCTTGTCGTCGCCGAGGCGCCCGATCAAGTGGTCGATGTGGTCAGCCATCACCGTCAGCGGAGTGTCCGTGTCGGATTTCCCATCCGGGCGAAGGAAGCCAACATGGTAGTTCAGCCCGACGAACCCATTGGACTCCTTGATTGCGTCGAGTTGCTTGTCGGTCAAGTTGCGGGTCGTTGGCGCTATAGCGTGCGCATTCGAGTGGCTACAAACGAGCGGCGAATCGCTCAGGGCCGCGACATCCCAGAACCCCTTCTCGTTCAAGTGCGATAGGTCGAGCATGATGCCCATCTTGTTGCACGCCCGGACGAGATCCTTGCCCAGGTCGGTCAACCCAGGCCCCGTATCCGGTGACCCCGGCCCGAACGGCACCCCGTGGGCAAAGATGTTCGGCCGTGACCAGACGATCCCGAGCGAGCGCAACCCCGCCTGGTAGAAGACCTCCAGCGCCGTCAACTCCGCGTCGATCGGCTCGGCGCCCTCGGAGTGCAGCTCCACCGCGAAGGTGCCGTTCTCCAGGCAGGAGCGGATCTCGGCGGCGGTCCGCACGATCTTGAGCGCGCCGCCCGACTGCTCCTCCAGCCGGATCAGCGTTCCCAGGAGTTTGAGCGTCACGCTCTGCGCGTACGCCAGATCCATGACCGGCCGGGTCGAAACCGCACCGAACGCGGTAATCACCTGGTCCGGATCGAGACCTTTCGTCTGCTCTGGCGTGAGTTCAGGATTCATGACGAAGACCGCAAACAGCCCGCCGAACATCCCGCCCTCTTTGGCGCGGGGCAGGTCCACGTGCCCGGCGCTCGACCGCTCGAAGAACGAGCGCCCCTCGTTCGGGTCGGTCAGGCGCAGAATCGTGTCGTTGTGGCCATCGAAAACCGGGATCTGGGCGCTGGATTCGCTCACCTGGTGACTGCTCCCCTACGACCGGCCGTTGGGCCCCATCCGACCCCTGCTGCCGTTGCGCAGGTATCATGCACCGGATGACGCCGTCCCGAAAGGCGGGCAGGCGAAACGAGACCGATTCTCAGAGGGAGCAAACGATGACGGAGCAGGCAATCTCGACCGGACAGTTGGCCGGGAAAACGGCCCTGGTGATGGGCCTTGCCAACAAGTGGAGTATCGCCTGGCCGATCGGTCAGGCCCTCCACGCCGCCGGAGCCCGAGTCGCCTTCACCCACCTCAATGAGCGGGTCGAGCGGGACGTCACCAAGCTCCTGGCCGAGGTCCCCGGCGCCACCACCTACCAATGCAATGTCGACGATGACGAGGAACTCGACACCCTGGCCGATTCCGTCAAGCGCGACCTCGGCACAGTCGACATCCTGGTCCACTCGATCGCTTACGCCCCGGCGGACGAGATGAAGAACCGCTTTCTGGAGACCAGCCGCGAAGGCTTCCGCATCGCCCACAACACCAGCGTCTATTCGCTGATCGCCGCCGCCCGGCGCATCGTCCCCCTGATGCCGGATGGAGGCAGCATCATCACCCTGACCTATCTCGGCGCCGACCGCGCCTTCCCGCGCTACAACGTGATGGGCGTCGCCAAGGCCGCTCTGGAATCGACCGTGCGCTACCTGGCCCTCGACCTGGGCGAGCAGAAGATCCGCGTCAACGCAATCTCCGCTGGCCCGGTCCGCTCCTTCTCCGCCCGCGGCATCCCCGGCTTCGACGAGATGATGGACAAAGCCGCCGATCGCGCCCCGATCAAGGGCCGCCTCGACCCCTCCCAGCTCGGCACCACCGCCGTCTTCCTCGCCTCCGACGGCGCCGCCGCCATCACCGGCGAGACGTTGTTCGTCGACGGCGGGTACCACGCGGTCGGGATGTAACGAGTTTCGACGTTGGAAAGAGCCCCCAGCCTCCTTCCCCTTGCCGCAACAGGGGAAGGGGTGTCACCGCCGCGGCGAGATCCTCCGCCCTCGC
This sequence comes from uncultured Chloroflexia bacterium, assembly GCA_963849635.1. Classification (GTDB taxonomy): domain Bacteria; phylum Chloroflexota; class Chloroflexia; order Thermomicrobiales; family UBA6265; genus CAVRUD01. The sequence continues at coordinate 101,530 of CAWKIA010000029.1, read as the reverse complement.
TTGCGCTGCTGCTCAGACGTTTGTAGAGTGGTCGGCGTCCAAACCGTTCGCAGTGGAACCGACTGGCGCCCTCGCCCGCGCCACGAAAGGAGCAACCCGTGTCCGCGGAGGAGAACAAAGCGGTCGTGCTCCGCTACTTTCTGGAGAGCCACAACGCCCCGTACAACCTCGACGTGATGGACGAAACGTGTATCCCGGAGTACGCCGAAGAACACAAGCAGTGGCAGCGGATGGAGCGCGAGGCGTTCCCAGACAAGCACTTCATACTGGAGGACGTCGTCGCCGAGGGGGACAAGGTGGTGCTGCGCTGGACCATCCGCGGCACCCACCTGGGGGAGTTCTGGACGCCCGTGGGCACTGCCGCGTCGACAGGTAAGCCGTTCACCCTGACCTCGACGGTGATCTACCGCGTGGCGGATGGTCGGATTGCCGAGGAGTGGGCCTGCCACGACTGGCTGCGTGTCGTGCAGCAATTCGGCGCCGAGGTCCGGCTGCCGGCCCGCACCTGATCGACCGAGGCCACGTGGAACGAGCGAGCGGCGGGATTGCCATCATGCCCTAGGGGGCAGCTACCCCCTTCATCACCTCATACAACTCAGCCTTTTCCTCGAACCCGATCCCCGGCGCCTGCGGCAACCCGACGTACCCGTCTTCCACAGCGATCCCGTCCGCAAACCCGCCGAAGGGCTGGAATATCCCAGGGTACGACTCGTTGCCGCCCAGGCCGAGGCCCGCCGCCATGTTCAGCGACATCTGGTGGCCGCCGTGGGGCACCACCCGGCGGGCGGACCAACCGTGCTCATCCATCATCTCCAGGGTGCGCAGGTATTCGACCAGTCCGTAGGAAAGAGCACAGTCGAACTGGAGGACATCGCGGTCCGGGCGCATGCCGCCGTAGCGGATCAGGTTGCGGGCATCGGGCATCGAGAACAGGTTCTCGCCGGTCGCCATCGGGCCGTCGTAGTGGTTGCCCAACTGGGCCTGCAGGGCGTAGTCGAGCGGATCACCCGCCTCCTCGTACCAGCGCAGCCCGTAGGGCGCCAGTGCCTCGGCATACGCAATCGCGGTCGGCAAGTCGAACCGGCCGTTGGCATCGACTGCCAGGTTCTTGCCCTCCCCGACGACCTCCAACACCGCCTCGATCCGCTGCAAATCCTCGGCCAGTGGCGCCCCGCCGATCTTCATCTTGACCGTCGCGTAGCCCATGGCCAGGTAGCCACGCATTTCGTCCTGAAGGGCGGCCAGATCCTTACCGGGCTGGTAGTAGCCGCCCGCGGCGTAGACCCAGACCCGCTCATCGACCACTCCTCCCCGGTAGCGATCCGCCAGGAGCCGGTAGAGTGGCTTCTCCTCGATCTTGGCGACCGCGTCCCAGACGGCCATGTCGAGCGTGCCGACCGCCACCGAGCGCTCGCCGTGTCCACCCGGCTTCTCGCCGGTCATCATCACCGCCCAGATCTTGTGCGGATCGAGGTTTTCGCCGTTTTCGCTCAGCAGCGACTCCGGGGCAGCCTCCAAAATCCGGGGAATGAACCGCTCCCGCAGCAATCCAGTTGGCGCATAGCGCCCATTGGAGTTGAAGCCGTAGCCCACCACCCGGCGACCGTCGCGAACGACATCGGTCACGACCGCCACGACGGCGACATCCATCTTCGAAAAATCGATGTACGCGTTTCGGATCGTCCGAGCGGATCGGCACCGCCTGCTCCCGAATCTCGACGATCCTCATCCACCCCTCCGAGCGTCTACGTCGACGTTGCCCCGACCGGCACAGCCTCTACCTTCTCTAGGGTGACGGGCGTCACCGCACGCAATGTATTTTGAATCTCGGCGACGGTATCGGTCAGCCGCATCAGCTCGCTGATCTCATCCTCAGACGCATGCGCGACCACCTTGGTGTTGTATCGCACCCCCTTGGTCGGCTCCCCGGGGCCACCGAACTCCCCATCGACCTCGACCTCCACCTGCTCGACCTCGATCCCCAACCTCGCCGCTTCCCGATAAATGTCGTTGCAATAACACGTCGCCAGCGATAGAAACAGCAACTTCCCGCCATTCACCCCCGACCCCGGTCCCACCACCATCGCCGGAATCGCGACCTCCTGCGACGACCCATTGGTCGTCACCGTCGCGGCATGCTCTCCGCCTGCATTCCGCACCCGCGCCTCAATCTTCACGTCATCACCCTCTCCACCAGCCACCACAAACGCCAAACACCCACTGCCACTTTTCTCCCCCTTCCCCCTGCCGCAGCGGGGGGAAGGGGGCCGGGGGGTTAGGGGGCCTTCCTCTCCGCCTTCCCGCCTCACGTTACCCCTTCCGCTTAGGCGCCAAATACCGCCAGCGCGTCACCGGATCCGTCACCGCCCGGACCCAGGTCGCCAGCAGGTTCAAGGACAGCGCAGTTAGCAGGATGAGCAGGCCGGCGAACGTCACCAGCCACCAGGCGCTCGTCACGTACGCCCGCCCCTGGGCCAACATCAGCCCCCACGACGACTGGGGCGGCTGGATCCCGAGGCCTAGGAAGCTCAGCGACGCCTCCGTCAAAATCATCGTCGCCACTTCCAGCGTCGCCAGCACCAGGATCGGCGACATCAGATTGGGGAGGATGTGGAGGAAGAGGATGCGGCGGTCGCCGCAGCCGGTTGCCCGGGCCGCTTCGACGAAGACGTGCTCCCGGTACGATAGGACCAATCCCCTGGTCACCCGGGCGTAGAGCATCCAGCGGGTGACGGCCAGCACCAGCACGACATTCCAGATGCCCGGCCCCAGGACGTAGAGGACCACCAGCGCCGTCAACAGCGAGGGGAACCCCATCTGGATGTCGACGAACCGCATGATCGCGTCGTCGACCCACCCCCGGTAGTACCCGGCGAGCAGCCCAAGAAAGACGCCGAGCGTCCCCGAGATGAGGACACTGCTGATCCCGACCGCCAATGACACCCTGGCCCCGTAGATCAGGCGGGTGAGCAGATCCCGACCCTGCTGATCGGTCCCCAGCAGATGGGGCCAACTGCTGTCCGGCGAGGCCGTCATCGGCGGTTTGTTGCGCATACCCAACCCGCCGCCAGATTCGGCGTCGAACGGCGTCACCAACGGCGCGAAGACGGCCGCCAGCAGGAGGATGGCCAGGAAGACGAACGCCGCCAGTGCCAGTTTCTCTCGGGCCAGCGCCTTACCGTAGATCTTGTAGGCCTTCGGCTTCTCCGCCCGCTGGCCGATCTCCGTCGGGCCGGTGGTGGCCAGCACTGCCCCGCCCGCCTCTCCCGCACTCACAGGTATCGCACCCGCGGGTCGATGACCGAATAGGCCACATCGACGAGCAGATTGATCCCGACCACCATCACCGCGACCACGAGCGCCGTCGCTTCGATCAGGGGCAGATCCCGGTTCTCGATCGCCTGGATGAGCAGGATTCCGACACCCGGCCAGCCGAACAGGGTCTCGATCACGACCGCGCCGTTGAGGAGCGACGCCGCCTCATCGCCCATCATCGTCAGGATCGGGATGGCGGCGTTCTTGAGCGAGTGCCGCACGACGACGACTTGCTCCTTGAGCCCCTTCGCCCGGGCCGTCGTGATGTATCCCCGGCTCATCTCATCCAGCATCGAGGTCCGCACGACCTGGCTGATCCGCCCGATCGGCCGGACCGCCAGCGTGGCGGCGGGCAGGATGACATATTGGAAACCGCCGTAGCCTGAGGTGGGCACCCAGCCGAGCTCCACCGCAAAGAGCAGGATCAGCATCAAGCCCAGCCAGAAATCAGCGGTGGACACTCCCGCCAGGGCAACGACCGTTACCAGGCGGTCCGCCAGCGACCGCGGCCGGATCGCTGAAATGATCCCGAGCACCACCGCCAGGGGAATCGCCACCCCGAGTGTGACCGCGGCCAGATACAGCGTGGCCGGCAGCCGGTCGAGCACGATCGGCATGGCAGGCACCTTCTGCCAGACCGAATCCCCAAAATCGCCCCGGACAAAGTCGCCCATATACCGGCCGAACTGGACCAGGATCGGATCATCCAGACCAAGCTGCTCGCGCAACGCCTCGACCTGCTCGTCGGACGCCTCGGCGCGCAGCATCAGCCGGGCCGGATCGCCTAGGAGGTGCGTCACAAAGAAAACCGCGACCACCAGCCCCAGCAAGATCAACACCGAATGACTCAGCCGCCGTAACAGATACCGGGCGATAGGTCACCACCTCCGAGGATAGGCGAGAAGGCGGGTAGGAGCAGCCCTCACCCCCCAACCCCCTCTCCCTTGACGAAGGAGAGGGGGAGCGTTTACTCGTGGCGTTCGTGCTGACATCGTCCCCTCTCCCCTGTCAGGGCTATTAGGGGGAGGTATCCGAACGAACGTGTGGAGGTGGCGGGCGTTTGGACGAGACCAACCGCAAACGCGGTGATCCGCGCATCCGGTTGATCGCGGCGTTCCCGTGGGCAGAAACCCCGCCACCGTCGGAATTCCGCCAGAGGATGCTCCGCCGTTCCACGTCCTTCCGTTTCGATACCTCCCCTTGTCAGCCGCGCACGGGAGAGGGGTGGCTCGCAGGGCCGACGAGAGGGCTGTGGCAGGAGTGAACGCAGGAGATGCGAAGCGCTCCCCCTTCCCCCTGCCGCAGCGCTTCTTATTTTATTAATTTTATAATTTTATTTAAATTATATTTATTTTTTATTTTTTAAATTAATTTATTAAGAGGTAAAAAGTGGATGGGAGGGGGAGGAAAGATAGGGAAAGGAAGAAAAGAGGGAGGGGGAGGTGAGGAGGAGGTGGTGGGATAGAGGAAGGGGATGGGGGGGATGAAGGGGAAAAGGGGGGGAGAAGGGGTGGAAGAGGGGGGAAGAGGACAGTGGAGGAGAGCGGGGAAGGGGAGAAGGAAGAGAGAGAAAAGAAGGGAGACAAGATGGGAGGCAAAGGGGAGGAGAAGAAGGAGAGAGAGGAAGAAAAAAGAGGGAAGGAAGGGAAGGGAAGAGGGAGAGGAGAGAAAGAGAAAAAAAAAAAGAAAAAAAAAAGAGAGAGGAAAAAAAAAAGAAAAGAGAAAAAAAAAAAAACTGGCGGGGGGAAGGGGGCAGGGGGGTTAGGGGGCAAATTCCCGCCTTCCCGCCTTCCCGCCTTCCCGCCTCGTTACTCCGCCAGCGTCATCTCTTTCAGCAACATGAAGGCGTCCAGGCGGGGCTGCCAGGTCAGGTTCTCCGCCAGGCCGTAGTTGAGCGGCATGTAGATCACCGGAACCGAGGCGTAGCCGTCATAGAACATCTTGGTCACGGCAGCCAGGGCGGCCGCACGCTCTTCGCCTACCAGGGGCAAGGCGGCCGTGAGCGCCTCGTCCAAGGCCGGATCGCAATAGGTTGAGGCTGCCCCGTCGCAGCGATAGTAAGACGAGGCCGTGGCGCTGACGTCCATGATCTCGTTGCCGTGCGGGTTGGTCGTGATCCAACCGCGATCTTCGGGCACGTCCTTGAGGTTCTTCGAGTATTCCGGGTTGTAGAGCCCGGGCTCGATCACCTCGCTGGAGGCGGTCAGGCCAATGTCGTTCAACTGGGTTGCCACGTATTCGGCCAACTCGTCGTTGCGCAGGTAGATGCCCTGGCGGGTGACGACCTTGACCGGAGCGTCGACCTGCACCCCGTCCGCCGCGGCCGCTTCGACCAGCGCCCGGGCTTCGTCCATATCGAACGGATAGGGGGCGAGATCGGCGTTGTAGCCGGTCGCGGAGGGTCCAACAAGTTGGGAAGCCGGCTCTCCTCCCCCAAAGAGCTCGTCCGCGATCGCTTGCTTATCGACCGCAAAGGCGATTGCCTGGCGGACGCGGATATCGCTCATCGCCGGGTGGTTGGTGTCCATCCGCAGGAAGATCGTCTCGACCGAAGGCACGGAGACGCAGGCCGGCGTGGTCTCGCAATCCTCCGGCGCCAGGAACCGCCCGATCTGCGCCTCGCCGGCGCTGACCTGAGCCGCCCGCACCGGCGACTCGGCCCGGAAGACGTACTCAGCGTCTTTGATGGTGATGGTGCCGCGGGCGTCCTCCGCCGTCAGACCCCACCAGTCCGGGTATGCGGTGATGGTGATGTACTGGCCCCGGTTCCACTCGACGAAGGAGTAGGGTCCGGTGCCGATCGGCTCCGTGACGAGGGTGTCCGGCCGGTCACGCACCTGAATCATGTTCGGGATCGGCGCGAAGTAGAGACGCGACGGCAGGATCGGGTCCGGCTCGACGGTAGCAACGTCGAGGGTGTACTCGTCCACCGCGGTGGCAGTCATATCCGGCCCGATGAACTGGTAGATCTCGAATTCGTTCTCCGGCGACCAGGTGTAATTGGTGCCGTATGCGGCGACCTCGGCGTTGAAGGGGTCGCCATTATGGAAGGTCACGCCCTGGCGAAGGGTAAAGCGCCAGGTCCGGTCGTCGGTCTGCTCCCAGGCGGTCGCAAGCTCACCAACCAGCTCGTTGGTGACAGGGTCGCGGTTGAGCAGCGCTTCCTGGACGTTGCGCAGGATCGGGTGGCCGTCGGTCGAATAGGCCTTCCAGTTCTCGAGTGTGTCAGGCTCGACCGACATCGAGATGACCATTTTGCCGGTCGGCTCCGTCCCCTGCGCCGCCGCCGTCCAGGTGCCGCGGGCCGCAAGTCCGACCGCCGGCGCAGCCAACCCGAGCGCCGCCGCCCGCTTCGCCAGATCGCGGCGGGTGAACCGGGTATCGCCCACCATCCGGACCAAATCCTCGATCGCCTCGTCGTTCGTTCGCCGTCGAACCGTCTTGGCCATAGGAAATCCTCCTCGTCGGTGAAGCGGATAGTCGTGGGCCCCTTGCGCTGCTGGCTGCTGGATCGCCCCCTCTCAGATGATGCTGTCGCCAATGGAAGTGTCCGGTATCAAACCGTTCCTGGCCGGTTGTGTCAACACTCGATCCTGCCTACCATCGCGGCACGATCCGTTCCCAGTCAGGGTCGACGTGCTTGCGCATCTCGAAAGCGTCGTCGCGCTTCGTCAGCCCGGAGCGCTCGTACCGCTCCCGGCCCCGCGCCAGCGCGTCTTGATCCAGGGTGACGCCCAGACCCGGCGCATCCGGCACAGCGACAGCGCCGTCGACAAAGGTGGCCCGCCCTTCCGCGACGATCTCATCGGCCGGGTCCTGCCAGGGATAGTGGGTATCGCTGGCATAGGTCAGGTGCGGCGTTGCCGCGGCCAAATGGACCATTGCCATCAAGGAGATGCCCAGGTGACTGTTGGAGTGCATGCTCAGCCCAAGGCCAAAGGTCTGGCAGATCCGGCCCAGTTCCTTCACCGCCCGCGGCCCGCCCCAGTAGTGATGATCGCCGAGGATGACCTGGGTGGCGTCGGTCAGCACCGCCTCCGGCACGTCGGCGAAGCGCACCACGGAGGTGTTGTTGCCCAGCGGCATGTCGATCCCTTTGGCCAGCAATCCAGCCCGCACCTGGGCCATCTGCGGCAGGGTCGCCACCGGGTCCTCGAGATACTCCAGCGCTCCGGCCAGGGCCGTGCCGACCCCGATCGCCGTCTCGACCGACCAGTTTCCATTCGGATCCAGCCGGAGAGGGACATCCGGCCCAAAGGCATCGCGCAGGGCCAGCATCGCCTCGATCTCCTCCCCCGGCGGGAAGGCGCCTCCCTTGAGCTTGATGCTGCCGAAGCCGTAGTGATCGATGAACGCCTTCGCCTGGGCCACGACCCCGTCCGGCGTCAACGCCTCGCCGTACACATCCTGGCGCTCATCACCATCCGCCCCACCACCTCCAGCGTACTTATAGAAAAGGTACGCGCTGAACGGCACAGTGTCGCGGACCTTGCCCCCCAGCAGGTCGTAGACCGGCCGCCCGACCGACTTGCCGATCAGGTCGAGCGCGGCCACCTCAATCGCGCCATAGACCCGTAGGGCGGCGCCAAGGTTCGGGCCGCCAGGCACATCCGCCGCCTGCTGGGGCGCGGCCACGACCTGCTCACCGGCATCGGCAACTGCCTCCGGCGCCAACTCCCGGGCAACCTCTTGCCAGAGCCGTTCCAAATCAAACGCATCACGCCCTATCACAACCGATCGTACGCGCTCACAATCTCGCAACGGCGCCTCGCCACCATGAGTCTCGCCCAAACCGACGATACCGTCCTCACTGACCAACTCGATCACGAGCCGCAGGGCGTACGGCGCATGGAGACCGGCGGCATTGAGCAGCGGAGGATCGGCAAATGCGATCGGCGTTACCCGCATCTCGACGATCTTCATGCTCAATCCCCTCCTGCGCATGCCGCTTACCCACGGCGGGCGTTCGATGATCGGAACCCCAGCCGATCGTTCGCCAGCATCCTACCCGTCTTCCGACGGGTGCGCGCTGCCCCCCCGCGCCCCTGCCGCAGCGGGAGACGGGGACGGAACGATTGCGATGCCCGCTCCGGTGTCACCCGATTGTCCCGAGCGACTCGCTCAAAACCCTGGAGATAAGGTCCAGCGCGTGGAAAAGAGCCATCCAAGCGAGACGCAGACGGGAATCGTCACGACCCAGGCCGTGAGAATCCGGCCCGCCACGCCCCAGCGAACGGCTGACGCACGCTTGGTGGCGCCGACACCGAGGATGGCCGACGAGATCAGGTGGGTGGTCGAGACTGGAATGCCGAGGCGGCTGGCGAACTCGATAATCGTCGCCGCCGCCGTCTCGGCGGCGAAGCCGTCGATTGTCCGCAACTCGACCACCTTCAACCCCATCGTTTTAACGATTTTCCAGCCACCCATCGCGGTGCCCAGTCCCATTGCGGCGGCAGACGAGAGGATCACCCAGAGGGGGACGTCCCAGTCGCTGCCGCTCCAGCCGTGGTAACTGGCCAGGGCCAGCGTAATGACACCCATCGTCTTCTGGGCATCGTTGCCGCCATGACTGAAGGCCATAAATGCGGCAGAGCCGATCTGCAACCGGCCAAAGATACGATTCACTATGGAGGGCCGCCGCCGAGCTACGATCCAGAGGAGTCCAACCAGGAGCAAGAAAGCGCCCACAAACCCAAGCAACGGCGATATCACCATGCCGCGCAATACCTTGGTGACGCCATCGACAATGATGGCGTCTGCGCCCGCTGCCGCCGACCCTGCTCCCACGATCGAGAAGACCAGGGCATGACTTGAACTGGAGGGAATGCCCTGCCACCAGGTGAGTAGGTTCCAAGTGATCGCTGAAAAGAGCGCAGCGATCACCAACTTCTGAGTCGCTAGCTCCGGAGGGATGATCCCGGACCCGACCGTCTCCGCGACAGCGGTACCACTCAGCGCCCCAACGACATTCATCACGGCCGCCATCAGGACCGCCTGGCCAGGAGTGAGCACCCGGGTCGCGACCGAAGTCGCGATCGCGTTGGCGGTGTCGTGGAACCCGTTGATGAAGTCGAAGGCGAGGGCAAGGACCACGATGAAGACGAGAACTAGTAACTCTGCGTCCAGGCTAGGCATATTTCAACAAGATGCCTTCCAGTGTATTTCCGATATCCTCGCCCTTGTCAGTCGCGTCCTCTAAGAGCTGATACAGCTCACCCCAACGCAAGGCATGAATCAGGGACGGGATCTCGGTCACCCCGTCGTAGAGGGCCGCCAGCGCCCCATTGAGGGCGTCGTCAGCCTCATTCTCCGCGCGATGCAGCTCCAATACAGCTTTGCGCAGATCAACAGACCGCTTGCCGACCTGGCTCAGGAGCGGGATCGCCTCGGCCATAATCTCCGCCTGCTCGGTCAGGATCCGGGCGAAGAGCTTGGCCGGGGCCGTCGCCTCGTTCAGCTTGTAGAGGCGGAACCGCTTGCCGACCTCCTCCAGATCGTCGACAAAGTCGTCGATCCCGCCCGCCAGGCGCTGGATATCATCGCGATCGAGGGGAGTCACGAACGTGCTGTGGAGCCCCTGGTAAACGCGATGGGTAATCTCGTCTCCATGGTGCTCGAGCTCGCGCAGGCGGCGGACCTTTCGCTCGACGTCTTCGCCACTCTCGATGATCTCGGCAAGTAGTTTGGCCGCCGCGAGGGCGTTCGCGGCGGCTTCGGCGAACAGGTCAAAAAACTGCTCATCTTTTGGAAGAAAACGGGCTAAGACCATTCCTGCGTATGCCCCCCTCCGGACCAACTACATCCAAGCGGGGCAATTCTAGCGACTATTAAAGAATTGTGATGTCAATCGAGCCCATGCCGGGCGGCATAGATGGCCGCCGAGGTCCGGCTGGAGACACCGAGTTTGGCCAGAATCGTTGCAACGTGCTTCGACGCCGTACGCCGGCTTATCGATAGATGATCGGCGATTTCCTTGTCGGTCAAGCCAGCGACGATCAGGCGAAGAACATCGCGCTCTCGTGCCGTAAGCCCATCACTCGCCGGTCCGTCCGGCATTGGACCCTTCGATACCGGCATCACGACCGCGGCTACGAGCGCAAGCGCGTCGTCCTGGGACAACGCCAGCCCCGCCGCCCAGGCATCGGCGTACTCGGTCTCTCCAAGCGCCTCCCGCGCGACGGCCAGCCTGCGGTCGACCGGCGCCTGGACGGCGGCCAGAGTGGGCGTGCCCCGCTCTGCTTCGGCAGCGGTCATCCGGGCATAGAGTCGAACCGCCATCGGGAACTGCCCCGTCTCGGCGGCGATACCTCCGGCCAGCATCAAGCAGCGGAGCAGCGGGTTGCTATCGGCATGCCGGCGAACGATCCCCGCCAGTTCGTGGCACGCGCCGCGCACCGCCGGGAGGTCCCCAAGCTCCAGTGCAGACAGGCCCTCGTTCGCGATGGCGGCAAACGCATTGATCCGGTTGCCGCTCTCCTCAGAGAGCCGGCGTGCTTCGCGATGGATCTCCCGGCTCTCGCTATTGCGGCCCATTGCCCGGACCGTGATCCCAAGCAAGTTCAGCGTGATGCCCAGGTTCCAGAAATCCTCTTCGCTCCGGGCAAGCTCCGCCGCCTCGCGCAGCACTGTTTCCGCCCGCTCGTACACGGTCTCGCCGAGTTCGACGTTCCCCAGACCGCGCAGGGCGAAAATGACGCCGCGAGGATCGTTCACCTCCCGCGAGAGCCGCAACGCCTCTTCGAAGAGGGGCCGGGCCGCGCCAAAATCGCCACTCCAGGTAGCCAAATCGGCGGAGATGCAGAGGGCTTTGGCCCGCGTCTTAGGATCGGACAGAGCTCCGGGCGTTGCCAGCAACCGATCGAGTCCGGCGTGCCCCTGCCGCAACGTGCCCGCATCCAGCCAGGCCCAGTACAACGCTTCCGCCAGGCGAATACCGGCGGGAGTACCGCCCTGCCGGTACCACCACTGGAGGGCGGCCTGAATATTGCCGACTTCGTCCGCGGAGCGGAGCTGGCCAGCGCGGATATCGGCGTCCCGCATCTCCCGATCCAACTCATCGACGAGGTCCAGGACGTACATCGCGTGGGCGGTGCGGGCGGCGGGTTCCTCGTCCGCGGCAACCAGCGCCTCAAGGCCGAACTCCCGCACCGTTTGCAACATCTCGATCCGGGTGTCGCCGGTCCGCCCGGCGGAAATGCGGATGAGGCTACTCTCCTCCAACGCCGCCAGCTGGTCCATCACGACGGCCCGCGCCGGTCCGTCAGCAGACATGAGCCGCATCTCCGTGGCCTGCGCCAGGTCAGAGATGCCCGCGGCGATGAGGTCACTCCGCCAGCGGCTGACTGTGACAGCCGCCTCCAGGCTGCACCCACCCTCGAACACGGAGAGCTGACGGAACAGTGCCTGGGCTTCGGGTGAAAGGAACGCGTAGCTCCAGGCAATCGCCGCGCGCATCGTCTGCAGGCGGGCGGGTTGATCGCGCGGACCGTCGGTCAGCAGGCTGAGGGACCGGTCCAGTCCGCGGAGCAGGTCATCCGGGCCGAGCAGCCGGCTCTTGGCTGCCGCCAGCTCGATCGCCAGCGGCAAGCCATCCAGACGGCGGCAGATCGCCGCAACCGTGGATGCGTTCTCCGCAGTCAGCCGGAAGCTGTCCCGGGTCGCCTGCGCCCGTTCGACAAAGAGCTGCACGGCCGAGAAGGCGGACAGGTCGTTTGGATCGAAGGCGCGCGTGGCTTCGGGGACACCCAATGGAAGCACATCGACGACGCGCTCACCGGAGAGCCGCACCCGGGAACGGCTGGTGACGAGCACGGTCAAGTTGGGACAGGCGCCGAGCAACTCGGCCACGAGCGGGCCGGCAGAGAGCACCTGCTCAAAGTTGTCGAGGACGAGCAGGAGGGGCCGGGTGCCGATCGCGTCAATCAGATGGGCAGCGCCCGCGCGATTCCCTCCGGAGCGGATATCAAGCGACTCCGCCAGCACCGCCGCGACATGCTCTGGTTCGGTACTGGCCGAGAGGGACGCAAATCCAACCTCGATTCCACTCCGACGCTCCTCGGCCGCGACCTGAATCGCGAGGCGCGTCTTGCCAACGCCGCCCGGTCCGCACAGTGTCACCAGGCGGACCGCGGGATCTGTCAGCAGCCCGCGCACACTGGCGACATCGGCCTCGCGGCCAACGAGCGTCGTCAGCGGAGCGGGCAGCACCGATCGCGCCGGCGGGCGGCGTTCCGGCTGGGGCCTGATCGGGGATCGGATTGCGATCCGACCGGTTCGCGACATCGTTCGGCATCGTCGCTACCCACGGGTAAGCGAAACTGGGATTCGGAGGGGAGCATAGCCGAACGATGAGATGACAAGAGAGGTAACAGGTACTGGGTGAAACGAAATGGGGACTAGTGCGTTACAGAGGTAGGCAACCGCGAAGGGCGAACGCCGTCTCGTCCCTTGGCAGACAAGAACATTTGTGCTATTCTGCAGTTGCCTTCATCGTCGGGTTCGACGCCGCTCCCCACGCGGCTCACCGGGCTGACGGCCCCCACACCCTTTCCCCTCCCCACTTCCCCGAGCCGCCGGTTCCCCACACCGGCGGCTCACCCTTTTTCTAGTCGTCAGTCGTAGAGTCGTGAGTTAGACGACGTCGGGCGAGTCGTAGGGCGGTTCGTCCACTCTGATTTGGGAGCGAGAGCGGAGGTTTTTTATGAGGCCGCGGATGATGCGAGCGACCTCGGTAGATTGGCTGATGAGTTCGTCGAGCGCCGGGCGATTGAGGTACTCCCGGCGCTCGGCGAGATACAGGTGGGTCTCGAGTTCGTTAAGCGAGCCGTAGGCAATGGTCAAGAAGCGGGCAAAGTCGCCGAGACTTTCTCGTCCCTGACCTTCGGCGATGTTGGCCGGTACCGACACGGCCGATCGACGAGTTTGGCTTGTAAGCCCAAACATCTCCCGTGATGGCCAAGTTTCGGTCACGTCATACACGCGGTCGGCAAGGTCCATTGCCTTCTGCCAGGCAATAAGCTCTCGGTATCCCCGAACCGTCTGCATCATCAGCGGCTCCGAAATGATCCACCGGCCTCTACTCACGACTCACGTCTCACGACTCGCTCATCACCGCCTTGAACCGGTCGACGTGCTCCTCGTCGAATTCGACGTGGCGTTCGACCTCCTCGTCCAGCATGATCTTGCCGCCGGAGGCGTCGATGGCGGTGCGCTCCCAGTCGCGCAGGGTGAGGTTCATCAAGAGCGAGATCACCTCACCCCGGGCGGTGCTGAACCCGGCCAGGGCCGCCTCCGGATCGGGATCTTCGCTCCGGACCCGCGTCTCGGGCAGGGGCCGGAGGACGGGGTCGCGCTGGCGCAGCATCGTCTGCAGACGCTCCAGCACGGCCAGGTCGCGGTCGCGGAGCGCGGCGATCAGGCGGGCCGCCTCAGCGGGGATCGCTCCGCTCCGCTCGTCGAGGCCCTGGCGCAAGATCGTCGGTGTGCCGAGGAGCTCATCGATCAGATCCTGATAACTGTCCAGCATGGTGACCTCATAACGAGACGTGAGACGTGAGACGTGAGACGTGAGTAGAGACGGCAAGACGGCAAGACGGCGAGAAACGCTTCGGCTCTCGGCCCTTATTCACTCACGTCTCACGTCTCACGTCTCCGTTTAGCGGCCGACGGTGACCTCCCAGGCGAGGCCGAACGGATCGCGGAAGGCGATGGATGTCGCGCCGACGGCCAGGGTGACGAATCCCTTCATGAGAACCTCGCCCTTGATGGTGGCAAAGGTCGTGGCATCGACTCCGACCGAAACGTGGTCCAGGATCGAATCGACCTCCAGCCGCACCCCCTGGCCGACGCGCTGCACGGCGAGGGTCAGCGGACCGTTGCGCAGGGTGGTGACGTCGGCTACGGTGCCGCTCGCCTGGGCTTCCTTCCAGCGGTAATCGCCGTTCAGTGGCACGAGCGTGCCGCCCGGTCCCCGGCGGGACCGCCCCACCAGTTCCATCCCGAAGAACTCGATGTAGAACGTCTCGGCCTTAGCTAGATCCAGCACTCGGATCGCGACATGGTTGACTGCGCGCACGATGATCCCCCGTTTTCCCGCTGCTCCGATGTCTACTTGCTCGACCACAGCCACCGCCGACGTGGCGCCGCCGGTGGCCGGCGCGGCAGTGGCCACCGTCTTGGATCCCGCGACATCCTCGATGACGTGGTCTCCGATGCGCGGTAGGGATCGCTCGACCCACGGCTGATCGCGGCGGATCGCCGCCACCATGCCACCCCGGTCGGTCGCTTCCAATGAGAGGCGATCGCCGCCGTGGAGCACGAGCCGAATATCCGGCCGCGATGCCCCGAGCGAATCGAACCACTCGTAGAGCGAGTCGATGACGCGGAGAGAGTGGGCCGCCACGGTGAGATCGACCATCGGGTCGTCGTACCCCAGCCCGTGCGAGGTGCGAACCACGACGACCTGCGCGTCCCCCGTGCGCTCCACGGCGATACTGGCATCCTCCACCAGAGTGCCCGGGACCTCTAACAAGAACCGGTACGCCATCTCCCCAGCCCCCCAGCCTCTCCCGCGATCGCTTTCGAGTGATCCAGCAAGTTGGCCCGATCTCAGCGGCCCTTTTGGCCGCATCGATCTGACGAGCCAAACCTCAACCCACTCGGCTCCCAAACGCGGCGATTGTACCGTACCGCCCCACCCCGTTTTGTCCTTTACCCCAGCTACTAATGGAGGTTGCGAAATCGATGGGCTATTCCCAATCGGCGTACCGAAATGCGGCGTCACGGGGTCGCGAGCCGGCTTGAGCCGGCTTCCGCCGCAGAGGTATCCCGGGGTCTTTTAGCCCCGGGCGGCCCAGGCACGGCATCCCCCGGTCCCGCCAGCACCGCCGAAAACCACCGATCAAGTCCGCAACCTCCATCAACCTGGCGTTCCCCAGGCCACAAACGGTCATCAGTCCCGGTCGGACCTGGCCGCACACAGTCCTTGGTAGAGGCACTCAGCCCCGTCCCCGCAGCGCCCCTGGGCTCTGGCCGGTGACGCGCTTGACGTGGCGGCTGAGGTGGCTGGCGGAGTCGTAGCCGCAGGCGTGGGCGACGGTTTCCAGGGAGAGGTTCGAGTTGCGGATGATCCCGAGGGCGTGCTGGACCCGGATCGCCTGGAGGTAGGCCATCGGCGTGCCGGCCCGGTGGCGCCCGAAGAGTGCCCGGAGCCCCGATGGCGAGACGCCGATCTCGCGGGCCACGTCCGCGATCATCACGTGCCCCCGGAAGCGCTCGCCGATCAGCCTTTCCGCTTCGCGGACGATGCGCTCGCCCTCGGGTAGGTGGGTCTGCTCCAGCGCCCGGCGCAGCGTCACGTCGAGCTGGTCGATGAGCAGCCCGATCATCCGGGACCGCTCGGTGGCGCCGCCCAGCCATTCCCGGACGATGGCGCCGCAGACATTGCCGATGCTGCCATGCTCATCGTCGTAGCAGAGACGCGGCCAGGGCTGGTCCACCGGGGCATCGATCTGGATGAAATAGTTGACGTAGGCCGTCTTCGCCAGCTCACCGTGCAACATCCGGGGCGGGATCGCGAGAACAACCCCGGGCAGACCGGGGTGGATTTCGCCCCCGACGACCGAATCGATCGCTCCGGATCGGTAATAGATAATCTCCCAGGACCGGTCCCTGTGGAACGGAAAGTCCTTGCCTTCGGGCGCGGCGTACTGCCCCGCGATCTGCAGGCGCAGCGGCGACCGTAGCGTTTTGTGCAACGCACCCCACGATTCGTGCATTGTGTCGTGCATCGTGGCCACCTATGATCCAATCACGGCGCCAGGAGTTTACCGAATCGTGAAAGGACGAACGCGTCCCACCTGAGTATGGTTGCTCAGGGGAGTACCACCGCGCTCCGGCGAGGGGATTCCTCTCGCGAGCGTCCACAGGAGGGTGCAACGATGCCGACCGATCCTGTCCTTGCCCGCCGTTTCGCTCCCGAAAGCCCCACGGAACGCTTCTCTCGCCGCCAGATGCTCAAGGTCTCCGCAGGAGGCACGGCGGCACTGGCGTTCGCCGGCAACCGGATCAAGCCCAGTTCGGCCCAGGGATACCAGGGCGAGCTGGTGATCATTTCCGTGCAGCAAGTCGAACAGGCCGCGCCGACGATCGCCGCGATCGAAGCCGCCAACCCAGGTGTGACCGTCACCTGGCGCAACATGCCAAGCGAGCGCTTCACCGAGCTGTTCACCGCCGCCGAGGTGGCCGGCGACCAGATCGACATCATGGACCTCAACGGCCAGGACCTGCGCCGCTACGCCCTCGGCGAACGCCTCCAGGACCTCTCTGGCCTCACCTATCTCGACCGCTTCCTGCCCGTCGCCCGCGAGACCTACACCATTCAAGAGAAACTCTGGGCATTGCCCCGGGGGGGAGTCAGCGGGTTCACCTTCTTCTGCAACTTGAAGGCGTTCCAGGCGATCGGGGCCGAGACGCCGCCCGCCACCTATGCCGACCTCGTCGCGATGGCCCCGGATCTCAAGGCGGCCGGCTACGCGCCTTTCGTCCATGCCGGCAAGAATATCTACCTCTGGCCGATCTGGCAGTTCTGGGCCTATGGGCAGACCTCGGGCAACAACGCGATCGAAGGCACCTTCAGCGTGCTGGCCGGGGACACCAAATTCACCGATCCAGAACATGTCGCCGGCCTGGAGATTCTGAAGCGCTTCACCGACGACGGCCTGTTCATCGACGGGGTCAACAGCCTCGACAGCGACGCCGCCTGGCTCCAGTTCACCCAGGGCAAGGCGGCCTTCTTCTACACCCACGCGTCGACGATCGGCACCTACCGCCAGGGCGACTTCCCCGACCTGGACATGTCCCTCATCCCGCCGGTGGTCGCGGTCGACAATCCCGACATCATCCGCCAGTTGCCCGGTGGCACCGGCAGCGCCCTTGGCCGCTACGCCGAGATCGCCGAGGAGCGGGCCGAGCTGGCGGCGAGCGTGATGGACCTGATGACCAGCGACGAGCAGGTCAAGGCCCTCAACGACCTCAACGGCGACCCCGTCTCCTGCAACGCGAACGTCGTCGCCAGCGATGACCCTCTCGCGCTGATGTATGCCGAGCAATGCTCCCCCAACCAGACCACCTATCTCGACTGGTTCTGGCCGCCGGAGATCACCCGCGCCTTCCAGGAGAACCAGCAGGCGATCGTCGCCGGCGATTCGCTCACCTGAGGACGCCGCCGACAACATCCAGAGCGTCCTCGAAGACCTGTACGCCGACGACTACGAGTTCCAGGTGTAGGGCGTAGTCGGGACACCCGGGGCATCCACGTAGGGGCGCGATTCATCGCGCCCGGTTGCCCACCGGCGGCGTCCGTGTTGGGGACCGTGGGCGCGATAAATCGCGCCCCTACGGCGAATCCCTAGATGAGGCGGTGATGGATCGAACCCAGACGATGGCGACGGAACGCACTGGCATGAATGCCCGCGTTCGGTGGGGTGGCCGCCGCTGGCGGGCGGCCGCCTCCTACCTCTGGGTTCTGCCCGCGCTGGCGCTGTATGGCCTCTTTACGATCGTGCCGCTCATCTCCGGGATCTGGCTGGCGTTGCTCCGCTGGGACGGGATCGAGGACGCAAAGTTCATTGGCCTCGACAACTTCGAGCGGATGCTCCGAGATGAGCGGCTCAGGGAGGCCCTGAGCCACAACCTGCAGTACGCGGTCGGGACAGTCACTGGCAAGATCGTCATCTCACTCGGTCTTGCCTTGCTGCTCCACCAATCCCTGCGGGGCCGGGCGATATACCGCACCGCGATCTTCCTGCCGGTGGTGATGTCGTTCGTCGTCGTCGGCATCCTGTGGACCTGGATCTACAACGACGACTTCGGTCTGGTGAACAACCTGCTGCGCTCGGTCGGCCTGGGCGGGCTGGCCCAGGACTGGCTGGGCGATACGCAGGTTGCCCTGTGGTCCCTGATCGCGGTCGACGTCTGGAAGTGGTACGGCCTCCACATGGTCATCTTCCTGGCGGGTCTGCAGACCATCCCGACCGAGCTGTACGAGGCGGCCCGGCTCGATGGCGCCGGCCGCTGGAAGCAGCTCACCAGCATCACCCTCCCTCTGCTGCGTCCTGTGATGCTGGTCAACGTCACCCTGTCGCTGCTGGGGGCGATGAACGTCTTCGATATCCCCTACGTCATGACCGAGGGCGGTCCGGCCAACTCGACCAACGTCGTCGCCCTGCACATCTACCTGCAGGCGTTCAAGTTCAATCGCCTCGGCTACGGCGCCGCCCTCTCCTACGCGATCTTCCTCTTCATCACCGTTATCGCCCTGATCCAGTTGAAGCTGCTCTCGCGCAACACGTCGGAGTACTGACGGGTCGTGAGTGCCGAGTGCCGAGTGCCGAGAAATTCCGTCTTCCAGAGCCTGCTCAGGATGAAGTTCGATGTAACGCCCAACGCCAAAGGACCATCCGATGGCCGTAAACCCGACCGTCTTCACGCCGGCACAGAGGAAAAGGCGACCCGACGAGATCCTGGCGTCGATTGCGAGCCATGGCTTGCTCGTGATCTTTGCGGTGATCGTGGTCTATCCCGTCGCCTGGATGATCTTCGCCTCACTCAAGGATCAGTCCGATCTTCTCGGCAACATCTGGGGTATTCCCAGATCCTGGGCCTGGGCGAACTACCGCGATGCCTGGCGGACGGCCGGGCTGGGCCGAGCGCTGTTCAACAGCATCTTCGTCTCGCTCTCGACGGTGGTGCTCGTGGTCGCGATCGCCGCTCCGGCGGGATATGCCCTGGCCAAGTTCCGAATGCGGTTCGCGACGCCCATCTTTCTGCTCTTCGTCCTGACGATGCAGGCTCCCGTGCCAGTCATCCCCCTCTACGTGCTGCTGGTGAAGCTGCACCTCACCGACTCCTACATCGGCTACATCCTGCCGCTTGCGGCCGGCGGGATACCACTCTCGGTCTTCATCTTCCGCGCCTTCTTCATCACCGTCCCGCGCGAGTTGGAAGAGGCGGCGGTGGTCGATGGCAGCACCCGGTTGGGGGCCTTCCTGCGGATCGTGATGCCGATCTCCGCCCCGGCCATCGCAACGGTCTCGATCCTCCAGTTCCTGGCCGCCTGGAATGAGTACTTCCTCGCCCTCATCCTGATCCGCTCGCCGGAACTGCGCACCGTCCCTCTGGCAATCCAGGTCTTCTTCTTCGACTGGGGCCGCACCGACTGGGGCCCGATCTTCGCGGCCCTGACCGTCGGCTCCATCCCGATGATCGTCATCTACGTGATCATGCAACGCCGCTTCATCCAGGGGCTAACGGCGGGAGCGGTCAAGGGGTAGTCGTACGTCGTGAGAACAGTTTCGGTCGGCGGTCTGTAGGGGCGCTTGGCATGCGCCCGGTAGCCACCCAGAAGGAGTTTCCACGTGCATTTCGGGTTTCTTACCGGTGATGCGGCCGACATCGCCAAGGCCGCTCGCCTTGGGTTTGATGGGCTCGAGCTCAAGGCCGACGCGTTCGGCAATCCCCGCTCCGGGCCGCTCGATGCTGGCCTGGTCCGCGGCGCTAAGGAGCTGGCGGCGGAGCACGGAGTAACGATCACCGCCCTGGCGTACTACGGGCTAGCCGGCGCCGGCGGCGGATCGGACTGGGTCGCCACCGCCTATGACAACGTCTTCGATGCCGCCGAGGCGTTAGGCGTGAACGTGATCGCCAGCATGAGCGGATTCGACCCCGACCGCGACTGGGACGGCAATATCCAACTCTTTGCTGACCGCTTCGGGCCAGTAGCAGAGCGCGCGGAAGCGCGCGGCATACGGATCGCCTTCGAGAACTGGATGGGGTTTGGCGGCCGCCTACCCTTCCGCCCAGTCAATATGGGCGGCTCGCCCGATACCTGGGACGCCTGGTTCACGCGCGGTGCCCTCGCCCGCGCTCGGTCTGGAGTTCGACCCGTCTCATCTGTACTGGCAGGGAATCGACCATATTCGCGCCCTGAGGGAGTACGCCTCTCGCGTCTACCACGTCCACGCCAAGGACACGGAGATGCTGCCCGAGGTCCGCTACCGCCGGGGCGTCAACGGGCTCCCGTTCCGCTTCCGCATCCCCGGCTACGGTGAGATCAATTGGCCCGTCTTTGTCTCGGCCCTCAACGAGATCGGCTACACCGGTGGAGTCGCCATCGAGCACGAGGACGACGTCTATGGCTGGCACACCGGCGGGGACCTGTATGACGAGGGGTTGATCCGCGGGTGGCAGACCCTGGACCATCTTATTCATCCGGCGTCGACGACACTCGCATCGGCCCGCTAACCTGAGCAGCCTTCATCGGAGACCAACCCACGTGACCACGAACACTCCCACGGTAGCGTCGCTCGGCACCGGCATGATGGGGCAGCTAGCCCACCTGGCGAACTACGCCAGGCTGCGGGACGCTGGAGCCTGCCAGATCGCCGGCGTGACCGATCTCAATCGCCCACTCGCCGAGGCCGTCGCGGATGCCTACCGCGTACCACGGGTCTACGACTCCGACGAAGCGTTGCTCTCTGATCCGGCGGTCGATGGCGTGGCCTGCATCCAACAGTGGCCCAATAACTACCCGCTGGTGAAGATGGTCCTGGAAGCCGGCAAGAGCGTCATCACCGAGAAGCCGATGGTCGGCAGGGTCGATGAAGCCGAAGACCTCGTCGCACTCGCTCAGAAGCAAGGCGTCCACTACGCCGTCGGCTTCATGAAGCGCTATGATCCCGGCGTCGAACTCGCGAAGGGCCTGATCGATGAGGCTCACGAATCTGGATCGCTCGGATCGCTGCTCGCGGTCGATTCGCTCTGCAACGGGGGAGACTGGCTCCACAATGTCGAAGCGCCAATCCGGGTGTCTCCCCCGTCACCACTGCCTGGACCGGCTGCCGCGACCTACCCAGATGCCTGCCGTACCCAGGAATCCCGAGCCGCGTATGACTGGTTGCTCAACATCTTTTCCCACACGGTCAATCTCTGCCATTTCCTCATCGGTCAGGAGATGACGCCAGCGTCGGCTCATTTTCGCCAGAGCAAAGCCTTCTCGTCTTCGCTGTACGCCGAAGATGTCCTTGTCACGATCCGCGGCGCGATGACGCGGGCGCACGAATGGCGCGAAGAGACAGTCCTGGTCTTCGAGCGCGGAGAGATCCGCATTGCTACTCCGACCCCGATGAACCGGCAGCGCGTTGCGGAGGTGTCCGTCCGCGGCGCCACGGGTGACACCCCGACAACCGTCTCCCACCATGCGCCAGTCGGCTGGGCGTTCTACCGGCAGGCGGAAGGGTTTGTTGGCGCCCTGGCCGGTGGCGAACCGCCCCGCGCCCCTGCCGCCGAAGCCGTGAAGGACGTTCGCGTCATGCAGCGGATCATCGAGATCGCGGAGATCGCCTAGCCATGCAGATCCAGCAACTCGCCATCAACTCCGTCACCACCAAGCACTCTGGCCTGGAGGAGGCGCTCTCCGCTTACGCCGACGCCGGCTTCCGCCAGGTCGAGTTCGTCCTGCCCCACGTCAAGGAGTGGCTTGCGCAAGGGCACACCGTCGCCGATGCCCGCGCCTTGCTCGACAGCTACGGCCTGCGCCCGATCGGCGGCTTCCAGGTTGGGCTGGAGTGTTTTTCTGAGCCCGAGTCACGAAAGGCGAATCACGCGCTCCAGCGCGAGAACGCCCAACTCATCCACGATCTGGGCGGCGGCACCCTGGTCGTCGGCACGGATGGCCCGAGCGACCCACCAGGGAAAACACCCGCTGGTCTGGAGGTCGTCGCGGAGACCCTGAGCGGCTTCCTGCGCTCGATCGACGGCCTGGATGTGACCGTCGCTATCGAGTTCAACTGGGGCCCGATGGTCAAGAGCTTCCAGTCCGCCGTCCGCATCTGCGAGCTGGCGGATCATCCCCGGGCCGGCGTCCTCTTCGACCCCGCCCACTACCACTGCACCCCGACGAAACTGGAGCATCTCACGCCGGACGCAACTCGTTGGATCAAACATGTCCACCTCGACGACATGCGCCCGATCCCCGGCGACCTCAGCGACTGCAACGCCGACCGCGTCCTCCCCGGCGAAGGGATCATTCCCCTCCCCGACCTCATCGCCGCGATCGAAGCCAGCGGCTACACCGGCTCCTTCTCGATCGAGATGTTCAACGCCGACCTGTGGGCGATGCCCGCCGCCCAGGCCGCCATGCTGTGCTACGAGAGCTTGTTGCCGCTCTGCTCAGATTAGTCGGGCAGAGAGGAGGAAGACGAAGCCGAGTTGCGACGGAATTTCCAGCATCAGGGTGCTACAGTAATGGCAGTCGTATCCTCGTCTAAGCAATAGGGCACGGCCATGAGCACCATCGGCATCAACGACCTGCGAAACGATATTGACTCAATCCTGCACCGCGTCACAGACGAGGGCGAGACGATCGAGATCGAAAAGGATGGGCACGTAGTTGCCCAACTCGCTCCTGTAAATCCTTCTGCCACGACAGCAGAGCACACTGGTGAGGACGATCTCATGGCGCAGCATGAGGCTGTCTGGGCTGAGCTGAGACGAATTGGCGAGGAACTTAGCAAGTCGTGGCCAGAAGGGGTGTCCGCGGTCGATGCAATCAGAGAGCAACGCCGCTACTGACCCGTTGGTAGTTGTTGACGCCAGCGTTTGGATCAGCGCGGTCTTTCCCCAAGACAGCTTCCATGCCGTCAGCGAGTTATGGCTCTTCCGCCAGACACTTCCAAGACTAGGGGTGATCCTGCCGACGCTTGCCCTGTCTGAAATCACGGGTGCAATCAGTCGGGTTTCTAACGATCTGGACCGTGCACGCGCGGTCTTAGCGCAGTTCGAGCAACTTCCCTCGGTTCAGTTCCACGCACTGGACCGGGAACTCGCCACTGCCGCTGCGAACATAGCCATCGACCTGCACCTGCGCGGGGCAGATGCGGTTTATGTCGCTCTTGCTGCTCGCCATGGCTTACCACTTATCACCTGGGACCGTGAACTGCTTGAGCGTGCCGCCGGCCGAATCGAAGTCCGGAAGCCGGAGGTTGGATGATCGCCGGAGCGAGTCCGACGGATTGACCACCAAAAGGGAGCGAGCAGGTCTAAAAGCGCACAAATCGCCCGGCCTTCATCTTCGGTTTTGCCCGAGATTGCGGGAATTCGTGTCGGCGGAAACTTGGGCCGGTGCCACAGGAACGGATGCCCGTCCGTGCTATCCTACCCTTGGTGCCGCGGGTCCTCCGCGGGGTCAGGGCATGCCGTCCGCAATCAGATGGTGAGCCCTTCGGCCGGCGCGCACAACGCGACGAACGAGGCAACCGATGAGTGATCAAAGCGGGCAACCCAGAGGGGGTGTTAGCGCCCCCACAAGCAATCGACAGGCGGTGAACGGTACTCCGGGTTCGAACGGTTCCGGCAAGCACAACGGATATCATGCCGGGAGTGCCGGAAACGGAAATCATACCGCCACCCTCGACGCGTTCTATGGCCCAAACGCTGGCTACGTTCTCGAACTCTATGACCGGTACCTGGTCGACCCAGCCACCGTCGACCCAGCCACGCGGGACTTTTTCCAAACAGTAACCCCCGAGACCCTGACGCTTCCCACGGCCGGGACAACCCCGGTCGCGGCTCCGGTCGCCACTGGCCCTGCCATCAACGTCCGGGCCATCGTCGGCGCGGTCGGGCTCGCCAATTCAATCCGTGAGTACGGGCACCTCGCCGTGCGGCTCGACCCGCTCGGTAGCGATCCCACCGGTGCGCCGGAGCTGGCAGCCGAGTCCCATGGCGTCACCGAGGCGGAACTCGCTGCCCTCCCCGCCGACGTGGTCGAAGGCCCGGCTGCCGCCGGCGCGGCCAATGCCCAGGAAGCCATCGCCCGCCTTCGCTCGATCTACCAGGACGCCATCGGCTACGACTTCGACAGCGTCCAGTCGTACGACGAGCGGATCTGGCTGCGCGATGCTGTCGAGACCGGCCAGTTCGTGCCGAGTCTCGACGCTGAGCAGCAGACCAAGCTGCTGGAGCGCCTCTCGCAGGTGGAGGGCTTCGAGAAATTCTTGCACCAGACCTACCTGGGAGCAAAGCGCTTCTCGATCGAGGGCACCGACATCGTCGTGCCGATGCTCGACGAGATCATTCACGAGGCTACCGCCGGCGGTACCCGCGAGATCGCCATCGGCATGGCCCACCGCGGCCGCCTCAACGTCCTGACCCACATCCTCGCCAAGCCCTACGATGCGATCATCCACGCCTTCGAGGGTGGTGCCAAGAACTCGACTGCTGCGTCCGACTTCAACGATGATCTGGACGCCACCGGCGACGTGAAATACCACCTCGGAGCCAAGTTGGCCAAGGTCGAGCAGACCGGCGCCTTGGTCGAAGTCCCGATCGTCCTGGCGCCCAATCCGAGCCATCTCGAGTTCGTCAATCCGGTCGTGGTCGGGATGGTGCGGGCCTCGCAGGACATCCACGACAAGGCCGGTGCACCTGGGCAGGACATCCTGGCGAGCATGGGCATCCTCCTCCACGGCGATGCCGCCTTCCCGGGTCAGGGCGTCGTGCCCGAAACGCTCAACCTCTCCCGCCTCAAGGGCTACCGCACCGGCGGCACAATCCACATCATCGCCAACAACCAGATCGGCTACACGACCGACTGGCAGGATGCCCGCTCCACGCTCTACGCCAGCGACCTGGCCAAGGGTTTTGAGATCCCGATCGTCCACGTTAGCGCCGACGATCCGCTCGCCTGCCTGATGGCCTCACGGATGGCGGTGGCCTACCGCACGACCTTCCAAAAAGACTTCCTGATCGACGTCGTCGGCTACCGCCGCTGGGGCCACAACGAGGGCGATGAGCCGGTCTTCACCCAGCCAGAGATGTACGCCAAGATCAAGAAGCACCCGACAGTCCGGGCCATCTGGGCCGACAGCCTGATCGCCGACGGCACCCTCACCAAGGAGCGGGCCGCCGAGATCGACACGGCGGTCATCGATCATCTAGCGGCGATCCGTCGCGACATCACCGATGGTGCTCCGGCGCCGCCGGTGGAGATGCCGAAGCGCGGCTCGCGGCGCGAGGCCAAAACCGCGATCTCGCCGGAGCGCTTCCGCGAACTCCATCAGGCGATCCACGACCTGCCCGAGGGGTTCAAGCCGAGCAGCAAGCTCCTGCGGATCTTCGACGCCCGGCGGGCGTTCCTCGAATCAGAGACGCCAAAACTGGACTGGGCCCACGCCGAGTCGATGGCCTTTGCCGCCATCATCTCGGACGGCACCCCGGTTCGCCTCTCCGGCCAGGACGCCGAGCGCGGCACGTTCAGCCAGCGTCACCTCGTCCTCCACGACGCGACCACGGGCGAGACCTTCACGCCGCTGCAGGCCCTGCCCCAGGCGAAGGCGTCCTTCGCGGTCTACAACAGCCCGCTGTCCGAGTCAGCGGTCGTCGGCTTCGAGTACGGCTACGACATCCACGCCGAGACCGTGCTGACCCTATGGGAGGCGCAGTTCGGCGACTTCGTCAACGGCGCCCAGGTCCTCATCGACCAGTTCATCGTCGCGGCCCGGGCGAAGTGGGAGCAGAAGCCGGCCCTGGTGATGCTGTTGCCACACGGGTTCGAAGGGCAGGGACCAGAGCACTCCAGCGCCCGCCTGGAGCGCTTCCTCCAGCTCAGCGCCAACGAGAACATCCGCGTCTGCAACTGCACCACCTCGGCTCAATATTTCCACCTGCTGCGCCGGCAGGCGGCCCTGCTCGACGACGATCCCCACCCACTGATCGTGATGACGCCGAAGAGTCTTCTGCGCCACCCTGAGGCCGCGTCGCCGGTGGAGGCCTTCACCGAAGGCACCTTTATGCCGGTGCTCGACGATCCAACCGCGCAGGAGCGGCGCGAGGCCGTCACCCGCCTGATCCTGTGCGCGGGCCGGGTCTATGTCGATCTGCATCTGGCCGGACAGCGGGGCAATCCGGCTGTGGCCATAGCCCGGGTGGAGCAACTCGCCCCGTTCCAGAACACTGCCCTGCGGAACCTGATTGCAAGTTACCCGAATCTGACCGAGATCGTCTGGGTCCAGGAAGAGCCGAAGAACATGGGCGCCTGGTTCTTCATGGAGCCTCGCCTGCGGGCACTCCTGGGCGAACCAGACGGGCTCGACCGCCAAATCCCGATTCGCTACGTTGGCCGCCCGGAGCGCGCCAGCCCAGCAGTCGGCTCGGCCGACCGCCACGCCAAGGAGCAGGCCAAGATCGTCGAACTTGCGTATGACGGAGTGGAGGAAGCCCTCGCGGTCAGTACCGCCTCGTCCAACGGCGCCAGCAAGACCGCGAAGGCGCCGGCCACCACCCGGAGGAAGAAGTCATAGGTTGGCCCGGGGGTTCAACCTAGCAACCCCGACCGCCACGTTTCGACACTCGACTCACGTCTCACGTCTTACAGGGGGAACACACACGATGCCCGTCGAAATCCGAGTGCCACCGCTCGGGGAATCATTGGTTGACGCCGTGGTTGGCCAGTGGCTCAAGCAGGAGGGCGACGCCGTCTCACGCGGCGAGACCGTCGTCGAGCTTGAAACCGACAAGGTGAACCTCGATGTGACCGCCGAGGATGACGGCGTCATCGCCCGCATCGACAAGCGGGAAGGCGATACCGTCACGGTCGGCGAAATCCTGGGCATCGTCGGCGCCGGCAGCGGCAATGGGGCCTCCGAGCCCGCCAGCGAAGCGCCAGCCCCGCAGGCCGCGGAGAGCACTCCGGCCTCAGCTCCCACAAATGGATCGCAGCCAGCACCCACGCCCGCACCAACTCCCGCCCCGGCACCAGCGCCTGCCCCCGTGGCCGCCGACGCGGCCATGATCCCTGGCGCTCAGCGAGCCGCTCCCGCCGTGCGCCGTCTGGCCGAGGAGTACCACCTCGATCTCAACCAGCTAGCTGGCTCCGGCCCTGGTGGCCGCATCACCCGTGAGGATGTCCTCGCCGCCGCTCAAGCCAGTCCGGTCACCCAAGCTGCTCCGGTAGCCACCGCACCGGCGGCGGCACCCAAGGCACCTGCTCCGGCGCCGGTGGCCCCTGCCCCCGCCGCCGCACCTTCGCCCGACGGCCGGGAAGAACGGGTCCGCCTGTCCCGCCGTCGCCAGACGATCGCGACCCGCCTCGTTCAGGCCCAGCAAACTGCGGCAATGTTGACGACCTTCAACGAGGTCGACATGACCGCGGTCATGGAGTTACGTGCCCGGCGCAAGGACGCCTTCAAGGAGCGCCACGGCGTCAACCTCGGCTTCATGTCCTTCTTCACCAAGGCGTCGATCGGCGCCCTCAAGGCCTTCCCCTCTGTCAACGCGGAGTTGCAGGGCGACGAACTAGTCCTCAAGCACTACTACGACATCGGCGTCGCCGTCGGCGTCGAGGAGGGCCTCGTCGTCCCCGTCGTCCGCGACGCCGACCGTAAGAGCTTCGCCCAAATCGAGCAAGAGATCGGCGAATTGGCAGGAAAAGCACGGGACGGCAAGCTCGCCCTCTCCGAGTTGCAGGGCGGCACCTTTACGCTGACCAACGGGGGCATCTTCGGCTCCCTGCTCTCCACCCCAATCCTGAACACGCCCCAGGTCGGCATCCTCGGGATGCACGCCATCCAGAAGCGGCCGGTCGTCCGCAACGACGAGATCGTCATCCGCCCGATGATGTACCTCGCCCTCTCCTACGACCACCGGATCGTCGACGGCCGCGAAGCCGTCCAATTCCTCGTCCGCATCAAGGAACTGCTTGAGGACCCGGAAAGCCTGCTCATCGAGGGATAGAAACGGACATGAAATAGCAGTGAGCAGTGAGCGGGGCGGCCAGTTGGCCGCCCCGCTCTGCATCTATTTGGTTCCTCGCGGCTTGAGTCGGCTTGGCAGTTCGTACTGACCTCCATGGGAGGCCAAGAACGGAGCAACTTGCGCCAGCGACAAGAACTCCAGTCCAACCGGATCACCGTCCTCCCCAATGTCCAGGAGAACCCCGCTAGCAACCTCGATCGTTTCTGCCGAGGGAAGGTCGCGCAGGACGATAGCGAAGGCGTCGCCGATGGCGTCATACGACAGTCGAGTCATCGCGGTACCTCTCGTATCGGATCCACCCAGACCGGAAAGTCCTCCGGCCGGGGCAACTGGAGATCCGGGAAGCGCTCCTGGAGGGTGGTGCGCGGTCCTGGAGCAGCGACGGAGCGGCGGAGTTCGTAGGAGAGGGTTTTGACGGTGCTCGGGATAGCGCCGGCGGCCTCCATACGGCGAATTGCTGGACCGGTATGTGGTTCTGAGGAGAAGAGAACGTCTTCGAGGAGAAAGACCTGGTAGCCGGCGGCGATCATGCCGAGGACCGATTGCAGGACGCAGACGTCGGTCTCACAGCCGGCGACCGCAATCTGGGGCCGGTCCATTTTGGCCAGGGCGGCCAGAATCGGCGGTTCGGAGCAGCAGTTGAAGGTCTGCTTGGTGTGCCGCTGGCCGTGGGCGGGGAAGTAGCGGTCAAGCCGCTCCGGCAACCAGCCGTTCGACTCCACCGGCTGCTCGAAGGTGGCGAGGCAGGGAAGGTCGAAGACGGTTGCCAGCCCGAGCAGGTATTCCAACCGGACCAGGATCGGCTCGGATTGCCCTGTCATCCAACCGTCGAGGAAGCCCGGCTGAACATCGATGACGACGATCGCGAGTTCATCCGCTTGCACGGTCAGCGATGCCACGAGATCGTTCCCTCCGTCGAGTGTTTTCAGGCTACTCCTGTCGAACAGCGCATCCCTATTGCGACCAGTCAAGTATCTGGTTGGTCGGTAACCGGGGGACCTTTGCGGCCAGTATCGCCGCTGTCATGATGACGCCGGCGGCGTGTCCGTCCCGACATTGACCACGGGAGCAAGTGCAACCGGCACCGATGATCGGCTAGTCGCGGACATCTCTCGCCATCGGATGTACAGACCAGTGATCAATGCCCAGGACTGTCCAACGACGACACCGATGCAGACCATCGATGCAAGCAAGACCGGCAAGAGGTACCGCGCATACTCGACCCGCATCGCGCCGACCGTGATGACGACCTGTCCTCCAAGGGCAATCGCCACCATTGCGGACCCACCGCGCAGGCCCGCGCGCACCACCAGCGCCACGAAGAGCAGCATCCCAGCTGTCGCCAGTGCCAGGTCGAGATCGCCGATTTGCCAGCGTTCCCCGAGTCGTGTGAGTGCCGGCCAGTCGAACGCGGCGATCACCCGCTCGCTCACACTGAATCGTGAGCCGAGTTCTTGGCCAACGCGGCGGAGAGCATCCGTGAGATCAGGAACTGCCGCCTGGGGGAACGCCGCGGCCTGGATCCGGAACGAGTCGGCGCGGAACTGGAAAAGTTGCCGGGTGTGCTCGATTGGATGGGGCCAGAGGAAGGGATATGCCGCGACGAAACACGCATAGGCAACGACGGGAACCGAGAGGAGTTTCATGGCCAGTGTGTCGCCGTGGAGACGGAGCATTGATCGCCCACTGATCCACCGCTCGAGGATCAAGACCGCGCCGAGTCCGGCAAACGGGAGCGAGAGGAGCAACGGACTGAGCTTTGTTGCTCCACCGAGCCCGATCAAGATCGCGAGGCCGAATGCGCGTGGCCATGTCGGCCGATCAGCGAGGCGATACGCGGCAACGGCGGCCCAGGCGATCAGGAGCATCATCGAGTGGATCGCTCCACGCCCGGGTCGCCGTGTCAGTGAGTAATGGATGCGCAGCCAGCGCGGCAGCGGCCACCGTCCCGCCCACCCGGTTCGTGAGTCGTCTGCCGATGAGATAGACCGCGACGACCGTAAGTGCAGCGATGGCCACGTTGGTGCGTCGTGCGGCGCGGAGATCCGCGAGTTCCGGCATGTTGCCGCGATTCGGTGTTCCATTCTGGATCCCGGTCCATGATCCAGAACCCGTTGGTGGAGAGATCACGACCCTTGGAGCAGCAGACCGAGGCCGAAGACATAGGGCGCGAACGGCGGCTGGCTGCGCATCCGATAGCGTTCGTCCAGCGAATTCATCCCTCGGGGATACCCGTCGTCCTGCCAGCGCGGCCCAAAGGGATCGCGCCATTCGCGCAGCATGTAGACGCGATGGACCCAACGGGCTTCGTCGCGGTGGAACGGTGTCGTGTCGACGCGCGGCAATAGCAGCCAGAGGGTAAAGACGACGAGGCCGGAGACGAGGCCGACGTCTCGCACCGCGGCCAACCTTGGCATCACCCCTCCTATCATCCGTCTGACTCGCCGTCCCGTGCTGCCCAGACAGCGCACTGCCGCATCGTCTCCGGGTCGGCGGGGAAGTAGTAGATCACCCTGAACCGGGCATCCCGCGCAAATGGCTCGGACGAAAAGTGGAACGACAGGAGGCCAGCACCTGGCACCCGCAGGCGGAGCGGAATCAGCGCGCGGGCGGCGCTGGCGGTAGCCGGTGCTGATTCGGCCGCGTTCCACAGCGCCCGGAAGCGCGGGATCGCGGCCATATGCTCGGCAATCAACTCAGCCGCCCAAGGTTCCGACCAGAACCGGCGCATCTCAATGCGCATCGCCCGGGCGATCTCCAACAGGAACCCGTCTGGCTCGGCCAGGAGGAGTGCGAGAGGAGACGCGGGATCGAACCAGTGGACGATCATCGATCCCCGAGCCAATTCGTCCAACACCCGATGCACCGGCCCCACGCCGAGTAAGTACGGGAGAAAGCGGTTCCATGCGATAAGGCGGTGGGTGCAGTCGAGCACGTAGGCCGGCAGGGCGACCTCGTCCAGGTCTCGGCGCGCCTCGTCTCGCGCCCAGTAGATATCGTCCGCGGTGGGCAACGGCGTCGCCACCATGTAGCCGAAGCGCTCCATGATCTCGCGCCGCTCGCTGTAGCGTGCTCCCAGGGCGTTGAGGATGCGCACCAGGGTGTCGGACCCAGGCCTGGCGACCTTGCCTGCCTCCAGGCGCTGGAGATAGCCGGTGCCCAGCTCCGCCTCGGTCTCGACCCAGAGCTGGGTGCGGCCAGCCGCACGACGGAGTTCCCGCAGCCGCTCGCCACCCGGTGCACCGGCCGCCTCGGTCAACTCTCCGGTCAATTCGTTCGCCACGATCGCGACCTACTCACGCGCTAAAACGATTCGTGATCGATCACGATGACGCCGCTGTCTCGTACCGCTACCGTAGCAGAGATGGGGCAGAATCAGGAGGTACGACCTACGACCACGCAACCAATCTCCTCCCACCTGACGGGCAATCCGCCTGTGGCCACTAACCCGGGGGATACCCCCTCCGGCGCAATCAACTCGGCTCGCCTTCGCGGGCGGGTTCGCGGCGATGTTGCCACTTTGGGCAGGGGCGGTTCCAGCCGGCGTCGCATACGGCGTGGCCGCCCGCGGCGTCGGGTTCAGCCCGGCAGAAACTCAACTCATGAGTTTGATCGTCTTCTCCGCCGCCGGTCAGGTCGGGGTCCTCTCGGTCCTCGCCGGTGGGGCATCGGCCTGGGTCGCAATCGGGTCCATGCTGGCCCTGAACGCTCAGTTGCCGCTCCTGGGAATCGCGGTCAGTCGCCAGTTGCGACTCACCTGGCCGCAACGACTGCTGACTGCGGCGCTCCTGACCGACGGCGCCTTTGGCATCGCGGCAGGCCGTAAGCACCGATTGCGCCTCGCAACCCTGCTCGGTGCGGGGGCGGCCATGTTCCTCGGCTGGAACATCGGCACAGCCCTCGGCATCGTCGCCGGAGAAGCCGTCCCTGATCCACGCCGCATCGGACTTGATCTGGTGATTCCGCTCAGCTTCATGGCCATCCTGGTTCCCCTCGCGCGGCGGCGCGCGGCATTGCTCGCCGCGCTCGTGGCCGGGGCAACCGCCCTCGTCTTGATCCAGTTCGCTCCGGTCGGCGTCGCGGTGCTGGGTGCGGGCATCGCCGGGGCCGGAGTTGGTTCGTGGTTCAGTCGAGATGTCAAAGCGACGGCGCGTAGGTCACCACTATGAGCGACCTCGGCTTGATCGTCACCATGGGCGCCGGAGTCTACCTGCTTCGGCTCGCGGGCTTGTCCTTACCGGCCGTCACCATTCCGCCCGACTGGGAGCGAGCACTGCGGTTCATCCCCGTCTCCCTGATCTCAGCCCTGGTGGTCATCTCACTGGCAGGCAACGATCGCACCGGATGGGAGGGGGTGGCCGCGGTCGCCGTTGGCGCCGCCATCGTCCACCGCACGAGGAAAGATGTGGACCTGCATCGCCAGCGGTCTCATCGTCTACTGGCTTCTTCGCCTCGTCTGACACCGTTTTCGCTTTGATATTCGAGGAATGAGGACCATGACCACCGACAAGAATCTCAGGCTTCGCCACGATTTGTGCCCGGGGGATCTCGGCCGAATCGTCGCCCTCCATGGGGAGCTTTACGCCCAGGAATACGGCTTCGGTCTCCAGTTCGAGGCCTACGCGGCCGAGACGCTGGCAGAGTTCGGCAAACCTGAGCGTAATAAGCGAGATCGCCTCTGGGTCGCCGAGATCGACGGCCGCCTCGCCGGCTCGATCGGCATCATCGGGCGCGAGGGCAACGCCGCCCAACTTCGCTGCCTGCTCATCGCGCCGGAAGCCCGCGGGATCGGCCTGGGCCGGCGCCTGCTCGATGCCGCGCTTGGCTTCTGCCGCGAGGCCGGCTACGACTCCGTCTTCCTCTGGACGGTCCAGGGCCTCCCCGCCGCGGCCCACCTCTATGCCTCGGCCGGGTTCGTCAGGACAGACGAACTGCCCCCGGCCGACTGGGGCGTCACCGTCATCGAAGAACGGTACGAGCTACGGCTCTAGGCTGCTGGACAGCTGGAATGCAGCCCTCCGCATCGTGCGGCGCGGCGGCGTATCCTATCGCCACCAGCCCGGGACGCTCGAAGGTGACTCGTCCCGGCAGTCAACGAGGAGGCGATCGCTGCACCGATGCCGACGATGCCAACAGAGACCACCATCCAGCCCGGACAGACGTGGCTCTTCTACGACGGCGACTGCGGCTTCTGCCGCTCCTGCGTCGCCTGGCTGCAAGCCAAGGACAGGACCAACAAACTCCATCCTGTTCCGTATCAGGACGCCCCAGATCCACCCCTCATCCCGCCGCTGCGGGCCCGAGCCAAACACTCCGTCCTCACGATCGGACCAACCGGCGAAGTCCGCACCGCGGGCCGGGCGGTCCTCGCCGCTCTCCACGATGTGGGCTGGATGACGCCGCTGGTCAAGGTCGCCTCGCTGCCGCCCCTGATCTGGCTGGTCGAGATCGGATACCGGATCGTCGCGGGCAACCGCTCCCGCATCTCCCGGGTCCTGGCCCGGGGCCGCTGCGCCACCTGCGGGGCGTAACACCCTCAACCAAAACCTTCCCTACATCTCCGCCGTGAACTCCGGCGTTTCCGTGCCCTCGTAAGGGCACCTCGTCGACCGGGGTGCCAGGGGGCGTGTCTGTCGGGGTAAGTTCGGCCGTAGGTGTCTCGGTAGCGGTCGGCTCCGGCGTCGCGGTCTCAACCAATGGTGTTTCGGTCGGCACCTCGACGGTAGCCGTCGGTGTCTCGGTTTCAGTCCCGATCGGAGTGCCGTCTGTCGACGGGGTGGCGGTCTCCGTCGCGGTCGCCGTCGGCGTGCCCTCCTCCGCGGAGGTTAAATCGCCGCCTTCGACGACGAAGGCGTTGGTTTGCGCCCGGGCAACCGGTCCATCTCCCCGCACCGAGGTCGGGCCGTCCGGCACCCAGCTCGGGACAGCAACATCGACGTTGGCGCTGCCCGTGTTGGACGTCAGCACCGTGGTGATCTCTTCGAATTTTCCGTCCCGAATCCAGCGGATGCGGACTGTCTCCTTCTTGCCAAACCCACGCAGGGAGACATCGACCGTCTCCCCGCGCGACGCCGAGCTTGGGATGACTTTTACCCTCGGGGCGATCGTGTAGCTCGCTGAGACAGACCGGCTGCCGCTCACCGCCCGGACCGTGTAGGTTCCGATCGGGGCGGCGGGTACACGCATCCGCACGTATCCACTGCCGTTCTGGTTCGCGGTCACCTGGGCCCTCGTGACACCTTTCCACTGGATATCGATCAATTGCCCCGACGAGAACCCGGTCACTGTCACCCCCAGCCACGTGTTGACCGTCCCCCGGGTGACACTCAACGTCACCGCCAGCGGGCCGCTCGGCACCGCCGTCGGCGTCGGTTTCGGTGCGCCCGCCCCGGGGGTCCAGGGGGGCGGCGCGGACGCGGCAGGCAGCCAGGGCAACGGTGCAGTGGTCGGTGGCCAGAGCTGGATCTCGCCCAGGCCGCCGAGCTTGGTATCGCCGTTCGGGTTGTGGAAGACGAAGCGGAGATAGCGGCCAGAGGCATTCGTCTCGAGGTTGACCCACGAGTTCGCCGCCACGTTGGTGAACGTCCCCAGCGTCGTCCAGTTCGACCCATTGGTCGAGAGTTGCACCTCGTACTGATCAGCCAGCCCGGTCTGGGCGAAGACCCAGCGGATTGAGCCGATCGAGACGATGCTTCCCAGGTCGTACCAGGCATAGGAGGGGTCCGGTGGCGGGTTGGTGACCGTCGCCCAGGCGGTCGTGGGCTTGCCATCATCGGCCAGCGCCGAGGAACTGGAGCCGGTGCTCTGCGCGTAGGCTCCGATCCGCTGCCGAACGAACATGTCGTTGCCGCGCCCGGCGAGCTTCTCGCCGTAATTCGGATCGACCGCCCAGCGGCCGGTCAGGTCGTCAACCGTGTCGGCGATCCCCGCGAACCCGGCCTGGATCGCCGCATCGTAACGGGGATCAAGCGGGATATACGGCTCCAGGACATGGCCGCGCGGGATCACGCCCACCGCATAGACATAGAGGTGAACGATCTGGCCCCGGGCGGCCTCTGTGCCGTTCTTCCAGGTGAAGGACGCCGCTCCGTCCGATGTGATCCCGATCCCGGCCGGGTTGAGATGGTTGGACCAGTACGCCGTCCGCCAGGTATCCGTCTCCAGGTTCGACTGCGAGACGACCACCGCCGGGTCCAGACCGACCAGCGGCGCCAGGTTGTACACCTCGGTGACGTACGCCTCGACATCCGCCATCCGCAGGCTGCCGAACTTCTGAGCGTGGTTCAAGATCTGCTCGACAGTGCCACGCGCCGGGGCAAGCAGCGCATCGGACGGCGAATACGACGGAACCGCCGCCGTCTGTGCGCCCAGGGCATTGGACGCCACAGGATCGCCATCCCAGACGGCAGGAATGCTGGCCAGGATCAAGAGGACCGCCAGCCATGCCGCGATAGCCCCGGACCGCGATGGGGAGATGCTGATCTTGTGGGTTCCGAGTGCGTCGAGTACCCGGCGCATCGGGTCCCTCCTTCCCGAACAGCCGGATCGCGAGCCAGCCAGCGGCCCCATCCGCCCGACGATGTCCACCTATCCCGGGGTAAACACGAGGCCCGAAGATCCATGTAGATGCGAGATGCGGGATGGTGGAGTCGGACGCGCGATGGGGTCAACCTACTCCAATATGGACATTTGGCGCAACGGGAAGACCGCCGATTGGGTAAGAGGGCATAGGAAATGCAGTACGGAGTGAGAGCGATTGCTGTTTAGCACGTCGCTTCAACGTACAGTTAGTGCTACGATCTCAGCCATCCCGGATGGCCGCTCGCCCCAGCAGTTGGTCAGGAAACTGCCCATGCGTGATGGCACCTTCTGTATAGTCTGCTCCTCCTTCAATCTGAGGGAGGTCGAACGCTGCGACGTGTGCGGGTCCGCACTGGCGCCACAGCGAACCGCAACGGGGCCGAACGGCGAGTCGCCCCTCCCGTCCCCAATCGTCTCCGGCCGAGCGCGCGGCCGCCGCCGTGGCACGCCCGAGCGGTCCATCATGCGCATCATCCTCGCGATTCCGCTCCTGGCGGCGCTCGGCGTCGGGTTCGTCGCGGCGGAGGCGCAGCGGTCCGAGGAGGACCGGTTCGCCGCCAGATACGCCGCGGCCGAAGCGGCAGAGGGCGCGGGCCGGTATTCCCTCGCCGCTGAACTCTTTGCCGATGCCACCGGCTACCGCGACGCGGACGCGCGGGCGATTGCCGCTCAGAACGCCTACGAC
The DNA here is from genome assembly GCA_963849635.1 of uncultured Chloroflexia bacterium. Classification (GTDB taxonomy): domain Bacteria; phylum Chloroflexota; class Chloroflexia; order Thermomicrobiales; family UBA6265; genus CAVRUD01. The sequence continues at coordinate 65,139 of CAWKIA010000029.1, read as the reverse complement.
TCCGCCCTCAGTGCCGGGGCCGCCGCGCTCGATGCGGGTAGGTATGACGAAGCCATCGCTCTGCTCGATCCCCTCGCCCGCCAGCACCCCGGCGACCGCGAGATTACCGCGCTCCTCGCCCAGGCGCACGCGAACCGCATGAGCTCCCTGATGGCCAGCGCCGAAGACGCGATGGACGCCGGGGATTGGCTGGCCGCGGAGCGGACCTATGGCGCCATGCTGGCCGAAGACCCCGCCAACACCGAGATCGCCGAGCTCCTGACCTGGATCCAGCAGGAACACGCCCCCATTCTGGTGGGCCGCGATGACGGTCTCTACCTTGTCGGACCGGACCTGGACGATGAGCGCCAGATCGCTTCGCTCGAATCGACGACTCAGCCGGTCTGGAACCCGGACCGAACCAGGATCGCGTTTACCGTCGCCGATGAGGATCAGACGCTCTACGGCGACCTCTACGTCGTGAACAGCGACGGGCGCGGCCTCAGCCGCCTGGCGCGACGAGTGGCCGCGTTCCGCGGCGTCTCTTGGAGCCCGGACGGAGCCACAATCGCCTACAGCAGTTTCGCCAACACCGATCGGCGCGCATCCGGCGGCCCGGTCGGCCTGCGCATGGTCGATGTCGCCACCCGGGTCGAGACTGATCTCACCGGCAGGCGCTGGGACTACGCCCTCTCCCCCACCTGGTCGCCGGATGGCAAGCGCATCGCCTTCGTCCACCGCACGATCGATCCGGACGACAACGGTGGCCGCGACGTCGGCGAGGGCGGCGTCCAGGTGCTCGATCTGGCCACGAAAACCTTCACGGACCTGACCGGCACAGAGCTGGGCATGGCCAATCTGGTGACCTGGTCGCCGGAGGCCGGCAGCGAGCGCCTGATCGTGCAGACGAGGGCGGACGCCATCGGCTATGCCCCGGACCCAACCGACCTCTATTCGCTCGACGCGACGACGGGCGAACTCACGCCAATCCACACCACCCGCGCGATCGTTACGCTGGCTGTCTGGTCGCCAGACGGCAGCCGATTCGCCTATATCGAAGAGGGTGAGGTGCTCCACATCGGCTTCTGGCAGGCGGGCGTCCTCCGGCAGGGATGGGTCAAGCTCGAAAGCCCGACGTCTTCGACCCTGACGTGGTCACCGGACGGCTCGGCGATGTTGCTCGCGGCCCCGGACGGCTGGACGCCGTCGTTACTGCTGCGCTTCACGCCAGAGCGGGTCGTGCAAAAGCAGCTGATCGTCGAGTTCCGGATGGACTACTCCGAGAGCGCCCCGCCGCAATGGACATCGCGCAATGAGACGGTCTCCACCCCCAATCAGTCCGGCGGCACCGCATTCGAGACCGTCTCCGGTCCGGCGGACACGTTCGCACCGATTGATCGACAGCGACGCTAGGGCTACCTGCCAACCTCTCGACGGCCAACCACCAATTCGCCACGGCGATCCAGTTACACCAACGGCAGGACGAGCGACCGGAAGAGCCGTTCCAAAATCAGCGCCGGATCGGCGCCAAGGCCGGTGTGCACCGGTCCGGCCTGCACCACGGTGCTGGCGGGCGCCACCAGCCAGTTGAACCGCTCCGCCTGGGTCATCTCGCCGATCGGGCCGCTGTGTTTCCCCCCGGCGCAGATCACCGGGATACGTTCCAGCAGTTGCCGGGCGGCCGTGGGATCGAAGCCGGGTGCCAGCGCCGCCAGACGCCCCTCGTCCAGGTGGATCCGGGCATCCAGAAAGCGACGCGGGCGACAGAAGAGGATCACCCCGGCGTTCAGGCACTCGCCCCGTTCCACTCGCGGGATCACCCGGATCACCGCATAGGCGTAGGGCACGGCCTCGGGGGCCAACTTCTCGGCGCTCACCGGCCGCCTCCCAGTTTGGCCCGGGCCTCGATCGCGGCCGCGACGAAGACCGGCGCGGCCTCCAGCCGCCCCTCAAGGTAGGTGACGTAGGCGGCGCGGTGGGTGTCAGGATCGGCGAAGGAGGGCTCGTCCAGCCAATCATCCGGAACCAGAGCGACGATTCCCCGGATGATCGCCGGCGTAAGTTTCGGTCGCAGCCGCCGATCGGCCCCTTCCAGGTCCCCCGCCAGCGGCAAGAGGTCATGGTCGACGATCCGGGCGAAGGGAGAGCGGCTTTGGGTACGGTAGTCGCCCCAGGCGTGGTGAAAGTAGAGCGCCGCGCCGTGGTCGATCAGGTAGAGCTGGCGGTGCCAGACGAGCATGTTGGGATTGCGGGGCGTCCGGTCGACGTTGGTGATGTAGGAATCGAACCAGACGACCTCAGATGCCAATGCGTCGTCCGGCTGCAACGGCGTCAGAGCGTCGTAGGCGGCCGCTCCCGGCAGATAGTCCAGGGCCAGATTGATCCCGCCGCTCGCCTCGACGAGCGCCTGAATCTCGGGATCGGGCTCGCCCGAGGCGATCTCCGGATCAAGCTCAACGAACACGATCTCCGGCACTGGCAAGCCAAGCGCCCGGCCGATCTCCCCGGCGAGTAGCTCGGCGATCAGGGCCCGAGGTCCTTGTCCAGCGCCCCGGAACTTAAGGACATACATGCCGTCGTCGTCAGCCTCGACGATGGCCGGCAACGACCCGCCCTCCCGCAACGGGGTGACGTACCGGGTCGCGCGCACAGTGCGAATCGTCATCGATGGTCCCTGGTTCCGGCGTTTGGCGTTCGGCCTTCGGCGTTTGTCGTCTGCTTGTCGCGCCTGAGCTCACGGCCCAGGGTTGGTCCAAGGTTGGCCCAGGCTAAACAGTACAGCCTCTCCGAGGCAAAGAGGAACCCGGGACCATCGGTCCCGGGCTCGTCTCGGATCTCGAACCTTGGAACTTGGAACTTGATTCTTGGAACTTCGTCTAGAGCCCCTTCGGCCCTTCGGCGCGCGGCGCCTTACGGCTTACGCTGAGGGGTGGGCTGGTCCAGCCGAAGTGTTCGGTTTCGTCGCCTTTGATCGAGAGAAAGGCCGACCGCGTCTCCGGGTAGACGGCGATCACCGCCTCATACGGCACCCACATCTCGGCGCTGGCGCCGTACAACCCGGTGGCGTAGAGGTAGCCGCTGAACCGGCGGCCGTACTCCTCCGAACCGGGGACAATCCCCAGCACCTTTGCCAGCGGGCCGTTGCGAGCGTAGAGGGTGTACCCCTCGACGACATCGTTGATGGTCCCCTCGCGGCCCGCACGCATGCGCACGTCGAGTGGCGGCGGCGGGGGCGCCAGGAACGGGCCGCCAATGACGCGATCCGCCTCAAGGGCGCCGGTCGATCCCTTCGGCCGGGTGGCGACATAGGCGCAAATCGCCAGGAAGATGATCGATAGCGCGAGCGCGAAGAGCAATTCAGGCCGCGCGATCGAGTCCTTCTTCGCATCCGGATCGACGAGCGATAGCAGGGTCTCGCCGATCCCGATGATGAGGAAGGCAACGACCGCCGAAACGCCGATCGGGATAACGGCTGGGGCGAGCAACCACCGTTTGACGTAGGGCACCATACTCCGCGCTCCCGTTCCCGCTCGTCCCACCCAGGGGAGACATTCTTCCGGTCCAGGCAACCACACACCTTGCCGAACCTGCACCCGCTCAGTTTCCGCTCAACCGGTCAGGTTGTCCAGCGTTCCCGGGCGGGGATGCCAGAATGGAGCATTGCCCCGCTAATCCGCTGCGACAACAGCCCTCACCCCCAACCCCCTCTCCCTGACGAGGGAGAGGGGGAGCGTTTCCCTGGGCTTGTGCGCAGGTTTCGTCCCCTCTCCCAACCGTGGGAGAGGGGTGGCGCGCAGCGCCGAGGTGAGGGCTGTTTCGGTGGAAGGTGCCGGGGCTAGGGAGCCATTCTCACTGGCCCCGAAGATTCAACCTCATACCCAGCCCAAGATGCGCCGCACGGTAAATGATGCCGTCTCGCCACGAACCTCCAGGCCATGCAGCGTCGCCTCACCGAGCCAGGGCGGCAAGACAGGATCGATGAGGACCTGACCGCTCGCGATGTCCAGGCGCAATCCCAGCATCGCGGCGAACAGGAGCGGGCCCGAGGCCGCCGCCCAGGCCTGGGGGGAGCAACTCACCGGGTAGGCGACCGGCGCCCCAGAAGCCTCGTCGCGAGGGAAGCCGCAGAACAGCTCGGGCAATCGGTCGAGCGGGTCGGAGGTGGCGACGTCGTAGAGCGCAGAGGCGATGTGGTTGGCCGCGCCCCTGTGCCCGTAGCGGGCCAGTCCGGCGGCGATAAGGCTGTTGTCGTGGGGCCAGATGCTGCCATTGTGGTAGCTCATCGGATTGTAGGTCGGCATCGCCGAACTCAATGTCCTGATCCCCCAGCCGCTGTCAAGATCGCTGGCGGCCAGCCTCGCGGCCATCCGCGAGGCCCGCTCGACGGAGGGCAGGCCACAGAAGAGCAGGTGGCCCGGGTTAGAGGAGATCGCCGCGACGGGACGCTTGGCGGAATCTAGCGCCTGCGCGTAGAACCCCTCATCCTCCAGCCAAAATTGATCTTCGACCCTCGTCCGGATCTGGTCTGCTTTGCCCCGCAACTCGCTCGCCCAACCAGGGTCGCCGAAGTGCTCCGCGACATCAGCCAGGCGGGAGTAGGCGGCGTAGACGTACCCCTGGACCTCGACCGCCGCCACCGGCCCCCAGACCGCGGTGCCATCGGTGCGGTTGAGTGAGTCGTGACTGTCCTTCCACACCTGATGGACGATATGGATGCCGTCCGGCTCGTGGGCCTCGTACTCGACGAAGCCGTCGCCGTCAGGGTCGCCTTGACCTTCGATCCAGGCCAGCGCCAGCCGCGCATTGGGTAAGAGTTCGCGATAGAGCGCCTCGTCGCCGGTCCAGGCGACGGTCTCGGCGAAGAGCATCAGCCAGAGCGGGGTGGCGTCGACCGTTCCGAAATAGGGCGTGTGCGGCACTTCGCCCCGGCGGGCCATCTCGCCGTAGCGGAATTCGTGCAGGATCTTACCCGGCTGCTCCCCCCGCCAGGGATCATCCTGGGTACCCTGGAGCGCCGCCAGCACCCTCAAGGTACCCTCTGCCCGGCGGGGAGCCAGAAAGACCGTTTGCAAGCCGACGATCAGGCTGTCGCGCCCGAACGGCGCGATGTACCAGGGGATCCCGGCCGCCGGCAGCGAGCCCTCGTCGAAGGTCGTCTGGAGCATGTCCAGGTCGGTCAGGCTCCGGGTCAGAAAGGCGTTGAACCCGTCGTGGTCCGTCGAGATCTGGGCAATGGGTTGAATCGTTTCTCCGGCGTGGCTGGTACGGGAGGCGATGGCCCGGCCCGCCGGTTGGGGGGAGACGACGATCGTCGTCTCCCAGGACTCGCTACCTCTCAAGGCAATCGGGAAGATTGCGGCCACCTCCGGCGGCGAATCACTCCCACTCTCTGCAGCCGACGTGGTTACCGACGCGCTGGAATCGACCGTGATCTCGGTGGAAACCGTGGCCCCATCCAAGCCGTCGTAGGCTAGCCGAATCGACCCTGGCTCGATCTGAGGGGGGTGCTGCCTGCCGCGCCCATCCCGCTTGAACCCGCGGATGTCGAAAAGATCCCGAAAGTCATTCGCCCAGGCGATGCGCAGGGGCAGATCGATCGGGCCGCCGGCGTAGTTGTGCACCTGGATCCGCACCCGCAGATCGGTATCGAGGGCAACATGCTCCTCAACGGCGACCATCAGCGCCGGGATCTCGCCATCGCCGTCGCCGAGGCGGCGATTGCCGCTGGTCACAATCGCGGTGGCCGGCCCGGTCACTTGGACCGCCAGCGTCTCGAGAGGCTCGTCTCCAAGAGTCACCGTAAACCGGCTCAAGAATCGGGTATCGCGAGCGTAGAGTCCGCGGGCCCCGTCCGAGCCGCTGGTGGCAGTGATATCGGCGGCCAGGAAGAGTTCATCGCTTTTCAGGACGAGGTCGTGATTGAGCACGCGGATCCCTGATCCTTCCGATGGGATCGGACCCGCCCCTACAAAATGGCGACCGGTCCGGATGGTCCTCGCAACGCGAACGGGCACACCTAATCTGGCACCCATGACTGACGACTCACGTCCTCCGTCTCAATCTACCCCTTGATCCCGCTGGAGGCGTTGCTCTCGACGAAGTAGCGCTGGAAGATGATGAAGAAGATCGCGATCGGCACGGTGGTGATCACGGCGATGGCCATCTGGGTGGGCCAGTCCGTCTTGAACTCGTACCGGAAGAAGGCCATCCCGAGCGGCAATGTGTAGAAGTCCGAGTTGCTGATGTAGATGAGCGGCTCGAGGAAGGCGTTCCAGCTTGCCTGGAAGGTGAAGATCGTCAGGGTGATCAGCGCCGGCATGGTGTTCGGCAGGATGATCTGGGCGAACATCCGGAACCGGTTGGCGCCGTCGACCCGGGCCGCCTCCTCCAGCTCGACCGGGATCGACTCGAAGAACTGCTTCATCAGGAAGATCCCGAAGGCGCTGGAAATGAACGGGATCGTCAGCGCTCCGTAGGAATTGAGCAGATTGAGACGGTCCAGGATGATGAACCTGGGGATAATGAGGACGATGCCCGGGACCATCAGCGTGCTCAGGATCGCCAGGAAGACGAGCTGGCGGCCGGGGAATTGCATCCGGGCGAAGGCATAGCCCGCCATCGTGTCGAAGACACAGCGGCCGAAGACCCAGAGCACGGCCACGAAGGCGCTGTTGAAGAACCAGCGGCCGACGTCGGCGTCGAACACGGTGTTGTAAGCGTCCAGAGTTGGATTCTCCGGCCAGAAGAGGGTCGCGAAGGTGAGGTTGTTCGCCTCCCGGTTGGTCTTGAGCGATGTGACCACCGTGAAGGCGAACGGAACGAACATCACCACCGTGACGGCGAGCAGGACGATGTACGCCACGACCTTGAGTACCTGGTCTACGGCGCCTTTGCCCTGGCCGACGGACTGCACCTGGGTGCGGGCAAGTTGAGCGGGCGCGACGGCCGCGCCGACGTTTCGATCTGCCATGGCCGCCTACCGTTCTTCCGTTTTGCCGACGAAGCGCCGCTGTACCAGGAATATCACGAAGATGACGCCGAACAGGACAATCGAGAGGGCGGAGGCATAGCCGAGCCCCTGACCGAATCTGAAGCCCTCGGTGTAGATCAGGTAGGCCAGCGTGGTGGTCGTCTTCGCCGGGCCACCCTCGGACATGACGTAGATCTGGTCGAAGACCTGAAAGGTGCCGATCAGGCCGAGGGTGACGACGAAGAGCGTCACCGGGCGCAGGAGCGGCACGGTAATATCGAGGAACTGGCGCCAGCGGGAGGCGCCGTCCAGCGAGGCCGCCTCGTAGACATCACCGGGGACATCCTGCAAGCCGGCCAAGAAGATGACCATCATCGTGCCGGCGGTCGTCCAGACGTTGAGCATCATGATCGAGGTCAGAGCCACGCTCGGGCCCTCGAGGATCGTCGGCAATTGCCGGCCAGCGATCAACTCGAAGAGGCCACGCGGATCGGCCAGCCAGGCCCGTCGCGGCTCGTCCAGGCCAATCTTCGTTATCAGGTAGACGAGTAAGCCGTTCTTCGCATAGAGCCAGACAAAGATGATTGAGATCACCACGGAGCTACTGATCGACGGAAAATAGAAGGCGGTCCGGAAGAAGCCCTTCCCGCGGATCTTGCGGTTGGCCAGGACCGCGAGGAAGAGCCCGGCAATGGTCTGCAACGGAACGACGATCAGGGCGAACCAGGTCGTGTTCCGGAAGGCCTGCCAGAAGTCGCGATTCTCCGTAAAGATGTGTCGATAGTTGTCGAACCAGACAAAGTTATTGACAGTGTTTAAGGTGTCACGCTCACGGAAGCTGATCCAGAGCGCGTAGAGCACGGGGCCGAAAAAGAATACGCCGAGGAGGATGACGGCAGGCAGGATGAAGAGCCATCCAGCGATCGCATCTTCCGCCGCGAGCGGGTTGCGGCCCTTCTTGCCCTGAGTTGGACGACGAAGACGGGCTACGGTTGCCATCTCGTCTCCTGAGGACACCCGGGGTTGAAACCCCGGGCTAACCCTACAAAGCCCTTCCAGGGCTGAGAACGGGGAGACGGGCCGGCGGACGCGGCCCGCTCCCCCTTCCCCCTGCCGCAGCGGGGGGAAGGGGGCCGGGGGGTTAGGGGGCCGCTCAGGCTTCCGGTGTAGCCGTAGCCGCTCCGCCACCGCCAAGGGTGATCGTCTCCTCGGCCCGGGACTGGAGGTTCTCCATCGTTGTGGCGACATCTTGCTGGTCGGCGAAGAGCGCCTCGATCTCGCCGTTCGCGTCCGAGTTGAACTTCGCGCCGCCCGGACCCATCGCGAAGCCGCGGGCGAACTGGCCGCTATCGAGGAAAGCCTGGAACTGCGGGTACTCTGCCAGGAATCCGTCGGCCAGAGCAGGACGCGATGGCATCAGGATTGCCGCCGAGGTCCAGGCGGCCATGCCCTCGGGACCGGTCAGGTAGTTGACGAGCTCCCAGGCTGCCTGCCCCTTCGCGGGGTCGTCCGCCGCCGCTGCGGCGTTGATGCCGTAGGCGACGGTGAAGGCGAGGGTCGCTTGCCCGCCCGGACCGGCTGGCATCGGGGCAACCGTGAACTCCTTCTCTGGATCAGTTTCCTCCAGCGTGCCGAACATCCAGGGACCTTCGAAGACGATCGAGGCCAGCCCCTTCGCGAAGGCGTCACCAGTCCAGGCACCACCGACGTCGGCGAAGGTCTGAGCGATGCCGTCCCGGTAGAGGCCGTAGTAGAACTCCATCGCCTCCGCCGCTTCGGGGGAGTTCAGGACGATCGAGGAGCCATCCTCCGAGATCACGCTGCCGCCGGCCTGGAAGAGGAACGCCATGTAGCGGTCGAAGTTCGGGCCGAGCACGATCGGCGGCTGCCCGGCCTCGTTCAGGGCTTCGCCGGCTGCCCGGAGTTCATCCCACGTGGTCGGAGCGGCTGTGATACCGGCCGCTTCGAACGCGACCGGGTCGTAGACCATGGCGAGGGTCGAAAAATCCTTCGGCAGGCCGTAAGTCTGACCCTCGTTCTGGAAGTTGGCGACCAGATCCGGGTAGAAGTCGTTGATGTTTACGCCGGAGGCGGCCATCATCTCGTCCAGAGGCTGAAGGACGCCGCTCGACGTCAGGTTCGGCGCGAGGAGGTCGGTATAGACGAAGACGTCGGCCGCATTCCCGGCCGCGAGGTCGGTCTGGAGCTTGGTGTCGTAGTCGGACGGTACCGGTTCGTACTGGACATCAATATTCGGGAAGAGCCCTTCGAAGTTCGCGACCATCTCTTCGTACGACGCCCGCTCTTCCGGTGTGCCGAACGACGTCATCATCCGGATCGATACCTGATCCTGCGCCCATGCCCGTCGGGAGAAGGCGGGCGCCAGCAGTGCCGCCGCCATCGAGCCACCAACCAGACGCCGGCGCGTTACCAATCCCTGTCGCGTGACATCCATTGTCTACCCTCCTCAATGAGCGCCCGTACTCCGCCAGAGACTCACCCTTGTCGCTCCAGCGCCGGGCCGCCCCACACTTAATTGCCGGCGAGCGCGACTTCGGGAGTTCCCTCCGCTCACCTCACCGGGTGTCTAAACGAGCATTCATTGCAATGTCGCGGCCACTGCGCGGCGTGTGCTGGCAGATTCGGCCCGTCGCGAAGTAGCGAATGCGACAACAACCCAGGGTTTGGCGCCGTCTGGTCGGACGGATCAACTTGAGGCGCTTAGGTTCGTCTCCGCGCGGTTTGGTTACTGTGTTGTCTTGCGTATCGGAGGCGGTACATCGCCGCGTCCTGCGCCCTGCCGTACCATGCGCGTGAACTCGCGGAGGAGGAGGAGGGGAGCTTGAGCGACCAGGAAGGGGCCCAGAACGCCTTTGGCACCTGGCTGACGGCGGCAATGCAGGAGCGCAATCTCTCCCAGGCAGATCTTGCCCGCCGCCTGGGCGTCGATGCGGCCCAGCTCTCTCGCTGGCGCCGCGGTCTGGTGACTCCCTCGGTCAACCACCTGCAAGGCATCGCCGCCGCCTTAGGCGTGCCGCGCGAAGACCTCGACCGTCTGGCAGGCTACCCGGTTGCCGATACCGCCATCCCTCTTCCCGGCGCCGACGATCCCTCCCGCGCGATCGAGCGGGAAGCCTACGAAGCCTGGTTCGGCCGCATCCTCGATCGCAAAGTCCCCCCCCTCCTCTGGCGCTCCTATGCCGGCGCCTGCGCCGCCCTCGCCGACACCCTGATCGAAGGATTCGACGCGGCGTTGGAGGAGGCGAGAGGGGGGAGGCGGTGAGGGGGAGCCCAGAGAGAGATCCCAATGCCCGATCCCTTTCTCCCCGATACGCGACAAAAGGGCAGGGGAACGAGGAACGGTGTATCCAACGACCGAGTCACTACGTAAGGGTGTCGCCCCCACTCACGCTGTCATCCCGAGCTTGCCGAGGGATCTCGATGGATGCCGGGTTCCGAAGGAGTCCCGGCCTGCGAGAACACGGTATCGCTCTTAACATGTCGCCGACATCGGAATACCGTCTCCCTCTAGATCCCTCGACAAGCTCGGGATGACGGGTTCAGCCGGGGCACTGTCGAAGCGCCGCGAATGTCGGACGCCACGCTCCCGCCTCTCCATGCAGCGTTACGGAGAAGAGGGATAGTGGGCCGTCGACGGAGGTCATATGCGCATTCTCATTCTCGGCGGAACCCGGTTCATCGGTCCGGATGTCGTGCGGCATCTCGTCGGCGACGGTCACGCGGTGACGCTCTTCCACCGGGGAGAGACCGAGGCGGAGGGGCTGCCGGATGTGGCTCACATCCACGGTGATCGAACCCGGCTGGGGGACTACCGAACGGAGTTTGAGCACGCCGCGCCGGAGGTCGTGATCGATATGCGCCCGATCACCGGGGCGGACGCGACAGCCGTGATGGAGACGTTTCGAGGGATCACCGGCCGGGTCGTCGCCATCAGCAGTGCCGATGTTTACCGCGCCTTTGGCCGGATTATCGGGACGGAGCCCGGGCCGCCCGATCCTGTCCCCCTGACCGAGGATTCGCCGCTGCGCGAAAAACGCTACCCCTACCGGGGCGAGGAACGCCGCCCAGCGGACGATCCCCAGGCAGTGATGGACGATTACGACAAGATCGATGTCGAGGAGATCGTCCTCGGTGACCCCGCCACCCAGGGCGTCATCCTGCGCCTACCGATGGTCTACGGCCCGCGCGACGGTCAACACCGCTTCTTCGATTACGTCAAGCGGATGGGCGACGGCCGCCCGGCCATCATCCTGAGTGAGTCCCAGGCGAAGATGCGCTGGGGCCGCTCCTTTGTCGAGAACGTCGCCGCCGCAATCGCCAGGGCCGCGACTCATCCTCACGGCGCGGGACAATCTGGCCAGGGCAGGATCTACAACGTCGCCGAGCCCGAGCAACCGATCGAAGCCGAGGTCATCCGCGAGCTAGCGGACATCGCCGGTTGGAATGGCGAGATCGTCGTGGTCCCGGACGCCGACCTGCCAGCCCACCTCGCCCCGGGCGCCAGCCTCGACCAACTCTTGCACATTGGCTCCGACCGGATCAGGGCCGAACTGGGCTACACCGAGCCAGTGCCCCGCCACAGCGCCCTTAGCCGGGCCATCGCCTGGGAGCGCGATCACCCTCCGGCGGAATGGCCACCCGAGCAGTTCGACTACGCCGCGGAGGACGAGTTCCTCGCTGGGCGGTAGGGGAAAGCCGGGCACGTTGATCAGTGCGAGCCAAGTGTGCAAGCGGACGTGCATTAGAAGGCTTGCCTAGATTCGCCCCTCGCTCATGTTTGGTTTGGCAAACCAGCCCTCACCCTGGGCAAACTGCACGAATACGCGGCCCGGTCTGAATTGACAGTGATCCGTGACCGCTGCTACGCTGCCGCCACCTCGACACGCCGTTTCGGTCCGACGTATGGGTCCCGGTCCCGGTTTTCGGCCCGTTCCAATCTGGATCGCCAGCCGCTTCCCTGGCCCCCGCCCGATCCGAATTGGCGCCTGTGCCAGAGGACCCGACCGCGTTTGGGCCGGTGATTCGAGCCCCGAACGCTTCCCAGCCCGCATGGCCGTTTTGGCCTGCATGTCGAACCAACGGAGGAGAACACGTGAGCGAAGACCAGACTGTGAAACCGGGCGGTTCTGCAGCAAAGACAGCGTCGTCAACCGGTCTCTCGCGTCGTGGATTCATCGGAAGTAGCGCGGCCGCCAGCGCGGCCCTGGCAGCGGGCGTCGCCCTGCGGCCGGCAGCGGCCGCTCCCGCCCCACGCGGGATGCGCAGCGCCCAGTACCAGGACGATGGTTCTGAACTCATCATCGGCACCCTGGGCGAGGCCAGCACGATCAACCCGTTCCTGGCCAATGACTCCGAAGCGGACGTCCGCTCTAAGTGGCTCTACGACGAGTTCGTCGGCGTTGCGGTCGATACCTTCCTGCCGACCCCAGGCATCGGCCTCGCGGCGGACTGGACCCTCGACAACCTGACCTACGTCTTCACCATCCAGGAAAACGCCAAGTACTCTGACGGCACCGACCTCACCGCCGACGATGTCGCCTTCACCATCAAGGGCATGCTGGCGGCCGATACCGTCTCCCCCCGCCAGACCAAGTACACCTCGATCGCCGGCGCCGAAGACTATGTCGCCGGCACCGCGACCGACGTCTCCGGCATCAAGGTCCTCGGCCCCAAGAGTCTTGAGATCACCCTGGCCAAGCCGGACGCCCCCTTCCTCTTCAACCTGCGCTTCATCCACCCCGTCCCCAAGGCGGCGCTGGACGGCAAGAACCTGACGGACGACGAGTTTTTCCAGGCGCCGATCGGGGCCGGGCCGTTCGTCTATGAGTCGTGGGAGGTCGGCGGAGACTTCGTCGCCACCGCCAATCCGAACTACTGGCAGGCCGGCAAGCCCGCGATCCAGCGCCTGGTCCACCGGACCATCCCCGATGCGCAGTCCCTGGTGACCGCGCTCCTCTCGGGCGAGATCCACACCTCCAACTACCCCAACCCCGCCGCCAAGGCCCAGCTCGAGGACTCGGGCAACCTGACCGTCCTCATCCCCCCGTTCACCTCGCCGGACGGCTGGCAGTTCAATATGGCCAATGAATGGGCCGCCAAGAAGGAAGTCCGCCGCGCGATCGCCATGTCGCTCGACATGAAGCAGTTCGCCCTCGACTCCCTCTACGGCCTTGGGCAGGAAGGCGTCGGCCCGATCGCGCCGGATTCCTGGGCATACGATCCTGAGCTGCAGCCGATCCCGTTCGATCCGGAAGGCGCCAAGGAACTGATCGCCACCGCCGGCATCCCGGAGGGCGGCGTCTCGGTCAAGTTCATGGTCAATAAGGGCAACCCGCTGCGCGAGGACTTCCTGGTCTACTCGCAACAGGCGTTGGAGCCGCTGGGGATCAACGTCGAGGCCGAGGCGATCGAGTACACCACCCTGATCGAGCGCGTCGAGGCCAAGGACTACGACGTCAACGGCGTCGTCTTCGGCGGCGTCACCGCCGAGCCGAGCGAATTGGCCGAGCAGTTCATTACGGGCGGCTCCGGCAACTACGGCAACTACACCAACCCGGACCTCGATGTTCTCCTCAAGCAGGCGACCGAGGAGCTTGACCAGGAAGCGGCCAAGCTGATCTACAAGGACATCCAGGCCATCCTGATGGAGGATCTGCCGATCTTCTTCGCCTGGTACCGCCCCTTCCTGCACACGGTCGACAACCGCTTCCAGGGCTACACCGACAGTGCCGCCTTCGGCCTGCACCACACGGTCGAGAACTGGACGGTCACCGAGTAAGGACGTGAGGCATGAGACGGGAGGCGGGAGTGACAAAATCCTGTCTACTCACGTCTCACGTCTCACGACTCACGTCTCGCAAGAGGCGGACATGCAGAGCGGAACGGTCGCATATCTGATCCGGCGCACGCTCTTCCTCGTGCCGCTGATGATCGGGCTCAGCCTGGTCATGTTCACCCTGATCCACACCGCCCCGGGCGATCCCGTCCTGGCGATGCTGGGCGAACGCGGCGCCGACAACCCCGACTTCGTCGAGGAGACGCGCCAAAAGTTCGGACTCGATCAGCCGCTCCCGATCCAGTATGTCAAGTGGGTCGGGCAACTCGCTCAAGGCGATTTCGGCACCGCCTACACGTTCAACCGCACCCCGGTCCTGGAGCTTATTGGCGACCGGTTCTGGGGCACCATCCAGCTTCAGTCGATCGCGCTCTTCCTCGGGCTGCTCATCGCGATCCCGGTCGGGATCATCTCGGCGACAAGGCAGTACTCGGCGACAGATAATAGTGTTACGGTCGGATCGTTTATCGGGCTGGCGCTGCCCAATTTCTGGCTGGCGCTCCTGCTGCAGATCTGGCTCGGGGTCGAGCTCGGGTGGCTCCCGACGCTCAGCGCCGGTCAGAGCGACGTGGGTTACCCCGAACGGCTCAAATACTGGGTGATGCCGGTAATAGTGCTGGTGCTACCCAACGTCGCCTACTTCGCCCGGTTCATGCGCTCGTCGATGCTCGAAGTCATCCACCAGGACTACGTCACGACCGCCCGGGCGAAGGGGCTCAGTGGCAACACGGTCCTCTATCGCCACGCCCTGCGCAACGCCCTGATCCCGATGGTGACGGTCATCGGGTTGCAGCTGCCACGGATTCTGAGCGGGGCAGTCGTCATCGAGCAGATCTTCGCCTGGCCGGGGATCGGCGCCCTGACTTTCGACGCCATCACCCGGCGCGACTATCCTGTCATCCTGGGCGTGACAATGATCACCGGTTTGGCGGTCATGGTCGTCAACTTGATCACGGACATCTTGTACGCCCTCGTCGATCCCCGAGTTTCGGTCGCGGGATAGAATTTTCGGCATTCGGCATTCGGCGTTCGGCGTTCGGCGTTCGGACCTGATTGGAGCGTTTGCGCATGGACAGCATGGCGACCGAGCGAACCGACGCGTTGGGGCGCGCGAGCGCCGAACGCCGAACGCCGGACGCCGATTCTAGCCCTGGCGTCGATTCCTCCGGTACGTCGCCATCAAACGATCAAGCGGTTCGCCCGAAACAAATTGGCGGTTGGCGGGATGGTCGTGATCATCCTGCTCTATCTGATCGCGATCCTGGCGCCATTCATCTCTCGCTACGATTACGATGCAATCCAGTCAGGCATGCGCAATACGCCGCCCTCGTCGGAGCACTGGTTCGGCACGGACCGCAACGGCCGCGATGTTTACGCCCGGTTGGTCAAGGGTGGGCAAGTCTCGCTGGCGGCCGGGTTTGCGGCGGTTGTGCTCATCATGTCCATCGGGGTCACGCTAGGCGCGGCAGCCGGCTTCTTCGGCGGCTTGGTCGACTCGATCATCATGCGCTTCACCGACATCCTGCTGGCGATCCCACTCTTGATGTTACTGATCACGGCGGCGGCCCTCTTCACGCCGGGGTTACAAACGACGGTGATCATCATTGGGCTCTTCTCCTGGCCCGGCGCTGCCCGCCTTGTCCGCGGCCAGTTCCTGGCGCTGCGTGAGCAGGAGTTCGTCACCGCGGCCCGGGCGATCGGCGGCTCGCCGGCCCGGATCATGATCCGCCACCTCCTCCCCAACACCCTGGCGATCATCATCGTCGAGGCCACCCTCTGGCTCTCCTATGCCATCTTGCTGGAGGCCAGCCTGAGCTACCTCGGCCAGGGCGTCCAGATCCCCACGCCAAGCTGGGGCAACATGCTCCAGGACGGCCAGCGCGAGATGCTCTACGGCGCCTGGTGGCTAACGGTCTTCCCCGGCCTGGCCATCTTCCTGACGGTTCTGTCGTTCAACCTGATGGGCGATGGGCTGCGGGACGCGCTGGACCCGAGACATAGGAAACGATAGGACGCGAGTCCGCAGTTCACCGACGGCGTCGGCACTCCATTCTGCGTCACCACTCACTGAAGGGGCGGACCGCTATCCGCCCGGCCTCAAATCGACCGAATTCCGATCGGGAATACCGTTACCGACTCAAGTCGACGCGGTTGGATACTGGGTCCGATTGCGTCACCCCGCTCGGGCCAGGACGTCCGGAACGGTCGGCTCAGGAAGGGGGATGCCCTCCTCTCGCGCGGTGCGAAGCCACAACCGTCGGGCGATCACGGCCTCCCGCAGGGCTTCCTCGGGGGAGTCCCCATGCGCCGTGCAGTACTTCAGGTCGGGAACATCGGCCACCCACACCCGATCTTCCTCGGACCAGGCAACCACGATGGGGTAGCGGTCGTCGGCATGCATCGCTCTACTCCACGGTGAGCCCGTGCCGATCGAGCACGGTCAAGAACTGTCGACCCCGATAGCCCAGTCTACTTCCGAACAAAACAATGCGGCCCGCTGACCATCTGGATGACCGGCGTGGCAAGAGGTGGGCGCCATTGTTATCCGCTCTATGCACCCAGAGGACCTCTGCATCGTCCAGAAAACGAATCGCCCCTGCCCCGGAAGTCCGGGGCAGGGGCGATTGAGATTATCGGATTTGAGCGGATGTTACGGGATCATCGCGTCGATGCAGGACTGTGGGTCTTCGGTCTCGAAGCCGTAGAGGTAGGCGTCTGGGAGGGTGGGGCCGACGGTCGAGAGGCCGCGGGCGGCGGAGAGGACGTCGTTCTCGTTGATGATGTCGGCGTACCAGAGCTCGTTGGTCCAGACTCCCGTCAGGCAGGCGCTGGCCTCCTGGCTGTAGATGTCGGCGTTGCCGTTGCGGTCGAAGGCGAGGGCGCCGATGCGGTCGAGGACGGACATGCTCAGCGGCTGGCCAACGCCGATCACCGCCGCGTAGAGATCACCTTCCTGCTCACGCAGGTCCTGGACGTGGTCGACGTTGACGTAGACGGTGTCGTCGGCCACGCAGTAGAAGGAGTAGTTGTAATTACGAGACATCGCCGCAGCCGGTCGAGCCGTAGTTGTAGATGTCGTAGAGGACGGCGTACGGGGTCTCGGCGCGGATGTCGCTCTCCTAGAAGACATCGTCCCAGTAGTACTGCATGTGCTCGGTGACGGCGGTTGCAAGGTCGGTGGCCTCGAAGATCTCAGCGGAGCTGTCGTCCCAGGAGGCTGAGGCCCGGCTGGCTCCGGCAATCAGGGTAATGGCGAGGAAGAGCAGAGCAACGACGCGGAACGGGCGGTTGAAGCGAGCGGCCAGGGCGGCCGGAGTAACGGACGACATCGGTTGGTTCTCCTCTGAGCGCGCAGGCGCCTCATCATTGTTGGGTGACCAGCTCAGGTGCCGGTCAGTTCGAATCTCGTGTTGGCGGCCCCTTCGGTGCTCGCCCCGTTTGTTGATGATGAGACTCTACGAAGCGCGTCTTCCCTGTTTCTTCCGGGCCACTTGTCCCATTGGGAAGGCTGCCGGTGAATCCGACGGTTCGCCCGTCGAGGGGGCTCTTGGTCAAATGCCACGCCGTCACCAGGCCACACCCAAGGGGAAGCAATTCCGTGAAATCGTATTCGTCGGGGTACGCCTCGATGACCCGCCCGGTGGTCGAGAACCAGATCTCAGAGCATGGCGAGTCGCTCTACCGTCCCCCGTGTTCGCAATTTGGGCGGAGTGCTAGCCGGCTCGGCTGAATCTCAGACGCGTTTCAAATACAAGACCGATGAGCCGGCTGAGGCAAATGGGGGGCGTGAAGGCGGTGAAGCCGTCGCCCGCGACGGTCACGTTGGCCTCCGCATGCGCCTCGCGGGTGGCGAGGCTGCGCCACTCGACCGCGTAGGAACCGGACAGCCAGATCCACGGTGAACGCGTCACCGGATTCGCTCGGCTGGAGCACGAGATATTCGTCGCCAGGGTTCGCCAGCGCGTAACCCGTCGAACTCAGATCGCCACTCGGGGTCATCGCGGCAAGATCTACCCGCCGTGCGAAGCGCAGTGTGTCACCCAGCGCATACCGCGCCGGTTCGAGTGACTCGTAAGACGGAGTCCCCACCGACGGATCCTCGGGCACAACCCCAGAGACGATCCCAAGGTCGTAGAGGATCGGGTTATGACCGCGGAGAAACGACTTCCACGCCCATTCCGCATCGGTTCCGAACGGTGCGTAGTGATCCGAATCGGAGATCACCACCTTCGCGCCGTCGTTGACCGGCGGATCCTCGAGCCAGCGGCCCTCACCCGGCACCTCTGAATCGTCCATACCGGGCGAGATCCAATCTGCCGGGCTCGCCCACAGTGGCTCATTGGCCCTGGCCTGATCCGGAACAGGGTACATGTACGTCATCCCAATCGGATGCGCGTCGTACCCCATCTGTTCTTCGTACCGCTTAACGACATCGATCACCCAGTACTGCCATTGGGTTGAATCGCCGATCGGAGTGGCGATAGAGATCCCGCCCGGCATCTCCACGGAGTCCGCGGTCTGTCCGGATGACTCGTTGGCCACTTCGTAGAGGACATTTGGCAGGTCGTGTACGGTATCGACAACCTGCCGGATGTAGGACTCCTGGAGATCACGAATCCGAGGATCGAGCGGGAGTACCTGGTAATCGACGATCGAGTCGATGCCGATCCCATTGACGTTGTTGCCCGCATGAAACGGATGGCCCTCGATGTTGTCCGGCGGCTCCGTGAGGTGCAGGCTGAAGCCCTCGAAGAGCATCACCGACACGTAGACCCCCATGTGGCCGGCGGCGACGACGCGCTCGCGGAGGCGGTCGAAGAAGTTCCGGTCGAACACGGCGAGGTCAAACTTCGGCTTGCCATCCGCCGCTGCGCCCGGGCCGGTGCGAGGCCAGGGCTGCGGGGTCATGCAGAAGTGCACCCCGTCACCGACAGCAAGGTGGCCCTTGAATTGCTCCCAGCGCCAGAGCCGGATGAAGTTGTGGCCGTGATCGACGAGGAAGGAGAGGTAGGCGTCGTAGTCGAATGTCTCCGGCGTATCGGAACACTCTTTCCCAAAGCCAAGGCCATCATGGAAGTTGTTGTTGACGTGCGCCCCGGTGAGGTAGACGATGCGTTCGTCCCCCGCTGTCCCGGATGCCACCGCGAAGTACCGCGGGTTCCGTCGCGATCGAGTCAGTGGACCGGCGGCATTTGACCCCGCGCGTTCGGCACCAGTCATCCACAAACCTCCGTGTGCGTGCACCGCGCGGTCCAGGGTACGAGCCCAGGTTCACCGCGCGGCTGCACCTGCCGCATATCTCATTCCAGTGGCGACGGACGTGCCATGTATTTGGGCTGCAACGAGCGATTTGGTTCGTAGGGCCGCGATTCACCGCGTCCGGTTGCCAAACGCGGCCTCTGGCATTGGAAACATTGGACGCGATCAATCGCACCGCGACACGAGGCGACCAGGGGAATCACCGCTGACGCCCGGCCTAAACCCCGAGCAGATTGATTGAGCGCAATCCTGGGCTGGAGATCAGCGCGTCGATCACGGAGCGCTGGTTGGGGACGATGTGGTCGGTTGCCGCCGCAATCGCGCCATCTGCATCTCCCCGGCGGATGGCCTCGATGATCCGAGCGTGCTCTTCGAAGCTGGCGCCGACGCGAACGCCATCGCGGGTGATCGCCGGCAGGTAAAGCACCCGCTCCAGCTCATCCAGGACCGTCCGCTCGATCTCGGCCAGCCGCTCGTTCCCCGATGCCCGGGCCACACCCAAATGGAAGGCAGAGTTCGCCTTACGCTGGAACTGCGGCTCATCCTGGCCGGGACGGACGATGCAGGCGTCGTTGAGGCGCTCGAGTTCGGCGATGATCTCGGGACCGTTGGCCCGGGCGGCTAGCCCCGCTACGGCCGTCTCGACCACCAGGCGCACGCCGAAGAGGTCGCGCACCTGATGGAAGGTGATCGGCGCAATCACGTAGCCGTGACGCGGCATCGCCTGGACAAGCCTATCGTGGCCCAGCCGGGTCAGGGCCGACCGGACCGCGGCCCGACCGAAGTCATAGCGGCTCGCCAACTGCGACTCGGTCACCTGCTCGCCCGGCGCCAGCTCAAGTTGGAGAACAGCCCGGCGAATCACCGCGTAGGCCGCGTCCGCCTGCGATCCGTTCGTCGACCGTTCGTCCGACATCGCGTCTACCCGTTCCCTGCGCTGGACATTCGATTTAGCCGAAGGTTCCGCGTTGACGGCCGCGGCCGGAAGCAATCTGTGCAGGTGGCCCCGTCGAGGTCGCCACTCTTGGTCCGCCCGCCTACGACGGTGAGATATTACCATGCGCAATTGATGCAGTAATCGTTGACACTTTTTGGATTCAAGATATGCTAGAGACCACACGAGGTTACGAATTTCGCACGCGCCTCTCCTGTCACCTTTAGCACTTTTTGTCGTAGATCTTCGGACTTTTCTGTCGCAGCCCATGCCCTATGTGTCGGCGGGCCGTCTGCTCCCACCGCATCTGGAATCCCTTCTCTTTTGAGACTTGGCACAATGGGCTCATGTTGCACGTGAGCATCGCGTTTGAGACGTGGACGGGCCTCCGAGCAGAGCTCCACGCCGTCGGTGTGAGCCCCCAAGCCCATGTCGTGCCGCCGTTCCACGGCTGGTCTGAGGAGGCATTGGCCTTCCTGCGCCTTGTGTGCCTGCCCCGGGCGGTGTAGCGTACCCGACGACAGACACTCCAAGATCGGCACGGGGACTTTTGCACTGTGGTCAGTCCACCGCCCCGCGAACGCGTCGGCATGCTGCCCCTCCCGCTCACCCCGCTCGTCGGACGCGAGCGGGACCTGGCGGCTGTCCGCGCCCTGCTGCGGCGTTCTGAGGTCCGCCTCGTCACGCTGACCGGCCCCGGCGGCGTCGGCAAAACCCGCCTGGCCGTCCGCGTCGCCGCCGAACTGAACGACGAGTTCGCCGATGGCGTCACGTTCGTTTCCCTGGCGGCCGTCCGCGATCCCGACCGCGTCCCGTCGACCATCGCTCAGGCGCTTGGCTTGCCCGAGTTGGGCGATCGTCCCGTGTCGGAGCAGCTTGCGGCCGTGCTGCGCGAGAAAGACTTGCTCCTCCTCCTCGACAACTTCGAGCAGGTCGTCGACGCGGCCCCGGCGGTCGCCGAACTCCTGGGAGCGTGCCCCGGACTCAAGGCGCTCGTGACGAGCCGCGCCGTCCTGCGCGTCGACGGGGAGCACGACTTTCCGGTTCCGGCTCTGGCGCTTCCCGATCCAGGCACCGCGCTGCCGATCGCCGAGCTCGCACAGAACGATGCGATCGCGCTCTTTCTGGCGCGGGCTCAGGCGGCCAAACCCGGCTTCGCGCTCACCGATGCGAACAGCCGGGCGGTTGTCGAACTCTGCACCCGGCTCGACGGTTTGCCGCTGGCGATCGAGCTCGCGACGGTCTGGCTTCGGATCCTGACGCCGGACGCCCTGTTGGCGCGCTTCGAGCCGGCGCGCGGCCGGGCGCCGCTGCCGATGCTGACCGGGGGCCGGCGCGACCAACCCGTTCGGCACCAGACGATGCGCACGGCCATCGCCTGGAGCTACGACCTCCTCTCCCCCGACGACCGGACGCTCTTCCGCCGCCTGGCCGTCTTCGCCGGCGGCTTCACCCTGGAAGCGGCCGAGGCGGTCTGCGGACCGCAGGGGATAGGGGTCAGGAATCAGGGGTCAGAACGAGGCGATTCTCCTGACCCCTGTCCGCCACCCGGAGGATCTCCGGTCCCTGTTCCCTCTGTTCTTGCCGGCGTGGCGTCGCTCGTCGAGAAGAGCTTGCTGCATCAGGGCGACCAGCCGGATGAGACCTCTCGATTCCAGATGCTGGAGACGATTCGGGAGTTCGGTCTGGAGCAGCTGGAGGCGGCTGGAGAAACCGAGGCGGTGATGGGCCGCCTGGCCGCGTGGGCGCTCGACCTCGCGGCCGAAGCAGCCTCGCAGTTGATGGGACCGGCGCAGGTCCAGTGGGCGCACCGCCTGGAAGCGGAGCACGACAATCTGCGGGCGGTCCTGACCTGGGCCGTCGATCGCCGCCAGGCGGCGGTGGCGCAGCGCCTCGTCGGCTGGCTCGGGATCTTCTGGCACAACCGGGGATACCTGCGCGAAGGGCGGTCGTGGGGAGAGCAGGCGCTCGCCCTTGGGGACGGAGCTGCCACGGATGAGCGAATCGCGGCGCTTTGGCCCACGGCGTGTATCGTCATCCAACAGGGCGACTCTACCCGGGCGACCGAACTCGCTCAAGAATGCCTGTCATTGTCGCGCACCATCGGTCACGAACGCGGCGTCGCCCAGGGGATGTGGCTGCTCGGGCACGTCGCCACCGTCAGGAGCGCTTCGAGGAAGCCGAGGCGTACCTTTCAGAGGCGATCACGCGCTTGCGCGATCTTGGGGACATGATCCCGGTTGGCTTCGGGCTCATTATCCTGGGAAACGTCGCCTTCGCCTGTGGCGAGCTCGAGCGGGCCGCCGAGCGGCTGGAAGAGGCGCTCACGCTCTTTCGTCGGATCGGGAACGCGTACGCGACGGGGGTCACCTTGACCTTCCTTGGCCGGGTTACGCGCGAGCAGGGCGACTACGCGCGGGCGGCGGCGCTGTACGCGGAAGGTCTGGCGCCCCAATTGGAGCTGGGCGACAAGGTCCATCTCGCCCGCGGTCTGGGTCCACTCGGCACCGTCGCCGCGTCGACGCGGCAATACGAGCGGGCGGCCAGGTTGTGGGGCGCGGCGGAAGCCCTGCGCGAAGCGATCGGTGTGCCGCCGGTCAGACGCAGCGCACGATTCGAGTCCACCGTCGCGACCACCCGTGCCGCGTTCGGCGCGGACGCGTTTGACGCCGCCTGGGCGGCGGGACGAGCGCTCTCGGTGGCTGACGCGGTTGCGGAGGCCGTGCAGGTATCGTCAAGTGTCGATGCATCTCGCAGACCGGCGGCGGACGATCGATACGGCCTGACGTTGCGGGAATTGGATATCCTGCGGCTCCTGCCGCGCGGCATGACGAATCGCGAGATCGCCACGGCGCTGTTCATCACCGAGCGAACGGCGGCAACGCACGTCCAGCACATCTACGCCAAACTCGGCGTCAACTCCCGCGCCGAAGCTGCCGCGCTGGCCGTCGAGCACGGTCTCGTTTGAACGTGATCCGTTCTTCGCCGCGTGCCGGGAGCGACGTACGTACCGTTTACGTAGGACCTCGCCGGCGGAAATCGACTGATCTGACGATGCGCTCCATCGCCGTGTGGCCGATGATCGTGAGGTCGTCGGCACTTGCCCCACGACGGACGACAACGCGCACCGCCAGGAGAACCGACATGATCTTCCGCAGTCCCTACCCCGACATCGCCATCCCGGACGTGTCCCTGCCCGACTTCGTCCTCCGGCACGCCGCGCGGCTGGCCGCCAAACCGGCGCTGATCGATGGTGCGACCGGACGGATCCTGACCTACGGTCAACTCGCCGACGGCGTCCGCCGCACCGCCGTCGGTCTCGCCGCATCGCGGTTTCCGCAAGGGCGACGTCTTCGCCACCGTCGTCCCGAACGTCCCGGAATTCGCGCTCGCCTTCTATGGCGTCGCCGCCCTCGGCGGCGCGACGACGATGCTCAATCCCCTCCTCACCGTCGAAGAGCAAACAGCGCAGCTCCGCGATTCCGGCGCCCGCTTCGTCCTCACCGTCCCCGAGCGGCTCGACGCGGTGCGCGAAGCGGCGGGCATGGCGGGCGTGGAAGAGGTCTTCGTCCTCGGCGCGGCGGACGGGGCGACGCCGTTCGCCGCGCTTTTGGAGCGCGACGGGCCGTTGCCCGCGGTCGCGATCGATCCGGCCGAGGACGTCGCCGCCCTGCCCTATTCCAGTGGGACGACCGGTCGGCCGAAGGGGGTGATGCTGACCCACCGCAACTGGATCACGAACGTGCTGATTTGGCAGGCGATCGACCGAATGTCGGAGGATGACACGGTCGTCTGCGTCTTCCCCTTGTTCCATGTGGGCGGCATTATCCACCTCAACTGGTTTCTCCACGCCGGCGCCACGCAGGTCCTCATGCCCCGTTACGACTTCCATACCTTCCTGCGCCTCCTGCAAGATTACCGGGCAACCAACGTTGGCGTCGCGCCGCCGATCGCCCTCGAACTGAGCCGGCATCCGAGCGTGGCCGACTACGACCTCTCGCGGCTCCAACTCATCCGGTGGGCCGCGGCGCCGCTGAGCCAGTCGGTGGCGCGGGCCTGCCGCGAGCGCATCGGCTGCCGCATGAAACAGATCTACGGCCTCACCGAGACGAGCGGGGTGACACATTGGGTTCCCAACTTCGCCGAGGCTGTGGACCGTCCGGGGTCGGCCGGCCCGCCGGTGCCCAACACCGAATGCCAGATCGTCGACGTCGCCACGGGCGCGGCGTTGACGCCCGGACAGACCGGCGAGGTCTGCATCCGCGGACCACAGGTCATGAAGGGCTACTTGAACAATCCCGAGGCCACGGCGCGGACGATCGATGGTGAAGGGTGGCTGCACACCGGCGATCTGGGGTACGCCGACGAAGACGGTTGGCTCTCCGTCGTCGACCGCCTCAAGGAGTTGATCAAGTACAACGCCTACCAGGTCGCGCCGGCCGAGTTGGAGGCGGTGCTGATGTCGCACCCGGCCGTCGCCGACGCCGCGGTCATCCCCTCGCCGGACGAGCGCGCCGGGGAAATCCCCAAGGCGTTCATCGTCCTCAAGGCCGAGGCCACGCCCCAGGAACTGATGGCGTTCGTCGCCGCCCGCGTCGCCCCGTACAAGAAGGTGCGTCGGGTGGAGTTCGTCGAGCAGATCCCGAAATCGCCCTCAGGCAAGATCCTACGCCGCGTCCTCGTCGAGCGCGAACGGGCAACCGTCCTCAGTCTCGTGTGAGGAGCGTGATTGAGATGGTCACCCAGACGGTTGTCGACGCGGTTTCGCCGGGCACGGGGATGGACGGCGAGGCCCTCGCAGAGGTCGAGCGCCGCTTTCACGCCCAGATCAGTCCGCTGCGGCTCCACCCGGGCGCGGCGCTCGCCGTCTCCTGCCGGGGCCGGCTCGTCCTCGATCTCGTCGGCGGTTACGCCGATACCCAGTCCGGCGAGCGGGTGCGGCCGGACACGCTCTTCGTCCTCTTCTCCGCGACCAAGCCGCTCGCCTCGGTCGCCCTCTGGCAACAGATCGAGCGCGGCAACGCAGGGCTGGACGACCCGGTGGCGGCGCACTGGCCGGCCTTCGCCCAGCAGGGGAAGGAGCGGGTGACGCTGCGCCACGTCCTCTCCCATCGCGGCGGCTTCCCGCTGACGCCGCCGGAGGTGACGCGCGAGCGGTGGGGCGACTGGGCGGGGGCGATCCGGGCGATTGAGGCCATGCCGCTCAGCCACGAGCCGGGCGCCGTCAGCGCTTACCATCAGTTGACCCAGCAGTGGGTCTGCGCCGAGCTCGTCCAGCGCCTCGACGGCCGGTCGTACGCCGCCTACCTGCGGGCCGAACTCACCGGACCGCTCGGCATGAACGATACCTACGTCGGGCTGCCGGCTGATCTGGCGCATCGGGTCGCCAAGCTCCACGTGACGGATGGAACGGACGATTGGGGGAGTGAGATCATCCGGGGCGTCAACGGGTTGGCGATCTACCGGTGGGTGGTGCCGGCTGTGAGTGGCGTCTCGACCGCCCGCGACATGGCCCGCTTCTACGCCGCGTTGGCAGCAGGCGGGGCGATCGACGGCGTGCGCATCCTCCAATCAGAGACGGTCGCACGGATGCTCGCCATCGCCGTGGACGGGGAGACCGATCGCACGTTCGATGTGCCGGTGCGCCGGGGGCTGGGGTTCGAGCTCGGCGGACTCGTCGACCGCAAGCGGTTCTGGGCCGGGGCGACGAGCACGGCGCGGACGTTTTGGCACGGCGGGTTCGGCACCGCGATCTGCTGGGGCGATCGCGACCTCGACCTGGCGATGGTCTTCGTCACCAACGGCGTACGGCGGGACGAGGCGGGCGCCGAGGCCCGCCGCGACCTGTCGGACGCGGTGCGGGCGGCGTACCGGTAACCAGTGGTCGGCAGCGCAAGCCACCGCCAGACCCCCGCGTCTCAGAAACGGAGCAGCCTGTTGAAAAAGTCGGCACCGGCCGCGATGGGCACCCTGGAACATTCGTAGTCGCGCAGGTCTGCACCGCCTCGGCGCTGGTTCCGCCGCCCGAAGGCTGCCCAGACTACCCGCAAAGGGTAGCTCGGGGGGTTTTCAACAGGCTCGGGCGTTTTCGAGATGGCGATCGGTGCGTTGGCTGGAACGCGATGCGGATGCGTGCTGGGCATTACTGGACCGCGTAGACGTCGAAGCAGACTTCCGACCGACTGCGGAACACCTGTCCGATGCCCAGGCACTGCACGCGGTTGAGCCAACGGTAGGCCGGGTGGGCCGTCTGGAAGAGCGGCGCCGTCCGGATGGCCGTCCCGTCGTGGGCGACTCTCTACCGCTACGTCACGTCGCCCACCCGCATACGGGCGCCCGCCGGATAGGAGGTGCCGCGATGGTCGCCGTGCCCCCTTGACCGGCCTGTCGGACGCGGAGCGGGAGGCCGCGATGGCGCGGTTTCGGCTCCTGCGGCCGCACCTGGAGGAGGGCGTGCCCCTGGCGCGGATCGCCCGCGACCACAGTGTCGTGCTCCGCACCGCCCAACGCTGGCTCCGGTGCTACCGAGAATACGGGCTGGCCGGGCTGGCTCGCCGACCGCGCCCCGACCGCGGAAGCCGCTCGTTCTCCACGGACCTCGTCCGCTTGGTCGAGGGGCTGGTCTTACAGGTGCCCCCGCAGAGCGTCGCCGCCATCCATCGCCGCGCGGTCGCCGTTGCCAGGGAGCAGGGATGGCGAGCGCCCAGCTACGGCACCGTCTACGGGAGCGTCCGTCGCCTCCACCCCGGGCTGGTGACGCTGGCCCATGACGGCCCAAAGGCGTATCGCGAGCGCTTCGACCTGGTCCACCGGCGGGAGGCGGACGGTCCGAACGCGATCTGGCAGGCAGACCACACCCAGCTCGACGTCTGGGTTCACGGCGACCGGACCCGCGCCGTCAAACCGTGGCTGACGGTCATCCTCGACGACCACAGCCGGGCGATCGCCGGCTACCGCCTAAGTCTGTCGGTTCCCTCGGCGTTGCAGACGGCGCTGGCGCTCCGCGACGCGATCGCTCGCAAGCCCGATCCCCACTGGCACGTGTTCGGCATCCCAGCGACGTTCTACACCGACCACGGGTCCGACTTCACCTCCCGCCACCTCGAGCAGGTCGCCGCCGATCTGCAAATGGTTCTCGTCTTCTCGACGGTCGGCCAACCTCGCGGCCGGGGCCGCATCGAGCGCTTCTTCGCGACGATCAACCAGCTCTTCCTGTGCACACTCCCCGGCTACGCGCCGGCGGGATCGCCCCCAACCGAACCGGTCTTGACGCTGGCGGAGCTGGACGAGCGGCTGCACCGTTTCCTCGTCGAGGACTACCACCAGCGTGTCCACGGCGAAACGGGAATGGCGCCGCAGGCGCGGTGGGAGGCAAGCGGCTTCCTGCCGCGGCTGCCGGAGCCGGCCGAGCAACTCGACCTACTGCTGCTCACCGTTGCGAAACCCCGGCGGATCCACCGGGATGGGATCTACTTCCAGGGGTTGCGCTACCTCGACCTCACGTTAGCCGCCTTCGTCGGGGAGGCGGTGACGATCCGCTACGACCCGCGCGACCTGGCCGAGATCCGCGTCTTTCACCGGGACCGCTGCCTCTGCCGGGCAGTCTGCCCGGAGCTAGCGGGGGCCACGATCACGCTCAAGGACCTGGAGCGGGCACGGAACGCCCGCCGGCGCGACCTCCGCGCGGGAATCAGCGACCGCGACAAGCTGGTCGAACTCCTCCTCGGCGTCCACGCCGACGCGCCGCCCCCACCGCCGCCCGAGGTGCCACCGCCGACACCGCCGCAGCTGAAGCGATACCGCAATGAATGACGATCCCGAACCGGGTGACGGACCTGCCGCCCCGCCGCGGCCGCCGTTCCTGGTCACCAAGGAGTATCGCCGCTTCGCCGAATTCGCCGACGCCTGCCGCCGCGACCGCTACACCGGCGTCTGCTACGGCCCGCCCGGGGTCGGCAAGACCCTGTCAGCCCGCCACTACGCCCGCTGGGACGACGTCGAGGACGGCCTGACGGAGCAGCGCACGACGCTCGGCGCCGACATCCCTCCGGACCTGGCCGACTGCCACACCCTCGTCTACACGCCCAAGGTGACGACCACGCCGCGGCGGCTGAGCGAGGACCTGGGCGCCCTCGTCCTCACTTTCAACGAGTTGGTGCGCTCCGCGCGTCGGGTGGCGGAACTAGCGCCCCCGACCCGCCGCTCGGTCGTCGAACTCCTGATCGTCGACGAGGCCGACCGCCTCAAGATGCCGGAGTTGGAGGAGATCCGCGACCGCTACGACCGGGCCAACTTTGCGGACCGCGTCGGCGTCGTCCTGATCGGGTTGCCGGGGATCGAGAAGCGGCTGGGACGCTATCCGCAGCTCTATTCCCGGATCGGGTTCGTCCACCACTTCCGACCCCTGAGCGAAGACGAACTCCGCTTCATCCTGGCCCACTAGTGGCGGGAGGTCGGACTGACCTTTTCGCCGGACGACTACACGGACGCCAAAGCGCTGGCGGCGATCGCGCGCATCACCGGCGGCAACTTCCGGCTGGTGCAGCGCCTGTTCGCGCAGATCGAACGGGTGCTGGAGATCAACCGGCTGCGGACAATCACGAAGGAGGTCGTCGAAACCGCCCGCGAGAACCTGGTCATCGGACCGCGAGCCCGCGTTCCTCTACGACACTAATCTCTGAAGATCTACGATGGCAAGCGTTGAAATTGACAACAAGTGCGCGTAGATCACCGGGTGTGACATCTTACCATGCAGATCTGTTGACATGATCTTGACGACAGGCGGAGGTGTGATAGTGTAGCGAGGTTCAATTCGCCGCATGTCGCCACCGGCGTACCACCCTTACACGCTATCGTGCGCCCCGCCGCCGCGGACCGCGTCACCCCGGCGCCGCACGTTCCATGAACTTCCCTCGGAGCACTGAATGGATATCCGTTCCTACATGAGCGCCGTCCCAGAGATGGACCGCTTCCTGACGGTGGACGAGCTGCACGCCGATCTCGACCGGCTGGTGGAGCAGTTCCCCGACGTTGCCCGCCTACGCCGGGTCGGCACCTCCAAGCTGGGCGAGCCCCTCCGGATGCTCTCGATCGGCACCGGTCCGCACAATGCCTTCCTCTTCGGCTGCCCGCACCCGAACGAGCCAATCGGGGCGATGATGCTCCACCACCTGGCTCAGGTTCTGTGCGAGGACGCGTCCCTGCGCGATGGCCTCGGCTACACCTGGCACCTGATCCCCAGCGTCGACCCAGACGGCACCCGCCTCAACGAAGGCTGGTTCGCCGGCCCGTTCTCGCCGCGGAACTACGCCCGCCACTTCTACCGGCCCGCTGGGACGGCAGCAGGTCGAGTGGACCTTCCCGGTAAGCTACAAGAAGCTCTGGTTCGACAGCCCGCTGCCAGAGACACTGGCGCTCATGCGAGTCATCGACGAACTCAAACCGGAGTTGATGGTCTCCCTTCACAACGCCGGATTCGGCGGCGTCTACTACTACCTGGGACGCCCCGCCGAACCACTCTACCCAACCCTGCACCAGATCCCCGCCTGGGAGGATCTGCCGCTGCAACTCGGGGAGCCGGAGGCGCCGTTCATCAAGGAGGTTGCCCCGGCGATCTTCTCGATGATCCAGACGGCCGTCGCCTACGACTACCTGGAAGAAAATGGCGGCGACCCGGTCACCGATGCCACCGGCACCTCCAGCAATGAATATGCTTCGCCACACGGGACTTTCAGCCTCGTCACCGAGGTGGCGTACTACGACGATCCCCGCGTCATGGACCAGACCGTGACCGATGTCATTCGCCGGGACGCCATCTTGGCCGGGCTCGATCTTGCCGCCGAGGCGACGGACACGATGCGCGGTCACATCGAAGCCGTCTCAACCCAACTTAAAGGCAATTCCCCGTTCGAGGTGAGTGCGCGCTGGTGGGTAAACACGATCGGGCGCTCTCGCGAGGCGGAGCGCAATTGGGCGATGACCAACCCGGAGACGGCGCGTCCGGCAACGGTTGCGGAACTCTTCAGCAATGACCAGACTGTCCAGTTCTACCGGCTGCTCGGGCTGGGGACGTTGGTCCGGATGCTGGAGGGTCAGATCGCGATCGGCAACGGCACGCCGGAGATCCGCGAGCAGCTTGAATCCGCCCGCGAGACCTTTGAGGCCTGGAGCGATAAGCTTGAGAACGCCCTGGATTACCGGGTCGTCCCCATCCGCAAGCTCGTCGCCGTCGAGCTCGGCGCGGCGCTGGCGACGGCGGAGTACCTGGCGGGGCAGCGTTAGAGCGGAAGCCCGCGGCGCAGGGCGCCGCACTCAACAGCGCGCGAGCAATGATTCGTATCGGTTTGTCAGGAACAGGAGACCCAAATGTCGGTTACCGATCGCAAGGCTGCGTTTCTCGAGGCGTTGATGCGGCATACGCCGGTCGACCGGCGCGGCTTCATGCAGCGGACCGCTGCCCTCGGCCTCGGCGGAGCGGCCGCCCTCCGAGTTGGTTCGTCCGCGCTGGCCCAGGATGCGACCCCGGCAGTCAAGGGCGGCGAGGGCACCCTGATCGTCTCCGTCGGAGGCGATCCGCTTTCATTCAATCCCAACTTCCAGGTCGACGACAACGCCGGTCTCCCGGCCGCCAACATCTACAACATGCTCGTCTCGCTCAGCTGGGCCTACGAGGTGCTGCCGGATCTGGCGACCTCCTGGGAGACATCTGAAGACGGCCTCACCATGACGTTCCATCTGGTCGAAAATGCCACCTGGCACGACGGCGAGCCGGTCACCTCGGCGGACGTGAAGTACACCTACGACACGATTCTCGCCAACGCGAGCGCCCCGGCCGCCAGCCTTCTTGGAGCGATCGGCTCGATCGATGCTCCAGATCCGACGACGGTTGTCCTCAACCTGAAGCAGCCGTCGGCTCCTCTGATCAACTTCCTCGGCTGGTACGGCGTCAATATCCTCCCGGCCCACATCTACGACGGCAGCGATTGGTCCACCAACCCGGCCAATCAGAACCCGATTGGCTCGGGCCCCTTCAAGTTCTCCAGTTACTCAGCCGGCTCCAGCATCGAGCTTGAAGCCAACCTGGACTACTGGGGCGAAGGACCGTTCATCGACCGTCTGGTCCTCAGCATCATCCCGGACTCGAACACCGCGATCCAGTCGCTGATCAACGGCGAGTCCGATGTCATGACCGTCACGCCACCGCGCTCCCAGATCGAGTCGTTGCAGGCGACCGATGGCATCGCCGTGACGGAATTGCCGATCCCGAGCTTCTATTACCTTCAGATGAACCTCAATCGCGAATACACCAGCAACCTCGAAGTTCGCCGGGCCCTCTCTCAGGCGATCAATCGCCAGCAGATCGTTGACATCGCCCTCGGCGGCTATAGCGAAGTGGCAACCACCTTCTACCCGACGGAGATCCCTTGGGCGGCGAACACGGACCCGGACGCCGCCGTTCCGCAGTACGACCCAGAAGCGGCAAAGGCCGCCCTCGATGCGGCTGGATATCCCCTGGATGGCGATACCCGGTTCAAGCTGACCTTCATCCACTTCACACTCGGGGCTGAGTACGCCGACATTGCGGCGGTCATCAAGCAGAACCTCGAAGATGTCGGCATTGAGATGGAGATCGTCGCTTTGGAGATCGGGGCCTTCTCCGAGCGCGCGCTTGCAGGAGATTTTGACCTGAACGTCATCTCCGGCGGCTGGGGACCGGACCCCGAAAACCTCAAGATCCGCATTGGCACCGATGGAGCGGTCAACACCTCCTTCTACTCCAACCCTGAAGTCGATCGCCTGCTCAACGAAGGCGGCGCGCTCACCGATCAGGCAGCCCGTGCCGAGAAGTACTGGGAAGTGCAGCGTATCCTGGCCCAGGACCTTCCAATCAGCCCGTTGGCCACCCAGGTTCTCTACTTCCCGCACTCCGATCGTATTGGCGGTCTTTCCTACGCCGAAGGGATCGATCGCGTCGGCCAGAACGACTTCTCAGTGACGACGATCGAGGACTAGTTCACGAGACGTGAGACATGAGTCGTGAGACGTGAGACGTGAGACTCGAGAACGACTCGTCATCCTGAGCGTGCGAAGGATCTTGGCGCTTTAGCGCCTTCGTGCTCGTTAGAAGTCGCGCGACATCGCGGTCGGCGACAAAGGCCGTAAACGGCCAAGATCCTTCGCTCTGCTCAGGATGACGGGGTCTACTCGGTTCTCGGTACTACATACGCACCTCTCACGTCTCACGTCTCACGTCTAGGGCAGGTGATGGGTTCCTACATCAGCCGACAGATCCTGACGATCATTCCGACGGTGTTGCTGTCGATCGTGATCAACTTCGCGTTGCTCCACGCCGCGCCCGGAGACCCGGCCAGGATCTACGCCGGCATGGACACCGCGACCGAGGAGCAGATCGCGGCCATGCGTACTGAGCTGGGCCTGGATGATTCCGTCCCGGTCCAGTTCGTCAACTACGTCAAGGAGATCGCTCAGGGCAATCTGGGGCGCTCGCTCGCATTTCGGCAACCGGTCTTCGATTTGATCCTGGACCGCTTGCCGGCGACGTTGCTGCTGACGCTGACGAGCGCCGTGATTGCCTTTATCGGCGGAACCCTACTCGGAGCCCTCGCCGCGCGTAAACAGAACTCGGTCACCGATCTGATTCTTTCATTTTTCAGCTACACGTTCTTCTCGATCCCCGCCTTTTGGCTTGGACTCTTACTCATTCTTATCTTCTCATCGAAGCTCAATTGGTTTCCCACGTCTGGCATGCGCGACGTGCGCGCCGACTACACCGGATTTCGCGACTGGCTAGATGTTGCTTACCACATGGTCTTGCCGGCAGTCACCCTGATCCTCGTACAGTTGCCAATCTTCTATCGCATCACCCGCTCAAGCGTGGCTCAGCAACAGCGAGAGGATTACGTCACCACCTTCCGCGCGACTGGCTTGCCGGAGTCACGGATATTTCGCACCTATGCGTTGCGCAACGCAATACTGCCGACTGTCACGGTCTTTGGCTTGAACCTGGGGTACGTGGTCACCGGAGCGGCGCTGGTCGAGATCATCTTCGCCTGGCCCGGCCTCGGCCGACTGGCTCTGGAGGCGGTGTTCAAGCGGGACTATCCATTGCTCCTCGGTATCTATCTGATGCTCGCCGTGTCGATTTCCTTTGCCATCCTGCTCACGGATGTGATCTACGCCACGCTTGATCCCCGGATTCGGCTTCGCTGATGCAGGCTCCTGTTGTCGCCGATGCCGCGATCAACACCGCTCCGTCTCCTCTGGCCAGGGACCGCCGCGCCAGACTGGCGGCAGGGTGGCGACTATTCCTGGCCAGCCGCTACGGGCCGGTTGGGTTGGTGCTCCTGCTGCTCGTCCTGATTCCGGCCATCTTCGCCCCCCTCCTGGCACCCGCCGACCCGTTCGACCTTGGCGCCCAGCCCTTTCTCCGCCCGGGCAGCGCCGGCCATCCTCTAGGAACCGACCACCTCGGCCGCGACGTCATGAGCCAGATCCTCTACGGCGCCCGGCTGTCCCTCTCGGTGGGGCTGGTGGCGGCGGGGATCGCGGCGATGATCGGGATTGTCATCGGCAGCATCTCCGGGTTCTTTGGCGGCTGGGTCGATCTGCTTCTCAGCCGCATAACCGACATGTTCTTGATCATCCCGACCTTCTTCCTGATCATCATCGTGGTCGCCACCCTGGGTAACAGCATCCTCTACGTCATGGTCCTGATCGGCCTGACGAGCTGGCCGGCGAACGCCCGGCTGATGCGCTCCCAGGCCCTGTCCCTGCGGGAGCACACCTTCGTCACGGCGCTCAGCGCCCTCGGCGAAAGCAAGATCCGGATCCTGGCCCGCCACATCATCCCCAACGGCATCCAACCGGTGATCGCCAACAGCACCCTGCTCATAGCCGGAGCGGTGCTCACCGAGGCGGCCCTCTCCTTCCTCGGACTGGGTGACCCGAACCGGGCCTCCTGGGGGCGGATGATCTACGACGGACGGACCTCGATCCTGACCGCATGGTGGCCTTCGATCTTCCCCGGCATCGCCATGATCGTCACCGTGATGGCCTTCTACCTGCTCGGGGACGGGCTCTCCTACATCCTCACCCCGAAGACGAGGAGAGCGAGCGAATGACGGTCGCGACCGCGACACACCTGCTGGATATCGATGACCTGAGCGTCGGCTACCGCACCGGTCGAGGCATCGTTCAGGCCGTCCAGAACGTCACGATCGGAGTCGCTCCGGGACACGCGGTCGGCCTTGTGGGAGAGAGCGGCTCGGGGAAATCCACGGTCGCGGCGGCCATCCTCCGCTTGCTGCCCGCGAATGCCGCCATCACCAGCGGCTCAATCCGGTTCAACGCCGTCGATCTCGCCGACCTCTCGGACGCGGACCTCAGCCGCCGCTGGCGCTGGCGCGAGCTGGCGATGGTTTTCCAGCGCTCGCTCTCCGCCCTCAGCCCCGTCCATCGCGTCGGCGCCCAGCTCCACGACGTGCTCGCCCTCCACGAACCCAGACTGAGCGAGCGCCAGCGCACCGAGCGCATCCACGAACTGCTCACTGCCGTCCACCTCCCGGAGCGGGTCCTGCGCACCTACCCGTTCGAGCTCTCCGGCGGGATGATGCAGCGCACGATGATCGTGCTCGCGCTGCTGTGCAAGCCGCCCTTCCTCATCTTCGACGAGGCGACCACCGCGCTCGACGTGATCACCCAGGCCCAAATCCTGCGCGAGATCAACCGGCTCAAGCGCGATTTCGGCCTGACGACCCTGGTCATCTCCCACGACGTCGGCGTGATCAACGCCACCGTCGACACCGTCGCCGTCCTCTACGCGGGCCAGTTGATGGAAGTCGCCCCGCGCGCCACCTTCTTCTCCGCCCCGGCCCACCCGTATTCCCGTGCCCTGGTCGGCTCGGTTCCGCGCCTGAGCGGCACCAAAGGCCGGATCACCGGCATCCCGGGGACGCTGCCGGATCTGCAGGCGCCCCCTCCCGGGTGCCGGTTCGCCCCCCGCTGCCCGCACGCGATGCCGAAATGCAACGCGGCGGTCCCGCCGATGATCGAGATCGCGCCGGGCCACCGGGTGCGGTGCGTGCTGTATCAAGGCGGTGGGGAGACGTCACCATGATTGGCTTTTCGCGCCGCGCGGCCATCGTAGGGGCGGACCTGATGCGTCCGCCCGGTTGCCGACCAACCGATTCCGAAATGGAAACGTCGTTTCCAAACCGGGACGACGCGGTTTGCAATCGGGCGGACACATAGGTCCGCCCCTACAACGGTAACCGTCGCGGCGAACTCGAGGCATGATCCTGACCGAATCGAATCGTCCATACTCCCACGCCCGTCGTTAGGAACCGTCAGGCCATGACATCCGCCACCGCCACCAACCCGCCCCCCTCATCGAGGTCAAAGACCTCCAATGCCTCTTCCCGGTGCGCCGCGGCCTGAGTGACGTCATCGCCCGGCGGCACTCGTACGTCCATGCCGTCGACCGCGTCTCCTTCACGCTCCGGCAAGGTGAGATCCTGGCCCTGGTCGGAGAGAGCGGCTGCGGCAAATCGACGACGGGGCGCCTTCTTCTCCGCCTGATCGAGCCGACCGGCGGCACGATCGAGTTCGCCGGTCAGGAGATCGGGGCGCATCGGCGGCGGCGAGTTGCGCGCCTTCCGTCGCTCCGCCCAGATCGTCTTCCAGAACCCATTCGAGGTCTTCGATCCACGGTTGACCATCGAAACGTCACTGAAGCAGGCACTGCGCATCCACGCGATCGGAAACTCGGCCGAGCGGGACGAGCGCATCCGGGCAGCGATGGAGCGGTCTGGCCTCCTGCCGGTCGCCGACTTCCTCGCTCGCTACCCGCACGAGCTCTCTGGGGGGCAACTTCAACGGCTAGCCACGGTGCGGGCAATGCTGCTGGAGCCGCGCTTCCTGGTCGCCGACGAACCAGTCTCGATGCTCGATGTCTCGGTTCGGGCCGACATTCTCAACGGGCTGCTCGACCTGCGCGACCGCGACGGGATGGCGATCGTCTTCATCACCCATGACATCGCAGTCGCCCGCTATGTCGCGGACCGGGTCGCGGTCATGTACCTGGGCACATTCGCCGAGATCGGGCCGGCCGACGAGGTCATCGATGACCCGCAGCACCCCTACACCCGGGCCCTGCTCTCCCACACCCTGCCGGTCGGTGACGACGACGCCCACGGCGACCCGATCGAGATCCGCGGCGATCCGCCCACCCCGATCGACCTCAAGCCCGGCTGCCGATTCGCCGGCCGCTGCCCGTACGCCTTTCCCCGGTGCCACGTCGAAACCCCCCAACTCTTGTCCTTCGGACAGGAAGGCTCCGGGCGGGCGGTCGCCTGTCACCTGTTCGACGGCGATGGCCAGCGGGTGAGATAGTTAACGATGCGTAGGATCAACCTTATGTACCCCGCTGCAGCGCGAGAGGAGTCCAGATGACGGCGACGATCGCTCCGGAGACGACCGGTTCCATCCCCACTGCCCCAAGCCTGCGTGAGCGAATCGACACCCACGCCGTACACACCGTCGAGGATCTCTACGCGATCAACGGCGAGCCGCACGAGGCCATCCGGACGAAGCACACGTCGTACCTGACGCCGCTCCTGGTGAAGTACCTGGCCCAGGTCCCCTTCTTCGCCCTGGCGACCGCCAACGCGGATGGCTCCTGCGACGTTACCCCACGCGGCGACGCCCCCGGCGCGATCCAGGTCCTGGACGAGCGCACGATCGCGATTCCGGAGCGCCCGGGGAACCGCCGGATCGACTCCCTGCGCAACATCATCACCAATCCGCACGTCGGCATCCTCTTTCTGATCCCGGCGGTCGACGAGGCGGTCCGCCTCAACGGCCGGGCGACGATCACGACCGACCCCGAGCTGCTCTCGACCATGACCATGCAGGGCAAGAACCCGAAGATGGCGATCGTGATCGACATCGACGAGGTCTACGTCCACTGCGCTCGCGCCTTCCTCCGCGCCGGCCTGTGGGAGCCGGCCAAGTGGCCGAATCCGGACACTATCCCGTCTATTGCGGCAATCATGGCCGAGCAGAAGAATTGGCCCGCCCCAGACGAATCCTGCGGCAAGCGCAACGAAGAGTACCGGTCGGTGCTGTACTAGCAATCGCGAAACTGATGCGCGGAAAGGGGCGGCCCAATGTGGCCGCCCCTTCTCGTTGTCAGTGACTGCACTCGGGGTACGCCCCCGTAGCTCACCCGCCGCCGATTGCCGCAATCGCCCGCTCCAGGACCGTGTCCCAGGGACGAGCCGGGATGGCGGGCAGGCCAAGGCGCTCCGCATCCTGGCGAATCGAGTTGGACTGCCGCCAGCTGATCCTTGCCC
Organism: uncultured Chloroflexia bacterium; assembly: GCA_963849635.1. GTDB lineage: Bacteria > Chloroflexota > Chloroflexia > Thermomicrobiales > UBA6265 > CAVRUD01. The sequence goes on along the minus strand of CAWKIA010000029.1, from coordinate 27,769 downwards.
GCTCCGGTTGGTCCTCAGCTTCCCGGGCGAGGTAGTTCCGCCGGATCTGATCTTCATCGTCCTCGTACAGGAAGAGTGCCCGGACCTGACCGGCCGCGTCGAAATCGCCGAAGCGGGACTGAGCGGCCAGCGCCGGCATGATGAAGTCGCCCTCCAGCAGAACCGGCGTGCGGGATTCGAGGTGATTGGCGATCACCAGTTCGATCGCTTGAGACATCCGCTGCGCGTACCGCCGACCGAAGGCGAGGTGCTCTTCCTCGCCCATGTGGTTGGCGACCTCCGGCTGCGTTCGCCAGAAGTGGAACTCTGGAAAGTCGACCGGGGAGGTCATTGCCTCCAGGATCACCTGGAAGTCATCAACCTCGGTCAAGCCGACGCCAAAATGCCGCGCCAGCCGGTAGCTGATCTGAGACTTGCCCACGCCACTCGCGCCGCCCAAGAGCAGAACCTGCCAGTCTGGTCCGGCCGCCGCAAATGGAAGATCGGTCATGGGCTCGTCCTCCATTATGAGGTTGCGGAATCGATGGGCTGTTCCCAATCGGCGGACCGGAACGCGGTGGACCGAGGTCGCGAGCCGGCTTGAGCCGGCTTCCGCCCCAGAGGTAGCCCGGGGTCTTTCAGCCCCGGGCGGACCCAGCACGGCGTCCCCCGTCCCACCTTCGGCACCAAAACCCACCGGTCAATCCCGCTACCCCATATTGTCGAAGTTCGGAGCGCTACCCCCGCAGCGCCGTCTGCCGCTGCGGCGAAGACTCGACGAGCTGCATCAGTTCGATCGAGTTGCCGTCAGGGTCCTTGAACCAGGCCTGGAGGTTGCCATCCAGGCCCTCTTTGATCTCGCGGTCGATCGTGACGCCGTCCGCCCGCAAGGTCTCAATCGCGGCGGCAATGTCGGCAGTCAGCAGGCAGATGTGCCTGTAACTGTGCGTCCGGCCGCTCTCTGGCTCCGGGCCGTTGGGGAAGAGTTCGAGGAAACGGTCTCCGCTGATGTGCATGTAAATCAGCATCAGGGAGCCATCGGCGTGGTTGAGCCGGAATGACTCCGTGATCCCCAGCTTGGCATAGAACGCAAGTGCCGCGTCCATATTGTTGACGGCAAATGCCGTATGCCCGATGTCGGTGATCATCTTCCCCACGGATCCCTCCTCCATATCTGCGTCTCGTGCTGCCCGCTGAAAAGGCCGACAAGCGGGGTCGCACTATACCGCCAGGTGACGAGGCGCGGAACCTGTGCCGAGGGAATAAGCAGACTTGCCGATGCGACCGCGGATGGCGATTGCCAGGATAGGTATCGTCAGGCCGGTCCAGGAGCGGACCGGCACAGTCCGCTGTCCGGATCGTCGTAGGAGAAGGTTTCCCCATGGCACTCGCCTCTCCCATCCACCCTCGTCGGCCAACCTGGGACGTGATCGTCGTTGGCGCGCGTTGCGCCGGCTCTCCGACAGCCATGCTCCTCGCCCGGGCAGGCTTTCGCGTCCTCCTGATCGACCGGGCGCACTTTCCCAGCGACTCGATGCGCTGCCACTTTATCCAACGGACCGGAATCGAGTACCTGACGCGCTGGGGACTCCTGCCCCGAGTGGCGGCCTCCGGCTGTCCGCCGATCTTCGCCAAGAACGTCGACCTGGGCGATTTTTCGATGCCGATGCCGCCCGAGACCGGCCTGGACTTTCCCGCCCATTACGCCCCCCGCCGCTACGTCCTCGATTCCATCCTCGTCGATGCCGCCGCCGAGGCCGGCGCCTCGATGCTCCAGGGATGCGCGGTCCACGACCTCATCTGGGAAGACGGCCGGGTTGCCGGGGTGCGCGGACGAACGGCCGGCGGTGTGGAGATCGTCGAGCGGGCGCACATCGTCGTCGGTGCCGACGGGATCTACTCGCGCGTCGCCCGGTCCGTCGGCGCCACCACCTACGACGAGCGTCCCGCCGCGACGTGCTGCTACTACAGCTACTTCGCCGGTGTTCCGGTCGAAGACGTCGAGATCACTTTCCTCGACGACCGCTTCGTCGTCGCGTTCCCCACCAACGAGGGGTTGACCGGTGTCGCCGTCGCCGTCCCCATCGCCGAGTTCCCCAGATTCCGCGCCGATATCGAGAGCGCGTTCACGGAGACCTTACACAAGACACCGTCGCTGGCGGCCCGAGTCGCGGCCGGCGAACGAGCCGAGCGCTGGTTCGGCACCGGCGATCTGCCCGGCTACTTCCGCCAATCGCACGGGCCGGGCTGGGCATTGGTCGGCGACGCTGGCCACCACAAGGACCCGATCCCCGCCAACGGCATCAGCGACGCCTTCCACAGCGCCGCCCTACTCGCTGAGGCGATCGAGACCGGCTTCTCCGGACAGATGTCGCTCGAACCGGCGCTGGCCGAGTACGAGCGGCGCCGGAACGAATCCGCCGCGCCGGGCTACGAGGAGGCCAATGCCCGGGCCGCGTTCGCTCCCTTCCCGGCCGAGGTGTATGCGATGCGAGCGGCGATGCGAACGGCCGCGGCCTAACAGCTCCCGCTCCAGCGCGTACGATGGTGAGGATCGTCGTATCCCCTCGTGCGCACTGGAGTTGAGTTGTGATCGTGATCGAAACCGAGCGGCTGGCGCTGCGTTACCTGCGCCCGGATGACCTGGACGCGTTCTATGCCCTGGGCAGCGACCCCGACGTCTACCGGTACATGGACGACGGCAAGGGGTTATCTCGTGAGCTGACGGAAAAGTGGATCGAGGTATCCATGGCGAACTACGAAGACCACGGCTATGGCACCTTCGCCATCACGCTCCGTGGCGAGGACCGGATGATCGGCTTTGCCGGCCTGGTCCGCCCCATCGACCGCCCCGGGATTACCGAGCTCATCTACGCCTTTCCCAAGGCTCATTGGGGCAAAGGCTATGCGACAGAGGTGGCGCGTGGCCTGATCGCGTTCGGGTTCGAGCAGGCTAAACTCGACCGGATCGAGGCCACGACCTACCCCGTGAACGAGCCGTCGAAGCGCGTCCTCTTCAAGGCCGGCATGACCTATGACGGTCGCCGCCCCGACGAAGAAGACGGGACTGAGACCGACTTCTTTTCGATCGAGCGCCCGAACCAGGACGCCAATCCGGGATAATCGGCAGACGTCCACCGCCGAACGCCGAACAGGAGAACCCGTGGCCAGCGACACCTCCTCCATCTGCTTCGCCCGCGCGACCGAGACCGCCGACCGGATCCGCAAGAAGGAACTCTCGGCCCAGGAGGTGATGGCCGCCTTTCTGGCCCAGATCGACAAGGTCAACCCGACGGTCAACGCGATCGTCTCCCGCCTGCCTGCCGACAAGGCAATGGCGCTGGCCGCCGAGGCGGATCGGAAGCAAGCGGCAGGCGAGCCGATCGGGCCGCTGCACGGGCTGCCGATCGCGATCAAGGACCTCGACGACGCGGTCGGCTTCCCAACCACCCAGGGTTCACCGCTGTATGCCGACTCCTGGCCACAGCGCGATTCGCTGGTTGTCGAACGCATCCGCGCGGCGGGCGCCCTGATCATCGGCAAGACCAACGTGCCTGAATTCGGCCTCGGCTCGCACTCCTTCAACCCGGTCTTCGGCCCGACCCGCAACCCTTACGACCCGACTAAATCGGCTGGCGGCAGCTCCGGCGGAGCGGGCGCGTCCCTGGCCAGCGGCATGCTTCCGATCGCCGACGGCAGCGACATGGGAGGATCACTCCGCAATCCCGGCAATTTCAATAATGTCGTCGGCTTCCGCCCCTCCCCCGGCGTCGTCCCGACCTGGCCCGGCGGCTCGCCCTGGATCCCTCTCGGCGTCAAGGGTCCCCTCGGGCGAACGGTCGGGGATGTGGCCCTGCTCCTCTCCGTCCAGGCCGGGGCTGACCCGCGCGACCAGATGGCCATGGATCTGCCGGCCGACCGGTTCACCCGGCCCCTGGATCGAGATTTTCGTGGAGTACGGGTGGCTTGGTGCCCGGATCTGGGCGGCCTGCCCCTTGATCGGCGGGTGCGCGACGCCCTGGAAGCCCAGCGCCACGTCTTCGCCGACCTCGGCTGCATCGTCGAGGAGGCGGTGCCGGACCTGACCGGCGCCGACAAGGTCTTCCTCGACCTGCGGGCGACCCTGCAGGCGGCCAACCAGGGCGAAACGCTCCGCCTGCACCGGGACAAGCTCAAGCCTGAAGCCATCTGGAACATCGAAGAGGGCTTCAAGCTGGACGCCGCCGCCGTCGGACAGGCGATAAGCCTCCAGTCGGAGCTATACGCGCGAGTCAATGCCTTCATGGAGCGCTACGAATACATCCTCTGCGCCGTCAACCAGGTGCCCCCCTTTCCGGTCGAATGGCGCTACCCCCAGGAGATCGACGGCGTGCCGATGACGCACTACATCGAGTGGATGCAATCGGCCTACTGGATCACCGCCACCCGCCGCCCCGCCATCTCCGTCCCAGCCGGCTTCACCCCGGAGGGGCTGCCCGTCGGCATCCAGATCGTCGGCCGCGACCGTGCGGACGTCTCTGTCCTGCAACTCGCCCAGGCCTTCGAGGGGGCAACGCGCTTCTGGGAGCGGCGGCCGGCGATTGCTGGGTAGCTGGTAGCTCCCTGCTCCGCATCCAACGGGAATGGTTTGCCAAAGCCGCTGTCCGCAATCCTTCGGGATATCCTCCCAGCGGCGGACCTTCAGCCAATGTTGGCCTGAACATCTCAGGCCGCATCGGCGTGTGTCAAAAACGACTGCCACACGCAATTCCCAGGTGTTTCCGATAACACCCTAGTTCCACCCTAGGGTAAACACCCCAGACACCCTAGGGTGGAACTAGGGTCCCTCGGCTCGATACCGCAAAAAAATGAGGCGTTCTCCCGATGTTGTGGGGGACTCGGCAGGGCATCATAGGGTCGTGGTCAGGGAAACGAGCCCCGATCCGAGAACGAAGCCCACCGCGATCCACGAAGGGCGCGGCCACCGAGAAAGAGGGAAGCACGCCATGTCGATCACGCACGTCATCCGCGCCTAGTCTTCTCGCTCTTACCCGGTGGCCAGCGCCACCGAACGCTCCCGGACTCTTCATCACCGCCCGGCGGCCATCTACCAGAGCCCGACCCTGCCAGCCGCCCACAGCCCGTCCGGAGCGCTCCCAACACCCCACTTTCCTTCCTCCCCCCTCCCCATTCCACTCGACACCGGCGGGGCCCCAGCCAGGCCCCGCCGGTTCGCGTTTTCCCTACTGTTGCGCACCGCACAAGTGAGACTCCGAGGCAATAGCGATAGAATCGGCCGTCGCCCACCGACGGACGTCACGTGGGCAGTACATCCAGGAGGAACCTCCGTGAGCGAGCACAATGCGCCAGCCGCAGACGGTCCGCAGGGACCGGTCGTACCGTTGGCAACAGCACCAAAGCCGATCGACCCTGGCGTCACGATCGGCCACGTTCACCTCCGCACCGCCGATATCGACCGCGTGCGCGCCTTCTACGTCGACGTGCTCGGCTTCGACGTGGTGATGGAAGCCCGCGGCGTGCCCGGCTGGGGCACCACCGGCGACATCCTCTTCCTCGCGGCGGGCGGCTATCACCACCACATCGGCTTCAACACCTGGAAGTCGGCGGGAGGCGGCCCCCAGCCAGACGGCGTCGCCGGCCTGCACCACGTCGCCATCCGCTACCCGACCCGGGCCGGATTGGCCGACGCCCTGCGCCGCCTCCAGGCCGTCAATTGGCCCCTCCGCCAGATCGCGGACCACGGCACCCACGAGGCGATCTATATCGAAGACCCGGACGGCAACGACCTGGAGCTGTGCTGGGACCGCCCCTTCGCGGAGTGGCCCCGTGACGCCAACGGTCACGTCGCCATGGGCGGCGAGCCGGAACTCGACCTGGAGGATCTCCTCCGGGAAGGCGCGAGCGCCTAATTCAAGGTCAATGTTCTCGGCAGCAGGGGATTACAACTCGTTAATCGTCGGCTAGGATGTTCCGTCACGTTTACGGCGGCGCACGGCCGGTATCAACAAGGAGCACTTCGTGGGAAAAGCGGACAAGGCCGGAAAATCAGACAAGAAGAAGGCAATCAAGAGCGCGTCGGTCCCGGCGGCCCCCGCTGCAACCCCTACTATCGGCTGGAAGATCGAGCAGCCGGAGTACGACACCCGGGTCGCGAAAGCCCGCGCCGAGATGGAGAAGCGCGGCCTCGACGCCCTCGTGCTCTTCCACCCCCTGCGCATGGCCTACGTCTCCGGCTTTTTCCACATCACCACCGAACGGCCGATGGCGATCGTCATCAGCCACAACGGCGGCCTCGGCGCGCTGGTGCCCCAGCTTGAGCAGGAGCACATCCAGAAGTCTCCCGGCGTCGACCGGGTCAAGGTCTACCCCGAATACCCCACCGGCGGCACCAAGCACCCCCTCAAGCACCTTGCCGACCTGCTCACCGAGATGGGCGTCAACGCCGCCGGGAAGACCATCGGCTGCGACGGTCTCAACTACATCGACGCCAACGGCTACGACGGCCCCCTCCTGACCGAGGTCGTCGATGCCGGCGTCAACGTCGTGCGCGCCCGCGACCTGATCGACAAACTCCGCTACATCAAGAGCGACACCGAACTGCTCTTCATCCGCGAGAGCTGCGTCTGGGGCAACCTGGCCCACCGCCTGATGCACGAAAAACTCGAACTGGGCCGCACCGAGATGGAGATCTCCCAGGAGGCCTCAACTGAGGCCAGCAAGGTGATGGTCGCCGCCCTCGGCCCGGACTACCAGCCCCTGACCGCCGTCTGGGGCTCGCCGGTGATGGTCGGGTTCCACGCCGGGGCAAACACCTCTCTCCCCCACGGCCTCTCGAACGCGACCGGCCTCCGCCTGGGCGACATCCTGGTCACGGGAGCCGGCGCCGACGTCGGCGGCTACAACTCCGAGCTGGAGCGGACCATGATCCTGGGCGAGCCGACACCCGAGTTCGAAAAGCACTTCGACCTGATGATGCAGCTCCAGCAGGCCGCCTTCGACGCCCTCCGCCCCGGCCGCACCCTGGCCGAGGCCGAGACCGACGTGGTCAACCTCTACGCCGAGCTGGGCATCTCCCACATGCAGCGCCACCACTCCGGCCACGCCATCGGCCTCGACTTCCACGAGCCGCCCTTCATCGACAAGGGCGACGACACGGTCATCGCCGAGGGCATGTGCTTCACCGTCGAGCCCGGCGTCTACGCCCCCGGTTTTGGAGGCTTCCGCCACTCCGACACCGTCGTCATTCGCTCCTTCGGCTCGGAGCGCTTCACCTTCTACCCCCGCGACCTGGAGAGCATGATCGTGCGGTTGTAGGAGTCGGAGAGTGACCCTCGCCCGCTAGCCGAACGGCCCGTCACCGCCCCAACCCGCCGCTCCTGTGCGCGAGAGAGAGGGAGCCTTTCCCCGGGCATACGCGCGGGTTCTTCGTCCCCTCTCCCTCGCGAGGGAGAGGGGTGGCCCGCAGGGTCCGCGGTCCGCCCGCCGCGACCGGGGCCATTGCCGGGTCTACGGGGCACTCGGATCCACTAAATCCAGCATGTCTCGCAAAGACGTAATCGTCGCATCCGGCTGGGGCTCCCCAAGCGTCCAGGGAGCCCCACTCCGGTTGATCCACACCGCGAACATCCCAACGCCCTTCGCCCCAGCGACGTCATGGACGGCGGAATCCCCAATAAAGACGGTCGATCCCGCCTAGGCGCCACCCAGGCGCAACGCCTCGAAAAAGATCGACTCGTCCGGCTTCTCGACCCCGAACTCTCCCGAGACAACCGCAAAATCGATCAGCCCGTCCAGCTCCAACAGCGCGATCTTCGCCCGCTGCGTCTCGGCGGGACCATTCGTCACCAACCCAATCGGGCGGGATGGCGCGGAGGCGCGCAGGGCCGCCAATGTCTCGACCGTCTCAGCAAAGAGCTTCAATCCGTGGTAGCGATTCGCCCGATACCAGGCGATGGCGGCACTCGCCGCCTCGGCTGAGACGCCATACGGCCGCAAGACCTCCGGGAAATGATCCGATGCATGGGGATGGATCGCGATCGAGGCCGCGATCAGATCGTCGATCGACGGACGCTCGCTCCCGGCCGGCATCGACTCTAGCGCAGTCGCAAACGCCGTCCCCAACCGGAGTGCCCGCGCACCCGCGTAGTCACACAGCGTATCGTCCAGATCGAACAGGACGAGATCGACCCGCGCACTACGCCCCGATCGAGTGGAATGGGTTGCCATGATGGCAGGGTAGGCAGCGGACTCATCCACGTCAAGGAAACTGGCCAGGCTCGTGCCGTCCAGGGTCTTGTACTCGGTGCCCATTGAGGTTGCGGGACTGATGCGCTGTTTCCAATCGGCGTCCCGGAACGCGGCGGACCGAGGTCGCGAGCCGGCTTGAGCCGGCTTCCGCCCCAGAGGTAGCCCGGGGTCTTTTAGCCCCGGGCGGGGCCGAGGACGGCGTTCCCCGCCCCACCCATACCACCAGAACCCCACCCTCAATTCTTGCAACGTCCATCATCCCTGGATTCACCCGCTCCGCCGCCCCACCAGCGATTTCGACACCAACTCCCGCCCCCTACCCCCGCGCCCAGGCAATCCGGTCATCGAGAATCCGTCGCATCCAGTAGGTCACCGGCCGGAATCCCACCCCTTGCCAGAACCGGGCCGCCCGGCTGGCGGTGAGGTAGTTGACCGTGCAGTCGTCGTAGCCGGCCTCACGCGCCCAGGCCATCGTTTGGGCGAACAGCGCCGCCCCAACGCCGGTCCCACGTGCCTCCGGCAGGGTGCTGGCCAGGAAGAGATAGACACCGTTCCGAGTCGACTCGATCTTCGGCTGGTGCCAGTTGGGCGAGGTCGGCTCGACAAACACCATGACGCTCACTGGACGGCCGTTCAGACATGCAAGCCAGCATGGGCTGCCCGGATCGGCCAGGTGGGCGGCAATGAGCTCTCGGCCGCCAATTCGAACCTCGGGCGGATAGGGAACGAACACCGGCGCCTCGACGAAGGCGCGGAACAGTTCCGCCGTGAGCGCCTGCACCGCCTCCTCGTCGTCAACGGTGGCGCGACGCACCTCGATTTCCGGAGCCGGGCGAACGTCGGGCGCGGCCGTCGACCTGACACCGAGCGCCATGCACCGCCCAAAGCCGAGATCGACCCAAGGGTCCATCGCCGCCGGCTCGGCGGAAACCGTCACGTAGTGGCCCATCAGCCCGTTCGCCACCCAACGCGGAGCGAGTGACCCGTACAGCCACGGGTAGAGAGCATCTTCCTCACCCGGCTCGACCGCGTGCCCCTCATAGGACATCGAGGCGGCGCGCGGGAGCATCATTCCGGCAAAGGGTCGGGTGGGTGCACCAACCTCCGGCGCGCCAAGGAGGTACCCAGCGACCTTTCCACCACGAAGAGCGACCACCCCGCTCGTCCCGTCCGCCGCGAGCAACTCATTGATGAGCGCCAGGGCCGCCGCCTGATCTTCGAACTCTGGCGTCAAATCCGGCGCCCATTGACGGACGCGGCGATGACGGGCGGCAAGCAATGCGGCGGCTGATTCAAGGTGATCCGCGGCGAATGGCTCAATGACAACACCCATCTGGGCCTCCGTTGGTTGATGGCTGCGTAGACCACGGATTCTGAGGCTGCCCCGGGCACATGTAAACACCGGGAGCTTCCTCATTGGATGGGGCGTTGACAGCAGTCGGGTCCGTGTATACTGATTCGTATCAGTGATACGTATTACTAGACGCTTGGTCCGGGAGTCTTCATGCAGACCGACCGACGGCCACCCTCACGCGGCAAGCGGCCCACCCAGGCCGACGTTGCCCGTTTGGCCGAGGTCTCCCAGACGGTCGTCTCCTACGTCCTCAACGACATCCGCACCGTCTCGATCTCGCCGGAGACCCGCAAGCGCGTCCAAGACGCCATCGCCGAGCTGGGTTACCTCCCCGACAACGCCGCCCGCTCCCTCCGCTCCGGCCGCACGATGACGATCGCCGCCGTCATCCCCGACATTACAAACCCCTTCTATCCCGCCTTCATCCGCGGCATCCAGAACGTCACCCAGGCCAACGGCTATGATCTGGTCGCCTACAACACCGACGGCACCCTGGAGGGTGAGCGGCGCGGCATCGACACCGTCCGCCGCGGCCGGGTCGATGGCCTGATCATCAACCCGTTCCACATCGACCCGTCCTATCTCCTCCCCATCTTGGCCGATGGCATCCCGATGGTGATCAACGGCGAGTACTACCTGGACGCCTTCCCATCCGACCTACCCCTCGACCGCGTCTACGTCCCCGGCGACGCCGCCGCCCGCTCGATCGTCGACTACCTGATCGAGAAAGGCCACACCCGGATCGCCATGATCGCCGGCGAGGACGCCACCCCGCCCCGCGAAGGCCGCGTCCGTGGCTATCGTCAGGCCCTCGCCGCCCACCGCATCCCCCTCGAAGAGGCGCTCATCCGAGGCAGCGCCTTCAACGAGGAAGGGGGCTACGAGGCGATGCGCGAACTCCTCACGATCACGCCTCGCTTCACCGCCGTCTTCGCCGCCAACGACCTGATGGCTCTCGGCGCTTTCATCGCCTGCCGCGAACAGGGCCTCCGCGTCCCGAACGACATCGCCATCGCCGGCTTCGACAACATTCCCGCCGCCCGGCTGGTCAGCCCCGCCCTCACCACCATCGCTCAGTACCCGGAGCGCACCGGCCGCCACGCCGCCAACCAACTGATGGAACGACTCGCGGGCCGCTACGACGGCCCTACCCGGCTCGATCTTCTCCAACACGATCTCATCGTCCGCGAATCCGCCTGACCCGAATCTCTAGCGTCCAAAGGGGGTGCCACCACAATCAACCAACACCTGGCCGACTTGCCGTCTTGCCGTCTTGCCGCCTCGAAAAGGATGGTGCGCATGTCATTCCGAACGTCCCGGAACGCCCGCACGTCATGGTTCCGCTCCGTCTCCCTGCTCCTGCTGGTGCCGCTGCTGGCGATGGTCGGGTTGAACCTGGCCTCCTCCGCCCGGGCGCAGGACGCCCCGACGATCACGATGTGGTTCGACACCACCGGCGGCCCCGAAACGGCCGAGTGCATGATTGCCAACGCTATCGACCCGTTCAACGCCCAGGGCGGCCCCCAGGTCGAAGCCACGCTGCAGGCCGATAACTGGACCGCGACCCGCACCGCCCTCGCCGGCGGCGCCGGCCCGGATGTCGTCACCACCCCCGGCCCCTCCTTCGGCTACGAGCTGGGCGAGGCCGGCCAGTTGGTCCCGCTGGACGAGTACGCCACCCAGTACGGCTGGTCGGACACCTTCATCCCCTGGGCGCTCGACCTGGGCCGGGTGAACGGCCAGCTCTACTCGATCCCCAACGAGATCGAGACCCTCGTCCTCTACTACAACGAGACGCTCTTCGAGGAGCACGGCTGGACCGTCCCCACGACGCTGCCCGAGCTGATGACCCTCGCCGAGACGATCGCCGCCGAGGGCATCATCCCCTTCGCCCACACCAACGCCGAGTGGCGCCCGACCAACGAGTGGTTCGTCGGCGAGTTCATGAACCACCACGCCGGCCCGGAGAAGGTCTACCAGGCCCTGACCGGCGAGGCACAGTGGACCGATCCCGCCTTCGTCGAAGCCCTGACCATGCTGAACCAGATGCAGCAGAACGGCTGGTTCATGGGCGGCCTCGACCGCTACTACACCACCCCGACCGCTGACGCCAACGCGCTCTTCTCCGAGGGCGAAGCGGCCATGAAGATCGAAGGCACCTGGTTCGTCAACGACGCCCTGACCTTCTTCCCCGAAGTCGAGCAGGAGTGGAACTGGGCCCCGTGCCCTCCGCCACCGGCGACGCGATCTTCGACCTGGGCATCGGCTCCACCTACTCGATCAATGCCAACTCGGAGTACCCGGCGGAGACCGCGGAGTTCATCACCTACTTCTTCTCGCCCGAGACCCAGGCGGCGCTCGCCGCTCGAGTGCTCCATCGGCTCCGGCGCCGGTCACCATCCCGCCGGAGAAGTCTGGCCGGCCTCGACGAGCGCTACGCCGGCATCCTGGCGGCCATGAACGAGGCAGCCGCCGCCAACAACTACGGCTACACCACCTGGACCTTCTGGCCGCCACAGAGCGACCTCTACATCTACGAGGAGATCGAGAAGGTCTGGGCCGGCGACCTGACCGTCGAGGAGTACCTCCAGGGCCTCCAGACCCTCTTCGACCAGGAGGTCGCCGAAGGCGCGGTCGTGCCGGTGCCGGCGCGGTAATCAAAGCGGCGTCCGGAACTTTCGTCATCCTGAGCGTGCGAAGGATCTTGGCCGTTTACGGCCTTTGTCTCCAACCGCGGCATCGCGGTTGGGAAGAGCACGAAGGCGCTAAAGCGCCAAGATCCTTCGCTCCGCTCAGGATGACGGGCTATCCGGACGCCGAACGCCGCCTCTCCCTCTCGGAGGATCTACGTTGAGCACCCATGTCGAAACTGGCAGCACCGCGCCCTACATCCGGGCGGCGCCGCGATCGCACTTCTGGAGCCGCCCGACCTGGCGGAGGAAGGTCGTCCCCTGGCTCTTCGTCCTGCCGATCATGCTGATCAACATGGCGGTCGTGCTCGGGCCGGCCCTGGCGGCCTTCTACTACTCGATGACGAGCTGGAGCGGGATCGGCAAGGCGGAATGGGTCGGGCTGGACAACTTCCGCCGCCTCTTCACCGACGATCCCGTCCTTCGGTCACGCCTTCCGCAACAACCTCGTCTGGCTGGCGATGTTCCTCACCATCCCGATCCTGATGGGGCTCATCGCCGCCAGTCTCCTCGCCCCGATCCGGCGGGGAGCGATCTTCTACCGCATGACCCTGTTCATGCCCTACGTCCTGCCGAGCGTCATCATCGCCAGCATCTGGCGCTCGTTGATGAACCCGGACCGGGGTATCGGCGCCACGCTCTCGGACTGGGGCATCGGCGGGATGGACCGGGCCTTCCTGGGCGACCCGGACACCGTCCTCCCGGCCATCGCCTTCGTCGACAACTGGCACTGGTGGGGCTTCCTCATGGTCCTCTTCCTGGCGGCCATGCAGAACATCCCGCCGGACCTCTACGAGGCGGCCAGGCTCGACGGCGCCAGCCGCTGGGACGAGTTCCGGGACGTGACCATCCCGGGCATCCGCCCGACGCTCGTCTTCATGGTCTTGATGACGAGTATCTGGTCATTCCTCACCTTCGACTACATCTGGATCTTGACCCAGGGCGGCCCGGCGGGCGCCTCGGAGGTCCTCGCGGTGCTGGTCCAGAAACACGCCTTCCTCGGGCGTGAAGCGGGTTACGCCAGCGCGATCGGCCTGACGATGAGCGTCTTCGTCGGCATCATCATCGGCATCTTCGTCGTGCTCCGGAAGCGAGGGTGGGACATATGAGCACCACTCCCAGCGTGCAGCCAATCCGCGCCGGGCCGCTGGCGGCCGGGCAAGAAGCGCCGCGAGCGCAGCGTGGCCATCAACCACATCGTCCTGATCCTCCTGGTGCTCTTCGCCCTGGGTCCGATGGTCATCATGGCCTTCAACTCGCTCAAGAATCGAGCGGAGATCGGGCGCAACCCGCTGGGCTGGCCGGCGACCTTCGTCTGGCAGAACTACCCGGACGCCTGGAACGTCGGCAATTTCGCCACCACCACGCGCAACAGCAGCATCCTGGTCGTCCTCACCGTCGCCGGCGTGCTCTTCCTCGGCGGGATGGCCGCCTACAGCCTGGCAAAACTTGACCTGCCCGGGTCTGGAGCGGTGATGCTCTACTTCCTGGTCGGGTCCAGCCTGCCGCTCCAGCTCTTCCTGGTCCCCCTCTTCTTCGCCTGGCAGCGGCTCGACCTGGTCAACAACCTCTTCGGGCTGGCAATCATCTACATCGCGATCAACGCTCCCCTCGCCATCTTCCTGCTGCGCTCCTACATGCTGCAATTACCCAGAGACTTCGAGGATGCCGCCCGTGTCGACGGCGCCAACGAGTGGAAGATCTTCACCGGCATCGTCGTGCCCCTCTCCTGGCCCGGCTTCCTCACAGTCGGGCTGGTCGTCGCCCTCTCGGTCTGGAACGAATTCCTGCTCGCCTCGGTCTTCCTGACCGAGCAAGAACTCTTCACCGTCGTCACCAGCTACTACAACTTCACCACCCGCTTCAGCCGCGACTGGGGTCTCACCAGCGCCGCCGCGATGATGATGATCCTGCCGATCATCGCCATCTTCCTCATCCTCCAACGCCGCTTCATCGACGGGCTGACGCAAGGGGGGTTGAAGGGATAGCTAGATTTTAACCCCCTAACCCCCCAGCCCCCTTCCCCCGTTGCGACAGGGGGAAGAGGGAGATGCGCCGGGCGATAATCTCGCCATCGCACCACCCCACCCCGACGTCATCCTGAGCTTGCGAAGGATCTTGGCGCGTGAGCGCCTTCGAACTCGTTCGGGATACCGTGGCGCGGTCATTGACGCGAGGCGCCGGGGTCGGCGGCAAAGGCCGTAAACGGCCAAGATCCTTCGCAAGCTCAGGATGACCATGTATTCGGACGCTGCCCCTTATGCCAAATCCCGCCCCTTTCCCCTTGCCGTAGCGGCGGAAGGGGGCCGGGTGGTTAGGGGATATTCCTCGGAGGACCCACAGCCAAATGTCCCTGACCCTAACCGACGCACGCCCCAAGATCCGGCGTCTCCCTTCCCGCCGACTACGCCGAGCGGGTCTACGCCGGCATCCTGGGTAAGCTCATCGGTGTCTATCTCGGCCGCCCCTTCGAAGGGTGGTCACACGAGCGCATCGTCCAGGAACTGGGCGAGGTCGATCACTACGTCCACGAGCGGTTCAACATGCCCCTGGTCGTCACCGACGACGACGTCACCGGCACTTTCACCTTCCTCCGCGCCCTGGAGGACCATGGATATGACCCAGGGCTGACGCCCCAGCAGATCGGCGAGACCTGGCTCAATTACACGATCGAGCGGCGCACCATCTTCTGGTGGGGCGGTTTTGGAACGTCGACCGAGCACACCGCATACCTGCGCCTGAAGAACGGTACGCCCGCGCCGGAGAGCGGCTCGATCGCCCGCAACACGAAGGTGGTGGCAGAGCAGATCGGCTCCCAGATCTTCATCGATGGCTGGGCGATGATCGCCCCCGGCGACCCCGAGTTGGCCGCCGACTTTGCCCGCCGGGCCGCTAGCGTCTCCCACGACGGCGAGGCGATCTACGGCGCCCAGGTGATCGCCGCGATCGAGGCGGCTGCCTTCGTCGAGTCCGACATCAACAGGCTGATCGATACCGCCGTCGCCCTGATCCCGGCCGACTCCGACATCGCCCGCCTGATCCACGACGTGCGCGAATGGCACGCCGCTGAAGATGACTGGTACAAGACCCGCGCCTTGATCGGCGCCAACTACGGTTACGACAAGTTCCGCGGCAACTGCCACATGGTTCCCAATCACGCTCTGATCATCCACGCCCTCCTGCATGGCAACGACGATTTCCGTCGCTCCCTGATGATCGTCAACACGGGCGGCTGGGACACCGACTGCAACTCCGGCAACGTCGGCAACATCCTCGGCATCAAGAACGGCATGGCGACGTTCGACGGCGCCGACGACCTCCGCTTTCCAGTCGAAGACCGCCTCTACCTCTCGACCGCCGAGGGTGGCCGCGGTATCTCCGACGCCGCCATCGAGACGTTCCGCATCGTCAACGCCGGCCGGGCGCTCAAGGGCGAATCCCCGATCGCGCCGAAGGACGGCGCCCGCTTCCACTTCTCCCTGCCGGGTTCGGTCCAGGGCTTCCGGGTGGATGCCCACGACCCGGCGACCGTCGCGAACGTTGCTCAGAGCAATGGGGATCGGGCCCTGGCGATCACCCTGACGGGCTCCGGCACGGCAACAGTCACCACCCCGACGTTCATCCCCGAAGAAGCGATCCACATGAAGGGGTACGCGCTCTACGCCTCCCCGACGCTCTTCCCCGGCCAGCAGGTCGAGGCAACCGTGGCGGCCGGCGACACCAACGGCCATCCCATCACCGCCGCGCTGGTCCTCCGGTTCTACGGCGCGGACGACAAACTGGTCACCGTCGAAGGACCAGGACAGACCATCCAGACTGGCCAGTCCGCGACGCTGACCTGGGATGTCCCGGACACCGCTGGCGCCCCGATCGCTCAAATCGGCCTGCGCGCCGGCGGCTCCGACGGTGACTCGGTCCTCCTCGATCGCCTCGGCTGGACCGGCGAGCCGACCGTGACGCTCGGCCGCCCCGCCCACGGCGGCGACCTGTGGCGCCGCGCCTGGGTCGATGGTGTCGACCAGTGGGAAGCCCGCTGGTGGCAGGACTATCACATCGTGCAGAACCACGGCACGGGCCTGATCATGCAGGGCACGGAGGAGTGGAAGGACATCACGGTTACCGCGCCAGTGACTGTCTCGCTCGCGAACGCAGCCGGAGTTGCCGTCCGAGTGGGAGGGCTACGCCGCTACTACGCCTTCGTCCTGATCGAAGGCGGCCTCGCCCGGATCGTCAAGGCCCAGGACGGCGAGACAGTCCTCGCCGAAGTCCCGTTCGCCTGGGAGACCGAGCAGGAGTATTCCCTCTCTCTTTCGATTACCGGCACCACGCTCACTGGCTTCATCAACGGCCAGGTCATCATCCAGGCGTCCGACGACTCGGATGTCCCGCTCCGTGGCGGCGGCATAGGCCTCCTCATCTCCGAGGGTACCCTCACGAGCGGGCCAGTGACGGTGGGGGCGGCGATCTAGAGAACGGACCTCACCCCCTACCCCCTCTCCACTGCGGTGGAGAGGGGCATCGGGCGGCCCTGATTCTGGTACGAGCGCCGTTCTCCCCCTTCCCCCTGCCTCAGCGGGGGGAAGGGGGTCGGGGGGTTAGGGGGCTGTCTCCGCCCTGCCCGCTCCCCTGATACGATGCTGGCCGCTTCAATCCTCCGGTCATCGCATTTACCAGGACCAACCAACGAGGAGCGCCAGGTGACTGCCACCGACCTGATCCCTATCGCTGAGGAGACTCTGGCCGATCTCCGCCGCGCCAGCACCGCCACCATCACGACGCAACTCTTCATGCGTGGCCTGAAAAACTGCTTCCTCAACGGCCTCCAGCCGCTCAACAGCGGCCATTGCCGGTTCGCCGGCGAGGCGGTCACTCTGCGGCACATCCCGATGCGCGAGGATCTGGATACCCTTGACGCGCTCAAGCGGCCCGATCACCCCCAGCGTAAGGCGATCGAGACGGTCGGTCCCGGACAGGTCCTGGTGATGGACTGCCGGGGCGAGACCCGGGGCGCCTCCGGGGGTAATATCCTGATCACCCGGCTGCGGATGCGGGGCGCGGCGGCCCTGGTTAGCGACGGCGCGGTGCGCGACTCGCCCGAGATCGCCCAGAATCCCTTCCCGGTCTTCGTCAAGGGGCGCTCCGCTAACCTCAACCTCGTCGCCCACCACGCCGTCGACATCAACATGCCCATCGCCTGTGCCGGGGTCGCGGTCTTCCCAGGCGATATCCTCGTCGGCGATGAGGAAGGTGTGGTGGTGATCCCCCGGGCTCTTGCGGCCGAGATCGCCCGGCCCGCGGCCGAGCAGGAAGATCTGGAACGCTTCGTCCTCGAGAAGATCGAAGGTGGCGCCGCCCTTCCCGGCACCTACCCGCCCAACGAGGCGGCCCTGGCTGAATACGAACGCTGGAAGGCCACTCGCACTTCGAATTAGCTCTCCACGCTCGACAGGGAGCATGCTCGCATGGCTCATCCCCGGCTCTTCCGATTCGGCGTTCAGGGCCGGTCGCTTGGCCCGCATCAGGAATGGCTGGCGATGCTCCGTCGGGCCGAAGGGCTCGGGTTCACGAGCTACCTCGCGCTCGACCACTTCGTCCGCGGCTTCGACACCGTCGCCTCACTGGCGGCCGCCGCCATGGTCACCAACATGCGCGTCGGCTCCTTCGTCTTCGACAACGACTTCCGCCATCCGGCCCTGACCGCCAAGGCTGCCGCGACGATCGACGTCCTCTCCGACGGCCGATTCGAACTCGGTATCGGGGCAGGATGGCTCAAGGAGGAGTACGACCAGACCGGCATCCCCTTCGAGCCGGCCAGCCTGCGGATCGCCAGGCTGGCGGAAGCCATCCGCCTGATCAAGACGATCTTCACCGAGGAGCACCCGGTCTCGTTCGCCGGCGAGCACTACACCGTCACCGACCTGATCTGCACGCCGAAGCCGCTCGCGCGGCCGGGTCGCCCCCATCCGCCATTCATCGTGGGGGGAGGCAGCCAGAAGATCCTAACGCTCGCCGGCAAGGAGGCGGACATCGTTGGGATCACCACCCGGGCTCGACCGGACGGGCTGAAGGACGACCAGGATCTCACCGCCGCCGCCACCGAGCGCAAAATCACCTGGGTCCGCGAGGCCGCCGGCGACCGCTTCGCCGATATCGAGTTCAACCTGATGGTCACCGACATCGTCATCAATGGGGAGCGGGAGGCCGCCGCCGACACGCTTGCCGATCAGTACGGCCTCACCAGAGACGAGATCCTCGACTCGCCCCTGATCCTCATCGGCAGCGTCGACGAGGTAGTCGCCGCCCTGGAATCGCGCCGCGAGCGCTACGGCTTCTCCTACATCTGCACGACCGAGCCGAACATCACCGCCCTCGCGCCAGTTGTGGCGCGTCTCGCAGGGCGTTAGCCGAGGCGTCAGTTCGACTGCACCGCGCTACGCACCCGAAAAGTCCCCGATCCAGCAGACCCAGGGGGCGATCGACGACGCGTACTTGAACAGTGCCCGGTCCGCCGTCCAGAGTTGCGTGCTCAGCATCTGCGAGAGCGTCACGTAGTAAGAGGTGTGGACGGATCGCAGGCGATGGGCCCGGCTGAAGGCGAACGCCGCTCGGTCCAATCCAGCCGGGGCAAGCGATTCGATCCCCAGGCGCAAGAAGGCGGACATAGCCGCATCCGCCTCGCCGCCGGAGATTTCGTCGTTACGGCGTTGGGCGTAGATCGCATTAGCGACCTCGATGGAGAGGAGCGGAGGGCCAATCACCCGCCGGCCCGCAGTGAACGCGGACTCGATCAGGTCCTGGGCGCGGCTGGAGAACTCCTCCGGCAACACCAGTTTGACCGCCACGGCGGCGTCGATCACGAACGGCGTGCCTGCCTCCGGCCTGTCTCCCTCTGGCGCGCTCACGAGCGTTTCCCCCGCTTCTCTTTGCCCCGCTCCAGCTCGATCGCTGGCAGCTGGACACCCTTGCGCCGGGTCAGGATGCGATCACGTAGCCCTTCGGCCTCGCGCAAGGCGGCCAGGCGCTCGGTCACGCTCAGGCTCATGGCTGGGGTGAGCGGCCATTCGTGGACGGCGCCGTTGCCATGCCGCTCATTGGAACCGGAATCCGGCGACGCCGGTTCGGTCCGGCTTGATTCGGCGTGGCCAGACGGCGTCAGGACCTCCGTCAGGTCCTCGCGCCGGATCCGGACCGCCCGCGGACCCATCCGGTACGCCGGCAACCGCCCCTGCTTCAGCCAGCGGGCGATCGTGACCGGGCTGACCTTCAGCGCGGCCGCAGCCTCCGGGATCGTGAGCAGATCCTCGTCCATGCGCACCCCCTATCCGAATGGCAGGCTTTAGGACGCCCCGCAACTCCTGGCGTCCCCTGTCGTGAAGATGCACACCTTATCACAACCGATCATCGCCGCAGCTAGGGTCGATCGATGGCCGTGGATAGGGCCCACACCCCCACGAAGGTGAGCACCGTCTCTACCCGGTTCCTACCCGCCTTCCCGCCTCGCTACTGCGGTGCGATGTCGTCGAACCAGACCGGATTGGTCCAGGCACGCTTGCCGCTGGCGTCCAGGACGGTGATGCGCATGTAGGCGCTGAGGAAGGGATCGAGCGGGAAGTCGGCCTCGGTGAGGCCGTCGCCGTGGGCGTAGCGGGCGACCGAGCCGCGACCGCCGGCGAAGATCGACTGGGCGGGCGAGCAGGAGACCCTGATCCGGTCGCCCTCGACGCAGACATCGTGGATCTCTGGTCCGGTCGAGCTGTAGTAGTGGCCACCGTGCAGGGCCGCGAGGAGGGAGTCCGGGTCCAGCGACTCTGACCGCACCTGGACCCAGCCGCCGAAGTGGTCCGGCCGGTCTTTGAAGTGGGCATCGTCGGCGGCGTACGCCAGAGGGCGGCGGCCGTGGGCGGAGAGCAGATCGGCCAGGTACCAGCCGTTGCCGCGGTCGCTATCGACCGTATGTCCCTGGTTATGGACCTCGACCGCGTGAGCATGGTGCAAGGTCAGGGCGTCCTCCAGGGTCACGCCGTACCAGGCCGGATGGGCGATCCCGATCCAGGCGCCTGCCTTATCAGCCCGCTCCACCAACTCGGGTCCGGATTCGTCCGGCTCGGGTGGAGCGAAATCGAGCGGCAGGCCAACCGCGACGATGTGCCAGAGGCCGCCGTCCCCGATCGCCGGGGCGTGGAGTTCAGCCCCAAGCAAGGTCGTGAAATCGGCGGAGCGCAGTTCGCGGGTGTCGGTGATGGGGTACTCGAACCGTTCCATGAAATGGTCTGTCAGCGCCAGGAAATCGTATCCCTGCTCCTTGTAGCGTCCGATGACCTCCTCGGGCACCAGTCGCCCGTCCGACCTGGTCGAGTGCGTATGCAGGTTGCCACGGTAGAACCGGCCGGGGAGAGAGAAGGGCAGATTCAGATTGTTGGACACGGGAAAGGATTCTCCTGTTCGCGACTGATGACGGACCATGACGGCCGGAGCGCCCATGATCCGCCGCCTATCACCTGATCAGGGTACCCGCATCTCACCGCCCCGTGCGAGGATCAACGGAGTATGAATTCCGGTAGCCACGGTCTTCTCTTATCTCCATCCGGCGATCAGCCTGTGAACCACTGCCCCGCCAGAGCCGCGCGCAGTGCTCGCCGAAAGTCCTAAGGACCTTTGGCATTTGCAAAATACGCATAGTTGCGGATGTCTATGTTCTGTGCACCCGATACGATCTAGCCAATCGCCTCAGCGAAACGACGAATGTGCCATGGGTTGGGGCGACTGCAACCACAGGAGGGACGAGCATGGGAATCGACCGGGCCTGCACCCCAACTATTCCCCAAGCGACACCCGCCTCCAGCGCACCAATTGCTACCAGAGCAGGAGCGTGCCATGACTGAGACCGCCGAACCAACCGTTGGAGTCCCGGAAGACGTCGCACAGCGATGCCGATTTCGGCGAGGTTTGGAGAACGTCTTTCGACAGGCCCAGGAGGAGGGCGAGCTCCAACCCGACCGAGCCGTCGACTTCGGCCCGCTACCAGGACGAGAGCGACACCTTCTTCGTCCGGCAAGGAGTTCACCCTCGACGAGTTCCAGCAGTGGTACGCGGTTCAGGGCCTGGGCGGACGTCCCTTTAACGCCATCGGCTACCACCACACAGAAGTACCGACACCCGAACGTCTGGGCCGGACTGAGTTCGCTCGATTGCGATCTTCAACTTCTACCACACCGACCCGGAGCGGTTGTGGCCCTTCGGCGTTGGCCCGCACCTATGGCTCTACTCGGGTGAGGGTGACTACAAGCGGGGTGAAGCGCGCGTCTACGTCGGCACCCATCCCGCCCAAAACGGTTTCGGGATCGATGACCGCAACGACCGGTGGCTCCATATCGAGCACATCTGGAACGGCGACTTCGCGCTGTTCAGCGACGCCATCAAGCGCGCCAGCGGGCGGCTACTGGGATCCTCGTGCGCCCCTCACCCCAACGCTCGAGCGGCGGATCCCGCTTGAATTCGTCGCGGAACAGCGGGATCGAGAGTCCTGAACAGCCACTAGGCATCCTCTACCACCGTGACCAGAATCCCAATTGGGTCGACGGCGCGTGGCCCAAGTCCTGCCCAGGCCGGTTGGTCACGCACGACAACCTGGATGACGATGTCATTCGGTACGCCAAGGAGGGCGGCCAGCCTACACCGAAGAAGATCACGATCAAAGCGGAAGCAGGCGATCTGGTTGCCGCGATGGGGGCGGTCGCCCGGGACGCTCCGCGCCGGAACGCGGGCGGGAACGCGCCTCAGCTTGACAAAGGCAAGACGTACGAGACGACCGGCTACACCGACGACGGCGAATCAGTCGAAGGCTCAACCCGCTGGTACCGGCTCAACAACAAGAAGTGGGTCCATGCCAGCGGCGGGACCTACACGAAGCTCCCCGGCGGGGTGCGGGACTTCAAAGCGGACGAGCGCCGGCTCACCGTTGGCAACGTGCAGGCCTCTGTCCGCCCGGGTCCGTCGCGGGACAGCGGCGATCCGACCGACTCCCTGGAAGCCGGCAGCACCCACAAGGTCGATGGATTCACCGACAAGGGGCAGGAGATCGACGGCGTCAGCCGCTGGTATCGCCTCGACGGCGACGCCGGGTGGGTCCACGCCAGCGGGTGGGCGCTCGGGTAGGGCTGGATGGGGCGCACATCGGACACCTTGCGCCGTCTCGGGAGATGCCGGGACGGCGCAAGACCTTCGCGCAGGCGCTCAAGGGCCGACGATCCCAACGATAAGGAGCTTCCCCATGCCATTCCAGACGGTTTCCGGGCACGAATACGCCCTGATCTCCTTCGACGAGGACGGCCACGAGCGGACCGACGATCCCGGCGGAAACGGGGGACTGTTCAGCGACGTGCTGCTGGAGCGGGCCGGATCGGAGCCGATCACCGACATCTTCTTCTTCAGCCACGGCTGGAAGGGCGATGTCCCCCGGGCCATCGAGCAGTACGACGAGTGGGTCACCGCCCAGGCCATGCTCGCCGCTGACCTGGATGCGATGAAACAGCGGCGGCCGAACTTCCTGCCGCTGCGCATCGGGCTGCACTGGCCGAGCCAACCCTGGGGCGACGAGGACCTCGATGGCCTTGACTTTGCGCCGGGTGGCGGGGCGTCCGCCGAAGTGCTGGTCGAACGCTACCTGAAGATCCTGGGGGATGAACCCGGCATCCGGGCGGACCTGGAGACAATCGTGGCCGCAGCCCGGGATAACGCCGCCGCGACCGATCTGCCGCCCGAGGTTCGCGAGGCGTATGTCCGGCTCGATGCCGCCCTCGATCTGGGCGCCGACGGGGAGGGCGCCCCGCCGGATGCGGACCGCGAGCCGTTCGACCCGGACGCCGCCTTCGCCAACGGTGAAGCCGAAGCGGCCAGCTTCGGGGGCGGGATCTTCGGCGGGATTTTAGGTCCGCTGCGCCAGCTCTCGTTCTGGAAGATGAAGAAACGGGGACGGACGGTCGGCGAGGGGGACATGCACCGCTTTCTCGCCGCCCTCCAGGAGCGGACCGCCGCGCTGCCCGCCCGGGTCCATCTCATGGGTCACAGCTTCGGCTGCATCGTCGTCTCGGCCATGATCGGGGGCAAGGACGGGACCCAGAGCTTGCCCCGGCCGGTCGATTCCGTGGTCCTCGTCCAGGGTGCGCTCTCGCTCTGGTCGTACTGCCTCAAGATCCCGCACCTCGATTCGACGCCGGGGTACTTCCACCGCCTGATCGCGGAGGGCAAGATCAGCGGCCCGGTGGTAACGACACGTTCCAAGCACGACAAGGCGGTCGGCCGGTTCTACCCGCTGGCGGCCCAATGGTTCGGGCCGGACGACTTTGGCGTCGAGCTGCCCGAGCACGGTGGCATCGGCGCCTGGGGCATCCAGGGGTTGGACAGCGGCGTGGAAGACCGGCCGATGCTGCCAGCTACCGACGCCTACGGATTCGCACCCAAGACCGTCTACAACCTCGAGTCCAGCGAATTCATTCGCGACGGCGACGGCCCCTCCGGCGCCCACAGTGACATCGCCGGCCCAGAAGTAGCCCACGCTATCTGGCAGGCAGCCCTGCCTTAGGAGAGATCACATGGCCGAAGAAGATCAGCAACCGATTCCAAACGGGATCGACGCCACCACGGGTCAGCCCCTGCCCGGCGTTGTCGAGTCCGACCTGGCAAAACTGGCCGGGCAGAGCGAGGATCCGTCGCCCGACGAGCAAGCCAGCCAGGAGCGCGACTTCAACCAGCAGCCGAACTTCGGCGCGGTCGGCGACGTCGATCCTAATGATTTGTCCCAGACAGGGTGGGGGATCATCTTCCCCGCCGATGCCGATGGTTCCGTCAAGGACGCCTTGAAGAAGCTGCTCGACCACCGCCAGGCGGAGGCCGGGCCGCTGTTCAAGATCTTTGAAGGGGCGGACGGCTACCGCCCGAACGACACCGCCCAGGATTGGATGACCCGGCACGGCGTCAGCATGAACCCGGTCGATCCCACCCTGGGGGTGCCCTATTACCTCGTTCTCGCCGGCTCACCGCAGGAGATCCCGTTCGCTTTTCAGTACACCCTCGATATCTACTGGGGGACCGGCAGGCTCCATTTCACATCGATCGACGGCTACCAGCGATACGCGGACCGGGTCGTGGCGTACGAGCAGATGGCCACCGTGCCGCAAAAGCGGCGAGCGGCTCTGTTCGCCACGGAGCACGAGTTCGACAAGGCTACTCAGCTCTTCGCCTCCCAGGTTGCCAGGCCGCTCGTCACCGTAGATGGCCAGCGCAAGCCTCCTGGCACGAACCAGGGATTTGCCTGGGAATCGTTCATCGGCGACCCCGCGACGAAGGAGACGCTGCGCACCCTGCTTCAAGGGAAGAGTGACGGCGGCCCGCCCGCCCTCCTGCTCACCGGCACCCACGGGATGGCGATTCCCCCCGATGATGCCGGGTTCGGAGCGAATCAAGGCGCCCTCTTCATCCCGTTCCAGACGCTGCTCGGCCGCACGCACGGCATCGCCCGAGATCTAGCGCGAGGAGAACCTCAAGCACACGGCCGTGTTCCGGCTCGCGCTCGGGCGGACGATCCCGAGCCTCCAGGCGAGCTGGGTGAAGATGGGCCTCGACGCCGCCACCGAGGCCCTGCGATGGGGCGTGAACGACCTTGGCGGGACGCTCATGGAGGAGTCGATCTCACGGATGGCCGGCGCCGACCACGGCGTCAAGCTCGAGCCCGAGCAGCTCGTCGCCGCCGCCCACCGCGCCGGCCGCCCCGCGGCCGAGCGAACAACCCTGTACGGGCTCCGTCGCCACTACGACCTCGCCGCCGCCGCATGTCGAGCCTGCGGCTTCGGCCGCTGCTGCGGCACGCGGAGTCCGACGAGGCGGCGGTGCCGGTGAAGAACGACGCGCCGTGCGAAGTCGAGGTCCGGCCCGACGGTTCGATCCAGCCGCGAGCGCACGTTCACCGTGGAAGGCCACCACTACGCGCTCGTCCACGTGACCGGGCTCGCGCCGATGCCGCGATCCCGTACGAGGTGGCGCTCGACGGCGAGGTCGTGTGGCCCGAGCGCGACGGCGAGTTCCCACCCAGCGTCCTCCGCACCAACACGCGCGAGGCGAAGGTGCGGATCGTCTTCGGCTCGTGCCGCGTCGCCGCGCCGCACGAGGCGCCGCACACGCTGCGCAAGGACGAGCACCCGCAGGGCCGTGAGGTCGACGCGCTGCGCGGCCTGGCGCTCAGATGGTCCACCGGCCGCCGGACGAGTGGCCGGACGCGTTGCTGCTGCTCGGCGACCAGGTCTACGCCGACGAGGTCCATCCCGACGTCGAGGAAAAGCTCGACGGCGAGGAGGTCTCCGACTACGACGACTACGTCGCGCTCTACATCGCCTCGTGGGGCGAGCCGGTGATCCGCTGGCTGCTCTCGACCGTGCCGAGCGCGATGATCTTCGACGACCACGACGTCCACGACGACTGGAACACGTCGATCGAGTGGGTGCAGGAGATGCGCCAGAAGGACTGGTGGCGCAAGCGGATCGTCGCCGCCTTCGAGAGCTATTTCATCTATCAGCACCTCGGGAACCTGTCGCCGTCCGAGCGTGACGAACTCGAGCTCTACGAGCACCTGCGCACCGCTCCCGACCCGACGCCGCGGCTGCGCGCGTTCGCCAAGCAAGCCGACGAGGAGGTCAAGGGCACGCGCTGGAGCTTCTGCCGCGACATCGGGCCGGCGCGGGTCGTGATGATCGACTCGCGCGCCGGGCGCGTGCTCGACCCCGGCGACCGCTCGATGGTCGATCCCGAGGAGTGGGAGTGGATCACCGACCACGCCTGCGGCGACGTCGAGCACCTGCTGATCGGCACCTCGCTTCCACTGATCATGGGCCCGGCGATGCACTGGCTCGAGGCCTGGAACGAGCCGGTCGCCGACGGCGCCTGGGGCAAGCTGGCCAAGCGGGTCGCCGAGAAGCTGCGCCAGGAGCTCGACCTCGAGCACTGGCCGGCGTTCCAGACCTCGTTCCACCGCATGTGCGAGCACCTGCGCGAGGTCGGCGCCGGTCACCGCGGCGACGGCGCCGTCGACGATCTGCGTGCTGTCCGGCGATGTCCACCACGCGTATCTGGCGGAGGTCGCGTTCCCGCGCGACGCGGGCGTCCAGTCGGCCGTCTGGCAGGCCGTCTGCTCGCCGTTCCGCAATCCGCTCGACGCGAACGAGCGGCGCGTGATCCTCGCCGCCTGGACGCGCACCATGGGCGCGTTCACCCGAGCGCTCGCGCGCCGTGCCGGGGTCCGCGATCCCGACGTGCGCTGGCGCCTCGCCCACGACAAACCGTGGTTCAATAATCAGGTCGCGTGGCTGGAATTGGAGGGCCGACACGCCAAGTTCGTCCTGCAAAAGGCATTGCCTTCAGAGGACGGAAATGGTGAGCCGCGTATGGAGAAAGTGTTCGAGCGCTCGATCGAGCCCAACGCCGTCTTCGCGAGGGCTAAAACACAACCCTGGCGCTAGGGTCATGATCAGGTAGCGAACCGCTGGGAGCCGCTACGCACCACGTGACCAGATCCGATGCCGACCTGCTCGCCGCAGCGAGTCGGGACCCGCTCGCGTTCCGCGAGTTCTACGACCGCTACGCGGCCTGGGTCCACTCGTGGTTCCAGCGCCAGACGGGGTCGGACACGGCCGCGCTGGATCTCACCGCGGAGACGTTCGCCCAGGCGTGGCACGCGTCGCGCCGCTTTCGCGACATGGCCGACGGCTCGGGGGCGCCGTGGCTGTTCGGGATCGCGCGCAACCTGCTGCGCCAGTACCACAAGCACAATCGCATCGAGAGCGCCGCTCGTGAGCGGCTCGGGATGCCGACAGCATGGGCCGAGTGTGAGGACTACGAGGCCGTGGACGAGCGGATGGTCGCCACTTCGCTGGCGCCCGTCCTTCGCCGCGCCGTACGTGCCCTGCCGTCGGAGCAACGCAAGGCGCTCGAGCTACGCGTCGTGCAGCAACTGGAATACGAGGAGGTCGCCGGCGCGCTGGGTTGCACCCAGAACGCTGCGCGGCTGCGTGTCTCGCGCGCCTTACGTGCGCTGGGACTGAAGCTGAGGGGAGCCGAGGCATGACCGCACCGCCCATCGCCGACCACGCCCACGCGCGCCGGGTAGCCGAGCGCACGCGCTCGGCGCGGCTGATCCGAGATTCGATCGGTCTGCTGAGCTCGAAGTGGTCCGTGGACGTCCTCCTCGCGCTGGGCGACGGCACACGCCGGTACCACGAGCTGCTCGAGGACCTCGCGCCGATCTCCGAGAAGGTGCTGACGCAGACGCTCCGCGCGATGGAGCGCGACGGCCTGCTGGTGCGCCGCGTGCACGCCGCGGTGCCCCCGCGGGTCGAGTATGCGCTTCCTCGCTCGGCGCGACGATGGCGCCCCCGCTGAAGGCGCTGGGCTCGTGGTCGCTGACGCATGGCAAGCGGGTCGAAGAGGCGCGTGACCGCTTTGACGCCCGCGC
>CAWKIA010000028.1:0-205951 GCA_963849635.1 uncultured Chloroflexia bacterium | reverse complement strand
AGGTGCCGATCGGCGAGACGTGGAACCTCGAATCGGTCTTCCCGACCGTTGCAGCATGGGAAGATGCGCTCTCCGCGGTCGACGCCCGCCTGAGCGAGTTCGATCGCTACCGGGGCAGCGTTGGAGAATCGGCCCAGATCTTTGCTGGCCATACTCAAGCTCCACGATGAGCTCTACGACCAGGTTGAGAAGGTCCAGGTCTTCGCCATGTTGCGCCGGTCGGGAAGAACACCACGAATGCGACCGCGACGGCGATGGACAGCCGGGGCCAAGGACTCCTGGCCCGGTTCGAGGAAGCGGCGGCGTTCGTTCCGGTCGAAATCCTTGAGATCCCGGCGGAACGGATCTCAGCCTGGATCGAGGAGGAGTCCGGTCTCACCATCTACCGGCACCTCCTGAACACGATCGAGCGGAGACGCCCCCACATCCGCTCCGCTGAGGTGGAGGCATTGCTGGCCCAGGCAAGCAACGTTGTCGGGACGGGCGAGACTGTCGCGCAGACATTGACCGATGGCGAGCTCCCGTTCGGCCAGATCTCGGACGAAGAGGGCACCACCGTCGACCTCCTGCCCGGGAATCTGGATCGGTTTCTGCGCTCGCCGGATCGAGCGGTGCGCAAGGCCGCCTGGCAGGCGGCCGCCGACACGCACCTGCGTGTCCAGAACACCCTCGCCGCCGCCCTGGAGGGAGGCATCAAGCGGAACGACTTCTATGCAAAGGCGCGAGGCTATGAGTCGGCGCTCGCTGCCGCCCTCGACGAGAGCGCGATCCCAACCGCCGTCTTCGACAACCTGCTCGACACGGTCTGGAAGAATCTGCCCGTCTGGCATCGCTACTTCCGCACCCGGCGCAGGCTGCTGGGCTTGCCTGAGGGCGACTATCAGGGATGGGATATCGTCGCTCCGATCGCGAACGACCCGGTCATCCCGTTCGAGCAGGGCGTCGACCTGATCCTGCGTTCTCTCGAACCGCTCGGCTCGGAGTACGTTGAGATCAACCGCCGGGGCATCGCCGACCGCTGGGTGGATCGCTGCGCCAACCGGGGCAAGGGGGCGGGGCGTTCTCGTGGGGCTCGTACAGGACGATGCCGTTCATCAGCATGGTCTACGACGACGACCTTGGCGCGGTCAGTACGTTGACGCACGAACTCGGCCACTCCCTGCACTCCTACCACACATGGCGAGCGCAACCGATCACCTACTGGCAGGACGGTGGCTTTCTCTCTGAGGTGCCGAGCAACTTTCACCAGGCGATGCTGGGCGGCTTCCTGCTCAATGAGCGCGATGACCGCGATTGGATCATCGCCGTGGTCGAGGAGCGGATGGCGAATCACCTGCGCTATCTCTTCACCATGCCGATCCTGGCCCGGTTCGAGCGCGATTGCCACGAGAAGATCGCGCGGGGCGATGCCCTCACCGCCGATGGGATGACCGAGACCCTGGCCGGACTCTACGAGCAGGGGTATGGTGGCGAAGTCGTCCTCGATCACGACCGGATGGGCATCACCTGGGCCGCTTCCCGCACCTGTTCATGAACTTCTATGTCTATGAGTACGCCATCGGCATCGCCGGCGCGGCGGCGCTGGCCGGGCAAGTTCGCACCGAGGGTGAGCCCGCCGCACGCCGGTTCATCGACATGATTAGCGCCGGTGTCAACGGGTACGCCATCGACCAGTTGCGGCAGGCCGGCATCGACATGACCACGCCAGAGCCGATCCAGGCGGCGTTCGATGTCCTCTCCGGATACGTCGATCGCCTTGAGGCGCTGTTGTAGTACACGATCAATCGGGACCCGTAGCCATTCTTTGTCGCCGATTTCTAAGCCGGCTTCCGTCAGACCGCTCGGGACTTGGAGTCCCGGGCGGCAGCGGAGACGGCGCCACCATTTTCCAACCACTCCGAAACTCAATGGCCCCACGGAAGACCGCCCAAGTGGCGGTGTTTTCCTTTCATACGGGCCTTTTCCGCGTTCTATACGTAGTACGGCACTTGTTACCTACAGGGACAGATCAGGCGCAAATTTAGGCTACTCACTAGTGCGATGTCGCCAGTCGCGATTGTAATTATTGATGTCCGAGGAGGCATCCTATGAGCACTACCGTTCCCACCCCAATCCGCCGGTCGGTGCGGCTAGCGACAATGACCCGCTGGCGCGCCGCGCTGGTCCGCGCCTTCCAAAAGGGCATCAGCCTCCGCTACGAGGCGTCCACTGGCATGGCCGTCGTCACCAGCTCCTCCGACAACACGCTCTGCTACGTCACGGACGGCAGGATCTGCACCTGCCAAGCCGGGGAAAACGGCGATCCGGTTTGTCAGCACCGGGCGCTCTACTGGTTCCGCCGCGGCCTGCTGAACCCGGATCGTCCCCTGCCACCCACCGGCATCCGCTCGTTCTCGGACCTCGATATCGAGCTACATAACGCCGGAGTGACCGTGGTCTTCGAGGACGAGATGCCGTACGCGCTTGATCCGCGCCTGTTCGGGCCCGGTCATCAGGAGCGTCGCATCGGGCTCTGAAAGGTGAAGGTTCGTTCGCGCCCGTGGCGTGTTGAAATTGGGCAGAGCGGCCAGAGATGCCAAAATCAGTCGATATCCTTCAGAGCATTGCTGCTCATACCCTAGACAGAAAATAGGAGCTCTACTCTGAATCTTTACTCCGGTCGCTGCCAGAACGGTCCAAATCGGGAGCACCCGAAGCCGTCCCTACCTGTTGAGAATGGTTCTCTCCGTTGCTGGCGTCCATCGGCACTCGAATCGATATCGCAAGAATCAATCAATTAAGGTGTTTGCGAAGACCTGCCAGGCGAGAGCAGTCTTTGCCGTCAAACTGAGGACGATGTATACCTTCTCGCCAAAGATGTAGTCGCGCCAGCGACCGATTTGCATATATTGCAGCACCATGTTGATTGCAAAGCTGTTGAAGAGCACGAAGAGCGATATGATGATGCCATAGACAAAAGGTTGGAACTCCGGATCCCGTAGCTCTGTCTTCTGCCCCTACGACCTGATAGGCAATGATCACCCAGGGAACGGCCCCGGCCAGGCAGCCGAATAGGAACGGCGTCCAATCCGCCCGCTCCTTGTTCGGGTTTGAGCGCTCCATCACCAGACCAAAGAGGATCATCGCCGCATTGACCCCGAAGATGGCGACAACCGCGCCGATATCACTGACGCCAGTGACCATCGCGATCAAGACGATCATGATGGAGGCGCTGACGGAATACTCCCACCATCGAGCGTAGTTGGCGCCCCGGCGCAGGTTGGCGTTGTACCAATCGTTGATGCCTGGCACGACCATCAAGATGTGGTCGAGGGCGGCAAGCAGCAGGAAGACTCCGATTGCGGGACCAACGGGGACGTCCCAGATCACCTCCGGCTGTGTTAGATCGCTGCCGGGAGGGCCAGCGAGAAACGAAGCGGTGACAGGCAGCGTAAAGTCGTTACTCAAGGCAAAGATGGCGACCGCCTGAACGAGGTGCGTCAGTCCGACGGCGAGATTTCCAAGGCGCAGCCGCGACGGCCACTCTTCGATGGCGATTGGGGCATCAATATCGACAGTCCCGTGCGTAGGAGGAATCGCGAGACCGAATCTATGGACCTTTCATCGAATTAGTTTTCGCGACAGCGGAATCCAGATGCGGGATGGTCAAGTGTGCGATCACCCGGGAGTTCGCACGGTTCGTGCCACTTGAGATTGAGACCGGCGACGCCTGGCCACTCGGGCGAGTGGCCAGGCGTCGCCGTCGGCGTAAATGCTTTGCTTATGCCTCGGGGGTTGACGTCAGCGTGCCCTCAGCGGTGGTCGGAACAACCAACACGGTGAGGCTTCCGTCGGCCAGCAGCCCGATTGCGTAAACGCTGTAGACCAGGCCGGGCTCAAGGGCCACGCCCGGGAGCGGGAGGGCGACATCCGTCGTGCCCGCGGGACGAACTTCGAGATCGTAGGTCCCCGCTGGAACGGTCAGGAATCCGCTGGAGTCGGGGAACTCGAGGTCCGACACGAGCACATCGCCGTCTGTAACCGCGACATCGACCGCCGGAGCATCCGGCGA
The DNA here is from genome assembly GCA_963849635.1 of uncultured Chloroflexia bacterium. Classification (GTDB taxonomy): domain Bacteria; phylum Chloroflexota; class Chloroflexia; order Thermomicrobiales; family UBA6265; genus CAVRUD01. The sequence continues at coordinate 201,900 of CAWKIA010000028.1, read as the reverse complement.
CGCATGGACGACCTGGATGCGGGCCTCGTCATCGGCGAGATCGCTCAGATTGATCTGGTTGACCTCGGCGGCGATGTCAGCGACGAGGCCTACGGCGGCGATCTTGTAGGCCGCTCCCTCTTCAAGGGTCAGTTCGGCGTCGATTACCGCCTGATCGGCGGCAGTGCCGGCAGGAGCGACCTGAATCTGGTGCTCACCGGCGGGCAGGTTTACCCAGCCAGAGTAGGTTCCGAACGTGAGCCCGACCAATGCCGGCGCACCGTCGACCCAGACGTCAACTGCCGGCGCGTCTGGCGAGGCATGGACGACATTGACGCAGGCGTCACCTTCCTCGCCGAAACCCAGGGCCTCTGTGCAGACGCCCATATCCTCGGATTCAGGGGACGGGGTCGCTTCTTGGGCGGATGCCCGCCATGACCCCGCCAGTGCAAACATCAAGGCAACAAGCAGTACGCCGGAAAGTCGAATTGTTGTCCAACCCCGGGAACGTAGTTCTTTCACTGATCCTCTCCTGACTAGCGGCCGATTTTGCGATCCGGCGCGACAGTGGTCCTTCCTGCCGCCGGTATCCTAAACCTATACTTTAGGTTTATATTAGTCAAGCAGTCCGCGATACCGTTTGAACCCGCTGAGCCAGGACAACGGCCGTTCTTGTGTGATGCGCTACTCGGTTCTAGAACCCTAGACCTGCTTGCAAGATACGTTCTTGGAACCGCCAATGACCGAGCGAGATAACGTCGCCCATGACAATCATTTGACTATCGGCGAGGTCGTGGCGCTCTTCAGCGTATCCACCCCGACGTGAGCCATTCCAGCCTGCGGTTCCTCGAACGGGAAGGGCTCCTGCGAGCAACGAGGACCAAGGGTGGTCACCGCCTGTACAGCTCCGCCGATGTCGAACGCCTCCTCCGGATCAAAGCGTGGCAGACCGAACGACTTTCGCTGGAAGCAATTCGTCTGCGTCTTGCGCAATTCGATCGTCTTCTCTCGTCCTCTGATATCGTTGACTCGTTTTTGGGCCTGGCAACTGCTGGGGATCTGGCCGGAGCGCGACAGGTTGTGATTGAGGTCGACGATCTCGGAATGTCCCTCGGTCAAGCGTTCGATACAATCTTGCGTCCCGTCCTGAACGAAGTGGGCAGGCGTTGGGAGCGTGGCGACATCCTGGTTGCGCAGGAGAAGGAGCTGTCTGAGCTTGCCCGCGACCTGATCGCGACGCTCTCTGCTCGGCATGCGAACCCGACGCCTCACGGCCCGAACATCGTCGCGGCCTGCGTAGAGGGAGAGACCCACGATCTGGGCTTGCGTATGGTCTGTGGCCTCCTACGAGAGGCGGGAATTCGTCTCCACCTTCTCGGAGCGGACGTGGCCTCTCGCTTCCTGCTCGAATCGGTGCGGCTGCATAGGCCACCGCTTGTGCTCCTGTCGGCGCACCTCGATGTGCGCCTACCAGCACTACTCGCGACGATTCGAGCCATTCGGACGGTGCTGCCAGCGGATGCCGGGCCAGTCGTGGTTGCCGGTGGTGGAGTGGCGCATCGCTACTCCCAGAGGTTCGCGCAGCTGGTGCGCTCGCGGTCACGAATGAGAGCCTGGCGGACGCCGTTCATGCGATTCTTGAGTTACTTCCGCCTCCAACAATCATTGAGCGCCAAGCACGCCCTGGAGCGGGAGGCCGATGATGATTGAGTATCGTCATTCGCTAATGGTTCGTCTGGAACACACGTTATGATGATCAACGTGTTGCCGGCGACGATAGAGGACAGGCCGGTACTGGCAAATCTGCTTGAACTCTATCGGCACGACATTAGCGAGTTCGATGGCCGCGAGATCGGCGAACACGGCCTGTACGGCTATCGCTATCTCGATCACTACTGGACCGAGCCCGGTCGTCATCCATTTCTGGTGCGAGTCGACGGCCGTCTGGCGGGATTTGCCCTGGTCTCAATTCGCGTCCTCAGCGACGAACCTGTTGCCCACGTCTCCGAGTTTTTTGTCATGCGTAAGTACAGGAGGATGGGGGTCGGGGAAGTCATCGCCCGTGACGTGTTTCGCCGCTTTCCTGGGCGTTGGCGGGTGTCTCAATCCTCGGGAAACCTTCCGGCCCAACGATTTTGGCGGGCCGTAGTCGGTCGCATGACCCTGGGTGTATACACTGAAGGACACGATGAGGTCGGGCGAACGACGCTGGAGTTCGACTCGTCCGCTGGCACAGATTAGCGGCTCAGCCCACTGAACTAAAGTGCCCATTCAGGCAGCGATCCGCTCATCGAGGAGGCCGAGCAGGGCAGCAACCTCTCGCGCCGAGAGCCTGAACCGGCCACCCAGATCAGGCAGCACCGCCGTCGCGGCCCCGGCCACGTCCGGGATCAAGGAGTCGACTCGCTCGATCCGCTCCGCCCTACCGCCCCAGAAGGCGGACCGGACCAACCACGGCGGCGGAGCGGCCCGGGATACGTTGGGTGGCAACTCCTCAATCAGCCACGGCTGCAGGCCAAATGCCCGGCCATCCTCGTCGACCAGAATCCACATCCCGCAGTTCGTCCGCGTGTGGATCGCTACCAGCGCCATCCGTGCCTCCCACCGCACTAGAGAAGAACGCATGTTCTATTCTAGACCGGGATGACCCGGATAGGCAAGTGGTATTGGGTCGGGATCTTGGCGGTACTGGTCGTGCTCCCCCGGACGGGATCGGCTATACTTTGTAAAGTCCGCGCTGCGAGGGCGTTGCCGTGCCCCGCACGACGTTTTGTTCGCCCACCTCGCGAATCTACGTATTTGAATTATCTGACGCTCGGGCAACGTGCCGCGAGCAACCAGGAGAGTGTCATTGGCAAAGCCCCAGAATCGTCGCCCCGCCCGGCCCGTTCGTCCCGCTACCCCACCGCCCGCCGGGGAAGAGCGTCCCCGTCGCCAGGATCCCAACGCGATCGCCGTTGATGGCCGCGTGGTGGATGCCCTGCCCAACGCGATGTTCACCGTCGAGCTCGAGAACGGCCACACGGTCCTCGGCCACCTCGGCGGCAAGATGCGCAAGAACTACATTCGTGTGCTGCCCGGTGATCGGGTCGTCGTGGAACTCTCCCCGTACGATCTCAGCCGGGGCCGCATCACCTTCCGGCACCGCTAGAGCGCACGTCGCTCGCGGACCGGATGCCCGAAGTTGAAATCAACGCCCGAGGGACGAGACCCGGCGCCATTGCGGTGCCGGGTTGATGTTGTCCGCGATTGCAGGTGGGTCCGGCTGACGGCTAGTACTTGTTCATGAGCCAGCCCTGCACGTCGAATGGCTCCGCACCTTCGGCTGTAGGAACCGGCCGCCAGGTCCCGTCCACGTGGAGCTGGCGGGCGTTGACCGTATCACGCAGATAGGCGTCGAGGATCTCGTCGCGCACGCGAGCCTGTAAGGCGGGATCTTCGATCGGGAAGACCACCTCGACCCGACGGTCGAGATTCCGCTGCATCATGTCGGCACTGCCCATATAGAGCCGGGCCGGGTCTTCCCCGGCGCCGGAGAACCAGAAAATCCGGCTGTGCTCCAGGAAGCGCCCGACGATCGAGACCACCCTGACTGTCTCGCTCCACCCGGGAACACCCGGCCGCAGGCAGCAGATCCCACGTACGATCAGTTCGATCTTGACTCCCTCACGGGCGGCCGCGTAGAGGGCCCGGATGAGCTCAGGATCCTGCAACGAGTTCATCTTGAAGATGAGGTGGCCGGAGCCCGTCCGCCGGTGGGTCATCACTTCCGTCTTGATCGCGTCGATAACTTCCTGGCGCAGGCCATTGGGAGCGACCCAGATCTTGCGGTAGCGGTCCTGATGGGCGAAACCGGTGAGGACGTTGAACAGCTCGGAGACGTCGTTGCCGAGGTCATCCCGGGCGGAGAAGAGGCCGAAGTCTTCGTAGAGCCTGGCCGTGGAAGCGTTGTAGTTCCCAGTCGCCAGATGGACGTAGCGGCGCAGGCGATCCCGCTCCCGTCGCACCACCAGGGTGGCCTTGCAATGGGTCTTAAGGCCCGGTCAGACCGTATGCGACGTGCACGCCGTACCGCTCCAACTGCTTGGCCCAGGTGATGTTGTTCTCCTCGTCGAACCGGGCCTTCACCTCCACCAACACCGCGATCTGGGTGTCGTCGTCGCGGGCCTGCATCAACGCGGCGGGCAGCGGCGAGTCCTTACCCAGGCGATAGAGCGTCTGCTTGATCGCGACCACATCCTGGTCGACCGAGGCGGCCTGGATGAAGTCGGTCACCGCCGAGAACGATTGGTAGGGATGGTGGACCAGGATGTCGCCTTCGCGCAGCCTGGCGAAGATATCGACGTCATCCGAGTCGAGTGCGGCATCCGGCCCCAGGTTGACCTCACCCCGGACGGGCCCAGCCGGCGGAAAGAGCGGCTTGGGCGTGTAGGGCGGATCCTTGAGATCCGGCCGGTCGAGACGCATGAGCTCCATCAGGTCTTCTAGCCCGACCGGCGAGGCCACGACGTACAGATCGCGCTCAGAGGTCCCCAGGTGCTCGACCAACCAATCCCGGACTTCGGCGGGAACGGTTCCGTTGACCATCAGCCGGACCACCGGTCCGAACTGACGCTGCGTGAGAGATGCGCTCATGGTCGAGAGGAGATCGAGCGCGCTCTCGTCGTCGTCCTCGTCGTCCAGTTCGATATCGGCGTCCCGGGTCACATGGAACGGGTACGCCGCCACGATCTCGTTTCCAGGGAAGAGCCGGGGGAGATGGGCGGAGACAAGTTGCTCCAGCCAGGTGAACCGAACGGAAGTGGCTGGCGCTCCACCTAGCCCCCGCTCGCCCGCTCCCCCCCGTTCTGGCACCCGCACGAACCGAGGCAATGTCGCCGGAATCTTGACCCGAGCGAACCGGAACCCGGCCGACTGGCTCCGCAGGACGACAATCAGGTTGAGGCTTCTGCCGGAAACATGGGGGAACGGGCGCCCACGATCGATCGCCTGCGGCGTCAGGACTGGAAAAATCTCCTGTTCGAAGACGGTCGAGAGCGCCTCGCGATCGGCTGGAGACAGTTCGTCGTGGGGCAGGATGTGGATACCGGCGCCCGCCAGGGCCGGGAGCAGGTCATCGTCAACGAGGGCGGCGTGGTGATCCAGCAGTTCCTGAACGGTCCGCTTCACCAGGGCAAAAACGGCGGACGGCGTGCGGCCGTCGAAGCCGGGATCGCTGATGCCGAGATTGAGCTTACGCTCCAATCCGGCGACACGGATCATGAAGAACTCGTCCAGGTTCGAGCAAAAGATCGAGGCGAACTTCGCCCGCTCAAGCAAGGGAGTATCGGAGTCACGCGCCCGGTCGAGCACCCGCCGATTAAATTCCAGCCAGCTCAGCTCCCGGTTGATGTAGAGGTCTGGATCGAGCGGCGGCAGCACAAACGCCGCTTGCGTCTGCTCCTTGGGCTTCGCCGCCCGCCGTTCTGGCCGTACAACAACGATCTTGGCATCGACCCGACCATTTGCGTCGGCAGCGGCGCCGTCGATCTCTGCGACCGCCCCCTTCCCGTCCAATTCGGTACGATCCACCCGACGCTTCTTCGTCGCCATTCCGATCGCCTCCAAAGACCCGCGTGCGCGGCAAAGTCGCTTATACCAGGAATCGGAAGGTGTCGTCGGTGACGTGCCCGGACAACGAGGACGATACGACGAGTACGCGCACAACGCCACACTTTAACGCAGAGATACAGACAGGACCGAAAATCGGCTGTTTCCAGGAGTTTACCTTCGTTCTGGGTACACCTTTGAGAGACATTCCTCGACCTTGCTAAACGACCGCACCGGCATGTTCAGCCAGACGAGGTACGCCTCCTCGCGGTCGCCCTCGGCGTAGCTATCCCGTTTTGTGGCTCCTTCATCCCGCATCTGAAATGTCAGGGACGATTCCACCATCCCCCCAGCGTGCAGTCGGCCGGGTCGGGATCGTGGAGGGGTTGGAGGCGGTGGTGGTGTGGGCGGCCGTCGCCAGACCGGGGAGGAGTCCCCGGCCCGGCCACCCGGTGCTCGGACGTCTCGATCCCGCTACGCGGTGGCGCAGCGCGGCACGCAGCGGGTGCTGCCGCACTGGGTGAACTGGCAGTGCTGCCCCTGGGGGCACTCGCCATCGGTTTGGCACGCCCCGATAACCCTAACTTCATTGATGCATCCACGTTCACCCCCGCCGGTCGGAATCGGGCACGCCGCCGACCCAGCCCGCCTGGCTGGAACGCATCGGGGGGCTTGGGTGATCGCGGTGCGTGACAGGGCGCGATCCCTGCCGCTACGCGGACGACGGGCAGGGGCCGGCGCAGACGGTGCCATTGGGGACGCAACAGAAGCTCGCTTGGATGCAGAACGACCCCGGGCCCGTAAAGGAGTCGCAGTCGGAGTCGACCGCGCACCCGCGGCACTCCCCAAATCCATGGCAAACGGTCGCGCCGGTGGTCGTCTGGTCGCAGAAGCACCTCTCCCCGTTGCAGGGTTCCGGACCTGTGTCTGTCCCGCACGATTCCGCGCCCGTCGCGCATGTCCCCTGCTGCGGGTTGGGCGTGGTGGTGGTCGTCTACAAATAGCCTGGACCGCGTACGCGCCGTAGGCTGGGGGGCCGCCCGGTGCTGGGCGGCCGACCCACCAAGGAGATGCCACCCATGGGCATCCGACCCACCGTCGTTCGGCTGCTGCTGGTGGTGCCGCTGCTGGCGGCCGGGATGGCGCTGGGGACGCGGACGGGGATGGCGGCGGCCACGCCCTGCGCCACCACGATCAATGGCGGCACCATCAAGGACAGCGTCGTGGTGAAGGCGCCGGATACCTGCATCCTTAGCGGCGTGACGGTTCCGGGGCGGGATCACCGTCGAGCACGGGGCGAACTTCCAGGCTATCAACGGGACCGAGATCCGCGGCTCGCTCACCGCGACGGCACCGCTTTACTTCGTCATTGACGGCGGGGTGGTTCGCGGCGGCGTGACGGTCGCCGGCGGCACGCCCATCTCTGCCATTATCATCCACGATTCCGAGGTGCGGGGAGACCTCGTCGTGATCGGGACCCTCGTTACGGGAACCGGTATCGGGGTGGAGCGGAACTCCGTGCGCGGCAGCCTCGTCGTGCGGGACAACGTGTTAAGGTTGGGGCAGTCATCGTCGTCCTGGAGAACGCCATTGAGGTCGACCTGGACTGCTCGGGCAACAACGTCAATCCGCTCGGCGTCTCTAACACCGTCGGCGGCGTCGCGACCGGCCAGTGCGCCGGCCTGATAGCGCCGTAGCGGCACCTCGGGACCGACGACGCGAAATCGGAAGGCCGGGGATCACACCCCGGCCCGTGTTGTATCCCAGGGGTACGGATCGTCCTTCGGCCTCCGCCCCAGACGGCTCAGCTTGAGCCACACCCCGAGTGGAGACGGGGAGGCGTATCGCGGACGCGCGGAGGGGGCGCCAATCGGCGCCCCCTCTACTCCAGAATGCATGTTGGCGGCCGACCCGCCCGATTGTCGCGCCGCGGGTCTGACTGCGGCGGCCGCTCTTACACAGGTGGCTGGTTGGCGCACGGCAGCGCGCAGGCGCGGGACGGACACGTCGTACAGCTAGGAGCAGTGACAACACACTCGGCCCCGGGTCCCAGGTCGGCACAGTCGGCGGCGGACTGGCAGGTGTCACTGCATATGCGGTCGCCAAGATCGCCGCAGAATGTCGCGCCGCTAAACGTTTGCATGCAGACGCACCCGAGTAGGCTTCCGTCGTTGCAGAATACGATCCCCGTCCCGTCGCATGAATTCTCTCCGGTCGGGCACGTGCCTTGGAGGGGATGAGGTGTGGTGGTCGTGGTCGTTGTGGGCGCCGTGGTCGTTGTCGTGGGCGCGACGGTCGTCGTTGTGGTCGTGGTGGTCGGCTGAACTGTCGTGGTGGTGGTCGTGGTCGTCGGTGCCTGAGTGGTCGTCGTCGGCGCCTGGGTCGAGGTGGTTGTGGTCGTCGGGGCTTGCGTCGTAGTGGTCGCGGGGGCCTGCGTGGTCGTGGTCGTCGGCGCCTGGGTGGTCGTCGGCGCTTGAGTAGTTGTCGTTGGTGCGACGGTGGTGGTCGTCGGCGCGGCCGTTGTCGTCGTGGGAGCGGACGTGGTTGTCGTGGGCGACGTAACGGTGCCGGTGCAAGTGCCCGGCGGAGTGCAGCGGGAGTTACCGTTGCCATAGACGCAACAGACGCATCCGGAGGCGCAGGCGACGTCGACGGTCTGGGTAACCCGGTTGTAGCAGACGACGTTGCCGCACTGCGCCTGGGTCACCTGGGCGTCAGTTGCGCGAGCACCGAGGAGCCCGGCCCCGAGGGCGGCGAGCGACCCGATGAACCCGCGCCGGGTCTTGGCGGATGCGAGCGACCGAGTCAGTGAATCGAACCGAGACGGGTCCATGCGCATTGCCCCTTCGTGGCGGCGTGCCCGGCCGGGCCGGTGCCCCGGAGTGGGGCACTCTCAACATAAGGCACTCGAGGCCGCGCGGAATCCGTACAAGTACCGTATCCGCGGTGAGGGCGGTACTTAATCGTGGCCGGGCCCAGGGTCGGCGCCGCACGGCCCGGACCCGGGGACCCGGGGATGTTCTCCGGTTCCCCTCCGCCGCGCGGGCGGCCCCCTGCTCGGGCACCAGGCGGGCCGGGTCAACCGGCGCCCCGGGTCCACGATCAGGACGCTCTGGTCCCAGCGACCGTCCCGAATCTGGGTTTCGAAAAGAGTGCGAGGGGAGCGACGGCCTGCCACATCACTACAGATCCGACACCAAAATATCCAATCACATCCCCACCGGGGTATTGCTGTGTATGTGGGATATCTGCCCGTGACGATGGAATCAGGTCGTCGGCATATCGCCGACCTCCCCCTGCCCCTCCAGGTGCAGAAAGAGAGCGGGAGGGATGGGGTAGGTCTGGGCTGTATCGGCCCCGCCGTCGAGGCGTCACCGTGCCGGAAGCGCGGCGATGCGGTGCGAAAAGCTGGAGGGGGATGGGGCAGGAAGGAATTTAGCCCGGAACACGGGACGGTGAAGGGCTACGGGGAGGCGGGGCGGGAACTCCTGCGCAGGAGCCCTCCCTTGCTCCGGGAAGCGGCTGTCGCGGCTAAAGGTCTGCCAGCAATCGTCCGGGGTGCGCTGTACACCGAAGAACGCCGGGCAGCAGGTATCGCTGCTGCGGGTCGTATGGGGGGCAGGGTGCCGTGAGCGCACGATCGAGCGCAACACCACGGGTCCCAGATATCGGCTGACGATCCAAACAGCGACCGCGACGCCGAGGAAGCCGAACTCGACCAGTAGTAACGACACGGTGGGTGTCCATGCACAGCGCCGGCCGCGATCATGCGGCCGGCGCTACTGCATTTCAGGTAATGGCGGAGACCGAGGCGCGGTGACAGGTAGGCGGCCTCGCGGTCCGAGTCGGTGTATCGCACGCTGTTTCGGGATTGGTCGGTATCGATCGGTCGGACGGGGAAACATGCATTCCTACGCTCCGTGAAGACGACGACTCACAGGCCTATTATCGTACACATGTTCTAGTGCATCGAAGTCCGACCGGCCGTGTGGTGTTCGGGCACGCACCGACGTTTGAGGATCGACGAGAAGCCCCGTCCCGCGCTGCGGGACGGGGCTTCTCGGTCGTTCGGTTCCTTGCGGGATGATGGGGAACGCTCGCTTGGGCAGGAGCCCAGGCTAGTCGCCGCAGACGTCGGTGCCTCGGCAAAACCCGTCGCCCTCGTACTGGCCGCCCTGAGCGTCGCAAAGGGCGGTGCAGACCGAGATGACGTTCGCGTCGGTGCACGCGATTGACTGACAAAACTCGTAAGCGCTGCCGCCCTCGCAGCGGCAGACGATAAACGAGGGGAAGGGCGGCGCCGTGGTGGTGGTAGTCGTCGTGGGAGCTTGGGTCGTCGTGGTGGTTGGCGCCGCCGTGGTCGTTGTGGGGGCAGCGGTCGTCTGGGGGGAGGTCGTCGTGGTGGTTGGCGCGGGCGTGGTCGTTGTGGGGGCAGCGGTCGTCGTGGTGGTTGGCGCGGGCGTCGTTGTAGGCGAGACGACGGTCCCGGTGCAGCTCCCCGGTGGTTGGCAGCGGGAGTTGCCGTTGCTATAGACGCAACAGACGCAACCCGGGCCGCAGGCGACGGTCTGGGTCTGGGTGGTGCGGTTGTAGCAGACCACGTTGCCGCACTGTGCCTGGGTGACCTGAGCGTCGGCCGCCTTGACGCCGAAGAGGCCGGCACCAATGGCGGCGATCGCGCCGAGGAGGCCGCGCCGGGTTTTCGGCGCAGCGAAAGTACGGGTCAGGGCGTCAAAGGAACGTGGGTCCACCCAGTTGTCCAATCAGTATGCAATTTTCGCGGCCAATGCGCCGCTGAGAAGGCTACAGTGTAGGTCATCGCTCGAGGCCGGGTCCAATCTGCGCGATCCGTGTGGCGGGGTACCGGGTTGATCCTCTCCATTTCTTGTTCTTCCAGTCTCCTAGATGAATCCCCTGGGCACTCTCCGGGCCCCTGCTAAGAAGGAGAAGGAAGAGGGATGCCAACCTGCTAGTGGTGCAACACTGTCATGGGCTGAGGCAGGGGGGGGTAGGCGAGGATGAGAGACGGGTCACAGGACGGTGAAGGAGGCGAGATGAGGCGGGGGCTCCTAAGTAGCCCCCCCACGGAGGCGGCCGGGCCGCCTCCGTGGAGAAACCGCCCGAGTAGCAGACCAGACCATCGCAGCAGAGCACGTGGCCCGTATGCCGGCGCGCTCGACTGCGGGGTCCGGTCTGTTCCGTACCTTAGACGGGGCACAATTTCACGCACACGGTGCTGGTGTTGACGGCTTGGCATCTCGTGCACTGGGCGCACACGTACTGCCCCCCGTAGATGGCGGCTATGCCGGCGCAGTCCGCGTCGCTTCCGCAGGTGAGGCATTCCCCTTGGGAGTTCTGCCGGCAAATGGGGGCCCCGCCAAGGGTCGTCCCGCAGGTGCAGGTGACGTCTTGGTTCGCGCCACAGGGCAGCGGGTCTCCGAAGAGGCAGAAGTCCCGCGCGGGGCTGCACGTGTTCGGATCCGGGGCGATCGTGGTCGTCGGCTGAGCCGTGGTGGTGGTCGTGGTAGGTGCGGTGGTCGTGGTGGTTGTCGGTGCTTGAGTCGTGGTTGTCGTTGTCGGTGCAGCGGTGGTCGTGGTCGCGACACAGGTCCCGGTTGCGCAGGTGCCGTTCGTCACCTCCGCGGTGGAGCAGGTCCCGCCCGAGAGGAAACCGGTGACGCAGAAACCGTTGCAGTGGTTGGATGTGCACGGGTTGCCGTCCTCGCAGTCCCGCGGATCCGTGACGCAGACCCCCTCGTCGCAGCGTGGAATGCGGCAGTCGTCGCCGCCGGTGCCACAAACGATTCCGCAGGCGCCACAGTTGCCCGCGTCGGAGCGGAAGTCGTCCAGGTTGGTGCACGTCCCGTTGCACGAGACCTGGCCTGGCAAACAGCCGCAGGTCGCCCCGCGCGGGCACTTGCATTCGCCCTTCTGGCAGATCTCACCGGAAAGGCAGGCGTGCCCGCACCGCCCGCAGTTGGCCAGGTCGGTCTTCTTATTGAAGCACCCGTCGGGGCAAGCATCGGTCCCCGCCGGGCAGGTGCACTGGCCCTTCGTGTTGCGGATCTGCCCCGGTGGGCAGGCGGTCTGGGCAGACGCGGCACGCGCCCCCACGACCAAGGCGGCGAGGCCGCCAAGGAGGCCGCGGCGGGTTTTGGCCGTGGCCAGCGAGCGGGTGAGAGCGTCAAACGAGCGTGAGTCCACCCGGTCGTCCAATCGATATGCGGTTGTCGCGGCCAATGCGCCGCTGAGATAGCCCCACTGTAGATCATCGCTCGGAGCCGGGTCAATTTGCGCGATCCGTGTGTCGGGGTACCGGGCGGGTCCCATCCCCTCCGCCGCTTTCCTATCCTCGGGTCAGCGTGTCGGCGATGCGGCGTCGTCATGAGATGAGGCAGTGATTGAGGACGGGAACGGGGAACGGTAAAGGATGAAGGCAGAACCGCTGACTGCTGACCCGCCTTCGCCCCGCCGGCGGCCGGTGCGAAGGCGGCCGACCGCCGATGTGCCACTAGGCATTGCGGCCAAGGGGCACACGCCGAAGGCGGGACCGTGCGAGCAGCAGAACCCCATGCCTCTAGGATACCCATTGGCATAGTCAATCGGGCTCCGTCACGTCCGGAATTGCAAAAATCGAGCTAGGGTCAGTCAACGCAGTCGGGCGCACGTCTTCTCCGATAATCGGCAGGACCGTATGGCATGCTGACCCGGAATCGGGCTCACATGGGGAACGCGATGCGTGACGTAGCACGGACACTGACAAAGATCGTTGCCACCGTTGGCCCGGCGACCCAAAGCCCGGAGATGCTGAGGGCGCTCATCGGCGCCGGGGTCGATGTTCTGCGCCTCAACTTCTCGCACGGCACCCACGAGGACCATGCCGCCGTCATCACGGCCGCCAGAAGCATTGCGGCGGATCTCAACCGCCCGATTGCCCTGCTTCAGGATCTCCAGGGGCCAAAGCTGCGAGTCGGGGATCTAGCCGGTGGAGGACCGATCCGCCTCGAGCCCGGCGCCACAGTCCGGATCGGAACCACCGGGCCCGATACCAAGCCAGGAACCGCCGCGGAAATCTCGACGACCTATCCCTACCTTGCCGAAGACCTGAGGGTCGGAGACAAGATCCTGCTCGACGACGGAGCGTTGGAATTACGGGTCGAATCGACAGAGCCGGCCGGATTCAGGAACCGGATACGTGACGTGCCGGGTCGTGTTCGGCGGGCTGCTGCGGGAGCGCAAAGGCGTCAACCTGCCGGGCACCGCGCTTCGTGTACCGGCTCTCACCGAAAAGGATGAGGCGGACCTGGCCTTCGGAGTCGAGCACGGTGTCGATTTTGTCGCGCTCAGTTTCGTGCGCTCGGTCAACGATCTGCGCCGGGCAAGAAGCGTGATCCGGCAGCTCGGCGGTCGCCAGCCACTGATTGCCAAGATCGAGAAACCCCAGGCTGTAGATGCGCTGGAGGCCATCATCCGTGGCGAGCGACGGCATCATGGTTGCTCGCGGCGATCTGGGCGTCGAGCTCAGCCCGGAGGCCGTACCCGCGATCCAGAAGCGAGCGATCCGTCTGGCCAATCGCCACGGCGTTCCGGCAATCACGGCGACGCAGATGCTCGAGTCGATGATGACCAACCCCCGGCCCACTCGCGCCGAAGCGAGCGATGTCGCCAACGCCATTCTGGACGGCTCCGACGCGGTCATGCTCTCCGGTGAAACGGCGGTCGGGACCCATCCGATTGCCGCGGTCGAGGTCATGAACCGGATTGCACAGGAAACTGAGCAATCGATCGTCCAGGATCGGACTGGCGCCAGCAGGAGAACCGTGGTCGATCTCGCGCCAGCCGCCGCCCGCAGCGATGCCCATGCCATTGCCCGCGCGGCCAAAGCATTGGCCCGCGCCCTGCCAGCCAGCGCGATCGTCGTGCTCACCGCGACGGGCCGCACCGCCGGGATCGTCGCCAGCGAACGGCCGGGGACTCCGATTGTCGCCCTGACCCATGATCTCGCGGTCGCGCGTCGTCTGGCTCTCTGGTACGGCGTGATCCCGGTGATCGTCGATCAGCAACTATCGCTAGCACAGCCAGAAGAGATCGAGCGGGTGGTCATCGAGCATGGGGTGTGCGCAGGAAATGTCGGGGTGGGTGATACCCTCCCGTCCTCGATCCGGAGGAGGTGCGGCGGCTGGATCCCGCCGCGGGAGGGTATCGCCGTGGACGATAGCACGCGCCCCGCGTGCTGATGGAGGCGTTGGGTGCCCTGACGGCCCTGCTGACCGGGTGGCCGGGGGCGACGGGGTCGACCTGGAGGCGACCGAGCGCCTGTGCGGGAGGGCGTGCTGGCGGTCGGGGCGCGGGTGCTGGAAGCCGGGCTGGCGGCGCGGGGGCAGGCAAGGACGGGGTGCGCCAGGCCTGCGCCTGCGGTGGCACGGCCGGCTTCGAGGGCTATCGCACCAAGGAGGTACAGACCGTGGTCGGCTGGATCGCGTTGCGGCGGGCGTACTACTGGTGCCCGGCGTGCGGCCAGGGGGCCTGCCCACTCGACCCGGCGCTCGGGCTGGGCCGCGCCAGCCACAGCCCCGGGGTGCGGCGCGCCACCAGCCACCTCGGGGCGCTGCTGCCGTTCGCCCAGGCGGTCACAACGCTGGCGGCGCTCGCGGGATCCGGGTGTCGGCGAGCACCGTCCGGACCGTGACCGAAGCCATCGGCGCTCGCCGCGAAGCGGAGCTGGCGCGACGATGGCGACCGCCTGGCGCGATGGGCTGCCGCCGGCCGCCGGACCAGCCCCAGCCCGGCTCTACGTGGCGATGGATGGGGTGCGCATCCTGGGCACGGGCGGCGAGGGCAAGGAGGTCAAAGTCGGGGTCGTGCGGCCGGAGCACGGCAGGCCGGGCGGGGAGCTGACCCCGGCGCAGCCAGCTACGTCGCCGGCTTCGAGCCGGCCGAGGCGTTCGGCCGCCGCCTCGCAGTGGAGGCCCATCGCCGGGGGCTGGAAGGGGCCGCCGAGGTCGTCGTGCTGGGGACGGGCCGAGTGGATCTGGAACCTGGCCGCCGAGCACTGCCCGAAGGCGACCTGTATCGTGGACTGGTACCACGCCAGCGAGCGGATCTGGGAGTTTGGGCGGGCGCTCCATGGCGAGGGGACGGCCAAGACGCGGCGCTGGGTCGCGCGCCAGCTGGACCGGCTGGCTGCCGGGCGGGTGCGGCCCTCGTCGCGGCCTGGCGCCGGCTCACGTGCCCGGCCGGCGCAGCGGTGGTGCGCGACGAGCAGGTCGGGTACTTCACCAATCAGGCCAGCCGGATGGCCTACGGTCGCTACCGCGAGCGGGGCCTGGACATCGGCAGCGGCATGGTCGAGGGTGCTTGCAAGCATCGATCGGGGCCCGCGAGAAGGGGCCGGGGATGCGCTGGGGCCTGCCCGGCGCCCAGGCCGTCGCCTCGTGCGCGTCCTGCTGTTCAACGACCAATGGGCTAACTACAACCTCGCCGCCTGATCCCGACACTTCCTGCGCACACCCTCGAGCATGGGCACGCGGCCCCAGGAGACCAGGTGGTAATCCTGGGCTCAACACCCCGGAGTTCGCGCAGGCGAAGTGTGTCCCTGCATGTTCTCCGGCTCGCGCAAGCGCGGGCGTGATGGCCGCGGCCGGTCTATCGCGCTTGTCCACTGCTGCCGTAGAATGCGCGGCACGAAAGAATTCTGACACTGACCTGCCAGTCGCGCGATGCGAAGGGAGCGTGTGGAATGACGTTGACGACGAGTTCCCCGGAGCTGGCGCCTGGCTACGATCCGGGCAGGGTGCGAGAGGCGATCCGCGACAACCTCTTCCTCCACTTCACCCAGATGCAGTCCCACTACAACCCGGAGCACCGCCCGCTCGTATTGGTCAAAGGCGAGGGAAGTACCGTCTGGGACATGGAGGGGAACGCCTACCTCGACCTCCTCGCCGGGATCTACTCCGTCAACGCGGGTTACGGACGGCGGCGCATCGTCGAGGCGATGCTGGCCCAACTTGAAATGATGCCTTTCGTCAATCCGTTCGGGTATGCGAGCGTTCCCGCCGCTGTCCTGGCCGACCGGCTGAGCGATCTGGTTCCGCTCGGCGGCGATGCCCGGGCGTTCTTCACCTCTGGCGGCTCCGAGGCCGTCGAGAGTGCCCTGAAGCTGGCCAAGCAGTATCAGACGCTCAAGGGTTTCCCCCATCGTTGGAAGACGATCTCACGCCGGGTGGCCTACCACGGCACGACCATGGGCGCGCTCTCGGTCAACGGATTGTCGTACGCTCGGGCTCAATTCGGGCCACTTGTGCCAGGGGCCCGCCACGCACCGATGTCGCACCGCTACCGGTGCCCATACTGCAAGGACGCCCCAGCCTGCTCCCTGATGTGCTACGACGAGATCGAGCGGCTGGTCGAGTTCGAGGGGCCGGAGCAAGTCGCGGCGATTATCACCGAGCCGGTGCAGAACGCGGGGGGTTGCATTCCGCCTGGCTCGATGGACTACTTCAAGAAGATCCGCAAGCTGTGCGACGAGACCGGCATCCTGATGATCATGGACGAGGTGATCTGCGGATTCGGCCGCCTGGGCGAGTTGTTTGGCTCGACCTACTTTGGCGTCGAACCAGACGTGATCACGCTGGCCAAGGGAATCACCTCGTCCTACGCGCCGCTGGGAGCCGTGATGGTCCGGAAATCGGTGGCCGATACCTTCGTGGGCGAGGGGCCGGGCTTCTCCCACGGCCTGACCTTCGGCGGGCACCCGGTCTCCTGTGCGGCCGCGCTGGCGAATCTGGACATCTTTCTTGAGGAGGACCTGGCCGGTCAGGCGAAAGCAACCGGAGCCTACCTACGATCCGAGTTGGAATCAGCCTTCGCCAACCACCCGAACGTCGGCGATATCCGCGGGGCCGGGTTATTCCTCGGGGTCGAGTTGGTCACCGATAAGGCGACCAAGGCCAGCCCGGAGGATCCGGAGCTGCTCGGCTGGCTGACTGACCAGATGAAGGCGCGCGGCCTGATCCTGCGCAACGACGACCGCAACGACCCGACGACCCAACTCTGCCCGCCGCTGGTAATCACGAAGGATGAGGTCGACCGGGTCGTGGCGATTCTCGTCGAGTCACTTGACGAACTCGGGAAACGACTGGGGACGATCGGGACATCACACCCGCCGGTATAGTGCCAGTGAATGAGCCTCCGCCACGACCGCGCGCCATTGTCGCTCCGCTAACCAGCCTGGTCGGGCGAGAGCGAGAGCTCTACGCGATCACCACACTCATCCGTGATGGCCACAGGCGGTTGGTGACTGTCGTCGGCGCCGGCGGTGTCGGCAAGACGCGCCTGGTCACCCAATTCGCGGTGGACCTAGCCCACGGTTGGAACGGCGGCGCGGTCTTCGTCGACCTTGCCCCGATCCGCGACCCCGACCTCGTCATTCCAACCATCGCCAGGGCGGTTGGGGTCCATGACGTCGGGTCAGAGGCGCCGTTGGTCCACCTGCAACGCGCGCTCGGCGCGGCGGAAGTCCTGCTCGTCTTAGACAATCTGGAACAGGTGACGGCGGCGGCGCCGGCAATCGCCACGGTGCTCGATGTGTGCCCAAACGTCCAGATCCTTGCCACAAGCCGCGAGCCGTTGCGCGTCGCTGGGGAGCAGGAGTTTCCGCTATCGCCGCTTGCCCTGCCAGGGCGCCGATGACGAAGCAACAGCGCCTGATACCGATGCACTTTCGCCGGCGGTCGCCCTCTTCGTAGAACGTGCCCGCAGTGTTCGACCTGGGTTCGCCATCACCGAACGCAACGCCGCGACGATCTCCGAGATCTGCCGGCGACTGGACGGGCTGCCGCTGGCGATCGAGCTGGCGGCCGCATGGTGCCGAGTGCTCACGCCAGAAGCGCTTCTGCTCCGACTCAATTCCCGGCTGAGCCTCCTCCGGGGAGGCAATCGTACGCTGCCCGAACGGCAGAAGACCATGCGCGCGGCGATCGGTTGGAGCTACGAGCTGCTCGGGGCCGAAGAGCAAGCCGCCTTCCGCGCGTTTGCGGTCTTCACCGGTGGGTTCGACCTTGACGCCGCGGCCGAGGTCATCGCCGACAGTGATGCGGTACTGGATGCCGTTTCGGCCCTGGTTGAGCGGAGCCTCCTACAAGTCGCCGGCAACGAGAGCGATCTACGCTACTCCATGCTGGAAACGGTGCGTGAGTACGCGCGCGAGCGCCTGGTCGAAAGCGGAGAAGAGTTCAAGCTCCGCCAGTCCCACGCGGACTACGTGCGCATCTGGGCCGAACGTCTGGCGCGCACTCCAGGAGCCAGGGCGTGGGATCTGTTTGAACGCGACCATGCAAACGTTCGGTCCGCCCTCGAATGGCTCCACTCCCATGGAGATCCCGAGGATGCGCTGCAGTTGGTGGCGGCGATGTCGCAGTTCTGGTACGCCCACAGCTACTTACGAGAAGGATCGGCCTGGCTCGAAGCCAGTCTTGCCCGCACGAGCGCGACCGTGTCCGCTGCCCGAGCGAAGGCGCTCCTTGGTCTCGGCGTCCTCAGCCACTATCTCGGCGATGACACCAAGGCTGAGCGTCTCCTCCGCGAGGCACTCACCTTCGGCCGCGACCCTGGACGACAGACGCACAACCGGTGCGGCCTTGTTCTTCCTTGGAGTCCTGGCGGAGGACCGGGGAGCATACGAACCAGCCGACCGAATGTACGAAGAGGCCTTCCCGCTCCTTCAGGACACGGCTCCAGACCTTGCCGCGCAATCGGTTGTGCATCGCGGGATCGTCGCGACTGGCCTGGGCGATCTCGACGCGGCCGAACGATACAGTCTGGAGGGGCTGGCGCTGGCAAAGGCGGCAGCGGACCCGATCGGGGAGTTCGTTGCCCGAAACTGGTTGGCCAACCTGGCACGTGAACGAGGCGATTTCGTCGCCAGCGCGAGGCAATTCGCGTCGTTACTCAGCGACATCGGCCTCAGCTGGCCGGGAGAGCTTCGCGAGCGGGGCCGTCTCGAAGATGCCTCCATCCTGCTACCTGGCATCGCTGCGCTCCTTGTCGCCACGGGACGGCCCGAAGACGCCGCCATTCTGTTCGGCGCGGGCAACGCCGTGCGTGACGAGGTTGGACTTGCTCTCTTCCTGCCGGAACGCGACCTTTACGAGCGAGCGGACGCCACTGTCGATGCGGCGCTTGGAGCCGACGCGGCAATTGAGCTGCGAGCATCTGGGAGCCAGCTGACTCCGTCGGAGTATGCAGATCGAGCCGCAACCGCCCTGGCGGCAATCATCGAGGGTGTACCCACACCTCCAGCACCCACCGGTGATCGCGGCGAACCGGATGGGGTGCCGTTTAGCCTGACCCGGCGAGAGACGGAGGTGCTCCGGCTGCTGGCCGTAGGCCTGACCAATGCCCAACTGGCAGACCGGTTGTCAATCAGCCCATCGACGGTGAGTTCTCACCTGGAGCGCATCTTCGCCAAGCTGAACGTGACGACCAGGGGCGCAGCCGTTGCCATCGCTCATCGGCTCGGGATCGCTGATGCCGGGTCGTAAGTTGCCCTATTCCACGGTCGCTCGCACGCGGTGCATGCCCGTCGTGCCCTCGCGGGGATCGCTTGGCAGCGGCTCGACTGGCTGGAGCGCACCGGTGCCGTCGTAGGCGCGAACGGCGAGGACGAATTCACCCGCCTGGCGAGGAGTCCATCGGTAGCTCCAGAACTTCCAAGTCAGGTTGGTGCCCTGGTAGTCGAAGGTGGTGACCTCCTGCCAGGTCTCGCCGTCATCGAGGCTGATCTCGACCTTCGAGATGTCCCGGGCGCCGCCGAAGGCCCGGCCACGCAGCGTCGCCGGCTGATTGAGCGCGAACGGCTCGCGGAACGATCGGTTGCCGCTGTTCATCGCCGGGGCGAAGAAGTCGGAGCGGGTCGGGATCTCGAAGTTCGGTCCCCAGCCCTGCTGCTCGTAGAAGCCCTTGACGTCGCTGGTCACGACCTCGATGCCGGTGACCCACTTGACGTTTTTCTCGCCGAAGAGCCCCGGCACGATGATCCGAACCGGGAAGCCGTGGATGCGGGACAGGGGCTCCCCATTGATCTCGTAGACGACCAGGGTCGTCGGATCGAGCGCCTTATCGATCGCAAAGGTGTCGGTATAGCCATCGGCGCCACGCAGGACGACCTCCACCGCCCCCGGCTTGACCCCGGCAGCGAAGAGCAGATCGGCCATCGGCACCCCGCGCCACTCCGCATTGCTCATGAGTCCTGCGCTGACGTGATTGCTTATGCACATCAGAGTCGTCAGTTGAGTGGTTGACTGAAAGGCGGCCAACTCGTCGAAGTCGTAGGTATGGGACCGCTCGACGTGGCCGTTGACCTCCAGCCGCCACACATCACGATCGACGTCCGGATCGACCGTGTTCTTGGTCACCGTGTAGAACTTGTCCTGCGGCGTGATCGCCTGAATGCCCGGCCCGGAATAGCGCCGGCCGTCGTAGGCAAAGGTCGCCCGGTCCTCGAACCGGCGCAGCAATCGAACAGATGGCCAGGCAAACAGCGCGCCAACCAGCGCCGCGACGACTGCGCGCCGCGGGACCGGCTGGCGGAACCGACCGGGCTCGCCAGCGACCGAACCGGACTGCGGTGAAAGAGTTGTCTCTCCACCGGCAAGCGGCGAGACAGCCGGCCCAGGCTGGCCCTGACGAATCCACCGCGTCATGAACCAATAGGTTCCGATCAGCAGCAAGGCGTAGGAGAGATAGGCGCCAAAGTAGCCCGCCGCCGTGACAAGACGCGCCTGGCTTGGCGGCAGGCCCTTCGTGTTCGTATCGAGGTTCGGCCAGAGCACCGCGAGCGAAGCGGCGTAGAGCACCACGAATGCGATGACCACGTACGCCAGGCCGGTTGGATTCGTGCCGACTACCTGCCGACCCCTGGCGCGCGCGGATCGGCGCTCCGAGATCAAGGCGTAGCCGACGCCGATCGCGGTGGCGGCGACGAGCAGGCCGGTGAGCCCCGCCTGGATACCGAACCGCTTGAGGTCGTTGTAGCCGTACTCGTTGACCAACTCGATGAAGCGGTCCACGCTGAGGGTCGGGGCGAACCGATCCGGGATCATCTCCTGCGGCGGCGAGATGCCCCACCATCTCCGCATCGCGAGCTGGATCAGGGTGAGTCCCAGGCCCGCCACCAGCCCCGAAAGCAGCCCCGCCGCAATCACCGCCAGCCGATTTCTTACCGACACTGCGCACCATCCCCACGGCCATGCTTGCCAGAGCGCCCAGGCGCTCTCCGCTCGTACTGCTGTCGAGGATAGGCAACGGGTACGACAGAGTTCTTACGGCGATGACAGAGCGGAAAGGTGCGCCAGCCTAAGACGGCGTGCTCGGCGCGGCGAACCGTTCGGGAGCGAGTTGCTGGAGAAGACTGAGCAGGTCATCGTGATGCCACATCTCGACGATTTGCCCGCCGGAGATGCGGTAGAGCTCGAGCCCTTCGATCGTCACGGACTTTCCGGTGGGAGCAATCCCAGCGAACTCACCGCCGTGGGTCAGGTGGTGGGTGTGGAGCACTGCTACGCGGTCGCCCTGGGAAATGACCTGCTCCACATCGATGTGCTGCACCGGAAATGCGCTGTAGTAGAGCCCCATGAATGCTTCGAATCCCTGACGGCCGGGTGCGAATCCCGGAATTAGGGTGTGCACGACGATGTCGTCAGCGAGATACGGCCGAATCTGGTCGATCTGGCTGGTATTTACGGCGTCGTAGAACGCCCGGATGATGTTGGTCGGGTCGCTGGAGGCGGTGTTGCTCATCTGACATGACTCCTGTTGGGGTTCGAACTATAGGACGCCAAAGGGCAGGCGCCCACTTCCTGTTCGTCCACGCCGTAGGGCGTCTGGTCGTCGCTAATCGACGGGGTAACTGTTCGGTCCTTAGTAACTGAAGTCGATCAGCCATCGGCCATCGACCTCGGCGAAGATCAGATAGTCGTTGCGGTAATGGCCATGGCCCGGCACGATGATGTCCGGTCGCGCTCCGATCGCGGCCATCCGGCAGGACGATCACGTCGGCGACGGCGTAGACCATCAGCCAGTGCTCTCGAGCGGACGGCTCCGGGCTCTCGGTGAAGAATGCCTCGAACTCTTCCTCCGGCAGACCGAGCAGATTGTTGCTGTCGCGCAGATGGCCGATCGGTCACGAGGGCGGCGTCTTGCAGGCCCGAGTTACCGTTGGCGGTACAGGCGATCACCTCGACTATGACGGCCGTGTCGCCTGGTGGTCTCGTCCTCGGCCGGTTCACCGTGCGGCGCGTCGAATGGCGCGGGGTCGGCCGCCGGCGTCGCTGTCGACGTCGTCACTTGATCTCTTCCCAGATGGCCTGAACCTCGGCACGTGGGCGTGGCTCGACCGTGCAGCGGCGTGGCGGGGTCGGGGGCGAGCGGCAAGACCACCGTGTCGGCCGGCATGGGTGTAGCCCCCTGGGCCAGTGCGGACCCGGAGTTCGGTGCAGGGGGCCAGAAGACCGATCATGAGCATCAGAACGAAGACCGCGGAGAGGTACATGAAGCGATCCCTCCGCGCATGTGCGCATCGTAATGTCGGAATAGTGGAGCGATTTTCCTGGCCGATCTCGAATCGGTCCGGCCAGGAATCGTCAGGTGGGCTAGATGAAGTCCCCGCGCCCGCAGCAGCCGAATTGCAAGCAGGCTCCCGGCATACGCCCGGTCCGGCCGGCTCGGTGCAGCCGAACCGAAGCAGTCCGGCACGACTGAAGGCATCCCTGCAAATCTGGGAGCGGCGCGCCCGGGCTGGATCGCCAGATCGAGGACCGCCCAGTCGCCCATGTCGCCCGGCTCTGGCCCGACGAGCGGTCCGCCCATCTGACCAGCGCAGGCTCCGACTTCCTGCTCGCCGACGCCAACGCCGTAGACCGTCTGGCCGTCGGCCAAGGTGATCAGCATGCTGATGGACCGCCCCCGTGGCCTTCCCGACCACCGGGAAATCATCGCCATCGGAGGTTCGAAATAACCCTCCTCGATTGCGCCGCCGTCGGAGAGCTTGATCGCCAGCGCGCCGAGGTATTCCTGGCCCTCGTTCGGCCCTTGCCGGACAGTGACTTCGAACGGGCGCAGGCAGACGTCTTCCAGCAGGTCACTCAGTCCTGGAAAGCGGCCCGGAGGAGGTCCGACTTCAACGCGCGGCAAACAGGACTGTTCGAAGTTGTCCAGCACCAGCAGCAGACGCCGACCATGCAGTGCCGCAACGATCATCTCTACCGGCGTCTGCCCGGATCTACCAAGGACTCCTAGCCTGGATTATTCACGGAGGCCGCGTGCGGCGGCGAGGTGCGCCCAGAGGGGCTGCCCCGGATGACTGGACGCGAGGCGCAGGCGGACGCGGTCGGTCTGTTGCCAGACGCGGCCGCCGACCTTGAGAAGGCGGAGCCGCAGCGTGTCGAGTTGCACCCGCGGCACGGCGCGGGCCACCAGCCAACGGCGCAGGGTGTCCAGCAGCCAGTAGGCAGCCGCGTGCAGGAGCAGGCGGAACTGGTTGGCGAGGAAGCGGTGGCAGGAGAGGCGGTCGCCGAAGCAGGCCCGCTTGAAGTCCTTGATCCAGCCCTCCGGCTCGCCTCGGTCGACGTACCAGTCGTAGAGGGCCGCCGGCTCGGCGGCGCGGCTGGTCACCACGAAGCGGGTGTTCGGCCCCTTGGCCAGGACCTCGGCCTTGAAGACCACCCGCCGCGCCCGCGGCCAGGTGGCCGCCCGGTAGGACGCCTCCCCGGCCAGGCGCACCTTCTCCGCGCCGGTGTCGTCCCGCCGCTGCTCGGCCTCGGCCAGCAGCGGCGCGGCGAGCGCCGCGAGGCGCGGGTTGGGAACCAGGCCGATCGTGTAGCCGATGCCCGCCTCCTCGCAGAACGCGTAGAGGGCCGGCACCGCGAAGCCGCTGTCGGCGCGGAGTTCGATGGCCACGCCCGGCCAGCGCCCCCGCAGCGCGGGCACCAGCCGCTCCAGCACGGTGACCGCGCCCTGGCTGGCGTGGGCGTTGCCAGGGCGCAGGACGGCGGCGAGGAGCTGGCCGGTCTCGCCATCGAAGATCAGCAGCGGGTGGTACATGTGCTGGCGGTAGTAGCCGTGGTAGGCCGCGCCCTCCTGGTCGCCGTGGGTCGGGTCGTCGGTGCCGTCCAGGTCGAGCAGGATCCGGCAGGGGCGGCCGTCGCGCCCGCGCTCTCGCAGGTAGGCGGCGAGCAGCGTCGGCCAGCCGGGCGCAGGCGCCTCGTCGACGGCGTTCTCCAGGCGGGAGAGCGTCGGCTGGCTGGCCAGGTCGGCCCCGGTCTCGGGCAGCCGGCCGCACACCAGCTTCAGCAGCGGGTCGGTGCGCAACGCGTCGGCGTCGTCCTGGTCCTCGTAGCCGCAGGCGATCTGGAAGACGCGCTGGCGGACCAGCGCGGCGACGGGGTGGACCACCGGGCCCGTGCGCCACTCGGGCACGGCGCCGGCGAAGCGCGCACAGCCCGAGGGCAGCCTCGGCCTCGGCCAGCCACGGCAGGCCGCCGTCGGAGGTCAGGCGCCCGCCATCGAAGGTCGCCTCCAGCGGCAGGGTGGCCGGTCCGCCGAAGCGGAAGACGGGTGTGGCAGACTGGGGCATGCGGGCACCTCCGCGGTCTGGGCGGCTTCGTCACCGTACCCGTACCAGAGAGGTGCCCCGTTGTCATCCGCCACCCCGGTGACCCACTAATCGTTGGCAATCGGCGAGCCAACCAGCCCTGAATCGCCCACCGGCGCGAGCGAGACATACCGCACACCGGCATCGAAATCGCCCTCAAGTGCGGTCGCGACCTCGATCGATGTTCGGGTCTTGCCGGAGCCGCCCGGCCCGGTCAGCGTCACGAGGCGGACATCCGGTCGACGAAGAAGCGCGCAGATCGCCTCGATCTCTGCCTCTCGTCCGATGAACGGAGTCGGCTGTGGGGGAAGGTCCGCACGACGCCCAGCGACCAGTGGCGTTGGATTCATGCGCGCGGGTTCCGGATTCTGGGCTCGATGCAGGAGATGTCGGCATACGGTTCCCAGCCAACCTGCTTGCCAGACGGCGCGTTCACTCTTGGCCCGGCAACCTCGCCGGAGACCTGGATACGAGCATCTTGGTGGAGCGCAACCCGGTCGTCAATGTAGTCGCACGATGATCCCGTGAACGACAACGCCGCCCGCCGGAATACCGGCGGGCGGCGCGTCAATATGAATTGAATTGAGGTCAGGAGTCGGACGAGTTTTGGCTCGGCCGACTGGTTACCGGCGGGCTGACCGAGATTGGACGGAGCGCCCGCTCCGGAGCCGATGGTTGTCGCGCCGGTGCTCACCGGCGTGGCGCCCTGCTGGCGGGTAGCGGGCTGCTGGGGCGAGATGCCGACCTCCGGATCGTCGCCAGGGGCGTCGGCCGGGCCGAAGATCTCCTGAACCTCGGACAGATCCAGCGTCTCCCGCTCAAGCAGGGCGGCGACCAGGGCATCCAGCTGCCTGCGGTAGCGCCGGTTCAGGTCGAGCGCCCGTGAGAGCGCGCCCTCGACCATCTCGCGAACGGCTTTGTCGAGCCGCTGGGCGGTGGGTCGGAGAAGGCCTTGTCCTGGGTGATCTCGCGCCCAAGGAAGACGTGCTCCTCGCCGGCGCCCAGGTAAACCGGCGCCGACCTCATCGCTCATGCCCCAGATGCCGACCATCCGGCGCGCCAGTGCGGTGGCCTCCTTGAGATCGCTCTCAGCGCCGGTCGTGACTTCGTCGTAGACGATCATCTCGGCTGCACGGCCACCGAGCGCCATCGCCAGCCGGCCGAGCAGATAGGTGCGGCTGTAGTTGTGGCGGTCCTCTTCGGGCATCGTGCATCGGTCACGCCGAGCGGCGCGGCCACGCGGCACGATGGTGACCTTGCGGAGCGGATCGGAGCCCGGCGTGAAGTGGGCGACCAGCGCGTGGCCAGCTTCGTGGTACGCGACGACCTCGCGCTCCTGCGCGTTCATCAGGCCGCCGCGCGTGGTGCCGAGAAGGATCTTGTCGAGCGCCTCCTCGAAATCGGCCGTCATGATCTCTTTGCGGTTCCGGCGTGCGGCGGTCAGCGCCGCTTCGTTGACGAGGTTGGAGAGATCGGCGCCGGAAAAGCCGGTCGTCGACTCGGGCGATCGATGCGCAGTTCGACGCCTTGGCGACCGGAATGCCACGAGAGTGGATCGCGAGGATCGCCTCGCGCCCCTTCCGGTCGGGCAGACCGACAGTCACCTGACGGTCGAACCGGCCCGGGCGCAGCAAGGCGGGATCGAGCACGTCGGGCCGGTTGGTCGCCGCCATGACGATCACTTCCTGACATTCGTGTCGAAGCCATCCATCTCGACGAGGAGCTGGTTCAGCGTCTGCTCGCGCTCGTCGTTCGAACCGCCGAGACCGGCGAATCGCTGCCGGCCAACGGCATCGAGTTCATCGATGAAGATGATGGCCGGCGAGTGTCGCCTTGGCCTTTTCGAAGAGATCGCGGACGCGGCTGGCGCCGACACCGACGAACATCTCGACGAACTCCGAGGCGGAGATGCTGAAGAAGGGCACGCCAGCTTCGCCGGCGACCGCGCGGGCGGTCAGGGTCTTGCCGGTGCCTGGAGGGCCGACGAGGAGCACGCCGCGCGGCAGGCGGGCGCCGAGCTGGTGGTACTTGGCCGGGTTGCGAAGGAAGTCGACGACTTCCGTCAGTTCCTGCTTCGCCTCGTCCTCACCCGCAACATCAGCGAAGGTGACCTGCGGCCGCTCCGGATCGTTCTGGCGCGCCTGGCTACGGCCGAAGCCGAAGACATTCTGCTGGCCGCGCGTCATCTGGCGACCCATGAAGATGATCAGGCCGAGGAAGAGCAGGAACGGCAAGAAGCTGATCAGAATGCTTGTCCAGATCGATCCGCTGTCATGATTGCCTGTGATGGTAACGCCCTGCTCCTCCAGGACCGGCAGGAGCGAGACGCTGATGTCGGTCGCGGGGGGCATCTCCGCCCGAATCTCGGTGTCCTCCTTGAATGAGGAGGGGGGATCCGAGGGGGCGTCAGTGACGACCTGGTTGGTGTCGGAATCGAAGACGATCTCCTGATTGAGATCGGCGTTGACGTGGGTGTCGGAGATTGTTACCTCGGCGACGTTGCCTGCCTCGACCTGGGCGACGAGGACGGAGTACGGCACGGTAATGCGGGATTCGCCGTCGTCCGGCCCGAAGATCCGCCACGCGTTCCAGCCCAGGAGGCCGAGAATGAGGACGCCGACGATCCATGTTGGAATGCGGGGGCGGCGCGGCGCGTCTGGCTTGCCCTTACCTTGTCCCTGGCCCTGCTTTCCGCCCTCCTGGTTGCGGTCATTGCCGCGGAGGGGGTTGCGGGAGGGCTTGTTCCCGTTCGGTTGCTGCATCTGCCTTCCATTTCGCTGGTAGGTTGGTCCCGGCCGCCGAATCGTCCATAGGGCCGGGAGTCCGTGGGGAATTTGCGGTCATCCAGTCCGAAGTCGCGGAGCGCTCGGACCGGGAGACCAGGCGATGCGGCACATGTGAGCAGTTGGGATCCGGTCAACAACCGACGCCAAACCGCCTTACCAGTGCTCCGTCCTCACACACGATGGCTCGTCGCTCGGGAAGCGCCCGAAACCTCCGCCACATGTACGGGAGACACGATGGATCCCATCGTGCCCCATGCCAAGGTCATTGTACGCTGATTGCCCGGCTCTTTACCGAGGCGAAGGTAAAGTTCGACGAATCCTCGCCATCATTGTCCGGTGCGCAGGCGCCACCAGGCGGGGACGGCATAGTCGTCGGCCTGGCCGTGCGCCGTACCCGACCCAATCGACGAGTCCCGAGCGGCGCAGGATGAGCGGGATCACCTGACCGTGGACGACCATCCGCGAGTAGCGATCCTGCTCTCCCCAGAGCCGTACCGCCTCTTCGAAGGCGGCGTTGGCGGTAGGATCGGACTTGAGCACCTCGATGAAGTCGATAGTCGTGAACTCGTCCGCCTCCAGGCGGAGCAAGATGTCGGTGACGGCGGGCGTGAGGAAGTCGATGAGCTCTTCGATTGGATCGGGCGGGGCTTCGGGTGGCATGGTGTCTGACATGACCGTCCAACTCGGCGTCGTACGTGTGGCCCAACATGAGGGGCGGCGTTGATCAGCATAGCCGAGGTGGGCGTGTTGCTCACCGTTGGTTTGCCAGCGGCCGCATTCCTGGATAGGCTGGCGAGATTGTCCGGCCCTGATTGCCAAGGAGAATTTGATGGCAGAGCCCGCCGCGATTGCTCAGACGCCACTTCCCTCTTCCGCCGAGGTCGTCGTCATCGGCGGCGGGGTCAACGGTGCTTCGACCGCATTCCAATTGACCAAACACGGGATCAAAGACGTCGTCCTGCTGGAGCGGCGGCAACTCGGGGCCGGCGCCACGGGCAAGTCAGGAGCCCTCGTCCGCTGTCACTACGCCAACACCCACGAAGCGATTCTGACGAGGGAGAGCCTGCGGATCTTCCGCGAGTGGGACGCGGAGGTCGGGTATGGCTCGCCTGGGTTCGAGGCTCCGGGCTTCGTCCAAGTTGTGGCGCCTGAGTTTGAGGGAGCGTTGCGGGCCAACGTCTCCGCCCTGCAAGGTGTCGGGATCGAGACCCAGGTCGTCTCCGCCGCCGAGCTGGCCGAGATCGAGCCGCTACTGAGGGTGGACGACCTGACCTATGGCGCCTACGAGCCGAACTCCGGCTTCGCCGATCCCGTCGGCACGCTGTACGGCTTTATCGCCGCCGCCCAGGCGGGCGGGGCGACGATCTGCCCCGAGACCGAAGCGATCGAGATTTTGACCGAGGGCGACCGGGTCACCGGCGTCTCGACCAACCGGGGAACCATCGCGACCAGCACCGTCGTGCTCGCTGGCGGCGCCTGGGCGGACAGGTTGCTGATGCCGCTCGATGTCGACCTGAAGCTCGTGCCCCGCCGGATTCAGGTCGTGGTCTTCCGCCAGCCGCCCGAAGTCGATCCCCGCCGCCGCCATTGTGTCGTCATCGACACGACCCAACGATCCTGGTTCCGGCCGGAAGGCCTTGCCTCGACACTGATCGGCGTCGAGAGCGGGTCCAGGCCGCACGATCCCGACACCTACGAGGAGACCGCCGAAGCGGCCTTCGTCGAGATGGCCCGCGGTGCCCTGGCGGCGCGCTTCCCGGCCTATGCCCATGCCCAGATGCGTGGCTGTTGGGCCGGGATGGTGATGGGCAGCCCGGACGGGCACCCGATCATCGACCAGATCCCCGGGATTCCGGGCCTGTTCGTGATGGCCGGCGACAGCGGCACCTCGTTCAAGACCTCCCCGGCGATCGGCATCTGCCTGGCACAGTGGATTACCACCGGCGCTTCATCGCTGCTGGAGATGAGCCCATTCCGCGCCCGCCGCATCCTCGACGATCAGCTCTGGATCGACTCGAGCTCGTACGGCAATGACACGGAGTTGACGATCTCGCGCTAGGGCACTTCCGGCCTCCCAACCGCCAGGCGGGTTGGTGTTATTGACGTTCTTGATCGATAAGTAGAGAATAACTGCATTGGTACCTTTGGAGCGTAAACCTCGGTGTCCCGAGGAGGTTTGTCCATGTCGGATCGTGATCTTCGACGTCTCGTTCGCGCGCACGGTCACCTGTTGTCCCGATTCTCGCGGAGAACCCTCGGGCGGGCGGCTGCCGGGGCCGCGGCAGCGGCGGCACTCTCCGGCACGAACACCGGATTCACCCGCGGCGCTGGAGCACAGGGGGCGAGTCCCTCGGGCGGGATCACGATCTCCCTGGCCGCGGAGCCATCAACGCTCGAGTGGTGGAATGCCTTCAGTATTGACGGGCATCCAGTGCTGCGGAACACGAACGAGGCGCTGCTCAACCGCGATCCCGTCACGAACGAACTCGTCGGCGAACTCGCAACCGCCTGGGAGTGGTTGGACCAGCGGACGATCCGGTTCACCCTCCGGCAGGGCGTGACGTTCCATAACGGCGAAGCTCTGAACGCGGAAGTCGCGGCGTTCGGCGTCAACTACACCTGGTCGCCCGACAACGCGTTTGACATCGCCCAGTTCATGGGCTCCGCAGATTACCGCGAGCGCGGTCGACGAATATACCCTCGACGTCCAGACCGCCGAGCCCGACCCGACCCTGCCGGCCACGCTCTACTTCGGCACCCTGCCGAGCATGCAGCAAATCCAGGAGGATCCCGAATCGTTGGTCGATAGCCCGGTCGGAACCGGGCCGTACCGCTTCGCGGAGTGGGCGCGAGGTGACTCGATCCGACTTGAGGCCTACCCGGAGTGGTGGGGCAACAGCGCGCAAGACGCGCACGGCGCCCAATCAATTCAAGAGGTGACCTACGTCTGGCGACCGGAGTCCGCCGTGCGCGCATCCCAGGTCACGGCCGGCGAGGTCCAGATCGCGCGGTTCCTGGGACCAGACGAGTGTGGCACCGCTCCGGTGTGCAAGGAGGCGCTGAGCGTCGAAACCGTGCCGCTGCGGCTCGACACGCCGCATCCCACGCTCGCCGACCTCCGGGTGCGGCAGGCGATCGCTCATGCGATCGACACCCAGCAGGTGGTCGATTCACTATTCGGCAGCGGCGATGTAGCGACCCAGCTCGTGGGGCCGTCGGCGCTCGGATACAACGCCGACCTTCAGCCGACCCCATACGACCCAGAGCAGGCGAAGTCGCTGGTCGAGGCCGCCGCCGCCGAGGGCGTCGACGTGTCGGCGCCGCTCGTCGTGGCGATTCGACGCGGGTCGTACCTCCGGGCCGAGGAGCTGGGGCAGTATGTAGCCGGTGCCCTGTCTGAGATCGGTTTGAACGTGACGGCCGAGATCATCGAGCACGCCGCCTATCAAGAACAGTTCATCCTGCCCTACGACGAGATCCCCGCCGACCGTGGTTGGATCGCCACGCTCTCCCACGGGAACGAGCTGATGGACGTTGGCCTCACAGCGGCGAGCTGGTACCGATGCAGCGGCGGAGTGGCCAGCTACTGTGACCCAGAGGTCGACGCGCTCATCGACGCGGCCAACCCCCTGACCGGCGACGAGCGCGCGGTGGCGTTCGCTGAGGTCACCCGGGTGTTTAACGAGGGCAAGTCGATCATCCCAATCATCCACCTCGCGTTCCTCTACGGCACGTCCGCGGACATCGTCTGGGAACCCCGGTTGGATGGCTTCATGCTGGTCAAGGAGATTTCACTCGCCTGACTTGGCCTGAAAGCCAACGGTGCCCGCCCGCTCTCGGCGGCGCCGGTGACATGGGAAAGGACGAACGCCCATCGCCGGGTACCTGATCCAGCGGTTCGCCTATTCAGCCGCCGTCATCGTCGGGCTTGTCGCCGTCGTGTTCTTCATCACGAACGCGATCGGCGATCCGGCCCGGCTGATGCTGCGCCCGGAGGCGAGCGAGGAGCAGGCCGATGCCCTGCGGGAGCGCCTTGGCCTCAATGATCCGCTGGGCGAGCGGTTCGCACGATACATGACCGACACGGCGCGGGGCGATTTCGGCGAGTCCCTCTGGCAGCGGGTTCCGGCGCGCGACGTCGTCCTCGACCGGCTGCCGAGGACGCTCTACCTCGTCGCGGCCACGCTCGGATTCGCGATCGTCCCGGCGTTGGCGCTCGGCCTTATCTCGGCTCTCAAGCCCGGTTCGGCGGCCGAACGCCTGTCGACCGTGATCAGCTTCGGCGGCGTCTCCATCGCGGACTTTTGGCTTGGGCTGATGCTGATCTCGCTGTTCGCGGTGGAGTTTGATCTGCTACCCACCTCCGGCTATGGGGGGCCGAGCTTCGTGGTGCTGCCGGCGATCGCGCTCGCGGCGCGGCCGATGGGCAGGCTGACCCAGATGATCCGCGACGGCCTGGGCGCGCAACTCCGCCTGGCGTACGTCACCACTGCCCGCGCCAAAGGGTTGCGGGAGCGGACCGTAGTGGTCGGTCACGCGCTTCGCAATGCCGCGCTCCCGGTCATCACGATCGCTGGTGACGAAACGGCCGCCCTGCTGACCGGCGCGGTCTCGATCGAGACCATCTTCGGGTGGCCGGGCATCGGCTCCCTGCTCATCCAGGCAATCGAGCGGCGCGACCTGCCGCTCATCGTCGCCTGTGTCGTGGCCCTGGCGACGCTCATCGTCGCGATCAATCTCCTCGTCGACATCCTCTACACGGTGCTCGATCCACGGGTGCGCGTGCGATGATGCGCGCCAGCGCGGCGCGTACCCAGAGCGGACTGGAGCGGTCCGGCGAGGCGCTACCGACTCGCCGTTCGGCTATCCGCGACGCTGCGATCGCTTGCGGCGGACAGACTTGCGTTCTCGGCCGCACTGTTCCTGGTCGTTCTGGTGCTGTCGGCCGTCTTCGCTCCCGTGGTCGCGCCGTTCGATCCGGACGGGCAGAGTCTGATGCTGCGCAACCAACCGCCGCTCACCGAAGCTGAGAGCGATACGTCGGTGCCGCATCTCCTCGGGACTGATTTCATCGGCCGCGACGTGCTCAGCCGGCTAATCCACGGCGCTCGGGTCTCGCTTAGCGTGGCGGCGGCTGGTGTGCTGTTCGCCGGTGTCCTCGGGACCGCTGTCGGCGCCATCGCCGGGTACCGGCGTGGGGCGTTCGACTCCGTTGCGATGCGCGCCGTCGACCTGCAGATGAGCTTCCCGGCCCTCCTGCTCGCGATCGTGGTGCTGTACGCCCTCGGTTCCGGCGTCTGGAACCTCATTCTGGTGCTGGCCGTCACCCGCTGGACGATCTATGCGCGCGTGGCCAGAGCATCGGTCCTGACTGAGCGAGAGCAGCCCTTCGTCGAAGCCGCCCGCGCCAGCGGCGCCAGCGGCGCCTGGATCATGTCCCGCCATCTGCTTCCAAATGTGCTGCCGACCTTGATCGTCCTGGCGACCCTGGAGGCGGCGAGTCTGATGCTCGCGGAGGCCACCCTGAGCTTCCTCGGGCTGGGTCTGCCCCTCGACACCCCATCCTGGGGGCAGTCGCTGGCGGGCGGGCGGCCCTACATCACCACCGCGTGGTGGCTCGTCACCTTTCCGGGCTTGGCCATCTTTTTCGCGGTCCTCTCTTTGAACCTGGTGGGCGCCTGGGCGCGCAGAGTCGTTGACCCGCTCGCCTAGCACGGAGCACACGCTACGTGGATGCCCGGCGTTTCGGCGACGACACGGCGGCCCTCTGGGTCGAGGCCCCGGTAGTCTGTGAGTCGTCAACTGCTGACATATCCGGCTGGTAGGGTGCAGGGCTTGCCCTGCCCGGCCACGCGTACGCGGAATTGGGCAGGGCAAGCCCTGCACCCTACAAGAGGTCCAAAAAGCGTCATGGGCCAGTAGCCAACCGTAGACATCCCGCACCTTGGGTATACTTTGAGAGCGTAAACGTCTCCATTCGGCGCAATCCTGACAGGGGAGTACACGCATCCATCCATGACTGATCAAAGCCACCAGAACCACCAAACCGCTAACGGCCGCATCGAGGACGCGTTCGCGGCGGCGGAAGCGGATGCCGAGGCGGCGCTCAAGGCGGCGACCGGGTTAGTCAAAGCGCTCAAGCGGGCCCAGGGCGCCGCCCGCTTGGGCCAGGTGCGGGACTGGCACTCCGCGGTCGAGACCGCGCGACATGGGTATCTCCACGCTCGATCAGCAGGTAGCGAGCCTCAGAGAAAGCTGGCGGTTCGACGAAGAGCACCACCTGCAAAGCGGGGCGTTCAGTCGCGAGCTGATCGAGCAGGCGACGGCGGATGGGGTCAGGATCTCGGAGCTGGACAACCGGCTCTACTGCTACCCGGCGCTGATCCGGGTCTTGCCCGGCGACCGCGCTGTCCTGATCGATCGGAAGCGAGAGCGTCGCCTTCGCCCAAGTGTGCTCGTCCGCCATCTACGAGATCTGCAGAAGCGCCCGCCCCGCTTTCGCCCGGCCGATTTCCTGGCCTCGTTGTACGCGACCTACCGCGTCGCGATCGAGCGCAAAGCCGAGCGACTTCCAGGGGCAATCGTGCCGCTGACCGAACTCTACGATCTGCTGACGATGCTCCCGGGTCAATCCCGCGAGTACGTCAAGCAGGAGTTCGCCCGCGACATCTACCTCCTCGACCAAAGCGGGGAGACCACGACCAGGGACGGGGCCCAGCTCGAATTCCACTCGGGAGCGGGTGCGCGGGTGCCGAAAGGCGCGCTCTCGGTCGTCACCCAACACGGCGCCGAGAAGACCTATCACGGAATCTCGTTCGTCGCGGGCCGCGGAGCCTAGGCGTGTATCATTCGCCTCGATGACTGGGTAGCGACACTCGCGGGCGACTATCTGCGCGATTTCGTCGCCCACGGGGGAGCGGCGGTCAAGTTCGCCGTCGTTCCCTCGACGGGGATGGCCTCCGAGCTGCGCGCTGAACTGGAGCGAATCTCCCAGGCCACGGACTGCCAGTTCGCGTTCCTGGACGCCGCCGCGAACCAAGATCCACATGGTCGATGCGATCTTCTTCGCCGTCGCCCGCCAGATCGACTGGGACCACCTGGCCGGGTCCGTCGTGCGCCGGCTGCTCGAGCGGCATGGATTCCTGGCCCCTCCGGAAGGCGAGCGCCTCGAGTACGGCGTCATCGCCGATCTCAACCAGTACGACGAAAGCGAGCTGAGGCGGGACGTCCGTCTGATGTTGACGAGCCAGGTCCTCCGCGACTACGCGATGGCCCAGGAGTTTCGGATCGCGATGCTCCGGCTCTGCCAGGCCCAGCTCGAAGGGGCCGAGGAACAGGCAGCGGAGGCCAGGGCGATCAAAGAGTGGCTGCGAGGTGAGCTGCGGACCATCACCGCGCTGAAGCCTGCCCTGATCTTTCAGCGCATCGCCCGTCACAACGCCCGCGACATGCTCGTCTCGCTCGCTCATTGGCTGCGTTTAGCGGGGCGCCAGGGGCTGGTGTTGACCCTCGATATCGACCGCTACCTCACCGACCGCTGGCCGGCGAACCGCGACGGCTCCTCCCTTTACCACACGACCACCGCGGTCCTCGACGCGTACGAAGTCTTGCGCCAGTTCGTCGACGCGACGGACGAGATGGAGGGGTGCCTCATCGCGGTGATCTCCCCTCCCGCCTTTCTCGAGGATCCCAAACGCGGCCTCCATCGCTACGACCCGCTCAAGCTGCGTATCTGGGACGAGGTGCGCGACCGTCACCGCGCCAATCCAATGGCGTCTCTGGTACGCCTCACAGATGGGGACCTGGTGATGGGCGATGGCTGACGGTGGGACCCGGATCCAGGCAAGGCGAGCGATCGAGGCTCTGCGGGCCGGAGTGCCAAACCGCGATGCGGTGATCGCACTCGGCAGCGCCCATCCCGAGATTGAAGAGGCATTCCGCGCCCAACTCAGTGATGCCCGGGAGCACGGTCCAGAGCGATCGGGAGGCGGCCGGGTTTCTGGTCGCCGGAAATTTCGGCACCGGCAAGTCACACCTGCTCGAATATCTCCAGCAGATCGCCTTGGAGCAGGGATTCGTCGTCAGCAAGGTCGTCATCAGCAAAGAGACACCACTCTATGATCCCGTGAAGGTGTACAGGGCGGCCGTCCGCGCTGCCGTGGTTCCAGGCCGGGTAGGAGCGGCCCTGACGCAGATCGCCGGCGAGTTGCGGTTCGATAGCCCCGCCTACGGCGAGTTCTCGCGCTGGATTCATGGCCCCACCGCCGGACTCAACCAGCGATTCGCGGCGACGACCTTTCTCTACGAGCACTCCCGCCAGGATCCAGAGTTGCGAGACCGGATCGTCTCGTTCTGGGCGGGGGATCCGATCCAGATCGGCGAGATCAAGCGCGCCCTGCGCGAGCTCGGCCAGCGGGTGACGTACGCCTTCGAACGGGTCGGCGTGCGCCAGTTGTCCTACGAGCGCTTCCGGTTCGCACCGTGGCTGATGAGAGCGGCTGGCCTCGCCGGATGGGTGCTCCTCTTCGACGAAGTCGATCTGGTCGCCCGCTACACCTTGATCCAGCGCGGCAGATCGTATGCCGAGATCGCGCGGTGGACGGGCCAGGTAAAAGAGGAGAGTTTCCCGGGGATCATCCCGGTCCTGGCGATCACGTCGGCCTTCGAAGCTGAGGTGATCGACGGGCGGAACGACCGAGAGGCGGTCCCCGGAAAACTCTTGCTCAGTACCCGCGAGCCGGAGCGGCAGCTGGCCGCCCAGGCGGAGCGCGGCATGCGCCAGATCGGTAAGGCCCTCCGCCTTTCCCCGCCAAGCGCCGCGACCATCAACCAGACGCGCGATACCGTCCGCTCCCTTCACGGCGAGGCCTACGGCTGGACCCCTCCACCGGCAACGACCGCCAGCGAACGGCTGGCAAGCACCCGAATGCGCGAGTACGTCCGCACCTGGATCAACGAGTGGGACCTACGCCGCCTCGACCCGACCTATGAGCCGGAGATCGAAGTGACCGAGGTTGCTCCGTCGTATGCGGAAGATGCTGATTTCCAGGGAGAGCCGGCACCGGACAGAACCGAGAGCAGAGGTGAGAGCATGTTTCCAGAGAGTATTGAATCCTGACGAGACATCCGGAGAGGCATGCCGGATGCATCTGCAAGCCGCCC
Organism: uncultured Chloroflexia bacterium; assembly: GCA_963849635.1. GTDB lineage: Bacteria > Chloroflexota > Chloroflexia > Thermomicrobiales > UBA6265 > CAVRUD01. The sequence goes on along the minus strand of CAWKIA010000028.1, from coordinate 165,735 downwards.
GCGGCATGCGATGGGTGGCGCAGCTACTGCCCGAACAAGCTTGGTGCGGGAATCCGATCACCGGCCGCACGCATCCCGGCGAGCGCAGTGGCAACCATCTCGGCGCCCATTTCGGCCGCCTCGACCGGACTGGCGCCGTGGGTCGTGATAGCGCCCAACTCCTGGGCGGTCGCAATCCAGAGCCCATCCACCGGCGACCACTGGATCAGGAGAGAGTAGCGGCGCGCCTCTGCTAACTCCTCCTCGGTCAACTCTTCGGCTAGCGTGCCCTCGATGACCGCCGCATTCATGGCTGCCATGCCTCCCGCGCCTTGCGGACTGCCTCCGCTACCGCTAGCTCCTGGTAATCCTGGGCGTCGTCACCGTCTCGGCCTGAGAGGTTGACTGTCGCTCCGCTTACCCCATCCTTGTAGAAGGTGTGGCAACCCTTTCCACGCTTGGGCAGGAGGGCCAAACCCTTCCTTCTGTAGGTCCGACCTCAACTCCCACACCTTGCGTGGCTTGGTAGCACCCGTCCCAAGCTGAGCGGAGGTCAACCGACTGTTCAAATGGTACCTCGTTGGTTTCGCGCGAAATTCTACTCCTGCGTACAATGGCCGACAGAATGGCTTCGCCCGCCCTACCCGATTTCCGACCGCGCTTCGCCTACGGGTCCACCTGATGCCGATCCCCTTCCGCGACCAGGATGAGATCGAGGACCTCGGGGTTGCGGCCTACCTTCGTCTGGAGGCGGATGCGGAACGGCCGGGCTACCGGGGAGCGCTCTTCCAAATCAATGCCCGCGGCGAGCCGGTTGAATTCACGTACAACCGAGTCAGCACGCCGAGCGGCTTCCTCTGGCGGCCCGGTGACCTCCGTCGATCGGCGCTGAAGAAGTTGACCGCGTCCTTACTGGCGACGTGCTCGCGAGCGCCACGCCTCGTCCTCTGCCTCGCCGCGCAGGCGCCGAGCGAGCTCTTTACCCAGGACCTCCGCGCCTCGGTACCGGTGGGCCGGATCGCGACCGCCGGGGAGACAACCGGGTTCTCCACCCTGGAGACGCACGAGTCCTTGCCGGACGGCGCAACCAGCGAAGACGAACACATCGATGTTCTTTGGTTCCCAGAACCGCCAGTAGCGGGTACGCCTGAGCGGCGGCTCTTCCAGGAGCTCCAGGAGCGCGGCCTTTTGCACGAACCGTTCGAGCGCGCTGGAATCGGCCTTCACGAGGTCTACGGCGAACCTGATCCTTCGTCGGGGCGTTCGTGAGCGGCGGTGAGTCCTGGTTCAAGATCAATGAGGCGGAGTCGCTGGGAACTGGGCGCCGCCTCGGACTCCCGGCACGACCGGCTCAGTTGGCGGTACCGCCACCGAACCGGCTATTGCTCCCACGCACGACCGTCGCACCAGCGAGAACGCGCATGGCAGCGCTCCAGGCTCCCGATCGGGCTATCGTTATCGCGGAGCCGGCGCCAAGAGCGGACTCGCCGCACCGCCTTACCGAGGTCGGGCTGGTCGAGGAGGAATCGCTCCGCGGAAGTGTCTCGTTGCTGGGAAGACTCGGGCCACCTTCGCTCCCACCGCCGTGGAATGAAACTGAACTCTCTGAGCCGAGTGGCGGACCTGGACCGCGGCCACAGCCTTGGCAGGACGACGGCGATATCCCCCTGTCGCGGCGGCTCTCCGCCGTGCTGGAACCCCCGATCGACCTGCTGTTGGCCCGGCAGGGTCCGTTGGGTTGGCCGCAAGCCCTGCGTCCCTATCAGATCGACGGCGTTCGGGAACTGATCTCGCGTGATGCCTTGCTGCTCGCGGACGATATGGGGCTGGGAAAAGGGATCCAGGCGGTCGCGGCTCTGCGGATCCTGGCCATACGAGGCAAGATCGAATCGGCATTGGTGGTGACGCCAGCAGGGCTGCTCGGCCAGTGGCGGACGGAATTGCGGCGGTGGGCGGGCGAACTGCGTGTTTCCACGGTCCATGGCGACGTGTCAAACCGGGCCTGGCAATGGCGAGCTCCTGCTCATGTCTATCTGACCAGCTACGAGACGCTGCGGTCAGATCAGTTCGACCCATCCCAATTCACCCGCCAATCGGACGTGGGACCTTGTCGTGATCGATGAGGCTCAGAAGATCAAGAACGCCGGTTCCGAGGTGAGCCGCGTCTGCAAGCGATTGCGCACTGTCCGCCGCTGGGCCCTGACCGGTACACCGCTTGAGAACAGCCCGGACGATCTGGTCTCCATCCTCGACTTCGTCGACCCGACCTCCGGTAGAGATCTCCACCATTTCATTGCTCACGCCGGGCTGCGTGGGCATCTGGGGCGGTATCAACTGCGGCGGCGCAAAGCGGACGTGTTGGACGATCTTCCAAAAAAGATGGTCAGCGAAATCGTGCTCCCGCTCTCGCCCCGGCAGCGCGAGACGTACGACCGGGCCGAGCGAGACGGCATCGTCGAACTGCGTGATCTAGGGCAGCAGGTCACAATCGAGCACGTCTTCAACCTCGTTCTGCGGTTGCGGCACATCTGCAACGTGTGCCCAAGCAGCGGCGAGTCGAGCAAGTTGACCGATCTGCGCGAGCGGATCGCCACCCTCGCGGCCGAGGGACACAAGGCTCTTGTTTTCACCCAGTTCACCAACGCGGCCTACGGTGCGCGTGCGATCGCTGCCCGCATTGGCCCTGCCGCGTTGATCTACACGGGCGACATGGGCCAAAGCGAACGCGAGCGCGTCCTGGCGCAATTCCGTGAGGACCCGGCCACGCCGGTTTTGATCCTATCGCTTGGCGCGGGCGGTCAGGGGCTCAACCTGCAAGCCGCGTCGTACGTCTTCCATTTCGATCGCTGGTGGAATCCGGCTGTCGAGCGCCAGGCCGAAGCGCGCAGCCACCGGATGGGCCAGGCCCGGGCGGTCAACGTCTACACCTACACGAGCGAACGTACCATTGAGGAGCGAATTACGCATATCCTCCGCGCCAAGCAGCGCCTGTTCGACGAACTTGTCGAGGATGTCAGCATCGACCCAACTGAGGGAGCCGACCTGACAAACGAGGATCTGCTTGGGCTGTTCAAACTCTCGGATGCGTGAGTCACTATCGAGTTGCCGCGGCCACCGAAGTAGTTAGTGTGCGCACCGCGGCAATGAGCCACGCAGGCGACTGGGAAGACTAATCGATCGTTTCGACTTCACCCCGCCGGAGACTGACGTAGCTCTCGTAGCGATGGGTGGGAATCGTTCCGGCTTCGACCGCCTCGCGCACGGCGCAATCCGGCTCGTGGACGTGGGTGCAGTCCGGGTAGTAGCACTCGCCCAGATATGGCCGGAATTCGGGGAAGCAGCGGGGCAACTCTTCCGGCGGCACGCCGTGGAACATGATCGAGCGGATACCAGGGGTGTCAGCGACGAAGGTGGGCGGATCGTCGGCGATCCGGTAGAGCTGGGTCGCGGTCGTGGTGTGGCGCCCTTTGCCGGTGGCGGCGGAGATTTCGGCGACGACTCGACGGCCCTCTGGATCGAGGGCATTGAGCAGGCTGGACTTGCCCACGCCAGAAGGACCCGCCACGACTGTGATTTTGCCGATGAGCGCGTTTCGGAGTTCGTCCAGGCCATTAGCTTGCTTCGCGCTCAGGAAAATCACCGGGTAGATCTGACGATAGTCCTCGACGAACTGTTCGGCCATGCTGGGAGCGCCGTCCTGGCCCGGGATGTCCAGGTCGATCTTGTTGATGCCGATGATCGCGGGGAGATCTTGGCTCTCAGCCATGATCAGAAAGCGGTCCAGCATACGGCGGTGTGGTTCCGGCTCCCGCACCGAGAAGACGAAGAGCACCTGGTCCGGGTTGGCGAGGATGACCTGCTCGACATCGCTGGTGTTGCGCGCTAACCGGGCCAGGACGCGGTCGCGAGGCATGATCTCCTCGATCTGGCCTTCACCTTCACCGACATCAGTGGCCCAGACGCGGTCGCCGACGGCGACCAGATCGGTGCGCCGTCGCTCCCGGCGCAATTTGCCCGGGGTGGTACACAGGAGGACACGTGGTTCGTCGCGCAGGCTGACATCGAAGAATTTGCCGTAGGCGCGAACGACTACTCCTGGCAACCAGGATGGATCTCGATCGCGGACGCGAGCCTGGCCGCCCAGGTCGCTGTCTGCCCGGGGATACTGGACATGGTCTGCCGCGCGGGCATCCCCGCGCTTGGGTCGCTGTGGCCGCCGCTCTGGGCTCATCGAGAACTACCCGCTGGCAACGGCCCACATCCGGCACAATCCGGACAGACATGGCACACTCCATGTTCCGCCAGTCCGGCCGATTCATTGCCCGAAGGGTTCGCCGCGTTGCATCCTGCCTGTCGCCGCATCCTGCTCCTTTACCTGCACTCGATCCCGATCGACCGTGTCCACCGTCTCGCTCCGTCGAGTCTATACACCGGGGATGTCGATGGCCACGCATGAGCAGTCCAAGACAGCCCCGGTCATTGTTGAAGCGGCGCTCAATGGCGGCCGGTCGCGGCGTGAACATCCTGGCATCCCTTGTACGCCGGCGGAGGTCGCCGCCGCCGCCCACGAAGCCGCGGACGCCGGCGCCAGCATTGTGCACATTCATGCCCGGAGCGGCGACGACTGGAGCGCCTCGCCGGCATGGTATGCCGACGCCATCGCCAGGATCCGATCGAGCGAGGCGCCGCCGCTGATCAGCATCACGTCAATCCGGCCGGCCGGGGTGCCGGGCAACGCGGTTGTCTCCCTGCTCGATGTCCTCTGCCGCAGCCGCCGGACTGCGCCAGATCTGATCTCGGTCAACCTCGGTCACGTCGTCTCCTGGCGTCCGCCGGCGCCCTTTGCCCCGTCGCCACCGGCCCGCATGACTGACCACTTTCCCAACGACTACAACGATCTGATCGCGATTCTGAACGCCTGCGACCGGTTCAACGTGACGCCGGAACTCGGCGTGATGGACCTGGGATTCATCAGCAATGCCGTGGCGCTGCGCCTGGCCGGCGTCGTGCCCGAGACTCCCTGGTTTCTGGTCGAGCTTGACAGCCCGGGATATGGATCCGGCCATCAGGTGGCTCCGTCTACGGTCGAGGACTATGAGGTCCTCGCCAGCCGGGTCCGGCAACACTTTCCTGATTCTGCTTTCACGGCGCACGGGGTTGGCGTCGCCGGATACGCGGTACTCCGGCGAGCGCTGGCCGACGGCGCCCATCTCCGGGTCGGTTTCGAGGACGCCGTCTGCCTGCCTGATGGGACGCGGGTGGACTCCAACGTCGACCTCGTTAACTGGGCAACCGGCGCCGCAGCGAAGGCCGGGCGGCCGTTGGCGGACCCCGACGAAGCCCGCCGCATCACCATGGGAGAATCCGCCTAAGACCTCACGATGGAGCGCCGACAATCGTTTTATCGCCTGGTAACGTCCCTGAGCCTAACGAACTGTGCGCAGGACCATCGCGTGAGAGGGGATCGTCATGAGCCAGCAAGAAGAAGTGTTACCGACTACAGTCAATGAGGCGGTCGAGCGCGCCAGGAGCAGCCGGGCCGAACTAGAAGGGGTGATCGCCTCGCTCTCCGATGAGCAACTGACAGCACCTGGTCCCGAACAATGGTCGATCAAGGATCATCTGGCCCACCTCGAAACTTGGAGCAGATCGCTGCACGACTTGCTCGATGGCAAACCCAGGTTTCCTCGCTTTGGCCTCTCCAGCCCGGAGGAGATGCACACGGCCGGCTTCAACAGCATCAATGATGCGCTCTTCCAGAAGGACAAGGATCGGTCCCTGGAGGATGTGCTGGCTGGCTTCCGCGAGAGTCACCAGGGGACGATCGATCGCCTGCTGGCGATGTCCGATGCCGATCTTGCCCGCCCCTACACATCGTATCTGGCCGAAGACCGGCCGGATGGAAACGAGGCGATCGTCAACTGGATCGCTGGCGACTCCTGGGGGCACGACGCCGAGCACCGAGGTTGGATCAGGGATCACTTTGGGGTGTAAGAATTGCCGCTGAACAGGTGTCTGGGTAGGCCGGAAGCGCGTACACTAAACGTTGCATAATCCTGCGCCGATCCCAGTCGCGTTGCGGCCAAGGAGGCCGTCCTCACCATCATGCCTGGCACCAGTCCGTCGCTGAACTCCCCAGAATCGAGTCCAGCCCTCGCACCGCTCCGTGCCCATCTCCTTGGCCACGCCCGCATCTTCGTCGGGGATCGCGCGATTCCCGACGAAGCCTGGCCGCCCCGGGGAGCGCGGAACTTGTTGTTCCTGTTGCTCATTTCGCCGCGGTACTCGGTTCCGCGTGACCGCGTCCTCGATCTGCTCTGGCCGGAATCAACGCCGGAGGCTGCTTCGAATGCGCTCTACAAGGCATTGCACGCGCTGCGGCGGGTGCTGGAGCCGGAGTTGCGCACGGGTCGTGGGTCGTCCTACATCGCTACCGATGGCGATCTCATCCGGGTCAAGCCACACGATGGCCTGTGGGTCGACACAGCCGCCTTCGAACACGGGTTATCCCAAGCGGCGGCCCAACCTCCGGATCAGCGTCGCTCTCTCCTCGGCGAAGCGCTGTCCCTCTATGGCGGCGACTTGCTCAGCGATGACCTCTACACCGAATGGCTCTTTGCCCGGCGCGAAGCCTTACGCCGCGCCCGTGAGCGGGCCACGCTCGATCTGGCCGGGCTCGATCTGGCATCCGGCGAGCCGCTAGCGTCGGTACCGCTGCTCGAAGCGCTGATTGTTGACGATCCCGCCCACGAACCGGCCCATCAGGCGTTGATCCGGGCGTTTGCCAGCACAGGCCAGCCCGACCTCGCCCGGCGCCAGTACAGCGTGCTGCGCAAGACCTTGGAAGAGGAACTCGGCGACGAACCAAGCGCCCAGACGGAGGCGCTCATCGCCGAACTTGATGCGCTGCCAGTGCTTCCCCTCACAATCGACCACGTCCCGGTGACCGTGGCCAAGTTCCGCGGTATTCCCGCTCCGCTCACACCACTCGTGGGACGCCAGCGCGAAACGGAGGAGTTGCTCGACCTGCTCTGGCGGCCGGATGTTCGCCTGGTTACCCTCCTTGGTCCCGGCGGGATCGGTAAGACTCGTCTGGCGATCGAAGCGGCGAATGGGCTGGTCGACGAGTTGGAACACGGCGCAACCTTCGTCAATCTCACGCCGACTCGCGATCCGGCGCTCGTCCTACCAGCGATTGCCCAAGTGGTCGGCGCCCGCGAGGAAGGCGACCGGCCGCTGGGGGATACCCTCCGGGACCACCTGCGGGACCGCGAAGCGCTCCTCGTGCTTGACAACATGGAGCACGTCATCGAGGCGGCCCCAGCTGTCGCCGAGTTGCTGGCGGCCTGCCCGCGGCTCAAGGTGCTCGTTACCAGCCGGGAGCGCCTGCGCCTGCGCGGCGAGCAGACCCTTGATGTCCCCTCTTTGGCGTTTCCAGATACCTCCCGATTACCCAACCTCCAGGCCCTTAGCCGCTTCGATGCCATCGGGCTCTTCGTGCAGACCGCTCGCGGCGCGCTCCCATCGTTCGAGCTGACGGCGGAGAACGCGGCGACAGTGGCGGCCATCTGCGTCCGCCTGGAGGGGATTCCGCTGGCGATCGAGCTGGCCGCCAGCCGGCTGCGGCACCTGTCGCCCGCGAGCCTGCTGGCCCAGTTGGATTCGCGCCTGGCGACGCTCACCGGCGGGGCCCGCGATCTGCCGGTCCGGCAACGCACGTTGCGCGACACGATCGCCTGGAGCTACGACCTTCTCTCCGATGAAGAGCAAACCGTATTTCGCCGCCTGGCCGTCTTCACCGGCGGGTGCGCGCTTGATTTGGCCGTCCCAATCGTGGTCTCTCCGACCAACGGGACGGCGCGCGGACGTGGAGTAACCGGCGGCGCGCTGCTCGACACGGCGGCGGCATTGGCCGACAAGAGTCTCCTGCGCTGGCTGGATGTTTCCGGCGAGAACAGGGTGGGGATGCTTGAGATCGTGCGCGAATACGGAGTTGACGCGTTGATCCAAGCTGGGGAAGACGATGCTATCCGCCGGGCTCACGCGCAGGTATTCCTTGCCCTCGCCGAGCGAGCCGCGCCCGAGTTGATGGGGCCGGAACAGCCGATCTGGCTCGACCGTGTTGAACTGGAGCACGACAACTTCCGATCGGCGCTGCGCTGGGCCCTGGCCGCGGGCGAATCTTCTCTGGCGATCAAGCTGGTGGGTGCGCTCTCGCGCTTCTGGTACCTCCGCGGGTACCTTATCGAAGGCGCGGACTGGTCGACCCGGGTCCTGGCCGCCGACAGCGGTGAGCCTTCGCTCGTCCGAGCGCAGGCCCTGCACGGCGCCGGTCTGATCACCGAGACGCTCGGGCAACTCGACAGGGCGATTCCCGCCTATGAAGAGGCGCTGGCAATCAGAGAAACCCTCGGAGATCGCGAGGGCGCGGCCCGGACGCTCAACAACCTCGCCAACTGCGCCATGGACCAGAGGGACTTCGCCCGGGCAGTCAGCCTGCATGGACGCTCGCTTGAACACTCCCGTGCGCTCGACAACCCGCAAGGTGTGGGGCGATCGTTGGCGGGCCTTGCAACAGTTGCCCTACAGCAGGCCCGTTTGAGCGACGCCGAAGCCCTCTTCAACGAGGCGCTGCCCCTCCTACGGGAGGTCAACGATCTGCACTCCGTGGCGACGATCATCGCCAATCTCGGCGTGCTGGCCGTCAGCACCGGCGATTACGCGAGGGCGCGGGCAGCGGCGGAAGAGGCGCTGCAAATCTGGCGTGTTTTGGGCGACCCGATCGGTATCGCCAACGCAGTCGGCAACCTCGGCGAGATCGCCTACATGGAGGGTGATCTGGACCGAGCTCGGACGCTGTTTCTCGACGCCCTGGCCCGGTATGAAGAAGGCGGAGTCCAGCGGAACGCTTCCCTGATCCATTACTACCTGGGTGTAATCGCCGAACTCGAAGGGCGGCTAAACGATGCCTGGTCGTCGTACGCGGCCGGTCTCGAAGGCAGCCTCGCCAGCGACGACCGGGTCGGGACGACGGACTTCGTGGCTGCCTTCGCCGGACTCCATGCGTTCGCCGCTGCTGAAGACGCTGCCCGCTGGTTTGGAAGCGCCCAGGCCGAACGCGACCGCCTCGGCGCGGCGCCGAACAACCGTCTGCAAGAGGACCGAACGCGCCAGAGATCATCTCTGTTGGCAACTCTGGATGAGGAAGGCCTCGAACGGCTCGCCGGAGAAGGAGCGCTGCTGCCTATCAGCGATGTGATCTCCGACGTGCGCGCCGTTTCGGCGCGCCGGGCGGAATCCGCCGCTCCGACCACCGCGGCGGGTTGATCTGGCTGAACGGAATCGTTTCTGCCTGGACATCGGGGCCGGTTTCACGTCTCGGCGAGCGGGTGTACGATGCCGCCTCGTGTTCGGGCGTCGCATGCGAAGGAACGAGGAACAATGAACGGCAAGAGTCAACTCAAGCGGCGGTTCAACATCGAAGCGGCCCTGGCGGCGGTCACCGCCGCGCTCGTCATCCTGACGCTCATCAACCATGAGTGGATCGAGGTCCTCACCGGCTGGGATCCGGACAAGGGGAACGGATCGTTGGAGTGGGGCATCGTCATCGTCCTATTGGCCGCATGTGTCGCTCTTTCCTACCGCGCTCGCTCCGACTGGCAGAAGCTCCAGGCAATGGGGGCATAGGCTCCTGACTTTCCGGAAAAGTCCACTGCAGGATTCAATCCTGGCATCTTGAGCCACAAGCCCCGGCGCGATTGCGCCGGGGCTTGTGGCTCATTCGCGCGTCCTGCGACATTCGGTCAAAGATTCCGTGGCTGGGCACTACCCACTTTCAAATCGGAAGTGTTAGAATGCTCCCGTTCCTTCGCGGAAACTCGAAATTCGGTGGCAATTGGGTTCTACGTGCCGTGTACGTCCGTCCCGGGCGTGGGGGTTGGCCTCATGGAAGATACGTTGTTGTTGCTCGCTCGGCTCGCACTGGCCGCTGTCTTTGCGGTTGCTGGTGCCGCCAAACTCGCTGACCGGGAAGGTTCCCGCAAGGCGATGCAGGACTTTGGAGTTCCCGCGTCTTTCGCCGGAATCGCCGGACTGGCACTCCCGATCGTCGAGATCGCGATTGCCGTGCTCCTGCTTCCGGTCGATACGGCCAAGTGGGCGGCGATCGGCGGGCTGGTCCTGCTGCTCGCGTTCATCGCCGGTATCGGCTACAACCTTTCGAAGGGGCGAACGCCTGATTGCCATTGCTTTGGCCAGCTCCATTCCGAGCCAGCGGGCACTTCAACCCTGATCCGCAACGGCGTGCTCGCCGTGGTGGCGCTCCTGCTAGTCGGATTCGGCTGGAACGACGCGGGCCAAAGCATCGTTAGTTGGCTCGACGATCTCTCTACCGCCGAGACCGTCGCGCTAGTCCTCACCGCAGTCTTGCTGGTTGTCGCCGCGGTCGAAGGCTGGCTGCTGGTCCATCTGCTCTCCCAGAACGGCCGCCTGCTGATCCGGCTCGATTCCCTCGAAGAGGCGATTGAGACCGGTGCGGTGGGTGCAGTTCAGGGAAACGCCGCCGCGCAGCCAGCGCCGCAGGTACTCGGCCTGCCGGTCGGATCCCAGGCGCCCGCTTTCAGTTTGACCGGCCTCTACGGCGAGACGATGACGCTCGACGCTCTGCGCGCTCGCAGCAAGCCGGTCCTGATCGTTTCCAGCGATCCCGGCTGCGGACCGTGCAATGCCTTGCTGCCGGACATCGGTAAGTGGCAGCGAGAGCACGGCAACGACGTGACAATCGCGATGATCAGCCGCGGAACCGTCGACGCGAACCGCTCCAAGGTGGCAGAGCACGGCATCTCCAACGTCCTCCTGCAGGAGGACCGCGAGGTCGCTATGCTCTACCTGTCCTACGGGACGCCAAGTGCCTGGGTGATTCAGGCCGACGGCAAGATCGGCAGCCCGCTTGCCCAGGGCGCCGACGCCATCCGCCAGCTAGTCGCTCGCACAGTAGGCGCTCCGGCACCGGCTGCCGCTCCCCAGGTGATCCCGGCAGCGGCGGGAAACGGCAACGGCAACGCCCCGGTACCTGCGCCCGCGCCCGCCCAGGCACCAGCGGTCCAGGTCGGTGACCTTGCCCCAGCGGTAACCCTGCCTGACCTCGATGGCAACTCAGTCGACCTGACATCCTTCAAGGGCGACAATACGTTGATGGTCTTCTGGAATCCAGGTTGCGGCTTCTGCAAGCGGATGACCGAGGATATCAAGGCCTGGGAGGCGAACCCGCCAGCGGACGCTCCCAAGCTGCTCCTGGTCTCGACCGGTGCGGTTGAAGCCAATCGCGAGCACGGCTTCAAGTCGACCATGGTGCTCGATCAGGGCTTCTCAACTGGGCGGCAGTTCGGCGCCAGCGGCACACCATCGGCGATCCTGATCGACAAGGATGGCAAGATCGCCTCGCGCGTCGCGGTCGGCGCCCCGGGCGTGCTGGCCCTGGCCAACAATGAGGATCCCGCCACCGCCGCTCCGCCAGCCCCGCCCGCGCCGAAGAAACCCGCCATCGGAGAACCGGCCCCCGCGGTCAAACTCCCCGACGTCGATGGCCGTCAGGTCAGCCTGGCGTCTAGCCGGGGCACCAAGACCCTCGTCCTCTTCTGGAACCCGGGCTGCGGCTTCTGCAACCGGATGCTCGATGACCTGAAAGCGTGGGAGGCCAAGCCGCCGAAGGGCGCGCCGAAGCTCCTCGTCGTCTCGACCGGATCGGTCGAAGACAACAAGGCGATGGGTCTTCGCTCTCCGGTCCTCCTCGATCAGGGCTTCTCGGTCGGCTCCACCTTCGGTGCGAGTGGCACGCCATCGGCAGTCCTGGTAGACGCCAAGGGGAACATCGCCTCCGATGTCGCCGTCGGCGCGCAAGCCGTCCTGGCGCTGGCTCAGGGCGACAAGAGCGAAAGCGCGAAGACAATCAGCATCTAGGGCAACACGAGTACTGGAACATAGAGACGCCGCCAGCATAAGCTGGCGGCGTCTCTATGTGACGCGGCTTTCAGGTGGCGGCGCGTCGCAGGATTCGACATGCCAGACGACTTCCGCGCCGCCCGCCAGGGCGAGCTCCGCCAGGAACTCGGCAAGCTGTTCGCCCGGGACGTAGTAACTGTTCTCATGCGGCACTAGCGCTTCGGATTCCAGGCGCGTCACCACCCGGTAGAACGGCGGCAATTTCGCCAGCGCTTCGGCTCGTGGGAGGCCGTGCCTGTAGTGGTACCGGCTGCCGCGGACCGCGCTGACCCAGTCGACGTCCGCCCAGCCGCTTCCGTCCGGATTGTCCGGCACCCAGAGCCGTCTCGATGTTTCCGACTCTTCCGGAGTTCTCGCGGCCATCAGCGCACCCCCAGACGGCGATAGTGGGCATCATAGGTGAGGAGGGGATCATCGGTTTCCGGCCCGACACTCGCCTCGTCGACGGCGCCGATCACGATGACATGGTCACCACCGTCGTGCGTCGCCGCCACCCGGCAGGCATACCAGGCGTGTGCTCCGTCCAGGATCGGACAGCCGTTGCCTGCCGGACTATGAGGGACGCCGGTGAAGACCGTATCTGGCAGCGGCGCCCGTCCCGCAAACCGCTCCGCCAGGAACTCCTGGTCGCTTTCCAGGATGGAGACAGCAAAGATGCCGGCATCCGACACCATTTCGCTCATCCGGCCGGAGCGGTCGAGACAAACGAGCACCAACGGCGGCTCCAGCGAGACGGCCGCGAACGCGCTCACCGTCGCCCCCCGGAATCCACCAGCGCCATCGACCGTTGTGACGACGACAACTCCGCTTGCCCACCGCCGCCGGATCTCGCGCAGTTCGAGATCGCTCTGGCCAGAACGTTCGCTCATGACATTCCCCGGTCAAGATCGTCGATGGCGATCTGGGCGTGCTTGACGATCTGATCGACCGCCTTGTCGAAGCTGGCATTGCGCGGCTGCCCGCCTCGCTCGCGAACATGGAGCTCGATGTCGTCGTGGAGCAGGATCCGGCGCCAGCGATCCTCGATCGGATCGGTGCGCACCTCGAGTATGTCGGCGATCTGCTCGTCGGAGAGGTCGCCGAGTTCGGCCTTGATCTCCTCAAGCAGAACCCCTTCCTGCCGTCGGCGCTGGATAGCGCGCAGTCGCAAGAGGTGACTCAGGTCGTAGGTTGCAGTTGGACCGCGCCCGTGGGCAGGCGGCAAGAGCGCTTTGCTGACGTAGTAGCGGATCGTCCGGCTCGAGAATCCGGTTTGCTCTTCCAGTTCCGCGATCGAGTAGCGATAGCGATCGGGCGCAGGCGGTGGGGAAACGTTCCGGCCAGGTGGCACCTGCGCCGGTCGCCTGCGCGCCGGCCCCGCCCCATACCGTTCGTTCTGCTCGTCCATCCTCGCGGTCGTCTCCGTCGCCAGCGTCCTGCCTGAAGTCCTCACCGACAATACGGAGGATACCCGCTTGCGGTGGTAGACCGGGGATGAACCGGTATCCTTCCAGCAAAGGGCGGCTAGCACCGCAATCCACTGGCGAACATCAACTGGAGGCAACCATTGGGAACCAACGCTCATCAATCGTCGGGGGAATTGTCGCCCACCAATCAAAAAGAGATCCTCACGCAGCTTGATGAAACGCTGGAGAGCGCGGGTATTTATCTCGCGTCCGAGATCCGAGACGGGTCCCTCGTGCTCTCCGGCGAGGTGAGCGAGCCTGGGGACCACCAGGCTGCCCTCGATGTCGCTCACGCCCTGGTCGACTCCCTCGGGCTCACGATCGAGGACGCGATCGAGGACATGGACGAGGAGGTCGTCGCCTACGACGACGATGCGAAGCTGGAGGCGAGCACGTCCGGGGCAGTTGGACACCTGGAACTCGATCCAGACTTCAACGGAGACGCCGGCACAACCGACTTCCAGCTCTCGACGGAAGAAGGCGTTCTCTACTTCCCACCGACCGATCCCGTTATCCGGACGCAAGACTCGCTAGGAGACGATGATGACGATAGCCTCGAAGTCGTCGGCGGCTTCGCCGAGACGGCACTAGACGAGGACGACGATCCAGCCACCGTCTACCCCAGCATCGACGACGATCTGGCCGAAGCCGTGATGCGGGAATTGCGTCAGGATGCGGCGACGGCGGACCTGGTCTCCTCAATCCGGGTCAGTACTCGCGGAGGCATTGTGGTCCTGACCGGCCAGGTCGAGACCCTCGAAGACGCGGATGAAGCGGCCGCCGTGGCCGAGCGGGTGGACGGCGTGGTCGAGGTGCGGGAAGAATTGGAGGTGACACTCCTGCCGCATCCGGAGGAACCGGGCGAGTCGACAGGGAGATAGACGGCAAGGCGGCAAGTGCGGCAAGCCGGCAGGGCAGCAAGCACGAAAGAGTTTCGTCCTTGCCGTCTTGCCGCCTTGCCGCTCTTGCCGCCTCGTCACTAGATGGAGGTATCGGGTGGGCCCGCAAGCGGTGCTGTGGTTTGGGATCGCGGGCGGTGCGGCCGCGTTCGGTGGGTCCTTGCTCTACAACCGGTACATCAGGAAGTCGCCGCAGGCGGTGAAATCCGGCGGGTCGTTCACGCTCTTCGGAATCTTCTCGATCATCTTCGCGATTGGCGCGGTCGTCGCGGGCCTCGTCGCCGCGCAGGCGGGGCGTTAGATGCCGTCAAAGCCTGAGGCGACAATCGAGCATCCGCGACCAACCACATACCGCGTCGTCGGGGTAGTGCATCTTCCCGCGCTCCCGGGTACGGTGTGGGGCGGCTCTGCCCGCGACCTGGCCGCCATTCTGGAGCGGGCCAAGCGAGACGCCGACACCTACGCGATCGGCGGTGTTGATGCCCTGATCATCGAGAATTTTGGCGATGTCCCGTTTACCAGGGATCGCGTCAGTGCCTATACCGTCGCGGCGATGACGCTCGCCTGCGACCTTGTCCGAGCCGAAACCGGGCTGCCGGTTGGGGTAAATGTCCTCCGCAATGATGTCGAGAGCGCGGTGTCCATCGCGGCAGCCACAGGAGCGACCTTCGTCCGGGCGAATGTCTACGTCGGGGCCGCCGTCACCGATCAAGGTCTGATCGAGGGCCAGGCCGACCGCGTTCAGGGGCTAATCAAGCAGCTAGGTGCATCGGTCGCGGTCTGGGCCGATGTCGACGTCAAGCACGCGGCCCAACTTGCCCCGCGCCCGATTGGGGAATTGGCTGAGGACGCGGTCGAGCGCGGCCTGGCCGGTGCCATCATCGTCACTGGATCGGGAACCGGCAAACCGACCGGCGATGGGGATCTGGCGGAAGTGCGGGCTGCGGTGCCGAGGACACCGGTCTACGTCGGGAGTGGGGCCCGGCAGGAGACGGTTTCAGCATTGATGCGGCACGCCGATGGGGTGATCGTGGGGACGGCGACAAAGGTTGATGGGGTGGTAACGAACCTGGTGGATATCGGGCGGGTTCGGGAGATGGTGAGAGCGGTACGGTAGCGACGTCAATTTGCGCCGCCTCTCTTCCGCGGAGTCAAGGGGGATCCGTTTCGCGGGTGCATCCTGCCGCCGGGGGCGGTGCTGTTCGCCTCGATCCCCGAGCGTCGGCGGGCCACCCCCTCGCGGCGTGACGCGTATCAGCAGCCCCGCACCCGCCGGTTGTCGCCAGAACAGGTAGCTGAACTCAACCGGGTGGCTCCCGGACAGACCATGCGCGACCTGGGGGTGGCCCTCCCGCCGCCAACACTCGCATCCGGCTGCCCGATCTGCACCCGCAGGGCCAGGATCGCGTCGGCTGGAACCGGCACCCAGGTCCCGTGACGCACGTCTCGGTGATAGACCAGACCGCCAACAGGGGCTCGGCGTCACCCACCTGGAAGATCCAACCAATGGTTGGCCACCGAGGGTGCGACGCATCAACCATCATGGAGCAGCCCGACGGGGAATCGCCAACGATGCACGGTGCGTCTATGGGCTCTCGGTCTGGTGGTCATTCGCGGGGGACGCGTGCATGCCAAAGGAGCGGAGCCAACCGGGGGCGTGATGTGCAGGTGTCTCCACGCTCGGAGCCAGTTCGGGGGCATCCGGCGGGGCCGATTCCAAGCGGCGTGCATACCACGACGCCAGAGGCGCGGCCGTCACCGCGTGCAACAGGACGCTCAAGAGGATGGCCCACCCCGCCATCGCGACCAGCGTCTGAGACTCCTGGTCCGCCTCATGCAGCGCCTCTAAGGCGATCAGGGTGAACACCACCGATGCCAAACCGCGCGGTCCCAGCCAGCCCATCATTAGCACCGTATCCCGCCGCAAGCCCGTCCCAAGTAAACTGATCGCCACCGGAACCATGCGCACGATGGTCAAGGCGAGAACGGCGAACGCGAGGGCGCGGGCGTCGAACTCGCGGATCAGTGGTCCAACTAAGATGGTGCCGAATAAGGTCCAGACGAGGATCGACAACACTGTGCCGCTCGCCTCGGTGAACTCCGTCGCTTCGCGCATCTGGTGGCGCGTCACGGAACCGAACACGAGACCGCCGACGAACGCGGCGATGAAGCCGTTGCCGCCCACGCTGAGTGCCGCCCAGTAGGTCCCCAGCGCCAGCGCCAGGTTACCGATCTGCTGCGCGGTGGTCGTCGTCCAGCCGTTCGCCACCGCGAGCGCGAAGAGCCAGCCGCCGGCCATCCCGACCGCCGCCCCGACGACGAGTGCCAGGCCGATCTCGGAAAGGGCATCGCCCAACCAGCCGCCTTGCACCGTTGCTACTTCCGAGACGGTCAGGGCAATGAACAGGGTGACCAGCGGCGTGGCGATCCCGTCGTTGAGTCCGCTCTCGATGTTCAAGGCCCGGCGGATCCGCGCCGGCACTCGGGGATTGGTGAAGATGGGGAGACCAAGGGCCGCGTCAGTCGGGGCGAGGATCGTGCCGAGCAAGAGCGCAAAGCCGATACCCTCGTCGGGGAAGAGGACGTACGCCGCCAATCCGCCGAGCAGGATGGTTAAGGGCAGACCAAGCAGCAGCAGCCGGCTCGGTAGCCCGGCGTCTCGGCGTGCCTTACTGAGGTTGAGCGTCGCGGCGTCGGCAAACAGCAGCAAGACCAACGTGATCTCGGTCACCAGCTCCATGGCGGTTGTCCCGATCGGAAGGTCGAACCAGCCGAATGCGTCGGGCCCGAAGATGGCGCCGGCCAGGACAAAGACCATTGGCCCCGTCACCGAGAATCGTCCGAGCCGGGCCGCGAAGACGGAGTAGAGGATCACCAGCGAGAGAAACAGCACCCATTCGCGTTCACTCACCCGTGATCCCCTCCTCGCTGGCGTTCAGGCAGCCGGAAGATGTTTGCCTCGTCCACAGCCTCCGCGGGGAGTTCCTCGGCGGATTGTTTCCATATGCCACTCCACGGGATGGACGAATGCCGGGCGCCATCACGTCGGCAGCGATAGTCACACACGCCAAACGCGTCGTCCTTTGGGACGTCGCCAGCGGTCAGCCGATCGGCGAGCCCT
Source organism: uncultured Chloroflexia bacterium (assembly GCA_963849635.1). Classification (GTDB taxonomy): domain Bacteria; phylum Chloroflexota; class Chloroflexia; order Thermomicrobiales; family UBA6265; genus CAVRUD01. The sequence continues at coordinate 148,291 of CAWKIA010000028.1, read as the reverse complement.
TGTCACTCGGCGAGATCCGGATGAGCATTGTGAACAACGTCGCATTCAGCCCCGACGGCGAGAAGCTGGCCGCGGTCGCCAGCGACGGCCATGTCTCCCTGTGGATGGTCACCAACGGAGAGCCCCTCGGCGATCTCCTGGACATTGCTGTGAACTTTTGTATCGATTGCAGTTTACAGTTTAGCCACGACGGAGCCCAAGTGGCCGCAGTCCGTGGAAGCGAGGTCATCCTCTGGGACGTGGCCAGCGGTCAGCGGCTCGGCGAGCCTTTACGAGGCAACGCAGGCGGGGTGACCAGCGTCGCCTTCAATCCCGCCGGCGGGATGCTGGCCGTGGGCACCGTCCAGGGCGATCTCGTCCTCTGGGACCGTGCCAACGGTCGGCCACTCGCCGAGCCTCGGATCGTCGCCGGCTTCGGGGTGACCAGCGTCGCGTTCAGCCCGGACGGACCTACGCTGGCCGCGGGCGGTCGGGACGGCGAGGTTGTTCGCTGGGGCCTCGCCAGCGGCCAGCCGCTCGGCGAGCCTGTAGCCGGACCCGCGTACCCGCTGGCGGTGAGTAGCGTCGCTTTCGGCCCCGATGGCGCCATGCTTGCGGCTGGCATCGGTAATGGCGCCGTCGTCCTCTGGGATGCCGTCACCGGCCAACCACGCGGCGAACTCCGGGCCAGTCTCGGCTTTGGGTATGGGGTAACTAGCGTCGCCTTCAGCCACGACGGTGCGACGCTCGCGGTTGGCTCTGACGACGACAGCGTGACCCTCTGGGACGCTGCCACCGGCGAGCCGCTCGGCGAGCCCCTGGCCAGCCCGGCCATCGAGTCCACCCCCGCTGCCGACATCGGCTCCGGGGCGGTCGCTAGCCTGGCCTTTAGCCCCGACGGAGCAACGCTCGCCGTTGGGACCGTCGACGGCGTCGCCCTCTGGGACATCGGTGCTGGGCTATCTCTCGACACGGTCCTGACCGATCTTGGCGACACGGTGACCGGCCTAGCCTTCAGCCCTGACGGTGCCACGATTGCCGCCGGCGCGGTCGATGGTAGTGTCGACCTCTTAGACGTCGCCACCAACCGATCGCTTGGTGCGTCGCTGACTGGCCCCGAAGGCGAAGTGACTACCATTGCCTTCAGTCCTGACGGCCAGACGCTGGCTACCGGCAATCGGGATGGCACTATCGTCCTCTGGACCATCGATCACGCGTCGTGGAAGACGATGGCTTGCGCGCAAGCCAACCGCAACCTCAGCAGGATTGAGTGGGAAAAACTCTTTGGGGACGGGGATTATTAGCCCACGTGCCCCGATCTGCCCTCAGGTGACGGGGTGGCAACCCCAATCGCAGGCGGCTCCCGCTGACTCATTTGATGAGTCAGACAGACACCGGACGATCATTGGTGTTTGCGCCGGCGCCGCGTGTCGCTGCGTGCATCGAAACCCGACATCTTCCCGCCCGTCTTAAGCCGAGTGCTGGCGGCCCTGTCGGCCGCGTGAGGAGGAGCCGGGCCGACTGAGTGGGCGGAAGCGACGGGCGTGAGATCCGCCCTCTTTTCAGCTGCGGCAGGAGAAGCTCCTCCCGGGACTGAAGTCCCGGGCTACCTGACGGAATTCCCGCCGGGACTGAGCACGAGCGGCGGAAACAGCAGGGTTAGATATACGCTTCTAGATCGCACGCGCGACGGTACTTGGCGCAGCTTGGAGCGACATCCGAGACACTCATGAAGGGAGCAATCATCATGACCACAACACCAACAAGCTCTCCGGCGGAGACGACAGTCGGCGCATTTCGGCGGCTTGACGAGGTCAAGGGCGAGCAGGATTTTTTCGTGAACGTCGTAGATATGTGGCATGCGACGCCCGCGGTTCGGGCCAATCGGCTTCGCACCTTTGCGCTCCTTGACGTAGCGCCGGGTCGCCAGTATCTCGACATTGGATGCGGTACCGGAGATTTCGCGCGCGAACTGGCGGAGTTGGTTGGGCCGACGGGGCATGTCGCCGGCGTCGACGCCAGCGAAGCCATGATCGCGGTTGCTCGTGGTCGATTGGAAGGCACCGGGCTGCCGGTTGCGCTCCAGGTGGCCGATGCGCAGGCGCTGCCGTTCCCGGACTCGCGCTTTGATGGCTGTCGCACGGAGCGGGTGCTCCAGTATCTGGACCGTCCAGACGCGGCTCTGAGTGAAATGGCGCGCGTGGTAAGGACGGGCGGTAGGGTCGTTGCGACCGAGCCGGACTGGGACTCCACGATCTGCGATCTCCCAGGCATCGACCGTGGCATTTGGCGCCGTGCCATGGCCGCGATTGGCGACGACGCGGGCAACGCGTGGATGGGGCGAGAACTCTATCGACGATTTCACGCCGCCGGACTGACAGACGTGGCCGTCGAGCCGACAGCGTTGATCTTGACCGACGCGGGCGTCCTCCTCGATCAGGCCGGCGCCCGAAGATCGATTGAGAAAGCCTGCACGCTTGGCGCGATTTCACGGGAGGAGGCTGACCTGCTCTTCTCTACGATGATTGCGGCCTCGGAAGCAGGCGACTTCTTCTTCTCGCAGGGTTGTTATACGGCCAGTGGAACCAGACCGGCCTGATCTAGCGAGGCCAGCGAAATACGGGGAGAAACGGATGGACTTCCCGCGTTCCCGGCCGTTGTAGGCCGGGGTGGGGTTTCGCTTATCACGGCGTTGATTCCGATGTAAGGCATGGCCGGGCTTCCGTAACTGGGATGGGCTGCGGTCGATTAGATGTCTGGTGGTGACAGACTTGACCGGGACGGTGACGGTGGTAGCATCCGGAACGTTCAATCGCGCGAATTGGGCCACTCCGCCTGGGGAGAGTGCGGGTTCGCGGACGCCTGGAGAGCGACCATCGCCACGCATGTCATCGAGCCAGTGAGAGAGACACTCCATGGCCATTTCTCCCGTGATCTACCGCCTGTACTAACCATCAACTCGGGCGAAACGGTCCGCTTCCGCCTCCTCGACGCCCGCTGGGGCGGGGACAGGCCCGAGGCCGAAGGCGGAGGGGAGTATCTCTTCGAGCCGCGCCTACCTGAGCTCGACAATGGCCACGCCCTTTGCGGGCCGATTGAGATCCGTGGCGCCGAACCCGGGATGACCCTGGAAGTCGAGATCGGTGACCTGCGGACCGGCTCATTTGGCTGGACCGTCGCTGGAGGCTGGGCATCGCCGTTGAATACCCGCCTTGGCCTGCTGACAGCGCCGAGCGACGCATCGTGAATTGGTCGCTCGATCCCGACGCCGGCACCGCCCGCGACCAGCGCGGCCGGGAGGTGAAGATGCTCCCGTTCCTGGGCGTCATCGGGATGCCGCCCGCTGAGCCGGGCATTCACCCCACCGCGCCGCCACGTCCAACGGGCGGCAACATCGACTGTAAGGAGCTGGTCACCGGGAGTAGGCTCTTTCTTCCGATTGCGGTTCCGGGCGGTTTTGTCTCGGCCGGGGATGGGCACGGTCGCCAGGGTGATGGCGAAAGTTCCGGCACGGCGATCGAATGCCCGATGGAGGCGGCCGACCTGACCTTCCACCTCCATCCCGACATGACTATCACGACGCCCCGGGCGGAGACGGCCGAGGGGTGGCTGACGTTCGGCTTCGACGAAGACCTCGATGAGGCGATGGCGATCGCCCTCGGCGCGATGCTAGACCTGATGGGCGAGAAGTACGGCGTCGACCGGGTTGAGGCGATGGCCCTGGCGAGTGTCCTGGTCGATCTCCGCATCACCCAGGTTGTCAACGGTGTTCGTGGGGTCCACGCCGTGCTGCCACACTCGGCCGCGACAACGTTCGAGGCGACAGCATGACCGTCCCATCTGGCCCCCTGGCCGGGATTCGTGTTCTCGCCCTGGAGCAGGCGGTGGCCGGGCCGCTGTGCACGCGCCACCTGGCCGATCTGGGCGCCGATGTGGTCAAGATCGAGCGGCCCGGCGGCGGAGATTTTGCTCGCCGTTACGATCGCGCGGTGAACGGGCTGTCGTCCTACTTCGTCTGGCTCAACCGGGGCAAACGTTCGGTCACACTCGATGTCAAACACCCACAGGCGAACGACATCCTGACCCGTCTGATCGATCGGTCGGACGTCCTGGTGCAAAATCTTGGGCCCGGCGCGATTGATCGCCTGGGTTTCGCTCCCGGAGACCTGCGTGCTCGCTTTCCGCGGCTGGTGGTCTGCTCGATCTCGGGCTACGGCCGGGGCGGCCCGTACGAGCAGAAGAAGGCGTTTGACTTGCTGCTCCAGGGCGAGACCGGCGTCATTGCGACAACCGGGACGGCCGACGCCCCGGCGAAGCTGGGCATCTCGGTAGGGGATATCGGCGCCGGGGTGTACGGCGCGATGGCAACACTTGCCGCCCTGTACGAGCGCCAGACGACCGGCGAAGGCAAGATCGTCGAGACGTCGCTCTTCGATGCCCTGGCCGAATGGATGGGCTATCCCGTTCCGTACACCCTGTACTCCGGCGAGGCGCCCGCCCGGGCCGGGATGCGCCACGCGACGGTGATCCCCTACGGCATCTACCGCTGCGGCGACGGCGGCGGGGTCAACTTCTCGGTCCAGACCGAACTGCAGTGGGAGCAGTTCTGCCGGGTGGTGTGCGAACGGCCGGAGTGGCTGAGCGACGACCGCTACTCCAGCCCGGCCGACCGGCTCGCCCACCGGGTCGAACTCGAGACCGCGATCGAAGAGGCCTTCAGCCACCATCCGCGCGCAGAGATCTCCCGGCGACTGGAGGAGGCCGATATCCCTTCTGGCGACTACCGCGAGGTGGCGGAGTTCATCGATCACCCGCAGCTTGCCGCCCGCGAGCGCTGGGCAGAATTCCCGTCACCGGCAGGACCGATCAAGATGATCGTGCCGCCGTTCGATCTCGAAGGCATGTCCCCTCGGCTCGGTGCGATCCCGGATGTGGGCGAGCACACCACCGAAGTCCTGGGAGAGCTTGGTTACGCACCGGCAGAGATCGAGTCCTTGCGCACCAGCGGGGCGGTCTAGGCGGCGATGCTCAACGCTGAATCGACGCTGTCACCAGTGGCCCAACCGCGCTGGGCCTGGCTGAGCGTGCCTGCCCTGACTGCCGTGCTCATCTGGGGCGGGACCTTCCCAATCGCGAAGTACGCGTTGGACGAGTTCTCGGTCCTTTCCTATGCGACCATCCGACCGTTTATTGCCGCGAGCATTATCTTCACCATTTTGCGTCTTCGCGGAGAGCCCATCGGGATCGCGCGGGAAGACTGGCCGCGCCTACTGCTGGCCGGATTCGGTGGGATGTTCCTCTTCCAGGCGGGGTTCATCTTCGGGCTGGACAAGACGAGCGCAAGCCACAGCGCGATCATCGCCTCGGCCGGCCCGCCCATTCTCGGGATGCTCGTCCTCTGGCTCCTGCGCGGCGACCGGCCGTCGACTCGGATGCTGATCGGGCTTGCGGTCGGCGGAGGCGGGGTCGTGCTGCTTGTCGGCGATCCGAGCGCCGACGGCGCCTCGATCCTCGGTGACATGATCTCTCTTGGTGCCGCCCTTGCCTGGGTCGGCGTGACCATCATTCCCGAACCACTCGTTCGCCGCTACGGCCCCTTCCGGGTGACGGCCTGGATGATCCTCTGCTCTGCCATGGCCTTCCTCCCAATCTCAATTCCAAGCCTGATCGACACCGCCCAGGATGTGCCATCGCCGCTGGCGTGGGGATCACTGTTCTACACCGGCATCTTTGGGATGACTATTGCAAATTCCCTGTGGCAGCGCGCGGTCCACAGCGTCGGCGCCAGCCAAACGATGCCGTACTTGTACCTGCAACCAGTGGTAGCGCTTGGGTTGGCCGCCGTTATGCTGGGTGAGCGACTCGGTCCGCTGCAACTGGCGGGCGGTCTGCTGGCGATGGTGGGTGTTGCTTTGGTTCGCCGCCGCTAGTCCTACGGCAGTGTTGCCGAGGACTCTTGGGAGCAAATCATGCCCGATCATGTGATGTACTCGAAGGCGATTCCAGTCGCGGCTGAAACAGAGCTGCTCGTGGTCGGCGGTGGCCCGGCCGGGATCGCCGCGGCGATTGCCGGGGCGCGGAACGGCGCGCGGACGATGCTTCTGGAACGGTACGGCTACCTGGGCGGCAACCTGACCGCCGGCCTGGTTGGGCCATGCATGACCTCATACAGCCTGGATGGCAAACAGCAATTGATCAAGGGCATCTTCGAGGAGTTCGTCCTCCGGATGGAAGCGATGGGCGGCGCGATCCACCCCTCGAAGATCCCGGCGGGCAGCGAGTACTGCGGCTTCATCGTCTTTGGCCACGACAAAGTGACGCCGTTCGACCCGGAGGCGGCCAAATTTGTGGCAATCCAGATGTGCCACGAGGCGGGCGTCGAATTGCAGTTCCACACAATGGTGGCGGACACGCTCGCGGAAGACGGGCGGGTGACCGGAGTCGTCACGGCGAGCAAGTCTGGGCTGGAGGCGATCCGCTCCCAGATCACGGTTGATTGCTCGGCGGACGCCGATGTCGCCGCCCGGGCCGGGGTCGAAATCAAGCAAGGGCGGGACGAGGACGGCCTGGTCCAACCGATGACCCTCTTCTTCCGAGTCGCCAACGTCGATGACGAGGTCGTCAAAGCTTATGTGAAGGCCCACCCAGAAGATTACCGCCCATTCGCCTCGATCGTGGCGAGAGCGCGGGAAGAGGGCAGGTTCCCAATTCCGCGCAAAGGCGTGGGCCTGTACAAGACACTCCAGCCCGGCGTCTGGCGGATCAACACGACCCGGATCCTGAAGCGCGACGGCACGGACGTGCGCGATCTCACCCGGGCTGAATTGGAAGGCCGGGAGCAAGTGCAGATCCTGCTCCGGTTCTTCCGGGAGTACTTGCCGGGATTTGAGACGTGCACGCTCTACGACACGGCGGCGACGATGGGCGTCCGCGAAACGCGCCGGATCGTTGGCGAGTACACCCTGACGGTGGAGGATCTCGGCGCCGGCAAGCAGTTTGACGACGTGATCGCGCTGTGCGGTTACCCGGTCGACATTCACAGTCCCAACAGCGACGGCGGCGGCACCAACGGCGAGTTTCCCACCGCCAACGTCTACGAGATCCCATACCGTTGCTTGGTGCCCGAAAAGATCGAGGGCCTTCTCGTCGCGGGTCGTCCGATCTCGGCGACACACGAGGCCCACGGCGCGATCCGGGTCATGCCACCCGCGTTTGCCCTGGGTGAAGCGGCCGGCACCGCCGCGGCGATGGCGCTGGAGTGGCGTGTGGAGCCGCGCGCGGTCCCGGTGCCGGAATTGCAATCGATGCTGGTCCGTCGGGGGGCATATCTGGGAAACCGGATCGTGGAGAAGGTAGCGGAGTTGAAGGCCTAATCTTCGATCAAAGTTACCCAACACGATCGGTGCGTAGACCTGCCCCTATAGGTGGATTGTTTGTGCAAGACGACATCGGTTTGTAGGGGCGGACCTGTGTGTGCCCGGCTGCAATCCCTCGCGTCACGGGTTGAGAAACGCCGTTCCCAATGCGGAACAACGTTGTTGGTAGCCGGGCGGACACATAGGTCCGCCCCTACAACTGTTGGCATATGCGGCACAGTCGGATTCGGACGCGCAACCTACAACAGGTCCACATCCTTCAGCACCCGGCGCACGTTGTCCACCTCGGTGTCGTTGAAGCGCGTCATCGGCGAGGCGACAACGTTGGTGGCGATGATCCCCTGGAGCATGAGCGCTGTCTTGAAGCTGCCGTAGATGGAGCTGAATAGGCTCATCCGGTTCAGGTCGCCGCTGTAGATCAGTGGGAAGAGGCGCATGATCCGGTCTTGCTCGACTCGGGCGGCATCCCATTCTCCGGTCGTCGCCGCGTTGTAGAGACGCACAAAACCAGCGGGATCAACGTTACCCAAACCCGGCACGATGCCACTGGCACCGTAGGAGAGTGAGAGGTCAGCCGTCCGCTCCGCTCCGGTGAAGATGGCGAATGACGGGACATCTCGCCCTTCCACAATGAGTGAACGGAGGTTGCCCTCGTCGCCGCTGCTGTCCTTGATCCCGACGATGGTGCCTTCTCGTGCAAGATGGAGCACCGTCTCCTTAGCCAGCTTCGAGTGGACTGTACTCGGGATGTCATACGCCAGAATCGGCAGATCGACCGCCGCCCGGACCCGGCGGAAATGGTCGAGGATCTCCGGCTGATTGGCGCTGACGTAGAACGGGGCGGTCACGACGATGGCATCGGCGCCGAACTCGCACGCCGAGCGGGCCTGGTCGATAACCGAAGCGGTTGACGTATCGAGCACGCCGACGATCACAGGGACACGACCGGCTACCGCGTTGATGCCGGTCTCAATCACGGTGGCCCGCTGCCGGTCGCTCAGGAGGGTTGTCTCGCTAGACGTTCCCAGAAGAAAGATGCCGTGCATCCCGGCTGATAGGTGAAAATCGAGCAGGCGCTGTAAGGACTCGGTATCGACTTCGCCGGATTCCCTGAACGGCGTGCAGACCGGGGGGAGGACTCCACCGAACTGCGCGGGAAGTGCCATGATGCGTACTCCAATCTGACTGTGGCCGAGGCGGACGTTCCACCTGCATAAAGGGACGGTCATCCTACACGGGCGGCGCCATGGTTGGAATTGGGTTGCGGCACTTTCGACACACGTCCGTCACAGGATCAAGGTTTAATCGTTCTACTTGGACGAGCCGGGCCAACCGTGGCCCGGGATGAGCGAGAAGGTACAACGGTGGGAATGGCGTTCGAAGCCATCGCCCGGGTGCGGGCTGTGGCGCAAGTGGGGACGGATCGCCGTGGCGTCACGGGATGGGTCCTGTACGACCTTGCCAATACGATCTTCTCGCTCAACATCGTCTCTCTCTACTTCTCCCTGTGGGTCGTCGACGACATGGGCGGCAGGGACGGCGACTACCTGATCGCCAACAGCATCTCGATGGCGCTGATGTTCCTGACCGCCCCGCTCCTGGGCGCCCTCTCCGACCAGACTCCCCGCCGCATGCCATTCCTGGTCTTCACCACGGTGGCCTGCTGCGTATTCACGGCGCTGCTCGGCGTTGGCGGCCTGATGTTGTCGCTGATCTTCTTCGTCATCGCCAACTACTTCTATCAGGGCGGCCTGATCTTCTACGATGCCCTGCTGCCGTCCGTCAGCACCGAGGAGACCAGAGGACGCATCAGTGGGCTCGGCGTCAGCGTTGGCTACCTTGGATCGCTGATCGGAATCGCCATGGGTCTGGCTGTAACCAGCGTAGACGAGAGCGCCAAGCCGACCGTCTTTCGCCTGACTGCCCTGCTCTTTCTGATCTTCGCACTGCCTTGCTTCTTCTGGGTCAAGGAGCGCAGGAAAGTGGACTCGGTCGGATTTGGCCGGGAATCGCTCCGCCGGGCCTGGCATGAACTCGGTGACAATGCTCGGCGCGCCCGCCGTTACCCCAACCTCGTCCGCTTTCTGTTCGGGCGGATCTTCTATACCGACGCCGCCAATACCATGATCGCGGTCATAGGCATCTACGGCACCAAGGAAGTCGGCTTTTCCGACGCCCAAATCCAGGCGATCCTGATGGTCGGCATTGTTGGCTCTCTGGCGGGCGGCATCATCTGGGGACAATGGGTTGATGAGCACAGCCCACGCTGGGCGCTAGATCGAGTCCTGGCGATGTGGGTGGTGCTCCTGCTGGCAACCGCATCCATCGGGTACTTCGATCTCCCGAAGGGACTCTTCTGGATCATCGGACTCGTTGCCGGATTCTCACTGGCGGGCACCTGGGCGGCTGACCGTCCTCTGATGCTGCGATTGACGCCACCGCGTTACCTCGGCTCCTTCTATGGGCTCTACGCGATGGTCGGGCGCTTTGCCGCGATCATCGGGCCACTGCTGTGGACGATCATCGTCGACGCCCTCGGATGGGGCCGACCGACGGCAATCGTCAGCCTCGCGGTAATGGTCATGATCTCGCTGGTCATCATTCGCGGCGTGAACGACGCCAGGACTAACTGGCCGCTCGACGAACGCCTCGCGGCTAACCCCAATGTCTGACCAACCCAGACCTCCGGCCGGTGAACAAATCACGCCCGGCGCGCAGCAACCCAATCACACAAGCCCATCCGGCCAGTCCGGGCAACCGGGAGATGCGCCACAACCGGGTCAGCAGGGCGGCCGGACGAGAGACTGGCTTACCGATCGGGTGCGCGATTTGATTCACCTGCACCAGCCTCCTCCGACTCAGATCCCACCCGCCCCGACCCGCCCTCCTCTCTTGCCTCCTCCTGGATCACAGCCCGCGGAGAACGCAGGAGCGAATGCAGACCACGATCCCGCGGCGCATCGCCCACTCCTGGGCGGCGGAGGATTTCACAACGCAGGGCAGGCCGCCGAGATCGCGCAGGCGGTCGACCGAGCCCATGATTGGTGGCGGATCCACCGGTCGGATGTTTTCGGTGTTCCCTTCCGGCAGCAGACCTATCTCAACATGGCTTATCTGCTGCTCCAGTTCCCGCTTGGGCTGTTCTACTTTCTCGTCATCGTCGTTGGGCTGATCCTCGGCGCGGCGCTGGTCCCGATTCTGGTCGGTTTCCTGGTTCTATTCTTTACGCTCGTTGCTGCCTCAGGTCTGGGGCGGCGTGAGCGCAGAATCGCTAAACGCTTCCTCGGGATATCTATCCCAGAACCGATCGAGCCGGACGACGCCAATCGATCGCGATTCCGCCGACTGACGTCTCAGCTGCGCGATCAAACCACATGGACGATCCTGCTCTATCTCGTCATCAAGTTCCCACTCGGGATCGTGACCTTCTCTCTGACCGTTTCGCTCTTCTTCTGGACCGTGGGCGAGGCGATCGGCGTCAACTCCGGACTCCTCGTCGGTGGCCCCTGGAACCCGGGTGAGGCGCCGTTCTTCATTATTCGGGCCGTGATCTATGGCTACATCAGTCTCCACATCATCAATGGCGTCGCCTTCCTGAGTGGCCGGCTCGCCCGGCACATGCTCGGCCCGAGCGAAACGTCGATCCAGCTCGCCGCGACTGAACAGGTCGCGGTCGAGGAGCGCGAAAAGGCCGAGCGGGCCGACCAAAGCCGGCGGGAACTGATCGTCAACGTCTCACATGAATTGCGCACCCCGACCGCCAGCATCCGCGGGCACGTCGAGTCACTGCTGATGTCGCTCGACAACGGGCAAGGGAGGACCGACGCGGTGGAACCCGGCCAGCTTCACAACTACCTAAGCATCATCCATCGCGAGACGGAGCGCCTCTCGACCCTGGTCGACGACCTGCTTACGCTGGCTCGCTCCGAATCCGACGAACTGCGCCTCGTCGTCCAGCCGGCGTACGCGCAGGACGTCGTCACCGAGGTCCACGAGACGCTCGCCCCCCTCGCCTGGAGGCAGCGATCGATCACGCTGGTCCAGGACATCCAGCCAAACCTGCCCAAGGTCTGGGCCGACCGGCAGCGCCTCCTCCAGGTATTGCTCAACCTGGTGCGCAACGCAATCACGCACACACCCGCGGGCGGGATCGTCTCGATCGGGCTGAGCACCGCCGGTCCACATTATGTCGCCCTGATCGTAGCGGATACCGGCAGCGGGATTCCGCCCGATGAGATCGACCACATCTTCGAACGGTTCTACCGAGTCGATGCCTCGCGGACGCGGTCTTCCGGCGGCTTCGGCCTGGGCCTGGCGATCGTGAAGGAGCTGGTGACCGGGATGGGCGGCACTGTCGCGGTCTCAAGCAAAGTCGGTGAGGGCAGCGCCTTCCGGGTCTTACTACGGGTTGCCGAGGCCGGTGCGGGCGCGCCGGTCCCAACACCTCAAGCACAGCGAGGCTCGCCAGCGACGCCCGCGTCCGAAGGGACGACCGCGGCTATCGGGTAACATTCCTCGTTGTCGCCTCCGCCACCAGGAGCCGTAACCGGGAGTTCCATGCCCAAAATTCTCGTCGTCGAAGATGAAACCGACGTCAACAATCTCATCCGCACGCAGTTCGAACGCGAGGGCTACGAGGTCGCCCAGGCCTTCGATGGGCCGGGCGCACTGCAACAGGTTGAGCGGCACCAGCCGGACCTGGTCATCCTCGACTGGATGCTCCCCGGGATGGACGGGCTCTCCGTCTGCCGCGAGATCCGGCGCAACCACCTGATGCCGATCATCATGTTGACCGCTCGGGGCGAAGAGATTGACCGGGTTGTTGGGCTCGAGGTCGGCGCTGACGACTACGTGGTCAAGCCATTCGGCGTACGAGAGCTTCTGGCGCGCGTGCGTGCCCACCTCCGCCGAGTGGCGCTTGACACCAACGAGTCCGGTCCCGCCCAGGCGACTGGCGCTGATCAGGCCGGCACCATGGGGCCGACATCAACCAGTGCTGGTGGACCCGCCGAAGGGGTCCTGACGCACGGTCCCCTCCGCATCGACATGACCGGCAGAACGGTCTACATCGACGGCCAGCCGGTCGATCTGACCCGCCGAGAATTCGATCTGCTCGCCCTGTTCGTCAGCAACCCGGGCCGTGCATTTAGCCGCGCCTACCTGGTTGAGCGCCTGTGGAGCGACGAGTTCGAGGTCTTTGACCGGGCTGTCGACAGCCACATCCTCCGCCTGCGCAAGAAGCTGGGCAACGTCGGTGGGCATATCGTCACGGTCTGGGGCATCGGTTATCGCTTCCAGGTCTGATGCGTACATCACATCGCCCCACTACATGATCGCTGAAACGCGATTACGTGATAACCCCGATTCGCTACTCAAGCGAATCTTGCATCCTGATGTTATCGGAATGGGTTGGCGAACCACGTCCACTCACTCCGGCGACCGCTCAGGTGCCGCGAAAGGGGTGGCATGGACAACGCTCAAACCTAACCGCCAGCGCGTAGAATCACCATCATTCAGCGACACAACGACACGGTCGGGCGCGTACCAGTTGGCATTGGTGAGATTTTGCCATGCAGGACCCGAACCTATCGTCGGCCCCCCCGCTCCGCGTGCGGCTCCTCGGCCGAGTCGAGATCGCCGTTGGCGACCGCGAGATCCCGGACCAACTCTGGCCCGGGCGGCTGCCGCGCACCCTCCTCTTGCTGCTCCTGGCCACGCCCGGGCACCGTCTGCCGCGTGACCGCGTCCTCGACATTCTCTGGCCGGAAGCCGAGCCGGATTCGGCCCTCAACGCCCTCTACAAGACCCTTCATACTGTACGCCGGATCCTTGAGCCCGGCCTGAAGACGGGGCGCGACTCGGCCTACGTCACTATTCTCGCCGAGTCCCTTGGCCTAACTCCCGCGCCCGGTATGTGGGTCGATGCCAACGCTTTCGACGCCGCGCTGGCACGGTCCGAGACCGTCAATCCTCCGGAGCGGCGCCAGCTGCTCCGGGCCGCACTCGATCTCTATCGAGGAGATCTCCTGAGTGACGAACTCTACGCCGATTGGCCCGTGGTCCGCCGCGAATCCCTTCGACAGTCCCGAGAGCGGGCGGCGCTCGCCCTGGCCGGGTTGGATCAGGATGCCGGCGAGCCATTGGCCATCGTCCCGGTTCTCCAGGCATTGCTGGCAGACGACGCCACCATCGAGGAGGCCCACCGCGCCCTGATGCGCGCCTACGCGACCGCCGGGCAGCGAGAGCTCGCCCTGCGCCAGTTCGAGCGCTGCCGCGCGGTGCTCGAATCCGACCTCGGCGCCGAACCTGCCGCCGAGACGATCGCCCTGCGCGAGATCATCGCCGCCTCCCCCGGCGAGGCGCCGGCCCCGATCATGCCATCCCTGTCGGGGACCCGGCCCCAACCGTTCTGGAATCTCCCGGCCGCGCCCAACGCACTCGTCGGCCGCGACACGGAGGTCGACGAGATCCAGGCGCTGCTCCTGCGGCGGGACGTCCGCCTGGTGACCCTGACCGGACCTGGCGGCATCGGCAAGACCCGGCTCGCACTCGAGATCGCCGCCGGGCTGGGCGAGGATTTCCCGGACGGGATCGCATTCGTCGCCCTCGCCTCCCTGCAGGATCCGGACCTCGTCCTCTCGACCATCGCCCGCACGCTCGATCTTCGCGACGACGCAGGAGGATCCGCCGAAGCCAGCCTCCACGCCGCCCTTGCCGGCCGCGTCATGCTTCTGGTGCTCGACAACTTCGAACACCTTGTTCCCGCCGCCCCGGCAGTCTCCTCTCTCGTATCAGCCTGTGACCGGCTCACGGTCCTTGTCACCAGCCGCGAAGCCCTCCGCCTGCGATCCGAACACGAACGGATCCTGCGCCCCCTAATCGTTCCCAACCTCGATCACCTGCCCGCCCCCCACACCCTCCCGCGGTACGGGGCGGTCGCCCTCTTCCAGCAGGCCATCCTCGCCCGCCGGCCGGACTTCGCGATCACGGCCGCGAATGCGAAGGTCATCGCGGAGATCTGCGTTCGCCTCGACGGCCTCCCGCTCGCACTCGAACTGGCCGCGGCCCGCTGCCGACATCTGGAGCCGCGCACCCTGTTGGTACGCCTCACCCGTCCTCTCGACGTGCTCACCGACGGTCCGCGCGACGCCCCGTCGCGGCAGCGGACTCTGCGCGACGCCATCGCCTGGTCGTACGACCTCCTCTCCGCGAACGAGCAGACCCTCTTCCGCCGCCTCGCCGTCTTCACCGGCGGCTGCACGCTCGACGGAGCCGAAGTTGTCAGTCGAGGAGCCGCGGAGTCAGTTCCCGACTCCGCGGCTCCTCGACTCCTAAACTTGGTCGACTCCCTTGCCGACAAGAGCCTCGTCGTCGTAGATGCAGACGAGGGTCAACCGCGAGTCCGCATGCTTGAGACGATTCGGGAATTCGCGATGGAACGGTTGGCGGCGACGGATGAGGCGGAGTCGATCGCGCGAGCCCATGCGGAGTTCTTCGCAACGCTCGCGGAGGAGGCCAGCCGCGATCACCGCGGCCCCCGCCAGGCGGCTGCCCTCGCCGGGCTCGACCCGGAGCTCGACAACCTGCGGGCGGCCCTGGGTTGGGCTATCTCCCGCCAGGAACGCGAACTTGCACTGCGTATGGCGGGAGGGTTGTGGCGATTCTGGTCGGTTCGTGGCCTCGTGTCTGAGGGACGCGCCTGGCTCGATCAGGCGCTCGCGCTTTCGCGGACAGACGCCGACCCCTCCGCCGCCGATGCCCTCATCGGGTCCACCCTACTGGCCGTCGCCCAGGGCGATTTCGATGCCGCGGCGCGCCACGGCGAGGACGCGCTAAGCGCCGCCCGGTCGAGCGGCAACCCGCGGCTGACCGCAACCGCACTGGGCGAGATCTCTACCGCCGCGCGCGTCCAGGGTCGATTCGCCGATGCGGTCCGGCTGGACGACGAAGCCCTGGCGCTCTGTCGCGCCTGTGGCGACGATTGGGGCGTCGCCGCCACCTTGAACCGGCAGGGCATCCTCGCCTACCTCCAAAACGACCACGTCCGCGCCGCCCCCCTGCTTGAGGACGCCCTCGCCGGTTTTCGCCGTCTTGGTGATCGCCGCGCGGCCGGCCTGACCCTCATGAACCTCGGCGTGCTGGCCTTCTACGGGGGCGACTTCGACCGGGCCCTCGTTGCCTACGAAGAGGGACTCGTCATCGCCCGCGAGTTGGACGATCGGGCCCGTATCATGATTGCCCTGACGAACCTGGGTGAGGTCTTACGGTTCATCGGCGACACCGACCGAGGGGCAGGGTACGCTGTCGAAGCTGTGGCGATGGCGCGGACCATTGGGGACAGACAGGCCATCGCGATCGCGCTTCACGTCCTCGGGACCTTGCGGCAGGCTCAGGGCGATATGGCCGAGGCGCAGACCCTCCTCGCGGAAGAACTTGCGCTGTTCCTTCCCCTTGGCGATCGACTGGGGACCGCCTGGTGCCTCGAAGCACTGGCGGGCCTCGCCGTGGTCACCGACCAACCAGAGATGGCCGCGCGTTTCCTCGGCGCCGCCGCCGGACTGCGCGCGGAGATCCAGTCCCAACCGCAGCCGGCGGAAACGCCCATTCTTGAACGCACCATGGCGAGCGCCCGGGCCATACTTGGCGACACGGGCTTTCAATTGGCCCTCGCCGCTGGACAATCCGCGATCGATGAAACGGTGACGGCTGCCGGCGCCTTTGCCGCGGCGCCGCTTCCACCCGAAACCTTCCCAGCCGCCTCCCGCGAGTAGAAGATTTCCCGAAGGTCCGTTCGCTAGAACCGTGGGCACGGGGTCGCTGCTGATGCGACCGCGAATCCACGGAGGGCGCGACATGCGACACACTTGGAGACCCGGCCACCTGATCCTCATCCTATTCGCCATTTTCAGCCTCGTCTCGGTCGTCGGATTGGCCCCCACGGCCGCGCAAGAAGGAACGCCTGCTGGCGACTGCGTTGCGCCGGACCTGCAACCGGGGACACCGACTCCGTTGTCCGACGCCACGCCGGACGCGGTGGGCGAAGGCGAAGATCACGACAACGCGGCGACGCCCGACTCTGCGGCAGAATCGGAGAATTCCCCTACCGCTGAAGTCGCTCTTCCGGTCGGCACACCTGCCGACGCGGCGACGAGCAACGCGGTGTCGGCGGCAACGGCAAACCTGATTGCCTGTATCAACGGCGGCGAGTACCAAGCGGCCGCCGCGTTGATGTCCGGCCGCTTTATTCGTGACTACATCGACGTACCGACGGTCTACGACGTGCCGGCAACATTCGAGGGAGTTGGCCCCTTCGAGGTTCGCAGCCTCGACAATGTCCAGACCTACCCCGATGGTTCGGCCAGTATCGACTTCGTCTGGAGCGGTTTCTACGCCGGCCCGAACACGGTCGTGAGCGAACGCTGGTTCTTCGTGCCGGAGGACGGACTGCTCAAGATCGACAACATCATCGGGATTCCATTGCCCGCGGACGCCCTACCCGGAGCGCTGACGGTCGAGGTGACCATGGTTGACTTTGCCTTCGTCCTCGACCAGACGACGCTGCCGGCAGACCAACCACTCATCTTTCGGGTTACCAATGCAAGCAGCGGCTCTGCCCATGTCGCAGTGGTCGTGACCTTTCCGGAGGGGACAACTTCCGAAGAGATCATCGACGGCGACGAGGCTGGAGAGCCGACCGGCGTCTTCGGCGTGGTCTATCTCGAACCGGGGCAGTCGGGTGAGCTCGGCATCATCGGCCTCACCCCAGGTACATATTTCCTGGTCTGCGATGTCGAGACAGAGGCGGGCGCGCCTCATTACAACCTTGGCATGGCAACTCAGTTCACGGTCGAGTAGCACTCTCCTCCAACAGTCCGTCCCGCGGCCTGGCACCGAGCGTGGCCGGGCGGCGGGACGGATGGCGTCGCCTTCCGACGCGTTTCTCGCCAGGGGTGTCCGCGAATCGAGCACCACTAGGAAATGTCCCATGACTCCTCCGGCTCCGGATGATGCGCTCCCCAACTCCACCGAACACGGCGATGGGCACGAGGATTCCACTACCGGTTGGCAGTACGACTCGTTCTACGTTCGGCTCTGGCACGCGTCGCGCGGAGAACGCATGCATCGGATTGAACTGCGGCATCTTCAGACAGGGCTGGTCGAGGCTGCCATCGACCAGCCGCTGGATTGGATCCTCGTTGCGCTGCGGAAAGCCCTCGTCAACGGGTATGGCAACGAATCTTGAGCCGCCGGTCTTGTCCGAGACCGTCGCGACTTTTTTGGAGGGGTTCAGGAGTTGTCATCCCGCCGCCTACGACCTGGGGCGTTCCTCGGTGATGAGCCGGGCACCCCGGGAGTAGGTCAGGTAGGACCAGATCCAGTGCAATGAGACGTTGACGCGATTGCGGAAGCCAATCAGGTTGAAGACGTGGATAAGGGCCCAGGCAGCCCAGGCGAAGAAGCCGACCAGTCGGAACCCACGGATGTCAGCCACCGCCTTATTTCGGCCGATGGTGGCCATGTTGCCGCGATCGACATACCGGAACGGCAGAAGAGCCTGCCCGCCTAACATCCTGGTGACGTTCGTAGCCGCCCAAGCCCCTTCCTGCATGGCGACGGGCGCCGTTCCGGGGAGCGGCTTCGCGTGTTGATCCTTGCCGGCAGCCAGGTCACCGATCACCATGATCTCGGGGTGGCCCGGGACGGTGAGATCGGGCGAGATCAGCACCCGTCCGGCCCGGTCGAGTTCGGTGCCAAGGCTCTTCGCCAGCGGAGACGCCTGCACGCCCGCCGCCCACATGACGGTACGTGCCGGCAGGAACTCGCCACCCGCGGTCACTCCGCGCTCGTCGATGTTGGTGACGAGGCAGTTCAGTTTGACGGTGACACCCATCTTCTCGAGATCGACCTGAGCGCGCGCCGCGAGCTTCTCGTGGAATGCCAGAAGGATCCGGCCCGCTCCTTCCAGAAGATAGATCCGGGCCTTTGTCGGATCAATGTTCTTGAAGTCGCGGGCCAGGGAGTAGCGCGAGATCTCCGCCAGGGCGCCGGCAAGCTCGACGCCGGTAGGGCCGCCACCGACGACGACGAAGGTCATCAGAGCGTCACGCTCCGCCTGGTCGTCCGACCTCTCGGCCAGTTCGAACGCGGACAGGACCCGGCGTCGGATCTCCAGGGCGTCCTCGAGGGTCTTGAGGCCAGGGGCCAGGGGCGCCCACTCATCTCGGCCAAAGTAGGCGTGGCTGGCGCCGGCGGCCAGGATCAGGATGTCGTAGTCCAGGTCGCCGTCGTCGAGGTGGATGGTCTTGCGCTCAACGTCGATCGAGCGGACATCGGCGAGCAGGACTCGGGCATTCTTCTGCTTGCGCAAGATGCCACGGATCGGCGAGGCGATATCGGCCGGGGAGACGACCGCGGTCGCCACCTGGTAGAGCAGTGGCTGGAAGAGATGGTGGTTCCGCCTGTCCACCAGGGTGACGCGCACCGGCGCGTTCTTCAGTCCCTTGGCCGCGTTCAGCCCCGCAAAACCACCGCCGACGATCACGACGTGGGGCTTAGCGATTATTGGGCGGCGCTCAGGCAGGCTTGTAGGAACGAGTGTTTCCGATGGTGGGGCCATCGTGGCGGTCTCTTCTTCACGAGTGGCAAGGGCGGTCATCCAAACACGGCCTTTCGACGGGTGGTCAGGCGACGGACCGCGGCGTATCGCCGGGAACATCGGTCCGCTCAAACATCAGTCGCGCCATCGCACCGGTGGGCCGCATCGCCCTCGTCCGCTCCTCGTGCGGATCGAGCATGGGTAATCTTACCGACTATGCGCAATTAATCCCGCCTCCAACTTCGCAACCCAAATAAGTGATCTCCTGGATGTGCGTTCATGCACGGTCCAGCAAGATAGTGCCAGGAGTCGAACAGACCGGGCGAAACCGGAACCGGCTCCCAAACGTCGAAGCTAACGGGCACCAGGAAGTCGTCTCGCCAACGGCCAAAGACCGCCGGATGACGGCTTCCAGGAAAACGGATTGATTGTCGACTGCCAGCCCAGTCGAAACGGCGTGACCCGGCAATCCGATCCGTCGAGGAGGGACCAAACGTGGAACACCTGCTATCGCTCTTCTTGCTCATCATCGCGGTGGCGTGCGTGATCGTCGCCACCCAGCCGGCCCGGCCGGCCTCCCGCCGTCGCAGCCATCCGGTGCTGACCACTCCGAGCGCCGATGCTGCCCCAACTACTTCAAAGGCCGTGTACCCCTGGGGCGACACCCAGCGGTGGTCACGGCGCGATATCCAGCAGGCCATCGCCCGCGAGCACGCCTTCCCCGCCAGCGAGAGTGTCTGGCCACCGCGCTAGTAGGCTCCGGGGGATCTCGGTACCGTCCGGTTGACTCGCAAGCCGGCGTCCAATCCATCATCTGCACGGTACCGATTGGCCCTACCCACCCCATCTTTACGACCCATAGGGGTCAATGCCGCACCCCGGTCTGGTGTAACCAGACCGGGGTGCGGCTGTTTTCGGCGCACAAGGGCGCCGGCCTATCCTGGGCGAAGCGCATCGTTTTACTTGCCATAGCTATATTGTTCTAACTCTTTCACCATACTTTTCAAGGAGTGCTGATGTACGTACAATAGTCACAATTTGGGATCAACTAACGTCTCCTATCTGGAACCGTTTTAGCAATGTCTGGCCGTTCGGTTGGAGCCTCTGTCGTGCGCGGGTCCTCGGGCAGTCTGGACGATCAACGTGTCTGCCAATCTGTACAGACAGCGCGATGGAAAGGGAACACGTATGACGAAACTTTCCGTAACAGCCCGGCTCGCCCGGATCAGCTCACTCCACCCGTGGCGGATGGTCGGGGTCTGGGTCGCCTTGCTCGTCATCTTCGGCGTCGTCCAGGGCGTCGCGCCGATGAAGACGACGACGGATTTCAACCTGCTCAACGACGCCGAATCCGATCGCGGCTGGAACCTCCTCACCGACCACGGCATCCGGGCAGAGCGGTCCGGCACGGAGACCGTGATCGTGCGGTCAGAGACCACCACGGTCGATGATGCCGCCTTCCAGCAGACCGTCCAGGCCGTCACCGACGCCCTCCGGGCCGATCCGGAGATGGTTGCCAGCGCGACGAACTACTACGAGGTCAACGGGGAGGATCCGAACGCGGCGGCCGGGCTCGTCTCCGCCGACAAGCGGACCACAATCATTCCGGTCACGCTCGTCGGCTCGCTCGAGGACGCTGTCGAGCACGGTGCTGATTTCCTGGCCCTCATCGACGACCAGCGGGCGGCGGCAGGCGACTTTGAGCTGATGACCGTCGGCGACGGCAGCCTTAACGAAGAGATCAACGCCATCGTCGAGGACGACATCGCCCGGGGCGAGGGCATTGGAGCCGGTATCGCCCTCATCATCCTGGGGATTGTGTTCGCGGCCGTGGTTGCGGCGTTTATCCCGGTCATCCTGGCGGTGATCGCGATCGGCATCGCCTTTGGTCTGGCCGCCATCGTCAGCCAGGTCGGCGAACTCTCCTTCTTCGTGACCAGCATGATGACGATGATCGGCCTTGCAGTCGGCATCGACTACTCCCTCTTCACGGTCGAGCGCTACCGCGAAGAGCGTCGTCGTGGCGCCAGCAAACTGGATGCGATCCAAATCTCGGGATCAACCGCCAGCCGGGCCGTTCTGTTCTCCGGTCTGACGGTCATCTTTGCGCTTCTCGGCATGTTCCTGGTTCCCAACAACATTTACCGGAGCCTCGCGGTCGGGGCGATCCTGGTCGTGATCGTGGCGGTCTTCGCAACGCTCACGCTCATCCCGGCTGTCCTCGCCCTCCTGGGCGACAAGATCGACTGGCCCATCAAGCGGAAATACGACGAGTCAGCGGCGGCAAAGCAGTTCGCCTATGACCACGAGACGATTCACTCGGGCTTCTGGGGCCGGATCACCCGGGTGGTCATGGGCAACCCCATCATCAGCCTCGTCTTTGCGGTCGGTTTTCTGCTCCTTTGCGCCTTTCCCTATCTCGACTTCAAGCCCGGACTCGGTGGCGCGTCTACGCTGCCAGACAAACTAGAGTCCAAAAAGGCGTATGAAGTCCTTGCCACCGACTTCTCCGCCGGCCTCATCTCCCCGGTCGAGATCGTGGTCGAGGGTCCACTCGATGACCCAGCCGTGCAGAGCGGAATCGATACGCTGATCGCGGATCTCGGCACGGCGCAATCAAACGGCCAGCCGCTCTTCGGGCAGGCAGCGATCACCGAAAGCGAAGACCGCCAGGTGGCCCTGATCTCGGTGCCGCTGAAGGTGGCCCCGGACGAGCAGGAGGGACTCGATGCAATCACCTTCCTGCGTGACGACATTGCCCCGCCGATCGAGTCGACGATGCCGGATTCGTCGCAGATCCTTGTCACCGGCATCACCGCGAACAATGTCGACTTCCTGGAGATGCGCGACACCTACACCCCGATCGTCTTCGCCTTTGTTCTGGGCCTGAGCTTCCTGCTCCTCCTGGTCGTCTTCCGCTCGATCGTCGTGGCGGCCAAGGCGATCATCATGAATCTCCTCTCGGTGGGCGCCGCCTACGGCCTCCTGGTTCTTGTCTTCCAGAAGGGCTTCATGTCGGACTGGTTCGGATTCCAGCAGGTTGAGGCGATTGAGGCGTGGCTGCCGCTCTTCCTCTTCTCGATCCTGTTCGGCCTTCGATGGACTACCACGTCTTCCTGCTCAGCCGGATCAAGGAGCACTACGACCAGACCAAGAACAATACCGAGTCGGTCGCGGTGGGCCTGCAGGCGACGGCCAAGATCATAACGGGCGCAGCCCTGATCATGGTCGCGGTCTTCGGTGGGTTCGCGGCCGGTAGCCTGACCTTCTTGCAGCAGATGGGCTTCGGCCTGGGCGTCGCGGTTTTGCTCGACGCCACCATCGTCCGCTCGATCCTGGTGCCGTCTGCCATGGCGCTGTTGAAGGATTGGAACTGGTACCTGCCGTCCTGGCTCGACTGGCTGCCGAACGTCCACATCGAGGGCAGCGCGGTTCGGCCAGACGTCACGCCGCCGCCGGCGGGCGCTCCGGCGGACGACTAGCGGTATCAAGATTGGACGAAGCGACGGGCGACCGCAAATGCGGTCGCCCGTCGTCGTGCGTAGGGGGAGGGCACGGGACCCACTACAATCTGGTCAGCGGGGCGAGGGTCAGCGGACGGCGTCTCAGCGCCGCAATAGCCCGACCGTCCGCCAATGGGCAGACAAATCGTTTCGGCCCGGCGTCCTCCGGTGGGATAGGACCATTGACGAGAGGAGAAACATCTCTGGACTCGGCAACGAACGATGCGCCCCCGAATCTCGTCCTGTCCGGGCGCTTCGGGCCAGGGGAGGAGCGGCGGTACGTCCACGTGCCGTTCACCGTGCCGAGCGGCGTTCGCCAGATTCATCTCCGCTGTGCCTACACCGATCGGATCGGCTCCGATCCAAGCCTGAGTGGTGGGAATACCCTCGACATTGGCCTGTTCGATGAACATGGGACTGAAGGCAGTGGACCCGGGTTTCGGGGCTGGAGCGGAAGCGAACTCCTTGCGTTCACGGTGAGCGACGACTGGGCAACTCCGCCCTATCGTTCAGGGCCGATCGGGGCCGGCGTCTGGCATGTTCTTCTCGGCCCCTACAAGATCGGTCCCCGCGGCCTGGACTATCGGATCGAACTCTTCTTCAATCTGGGGCTTTCGCCATCTGAGGTCGAGACTTTTCCGCTCGCCGTTCCACCTCGTCCAACCCGCCGCGCCGCCGCGACAGGTTGGGTCCGTGGCGATCTCCATTGCCATACCCGCCACTCTGATGGCGACTCCTGGCCAGGGGAAGTCCTTGCGGCGGCGGCAGCGGCTGGCCTGGATTTCCTCGGAATTACCGACCACAACGCCGTTCTGGCGCACGACCCGCCGGCGACCGGGAGCGAGTTGCCGATCCTCGTGCCCGGGGTCGAGATCACGACGTACGGCGGCCACTGGAACGCCTGGGGCGGGAGGCGCTGGTACGACTTTCGCGAACCGGACGGAGCAAAGGTCGGTTCGATCATGCGGCAGGCGGTGGCCGATGGGGCCCTCGTCAGCGTGAATCATCCCCGGCCGCTTGGCCCACCTTGGGCGTACCCGGAGGCAAGAGGCTACCAGGCGATCGAGGTGTGGAACGGTCCGTGGCTGGCGCTCAACGCGCTGGCGCTGGTGGTTTGGGACGACCATCTCCGCCGGGGTGAGCGCATCATCGCCCTGGGCGGCAGCGACACCCACCACCTCCGCCCCGATCCCGGCCGGCTCATCGTGCCGCGCCTGGGCGAACCGACGACGTGGGTCGATCTCGGCCGAGAGCCGCTCTCGGTTGATGCGCTGCTCGCTGCGCTGAAGGCGGGCAGCTGCTTCGTCTCGGCCTCACCAGTTGGCCCGCAGTTGTATCTCTCCCATCCGACGAACGACATCGTCCGGGTCAGGATCGTTGACGGAGGCGGCGGGCTCCTGATGCTGCTCTCGGAGGCTGGCTGCTTTACCTCCGAACCGATCACGGCGGACGATGTCACTGTGGAGATCGGCGTGCCGTCCGGGGCACGCTACGTCCGCGCTCAGGTGATGGATCCCTACGGCAGCGCCCTCGCTATCTCGAATCCGATCTGGAGCACCGCGGAGCATTGAGCGACGCGATCTGGTTCGCTTGATCGGCGGCTTTCCCCTCAGGTTTCCGGCGCATCGCCATCGAGATCGGTGGAGGGCCGCGCCGCCCCCAACGAGGAAGGCGGCGCGGCCTTGGTCGACCAGAACCATTCCTCCATCCGAAAACGACGTATCACGCGGGTCAGCGCTAAAATGAAGAAAAGATCCAACACATTTACGGGGAACCGGCCATGAGCCAGGACGAGCCAACGTCCGACCAGTTTGATGCGCAAAGGCTGGCGACGACGCCCTCGGCGGCAGGTTCGTCCCTGTTCGTAGGCAGGGAACGGGAGCTTCAGACTCTGCAGGCGGCATTTGAGTCAACCCTCGGTGGGTCGGGGCGCGTCGTCTTGCTCGGAGGCGAGGCCGGAATCGGCAAGACGAGCACCTGCCAGGCGTTCGCCGCCTCTGCTGCCCGGGCCGGCGCGACAGTCCTGTGGGGCAGGTGCTTTGAAGGCGACTGGTCGCCGCCGTACGCGCCGTGGGTCGAATCACTCGATGCTCTTGCTCGCTCATTCTCGCCGGAAGCGCTCCGGGCTACCCTTGGCATGGGAGCGCCGGCGCTAGCGGCGCTCCTTCCCGGCATCCGCCAGCACTTGCCGGAGACACCCAGTCCGGCCAGCTTAGCCCCCGATGAAGAGCGATTCCGTCTCTACGACGCGGCCGTTCAGTTCTTGACAACCACCGCCCGCCAAGCGCCAATCGTTATTATCGTGGATGACATCCACTGGGCGGATCGGGCCTCCCTGCGCCTCCTCCGCCACATGGCGCGCTTCGTCGATCGTGCTCCGATTCTTGTGATCGCCGCGTATCGAGATGGCCAGGCCGATCAGACTCCAGCCCTGGCGGAGACCCTCCCAGAGGTCAGGCGGGAACAATCCGCCGTGGTTGTCCGTCTGCGCGGCCTGACCCGGGCCGAGGTGGCCGAATACCTAGGCCGCTCGGTCCGCCACACCATCGCTCCTGAGCTAGCCGATGCCATCTTCGACGAGACCGTCGGCAATCCGTTCTTCATCGGCGAGCTGATCCAACATCTGGTTGAGGAGGGCAAGCTCGTCGAGCGTGACGGACTCTGGACGGTTCCGGATGACGGCACCGGGGTCAACGATCTCGGCGTGCCCGATGGCGTGCGTCAGGTTGTCGCCCGGCGTCTCGCCAACCTTTCATCCGAGGCCAATCAGATTCTCAGTCACGCCGCGATCTTTACGGGTGGATTCGACTTTCGTACGCTCTCGGCACTGACTGGCCTGCCCGACGATCCGCTGCTCGATGGGCTGGACGAAGCCCTGGCGGCCGGGCTGATCCGCCCGGTCGATGGCAAGCTCGAGACCTACGACTTCGTCCACGCGATCGTGCGCCACACGATTTCGGACAGCTGGAGCCCGTCACGCCGGGTGCGACTGCACCGGCGCCTAGCCGAAGCCCTGGCCCAGGTCCACGCCGGACAGGAACGGGAGTATGCGGCGGAACTGGCGGTCCAGTACCACCAGTCGGCCGTGCTCCCAGGGGCAGAGGCCGGCATTCCCCACGCAATTGCGGCGGCGGATCGAGCGGAGGCTACGGCTGCCCGCGAGCAGGCGGTGACATTCCTCAGGATCGGGCGCGACCTGGCGACGACCTGCGATGCTCCGGAACGCGCCGAGATCCTTAAGCGCCTCGGCGTCGCCGAAGCCCGCGCGCTGTTGCTGGATGATGCCGCCAAGACGATTCAGGACGCGGTCTCAACCCTGCAAGATGCCGGGGCGAGCAACGTGGACATCACGGCCTATATCGGGACCGCGGCGGCGGCCCTCAAAGACAACGGTGCCGATCGCGACCTCTGGCGACCGGTCGTCGAGCAGGGCCTTGCCTTCGCCGGCGATGTGCACGACATGTCCTGGGCCCGGCTGGCGCTACTGCGGGAGCGCTACGCACCGATCTCAACCGGGCCAATCTACGCCGCCCGCTGGGTGTCGCTCGATGCCGAAGCCCTTCGTCTGGCCCGGGCGAGCAGTGACGAGGACGACTACGCCCGGACGCTACAGCCGTTCGAGGGCCGGAACCGAGAGGAGACCGATGCCCTCCTCGCTCGGGCGAGGACGTGGCGGCGACCCGGTGCGATCAACAGGGCCTACATGATGGCCGGGGCCGACCTGGTCTACAACCACGCCGCCTTCCGCGAAGCCCGTGAGCATTATGTCATGATGCTCGAAGCGGCCGAGCGGACAGGGTCAATCATCAACCAGGCCGAATCCCTAGTCCGCACGACGCTCGTTCAATTGGCCATGGGCGATTTCGAAGATGCCAGGCGGACCGACGGCAAAGCCCGCGAGGTCGTCTCCCGCCTCAGCCCGCAGCACCGCCTTAAGGCGAGTTTGTGGTGGCTAGATGCCTTCGCCGCCGAAGCGCTCGGCGGCGACTGGGCCCCGATCGCTGACTACTGGACCCGGTACGTGGGCGACCCAGCCATGCGCGAGAGCGCGATCGTCCTCGACGACGCGGCGATGGCGGCCCTGGCCCATGTTCGCGCGGGCACTGTGGACGACGCGCAACGCCTGATCACCGCCCTGACCGAGGGTCTCAAGCCGCTCGATGCCAGTGTCTGGTTGCTCAACGGCACCATCGGAGTGGCGGGAACGGCGGTCTGGACCCTCGGTCTGACCGAACCGGCGCCGGTTTTCCTCCGCCTTGCCGAGGATCTCCTCCGGGCCGGCATCGGCGACTACCCCTGCTGTTCAACGGAGCTAACCGTTGCCCGAATGCACACGCTTCTGGGACACCCCGCCGAGGCAGCCGCTGCCTTCGACCGGGCCAGGATGACGTTGGAGAAGAACGGCCAGCGTCCCCTCCGGGCTATGGCCGACTACGACGAGGCCGTGGCGCTGCTGCGCTTTGGTCGTGGAGCGCAAAGCGCGGAATCGGCCGAGCGGGCAAGCCACTTGATCGACGCGGCGGAGACCGGATTCGCCGCCGTGGGCATGAGCGGCTGGGAAGCCAATGCCCGTGCGTTGCGGGCCGAGCTGGCCGAGGCTGCCGCCCGGACCGGGGGACGCAAGCGCGCATCTCTACCGGCGGGCATCACCGCTCGGGAACTCGATATTCTGCGCCTGGTAGTGCGCGGCAACTCCGATCGCCAGATCGGCGAGGATCTCTACCTTAGCCCCCG
This sequence comes from uncultured Chloroflexia bacterium, assembly GCA_963849635.1. Taxonomy (GTDB): domain Bacteria; phylum Chloroflexota; class Chloroflexia; order Thermomicrobiales; family UBA6265; genus CAVRUD01. Next base: position 121,103 of record CAWKIA010000028.1, on the reverse strand, counting down.
AACCGTCAACGCCCACATCCGCCACATGCTGGCGAAGACCACCTTGAGCAACCGGACCGAGCTTTCGGTCTGGGCAGTCGAGCAGGGTCTGGTCGAGCGCTAACACCGTTTTTACGCCCTCTGGTCAGTCCTACGCTAGTGTCCAGATCTGCCCCCGAGACCGACTTGCGTATAGGCAATCCAACCTAGCCGCTAAATCGTCATCCGGGCGTTCTGAATGGGCAAGGCTGCGGATGAGCCCACGCCCAGCTTCCGCCAACATGAAGGCCATGGATCGCTCGGCCCGACAGTGCGGCCCCACCACATAGAGGGCCGGGACGATCCACCTTCGGACGTTGCCTCCCGGCACGTCGCCGGGCGGCGCAACTGGCTTAGCGGAATTGAGCAGGAGAAGGCTCGGATGAATACAAGTTTGGTGGATGGCTATCGCGGCGTTCGCAAGAGCGCGATTGCGCTCGCACTGGGCGCGGCGGTAACACTTGGCGGCGTCCTCGGCGCCCTCGCGGCCGACGGCACCTTCGATGATGGTGGCCAGGTCAAGAGTAGCGGTTACGAGGAGTACGAGTACGCGGCGGCTCCGTACGAGGTCGAGTACGACGGCTACGCCTACACCTACGGAACCGGCAAGGACGGCAAGGGCTCCTACGTCACCTACGACGGCTCCGAGTGGAGCGAGTACTACACCTGGGAAGACCAGCCGGCTGATTACCAGTACCAGCCGACCGGCGCCACCTACGGCGAGTCTCAGTACGTCGTCTACAACGGCGTCGACAGCAAGTACTACCTGAACTCCTACGACGGCTCCGAATGGGCTGGCTGGAACGACATCTCCGGCGAGTACGAGTTCGAGTACGCCCCGTACGTCAACACCTACGACGACTACCTCTACGTCTACGGCACGGCGACCGACGGCTACGTCTACGCCAAGTACTACGACGGCAGCGAGTGGTCCGCCTGGGAGCCGATCAACGAGGACTACTACGCCGACGACTACCAGATCTACGCCAACGAGTGGGACGGCTACAACAACGTCTTCTGGACCGGCAAGGACGGCAAGGTCTACTGGAACCGCTACGACGGCACCGAGTGGACCGGCGCCAAGGCGCTGGCCGGCGAGGGCGAGTACGCGGACGCCCCGTACGCCATCGGCTACGACGGCGAGTACTACGCCTACGCCACCGGCAAGGACGGCCTCCCGTACTACAACACGTTCGATGGCGAGGGCTGGTCTGGTTGGTCCGAGTACGCCAAGGCTCCTGAGGCCGAGGTCAAGTACCAGCCGAACGCCTACGTCTACGAGGACGCCCAGCACGTCGTCTACACCGGCGCTAACGGCCACGCCTACTACACCAGCTACGACGGGTCCGAGTGGAGCGACTGGCAGGATCTGGGCGACAACTACGCCTACGACGCCTACTCCTACGAGTACTCCGGCGACTACTACCTGACCTACACGGGTGAGAACGGCTACCTGTACTACAAGGAGTACAAGGCCGGCGAGCCCCAGGAGTACGATGCCGAACCGACCGAGGAAGACGGCGGCTACTAGTCGCCCAACGTCCCTCTAGGCTCGCGTTCGTCACTGTCGTCCGTGTGTCGCGAGCCGGGTTCTCTACGTTCGACTTTGAACTGCGACGGCGGGCGCCAGTGTGGCGCCCGCCGTCTCCGTATCACGCACAGGAGTTTTCCGTTCATGAGCGTCACCACAGCAATCCGATCAACTTACGCGCTCCCCGCAACCGACCGAGAACGCCAGCGGCTGATGACCCAGGCCGAGATGGTCCGCCCAATCACCCGCCGGCTGTTCGTCGACGCAGGCATTGGCCCTGGAATGCGGATTCTGGACCTCGGTTGCGGAGTGGGGGATGTCTCACTCCTGCTGGCTGACCTCGTCGGTCCGACCGGTGAGGTCGTCGGCGTCGACCGCGATCCACGTAGTCTGGAAGTCGCCAGAAATCGCGCCGGAGGATCGCCCCAGGTCTCCTTTATCGAGCAAGATCTGGCTGACCTCGCATTCGAAGGCACCTTCGATGCGTGTGTCGGTCGCTATATCCTCATGCACCTCCCCGAACCGATCGCCGCGATCCGGATGGCGGCGCGGAGCGTCCGACCCGGTGGCATCATTGCCTTCCAGGACTCGGATTTGTCCCGCGTAGAGCCGATGGTCTTCCCGGAGACGCCGCTCGTCATGCGCTGCGCGGAGGCACTCGACCGTGTCTCCCTCCTGGCCGGCGTTGAGCGGCACATGGGCTACCGCTATCGCCCGCTCTTCTTGGCGGCGGGGTTGTCCGAACCGGAACTCCGGATGGACACCATGCTCGGCGGTGGGCCGGACTTTGCTGGCTACCACGTTTTCGCCGAGACCTTCCGCAGTCTCCTGCCGGTCATGGAACGCTTCGGGGTCGCCACCGCAGCAGAGTTCGAGATCGATACCCTCGCTGAGCGCATTCGGGACGAAATTGTGGCGAACGACGCAGTGATGTCGTTTCCGCCCCAAGCGGTTGCCTGGACCCGCACCGCGCAGGGTCCAAGCTAAGATCCCGGCTCCTCGATCAAGGCTACCAGCCTTCCCATTGGACAACGTCGTCCAGGGATCGCCTCCGCCCATTGGCCGGGGTCCAATCTGCCGCGGGATAGCCAAACGAGGGGGCATTGACGAACTGCTGTGGGCTACACTCGTGCAGGTTGTGCGTCCGCTTACTGGGGGTCGCTGGTGCGTCAGACGCGGCTCGTCCTGTTCGAGGGCATACCGGGGTCGGGCAAGTCCACGACCGGCCAGTTCCTCGCCCGCCATCTGATGGACCAGGGGATCCTGGCCAGATGGTGGTATGAGGAGGAAGCGGGCCACCCGGTTTGGCTCTTCAATGATCTGGACTCCCTCCAGCACCTTCTCGATCGACTTTCCTCCGGAGACGTGAGCGGCGTGGTGTCCGACGCGCTCGATCGGTGGCGGCAGTTTGCCCAAGCCCAGCAGCACGCCGACGCGGTGGTACTCCTCGACAGCTGCTTGCTCGGGTACCTCACGTGGACGCTGTTTCCAGGCGAAGTACCGCCGGAGGACCTTCGGGCCTATCTGGCGGAGGTCGAGCGCATCATCAGCCCTCTCGATCCCTGCCTGGTCTACTTCCGGCAGCGGGATGTCGGCGCGTCGTTGCGGCGCCTACTTGACCGGCGCGGGGGTGGTATTGAGGACCTCTACACGGCCCGGGTGGCGGAGTCGGCCTACGGGCGCCGCCGAAGATTGCATGGCTTCGACGGTCTGGCTGCCTTCTGGACGGCCTACCGCGACTTCGCGGACGGTGCCGTCGCCGCTGTCGGGTTTCCCACGCTCGTCCTCGAAACCGACGCCGGCGATTGGACGACGTATCAGTACCAGTTGCTCGCCTTCCTGGGGGTGCCACTTGCCGCGGCGGACGCCGGTTCGCCGGGCGATCTGGCACGCTATGTTGGCATCTATCGCGAGCGGGACAACGGCGAAGACGAAGTCTGCCACGTCCGGATTGAGGACGGAGCGCTCTATCTCTTCGACTTGCCCCATGTCTGGCCACGGACCAAACTGCTCCCGAAAACGCACGACACCTTCGATGTCGAGTCCTTCCCGTTCGAGGCGACGTTTTCCTCCGATGCCGCCGGGGTGGTCGCGACGATGACGGTCACTGGACCGACGACCGCATTCCGCCGCGTCGATTGGGTGTTCCGCAAGGTGCCGAGTGCGGACGGGAGAATCGACGGCTCGGAGACCGCGTAGCCGAACTCGCGATCCAGCTGCGAAGAACACTTCCATGCTGTCGAGCACAAAGCTGGTTCTTCGGCGGGACTTACCACTGCTCCCAATGCACGACGTCATCGAGCGAGCGCCGTCCGCCCATCTTCGCCGGCGTCCAATCGGCAGCGGGGTAGCCGAACGAGAGGCCATAGATCAGATGCCGGTCGTCCGGTACGTCAAGGAGCGCCTTTGCCGCCTCCTGGTCGTTGAAATAAGCGATGCAAGAGCCGACTCCGAGCTCATGCGCGGCCAGCATCAGGAAGGCTGTGGCCTGGCCTACGTCGTAGGAGTCATCCGCGGTCGAAACCAAGATGACTCCAGCGGCGGCCCCCGCGAGGTGGCCGGCATAGGTCCCGAGCTTGGAAATAGCGGTCAGCCGATCTCGATCTCGCAGGACGACGAATTCCCACGGCTGAGTGTTTTTCGAACTCTGGGCCCGCCGACCTGCGTCGAGGATGGCCGTAAGCACGTCGTCGGGCAGGGGCCGATCGTCGAACTTGCGCACCGATCGTAGCTTCATGATCGCTTGCTGAACCACTACCAATCCCCTTTTTTGTGAATCGTTCCACCGGTTCCTACTATAGACCCAAAGCCGCCTTGCCAATCGTCGTGAGGGCGATATCGTCGATCGGTGGCATGTTGAGCGACGTACGGACGTCCCTGTAGTACCGCTCGATCGGCATCGACTTGGCCAATCCGGCCGAACCGGTCACCCGAAGGGCCAGGTCAGTGACGCGGATGGCGTGATTGCTGACGAGATATTTGCCGGCGGCGACCTTCCACGACAGGCTTTCCCGCCGTTCCGGGAATTGCACCCATTCCTCGGCTGTTCCGAAGAGCACGGTGCTGGCTTGCAGGAGGAGGAGTTCGATTTCGGCGATGCTGCGCTGGATCGTCGGGAGGGTCGCGATCGGACCCGGCATGCCGTTGGGGACGCGCTCCTGGGCGAACTTCACCGCGGCATCCCGGGCGGCGCCGGCGATGCCCAGATAGACGGCCGGCACGCCGAACCCGGACCAGCCGCGGCCGTCACCGGGAACGTTGGAGCCGTCTGGGGGCAGGATGGCATCTGGTCCGACTTCGACGTCCGTTAGCTCGATATCGTGGCTGGCGGTTGCCCGCATCCCCAGATTGTCCCAGGTCTCTAGCACTCGGAAGCCTGGGCTATTCGTCGGGACCAGGAAGTTGGCCCGGCGGGGCTCCTGGCCCTCTTCGATCGCAGCGGCCAGCACGGAAGCGTAGGTTAGCGCCGGAGCAAGGCTCGCCCAGCTCTTGCGGCCGGTGATCCGCCACCCATTCGCCGTCCTGGTGGCGGAGGTGCTGGGGAGGCCGCCCCGGCTGGGGCTGCCCAGGTCGGGTTCGCTGTGGGCGGCGTTGATCAGCGCCCCGTTCGCGACGATGTCCCGAAAGAGCGGCTCCACGAGGGCCGCCGGCCAGGTGCCCAGCTCGCCGACGCGCCCGACGAGGGAAAGGTGCATCGCCGAGGCCAGCGCGGTCGCGCCGTCTCCCCGGGCAAGTCGCTCCTGCGCCAGGGCGAACTCGAGCGGGTCGGCGCCACCGCCGCCGTACTCTGCCGGGACCGTCAGCGCCAGGTAACCGGTTTCGCGCAGGCGATCGAAATTCTCGAATGGGAAGGTGTTTTCCCGATCATGCTCCGCCGCCCGCGGCTCGAACTCGGCGGCAAGCTGGTCCGCGAGCGCCATGAATTTGGCCTGGCGTTCCGTCTTAGGAAAGGTCATCCTGCACTCCGTCAGATCCTGACCAGGGCATTGCTTAATTGCTCAAAGGTAGCGCCGTCTGCGGCTCCGCCCGGGGCTAAAGACCCCGGGCTAATCGGATAACCCCCCTAAAGGGGGCTGCTACAACGGGGCTGTAATCGGAGTATTCCGACCATCGAGACGGGTGGCAGCCGGCTTTAGCCGGGTTATCTGGAATAGCCCGGGGTCTTTAGCCCCGGGCGAAGCCTAGACGCAGTTTCCTGTCGAGTCGGGCATTTACGCTCGACGGTTCAAGCCCCAGCGAGCTTCTCCATGGCGCGGAGGCTGCGCTCGACATCGGGGAAGGCATCGTCCGGGGTGTCTTGTTCGACGACGAACCAGTGCGATGTCCCCTCGGAGGCCGTCAAGAATGGCCCCCAATCGACCGTGCCTTCTCCGACCGGCGCGTCGCGGCGAGCATCGCCCTCGCCGGTCATGTCCTTGAAGTGCAGGAGCGGATAGCGGGCTGGGTTCGCTTGCAGGATCGCCAGCGCATCGCCGCCGCCATAGGCCACCCAGTAGATGTCGAGCTCGAAGGCGACGGTGGCCGGATCGGTCTCCTCCTGGAGGATCTCCCACATCGTCTTGCCGCTGCCGTCCGGGATTGGGCGGAACTCGAAATCATGGTTGTGATAGGCGAACTTGAGGCCCGCGTCGGTGACCGTCCTGGCGATCGGGTTCAAGGATGCCGCGAATCGTTTGGCCGCATCGACGCTTTCGCGATGCTCGTTGCCGATGTAGGGGACGACTGCGTACTCAGTCCCCAACGTTTTCAAGTCGGCGGTTGCCTTGGCGGCATCTTCAACGAGGCTGGCGTATGGGATGTGGGCGCTGGGCGCCTTCAGGCCGAACTCGTCGAGGCGCGCCCGCAGGTCAGGGGCGGATAGGCCGCCAAAACCGGCGAACTCCACCGCCGGGTAGCCCATCTCGGCCACCCGCTTCAGCGTGCCGACGAAATCCTGGCCGGCCGCTTCCCGGACCGTGTAGAGCTGAAGTGCAATCTGGTCTCGTCGCACGAAGATCCATCCCTTTCATGTGAGCGTTTTACGCCTCTGCGCCATATTCGCGCAGCAGAGCAATCATCGCCTCATCATTCCGTTCCGTTGCCTGCTCCAACGGGGTCTTGCCCGCGAAGTCCTTAGCCGCACTATCCGCGCCGCGATCGAGCACCCAGCGGGCAACATCGACGTAGCCCCGGCGTGAGGCCGCGTGAAGCGCCCCAGTGTGCCCTTCCTTGCCGCCACCTCGCTCAACCAGTAGATCAAGCAGATCGACCTTGCCACTCAACCCGGCGTAGACCAGGAGGGGAATGCCATGCGCACCACCGGCATTGACCAGATCTGGATCCCCGTCGAGAAAAGCAATCACGGCCTCGGTTCGGCCCAGCATCGCGGCGGTAAAGATATCCAGCGGCGCGCCAGCGGCCAGCAAGTGCTCTGCCATCTCGGCCTGCCCGGTGTGGGCGGCGCCGTCGAGCGCTGTCTCGCCGGTTCGATCCCACCGGGTATGAAGCAGGGTCGGATCGGCGGCAAGAAGAGCCTTCGCCTTCTCAGGGTCGCCGTGGGCCGCGATGACGAACGCGCCTATCTCGTCCTGGGTGTGATTGGTCGGGCTTGACATGGCAATCCTCCCAGAGTGTCGCGCCGGAGAGCGGAACGAAAACGGAGCGGCACATCATAGCTGTAGGGGCATCCGCTTGCGGTGCCCGGTTCCCAATAGGCAGCATCGCAGTGCGTGACCGGGCAGGGCAAGCCCTGCCCCTACCAGCTACCAGGAGGCGATCCGGCGTTGACGCACCACTAGAACGCCGTCGTGAGATCAAGCGATGTTCCAGCCGCGGCCGATTCCGTCGCCTTGAGCATGATCTCGAGAACATGCAGAGCGTGCTCGGCGGTTAGGACCGGTTGTTCGTCGCCTCGCAGGACCGCCAAGAAATGGGGCACGCCGGCGGCGACGATGTTGTCGAATGGGCTGGCCTCCGGCGGCGTGCGAGTCTCCCAACCCGATCCACCGCCGATCGATGGATCGAACTTGAGGATGTCCGTTGTTCCGTTTGTGTTGTACCAGGTACCCATCCCGATCGAGAGACTGCCGCCGGTTCCATGCAACTCGAATGCGGGAGCGCGCGAGCCGGGTATGGCAAAGCTGGAGACCACTTGGGCAAACGTCGTGTCCCCAAAGTCCAGTTGGATCAACATCTGATCGTTCGTCGTAACGGTGATCTCCTCGCCCTGGTAACGATCAATCAGGATCGTCCGCTTTGGAATCGCGATCCCACCCATCGCCTGGACCCGTTTCGCGGGACCGAGAAGGCCGGTGATGGCGTGGAGGACGTAGACGCCAGTGTCGATCATCGGGCCGACGCCGGGACCGTAGAAGACGCGGGGGTCGCCGGTGTAGTCGCGCCATGCGGCCGGTCCCATGCCCGCAATCTGGGCAAGAGCTAGCTTCGGCTGGCCAATCTCGCCATCCCGGACGAGTTTGGTTAACCAACGGAACCGGTTGGTCACCAGGATCGCCGGAGCGCACATGAGCGTCTTCTGAACGCTGGCCGCATAGGCGATCAGCTCCTGACCCTCGTTCACGGTGGCCGCAAGCGGCTTTTCGGAGAAGACGTGCAGGCCACCGCCAAGGAGCGCCGCGGTCGTGTCGCGGTGAAATGGGGCCGGCGTCAGGTTCAACGCGGCGTCCAGGTCCGGAAAGCTGACGACCTCGTCAAGTGATGTCGCCGCTTTCGCTCCCTTGAAGAGCGCCGCGGCGCGCTCGGCCCGCTCGGCGATAGGATCGAAGCAGATCACGACCTGGACTTCACCATTGTCGAGAAGCGGTTTCAGACCGGGGAAATAAGTTCGGAAGGCAACGTCGCCGCAACCAACGACGCCAAGTCGAATCATCGTTTGCCTTTCATTTCGTGTCATGCGCAATCACGATCGATCGACCGCGTCGTCTTGTAGGGGCGGACCGCCTGTCCGCCCGACCGCCCACCGACCAATCCCCCACCTGGGAATACCGTTCCAGCAGCGGGACGACGCGGTTGGTTATCGGGCGGATAGCGGTCCGCCCCTACCGGTCGGGAACCTGGACCACCGCACACAGGGACTGCTGACCGCTCAGGCGGCCATCCCGTCCGCGTCGCGGCATCATGCCCCACCGCCGTAAAGATGGCAACGGACCCAGTGGCCGGATGCGACAACGTCCACCCCGGGCATCTGTTCGCGACAGACCGGCATCACGGACGGGCAGCGGGCGGCAAACGGGCAGCCTGGGGGAGGGTCGACCAGGGATGGGACTTCGCCCCGGGCTTCAATCCGCATCCGGTTTGCCCTGGGATCGGGCACGGCGGAGAGTAGGAGTTTTGTATAAGGATGCGCCGGGGCCGAGACCAACTCCTCGCTCGGCGCTCCTTCGACCATCCGCCCGGCGTACATCACATGGGTTCGGTCACCGATGTAGCGGGCGCTGGCGAGGTCGTGGGTAATGTAGAGGTAGGCCAGGCCGCGCTCTACTTTGAGGCGCTCCATCAGGTTGAGAATGCCCATCCGGATCGAGACATCGAGCATCGAGATCGGCTCGTCCGCCAGGAGGAGAACGGGATCGGCGGCGAGTGCCCGGGCAATCGCAACCCGCTGCCGCTGGCCTCCCGACAATTCATGAGGGAACTTGACCGCGTAGTCTCGCGCAGGGGTCAAACCAACCGTGTTGAGGAGATCATGGATCCGATCATTCGTGTCACCTCGGCGGCCCTGGTGGTGGATCCGCAGTGGCCGGGAGAGATGGTGACTGATCGAGTGCACCGGGTTCAAAGACCCGAATGGGTCCTGAAAGACCATCTGCACCTTGGCCCGGTAATCCAGCGACGGTCGTTTCGGTTCCTTCTCCAGTACGTCCTCGCCCCGGAGCCGGATGCTGCCTGAGGTCGGCGGGATCAGCCGAGCGATCAGGCGAGCAGTGGTGCTCTTGCCGCTGCCCGATTCCCCGACGACCGCGACGACCTCGCCCCTATTGACCGAAAACGAGACGTCCTCAAGAGCGTGCACCTTTAGAGGGTGGAAAAAGGAGCCCACCGGAAAGTGCTTGGTGAGGCCGGCGACCTCAAGAAGGGGAGCTGTCGATCCCGTTCCTGGTCGATCCAATGTGGTCGTCGATGCCTGCATGACCATTTCTATTGCCCATTCCTACCGCGTTCGTTCGTGTAGGGGCGACGCATGCATCGCCCTGCCACCAGACGGCTGTTTCCGTGATCGCACCCGGGTTGAAGGCAACCGGGCGATGCATGCATCGCCCCTACGATGGGTTGCACCGCACGTCGCCTGGTCAGCCGTACAAGTGACAGGCCACCCAGTGACCTGGCGTTACCTCTTTCAAGGCCGGTACGACCTCGCGGTGCATCGGCTGCACCTTGGTGCACCGGGGATGGAACCGACAGCCGCCCGGCGGACAGGACATGTCCGGCGGGCTGCCAGGAATGCCGGTCAGGCGGCGCTTCTCGCCGGTCAGAGTCGGGAATGACGCCATTAAGCCCTGGGTATAAGGGTGGAGCGGGTTGGCGAAGATCTCCTGGGCGGGGGCCAACTCGACGATCTGACCAGCGTACATGATCCCGATGCGGTCGGAGAACTCGACCAGGAGCGAGAGGTCGTGGGTGATGAAGAGGATCGAGAAGCCAAGGCGGGTCTTCAGATCCTCGATTTGCTGCATGATCTCCTTCTGGACGACGACATCGAGCGCGGTGGTGGGCTCGTCCATGATCATCAGCGGCGGATCGAGGGCGAGGGCGATGGCGATGGTGGCCCGCTGGCGCATGCCGCCGGAAAGTTCGTGGGGATAGGAGTCGATGCGCTCGGCGTCGATGCCGACGATCTCGAGCAGCTCACCGGCCCGCCTACGAGCGTCCTTTTTTGTGCGATCGGCGTCGTGGGCCAGGATGACGTCGACGATCTGGTCGCCGACGGTCATGACCGGGTTGAGAGCATTCATCGCGCTTTGGAAGACCATCGAAACATCTGCCCAGCGGAATGACTCCAACTCCCTATCGGACATCGCCAAGATGTCCTTGCCGACAAAGCGGATTTCGCCGCCGGTGATGATCGCCGGGGGATGAAGAAGGCGGAGGATGGCGTGGGCAGCGGTCGTCTTGCCACTGCCGGACTCACCGGCCAAGCCGAAGACCTCGCCGGGGGCGATATCGAAGGAGATACCATCGACGGCCCGAATCGGTCCCCGGGGCGAGAGGTACTCGACTTTGAGAGTCGCGAATCTCGAGGAGCTTCGTGTTCGCGCCATTGGCGCCATAAGTAGCGGGCTTGACGATGCTAGTTGTCTTACCCAGCATGGCGGACCACCGGCGTCGCGCGCGTGGCCCGCTGGACCGTTCGATGGCTTGTCTTGAGGGCCTGGCTGGCGATGCGCTGGGCCCGCAGCCGCGGGTTCGTCACTTCATCGACGGCGTAGTTGATCATCGCGAAGGCGAACGCGACGATGGCAATGCAGACGCCGGACGGGACGATCGTCCACCAGGCTCCTGTGATGAGAGCGCCATCGTTGCCGGCCCAGTAGAGATTTGTGCCCCAACTAACGACGCTAGGATTGCCGAGACCGAGGAACTCAAGGGCGCTGACCGCGCCGATGGCGAAGATGACCGAGCCGAACATGCTGGCGGCGGTGATCGAGAGCATGTTGGGGAAGATCTCGCCGAAGATGATTCGGATCCGGCTCTCGCCGCTGACTTCCGCGGCGGCGACGAAATCCTTCTCGCGCAGGGAGAGCGTCTGGGCCCGGAGGATGCGCGCCGGCCACGACCAGCCGGTGAACGTCAGCACTCCGATGAAGTAGACCATGTTGCCATTGCCGATGAAGGCAGAGAGGACGACGAGCAGCGGCAGGCTGGGGATGATCAGGAAGACGTTCGTGATCAATGACAGGACGTCATCCACACGACCCCGGAAGTAACCGGCCGTCATCCCGACCAGTGCCGCGACGACGGTGGTGAGGACGCCGACGGACATGCCAACATAGAGCGTCTTACGCGTGCCCCAGACGGTCTGGTCGAAGACATCCTTGCCGGAACCAGTCGTGCCGAACCAGTGGGCCGCCGAGGGGTGGAGGTGGCGCTTGGCGACGATGTCGTTGGGATCGCCGGGCGAGATCACCGGCGCTAGCAGCGCCACGAGCGTGAAGCCGATCAGAATCACCGCGCCGAAGACCGCTTTGCGATTCTGAAGGAAGGGGCCGAGGCGGTCCGCGACCGTGCGCCGCAGGGTGCGCGAGGTCGAGGGCATCGGGTTGAGGTTACTTCCCTGGATCGTATCGGGGGTGAGGGGCAGGGTCATGACCCCGCCGGCCGGCCCCGTTTGCGACGGCGGACGGCAACTCTTCCGTCCGGCGGGATGCCTGAATTGGCTGTTCCATGCCCTACTCTCCTAACGTGTCCGGACCCGCGGATCGAGGCGAACGTAGAGAAGATCGACGAGGAGGTTCGCCGCGAGGACGGCGAACGTGATCATCAGGAATAGTCCCTGCATGAGGGGATAGTCGAGGCCGCGGACGGAATTGAGGAGGAGATAGCCAAGACCAGGATAAGAGAAGACCGTCTCGGTCAGGAGTGCGCCGCTGAGGACGAAGCCGAGGGCCATGCCGAAGGCAGTGACGTTGGGTAGGAGGGCATTGCGGGCGGCGTAGGCGAACATCACCCGCCGCTGGGACAGCCCCTTGGCCTCGGCCATGGTGACGTAGTCCTCGGCAAGTACGCTGATCATCGTATTGCGCATGCCGAGGACCCAACCGCCGACCGAGACGAGGACGACTGTGCCTGCCGGAAGGATTAAGTGGCGGAGGACGCTAACTGAAAAAATTCAAGATCCCAACCCGGATCATCCCATCGGTATAAGCATGACGAAGCGGGAAGATGATCCCATTGGAAGCTGAGATAGAAGAGGGCCAGGCTGGCCAGCCAGAAATAAGGAAAGCTACCGATGAACATCAGAAACGGTGGCAAGACTTAGTCGATTGCAACCGCCGCGGCGCCAGGCTCCCAGTGCACCAAGGATGCTGCCGATCGCGAACGCGATGACGACCGAAATGAGACCAAGGAGCAGCGTCCATGTCAGTCCGGTTCCGATGACCTGGGTTACCGGTGCGGGGAAGTGGCTGATCGAGGTTCCGAGGTCGCCAGTGAAAAGTGCCTGGAGATAGTTGAAGTATTGGATGAAGATCGGATCATCGGAGAGGCCGTAGGACTTTTTCATCGCCTCGATGGTCTCTGGCTCGATCCGCCCCTGGGCACGGGCGAAGATGACCGAGGCGGGGTCCCCGGGCATGAAGCGAGGGAGGAAGAAAGTTGAGCGTGATCGATGCCCAGGCGGCGATGGCGTAGAAGCCGAGACGACGGAGGATGTAATTCACGACACGGGCCCTCCCCGAGGAAAAGTGAACGCGGCACTGCGGCACGCCAGGGGGATCTCGCATCCGGCCCCGCCGGAAAACGTGTCGAATCCCAGTAGCTTACCGCAGGAGATTCCGTTAATGCCGCTCGCGGGTTCTCCGCCGACGCCGGGCGGACGCTCCCCCCTCGCCTCCGTGATGCCCTGGAACGCGCCAGCCACGCATTCCAGCAGGAAGCCGCGCCTGTCCGGCTTTCCCTATTGCCTGACCACGAAAAGCGCGAGAGAGGAGATCCGCCGCGACGCCGGTGGTTCGGCGGTAGCCGGCCGATCGGCCGGCTACCGCCGTTACCCGGGTATTACGACGCCACCGGCTTGATGGTCGTCATGGTGATCAGGCGCTCGGCCCAGGCGAAGGTGGAAAGCAGCGCGTACGGGTTGTCCGCGTTCGGGGAAATCGGTGAATCGGGTCGTGTTGAACTCACCCCACTGCGGCCCAGGGAAGAGCGGGATTGCCGGGAGGTTCTCGACGAAGATGCGCCTGAAGCTGGTTGGCCAGATCCTTCTGCTCCGCCTCATCGGACGTCGCGGCGAACTGGCTGAGGAGTTCGTCCGCCTCTGGGCTCACGAACCGGTGCCAGTTCTCGTTCGCCGTCGTGCCGACCTCTTCTCGGGTGGTCGCCGACATCTGGCCGCGGTAGTAGTTGTAGGGGGTCGGTCCGTCGGAGCTCCAGCCGATCGAGATGTCGAAATCGGCCTTCTGGACCTTCTCGATCCAGGCGGCGAAGTCGTACGGCTGCACCGTCGCGGTGATGCCGATCTCCTGGAAGTTCTCGGCGATGATGCCGACGGCGGTCACCCAGTCGGACCAACCGGTGACGACGTTGATCTCGTAGGAGAGCTCGGTGCCATCCGGCAGCTTGCGGACATCGCCGTCCATGGTCAGGCCGGCCGCGTCGAGGAGGGCGTTCGCGGCTTCGACGTCTTGCGTCACGCTGGCGGCGCCGGCGGTGACGGCATCGGCATTCTTCCACAGCTCGTAGGCGTCGCTGAGGCCGGTGGCGTCGGCCGGATGGGTGTAGTCGTACATGGCGATGTTTACGATCTGCTCGCGGTTGATCGCCATGCTCAGCGCCTTGCGGACGTTGGGGTCGTCGAAGGGCGCCTTGGTCGTGTTGAGGTAGAGCATGATGTCCGAGCCGGTGGGCGGGAACCAGTAGTGGTAATTCTCCGGATCCTTGGCGACGTAGGTGGTCTCGACATCGGGGATGAAGTTCGCGGCCCAGTCGTTCTCGCCATCGATGGTGGCCAGGTTGGCCGCGTCGTTGGTGGAGTAGGCCGGGAAGCGGAAGCCCTCGACGAACGGCTTGCCCTCCTGCCAGTAGTTGGGGTTCTTTTGCAGCTCCCAGTACTGCGCCTCGAAGGTGCCGATCTCGGTGAACGGGCCGGTGCCGACCGGCGTCTCGTTGGTGAAGGTGTCCGGGGCGGCGACGTCCTTCCAGATGTGCTCGGGAGCGATCATCGCCTCGCCGATGTCCCACAAGCCCGGAGAGTACGCCTGGCTGAACGTGAAGACGACGGTCTTCTCGTCCGTCGCTTCGATGGTGGTCACGTAGTTGTCGAGGACGGCGCGGATGCCGCCGGTGCCGCCCGGCAACTTGTCGTTCGACTTGAGCAGGTTGTGGGTGAAGGCGACATCGGCGGCCGTCAACGGCGTGCCGTCCGACCACTGGACGCCCTCGCGGATCGTGAAGGTCAGCGAGAGATTGTCGGCGCTGTAGGCCCACTCGGTGGCCAGCCAGGGGACGTTCTCGCCGGTCATGACGTTGTAGATCAGGAGCGGCTCGTAGATGCCGCAGTGGGTGGGCCAGCGAACGGCACTTTCCGAAAGGAACGGATTGAAGTTCTTGATCCAGGTTTGCTGCTGCTCCTGGGAAATCGTGACGAGACCGCCCGCGGCATCATCCTGAGCCGCGGCGGAGAAGCCGTGGGCCCGCAGTCCAGCCGCCATGGCCGGGGCCGTCACGCCGGCGGCAAGCGCCCGCAGGAACAACTGGCGGCGATCCATCTCCGCCTTCTTCATCCGCGTCTTGACGTCGAGTTTTTCCATGAACCCCTCGTCCATCGTTTCGCCTCCGTGTGACCCCTATGTCCGAACCGGCGGCTTCGCCGGCTGTCCCGGATTGCCCGGCGGTGGCCCAGCAGCCAACCGCTCCTTAGGACCGAAGGTAGTAGTGACGCCGCGCGTCAGTCATCCGCCGCCGCTTCGGCGAGTAGCGGATCTGTGGTGCAGTCGACCTGCCAGGATGGTTGAGCGCTGAGATCGACGGAACAGCCGCACGAGCCCCGACGGATCAGGGTCGTCGGCAGCCATGTCTGGATAGGAGGGTCGTTCGGGTGTTCGATGCGGTTATGCAACGCGTTGACCGCCTCCGCCCCCTGCTGCGTGACGGGCTGCCGCACAGTCGAGAGCGACGGCCAGTTGATCTCGTACCTGTCGAGACCGTCGAAGCCGACGATCTTGATGTCCTCTGGAACGCGCAAACCGGCTTCGTCCAGCGCGAACCGGGCACCGACCGCCATCGCGTCACTGGCGATAAACGCGCCGTCCGGCAGGTTGGGTCCCGTCGATTCAAGCATGGCTTTCATTGCGCGATAGCCGCCTGCTTCGCTGAAGACTCCGTCATGCCGGAGAGTCGAATCGACAGGCAATCCGGCCTCTTCCAGCGCCTCCTGGTATCCGGCGGTGCGATCGATAGCGTGGCGGATGTGGCCCTGACCGGTGATGGTGGCGATTCGGCGGCAGCCGTGCTCGATGAGGTGGCGGACGGCTTCGCGAACGCCATTCCGGTTATCAACATCGACGAAGCTGACATCCGGAAGCGTGGGATAGTGGCCCATAACGATCATTGGGAATCGTTCGGCGTGGAGGCGCTCCACGAGCGGGTCGGCAATGTGGCTGGAGCCAACGACGACGCCATCGACGTGACGGCCGCGGATGACACGGCGGTAGAGCTTTTCGACCGTCTCGGGCAGATTGTCGTTCTCCATCATCAGGAGAAGGTCGTGTTCGATGGCGTTGCAGGCGTCAGAGACACCCTGGGTGAGCTGGGCAAAGTAGGGATAGCCGACAAACGTTTCGGCGGCATCGGGGATACGCAGACCGAGAATTCGGGTCCGGCGAGACGCCAGCGACCTCGCGGCGGCATTGGGTTGGAAGTGGTGATCCCGGATGATGGACTCGACGCGGGCCCGCACAGCATCGCTCACCCGGGGGTCGTCGTTGACGACCCGGGAGACGGTGGAGCGGGAGACGCCAGCGAGGCGCGCGATCGTTTCCAGATTCACCCGAAAAGCCTCTCCTCAGCGAGAGTTCCCCCGGGATAGCGGGGCAGGGCAAACGTCCGACCGAAACATTTGGATGTGTGGGAGCGCTCCCATGAACTGTGTGCGAAGCATATCATCCACTTCGAAGATGTCAAGGGACCTGTAAAAAATGGGGCTACAGGCTCAGCGCCGGACACCGGGCGGTGTCCGGCGCCCCTCTCTGGACCAACATCCAGACGTGGAAAACGACGACGTAGCCGCCGGATTTGTCCGGTGGCCACGTCGATTCGGCTCTCCGCTCGTTTATGTCTAGCCGTTCAGATACTTCTTCACGACACCGATCATGGTCTCGATGCCGGCGCTCATTCCCTCCTCGTCGATATCGAAGCGGGGATGGTGGTGGCCCCAGATGAGACCTTTGTCGGGGTTCTTCGTGCCGACGTTGAAGAACGACCCTGGCACTCGCTGGAGGAAGTAAGCGAAGTCCTCTGAGCCCATCTGGGGTTTGCCCTCGATGGTCCGCTCCGGGCCGACGACCTCTGTTGCCACCTCCCGGACCAGTTCGGTCATCGCCGGTTCGTTGATCAAGGGTGGGTAGCCAAGCTGGTAGCGCAGGTCGACCGTGGCCCGCATCGTCGTGGCGATGCCCTCGATGATCTCGGTGATCCGCTGCTTGAGCAGCTCGCGCACCTCGGGATCGAACGAGCGGACCGTGGCCCGCATCTCGGCCGTATCCGGGATCACATTCGGGGCCTCGCCCGCCCGGAACGAGCCGATGGTAATCACGGCCTGCAAGATCGGGTTGACCTCGCGGGAGACGATCGTCTGCAGGGCGAGGATGATCTCTGAGCCGACGACAATCGGGTCGACACACCGGGAGGGACGGGCGCCGTGACCGCCCCGGCCTTGGATCGTGAGGTCGAACCTGTCGGAGGCGGCTCCCGCCGGACCGGCGACCCAGCCAATGGTGCCGACCGGCGAATCCTGGTCCATATGCATGCCGAAGACCGCGTCGACCTTTGGGTCGTCCATCACGCCTTCGTCGATCATGAACCTGGCGCCGCCGCCGCCCTCCTCGGCCGGCTGGAAGAGGACCTTCACCGTGCCGGAGAACTCGTCCCGCCGGTCCATCAGCAACCGGGAGATCGCCAGGAGCATCGAGGTGTGGGCATCGTGGCCGCAGGCGTGCATGACACCCTGGTGAACGGACTTGTACTCGACGTCGTTCTGCTCGTGGATGGGCAGGGCGTCCATGTCCGCCCGCAGCATGATGACCTTCTCTGAACCTGAGGCCGGCTTCGTGCCCCGGATGAGGCCGGTGACACCGGTGGTGGCGATGCCGGTCCGGATGTCCTCGACCCCAATCTGCCGGAGCCGCTCCACCACGAACTTGCTGGTCTCAAACTCCTTGAAGCCGAGTTCCGGATGTTGATGCAGGTGACGCCGGTCGGCGATCACGCCCGGCATGATCTCATCGATGTCATCGCGCAAGCTGGCGCGAGTCGCGGTCATCGGTTGGACTCTCCTATGGACGGTCGCGACTACGCCAACGGTTCGGATAGGTAGCGCATCGTGGTGCGAACCATGGTTTCCATGCCGTTCGCCATCCCCTCCTCGTCGATATCGAATCGGGGATGATGGTGGCCCCAAATTAGTCCGCGCTCCACATTGCGACTACCGACAAAGAAGAAGCAGCCTGGCCGTTGCTCGAGGAAGAGGAAAAATCATCGGCCGGCATAATCTGTGGAGATTCGCAGAACGTTTTCGGCACCGACGGCGTCTTGCGCCGCCTGCCGCACAATGCTCGTCATCGCCAGGTCATTGACCAGTCGCAGGGCGGCCAAAGGTGTACCGGACCTCCGCCTCGGCCCGCATCGCCCCGGCGATTCCGGCAACCATCGCTTTGATACGGTCAGCGAGTTGCTCGCGGACCTCGGGATTGAAGGAGCGCGTCGGTGCCGCGCAATGTCGGCCGCGTCTGGGATGACATTCGTCGGCTTCGCCAGCCTGGAAGGAGCCGACGGTGACGACAGCCGGTTCGATCGGATCGACCTCCCGGGCGACGATCGTCTGCAATGCCGTAATGATCTGGGCGCCGACGGCGATCGGGTCAACACAGAGGTGCGGGGCGGCGCCGTGGCCACCCTTCCCCTTTATGACGATCTCGAAGCCGTCTGCAGCGGCCATCGCTGGGCCAGCACGGAGGGCGATCGTGCCGACCGGAATCTCCTGAGCGACATGGATGCCGAAAACCGCGTCGACGTTCGGGTCTTCGAGGACACCCTCTTCGATCATCAACTCGGGCGCCGCCGACGTCCCTCCTCCGCCGGTTGGAAAAGGACTTTCACTGTCCCAGCAAACTCGGACCGGCGATCGTGCAAGAGCCTGGCGACGCCCATGAGCATTGCGGTGTGCGCGTCGTGACCGCAGGCATGCATCACGCCGTGAGTTGCGCGACGTGTACTCGACGTCGTTCTCCTCGACGATTGGCAAAGCGTCCATGTCTGCGCGAAGAAGGACCACCTTGCCTTCACCTCGGCCGCCACGGATCAGGCCAGTGACGCCCGTCTTGGCGACACCGGTGCGGATGTCTTCGATCCCGAGCGCGCTGCAGGCGTTCGGCCACGAAGCGGCTGGTTTCAACCTCCTGGAAGCCGAGCTCAGGGTTTTCATGCAGGTGGCGGCGGTCGGCGATGACACCGGGCAGGATTTCGTCGACGTCATCGCGGAACTGTGGGGTGGTGGCGGCCATACCGCTTTCAGCTCTCGAGGTAGCGCAGCACAGTCCGGACCATGGTCTCCATGCCATAGCCCATGCCCTCTTCATCGATGTCGAAGCGGGGATGGTGGTGGCCCCAGACGAAGCCCTTGTCGGGGTTGCGGGTGCCGACGAAGAAGAAGGAGCCCGGCCGGTTTTCAAGGAAGTACGAAAATCCTCGGCGCCCATCTTCGGCGGTTCGGTGAAGACGTTCTCCTCTCCGACGACCTCGCTGGCGATCTCGCGGACGAGCTCGGTCATCGCCTCATCGTTGACGGTGGGCGGGTACCCGGGGTTGTACTTGACTTCGGCCTCGGCCCGCATCGATTTGGCGATGCCCTCGATCAGGGCGGTGATCCGCTCCTGGAGCTGCTTTGCGGACCTCGGGATCGAAGGAGCGGACGGTGCCGCGCAGTTCGGCGGTGTCCGGGATGACGTTGGCCGCCTCACCGGCGAGGAAGGCGCCGACGGTCACGACGGCGGGCTGGATCGGGTCGATCTCGCGGGAGACGATCGTCTGAAGGGCGACGACGATCTGGGCGCCGACGGCGATCGGATCGACCGTCAGGTGCGGGGCGGCGCCGTGGCCGCCTTTGCCCTTGATCGTGACGATGAAGCGGTCGGCGGCGGCCATAGCCGGTCCCGAGCGGACGGCGATCTTGCCGACTGAGGTCTCCTGGGCCATGTGCATGCCGAAGACGGCATCGACATTCGGGGCGTCGAGGACGCCCTCCTCGATCATGACCCGGGCGCCACCACCGCCCTCTTCAGCCGGCTGGAAGAGGACTTTCACGGTGCCGGCGAACTCGTCGCGGCGGTCGTGCAAGATGCGGGCGATGCCCATCAGCATGGCGGTGTGGGCGTCGTGGCCGCAGGCGTGCATGACGCCCTGGTGGAGAGATTTGTACTCGACGTCGTTCTGCTCGTGGATCGGCAGGGCGTCCATATCGGCGCGGAGGAGGACGACTTTTCCGGGTCCCTTGCCGCCCCGGATCAGTCCGGTGAGGCCGGTCGTGGCGATGCCGGTCTGGATCTCCTGGATGCCGATCGCCTGGAGGCGCTCGGCGACGAACCTGGCGGTTTCGAACTCCTGGAAGCCGAGTTCCGGATGCTGGTGGAGGTGGCGCCGGTCGGCGATCACGCCGGGCAAGATCTCGTCGATATCGTCGCGCAGGCGGGGTCGGGTGACGGACATCTGGTTCTCCTCCGGTCTTCCATTCCAGGATCATTCACGGGCCGATTTGCCCCGGCACGATACCAGACGACTCGCGCCTGAGCGAGAGTTCGGGCACTGGGGCGTGCTAGCATCCAATCGAGTGCCGAGTGCCGAGTGCCGAGTGGTTCGGCCAACCTGCGAGAAGATCGAGGAGTTTGTTGTGTCTGACGCCCAGTCGCCCCGTCCTCGTTTGCCTCGGCTGACGGAGGAGCAGGCGTACGACTATGCCATGCAGGGGGTGGAGCTGGCGGGAGGGACACGGAGGATCTACCGCAACCCACGGCACCCGTTTGCCCTCTCTCCGACGAGCGACTACGAGATCGAGGGCTACCCAGTCGAAGTCCGGTGGGGCGAGATCAGTTCTCCGGCGGTGGTGTCAGTCGGAGGATACGTCTTTCAGATCCACGAGGAGGAGATCGAGCTACTCGCTCGGCCGCCGAAGCCACGGCCGCCAACTCCCGGGATTGAAACCCCGGGCTGAGCATGACGAAGCCCTTCCAGGGCTGAGAACGGGCTACGAGGTCTGGGCAGAGGGGGGCGATTCGTCCTTGTCGGGGGCGTTGCTAGCACTCCCGGCGAGACGTTTTGCCGCCCGGTTGAGCAATTCGGTCGTCCAGCCCGGCGCGCCGGATGTGGCATCTGGCGTGATCGGAGTGAAGTTCTCCGGGGAATCGGTATCCGGCGGTGGGGTGGGGTAACGGATCTCGGAGGCATCCACCGGAAAGTGCTGGACTGGTCCACCTTGCTCTCCCGGATGAAGTGGACCACGCATCCAGCGCCAACCGGGGAGATTGAGGGCGCCGCCGGGCCGGTGGGCGCCCCGGCGGCGATCGAGGTAGTCCGTGATCAGGATTTGGACGAGTGCCGCGATCGGGATCGCCAGCAGGGCGCCGATTGGGCCATAGAACTGCGTGCCGGCCAGGATGGCGACGAAGACCGTCAATGGGGTGAGGCCAACAGCACCGCGCATCACACGAGGGACGAGGACCATGTTCTCCAGGAACTGGAGGATGACAATGAAACCGGTGACGAGAAGGGCCTGCTGCCAGCCCATTGTCAAGGCGACCAGGACGGCCGGGACGCCGCCGATCCAGGGACCAAGAATGGGGATGATCTCGGTGACTCCGGCCCACAGTCCGAGCAAGGGCCAGAAGTCGATTCCCATGATGCCGTAGCCGATGGTGGCCGTGACGCCGATGATCAAGCAGAGGGTCAGCTGACCGCGGAGCCAGTCGCCGACTTTGCGCTCGGATTCATCCCAAAGCCGGTTGACCCGGACCTGCAGGTCCGGTCGCAATTCCTGAATGACCAGCCGCCGGAGTAGTGATTTCTCCATCAGGTAGTAAAAGGCGATGGCGAAGACCGTCAGCACCCCGACAATGGCGCCACCGATCGTCGTGACGACGTTGATCGTGGTCTCCTGCTCCGGCGCGGGCGGTTCTTCGATCGCATCGGCGGCGCGGCCGAGAAGGTCGGCACCGGTGCCACTCAGGATGGGATTGCTGCTGTCCTTCCACTCCAGCTGCAGGTCCCTGATGTCGGCGGGCAATTCGTCGCGGAACTGCGAGGCCTCGTCGGAGACCACCGGCACGATGCCCACTAATAACAGTGCGATCCCGCCGATGATGCTGACGTAGATCACGAGGATGCCGACGCCGCGCGGAATCCGACGAGCTTCGAGCCGGCGCAATGGCCCTTCGATGGCAGTTGCGAAGATGAGGGCGAGCAGGGTCAGGATCAGGACGAGTTGGATCTTGAAGACGACGTAGGCAATTAGGATGACGAAGAGCATGGAGAGCGGCGTCAGGCCGGGACGGCGATCGCTGTCGGGGACAAGTGGAGGGAATGGCGTTGCCTCGGTCCGAGGCGCAACCGGGGTGACACTCTGTCCGCGGGTCACATCCGCTGGCTCTTCGGAGCCCGGTGAGGCAACACGAGGGGCCCCAGCCTGGCGGGACGGCAAACCGAACGGGAGGCGACCGGCTGGTCGGCCTCCGGAGCGGGTGGAATCACCGTCGCCGCGCATTGTTTGGGATCATCCTTGGCGTGGTGCAGATTGCCAATGGCCAGCAACAGGGTTCAAGAGCGTGGCCAGCCGAATGCATGGCCCGATTGGCGGAATAATGCGCTCTGTAAGCAGGAGTTTGCCAGTTTCCGCTCTGCTGGCCGGGCTACCGGAAGGGACGGACCGTTGCGGTGGTGTCTTTGCGGCGACTCACCGCCCAGTAGGCGGGATCGTATGGGTTGACCCGCTGCCGCTTCTCGGCCACGGACAGATCGCTCCAGGCGGTTGGGAAGGAGTAGATCTCCTCACCGTCGACCTCGAGGCGACGGGCCACGCCGAACGGCTTCTCGACGGGAAAAATCTCCCGTGGTGGCCGTGAGATCACTTCGGCCTGGAACCAGCCGTGCTCTGGGCAATGACCGGCGTGGATCTCCCAGTCGAGATCGCCCGTCACCCCGCCGATGTCACGCACGAGGACCCTTTCCAGGCCACGATCGCAGATGGGGCACCGCATCGGAGTCCGAGGAGCGAGCTGGTCACGAGTCATGGACGGTTGCCTCAAATGGGGTACGAGCGGCCGGTCGTATTCGGGAATGGAGTTTACCATCGGGGAGGCGGGGAGAGAAGACCTCACCCCCTACCCCCTCCCTCCACGCGATGGAGAGGGAGCCGTGCGGAGTGCCGTTTCCGGGTTTGGGCAGTCGATGGCCTAGTGGGGTGCGATTGTGGACGCCGTGTCTTTGCGACTCCATCCACCCTAGCGGAGTGGAGAGCGGAGCGGAAGTGTCCTGGGCGGGCTCGGACCCGGGGACGTCCCGGGGAGCGCTGGCCTGGGGCCTGGATAACGGCTGGAAACCCGAGCCGGACGCGGTAACGCGCTGCCCAGGCCCGCACCTGCGCCGGATGTGCCACGTGGCGGCAGTGGGCAACGAGCACGCCCAGGCCAGAGCGCTCTTTGCCGAGACCCTTGACCTCGTGCGCACGAACGGCGCCGTCCTGGGCGAAGCCTGGGCGTTGGAGGCGCTCGGAACCTGCGCCCGGGAGGAGGGCGAGCAGGTGCGCGCATCTGCCCTCTTCGCAGACGCCCTGGCCCTCGCGCGCGAACGCGGCGACCCGGGGACCGTGGCCAACTGTCTGAAGAGCATAGGCGCAATCGCGACGTCCCTCGGGAGGGACGAGCAAGCGGCACGCCTGTTCGGAGCGGCCGAGGCGGCGTGGGAGCGGTCCGGGTTCGGGGCCCCCCCGCCGGTTGAGCGGGAGAGGCGAGACCGCGTGTTCGCCCCAATCAGGGATCGGCTGCCGACCGCGACGTTTGCCGCCGCCTGGTCGTCGGGCCGTGACGCGCCGCTGGAACTGGCGGTCGACGAGGCGTTGATCCTGTCGCGCGAGGCCGCCGCGAGGAAAGCACCAGTCCCAGTCGTGGCGTCCCGCCTCACACCGCGGGAGGTCGAGGTACTTCGGTACGTAGCTGACGGCCTGACAGACCGGGAGATCGCCGCCGCGCTCTTCGTCAGCCGCAACACCGCCGCCAACCACGTCGCCAACATCCTGGGCAAGCTTGCTGTCCCAAACCGCGCTGCAGCCGCCGCATACGCGGTCCGGCACGGGCTGGTTTGAACAAATTCACTACCTGCCACTCGGCAAACCCTCCATGACGAAATAGTGCATCTGCCCCGTGCGGTCCGCACCGACAGGATGGACGATGGCGGCGTTGGTCGGAACGGTGAATCCGGCTCCGGTCGCTCGTCCAATTGATCCCGCCGTCGCGAAGTCGCATGAGGAGATTCGACATGACGTCTCATCCCACCAAACGGTTCGTTTCTCGCCGCGGCGCGCTAACCGGCCTCGGCGTTGGCAGTCTCGGCCTCGCGTTGACCGCCACCGCCCGACATGCGTCCGCCCAGGACGCGACGGCCGACGCTATGGCCACCCACCCGATCGTCGGCAACTGGATGGTCACCACCCCGGCCGGTCCCGCCATGGCCGTCTTCCTCGCTGACGGCACCAACATCCAGGGGCTCCCGGCCACCCAGGCCGGTCCCAACGGCGTCATCTTCGTCAGCACCCAAGTCGGCTCGTGGGAGCCTGTGAGCGAGCGGGGCATCCATTTCACCGGCGTCCAGCTGCACTCCGACGCCGACGGTAACCTGGTCGGCACCGTCGAGATCGACGCCTACCCGGTGGTGAGCGAGGACGGGCAGACCCTCCTCGATGACGACCCGCGCTCGGGGCCGCTCATCCGCGACGCAGCCGGGAACGAAATCGCCAACCTGCGGGGCACAGGCGGCCCGCCAGCGACCGGGGTCCGAATGGGCGTGGGGGCGAGCGGCCTGCCGGCGGCCAGCACACCGACGTCGTAACGGGCGACCCGACCGTCCGCCTGCTGAGTCGGTACCAGGCAAATACCGAGATCGACGTCTTCGGTGACACGATCGTCGTCCAGAACTGGCACGCCGACGTCTCCGAACGGCACGACGAGCGATGGCACGTCGTCTGGTCACATGCGGCATCACTCGAATTCTCTGGCGACCCGTTCGACGGCAGCTACATTCGCTCCCGAGCACGGTCGATGGATGGCACATCTGGGACAGATCTTTCTGCCCGGCAACAGCCACTTCTCGTATTTGTCATGAACAACGAGGTTGGGGGCAAAGTGGCGGTCCCGGAACGTCGGGAACGCGGAGATACCTTCCACCGGAGATCGAGTCGGGGAGCCCGGCGGCCGAATGGCCGCCGGGCTTTCTACGTCGGGTATGCACATGTTCCCCCAGAAGACCCGAATCACGAAGATGGCGAATGGGGATTCTTCCCTATGGTGTTGAGTGACTCCAATCGATACTGTGGGGACATCGCCGATCAATGCGAACCACTGCTCTGGTAGCGGATGGTCGACGTGTCGCCGGCGGGCAAGCCGCTCTAAGGGTTCTCTCCCTTGGTTGCATCGCGAGCAAGGAGTTTTTCCATGAATGGACTGCGATTCGATCACGCCGCCAGGACGCTGGCGACGACGACGTCCCGGCGACGGCTGATACGCGGGTTACTCCTCGGAGGAGTGGGCGCATTGGCGGCTACCCGCCTTGGTGCTCCGCGAGGTGCCGCGGCCCAGTCGACGACGGCCGGAGTTGCCGAGGCGATCAACGACTACCGCCGGTCCCAGGGGTTGGCGGCGATTCCGGTTTCGGACGAGCTGACCCAGGTGGCAAAAGCGCACGTCACCGACCTCGCGGCCAACCACCCCGAAGAGGATTGCAACGGAAACCTCCACAGTTGGTCTGACGACGGGAATTGGACCGGCGGGTGCTACAACTCGGGCGACAATACGACCTGGCCGCTGATGTGGGACAAGCCGCGGGAGATCACCGCCTATCCGGGCAACGGCTACGAGGTCTCGGCCATGGCGACCCCGTCGATCAACGCCGCGCAGGCCGTGGCGCTGTGGCAAGGGTCCCCTCCTCACAACGACGTGCTCCTGAACAAGGGGATCTGGGCGGACTTCCCCTGGGGGGCGATCGGCGGCTGGGCGGAGAACGGCTACGCCGTTGCCTGGTTCGGGCAGGAGCCGGGGACGCCGCCAGTGGGCGCACCCGAGCCAGAGCCCGCCGGGGCGACGACTTGCCCATGGGGCCCCAACCAGTGCAAGCAGGGCTACGTCTGGCGGGTGTCGCGCCCCGACGACCTGGTGTGTGTGACGCCGGAAGTGCGGGAGCAGACCGCGATCGACAATGCCGAAGCCGACGAGCGCCGGGACCCGGACTGTGCCACGCAGGACTGCGAGTTCGGTCCCGACACGTGCCTGTCCGGCTACGTCTGGCGCGTGACGACGCCCGACGACCTCGTCTGCGTGACGCCAGAGACGCGGGATCAGGTCGAGGAGGACAACGCCGCCGCGGAGGAGCGCAAGGACCCGGCCTGTGCGGAAGTGCCTGCCCCAGCGCTGGACGAGGACGAGATCGAAGACGACCCGGAGGCCGGTGCCCCACCGGATGAGGATGGGGAGGACGCGGACGAGGACATCGAGCCGCCGGACGATGCGGAAATGGGGCCGGCTCCGGAAGCGCCGTCTGAGGAGGACATGGAAACGACGGAAGAAGATGAATCGGAGGACTCCGACGACTCAGACGACTCCGACGACTCCGACGACTCCGACGACTCAGAT
Organism: uncultured Chloroflexia bacterium; assembly: GCA_963849635.1. Lineage (GTDB taxonomy): Bacteria > Chloroflexota > Chloroflexia > Thermomicrobiales > UBA6265 > CAVRUD01. The sequence goes on along the minus strand of CAWKIA010000028.1, from coordinate 94,739 downwards.
TCGGAGCGGCCCGACGGTGACGGCGACGGCCTCTACGACGACGACGAGACGGACGTCTACGGCACCGATCCTGAGGATCCCGACACCGACGGCGACGGGAGCGACGACGGCCAAGAGGTCTTCGACGACACCGACCCGCTGGATCCCGACGACTGAGACTACCAGCGTCCAGTTCGAATGGGGCGACCCTGATGTCGTCTGCACGTCAGGTGTCGCCCCCTGGGGCAATACGCGGCACGGTTCACTCGACTCAGCTTCTACATTTTGATGCTCGCCATTCTGTCGGCTTGCAGCCCGTTTGGCTCACCGTCGGTTATAGGCGCAGGGCGGCAGACCAACGTGGCGACGGGAGCGGAACAATCCGCTCCCGTCGCCACGTTTCGCGCCCAGCCGATTCCAGGCAGGAGGCGTTCAGGGGCACCGGAGACGAGCAGTGCTCTGCGGAACTATTGAGCCTCGGCGCACACCCCGGCATGGTCGCGACACAACCGCGCGAGCGACGTCTGGGCGGCACCGGCACCTCGGGCGCCTGCGTCGCACTGGTGGCGCGTTACACGGGCGGCGCGGTCCGTCCCGGCCCCTCCGGTCCCCTACGCGAGGCCCAGCTCGCGGGCGCGGGCGGCGGCGGCGGTGCGGGTGTTGACGCCGAGCTTGTTGTAGATGGACTGGAGGTGTCGGCTAACCGTCCGGGAGCTGATATGGAGCAACACGCCGATCTCCTTGTCGGACTGACCGCCGGCGGCAAAGCGGAGGACCTCCATCTCGCGTGCTGTCAGTCCGTGCGTCTGAGATGCCGACGACGGGGCTGAGGGACCGCCGCGGATCTCCTCGGCGACGGCCGTCGCCAGTTCGACCGCCTCGCCCAGCTGCAGGGCATGTCCAGCCGCGACGGCAGCGTCGCCGGCTGACTCGGTCAGTCCCCGGCGCGCGGTCGACAGGGCGGCGGCGCGGCGCGGTTGAAGGTGCCAGGAGTCGAGGATGCCGATCGCGCGGCGCAGTGCCTCCGCCGCGCCGAAGAGGCGCAGCGCCGGCTCGGGGCGCCCGACCCGGACGGCGAGTTCGGCCGCTGCCGCGAGACACTCGGCGAGGCCGCGCCGCTCCATCCAGGCCCACCGCCGTTCGAGGCTGGCCTGCAGGTACGCGGCCGCCTGCGGCAGGTCCCCCCGCTCTCGTGCGACGTCGGCGGCGTCCCAAAGCACCCCCGCGACGGCCAGCATGTGCCCATCTCCGAGGAGTTCCAAGGACTCGACGAACCGGGCTCCGGCCGCGTCGAGGTCGCCGCGGTGTTTGGCAAGGAGACCCTGGCGAGCAAGCGCGATCCCCTCCCAGAACCGACGCCCCTGCGCCCTGCTGCCATCCCGGGCCTCTACCAACACGTCCTCCGCCCGTGCTACATCGCCCGCGACGGTCAGGGCCAAGCCGAGGTTGGTCAGCGCGCCGAGTAGCCAGTCCGATTCGCCCGCGGCGCGGCAGAGGTCGACGACCTCCTGGTAGCGCGCCGCGGCGTCGGCGTTCTGGCCGCGGACGAAGGCGACGTGGCCCAACGTGGTGATCGCCTCGGCGGTCACGACAGGGGAGCCCAACCGGCGGGCAAGTGCGGCGGCGTCCTCGGCCAGCTCGATTGCGGACGGGTACTCGCTCCGGCGGAACGCCGCCGTGGCGGCGGCGCTCAGCGCCCGGGCCCGGGCGGTCGTCTCATCCGCCCGGCCGAGGGTGAGCAGCCTGCCCGCCCAGTCGCCCCACTCGCCGAAGTACCCTTGCGCCTCCCAGAAGGGCCAGATGGCTGCGAGGAAGCGGTGGCCGAGGGCAGGATCGCCATGCTCCTCGGCGAATGCCAGGGCCTGGCGCAGGTTGGGCTGCTCCCGGTCCAGCCGGCGCAGCCATTGGTCGTGGTCCGTTCCCCCGAATGCGGCGGCGGCCCGCTCGGCGAATTCCAGGCACCATTCGGCATGGCGACGATGGGTCTCCTTAGCCTCGCCGCTCGCTTCCAACCGCTCCAGCCCGACGTCGCGGATCGTCTCCAGCATCCCGTACCGCGATTCGCCGTCCGCCTCGTCACTTCGGGTGAGCAGGCTCTTGTCGAGGAGTGAGGCCACGCCGTCGAAGACGGAGGGGGACGCGAGGGGCGCCGTCGGGTACATCGGGCCGGGGGCCGATACCCCTTCCTCGTCCCTTAGTTCCCCTCCGCCACGGCCTCCGCCCCCTCGAGGGTAAAGCCGCCGGCGAAGACCGCCAGGCGGCGGAAGACGGTCTGCTCTTCGGGGGACAGCAGGTCGTGGCTCCAGGCGATCGCGTCGCGCAGTGTCCGCTGCCGGTCCGGCAGGTCCCGAGCGCCGCCCCCGAGCAAGGTCAGCCGGTCGTCGATCCGGGCCAGCAGCGCCGCGGGCGAGAGGTACCGCAGGCGGGTCGCCGCAAGCTCGATCGCCAGGGGCAGGCCGTCAAGCCGGGCGCAGATCGCGGCCACCGTCGCCTGGTTGGTCGCGTCGAGCGCGAGGGACGGGCGGACATCCCTGGCGCGTGCGACGAACAGCGCCACGGCTTCGTCTTCCAGAGGCGGCACCCGGACTTCCTGCTCGCCGGAGAGGCGCAGGATCTCCCTGCTGGTCGCCAGGATGGTCAGGCCGGGGCACCTGCCCAGCAGCGCGGCCAGTGCCGGCGCCGCGGCCACGACCTGCTCCAGGTTGTCGAGGATCAGCAAGATCCGGCCGGCCCGGAGAGCGTCGTGGAGGCGGAAGACGAGGGCGTCGGCGGCGGTGTCGGGCAGGCCAAGGGCGCGGCCGATCGTCGGGACGACGAGCGCCGGATCGCGGGTCGTGGCCAGACCCACGAAGGCGATGCCCCCGGGAAAGTCGGCGTCGAGGTCCTCCGCCACCCGTATCGCCAGGCGCGTCTTGCCGACGCCACCGGGCCCGGTCAGCGTCACCAACCGCACATCGGTATGCCGGAGCAATGTTCGGATCTCGCCGACCTCTCGCTCCCGCCCGACTAGCGAGGTCAGCGGGGTCGGCAGCGGCGCGCCCAGCCGGTCGCGGTCCAGGCGCGCCATCAGGCGGACTGGTTGCGTCTGGCTCTGGTCGTCGAGCGTCGGGTCGGCCACGGGCGAGTCCTGCCAAGGAATCGGCGCGTAGGGTGATCTTCGGGAGAGCCCAAGTGTACGGCAGCCGGCGACCGCCACGTTAGGGTGCCCGAGGGTCGTTCCGTGTTCGCCGCGAAGGGTAGAGCGTGAGCTTGCTCGACCGCGGTCCGACCAGATTGGTGGATCATGGTTCGATTAATGTTGTGCTATCCTGCGGCACCATTTTGCGTACGGCGGTGACGGTCGGAAAGGAGGCGGCGGGTCGGCCGGTGGCTTGATCTCCCGTGGGCAAAGAACGCCCAGCGTGGAGACCATCGAATCTGCTCGGCAGTGAGGCCGGGCGAAGTGACACATGCGAACTCGCATGGTCGAACCGGAGGTGCGTTTTGGATACTCACCGAACCACACGACGCAAGGCTCTTGGATTCCTGGCAGCGGGCGCCGGGGCGGCCTTTACCTACTCCGCGACCGGTCGGGCGTTCGCTCAGGACGAAGAGCATGAGCTGACGTGGGCGACCAACAATCTCGAAGGCACGGAACCGGAGATGCTTCAGAAGGTGACGGACATGTTCGTCGCCGCCAACCCGACGTACAAGGTCACCGTCCTCAAGTACGACGGAGCCACGTACGATCAGAAACTGCTCGCGGATATCGTGGCCGAGACGCTCCCGGACCTCTTCGTGAGCGCCGATGTCTACACCAAGCCGTTTTTTGACTCCGGGCTGACGGCAGATCTCGTTCCGCTTGCCGCGGAGGCCGAATTCGACCTCACGAACTTCGACGAGTTATTCCTTTCGCTCGCCGAATACGAAGGCATGATCGGCTTCCTGCCCCGCGCGGCGGACGTCGTGGTTACCTATTACAACAAGCGCATGTTCGACGACGCGGGAGTCCCCTATCCGACCCCGGACTGGACGTATGACGACATGCTGGCGGCCGCTGAGAAGCTGACAATCAAGGCCGCAGACGGCGCTACCACCCAATACGGCGTCTCCGCGGCAACCGACTGGTGGGCTTACTGGGTCCCCATGGTCGTCGCGGAAGGCGGCGAGATCCTCAATGCCGAGGGCACCGAGGCCATCTTCAACTCGGAGGCCGGAATTCGCGCCTGGAACGTCATCTTCACCGGATTGCAGAACGGCTGGTTCATTCCGCCGTCCGTTCAAGACACGATCGGCGGTCCGTGGACTCCGTTTGCCGTCGGCCAGGCTGCGATGACGTTCACCGTGAGGGCCTTGACGCCGACATTCCGTGCTCAACTGACGGACGACTGGGACGTCGAGGTTGTGCCCAAGGGAAGCGTTGCCCGCAAGACCGGCATGGGGACGCAAGGGTATGCGATTTCGTCACAGACCGAAGACCCGACCGCCGCTTTCCACTTGATGGAGTTCATCTTCACCGAAGGCATGGTCGTCTTCATGGAAAACTATCTGACCGTTCCGCCGATTAAGTCGTTCTATGACGATCCAGCGTGGCGGGACTTGCCCGGACCTCCCTACAACAACGCGGTCTTCGTCGACGCCACAAATGACGCGATGATCCCTCCGCCGCTCCCCTTCTACAGTACGGGCCCCTTCCGTCAAGCAATGCTCGACGGGATCGACGCAGTGATCCTCGGCGAGATGGACGCCGAAGAAGCCGTGAACAAGATGGCGGAAGAAGCGACCCTTTCTTTGCAGGAGTAAAACCGGCGACACCTGTTCCGGGTGGGCGATCAACGATGATCGCCCACCCCGTTTGCGCCCATACCCTCGGCGTCTCGCACCGAAAGGCTCCGCGCGTCGATGCAAGTCCCCCCTCCCCCATCCGGAATGACGTCCACGCCGAGGCGTAAGCTACGGAACCCACGTCGGACCAAGGAAAAGAGGGACTGGAAGGCTGGCCTTTGGGCGCTCGTCTTCCTCGGTCCGAATCTAATCCTTTTCCTGGCGTTCACGGCGTACCCGGTCGGCTACGGTCTCTACATCAGCTTGTACAACTACAGCGTGCTCAAGCCGAAGGTATGGGTTGGTCTCGAGAACTACGACCGATTCATACACCATCCCGAGACACTCGACTTGTTCAAGCGGTCAATTTATTACGCGGTCGGTGCGACGATTCCGGCGGTGATCCTGCCGCTCGTGATAGCGGTGTTGCTCACCAATGCCGGGGTCACGACGAAGTTTTTCCGAGGACTTTACTTCCTGCCGATCGTGACCTCGTCGGTCGCGGCCGCGGCAGTCTGGAAATGGATGTACGCCAAGGACTTCGGGTTGATCAACTACGGCCTGCGCTCGGTCGGCGGTCAACCGGTGGACTGGCTCTTCAACCTCGATTGGGCGATGCCCGCTGTCATCGTGATGACGATCTGGCTCCTCTTGCCTTTCAACACGATTCTGTATACAGCCGGTCTCCAGGACGTACCCCGTGATCTGTACGATGCCGCCGCTGTTGACGGGGCGTCGAAGTTTCAACAATTTCTGGGCATCACGATCCCATTGATTACTCCGACGACCTTTTTCGTGTTGCTGATCACGATGATCAACGTCCTGGTCGGCGGGTTTGACGTCATCAACGTGTTGACCCAAGGCGGTCCGCTCCACGCGACGGATGTGCTGATCTACGACATCTACGTCAACGCGTTCCAGAACTTCAAGATGGGCTACGCCTCGGCGGAGGCCTACGTTCTCTTTGCCGCGGTGCTGGTCGTGACACTCTTCAACTGGGCGTTGCAGAAACGATGGGTGCATTACGGATGACCGGAATCTCGACTCGCCGGGTATTCACGAAGACGTTGCTCTTCGGAACATTGGTCGTCGGGGCGCTGATCAGCGTTTTCCCCTTCTATTGGATGCTCACGACCTCGCTCAAGAACAATCATGAGGTCTTCCTCTACCCGCCAACGTGGATTCCCGATCCCTTTGCCTGGAGCAACTACAAGGACGGCTTCGAGCGGGTCAACGGGCGCGTCTTCTTCAACTCCGCGTTGTTTTCGATCTCGATCGTTCTGCTCCAGGGCCTCGTGACGACGATGGGCGGGTTCGCCTTTGCCCGGATCAAGTTCCCGTTTCGCGGACCGATCTTCATCCTTTACCTGAGCACGTTGATGATCCCACCGCAGGTCACGCTGATCCCGACATTCCTCGTGGTCGTCAATCTGGGCTGGGTGGATACGTACAAGGGCCTGATCATCCCGATCATTGCCCAAGGCGCGTTTGGGACGTTCCTCTTTCGTCAGTTCTTCCTGAGACTACCGAATGAGATGTACGAGGCCGCGCGACTGGACGGGGCCGGTTACTGGCAACAGTTTTGGCGACTGACGTTACCCCTCTCACGCCCGGCACTGACCGCGTACGGGATCATTACCTTCCTGACGGCCTGGAAAATGTACCTGTGGCCGGTGATCGTGGTGCGCTCCGAGGATCTGAAACTCCTGACGATTGCGATTGCGGAGATGAGCGGCAACGCGAGCCAGGAGCGGGGGGTGATGATGGCGGCCGTGACGCTCTCGATCGCACCGATCCTGGTGATGTACATCGTGGCCCAGCGCTGGTTTGTCGAAGGAATAGCAATGACGGGGCAAAAGGGATAGGCGGGTAGTAAATACCTCCCCACCCAAAGAGCGCTTTGCATTCAGTGTGATCATTTGACGTGCAGCCCACGATGTAACGGCCGCGCTCGGCGCAGTCGAGTCAGCCTCGTGGCGAACGGTCGAACTCTCAGAACGGACTTCGATCAGAGGAGGCGTCCAAGGGGACTGAATGCGGGCGACCCGGTTCTCGGCGGAGCAAATCACCGACATGCTCAATGCACACCGGGCAGGGGCATGGCTGACCAGCCTGGGCCACCTGGTCGCCGCAACACCTCGTGCCGGCTGTGAGAGATGTCCTTGACGTCACTACGGTTGGCTTAAGTTATAGGTCGAATAGGTAACGCTCGTATCCGGTGGTCGGCGCACGCGCCCGCTGATCCTGACAAACCGCGTGCGTGGGACCGATCGATTACAGCCAACGCGGCGCGTCCCCCAACGACGGGAACACCATCAAGCGGCGACGGATCTCCTTCCAGGGCGTCCGCTGGATCAGGGTCAACGATAGCGCGATCTCGAACATCTCCTACGTCGGCATCGACGACATCCGCGCCAAGAAGCTGCCCGTCACCGTCCCCAAATCCCGTCCGGGCCGTCACGCATTCCAGACGACACGAACCCACCAGAGCAACTCCCGCCGACCGAACCCAAGAAACTGGCGAAACCCCCGATCCTGGCGGATAAAGGCAAAGTTAGCATTGACGCAGCCGGGGTGACGGTGAAGTCGGGCGGGTAAATCACACGTTCCGTCATCCTACGTCAAAAGCCTGTGCATCTCGTACGACCGAATGGAAATCGTCGCTCCAAAGAAGGAAGCTGGGGCCCCAAAAACCCACATCCGTCGACGTGGACACATTCCAAAGGTCTTGGAGACAACATCCCAACAGGGTTACGACGCGCCATGGCATGAACGACGATCCAGGCGGCCCGGACCCGCGGCAACCACGCGGGGCCGGTGCCGAAAGTGCCCGCCGTCACAAGGGTCGACCAGTGCGGCCAACGACGGTAGCACGGTGGCGTGCCGGCCCCTGCGTCACCGAGTAGGATGCCCGGGCCGTCGACAGCGCAACTGAACACGACAACGACGCCTTCACGGCGGCTGTCCCGGCCGTCCGGGAAAAGGGACGGGATTGATCCCTCGTCGACACGGCGAGGATGCTCGACCGTCTCGCCTCTTGGCGCTACCTTGAGTCGCCGGCGGCGCAGCATGGCTGGTGGCGCCACTACGACCTGCCGCCCAAGCTGGCAAGGCTGGACCCCGAGCCGGACTTCCTCTATGGCTCTCAATCCAGCCTCGCCGACCTCAGCGGCGGAGCCACACGCGTTCGCGGTGGAGGGAAACTGCTGGTCCGGCAACCATTTTCCGGTCACCCGAAACGCGTCTCAGGTCGCGAGTGCTTTCACCCGCTCGGCGACGTCCGAGGTGGTCGGGTCCCCGTGGCCGACGCCAAGCACGTCAGGCTCCAACTCGGCCATCCGGTGGAGCGACGCTCGGTGCTGCTTCTCGTTCAAGTTGAATGCGTACCACCCGGCGTCGAACGTTGGCCATGTGGAGATCGCGTCGCCGGCGATCAGGGCGCGCCGCTCCGGCCACCAGAAGGCGAGGTGGCCCGGCGAGTGCCCGGGAGCGTGGAGGACCTCCAGCGACCCCAGCCGGTCGCCGTCGTCTAGTGGCCGGTCGACCGCGCATGGCGCATGCTTGCCGAGGCCGAGCGTCAGCCCAAGCTGGAGCGGATAGGTGGGCAGGTAGGTAAGGAAGGGGCGCATCGGCTTCAGGGTCACGCCCTGGGCCTTCCGCTCGCCCGCAATGATATCGGCCTCGGCCTCGTGGGCGTAGACGGTGGCGCCGCTGGCCGCCTTGAGCGCGGCCAGCCCGCCGAGGTGTGAGCGGTGGGCGTGGCTGAGCACGATCCGCTTCAGGTCCTTTGGCGCCCGGCCGAGTGCGGCGATCGCGTCCAGCACGCGGCGACCGTCCGCGTCGAACAGCGTGTCGATTAGGGTCAAGCCGTCGGACTCGACGATGAGAAAGGCGTGCACTCTGCCGCCCATGCGCTGGCCCAGGCTGTGCAGTCCGGGGGCGATCTCGGTCATGTCGCTGTCCTTTCGATGGCCGTGCTCAGGCGACCTTCGTCCATGGGGCGAAGGCGTTCTTGACGCCGCGTAGGGCGGGGCGGAGCGTCGGGAAGTGGCGGAGCAACACGCTCGACATGTCGTTGTCCGCGATCCAATCCAGCCCTTCCCGCGAATAGACCTCGGGCGTGAAATCGGTGGTGAAGAATCGGTCGCTGTTGAGCCTCCGGGAGGCCATCAGAGCGAAGATGCGGAAAGCGGTGTCGCTGAAGCCGAACCCTTTGGGGAAATCCTCGGCGAAGACGCCGACGCTGAGGTCGACCAACTCGATGTCGTTCTCGTAGACGCGCTGCAACTCCTCCTGCCAGATGGGATTGCTGGTGAGCTCCTCGAAGCTGGCGAACGGCTTCATGTGGAGCATGCGGCGGAAGGCGTTGTACCTTGGCACGCCCAGTTCGCGCGAGCGGATGATGTCCGTGGTGGCGAGATCCTGGATCACGCCGTCTTCCCGCTCGTAGAACTGCAGGTGCCGCGGAAAGTTGTGGAGCACGACCGCCCCGGGGTGGGCGATCCCGAAGGAGTAGAAGAGGTCGTCCATCGCTACCTGCTCGATCAGGTCGAGCGCATCGCGGCCGTCGATCTTGTTGAATTCCCTCTCCTCGATGAGGTCGCCGTTGGATGCGCGGTGAAAGGCGTAGTCGTCCGGCATGAGCGGGTGCATCCGGTAGACGGCGACGAACTCCTCGGTCAAGGAGTAGGGCACGCCGAAATGGTTCGTGTCCGAACCCACGATGCCGCTGAGCACCTCGCCCCGGCCAATGTGCCCGACCAGGTGGTTGATGCGCTCGCCGAGGATGCCCCACCAGTTGGCGCGCATCCCGATCTGGAGGGCCGGGTGGCCGAGGATGCCTGTGGTCCACTCGACCGTGTGAATCTTCGCGATGAGCGCGGTGTTGACGAGGCGAGCATGGTCGAAGAGTTGCTCGTCGGTCCAGCCCGAGTGTGCGGCCTTAAGGTGGTCGCAAATGGAGTTGTGCTCGCGAACGAAGAGCGAGTGGAGCATCACCAGACCGACCCAGAAGCCGGGCTCGTCGGCGGGGTGGTGCTCGTTGCGGGGATCGACCGGGACCAGTCCGTCGGGTCCGATCCGGAGCTTGCCGTCCTGGCCGAGCCGGGCCTTCGCCTGCAGCTCGGCCGTGCTGCCGTAGAGCTGCGAACCGTCCCACCAGTGAGATTCGACGTTGGCGTAGGTGGGGGGCTTGCCGGCGGCGTCATCGTCGGAAGTGCGGGTGGGATCGGGCCGGGTCCGCAGGATGCGCATCGGGTGCTCGGGCCAGGGGTCGCCGGTGTCGAGCGGGATCTCGAATGGCCGCTCCTGCGGGCTCTTGCCGTGGCTAAACCAGTCGCGAATCATGAACTGGAGCCAGGCGGCGGCGATCACATTGAGCGTCGTGGCGGGGACGAACGGGTCGCGGGTCAGCAGCTCGCGGCTCACCGTGCGTGGGTTCGGTCGCAGCAGGTTGGCGGCGTCGGGGACGGTCTGCTTCGGCGGCGCGTTGCGGCCGAACCTGGCGCCCGCCATCCCCATCGTCGGCGCGGCGAGGTCGTTCCAGGTGCCGTCCGGTGAGCGCGCGGTGCGGTAGCGCCCGGGAACCTCCGCCGGGCCGTTGTGCAGTGGCACCCCGGTGTCGTATAGGTTTTGATGGCGGAGCCGGCCGCGGATCCCGACCAGCGCGAGCACGGCCAGCGGGGTCGGCAGCCGGTGCCAGCCCTTCCGGAGGTCGACGCGGGTGACGACACTGTGGAAGAAGCGCAGGAGCATCGGCATCTCCCTTCCCGTCAGCGTGTATGGCCCTGACCGAGCGGTCTCATACGCGAGAGCAACCCGTTTATCACAGTTCGGGGCAAGGGCCAATCCGATTGGGTCTTTGCCTTCTCCAGATTTACTCTACTCGCGCCGCGGGGAAAGTCAATTGCACCGGAGCATACGAAGCTTCAAGCAAGGTCGTGAGGTAAGTGGGGAATTCGAATCGGTGTTGCCCTATCGCCGCGCATGCACCGGGGCGAGAAAGGCCGGATCGGCCAGTGCTCTGTATCGCCCCGGGAGCGCCCCGTCGTCGCCGGCGGGTGGGTCACCGAAGGAGAACCGGTTCCTCGGGATCACCCGGGCCGTGTCCGCTGAGAAAGGACAATTGGGTCATTGACAGCCGCTTCGGACTAGGTACTATGGCCGTGTATCAGACATCACAAATGCGCACATGGAACGGTGTTTGCGTACGGAAGCGGCTCGCTTCCGGGCATCAATAGCATGTGCGAGTCCGGGGGACTAGCTCGGCGGTGTGCCCGTCCGAGAAGGCCCCGGTTCGTGTTGCCTGGCGGATGAACAGGCACAGGCGACTTTGCCCTGACTTAGCTCTCAATCTGACGCAAGCAGGCTCCGGCGAAGCGATTTCGGCGCATCGGCGGAGTCAAGGGGCGACATGGTGGCCGCATCCAGTACGCCGTGGCGCGACATCGGGGATGCCTCGGAAGCATCGCTCTCCGCTGATCTGGAAGAGTGCTGCTCGCCAACGGTCGCTGAAGCTGGCGCAATCTTCGAGGGGCGCGACCGCATTTGCAGCTAGTACTTGCCAGAGCTTCGCAGAGAACACGCGCGATTCGGTGGGCAACCCGACAGGGCCGCCCTGACGTTCATCATGGCGCTGCGACCCAGCGGCTACTCGGAGGAGGTTGGCCAGCGCAGTGGATTCGCCATCTTCGGTTCGTACCCAGATTGCGTGCCTGGTAGCGGTGCCTTACGGACGAGTCGATCAACACCGGAACCGCCCCGAAGAACGACGGTGATGCCCGGACACCACTCGACGACCGCAAGGTCTACAACCCGTCCGGCGAAACTCATTCCGTGACCGGCCCGCCGACCGATTCGGCTCATTTTGCGGCGGGCTGCTGGCCACGATCAATCGCGTTTCATGTGTTGACGACCGCGAGAAGGAGGAGGACGAGACGATGGCGATCACGTTCGGCAAGGTTCCACATCCAGAGTTCCTCGACAATCTCATCCCAGATAGACAAAATAGGTGCTTTGACAACCTCGGGCAGCGGACGATCAAGGGCGTGGTCTATCACCGACAACTCGGCGCGACAAGCGCGGGCACCGAAAGTTACTTCCGAGCGGTTCCGCCTGGTGGTTTTGATTTCTGCCCAGAGGACCCGGACGATCCGACCTATTACAACTGGGGCGGCTGCCGTGGCCTCACGGATTATGCCGTCGCGCACAACTCTATTGACCAGATCGATGGTGAGATCCGCCGCTGGAACGATCCAACCGGCCAGGGGCACCCCGGCGTGAGCCCGAATCGTGCGGCCTGGGCGTCGGGCTCCGTCAGTCTCCCGTATGGGGACGGCTTGGCGTTCCTGAACGATCACGGCGGGGACGAAAACGTGGTCAACCGTGACCAGGCCAGCATCGAAATAAGCGGCTTCTATGATGATCCGATTTCAAACGCGTGCAAGGATTCGGTCGCGGCGCTGAGCGCCTACTTTGCGGATCAAGCGCGCATCCCATGGAACGACTACCCGAACGTGCCAGGGAAAGACTACAGTTTCGTCCGATGGCACCAGGAATTCACGATCGGCACCGGGAAGATCTGTCCCGGCAAAACGGTGATGGATCAAACCGACAACATCATCGACCGGACCGTGAAGATTCTGCGCTCCTTTCAGGAGCGTCGGAGGCTCATCAGGTTTGGTGCGGTCCGGCAATTCCATACCCTTCAGGGCGCAACGGCTCGGAGGTCTCCTAGCCGCTCCTCCGGCGCAATGAGGAACTTCGAAAAAGGGGAACTGATCGAGAGCGAGGGCTTTTTCAACGGCCAGCTCATCGGTGGAGACGACAGGTGGGTTCGCATGCATGATGACCGACGCTGGGTCATTCACTCCAGCGGTCTACAAGAAGATCTCTAACCCGGCTCCGTGCCGCGAGGTCGGAAATGACGGCGAAGAAGGAGCACATGCGCGACGCACGCGGAGGGTCTCCCGCGATTATCGCGGCACTGCGAAAGAGTCCATTTACGAGCATCGTGTTCATGGTTGCCTTCTGCGCCGCGTTGTTCTGCGCGGTAGGAAGAGAGGTCGCCGGGGCCTCAGTCCCAATCGCATCGCGCCAGGCCACGCCGTCCGCGTCGGAGGGGCTGAGCGTCTCCGGGGAACGCTTGACTCACGTGATCGGAGCCGGACCTTCGTCCCCGAGCGTTTTCGCCTATGGACCGAAGGGGCTCTACCGTTCGGAGGATGGCGGTGCGACGTGGACCCGAGTGGGGGAGCGCCCCCCCGTCGACGCCGTCGTCCTCGCTCAGGTCGAACCGCCCATCCTCCTTTCGGGAAGCCGCGGAGATTGCAGCGAACCCCCGCCACAACGTCCTCCGCTGAACCGCTTCTCACAGGATGGGGGCTGGGTCAACGTGCCGAGTATTACGGGATTGCGTCCCCTCGGCGCATGGGCGAACGGGGACGTACTTCTCGGCGTGAGCTGCAACGGGCTCGAGCATTCACGCGACGGCGGCGATTCGTGGTCGCCGTTCGCCGAAGTCGAATCCGGATTCATGGTGACGCGGGTTGCTCAAGCCGACAGCTCGGCCATAAACCCGTCGGCCCTCGTGGAAATCACGTCTGGCCCGACCAGCAGGGTCTACAGGCTGGATCTCGACGCAACGGATGAGTCCGAACGGATGACGCTGCTTGAGACGTTCTGGGGCACTGCTCCGCTCGCGTCTGCTCCTGGGCTCGACGCGATTGCATCGACCCGCGGTGTCCTCATTAGTCGAGACGGTGGCCAGAACTGGGAGCTTCACCGGCAGGGGCTGGAGGAGGTAACCCTCTCGGTTGATCCGGAACGCCAACCGATTCCAGACGAAGAATTGGGTCGCGTGAACGCGATACTGGCCATCGCGATCGATCCTGACGACGTAACCCGAATGTTCGTTGGTACCGTGGATGGCGTATACACCTCGACAGACGGAGGAGAGACCTGGGGACGGGTACGTGGCGTGAACGGTTCGGTCCGCTCATTGATTATGCCTGCTGGAGGAACGCGCCTGCTCGCGGAGACGGACAGCGGGATCTTCGTACTCGACGCGCGGTAAGCGCACCCGAACCCCGCGCTCTACAACTCGATCGTCGAGAAATGCAATCCGGCGCAACGTGTTGAGGAATCTGGAAGTCCATTCTTTGCTGACGTGAATCGTCGAGTCGTGAGCCCGGCGGCCGAATGGCCGCCGGGCTTTCTGCGCGGATCTGCACATGTTCCCCTGGAGAGCTCGATCACGAAGATGGCAAATGGGACTTCTTCCCTATGGCGTCGACCGCCTTTGATCGATAGCGTGTGGACATCGACTAGAGCATTTGGAATCGCGAGGGAATGGCCTCGCGCGGATGCCGGTCCGCAGCCAGCAATCTGCACCATCGAAGGAGAGCGGCGGTGAACGAGCGAGAAATTGTCGACCTTTCGTACCTGACTCAAGGCGCTGGCTATGGCTCGCGCCGCCGCCTGTTGAAGGCCGCGGCCGGCGGAGCGATCGCCGGCGGAGGAATTGCCGGCGTGGGGATTGCCGGCCTCTCTGGGTCGCTCGTGCGGCCAGCCGCGGCCTCCGGCGGCGGGCCGGTGCCGACTCGGCTGTCCGGGCGAACTCAGGCCGGCGTTGAGTGGTCGTCCAATCACGACATGGATGGGGACCAGTACCAGGCCGAATATGACTCGATGTCGACCCAGGGCTGGCGTCTTCGCCGGGTGAGTGGTTACTCGATCGACGGCGTCGACTATTACGCCTCGATCTGGGAACTCTCGTCCGGGCCGTCCTGGTTCGGGCGCCATCGCATCACCGGGGACGAATACCAGGCAACGTTCGAGGAGTATCAGGATCAAGGCTATCGCCCCATCGACATTAGCGGCTATGAGAAGAACGGAACCGACTACTACGCTGCTATCTTCGAGCAGAGCGACAACGGTCCCTGGGAAGTCCACCACCGCATCGACGGCGACTTCTACCAGTCCCTCGTCGATGGTATCGGCCAGAACGGCTACCGGCCGCTCCACGTGAGCGGCTACAACGTCGGCGGCGTCGATCTCTACGCCACGATCTGGGAGCAATCGCCGGGTCCCGCCTGGGCGTCGCTCCACCGCCTGGATCGGGCAGGCTACCAGGAGCAGTTCGAGATCCTGCGGGACCAGGGATACCGGCCGGTCGACGTCTGCGGCTATGTGATGAACGGCGGCGAGGCCTATGCCGGCATCTTCGAGTTGACTCCGGGCGACTGGATCACCAGGCACGGTGTCGAAAACGACGCCTACCGGGCGGACTTCCAGGAATTCAAGGGGCAAGGCTATCGCCTGCGCAGCATCACCGCCTTCGGCATCGACGGGCGGGCGCTCTTCTCCGAGGTATGGGATAAGGGCGATGTGGCCACCGGTGGCGGCGTCGAGGCAATCGACGAACTCGCGGAGGCACTGTTGGCCGAGCGGGGCGTGCCGGGGCTCCAGATCGCGATCGCCAAGGACGGCATGCTGGTCCATTCCCAGGCCTATGGGTTCGCCGACCCGGATGCCGGTGAGGCGATGCGGACGGATCACGTGATGCGGATCGCGAGCATCTCGAAACCGATCACCTCGGCCGCGATCATGAGCCTGATCGAAAACGGTTCACTCTCGCTTGATCAGACGATCTTCGGCGAGAACGGGATCCTGGAACGGACTACGGCACCACGGCCTACGACGACCCGCGGCTGGAGGAGATCACAGTCGAGCATCTCCTCACCCATACCTCCGGCGGCTGGCCGAACGACGAGAACGATCCGATGTTCCAGCGGACCGATATTTTCGGCGACGAGTTCATTACCTGGGTGCTGGACAACTACCCGCTGGAGGCTGACCCGGGAACGAATATTGCCTACTCCAACTTCGGCTACTGCCTGCTGGGGCGGGTGATCGAGTACACCACCGGCCACCTACGAAGACTTCGTGCGCGACAACATCCTGTCCGCCTGCGGGATCTTTGACATGCAGATCGCCGGCGACACGCTAGCGGACCGCCTGCCGAATGAAACGGTCTACGACGGCACCAACTTCCCGCCGGATGATCCCTACGAGCTCCCGGTGACACGGATGGATGCCCACGGTGGCTGGTTGGGATCGGCGACCGATCTGGTGCGGTTCGCGGCGCGGGTCGATCGCTTCCCGACCGTGCCGGACATCCTCGGCGACGCGACGATCGCCGAGATGATCACGCCGGGTCCCGCGGGCGGGAACTACTGCAAAGGCTGGCGGGTCAACGAGTTCGACAACTGGTGGCACGATGGATTGCTGGCGGGGACCCAATCGTGGCTGGTTCGGGCAACCAACGGCTTCATCTTCGCGGCGATCATGAACTAATGGGATCGACTTCGGTGCAGGCGATCCGCCCCTCTGGGAGCAGATGGTCGACTCGGTCGACGAATGGCCGGCGGGAGAGCCGCTCTAGGGGCTGGCTCGCCAGTTTCAGCAGCGGGGCGACCCCAAAGTCCGCGTCGCCCCGCCAACTTTGGTGGTGGCGGTGCTGCCATGAGGGTGACAAGCCACACCGAACGCTTGGAGGTTCCGATATCTTCACGCAATCGACACGATCCACGATGGCGGCATGATAAGTTGGACAGGGCTGGGGCATCGTCAGTCGATTCGACATGATATGGAGATCGAGGATGGGTGGTGTCGACTCGGGCGCACCAGAGCGGCCGGGACGGGAGACGTTGCGCTCGGTCCTGCGGGCGCTCGACGTGCTGAGAGAGCTGGCGGCCCACCCCGCTGGCGCCACGCCGAAGACGCTCAGCGCGGCTCTGAGTCCCCACCTCAGTACGACCTATCCACGAGTGAATCGACAAGATCGAGCGTGGCCGGGGACGACGGTGCCCGGGTTGCGGTCGATTCCTGCGGCAATGACTTGGACAGCACCACCCACTCAGCTACTTCTAGCGTGAAGCCCCCAACGAAAACCGCCAGTTGCCGAAAGAAGCCTTGCTCCTCGTCGGTCAGGAGATGGTGACTCCAGGCAATCGCCTCCCGCATAGTCTGGAGTAGCGTAGTCTAGGCCCGATCGTGCTGAAAAGGGGGTGGCGGACCGCAACCTCGGCCTAGCATGGTGGACATCGACAACATTACCACTGGACGATCCGATCGGGCCCAGATCGCCGAGTTAGATGCCGGAGTTGACGGGATGCTTTCACGTCGTGTTTCGTGCCGACTGCTCATGGCGATACTGGTGGTGGCTCTGATCTGTGAGGTGCGATCGGTGCAGGCCGCCATCGCCACCCCGCGGGTCATTGACGAGGAGGCGCTGGCGATCCCAGACGTCACGCTCCTTGGTATGTCACCGACGGGACAATGGCTCCTCGGCGAACGCGGGCCCGAGGATGGTCCACACCAGCTTTGCTCATACGATATAGAGACGTTGGTCGAGGTGGCCTGCGCCGACCTGATGACAGCTGGTTACGGGGAGAGCCTGGACCGGGCGAGCGTGAGATGGTCTCCAGACGCAACGCAAATCGCTTTCACCGAGGACACGTCGGTCGGAAACGAGGGCGACATCTGGACCCTCACCATGGCGACCGGAGCCATCTCCAACCTGACCGACGACGGTATCAACGACAACATCGCGTTCGGATCGGTCGACCCGGCGGCCACAAGCGACGTCTCGCCGGCCTGGTCGCCGGCGAGTAGCGCGATAGCGTTCGCGCGGGAAGCGCACATCACGGACGAAGGGGCCCCGGATAGGCTCTCTCGCCTCGAGCTCACGACGGGAGTCGTTACTGAAATTTTGGCGTTGCCGTCGGTCTTGTTCAGCGACTTCGTCCGCGGCATTCACTGGCTAAATGACGGCGAGATCGTGTACGAGATCCTAGATAAAGAACAGAATGTGAGGACTATCTGGACCGTTGACCCCGCCGGTGGCGGTGCCCATTCAGTCACCACCGTGTTCGGCATCCTGCTTGACGTCTGCGCCCAAGGTCAGGCCCTAAGCTCCTACGATTTAACATCTGAAGTCTAAGGCGAACGCGTCTATGGGCTCGTCGACGTGGCGACCGGCACCGTCATGCCACTGAAGACACCGGGAGCGGACACCACCTTCCCGCCCAGCGAGATCCTGACGGCCTTCTCGCCGGATGGGTTGGTGCTGTTGTACGGCGCGGGCGACCCCGACGCCCGGAGGACTCGTGTCGATTGGATCCCACTCGCGGGCGGGGCGAGTGGCACGCTCGCGGATGGAGTGGACCTCCGAGTTGAGCAGCAATCGTCGCTCGGGCTGATGTGGGCCGCGAACGGCACCGTCTTCGTGCCGACCCAATCGGAAGATGGGCGGGCAACGGGTATGCTGCTGCGTTTAGAACCCGACGGTGAGGCATCGCCGGTCGCAACGCCTAGTGCGACACCTACCTGATCCGCGGCGCACTCATAGTCCGGTGGACAGCAGATCGCCCGAAATTGCCAGGATTCTGGCGACTTGGGCCGACCTTCCAGCTTGTTTATTCACGCCGACCGTGATGGGTTCCTGGATCAATACTAGGCGGTACGGCTTGGGGGGCGGTCAGCAATGGGGCAGGTGGGTCATCGCAGCGTCCGACTGGCCCAGATGACCCGAACCCTCTCCATCGCAGTCCGAACCACGCCACACGATCATCGCGTCCAGAGTCGATCAAACCATGCAGTTTTGAGCGGCCTAGGCCCCCGTTCTTTGCTGACGTGAATCGTCGCGCCGAGCTTTCTACTCGGAACTGGACATGTTCCCCCTGGAAGACCCGATCACGAAGTCGGCGAATGGGGATTCTTCCCTATGGCGTCGACCGCCTGTGATCGATACCGTGGGGACATCGTCGATGACGGCGATCCGCCGGTCTGGCGGCAGATGGTCGAATCGGTCGACGTGTGGCAGGCGGGAGAGCCGCTCTAGGGGCTGACTCGTTCGTTACGGCGGTGGGGCGACGCGGATATCCGTGTCGCCCCGACCGTTTTGATGTAAACGCCGGTTCTTGGGCCGATGGACCCACCAGAAGCGCGTGGGTGCATACGATGATGCAATGAGTACCGTTGACTTGGGGCTATGATTCGGGGGAAGAGTTGAACATTTTGTCGTCGGGAGGTCGGACGATGGCGGCGACGGTCGAGGAGCGGTTGGCGAGGTTGGAAGCACAGATGGCGACGTTGCGGAGCAGGCTGAACGTGACCGACCGCCGGCGATTGGGGTAACGATCGAGGAGGCGAGGCAACGGCTCGGGAAGCCGTTTGTGCGGAGTCCAGAGACAATCGCGAAGTTCCGAAGAATGTATGGGGTGTTCACGGACCTGAGGATTTGTCGGAACGCATGCGGGACTACTTATATGGTGAAGAGCGGGTCGCCGGGCGATGAGCGAACACCTCGGGCTATCGGCTTCGTCGAGGGTCTTCGTCGATGCCTCGGGTTGGGTGGCGGCGTGGAACCGGCGTGACCAATACCACGGAAACGCGCGGTCGTTGCTGGATGAATGCCTGGAGCGGCAAGCCGAACTGATCACAACCAATTGGACCGCGTACGAAGCTCTGTCGATTCTGAAGAGTCGAACTGGATCGGACCTCGCCGCGGACCTGTGGAGCACCATATCGGATAAGCAAGCGGTCACGCTCTTGGAAATAACGCCGCGGATCGAGCGGCAGGCGCTGGACCTATTCTTCGAGTATCAGGACAAGACTTGGGGCGTAGTGGACTGCGCGAGCCTGGTTGTCATGGAGGCAGCAGGGTCCAGGCAGGTGGTCGCATTCGATCGGCATTTTGTAGAGGCGAGCCGACAGCGGGGTTTTGAAGTACTGGGGTAGGGCGCTCGTGGTAGGGGCCGGCAGCGTCTCCCCATCGTGAAGCTATCGGTCCGCCAGCCAGTCGGTGGAGCGCCAGAAGCGGTCCATGATGGCGGCTTGTTCGCCACCTCATGAGGCGGGGTTGGTGGCAGTCTTCGATCTCGACGGCGCGGGTGCGGAGGCCGATACCTGGGTGCCCTTTTTGCCGCCGAAGTCCAGTTCGAGGATGAGGCCCTGGCGGGTGTCGACGCTGAACATCTGGTCGAAGATGAAGTTGCCGACGGAGTAGCATCGGTGTTCTTCTGATCCCCATCCCCTGGATGACGTGGCGTGATTGGTGACGACGACGGTCGCTCCGGCGTGATCAGCCCTTGGCGGCCTCCTCCACCCATCCGGCACGAGCAACGGTACTCGGCGCCCATGTGGAGGTAGGGGATGACGATGTCGTGGTCGGCGGCGGCGGCCTCGACGTCGGCGATGACCTGATCGAAGGCGTACGGGTTAGTACCGGGCGAGGAGCCGTCAGCGGCGGAGGCTGCTTGACAACTCGACATCGGCGTTCTGTTCGGGGTAGTCCTGGGTCCCCGACACGCCATCGACGCCGAGGAATGCGATCCGGCGACCTTCGGCCTCGATCGTCCAGACCCGGCGGGCCTCGTCGAGGTCACGGCCGGCCGCGCCCCAGTATGGGATGTCGGCCGCATCGAGCGAGTCGATCGTGTCGAGTAAGCCCTGGACGCCCCGAGTCTTCGTCGTTCCAGACGGTGTGGTTATTAGCCAGGTCGTCATCGTCGATGCCTGCGATCTCGATGCCGTCGGTCAGGGCGGCGGCGCGCTGACCATTGCAGCAGTTGGCATTTTCCGGCTGAGGCAACGAGTCGGAGAGGTTGCACTCGAGGTTGGCGATGGTGACGTCGTAGGTGGCGAGGTGGTTGGCAACCTTCCAGAAGGCGTGGGTAAAGTCGCCATAGCGCTCCTGGGTAAGGTGGGCGGTCGCCCGTGGATGATGTCTCCGATGACGGCGATGCGTAGGGTCCATCGTCGCCGCGGTCACGGACCGGGTTGTGGTTGTCGATCGAGGTCACCCGGCATGGAAATCGACTTGGTCGATTGGGCACAACGGCGACCGCGCCTGGGCGCTCGGCCAGAGCGGCGGCGAGCGCATCGTAGTCGGCGACGGTCTCGGCGGGGTTGCTGCCCTCCTGCACGAGGCGACCCATTGCGAGCAGTTCAATCGGGAACGCGGCGGCCCATCTTCATTCGCGCCAGTTGGTGATCTCCCCAGACAGAGCGTGTCGGCGTTCCGCCGCACCGATCCCGAAGAGCGGCAAGCGGGGGGAGCTGACGAGCGCGAGGCCATCGCCTTCGGCCGGGACGCTGGAGCTGGAGAGCTCGCTGCGGTCGGCGACCTCGGTGATCCGGATCTCGGGCACGAATCCGCTGGCGGAGTGGATTCGGGGTTTGCTGGCGCGTTGGCAACGCCTTCTGTCGGATCGGCGTCGGGATCGGGGGCGGTGCGCGGTGGATCGTTCTCGTACGACGTCACCCGTGAGTGCTCGAACCGTGAAAGCAACTGCGCCCGCGCCCCCCACGCCGAGCCTGGCCAGCAAGGGACGGCGGCCGATCTTGATGTTCTGGAGGGCCGGGTGTGCCGAACGAATCCGGCGGGCTGCTAGGGTTGGCCACGAGATTCTCCAGGGTGCGGGAGGCTTTGTTTGACCGGGCTATCGTATCGTAGTTCGTATGCGGAGGGCACACCGGCGACTGATTCCCGGGGTTGAAAGCCTGACTTTTACCCACATCTCGGATGGACGGGGGTTGGTAGGCTTGGCGGATGGAGACCGCATCCGTACCCGCCCCCTTGTCGCTCGTCCTCGATCCCGCCGTCTGGGCTGCGACGACCTTCGCCGCCTGTGACCTGGGCGACGCCCGGCGGACCCGGCGCGCCGTCGCCGTCGCCGAGCGCCTTGCCGCCCATCCTGATGCGTCGTTGCCCGCCGCGCTGGCCGCCCCGGCGATGCTCAAAGCCGGCTACCGCCTCCTCCACACCGAGGCGGTCACGGTGGACGCCCTGACCGCGCCGCACCGGGCTCAGACCCAGCAGGCGGCGAGCGGGCCAGGGGTGACGCTGCTCGTCCAGGACACCACCGAGGTGGACTCCACGCCGCACCGCGCCGTGGCCGACCTGGGCCCAATCGGCAACGGCCGCGGCCGCGGCTACCTGCTGCAGAGCGTGCTCGCGGTCCGGCCCGCGCCGGAGGCCGTCCTCGGTCTGGCGGCCCTGACCCCGTTCCTGCGCGTGCCCCAGGCCGAGCGCGGCGCCCGGGCCGCCGACCGGCGCCACCGCCCCCGCGAGTCGGATATCTGGCCCCAGACGGTGGCCGCCGTCGGGCCGCCGCCGCCCGGGGCGATTTGGGTCCACGTCGGCGACCGGGGGGCGGATGTCTTTCCTTTTTCGCCGCCTGCCGCGCGGCGGGCGCCGAGCCTGCCGCGCGGCGGACGCCGACCTGCTGGTCCGAGTCGCCCAAGACGCCGCGCCACCACCGCCGACGGGACGGCGACGTATGTGCGCCAGGCCGCCCAGGCGCTGCCCCCCGTGGCCCACCGCCCCAAGGCCCTCGCCGCCCGCCGGGGCGAGCCCCCCGCACCGCCCACCTCAGCATCGCCTGGACGGCGCTGACGGTGCAGCCCCCGGCCGATGTGCGCGTCCAGGAGCCGCTGCCGGCCTGGGTCGTCCGCGTCTGGGAAGCGGTTCCCCCACAGGGCGTCACGCCACTGGACTGGGTGCTGCTCACGACCGTGGCGGTGGGGACCGTGGCCGAGGCGTGGGAGCGGGTTGGCTGGTACGAGCGGCGCTGGCTGGTCGAGGAGTACCACCGGGGCCTCAAGACTCGGGCCGCCGCCTGGAGGCGCGCCAGGTCCAGGACCGGGCTGCGTTGTGGCGGCTGCTGGGGATCCTGGCCCCGACAGCGGTCCGCTTGTTGCAGCTGCGCGCCAGCGCCCTGGGCCCACCGACCAGCCGGCGATCGCCGTGCTGCCCGCCGAGGTCGTCGCGGTGGTGGCGGCCAAGACCGGGCAGCCGGCGGCCGGGATGACGGCGCACACGTGCTGGCGGCTGATTGCCCGGTTGGGCGGGCACCAGGGGCGACGCGGCGACGGCGATCTAGCCAGCGTCGGCAGACTGCGGATACTAGTTTAGGCATCGGCTCTCGTCGAAGTAGTCGATGATCGCGCTTTCGTAGGCGGAGACGATCGCTACGTGCCCGTCTGGGCTATCGAGGAAACGGGCGTCGTCGTCGTTGGAGATGAAGAGCGCTTAGACGATGGCGCCTGGCATTTCGCTGCCGTTGATCGTGCCGCGCACGTCCGGACCGGTCACGATCATGTGGTCGAAGAGGGAGGAGTCCGAGTCGTCGACCGAGATGTTGCGGTCGTCGTTCACCTCACGGACGTCGGTGATGTAGCCAGCGGCTTCCATCTCGGCGCCGAGGGCGCGGAATATGAGCGTTGCGAAACGCTGGCTGTGGTCGCCAAACGGCCGCGATCCGGTGTACCAGGTCTCGTAGCCCTTCACCATTGGGCGATCCTCGGCACCGTTGATGTGCATGGAGACGAGCAGATCGGCGTGGGCCTCGTTGCAGATGTTGATCCGGGCCTGGAGCTCATCGATGGTGCGGGCCGCTTCGGAGTCGGCGATGGTCTCGCCATCGCCGTTGACATCCCCACCGTCGTCGGTAGCCGCGCTGGGTGTGCGCCGGGTCATGACGACCTCGAAGCCGTCCTCCTCGAGCCGCTCCGCCAGATCGTACGCCTGGGCGAGATTGTAGTCCGCCTCGGCCAGTCCAGGCAGGGCGCCGAACAACGGCCGGTTGAATCCCTGATCCCAGCCGCCATGGCCAGGATCGATACAGACGACGGTCCGGCCGTCACCCTGACCGGGCCACTCCGGATCCTCGACGAGCGGGTTTGCCGGGGTCGATGACTCACCGGTGTCGGGGGCCAGCGCCGCGGATACGGTCGGCGATCCAATCGCAAGACTACCGGCGGCACGGTGGCGGTCGGTTCTGGGGCGCCCGCGCCGCGGTCACCGAAGACTCCACCCGCGCCCAGCGACACCGCCAGGATGCCGATCACGAGGATGGCGCCGAGGGTCACAGTGCGGCCGCTCACGCGATCGGCGCCGGGGCGTCCTTGATCTCCACCGGGGATCGGATAGGCATCGAAATCGCCGGGCAGGTCCGGGTCGGAATCCGGAGGATGCTCGCGGTAGCGGCGCATGAAGGAGTGCCGCTCGTCGTTCGTCAAGGGCCGGGTGAGCTGATCGCTAGCCTCTGGATCCGGGCCCTGCCGGCCGGCCGCGGTGCGTCCGTCAGTGAAGGCATCGTAGCCGGATGCATTCGCCTGGTCGGCCCGCCGGCCTGTCGGGTCGATCAAGTCGGAGAGACCAGGCAGGAGCGACTCGCGCAGTTCCGAGCGGGCGTCACGCGGAGTGACGCGGTCAGCGGGCCGATGCGACCGCGGGCGTGGCGATCGGGCGGATTCTGCCGGCGCTGTTCGCGCCGCCGGCCGGATGCCTCTCGCCAGAGGTCGCGCCGTGGTCGCTCGCGAGGATCAGGCATCGAACGACCTGTCGGGATCGAGGGGAACGATCGGGCGGCGGATGGCGGCGAACGGCAGGCGGCGCAGATCGCCGGAACTGACCCCGGGGCCGCCCGCCTCGATCATCGCCGAGGCCAACTCCGCGAACCCGGCCCGGTAGTGGACGCTGGACTTGATCGCCAGGACCGAGGCCGCCCGGGGATCGATCCCGACGGCGAGAAAGATGGCCGGATCGAGGATCTGCACCCGGCGTTCGCAGACGATCACGTCGACGCCACCCGATCGCAGCACCGCCGTACGTCCGAGGCGGGTGACTCCACCCGTCCCGATCGGCCCACTGTTGACGAAGACGCCATCGCCGACCCAGCGGATTGTCCAACGCCGCTCGATCGGTTGTCCGGGGTCGGATCGGGCATCGCCGCCGAGGCGCAGCGTCTGCTCAGACCCGACCGGCGCCTGTTCTACCGCGCTGACGGCGGCGGGATCGGCGATTGTGGCGACGGCAGCCCTTTCGATGCCCTGGCCGATCAACTCGCGGAGAAGGATGGTGGCGTCACCAGGGGCACCCGCGCCGGGGTTTCGGCGGTGTCGGCGATAACGACCGGGCCCGGCTGCCCGGCGTCAATGTTAAGGCGGGCGCTGGCGACGGCATCGGCTGGGGACAGGTCGTTCACCTGAAATCGATCGCGCCAGGCCCAGATCTGCTTCGCTAGCTCAGCCGCGATTTCAGCGGCTCCTCCAGGATCGCCATTCGTTGTAACGGTCACGGCGAGGCCGGCACGGACGACATCCGCGTACGGAAATCCTTCCGTGACGGTCACGGCAGCCGCTCGGCCCTCGCGCTCGAATGTCCGGCGAGATCGAGGACGGCGCGCATCGGGGTCGGGCCATCGGTTCGACCCAGCGGGAAGCGGCAGGAGGAGCGGGACCTGACGCAGCGCCCGTTCTGGGCGAAGACAGACCGGCGCGAATATCCAGGGCGAGTTCGACGGCGCGGCGGCCTTTTCGAACGTATCGACATGGGGATAGGTGGCGTAGGCCAGGGTGATCTCGGCGTGCTCTACCATCGCGGGGGAGACGTTGGCGTGGAAGTCCAGGACCGTCACGATCGGGGTCGCGGGACCGACGATGCGGCGCACGTCGGCGAGGAGGGCGCCTTCGGCATCGGGCTCATCCTCGGCGACCATCGCGCCGTGCAGGAGCAAGATCACGGCCGAAAGTGGCCAGGGCCCGCGCGACGGAGCACGGAGCCGATCGAGCAACCGGTTGCGGAGGGATTGATGTGCCTCAGCCGTGACCAGGCCGCCGGGCATGGCGGCGGCGAAAAGTGTCGGCACCAGGTCGGCGCCGGCATCGGCGGCGGCGGCGAGGACGCCACCAAGCACGCCCGCGGTACCGGCGCCCTGGGCGAGGATCGCCTCGCCGGTAAGCAGGGACCGCTCGCGGAAGGCGGCCAGGTCGGTCCGGACGGGCGAGAACGTGTTCGTCTCATGCCAGATTCCGCCGAGGGCGATCCGGGGCGGAAGCAGCCGAGATGGCCGGATGGGCCGGATTGACGTGGGGCGTTGCGATCGATCCATGAAACGCTCAGGCGACGAGACTGTCCGGCACGCGGGCAGCCGGGTCAGTGAGCAGATGGGGGCATTGGGAGCCAGAAGTGAACTGGCATCGAGACTACGCATAGTTTGGAGCATAGGCCATCTCTTGGGAAGGTCGCAACGTCGGACAATGTAGGTCGTCCCTATACTTGGGGTGGAGCCGATTCGCCGTCGCGATCCAAAGCAAAGCAGAGAGGGCAGGAACGGGATGGATCAATCCGGAGCGGGGGACAATGGGTTCGGTGCGGCCCGCACATCTCCGGTTGCCGGATTGATGCGGGGCGAGGGCTCGACCAGAGGCTCCGGCCCGGGCAAACGGGAAGTCGATCTCTACGTTCGGACGTACACCACGCTGTTGCAGAGCTCGGGCGCGATCGGCGTCTCCAGCCTGGAGCCTGTCCACCTGACGGCGGCATCATCCCTGCACGCGGGGGCGGCCGAACCGGCGCCGGACATGAACGCCTTCATGTATTCGACGCAACGCTTGCCTTCCTGCATCGTCGATGTGCGCCGGATTGTCCTGGGGCAATCGGCGCGGGCGTTTGAGCGAGCCGGTTTCCTGGGGATGGACGAGTGGGCCGCGGTGAAGGCGCCCGGCCGCCGGCGGCGATGGCACTACGACGGGGTCGAGGTGCTGGCGGCGTACATCGCCTCGTCGTCGGACCTCGATGACCTGATCCCGACCATCGTGGCCTACCAGATCGAGTGGAACAGTTTAACCGGCTCTTTGCCGATAATCCCGAATTGGCCGAACTGGTGCGGGATGTCGCGGCCGGCGAACGACCCGTGCCGGCAGGAGAAGAGCTAGCTACCGTTGGTGAGACGCTGCTGTTGGAGCCGCCCGACTGGCGGAGATTGCAAAGCGTTTGGGGCGCCGCTCTCTGGTCCAACCTGACAAAGATGGCCCAGGATCGGAAGCGGTACACCCTGCAGATGTTTGGCGCCAGCTATGTGAGCTACCACGGTCGGCACGGCAGTGGTGGGCGCCGGTTGGCCATCACGTGCAGATCAACGATTTCCGCGACCGCCCGATCTACTTCATCTCGTCGAACACGCACTCGATCGTGAATGTGCTCAGCGGCACGTCCCGGCGGCGACGGTCGGAGATGACCCGACTTCATCCGGCGTGGCCGCCATCCGGAATTGGCGCCGCAACTTGATCTGCTAGAGGCGGGCGAAACTCGATCATCTTGGGACAACTTGCTCTACTTTGCCGCGCGGCACTACTTCAGCGGCCCAGAGATGACAGCGGAGCGGGAGAAGCGGGCCGAGGAAGAACGATCCATGGGGATCTATCACCTCGAGCCGGCGGGGGCGATCGACGTTGGCATCCAGGTGATCGAGTTAGCGAAGCTCGATCCGGCGACCTGGGACAACCGGGTGCTGACCTCGGGCGACAAGCCGGTGCCGCGTTAGACGGGTTCGATCCCCGGAAGTCAGACGCGATCATCATCAACATCAACTACCCGCTCGGTTTCGCGGCGTACCACCTGTTCAGCCAGATCGCGATGGCCACGGACGATCTGCAAGGCGTCTACGTGCTCGGCAAGGCCGCCACGTTGAACGGCAGGATCGGGGACGTGATGCTGGCGAATGTCGTCTACGACGAGCATTCGGGGAACACGTTCTGGTTCGACAATTGCTTCTCCTACGACGATATCGCCCCGCTGCTGGTTTTTGGGGCGGCGCTGGACAACCAGCGGGCCGTGACGGTGAAGGGTACCTATCTCCAGAACGAGGGCTACCTCGACTTCTACTACCGGGAGAATTTCACGGTGGTCGAGATGGAGGCGGGGCCGTATCTGAACGCGATCCACGAGGAGACGTCGCTGTCGCGATATCCGTCCGACGAGGCGCTCAATATGCGGTTCGCGCATCCCGGCCATCTCGATCTCGGAATCATCCACTATGCGTCGGACACGCCGTACACCCGAGCGCAGACGCTGGGGGCCAGGGGGATGTCCTTCTTCGGGATGGATTCGACCTACGCCTCGACGATTGCGATTCTGCGGCGGGTGTTCGAGCGCGAGTACGAGCGGATGGGTGACGCCGGGACGGCCCCCTAACCCCCCGCCCCCCTTCCCCCCGCTGCGGCCTGACTTCATGACAGTTTGAGGGGAGGTTCGACGCGGAGGCGGAGGATGCAGGGGAGATGGTCGCCGGTGGCGGCGAGGCGCTTGGCCCAGCGCAGCCCGAGTTGGATGCGCGAGTAGCAGCGGCGGCCACGGTCCTCCAGCAGCGGGCGGCGACCGTCGCGGAGCACCCGCTGGCCGAGGGCGGCCACCCACAGGGTAGCCAGCGCCAGAACCGCGACCAGGCGCGTGACGCGCTCCGGGGCGCGGACGCGGCTCTTGTCCCAGCCCCAGCCCAGGCCCTTGAGGTCGCGGAACAACTCCTCCTCCCAGGTGCGGCGCCGGTAGTCGGCACAGCGGCGGGGGCGGGCCGGCAGGTCGGTCAGCAGCAGCCAGGGGTCCTTGTCGCCGCGGCGCCAGACGGCCACGGCATTGAGGGTCGGGGCAGCGTCCCAGTCGCTGACCCAGTGGGCGGCTGGCTTGGTTCGGGGGGCGTAGGCGCGCCCTCCGGCGACGCACATCGCGGTCCCCGGCGCTGGCGCCAGATCGCCGATCGGGCCGACCGTCCCATCCGGCCGCCGCAGTCGGGTGGTCTTCACGACGCGGACCAGCAGGTGCCAGCCGAGCTCGCGCGCCAGTGCCGCTAGCGGGGCGCCGCTCAGGCCCCGGTCGGCCATGAGCACCGGCACGACCCCTGGCGGCAGCAGGGCGGCCACCTCGGCCAGCATGGCCCGGATCGCCCCCGCCCAGTCCTGGCCGGGGGCGTCGGCCCGCCAGGTCTGCCAGCACAGTGGCAGGGGGCGCCCGTGCCAGCCGGCGGCGAGCACCAAGGTGACCGGGCCGGGGTGTCGCGCGGTGGC
The DNA here is from genome assembly GCA_963849635.1 of uncultured Chloroflexia bacterium. Lineage (GTDB taxonomy): Bacteria > Chloroflexota > Chloroflexia > Thermomicrobiales > UBA6265 > CAVRUD01. The sequence goes on along the minus strand of CAWKIA010000028.1, from coordinate 66,047 downwards.
GCCGGTGGTCGTGGTGTCCAGCAGCAGATCCAGTCGCCCCCGCCGCCCGGCCAGGACGCGGCTGGTCAGGCAGCGCTGGGTGAGCCCCGCGTCGAAGCGCGGGTTGGCCAGCAGCCGCTGGGCACGCCGCTGCTTGGAGCGGTCGGCCGCCGTCCCCGGCGCGGCCGCCCCGGCCCGCGCCAGGGAGCAGGCCTGCTCGCCGACGACTCCGACCAGCAGCGCGGCCAGCGCCTTCTGCTCCGGCCGCGGCAGCCCCGGCAGCAGCGCGCGTAGTTCGGCTGGTCGCATTCGTGCAGCGTCTCCAGCCGGCCCATCAAAAAGTTCTGCGTGGTCGAGGCTCGTCACCGCGACCGCCGCAGGACCCGGACCCGTGGGCCCCCCACCACAAAACTGTCATTGAAGTCAGCCAGAGACGGACGAGGGAGTTCTATTGACTAACTTAGGCCCGGACGATGAGGCGGCCGCCGATGGCGACGATCAGGTAGTCTCGGTTCGCCCGGCGGAATTGGACCTCGACCCCGGCGACGAGGTCGACGGTGACGACATCGGTGAAGACGATGGTGGCGCCACCGCCGATTGCATCGACCCGGCGGATGGAGGGCCAGAGCGTGAGCATGGAGCTGGCACGGCCGTCGGTGCCAGGGACCATCAGCTGGTAGACGGCGGCACCGGGCAAGCGGAAGTCGGCGAGGCCGACGGGGATATCGAGGGTGTCGGCGATCAGGTCGATCGCCTGGGCGTTGTAGGGAATCTGCCGAATGCGCGAACGGGCGGATCCTGCGGTGTTTCGGTTGTTGGGATCGGCCACGTGCGCGGCACCTCTCAGGGATGTCAGGTCGGCCGATCCCAGGCTTGAAACCCGGGTTAGCTCGTACGAAGCCCTTCCAGGCCTAAGCACGGGCTGTTCTCGCCGGTGGGCCGACATAGGTGGATACGACCTGTGGAACGGGCAGCGCCTCTATACTGGCGCGGTTGCGAGGGATTGTACGAGGCGGACCCGCGGGCAGGCGGGGAGCCGGGCAGCAGGCTATTCGAGGAGACAGAGCATGGACGGGGCGAGCGCGGGCGGAACGGTGGCGAGCGGCGAGGCGGCCTCCGCGACAACGACGGACGTGCCCGTGGTGACGCTCGCGGATATTGAAGCCGCCCGTGATCGGATTGCCAGTTACTTGCCCCGGACGCCGCTGTTTTCGTCGGAGACGCTGAGCAAGCGCACGGGTGCCCGGCTGAGCCTGAAGGCGGAGAACTTACAGAAGACTGGTTCGTTTAAGGTGCGGGGGGCGCTCAATTCGGTTCTGCAGCTGACGCCGGAGCAGCGGGCACGAGGAATCGTGACGATGTCGGCCGGGAACCACGGGGCCGGGGTGGCGTACGCGGCGGCACTGGTTGGAGTGAAGTGCGCGGTCTTCATGCCGGAGTTTGGCGTGCCGGCAAAGATTGCGGCGATCAAGGGGTACGGAGCCGAGGTCCACTTCGCGCCGACGATGCAGGCGCTGAAGTCGGCGATGGAGGCCCACCGGGATGCCTATGGCATGGTGGTGGTGCACCCGTTCGCTGACCCGAACACGATCGCGGGGCAAGGCACAGTCGGACTCGAGATTCTTGAGGATTGCCCAGACGTCGAAGCGGTCGTGATCGGGACGGGCGGGGGCGGGTTGCTATCCGGGGTCGCGCAGGCTCTCAACTACACGCGGCCGGATGTGCGCATCGTGGGGGTGGAGCCAGTTGGAGCGCCGACGGTCTACAACAGCCTGAAGGCTGGGCGGCCAATGCCGCTCGACCATTCGACACGATCGCCGATGGGTGGCGGCGCCATTCTCCGATCGGCTGCCGCAGGGGATCATCGAGCGGTGTGTGGCGGATGTGGTGCTGGTGACCGATGACGAGATCCTGGCCGCCCTGCGGCTTATTCTGGAGCGGACCAAGTTGCTGGTGGAGCCGGCGGGAGCAGCGGCGGTGGTGGCGCTGCTGACCGGGAAGGCGGGTCTGGAGACTGGCACGCGGACGGTGGCGATTCTGAGTGGCGGGAATATCGATTTGGAGCGGTTGAAGGGGGTGTTGTAGGGCGGGGGGGACAGGGCTGGCGCCCTGAGGGGGACAAAGCTATCGCTTTGTGGGGGGCTAAGGTAGGAGCCTTGTGAGAGACACGGCTATCGCCGTGAGGGGGAGAGGGGGAGGGGGCGACAGACGGGCATCTCCCTCTCCTCCACAGGCCGCGCAGGGCTGTCCCCCGAACAAGGCGATAGTTTCCGCCGGCACGGCGAGGCCGGCGTCGCCGCGGCATCTGTTCACAGCGGCCCCGGCTCGCTATAGCCGCACCGGCTTCCCGGTACTTGCCGACTCGTTGGCCGCTAGCACGAGGCGGTGCGTCTTCAGGGCATCATCGAATGACTGCCGGATGCCGCTTGTGTCGCCGGTCTCGACCGCGTGGAAGAAGGCTCGGGCCAGCTCCCGTTCGCCCTCGCCCGGATCGCCCCGATGCGTCGTCGTCTCTGTAGGCGTGGTCCAGGCGATGCCGTCGCCGCATTCGAACTTGCCGCCGTCCGCGATGATCGCCAGCCCTGCGCTCGAGGTGATTCCGGGGGCGAGGGCGTAAGTGCTCCCGTAGCTGCCGACTGCGCCGTTCGCCCATTGGACGGTGAGGCTGTAGGAGTCCCAATTGTCCCAGGTTGGCTGGCCGTGCAGGACCTGGTCGGCATAGCGGGCGTAGACCTCGACGGGCTCGGTGTCCATCAGGTAGCGGCAGAGGTCAAGATAGTGGATGCCCCACTCGACAACGTGCCCGCCGCCCCAGGCGCGGTTCCAGTTGCCGGGGATGTCCGGTCCCTTGCGGTAGTTCCAGATCTGGGTCAGGGCGATCGGCCGGTTACGGAGCAGCTCCCGCATCTGGGGGACGCCCGTCAGATATCGCGATTGATGGCAGACATGGATCAATCGTCCCGCCGCCGTCGCCGCCGCGGCGAGCGCCTCGGCGGAGGCGACGTCGAGGGTAATCGGTTTCTCCAGGATGACGTGGGCGCCGGCCTCCAGCGCGGCGAGCGTCTGGGCATGGTGCAATGGCGGCGGGGAGGTGATCACGACCACCGCAGGATTGGTCTCCTGGAGCATCACCAGCGCGTCGGTATAGACCGCCGCGTGCAAGGCGTGTTCGGACACGAGCGTGCGCACTCGCGCCTCATCGATGTCGGCGACGCCAACGACGCGGCCTTGACCCTCGAGATCCGAGATCGCCTCGGCATGCCGCCGACCCCGCCGCCCCGCGCCGATGACGGCCACATCAAGCATCATACGCTCTCTCCTCTTCGTGACACGAACGGCTCCGGTGCATCCGCGCACCGGCTAGTCCAGCAGCGGCCCCGTATTTCCTAATGCCCCGGCCAGGATCTCGTCGATGGCCGCGAGTTCGGCTGGCGCCAGCTGCCAGCCGGTGGCCCCGACGTTGTCCTCAACCTCGGACGGCTTGCGCATTCCGGAGAGGCCGACCGTAATCCCCGGGCGATTGAGGGTCCAATTCAGGGCTAGCTGCGGGAGCGTCTTACCCAGGTCGGAGGCGACCCCCTTGAGGGCCTCGACGACGGCCAGGTTCTGCGCGAAATGCTCCGGCGTGAATAGGGACAGGCCGAAGGCTCGCCCCGAGGCCCGCCAGTCGGGCGGGGTGAAGCGTGTCGTCGGGGTGAACGTGCCGGAGAGCAGTCCGTAACAGAGGGAGCCATACGCCATCACGCCGATGCCCTGCTCGCGGCAGTAGGGCAGGAGTTCCTCCTCGATCCGGCGATCGAAGAGGTTGTAGCCGAGCTGATTGGCGCTCGCGGGACAAGTCGCGTTGAAGGTCTGGAGTTGACCGTGGCGATAATTCGACACGCCCACATAGCGCGCTTTTCCAGCCCGAACGATCGAGGCCATGGTCTCGGCCGTCTCCGCGATCGGCGTGTTCGGATCCGGCCAGTGCACGAGGTACAGGTCGACCCAGTCGGTGCCGAGGCGCCGCAAGCTGTCGTCGATCTCCTTGAGGATGCGCTGCGGCGAGCTGTCCCGGCTCTGCGGTGCGTTGGGGTCTGCCTCATCCCAGGCGAGCCCGCATTTCGTCACGAGGACGACATCTTTGCGGCGGTCGCCGAGGGCCTTCCCGACGATCTCCTCGGAGCGCCCGAGCCCGTACCCCGCCGCTGTGTCGACGCAGGTGATTCCCAGTTCGAGCGCGCGATGGATGGCGGCCGCCGCGTCCGCGTCGTCGGTATGCCCGTAGCCGGGATTGCCGATCTCCCAGGTGCCGAAGCCGAGCGCGGACACCCGCAGGTCGGTCGTGCCAAGCTGTCGATAGTCCACGTCAACCCCCATTCGATCTGTTGGACAAGCGCCGAGTCATCCGGTGGGCGCGGCCGCGCTCGAACGCGCGCACGACGATTGCGCGCCCGTTCTGTTCCTCCGCCCTAAGGGTCACCAGCAGTAAGGAGGAGGCGACGAACGTCCTCCTCGGTCGCAATGATGTGCGCCCGCAGCGCCTCTTGGGCCGCCTCGGGGTCCTGAGACTCCACGGCCGCGAGGACGCGCTCGTGGTCCCGGATCACCCTGCGGGTATTGGCGGCCATCTCCGGCAATTGTGCCGGAAAGAGCCGGCGAATCCTGATCGAGTCGGTCACGAAGGTACTCACCTGTTGCAGGAGCCCATTCTGCGTCGCGAGCGCGAGTTGCTTGTGGAAGCTGATATCGAGGGCATTGAGCGTCTCTCCGGCCGAGCCGGACAGGATCGCTTCCTGGTTCAGCGCCGCCAATACCTCCGCCGTCCGGTCGATCGGCGCGCGCAACGCGAGCAGATCCGCTGCGGTGCGCCGCTCGGCCGCGAGCGCGACGACGCCGAGTTCGATGAGCCGGCGCACCTCGAACAGCTCGCGGAGCAGGGTCTCGTCGCGGCCCGCGCGGACGCGGGCGAAGAGGATGGCCGAATCGAGTCGATCCCAGTCCTCCATCGGCCGGACACGCATGCCGCTCCCGTGTTTGACCAGGATCATGCCCTTGGCGACGAGCACGCGGGTCGCCTCACGGATTACGGTGCGGCTGACCTCGAACTGCGCGGCCAGTTCGGGCTCGCTCGGCAAGGCGCTCCCTGGCGGATAAGGTCCCTGTACGATCGCCTGCGTAAGGTGGTAGACGACCCGCTCATACAGTCGCTCCGTCTGGCTGATCCTGGGCAGGTAGGGGAGCTTAGTCTCCTGCTGATTCATGGCGCTCCCTCCCAGCCGACACGTCTCCGGGGAGACACCACGCGCCCGCCCCGGGGGCGGCCGGGGATATGGACCACCGTCATCCCTTTACGGCCCCCAGCTGTAGGCCCTTGATGAAGTACTTCTGGCAAGTCAGGAACATCAGTAACACCGGCAACATGAGCAGGGCGGAATAGGCGATCACGTACTCGTAGCTGCGGATCTGCTCTGACTCGAAGTAGTACAGCCCGAGGGTCAGTGGCATCATGGCGCGATCATTCAGGATCACCAGCGGCCAGAGGAAGGCGTCGTAAGCACCAATGAAGACCAGGATGGTCATCGCGGCAAAGACGGGGGCCGATAGCGGCACCACAATCCTGCTGAAGATCGCCACTTCGGAGGCCCCATCGATCACCGCCGCATCAATGATCTCCTGCGGGATCTGGGCGAAGAAGCGGGCAAAGATGAAGATGACAAAGGCATCGACGGACATCGGCAGGATCACGCCCCAGTATGAGTCGAGCATGCGCAGGTTTTTGATGGCGATGAAGGAGGGGATGAGCAGCGACTCGCCCGGGATCATCAGCCCGGCCAGGAAGAAGAGCAGGATCAGCCGAGCGCCCGGCAGGCCGGGGCGCGAGAGGGCGTAGCCGGCCATTGAGGAGGTGATGATGACGATGGCGGTCGTGCCCAGCGCGATGATGGCGCTGTTGACCGCCATGCGCCCGACCGGGACGATGCGAAAGACCGCGTCGAAGTTCTCGAGGGTGAGTCGATCGGGGATCAGGTCCAGTTTGGTGCTGAAGATGTTGACCCCGGGCGAGAACGACGTCTTCAGCATCCAGACGAAGGGGAGCATCCAGACCACGGCGATCAGCACCATCAGGGCATAGAGCACGGTCTTGCCCAGGCCTACTGCCAGGCGGCCACGCACAACACCCCGATCGGACTGGAATGGAACGTCGCGCGCCACACTATCCTCCTGCCCGCTCGGGTCGCCTCACATGATGATCCGTAGCCGCTTGAGATTGAGCAAGGTGATGGCGACGATGATGACCAGCAGGATCAGGCCGAGGGCAGCCGCATATCCGAACTGGAAATTGCGGAACGCCTGATAGTAGATGTAGAGCCCGAAGAACATGGTCGCGTCGCTCGGTCCGCCGCCGGTGAGCAGCAGCGCGGAGGTGAAGGACTTCAGCCCCCCGATGACGCCGAGGATGATCAGCATCCAGGTAATAGGGCTCAGAACCGGGATCAGCACCCGGGTCAGATACTGGAAAAGGAGGCCCCGTCGATGCGGGCGGCGTCGTAGAGGGTCGGGTCCACCCCATCCATCGCGGCCAGGTAGATTAGCATCGAGTAGCCGATCCCCTTCCAGATCCCGTAGAAGACGATGACGTAGAGCGAGAGGCGGGTGTCGGCCAGGAAGGCCGGGGCAGAGCCGAAGATCGCCCGCAAGATCCCGGCAATAACCCCGAAATCCGACGAGAAGAGCAGCTTCCACACGTAGGTGGTGGCGATGATCGGGGTGATGTAGGGGATGAAGAAGGCAGTGCGGAAGAAGGATTTGAGGCGCAAGTCCTGGGAGAGGAGGAGGGCGAGTCCGAAGGCGAACGGGATGCCGACGACCAGGCTCTCCACCAGCGCTTTGATGGTCACGCCGAGGGCATGGCGGGCCTCGGTGTCCTCGAGCGCGCGGTTGAAGTTGGCCGTGCCCACCCAGTCGCCGCCCTGCAGCGTCAGTTTCTGGAAGGAGAGAACAACCGCCAGCTCGATCGGGTAGTACTTGAAGATGACGAAGATGGTGAGGGCCGGCATCAGGAAGGCGTAGTGGACGGCGTGTTTGCGCAGGCGCCGGGGGAGTGTCCAGCGCCGCACGGTCGGCCGGCTGAGGGCAAGCTGCACGCGCAACCTCCATGACGGCGGCTACCAGGGCAGGGCACCCGAAATGGGGTGCCCTGCCCCTTTCTCTAGGATCGAAGGAGAAGTTCCGCCTTGCCCTGCGCGTCCTCCAAGACTTTCTGGGGATCGGAATCCGGATCGGCGAGCAGTTGCCCGACGGCCTTCGCGAGTTCCGTGTAGACATCCTCAAGCTTCACATCCGAGGGGAAGTTGGCCGGCGGTGTCTTCGTTTGCAGCGCGGCGAGCATGCCCGTCCAGTACGGTTCGTCGGCGAAGAGCTCCACGACATCGATGTCCGTCCGCACCGGGAAGGGCACCTCGCCGGACTTGGCGAGGCCGGACTGCGTGTCTTTGCCCAGAAGGGCGATCAGCACTTGCCAGGCGGCCTCCTGCTCCTCGTCGGTCTTGGCCTCAGTGGTGATGAAGCCGATGTGCATGTTCCCGGCGTACCAGCTGGCGGTGCTGCCCTTCGAACGGGGGATGGTCAGGGCGACGAAGTCGTCCTGGAGGTTCTTGACGGCGTCGGCCTTGATCCAGCGCCCGGCGATGATGGTGCCGACCGTGCCCGAGAACCAGGCGTTCGACGCTTCGGTGAAGCCCCAGGTGGTGCTGTCGCGCGGGATGAATTTCGCGGCGACGCCGCGCTGATACATCTTGGCCACCTCGATCGACGCCGGGGTGACGAAGGTCGGGGCGAGCGCGCCGGCGTTGTCCTGGACGATATCGGTCCCATAGGACTGAACCATGCACTGGAACCACCAGCGGGCGACGTTGGCCTGGGCAGAGCCCATCGCGGCCAGGCCCCAGCGCTATTCTCAACGCTCATCGCCTGCATGACCTGCTCGAAATCGTCTTCCCAGGTCCAGGTATCGGTGTAGGCCTTCTGCGGGTCCATGCCGACCGTGCCGGCGGCCTCCTCGAACCACGACTTGCGGGTGACGAAGCTATCGCACACGTCGCCCCACGGCAACGCCCATTGCGTGCCCTTGATCTGGCCGACTTGCAGGTTCGCCGGCTTGATCACCTGGTTGTCAGGCCAGGCGGCGAAGCGTGCCCCCAAGTCCAGGACCGCGCCGAGATCTACCCCGCGGCCCAGTGTCCCCCAGCGCGTGGTGATCCACACGTGTGGGGCGTTCCCTTGCAGCAACTGAGTCAGGAACTTGGTTTCCGCATCCTCACCATAGCCCTCGTACTCGATGGCTATGTCGGGGTTTGCGGCCATGAACGGCTGGATCCAGTTGACGTTGTAGGGATGGTCCGCCGGCAACTCCGGCGCCCCACCCGAGCCAACCCGGATCACGATTTTGTCGCCGTCGGACTGGGCCGCCGCCGATCGTCTCGGTGCGGCGACGATCGGTGCGCCGGCCACGGCGCCGAGGCCCACAAGGAATTTGCGTCGATTCAGATGCGTGGTGCCCATCCCGTCCCTCCCGGATGCGTCCATATCCTCGCGTGCGGCTGCCATGGCTGGCGCCATCCGTCCTGGCCTGATACGGGGTGACAAGCGCACATGGCCCTCCCACCAGCGCTCAACTGGCCCGCATCGTCAAGCTCGCGCATGTCCGTCACCGCGCGGCCGGTGGCCCTCACAGCCGCCATCAGGGTATTTTCGAGGCGACCCAGCAGACCGCCCCAGCGAACCCCTCCCCAACCCATTAGATGTCTAGTCGTATGATGACATTACTTATCATAGATTCGCGTTCCGGCGGTGTCAAGCTGTCCTGGCTATATGGGGCGTGGTTGCAACGGGGGCGTTGGGCGGTGGGACCCGCTGTTGGCATGAGCAGACGCGCGGACCGGGATGTCTCTCCCGGCCCGCGCTGTCATCGGCGATATTTTGTCGGTGTCGTCGTTACTTGACGACGATCGTTCCCGCCATGCCCGGGTGGGGGCCGCAGACATATTGGTAGGTGCCGGGAATATCGAAGACTTGCGAGAACTCCTGGCTTTGGTGCAGGGGACCGGAATCATCGAGGGCGACGTCGACGAACGCGACCTCGTGGGTGATGTCATCGAGGTTGGTCCAGGTCACGGTTGAGCCGGTGGGCACCTCGACCATGGCGGGACCGAACGTGGCGGACTCGATCTCAACCCTTGCGGCGGGAGCCGGCGCGGTCGCATCCGTCAACCCTGGCGCCAGATAAACCTCGACCGTCGATTCGTTCTCACTGCCGGAGATCTGCGCAAAGCCAACGTAGCCGGATCCGTCGATCTCCGAGAGGCCGATGATCAGTTCGCCGTCGATGGGCTCGGCGAGCAATTGACCGCAGGCGAGGGCTCCGCCCCCGGCCGGCATGACGGAGATCGCGGCACCGCTCTCGATCAGGTCCGCAATCGGGATGTCCAGGATCGAATCGCTGCGCAGGATCGAACTTGAATCGGAGGGGTCTCTGTCTTCATTGCCGTCAGGACCGGTGAAGGCCGCAAGCTCGAACATCGGGGTGGCAGTGACGCCGCAGCGGGGAACGATGATCGCGGCGACAGACAGGGGCGGTGGAGTCTGACCGAGCTGTCCGGGGGCCACCACCGTCAGCGCGGGGAATGAAATCGTGTTTGGGAAGGGTATCGCGGTGATCGACCAGGCCCAGTCCCCAGCCTCCGGGAAGGTCACCTCGATGACGTAGTGACCGGCCTCGCCCTCCGGCCGTCCCTCGGCGCGAACGGTCTCCTTCGACTCGCGATGGACGGCCTCCATCGTGGGTTTCCCGCCCGAGACGGGATCGATGCCGTGCTGCAATATCATGAAGCCGATCGAGACTGGTTTGCCGGCTTCGATCTCGACAGGCTCGTTTGTCGAGTTCGACTGTGGCCCAACCGCCAGCCCAGGCGAACGATGAAATCCCAACAGGAGCGAGAGAGAAAGCAGCATTGCCAGCAGGCTTCGTCGCAGCATCGGACACTCCCTTCGAAACGAGACGCCACTGTTTCGCTCTTTGCTGGTGATACAAGCGGGAGAGCGGATCGGTTCCCTGGTTAAGGAGTCGGAGTCCCGCGATCAAGCGAGGTGACCGACTCCGCCACGGCGATGGACTCCTGACTGGAGAGGGCCGATTCGATGCGGTAGGTGATGCCGTTGTCGGCCCAGAGGAGGACGTTGGCGCTGGGGCGGGAGGTGAGCGTGCCTTGCTCGGGGGTGGGTTGCTGCATGGAGACCGGGGCCGGGTTCGGAGCCATCATGAGCAGGTGGCTGCCGCCGATCCAGAGGGCTTCGTCGCCGTTGATGCCCACCACTCTGACGTCGTTGCTACCGCTTATCTGTTTGACGCCCCAGAAGGCGTCGTCCGGGGCTTCGAACTGGATGAGGAGGAGGCCGATGCCGGTTTCGGCGGCGGCGGGGAAGCCAGGGCGGGCGCTATAGAGGAAGACGACCTGGTCGGCGCCGGGGCGCAAGCGGAGGTAGATCTCGTCAGGCATGCCGAGTCCTGGGGCTTCGGGGATGGCGATGTCGAAGTCGACGCGTTGGCGGGCTTCCTCTAAGGTGGCAGGCTCGCCAAGCAGGAGACCGAGGTCTTGCATGGGAGTCGCGGCGATGGTGGGGGTTGGCTCATCGTCGTCGCGGAACTGGATCTCGATGCCGGGGACGCCGAGCCAGCCGGCAACGGTCTCTCGCGTCGATGGGATGAGCAAGATGGCGGCAATAATTAGGATCAGAACAGCGGCGGCGGCGAGGGCGGCTGGGCGTTGCAACCATGGAAGGGCTCGCGCCGCCTGCGGGCGCGGAGAGATCGGCTCCTGGGCAATTGCCTGACGAACGGAGTTGGCAAGGTCCGGTGTCTCGGGGAAAGCGATCGAGCCGGCGACGGCGAGCAAGCGGTCGTGGAGGTCCCGATCTGGAGGTTCCGGAGCGAATCCGCGGGAGTCGCGGCGAACCGTATCAGACATCGCTGGACCCTCCATCGTCGAGGAGGGCACGGGCCCGGCGCAGGGCACGGAAGAGCCTCGATTTCACGGTTCCCCTGGGAATGCCGATCGCGGCGGCGGTCTCTGCTTCGGAGAGGTCGAGGACGTAGCGGCAGGTGATGACGAGACGGTCGTCCGGGCTGAGGGCGTTGAGGGCATCGAGCAGGGCGGTATCGCGCTCGACCGCCAGGGCCGCCGCCTCGGGCGAGCGGGCCGGCTCGTCCGCGGGGCGGTCCTCGACGGCGCTGAGCGCCAGGGTGGGATGACGTCCCCGGGCGACGCGGCGGTTGCGCGCTTCGTTAGCGACGATCTGCAGAAGCCAGGGACGGAACGGGGTGAGCGGGGACGATGGCTGGGCGGTGGCTGATCGCCGCCGGAGGAGTGTGCGCCGGGCTGGATCGGGCTCGAACCGGTGGAGCGCCCTCCAGGCGTTGAGAAAGCCGACCTGGGCGGCGTCCTCGGCATCGCCGGCGTCGCCGGTGATCAGGTAGGCGGTGCGGAAGGCAATGTCCTGGTAACGCCGCACGAGGACCTCGTAGGCGGAAGCGTCGCCGCTCTGGGCGCGCCGGATCAACGCAAGTTCGTCCGGGACGCCAGGGGCGCTAGCCGGATCTGAGTCATCGTGCGTGTCCAGTAGTCGGCCCCCTACAGACATCGTACGTGGGTAGTACAACGGTGGGGTGAGATCGGTTCCCGTAAGGCGGATACTATGTCAATGAATTCGGCCGGATGGGGTCGCGGAGCCACTTCTTGAGTTTTGACGACACTGGGGACAGGATGGTTGGGGGAGCAACGCCGCTCGTCAGCGTGATCATCTGTACGCGCGACCGGCCGGAAGGGCTGGCACGAGCGCTGGCGTCGGTTCGGAATCAGATCGGGGCTGGCTGCGCGATGAGGTCATCGTGGTCGACGACGGCGATCACGATGCGGTTCTGCCCGATGCTCCCGGCGAAGTGCGGCTGGTTCGGGCGGCGAGGCGCGGTCCCGGTGGGGCGCGAGACACGGGGTTGGACGTGGCGCGCGGAGAAATGATCGCCTACTGCGATGACGATGACGAGTGGACCTCGGACCATCTCCGCGTCCTGCTGGACGCAATGCGAGCAGCTCCGAATTGCGCCCTGGTGTACGGGGATGCGACTGATTCCCCGGCGTGGTCAAGTGACGGATCGGAGTTGGATATTGATCTGCTGGAACCGGCGGGCCGATTCTCGGCCAGCGGCGTCCTCCACCGCGCGGATGCAGCACGGGATGTCGGTGGCTTCGATCCCAACATGCATGGTTACGAGGACGTTGAGCTTTGGCTGCGAATCAGTCAAAGCTATGACATTCGCCACCTGCCGCGCGCGGTCTTCGTGCGGGGGATGCCGTTGGATCGGGTTTCGGCGGGAGCACCCGATCCCAGAGTTGACCTGCTGCGCGAGCGAGCCGGGATGAGGCGAGCGATTCTGGGCCTGAACGCCGAGGTGGCGCAACGTAGACCGGGCCCACCTCCATCCTTCGACCCGCGCAGCTGGGAGGATGGGCGGCGGGAACTTCTCTGGCAGACGAACCTGCATCCGACGAGCAGCTATGGGGTGGTGGGACGCAATCTGCTTCTTGCGGCAGAGCGTCACGGGATCACAGCGACTGTACCGCCCCTCATGGGAAAGCGCTCGCCGGCGGGTTTTCAGCGTTTTCACGGGCCGATGCCCGGCTGGGACCGGCTCGGTTTCCTCTACGACACCCGGTTAGGGTCCGGCGCATTCCCGATCGAGCGGCTGATCTACTACAGCATGTGGGAGACGACCCTGGTGCCACGGATGCTCGTCGAGGGGATCAATCGTAACGTGACGCTGCTCTACGTGCCGTGCCGCCAGAACGCCGAAGCCTTTCAGGAGCGCGGCGTTTGTGTGCCGATCAAGGTGCTGCACCACGGGGTCGATCCGGCGAGCTTCCCGCTGTTGGAGCGGTCCCCGCGGGATGTCTTCACCTTCGGCACCTTTGGGGTGCTCTCGGCGCGGAAGGGTGTCGACATACTGATTCGGGCCTTCCGGGCCGAGTTCGGTCCGGCGGAGCCGGTGCGTCTCGTCCTGAAGAACCACGGCCCGTTCTCGTCGCATCTGCCGGACGATCCTCGGATCGAGATTATCACCGAATTCCTCGATCAGGCGGGACTACTGGAGCTCCTGCGCCGGATGGACGCGTTCGTTCTCCCGTCGCGGGGAGAGGGGTTTGGGCTGTGCGGCCTAGAGGCAATGGCGACCGGGCTGCCACTGATCGCGACGAATTGGAGTGGGCCGAACGAGTATCTCGACCCGGAGGATAGCTTTCCGCTTGCCTACCGCCTGGTCGAGGCCGAGGGATTCCAGCCGGACGATTCGCGGGCTTTCGGCTTCTGGGCGGAGCCCGACCACGATCACCTGCGCCACCTGCTGCGCTGGCTGTTCGAGCACCCGGAGGAGGCTGCCGCCCGCGGCCGTCAGGCGGCGGCGCGGGCTCACCGTGATTGGAGTTGGGACCGAATCGCCTGCCAGCTGCGGCAGGATTGCGACGCCGTCGCCGCCGGCGCGACGCCGGCGGGATCGTGGACGGCGTGAGCCAACGACTAGATGGGCGCGGGTTCGGTGGAGGGCGGGACGAGGACGCAGTGCTCCCGGAAGCAAAAGCCGTCACCGCAGCAGTCGTCGTTTCCAGTGCATTGGCCGTTCGTGGGTGAACAGCAGGCGTTGTCAAGGCGGATCTGCCCGTCGGGGCACCGGCAGTCGCCCTTGACGCAGATCGCGCCTGCCCCGCAGTCGTTCCCGCACCGGCCGCAGTTGGCGGGATCCTTCTTCTTGTTGAAACAGCCGGTGGGGCAAGGGTCGGTCCCGGCCGGGCAGGAGCAGTCGCCCTTGCGGTTCGGTAATTGGCCGGGCGGGCAGGAGGTCTGGGCGGAGCCGGCCCTGGCGCCAATGGCTACGCCGAAGATGGAGCCGATTCCGGCGAGAACCCCGCGACGGGATTTGGGCGCGGCAAGAGACCTCGCTAGGGAGTCGAAGCGTTGCGGATCCATGCCAATGTCCTCAGCGTACTGAAAATGTCGCCGCCGCGTCGCCGGAATAGGTCCACTCTAGGGCACGGACTGGGCTGGGTCAATCGTACCTGTCAAGGCCAGTCATCGATGAGAGTGGTCAGTCAGCATGAAGCAGAGACGACAGATGTGGTGCCGGTTGGAGCTGAATCTGGCTATTGTTACGCGAGTTCGATCGCTGTCCGGGATCATGATGGATGAGGTGAAGGGTTGAGTAACCTGTCGTCCGCAATACTCGTCGAACCGAGTGTTGAGTTTCAGTCGAGTTATCTCGAAGCGCTACGAGAGTTTCATGCCGAGGGGCGTCGTCTGGATATTCGAATTGATAGGATCGAAGCCGATTTCGAGGGGTTCGTGGCCGACCTGAAGCATCGGGCAATTCCAGGTCTGCACCCGCCGGAGTTGGTGCCAGAGACGTGGCTGTGGCTGGTCGACGGGGACGAGTACATCGGGCGGGCGTCGATCCGGCACGAGTTGAACGACGAGCTGCTGCTGGTGGCGGGGCATATCGGGTACGAGATCCGGCCGACGAAGCGGCGGCAAGGATATGGGACGCAGATTCTTGCCCTGGCGCTAGAGCGGGCACGAGAGATGGGCATCTACAAAGTGCTGGTTACCTGCGATACGGACAACTTCGGGTCGCGGAAGATCATCGAGGCGAATGGCGGAAAGCTGGAGAACGAGATCCAGGTGCCGAATTCTACGTGAGGAAGCTGCACTGGATTGCGAATGGTGGATAGGTCCCGGGGTTGAAACCCCGGTCTAATTTTGACGAAGCCCTTCCAGGGCTAAGAATAGACGGTTTCAACGGTTGGTCTTTATGAGATAGGTTCTCAATTTCGAATCCATGTCGGACGTAGTTGTAGGGGCATCCGCTTGCGGTGCCCTGTTCCCCAGCACGAACGTCGCGGTTGGAAACCGGGCAGGGCTTGCCCTGCCCCTACCACGGCGGTACTGGGCAAATCAGGCATGACGGATCACGGACGGTCGGATTCTTAGAGAACGCTTAGAGATGGGGCCAATACTGCCTACCAGGTTGGGAAAACGGGCGCGGTCTGGCGGCCCGTTTGGAAAGGATCTGGTGGTGCGATGAGTATTGGCGCGATTTCCCGGTTTGTTCTGGCTCATAAACGGTTGGTCGTGCTGGTCTGGGTTGTGGTGACGGTCGTCGGGTTCGCATCAACGGGGCCGGCGACGGATGCCTTGTCGGAACGGTTCGATCTGCCGGGGAGTGATTCCTCCGACACGAACGAGGCGATCGTGGCGCAGTACGGGACGGGTGGGTTCGCCCAACCGATCGTGGCGGTGGTGGAATTGCCAGAGGGGAACGACGGTCGATTCGCCCGGCGTTGTCGAGGAGCTCGACGGGGCGATGACGACGGCGGCGGAGGCGCTGCCGGTGGCGCGGGTTGTCTCCTACGCGTCGACGGGGGATCGGGCCTTCGTCTCGGAGGACGGGAGGACGACCTTCGGGTTGATCTACCTGCCGCACTCCTGGACGGAGGGCGCGACGCACGTCGATGCGGTGAATGCGGCGCTGGCCGGGGTAACGGTCGGTGGGTCGCCGGTCAACATCACCGGCACGGCGGAAGCGGTCGTGGCGGGTGAAGGCGATGGGGGCGAGGAGAGCACCGGTGTCTTGATCGAGACGCTGGTAGGTGGCCTGGGCGCGTTGGTCGTGCTGCTCTGGGTCTTCGGCTCGTTCCTGGCGCTGGTGCCGATCCTGATCGCGGCGGTCTCGATCGTAACGACGTTTCTCCTGGTCTGGGGTCTGACGACGGTGACTGAGGTGTCGTTCATCGTTCAGTTCCTGATCGCCTTGATCGGACTCGGCGTGGCGATCGACTACGCCCTGCTGCTAGTGACGCGCTGGCGGGAGGAGCGGGCGCGCGGTTTGGACAATGAAGCAGCGGTCCAGAAGGCGATGGAGACGGCGGGCCACGCAATCGTCTTCAGCGGAACGACGGTGGCGGTCGGACTGCTGGCGCTGATCGTCTTGCCGGTTCCTACTATTCGCAGCGTCGGGCTGGGGGGCATGCTCATTCCCCTGGTGAGCGTCGTCGTCTCGATCACGCTGCTGCCGGTTTTGCTGGCGACGATTGGGCCGCGGATGGACTGGCCGCGTTTCCGCCGGGGCGATCAGGTGAGCCACGCCTGGGAGCGCTGGGCGGCGGCGACAGTGCGGCGCAAATGGGCAGCCGCCGGGCTGGCGCTTGTGATCCTTCTGCTCCTGGTGATCCCGGCGCTCACGATCCGGCTGGGCGATCCGCGGGCGGAGGCGCTGGCGACCTCGGGTTCGCCCCGGGAAGGACTGCGAGCGCTGGAGCGAGCGGGAATCGCGTCGGGCATCCTGACTCCGTTTGAGGTGTTGGTGTCGGGTGCGGACCCAAATGCCGTCGCGGCGGAGTTCGCTGAGGTCGACGGGGTGCAGGCGGCGGTCGCGCCGGAGGGATCGAGCTGGCGGTCGGGCGACACGTCCCTGATCGCGGTGCTGCCGGAGGAAGAGGCCAGCTCGGCGAACGGACGGGAACTGACTGAGCGACTGCGGGCGAAGGCGGACGAGATCGAAGAGAACCAGGGGTCGGTTCGGATCGGGGGCTATCCGGCGGCGCTGGCCGATGGATTCAAGGCAATTTATGACAACTTCCCGCTGATGCTAGTAGCGATCACGGTGGTGACCTATGTCCTCTTGGTGCGGGCGTTCCGGTCGCTGCTGCTGCCGCTGAAGGCGGTGATTCTGAACGCGCTCTCGATTGGGGCGGCGTACGGGGTGCTGGTGCTGGTCTGGCAGAACGGGTGGGGTTCGGAGCTGATCTGGGGAATCGAGGCATCAGGGTCGATCACAGACTGGGTGCCGCTGATGGCCTTCTCCTTCCTGTTTGGCCTGTCAATGGACTACGAGGTCTTCATCCTGACCCGGATGCGGGAGGAGTACGACGCGACAGGTTCGACGGACGCGGCCGTGGTCCGCGGCATCGGGCGGACGGCGCGACTGGTGACGACGGCGGCGATCATCCTCTTCCTGGCCTTCGTCTCGATGGCAGCGGTGCCGGACACCTCGGTGAAGATCATGGCGACGGGGCTGGCCGCTGGGATTTTGCTTGACGCGACGGTGGTGCGCGCGCTGCTGGTGCCGGCCACAGTCTCGCTGATGGGCAAGTGGAACTGGTGGCTGCCGCGGTGGCTGGAATGGTTTGTAGCGAAGGATGAGGGGGTCGGACAAAGGGGGGTGACGGTGACGGCGGGTGACTGAGAAATTACCCCCTAACCCCCCAATCCCCTTCCCCCCGCTGCGGCAGGGGGAAGGGGGAGTCCGTTCGCTCAACTGGCGCGGATAGAATGGTTATTCCGAAGGTTGCGTGATTGGTGGTCGGAAAATGAAACGGGGAACGCGCATTCTGGTGGTTGAGGATGATCGGGCGATTTCCCGGTTGCTCGAGTTAGAGCTGGGGCATCGGGGGTTGAATGTGCGGTGTGTGGCGAGTGGGTTGGAGGCGATTCCGGAGGCGGAGGCGTTCCGGCCGGATGCGATCATTCTGGACATCATGCTGCCGGGGATGGATGGGGAGCGGGTGCTGGATGAGCTACGCCGGGCGGGGACGAGCGTTCCGATCGTGATGCTGACGGCGCGGGATCAGCCACGCGATAAGGTGCGGAATCTGGACACCGGCGCGGACGACTACATCACGAAGCCGTTCGACATCGAAGAGTTGATGGCGCGGCTGCGGGCGGTGATGCGCCGAGTTGGCCAGGATGACCGGCTGCGCGTGGGAGATCTGGACGTCAATACGACTACTCGGGAAGTTCGGCGGGGCGGACGCGGGATCGACCTCACGGCGCGGGAGTATGACCTGCTGGAGTTCATGGCGCTCAATGCCCGCCGGGTCCTCTCGCGGGACCTGATTCTGGACCGGGTCTGGGAACACGCGCTGGACATCGATCCCAATGTGGTAGACGTCTACGTCGGGTATCTGCGCAAGAAGATCGATCTGCCTGGTGAGCCGCGCCTGATCCACACGGTGCGCGGGGTTGGGTTCACCCTGCGTGAGGGCGGCTGATGCTGCGGGGAATGCCGATTCGCTGGCGGCTGTCGATCTTTTACACGGCGACCATTCTCGTCATCGTAGTCTTCATGCTCCTGATCATCGCGGCGGTCAGCATCCGTGCCGTTACCGGAACAGTGCAGGACTATTCCCGGGTGCGGGCCCAGGACATCGCCCGCTATCTCTCCACCGGCGCCACGTTGACGAACGAAGAGACGGAGGCGCTGGTCGACGACAACGAGTACATCTCGGTTCGGGACGCGACCGGGCGGATTTCGGCCCAGAGCGTGGACCTGGCCCAGAGCATGAGCCTGCTATCCGATGACGATCGCGATGAGGCCTGGGTGGAGGCCGTGGCGCTGCGGGAGGGTGTTAGCCACCGGCCGGGGCGGGAGTTGTACGTCTACGCGGCGCCGTACTCGATCAATGGCCAGCCGGCCGGGGTGGTCGAGGTGTGGAAGTCGATCGACGAGACGGGTGAGGCGCTGATCCCATTCTCGCGAATCCTGGTGGTGGTCTTTCCGCTGGCGTTGATCCTGGCGATCGCGGGGGCGTATCTCCAGGCGCGGTCGGCGCTCAAGCCGGTCGACGCGATCACGCAGGCCGCCCGGGAGATCACCGAGGGTGACCTGAGCAAGCGGTTGCCGGTCACCAACGCGCGGGACGAACTTGGCAGGCTGGCGTCGACGTTCAATGGGGTGCTAGCCCGCCTCGAGACGGCCTTCGCGGCCCAGGAAGAGACGCTGGCGGCGCAGCGGCGGTTCGTCGCCGATGCCAGCCACGAGCTGCGCACGCCGCTGACGTCGATCCTGGGCTACGCCCGGATGCTCAAGCAATGGGGACTCGATGATCCGGCGACCGCGCGCGAGAGCGTGGCAGCGATGGAGCAGCAGGCGGCACGGATGGTGGAGCTGGCCGAGGGGATGCTCAGTCTGGCCCGAGGCGACGAGGAGCTGCGGTTGGACCGCGGCTGGCACGATCTAGGCGAGGTGGCGGAGGCGTCGTTCACGGCGGCCAAGGCGGCGGCAAACGGGCGGGTGGGCATGATCTACCGTCCGCCGGAGGAGCCGGTAATGGCCAGATTCGATCGGGCGCGGGTTGAGCAGGTGGCGACGATTCTGCTCGACAACGCGGTGAAGTACACCGAGCCGGGCGGGACCGTGACGCTGGAAGTCGGGGGAGACGCCATCGGGAGCACGCTCAGCGTGACCGACAGCGGAAGCGGGATCGCACCCGAGCACCTGTCGCACATATTCGAGCGGTTCTACCGGGCGGACCCGGCCCGAGCCGCGGGGGGAACTGGCCTGGGGCTGGCGATCGCGGGCCAGATAGCGGCCCGGCACGGCGGAAGAATCGATGTAGCAACCCAGGTCGGGCGGGGGAGCCGGTTTACGCTGTGGTTGCCGAATGGTCGTGAGACGTGAGACGTGAGACGGGAGAAAGAGTCGTCATCCTGAGCCTGCGAAGGATCTTGGCGCGCAAGCGCCTTCGTGCTCGTTCCAGACCACACCGTCTCGGCCGGTGACAAAGGCCGTAAACGGCCAAGATCCTTCGCAAGCTCAGGATGACGACTGCTTCTCGGCTCTCGGCTCTTCACTCACGACTCACGTCTCGCGTCTCACGTCTCACGTCGTTAGAAGGTGCGGCCGAGGTGTTGGTCCCAGGGTTGAGGGGCGGCGACGCGGATGACTTCGTCTTCGTTGTCGCGGACGTAGAGGTAGAGGTGGGCGAAGAATTCCATCTCGGGGAGGGGGTAGGTTGGATTGATGCAGAGGTAGGGGTGGCGCCACGGGCCGGGGACGTGAGGCGGAGTCAGGACTTCGATCCGGAGGCCGGGGCGGAGGCGGTAGGTGACGTGGGGATAGCGGCGGGAGGGCAGGTCTAGGTAGCCGTTGCGGCCCAGGCTGCGCCAGAGGTCATCGCCCAGGGTCAGCCGGGCAACCTCGTCCGCGCGCCGGCGGGCGGCGCGGTAGTCGCGTGTGCTGAAGCCGAAGCCGGCGGAGCGTTTGGGCAGGTGATCCCAGCGGTAGCGCCAGGGCAACTCGACGCGGTCCTCGACCCCGTCCGGCGCCCAATCACGCGCTTCCGCTGGGTCCTGGGTTACTGTGTCCTCTGGCCACGGCGGGAAGAGCGCCCGCCACGCGCGGCGGACAGCGGATCCGAACATGTGTTGGGGTGATGTCCGGAGTGGGGATCAGCCGCCCGCGATGGGGGCGATGATCTGGTACTCCTCGGCGGCGGGGTCGAACTTGCCGTGATCGAGGACGTGGACGCCATCGACCTTCTTGGAGACGGCACAGCCGGCGGCGCGGGCCTCGTCGAGGATGCGCTCGGCCTCACGGATCGTATCGCGGGCTTCCTCGGTGTCGGTTGTGCTCCAATCGACCACCTGATGACCACGGCGGTTTGCGACGATAATGCGTCCCATCGATTGACCCTCCGGCGTCATCCGGATTCGAACTGAATCAGCCAAGGCCAGTCAAGACCAGCCAATTCCTGCTGAACCGGATCAGAAACGGAAGAAAACGGGGAGTGGCCCAGGCACTCCAGCACCCGACCACACCTCCACCATACGCCTCCCAGGGCAGATGGGCAAGAGGTAGGCGCAACACAATTTTGCGCAAAACGAACGTGGACGAGGTCTGGCGGAGGCTCTTGACGCGAATTGTGCGGGGCGGTACGGGAAGGTTACGGGAGGATGGAATCGATGGAGACACGCGAGACTCCGATGCCACCCGTGAGCGAATCGGCGCCACGGGCATTGCCCAGGTTTGGGCGGTCGGCGACGTGGCCGATTTTGGCGATTCTCTACGGGATCGTGATCTGGGCGATCATCATCGGGTTGGCGACGCTGATCGGGGACTGGGTGCTGCCCGGCACCGAGTCGAGCCGGCTGATCCCGGCCCTGATCGGAATTGAGATTGTCACCGCGATCATCGCCGGGGCGATCACCATCGACTTCCTGCAGCGGAGCCGGGCGGATAGCACGGCGGACGGGGTGCGATTCGGCGCCTGGGCGACGATCGTGGGGATGACCGCTAGCGGCATCTTGTTGGTCGCGAACGACTTCGATCTGCCGAGGATCAGCGAGGACAAGACGCTGACGCTGATCGCGGCGCTGTTTTTCGGGTATCCGGTGACGTTGATAGCGGCGTGGGTTGTGGCGGGGTGGCGGTTGCGGGGGAAGCGGGAGTAGGGGCTCAAGGACGGCGCGAAATGAAGTCGCCCCGACCCACCCTGTCATCCCTCGACAGGGTGGGTCGGGGCGAATTCGTGGCACCATGGTTCCGGACCCCGGATTACTGACGGCTGTCCGAGACGCCGCACCATTGGGCGATGGTGTGGGCGATGGTTTTGCTGGCGGTGAGGATGTCGGCGATGGCGATGTGTTCGTCGGTGTAGTGGGCCCAGCGGACCTCGCCGGCGCCGTACATCAGGCAGGGGATGTCACCGAAGAGCAGGAAGTGGCGCATGTCGGCGCCGTAGGTGACGGCTTTGGTGAAGGAGTCCTGGCCGGTGGCGGCCAGGTGGGCGGAGCGGACGGTGTCGACGAGGGGGTGGTCGCCGGGGATTTCGGCGGGGGCAAACTGGCCGGAGAACCATTCGATCCGCGGGGGATGCTCGCGCAGCCAGGGATCGGTCTGGGCGGCGCGGTCGATGACCTGGACGAGTTCGGCTTTGAACGTGTCGATGTCTTCACCGGGGACGAGGCCGGCGCGGCCCTCAGCGTAAAGCCACTCGGGAACTGAGGAGGGCCAGGAGCCGCCCCGAATGGTGCCGATGTTGATGGGAATCTTGTTAGCCAGATGGGCGTAGAGGGGATGGTCGAGGGTCTGGTTGCGCTCCGCCTCGAACTCAAGCAGGGCGCGGTGCAGGAGTGGAAACTTCTCGATGGCACTGACGCCGTCGTCGCGGACGGCGGCGTGGGCTGAACGCCCTTCGATGTGGAGGCGGAAGACGAGGGAGCCGCCCTGGGCGATGACGGTCTCGAGCTGGGTGGGTTCGGTGATGATGGCGGCATCGGCGCGGTAGCCGCGAAGGATCGTGGCCAGGGCGCCGGCGCCACCGTCCTCCTCGGAGATGACGCTTTCGACGTAGACGTCTCCCCGCGGCGTCAGGCCGGCGGCGCGAAGGGCGCGGAGGGCGGTCATGTTGGTGATGAGACCGCCCTTCATGTCGAGCGAACCACGGCCGTAGATCTTGCCGTCGACGAGTTCGCCGGAGAATGGCGGGTAGGTCCAGCGGGCGGGATCGCCCGTCTCAACGGTGTCGATGTGGGCATTAAGGATGAGCGAGCGGCCCGTGCCGGCGCCCTTCAGGGTGCCGACGACGTTAGGGCGACCGGCAAGGGACTCGAAAACACCGACGTGATCGGCGTAGGGGGCGAGTTCGACGGGGTCCGGCTCCCAGACGTCGACCTCCAGGCCATCGCGCTCCATGAGGGTGGCGACGATCGCCTGGGCCGCACCCTCTTCGCCGGTGAGGCTGGGCACGCGAACGAGCGCCTGCAGGTCGGCGATCACGCGATCGCGCTCGGCGTCGACCGCGGCGGCGATGCGCGCGGTCAGGTCTGTTTGGTCGAGTGAGGTCACAGTAGGGGCGCTCCTTATGAGCAGGAAAGCTGGTGCGCCGGCACGCGGATGACGCGACGAGGATCGCCGGGGCATTGCGGCCGGGCGCTCAATCGGCAAGCCATTGTACCCATGAGTGGGACTTGACAGCGCGGCTGGACGGGTCCATGATTTGTTCATTCAAATAAATATGAATGGTGAAATTTCATTGAATCCGAATTCGAGATGACCGATGCCCAATCCACGACCACAGTCCGAATCCGTGCGGGTAATCGACGATCTTGACACCTTGCGCCTGCTGACGCAGCCGGTGCGGCTCAAGATCGTCGAGGCGCTGCGCTCCGCACCGGGACCACTGACGGTCAAAGAGCTGGCGGCGGCGCTAGGAACGACTCAGACGAAGCTCTACTACCACGTCAATCTGCTGGAGGGTGCGGACCTGATCCGGGTGGCGGCGACCCGTCTGGTGTCTGGCATCGTCGAGAAGCGGTACGCGGCGGCAAGCTACCGGATCGGGGTGGACAGGGCGCTGCTCTCGCCAGCGGCCTCCGGGGACGACGGCCTGGAGGTGCTGCTGTCGATCATCTTCGATCAGGTGCGGACGGAGATCCGGCGCAGCGTCGCCGCCGGGCTGATCGATCTGGATCGCTCCCGCGACGACGACACTGGCCCGAACTCGCTCATGCTCGGGCGCATATGGATGCTCATGACGCCCGAGCAGGTCGTGGAATTCCGTGAGCGTCTGGGCAGG
Source organism: uncultured Chloroflexia bacterium (assembly GCA_963849635.1). Taxonomy (GTDB): domain Bacteria; phylum Chloroflexota; class Chloroflexia; order Thermomicrobiales; family UBA6265; genus CAVRUD01. The sequence continues at coordinate 42,630 of CAWKIA010000028.1, read as the reverse complement.
GTTCAGGAGGATTACCAGGGCCACGTGCCGATGCCCGGCGAGTTCATCGCCAACCCTCCTCCAGACAGCCAACTCTACGAATTGCTCCTTGGGTTCTATCCGGCTGTCATTGACGTTCCTAAGGAATCAACAGCCGGCAATGCCGAGTCCACCGATCCAGAGGGCGCCGGATGAACGAGTCCTCCGCGCCCCGGCGCCTGCCGGTCTATGCCTTGCTGATCGGCAACATCGTCTCCCTGGTCGGGAACAACATTACCGCCGTGGCGCTGCCCTGGTTCGTGCTCGAAACGACGGGCAGCGCGGCCAGGGCGGGGTTCGTGGGGTTCGCCCAGCTTCTGCCGGCGTTCGTCGCGGGCGTCCTGGGCGGATCACTGGTCGACAAGGTCGGCTACAAGCAGATGAGCGTCGTCTCCGATGTGGTCAGTGGGCTGGCGATTGCGGCGATCCCGTTGCTGTACCACACGATCGGGCTGCACTTTTGGCAACTGCTGGTGCTGGTCTTCATCGGGGCGATGCTTGATGTCCCCGGCCTGACCGCCCGCCGCTCGGCCCTACCGGAATTGGCGAAACTGGCCGATGTTCCCCTGGCCAGGATCAATGCATCGTACGAGGCGGCCCAGCACATCGCCTCGCTCCTGGCGCCGCCGGCGGCAGGTCTGCTGGTGGCCCTGCTCGGCGCGACGAACGTGATGTGGGTCGATGCGGCCACATTTGCGGTCTCGGCGGGCGCGGTGGCGCTAACGGTTCCGCACATCGAGCCGATCCGGGCGGCGATCAAGGGGCACTGGCGGGACGAGCTACTGGCGGGACTGCGGTTCATCCGCCGCGACCGCGTGCTGTGGCCGATGGCGATCGTGCTGGCTCTGTCTAACGGTTTTGGCGGCTCGCTCTATGCCGTGGTGCTGCCCGTCTATGCGGAAGATGTGCTTGGCAGCGCAACCGAGCTGGGGTTGATCTTCGCGGCGGGCGGGATCGGCTCGCTGATTGGGGTGACGCTGTACGGGAGCATCGGTTTGCGCTTCTCGCGTCGCTTCCTGTGGATGTGGGGGTTTGGACTGGCGCCAATCTGCTGGTGGGTGCTGCTGGGGGAGCCGTCGCTGGCGGTGATCATGGCGGCGATGGTGGTGGAGGGAATCGTGATCGGGCCGATCAACCCGCTGATGGTCACGATCCGGCACGAGCGCGCCCCAGTCGAGATCCGGGGGCGGGTCTTTGCCAGCTATTCGGCGATCGGGCTGGCGGCGCAGCCGCTGGGGACGATCACCGCCGGCGGATTGATCGAGGGGATCGGGTTCAATCCGATGGTGTTGCTGTTCGCCATCGGCCAGCTGCTGCTGGCCCTAGGGATGTTCTTTGTACCGGCGTTTCATGCGCTGGAGGATTCCAATCCGGAGCGGGAGACGCGGGTAGAGGCGGCGGGGACGTGAAAGTTTCTGAGGTCGCGAGAATGGTCAGCCACGTTTCGCCGCCGCCCGGGGGCTCAGAGAAGTCCCGGGCTACCTAACGGAAGTCCCTTGGGGACTGAGGACGAAGGCGGGCGACGATGTCGACATCGTCGCCCGCCTGGCGCCGTGGGCGTGAACGAACGGAGGAGGTTACTGGACGGTCAAGGTGCCGACCTGGCCGGCAGCGCGGTGGCCGGGGACGTTGCAGTAGTACTCGTAGGTGCCGGCTGGAGCGTTGATGGTGACCTCGGCGGAGTCGCCGGGGGCGATATCGACGCTGACGCCGAGCTCGTCAATGCTGAAGTTATGGCCCGCCGCACCCTGGTTGGTGATGACAAACCGGGTATCGGTGTCGGCGGCGATCGTCAGTTCCTTTTCGACAAAGTTGATGTCGATCGCGGTCACGGTCACTTCGGTTGCAGCTGTGCCGCCATCGGCGGCGGGGCTGGCTTCGGGGGAAGCCACCGGGCTGGCAATGGTCGATGGGGGTTCGGTCATCGACGTGTCGGCGGCCGGCGAGGCGGCTGGGGTTGCGGCGGCGACCTGCGGGGCGGCGATGACGGCGCAGGCGAGGCGGTTACCGCTGTTGCCGGAGGGATCGGTCACCAGGTCGTCGGGATCTTCGTGGACGATCAGAGCGGTGCCATCGGCATCGGCGAGGGTGGTCGGGCCGTCGGCCAGGGTGACCTCGGGGAGCGTTATCGAGTAGGTCGCGATGCCGGCGGCGTCGGCGGTCAGGTTGCCGAGGTCGCCCGCGTGGCGCTGCTGCTCGGCGATGGATACCCCGGCGACCGGTGTGCCGCCGTGGACCATCATGGCGGGGTTGAAGTGCGCGCCAGCCGATTCGAACGGTGAGCCGCCCGAGGGATCGCAGAGGCCGGCTTCATGCAGGTGGATGCCGTGGTTCCCAGGCTTCAGCCCGGCGACGCTGACCGAAAGCGACAGGCCATCTGGGGTATCGGCGAGGGTGACCACACCGACATCGCGGCCACCGATATCGCGCAGCGGGACCTCACTGCCGGCGGACGCCACGTCCTGGGCATCGGTCGCCGCGTAACGATTGACGACGAACCCGGCAATGACCGCGATGACAATCGCGAGCAGGGGGATAACGGCACGGCCTCGCACACTCACTGCAACCTCCTCACCGCTGTCGTGATGCTGTGACGCTGGTCACGTGTTGACCACGAAGCATCGGTGAGCATGTGGCGTGCCATGTGACTTACGCCGTGGCCGCGCCGATCGCAACGGACGACAAATCCACCAACGCGGATCGCATCGGGGAGGCAACCTCGTGCCATCGTATCCGAAACGCATCGTAGCGTTGCTGGCGGGCGGCGCGCTCCTGCTCGGCGAGAGCGCTGAGCCCGATACGCGGATCGGCGACATCATGTCCGTTCGACGCGGCATTCGACTCGTGATCGAGTTCGGTTAGTTCGGCGGCAACGAGATCGAGGCGGACATCGTGGTCATGAATCTCGCCCAGATCTTCCTGCGCGGCTTTGACCTGATCGATCAGGGCTTCGCCCTGCTGGCCAAAGACATCGCTGAAGAGCTCCAGGGTGTATCGCAGGCGCTTGGCCGCGATCCGGAGGGCGTGCAGTTGCTCGACTGCTTCAGGAATATCGACGATCGGCGAGTAAGAGAAGTATTCGGCGGTCCGGACCGCCAGGATCTTGCGGGCGTTCTCGGCCAGAGTTCCGGCCGGATCGATCCCAGCTACGGGCCAGGCTTTGCTCATGAGGCGTCCTTCGTCGTGCTGAGGGCTGCGGCCCCCTGGCCGAATCGTTCCTCGACCTCGCGGGGAACGTCACCGGTCATCAGGGCATCGAGGTAGCGGACCATGTCTTCGCGAGCAGTGTCGCGCTCCCGTTCGAGCCGCGCGATCAGGCGGTCGATGCCAGGACGCTCGTTGGCGACGGCCTTCTTGCGGGCCTTTGTCAGCGACTCGATCATCACGTCGCGGTCGCGCACCTCGCCGAGCGCTCCAGTGATCTCTTTGGCGACTCGGTGCAGGGGCGCGTACCAGTTGGCGGAGAAGCAAGGAACGGCGACGTCCATGGCGGCCCGCAGGCGGCGCGACGCCACTCGGACATCGTGAACGCCCTCGATATCCTCACCGACGACGGCGGCCGGGACCGCGGCCCAGACGGCGGCCCAGCGGCGGGCAATGAGATCACGCATGGCGGATTCATATGACTGATTGGGATCCAATGCCGGATCATCGGTCTTGGCCATTTATCTCCTCAACTGGTGATCGTGGAATCGTCTTCGGCGAACGCGGCCAGCAACAGACCGGTGCGGATGCCGCTCTGGGTAACGTCGATCGAGTCTGGGTGCAACTCATCGGTCAGGGCGCGCACGATCGCGACGCCGGCCGGGAGCACCCGGGCCCGGGCTTCGGGAATGGCGAGTTCACGCGCGATGTCGGTGGATTTCGCGCGCAGCAGGCGCTTGATCACGGCATCGATTCCGTCGCTGTCCAGGGTCGATCCATGGGGGAGCAAGCGGGCGAGAAACTCGCCGGTACCACCGACGGCTACCAGACGAACCGGGCCCGCGCCCAGGGGCAGGCCGGATGCGCGGATGGTGTCGCCCGCGGCATCGCGGCAGGCTTCGACCTCGGCGGAGGTGGGTGGGTCAGCGTGGACAAGGCGATCGGTCAGCGCGCCCGAGCCCAACTTGAGCGAGGTGGCGAACTGAACGACGCCATCCTCGGCCTTGATCAACTCGGTGCTACCGCCGCCGATGTCGGCAACCACGATCTGGCCGGAGATGTCGATCGAGGCGGCGAGCCCGCGAAAGGTCAGGTCGGCCTCTTCGTCGCCGTCGATCACGCGGACATCGATGCCCACAGTGGAGCGAACTTGGTCCAGGAACTGAGGGCCATTGGCCGCCGAGCGGGTAGCCGCGGTCGCGACGCCGATCAGGCGGGTGGCGCCGAGATTCCGCGCCTCGGCGGCCATCTGGGACAGCGCCGCGAAGGCGGCCTCGACGCGGTCGTCAGCGAGTCTGCCTGTCCGCTCAACGCCCGAGCCCAACCGGACCGTGTCGGTTCCCATCGTGAGGATATCGACCCCACCGTGACCATCCGGCCTGCCGACGGTCATCTTGATTGTGTTGGACCCGATGTCGAAGGCCGCGACGATGGGGGTGATTGGCACGCGCTCTCCTGTTAATAGTTTGCGTGGCTGATCGCAAGGCCGTGACAACTTCGACCAGGAATATCATAATGCCTTAACGTATTGAGGCGTCCGCGCGAGTCCCTTTGCGCGGAAGTATTTAACATTCCTAGGAAAATTGGTTCTGGCCCACGTACTTCGCCCGGCGAGTGCGTATGGACCAGACCCGAATCCGGGGGGAGGATTAGCATGGGGAAGCAGAAGCTGGCACGGAGCGATGGTCATTCGGCCGACGCTCTGGTGAAGCAGGGCGGCAAGGCGGAGAAACGGCTCCTGCGTCTGGAACGGCGAGCGGAGCGATCACTGACGGAGGCCCAAGCAAAATTGCGCAAGGCGCAGATGCGGCTGGAGCGCCGGCTAAGTGCCGTGTCCGACGCGGAGGCGCAACTGCGTACTCGGCAGGCCGCCCGGGCGACGGGTCCGCATGAGTCCAACGGGACATCCAGTGAGACGCCGCCGCCGTCTGTCGCCACCGCGACCGAGAAAATCGTCCAGGCGAGCGAGCCGGCACAGGCGGCAGTGGAAAGTCCGGTCGTCGTGCCGGACAGCAAGACGTCGGCAAATAAGGCGTCCGCAAATAAGGCGTCCGCAAGTAAGGCGTCGGCGAGTAAGACGGCAGCGGTCAAAACCAAAGCACCTTCGACTCCTCCCCCAGCAGCAAAGGCACCGGCCAGGCGCACAACTTCCCGACCCGCCGCGCCGAAGGTGCAGGCATCGTAGGGGAGCGCCGGAGCCGGACCCGCCAGTTTGAGGGTTGAAACCCCGGGCTACGCCAGACAAAGCCCTCCAGGGCTGAGAACGGGCCGTCCCCACCGGCGACAGGAGCCTTGTTTGCCAGGCTCCTGTCGCCAGAGCTATCCAAGCGTTGATCGGGCTGGCTTGACGTTCGTGTCGAGCAGAGATTGGTAGGTGGGGCGCTTGAGGTTGAACCGGTCGGTGGTACGGGCGTAGGTGCTGCCGGCCATGCGCCCGACCAGTTGCAGGCGAGCGGGATCGACGCGGCCGTCGACGACGATGCCGGCGGAATATCGGACATGCTGGGCTTCGCCGATGATGAGGAAGCTATCGCCGATCGGCTTGATCTCGGTGAGGCGCATCTCGATCGACACCGGCGCCTCGCGCACGGCGGGCACCGCGACGGTGTGAGATGGGACCGGAGTCAATCCAGCCCAGGCGAATTCGTCCACTTCCGGGGGAAAGTTGGCGGCGGTCAAGTTCATCTGCTCGACGAGATCGTCACAGGCAATGTTGATGACGTACTCCCCAGCCACGCGGATGTTGCGCAGCGTGTCCTTCTCGCCGACGCTCACGACACCGAGAGTGGGAGGCGTGTGGGCCAGGATCTGGAAGTAGGAATAGGGGGCGACGTTCAGCACGCCGCCCGGGCCAACCGTCGAGACCCAGGCGATCGGTCGGGGAGCGACGACGCCGGTCAGGAAGTGGTAGACGCCGCCGGGCGCGTCGCTGGGCGGCACGTGACAGTACTCCGCGTCGTCAGATAGGTCCGCCACGTTTGCTCCAGTTCTCGCTGGGATGCTTTGCGTCTATCAGAACTCGCTCGCTCGGTCGCGACCCCTGGGTTGAAATCCTGAGCCGAGAACGATGACGCCTGCCCGGACGGTTCTTATAGGCATTCTTGGATACGACGGGTTGTCCGGGGGTCGGCGTACCGATGGCAGGCGGGCGATTGATCAGCCTATGCATCGCGCTAGACACTCGCCGGCCGCCACTCATACAGACCGATCCGGCAGAGTTCCGCAAAACCCAGGTGGCGGTATACACCGTAGCCGGCCTCCGAGGCGCCGAGGACGCCCACCCGTTGTCCCATGGCCCGGCCCTGGTGCAGGGCGGCCAATGTCATGGCTGCCCCGATGCCGCGTCGCCGGGCGGATGGGAGCGTGGCCACGAAATAGACGCCGGCTGCTCCTCCGCCGACGAAGAGGCTTGTCGTCGCTACCGGTTCCCCGCCGAGCCGGCCCAGGAGGTGGCGCCATGGTACGTCGTCGGCGAAGCCGATCGTGCTAAAGGTCTCCCGTACCCAGGTGGCTTCCGGCTCGCCCTCGCCGAAACTACGCGCCAGCACCCCCTCCCACGCCGCGAGATCCAGATCGTCGCGCACTCGTTCGATCACGAGGCCGGGCGGCAGGGGCGGCGCATCATCGGGCAGTGTCGCCAGGTCCATCGCCATGCCGATGTCGTCCCCCTCGTAGGCAAATCCGTGGGCCACCAACCGGGCGCCGAGATCGGCCGGGCGCATGCCGGGCCCGACGTGCCACGACCCCGGCACGCCGAATGCCACTAGACGCTCTATTGAGGCGGTGATCTCCGTATCCGCCGCCTCGGGGGCCAGGTCGGCCCGCACCACGCAATTGTGGTAGGCGATCGGCGACCCGCCGATCGCCCACTGGATGTCTGGCCCGGTCCGCTCTTCCGAGCCCGCGGCCCGCCCCATGGCGAGGAGGAACTCGGCGCCGTTCTCCTCGATCGCCGTGATCAGGTCCGCCCGTGCCGCGTCGAGTGACTCGTCCATCTCCTCGCTCCGCGTCTAAACCCTGGGTCCACGGTTGCCCGGAGATACGATACGTCTCTATCCGCCACCCCGTTGATCGCGCTGGTGGACATTGCGAATGGCGGGTGCTCCGCTGGTTGGGTTAAATGATACGGAGGGGGCGATCATCGGATCGCCCCCTCCGCCACATGATCTTGCGAATGTGATTAGGCCTGCTTAGACGCCTCGATCTCAATTGCGATCTTGACTTCGTCGCCGACGAGAACACCGCCGGTCTCCAGGGCGGCATTCCATTCCAGCCCGAATGCACTCCGCTTGAACTTGGTCGTCGCCGAGAAGCCGATGACTTCCTGGCCCCAGGGGTTCTTGCCCTGGCCGGTCAATTCCGCATCCAGAACGGCTTCTCTTGTGATGCCGTGGATGGTGAGATCGCCGTGGACCTTGAACGCGTTGTCGCTGGTCGGCTCAACCCGCGTGCTTTTGAAGGTGATAGTCGGGAAGGCACCGGCATCGAAGAAGTCGGCCGAGAGCAGGTGGCCGTCGCGCTTCTCGTCGCGGGTATCGATCGACTTGACGTCGATCTCGACGTTCACGCCCGATCCGGCGATGTTCTTGGGGTCGAAATTGATGTCTCCAGAGAACTGGCCGAAGCGGCCCTTCGCCGTGGCGAACATCATGTGCTTGATGGCGAACTCGACGACCGAGTGGGCGGTGTCGATCTGCCAGGTAGCGGTGGTGCTTTCCGGAACCGTGGTAACCATGTGTTGAGGTCTCCTCTCCAACATCCCGAGTGAGTCCGGAACAGCCGACAACTGGACAGATTCGGACTTCAGCAATTGGGTGTGTAACTTACCCTTCGTTAGATACTATATACATGTGCATCAGCGCTGTCAAGACTCCTTAGCCTACCCAAATGGATAGTCCTAAACATGAACCCGTCGGACCATGACTCTCTGTCCGCAAGAGCGGGGCCATCGGGGCGGTGAACCTCCCTTGCCAAGTTACTTACGATGAGTACTACGCGCAATGCTCAGGATGCCCGTCACGACGCTGTTTTCTGATCGGTTATTGCTTTCTGGTGCACCGAGGGTCTGATTTGCCAGGCCGTCGAGGGCGGCGACCACGTCGCCCATGTCGCTCTCGTCGATGCGGGTGTACAGGTTCAGGGCGATCTCGACGCTCTTGTGCCCGAGCAGCGCCTGGATCCGTGTATTCGCTTCCGCGGCTCCGGCCAACGCCTACGACGCCCGGCCGCTGCCGACCATCTTTGACGCAGGAGACGAGTGATGCCCACCACCTGGCAGGAAACCCACCTGAGCGTGTCGCCCCCAAGCCGCCAGATGGCGGACACCGACGTCGAGACGTTCGCCTTCGATGCCGGCGAGGCGATCACCGCGGCGACGGGCGTCCTCACCCGGCTGGATACGAACGAGGCGGTCGACGACCTGATCACCAACATCGATGTGGCTACCCCGGTGGCATCGCTCACCATCGCCGGGTTGACGCGCGGGATCACCTACGAGCTCACGGTGACGTTCGAGAACAGCACCGGGCGGAAGTGGACGCGGACGCTGGTGATCGAGTGCGTGGCGTAGGGCGATCCCGGGGCAGGATCCGAAGTCGACGCTGTAAGCAATCGCTTCCCGGCACCGGAGGACAACGTTTAGCGGCTGGATGCACGTCCGCGCGCAGCCAGAGGTCCGATGGCGACATTGGACGGAATGGTCGTCGGCGCGCAGACGGACGCCATCTGGACTGCGGCCGGCGCCGGCCGGGTGTGCCTCAGGTCGCTGCACGCGCTCCCAATCGCATGCGACCCCGGCGACGGGGCTAGAAGAACATCGGCTCGCCGAGCTGGTAGACGATCGAGGTGACCGCCCCGCTGCCATACGGATCCACGTGGTAGTTGACCGAGAAGGACCCCACGGAGTCCGCTCTCCACAACGGGTAGTCGGGTCCGAACGCCTCGGCGAGCCACGCGCTGACGAAGCGGTCGACCGGGTTGTTGGCGGCGCTGACCTCACTCCTGGTGAGCTGCGCGTCGGTGGGATACAGGGTCGGCGCGAGCGCCTGCGCCTGGGCCAGGGTCGGGATCGGCTCGGGCGGCGTCCAGTTGAGGAGATAGACCCGGGTGTCGAGGTATCCGACCGTGTACTGGCCGCCCTCGTAGCTGGGGAACGACTCCGTCGTCCCTGGTCCGTGCAGGCGCTCCCACTCGGTCTGCGTCAGCCCGAGCCCGCTGCTCCCCCCCGCGACCGGAGATGCCGCGGCCGGGGACGCGCCCGGCGAGGCGTCGAGCGAGGCCAGGACGAACGAGGCGTCCTCGCCGCGCGCCGCCCAGGCACCGCCGATGAGTGCCGCGAGGCACACCAAGACCAGCAGGTGCCGCACGATGGATCGTCTCCTCCGCGTCGGTTCGATTGACGGGTGCCGTGCGAGCTACGGTAGAGCAGACGAGGGGAGGAGTCAAGAGAGCGGACACCCGGGTCCGCCCGGGTGCGGTCGGCCGAGAGCATTCGACTCTCCTGTTGGTCTCCGCTGGCGGCGGACTTCGGCTCGGCGATCACATCCAGCTTACGTCGGCATGAACTCTTCCTCGGCTCGTTCAACCACGTCCGAAAGATAATCCAGGTATAGCTTTGCCATCGTTTCGACAAATGGGTCTTCTAGCTCTTTCCCAAGGTGATGAGTGGGCGGAGAAGCGAAGAAGTGCTTGTACGCGACGCCCGTGCCTCCGAGAAGAGGAGGACGCATCTTTTGGAGCGTCCCATCAGGGGCAAGGTACTCCCACGTAGTTTGGCCCGATTCATAGTCGAAATCCGATGCGACTATCCCTTCAGGCAGATTCCCATCTAGGATCATGCCGGCGGAGAATCAGCCTCCGCTGTATGAGCCCTCTTTCAGGATCTCTGAGCGTATTTTGTAGAAGTGCTTGAGGAGCGGATCTGAGGCCATCTGCTTCTGGATAGGCTCATACCAGCGATCAAACCGATCCCTATCGTACGTCCTGATGTTTTGAAGAACGTTCGTGACGGCTCGCCCGAATTCCACTAAGAGCCTGCGCCAAAAGGTGAGCGGTCGGGTCGCATAGGCAGCGGGCACGGAGTGCTCGATGACCGGGAAGGTCTCCAGGCTTTCCGTGTGAAGGAGCGACTCCGTGCCCGCCGTTTCATCATCCATCATCGAGCCCATCTGGGACCAGTTCTCTGCCCTCCTGCCTTCCGGCCCGGTGGCCCACCCGCTCGGCTGCCACCGCCCACGGATCGCCGATCGTGTGGTCTTCGACAAGCTCGTCCAGGTCCTCTTCTTCGGCTGCGCCTATCACCGGATCGCCGACACAACCTGTCTCGGCCACCACCCTCCGCCGCCGCCGGGACGAGTGGATCGCCGCCAGCGTTATGGATCGCCTCCACGGGCTGATGCTAGCCGCCTACGATCGCCTGATCGGGCTGACCCTCAGCGACATCGCCATCGACTGCTGCATCACCAAGGCCCCCTGCGGCGGCGAAGGAGCCGGCCGCAGCCCCGTTGATCGCGGCAAGCCGGGCCTCGAGCGCTCCCTCGGCCATCGATGCCGCCGGCATCCCGCTGCGGACGGTGATCGCCGCCCCGGCCAATCTGCACGATGCGCCGCTTCTGGAACCAACGCTCGATGCACTGGAGATCGGCGGAGGGCCGATGACCGTCCATCTGGACCGTGGGGACGATTCCGCTGACCACCCGCGCGCTGCTCGCCGCCCGAGGCATCGCTGCCCAGATCACCACGCTGGACATGCCCGCGCCGATAACCGCCAGCCAGCGATGGGTGGTCGAGCGCACCAACGCCTGGACCAATGCGCACAAGAAGTTGGTCTGGTGCACCGAGCGCCGAGCTGCCGTCATCGCGTTCTGGCTCGCCTTCTCGACCGTGCTCGTCACGGTCGGCCGCCTCATCTACTCTAAGACGCACAGGCCGGCGATCTTCCGTGTCGGTTCACCGAATAAGAAGTCGCCAAGGCCTAACTGTGCGATGCCAAGCGTCTCCTTAGTGCGCCGTATCACGGCGGCAATCCCGGTGAGTCTTTCATCCATAGATCCTCCTCCCGTTTCCGTGTGCTAATCTCTGAATAGGCCGATGCCGGGGAGGTCAGCGGTTCGAGTCCGCTCACGGCCTTCGGGCGGTGTAGTTCAGTGGCAGAATGCTTCGGCGAAGATGGGGAACGGGTTAGGGAGTCGACGCCCTCCGCTCCCCTTCTTCTTGCCTACCCCGCACCCACCCGCTCTCCGCCTCGAGCGGCCACCCCGTTACCCACACGTCGCCGGTCCCGAGACCGACCCAGACGGTGCCGCTGTGGACGGCGCCGCTGACCAGGCGGCACTGGACGAAGGCCAGGGCCACCTCCTCTTTCGCCCACGGCCCGGGATGCTTCAGGTGGTAGTCGACGTCGTACGTGTAGCGAAAAATCGAGCAGCCGGGAAACGCGGCCTTCATCTCCGCCGCGACCCGGTCCTGCTCGGCCTTGAGCCGCGGCCGGAAGTGGTCGATGACGACGTGGACGTAACGGGGGTTGAGGCCGGCCATGGGGGAGAGTGTATCGCGGTGCACACGCGGTGCACCGTGCCCGCCATGGCCCACCACTTGGGGCCGTGCTGGCCGGGGAAATTCGGGCCTAAGGGTTGAATACCGGCTTACGATGAGTAATAATCATACTATGAAAACGAGGGCATATCATCCTGAACCAGCCGCATTCTGCCCGCGATACCACCATGCGATCGAGTTGATCGGCCGGCGGTGGTCCGGTGCGATCCTGCGCGTGCTCCTCGACGGTCCGACCCGGTTTAGCGACATCACCGGGGCAGTGCCGGGCCTGAGTGACCGGTTGCTCTCTGAGCGCCTAAAAGAGCTGGAGTCCGAGGGGATGGTGGTGCGGACCGTCTTTCCGGAGACGCCGGTTCGGATCGAGTACGGCCTGACCGAGAAGGGCCGGGCGCTGTCGGACGTGATCCACGCCGTCTCGAACTGGGCGGAGCGGTGGGTGGAGGCTCCCGAAGCTCCTCAGCAGGTGGCGGCGGCGAGCTAGTCGGGGCTCTTGCGCGGCGCCGGGCCTGGGGGAGAAGGCGATGCATGCATCGCCCCTACAATGGTCCAGGCCAGCAATCGATCCATAGCACGGCACGGAAGGTCAGTCCGAGGCAAGCAAGTCTGGGCCAGGGCGCACTTTTGTGCGCGCTTGGGATGCGCGCATCTCATAAAGGCGGGCATCGGCGATAGCGACGAGATCCGCGGGCGCCGTTCCATCGGTCGGGCGTACAGCCGCGCCGTAACGAACAGTGGTGCTGGGCGAACTCACCTCGAGCTTGTCCCTGAGAAGGGCCGCGCGAATTGCCGCGGCGACGCGCACCGGCTCGGCATCCTCGCCGTAGATGATCACCGCGAACTCGTCACCGCCGTAGCGGGCGACGAGGTCGGTCTCACGAACATGGGACCGGATGGTCTGCGCGACCCGGCGCAAGAGCGCGTCGCCGGCGAGGTGCCCCCGACTGTCGTTCGTCTCTTTGAGCCCCTCGACATCGAAGAGGATCACCGCAAACGGATCCCCCATGGCGGCCACTTCCTCGAGCGCCTCGTAGAAGGCGCGGTGGTTGGAGACGCCGGTTAGTCCGTCGGTGGCGGCGGCATGCTTGGCGGCGGCGTGGAGCTGGGCGACGTGGACGGCCATCGAGAGTTGGTCAGCGATGGCGGAGAGGGCGCGGTGGTCGCTCCAGGCGAATGCCGATGCGGTGCTGGATGCCACAGAGAGCACGCCGATGGTGCGGTCATCGACGATCAAGGGGACGGCGAACTCGGAGCCAGAGGGATCGTCCTGGATTGCCTCCGCGGTGAGGCTATCACCGGTGAGACCGGTTCCGCTCGGCTTACCGGTGCGGGCGACCTTTGCGGGGATCGTGTCTTCACCGGGGTACCGTAGCCCGTCTGTGAAGCGCCGGTAGTTGCCGGCGTGAGCGGCCAGATAGACGACGGATTCAGGGTCGACTAAATAGAGGGCGACGTCCTCGTAGCCGAGGCGGTGCTGGACGATCGCAGGCAGACGGTCGAGGAAGGTCTGGAGGTCCGGCATGTGCCTGGTGATCTTGGCGACATCGACCAGGACCGCCAGCGGCCGGCTGTCCCCCATGCGGCCCGGTTCGGCGTCGCCGCCTGGGCCAAGCTCGGCATCGTATTCGGAGAACGACGTTTCGCCAGCCAGCGGTCCAGACACCCCGGCAATCTCGTCCCGCCAGACGCCAATGTTGCCCAGCGATGCGAGCGCCTCGACGATATCCGCTCGGAACTGGGTGCCTTCGCAGCGGCGCAGCTCGGCAATTGCCTCCGTGACTAGCCGGCCGGGGCGATAGGGGCGATTGGTTACGAGGGTATCGTAGGCATCGGCCACGCCGATGATTGCGGCTCCGAGGGGGATATCCTCCCCTGCCAATCCGTCCGGGTAGCCGTTGCCGTTGAGCCACTCGTGATGGTGGCGGATCAAGGGGACGAGCGGTTGCAAGGCTTCGACTCCGGCCTGGGCCACGATCGCGGCGCCCTGGGCCGCGTGTCCCATCATCGTGATCCGATCGGCTTCGTCGAGTGGGCCGGGCCGCTGCAGGATCCGATCCGGGACCCCGATCTTGCCGATGTCGTGCAGAAGCGCGGCCAGTTCGACTGCCTCGGCCTGTTCAACCGGCAGGTTGAGGATATCGGCGATGCGGCGGGCCAGCTTGCTCACCCGCTCGGAGTGGCCGTGGGTGTAGGGGTCCTTGGCATCGACCATCGCCGCTAGGGAGCGGACGACGCCGAGGTAGAGGTCGCGGTTGCGACAGACGAGATCCATCGTGCGGATGGCCGCCGCCGCTTGGCCCGTGAAGACCTGAGCAATGGCGTATTCCTCATCGCTGAACGATGCTGGCCCGACCCGGGCGATGCACACGATCCCGAGCAGCGCGCCTTCCATCATCAGCGGAAGGAAGATCCCATGGAATCCGACTGCTAACGCATCCCGGAACGCTGGGGTGTCCTTCCAGACGGCCGGTTCAAAGTTCGGGTGTTGCTCGACGTGTTCGACGCGGGTTGGCAGCCGGCGGCGGGTGACTTCTCCGGAAACCCCGGCGCTAATCGGCAGCCGTTCGCGGACTAGTTCCAGCGGGCCGTGCACCTGCTGGACGATGCGCACGAGGTATTCGGCCTTGTCGTCGACGCGGTAGACCACGGCGTGCTCGAACGGCACCAGGCGATGCAACCCGTCGCAGAAAGCGTCGAGGGTGGTGGGCAAGTCAGTCTGGAGGGCGAGCGTACGGCTGCTGGCAAGGACCGTTTGCAACTGGTCGGCCTGCCGCTCGGAGTGCTCCCGGGCGGCGACGGCGATCCCGAACATTCTTGCTCGCTCAATGCCAACCGCAAGCTGGCCGGCGATGAGCCGGAGCAACTCTTCGTCACTGGCGGTGAAAGCCCCTGGGACGGAGCGCAGGACCTGCAAGGTACCAATGGTCCGCCCTTCGATCTGGAGGGGGACAGCGAGGTAGTAGCGGATGAAGTTGGATCGGCCACCCGGCGGGAGGAACGGATTACCGTCGCCTTCGTGGCCACGAATGGCCTTCCCTGTGGCGAACACGCGGCCGTTGACGCTCTTGTCCGGCGGCAGTTCGAGGCCAAGGAATTCGGCGTCGTGCTCGCCAGAGCATTCGGTGACGCGCAGGACGGGTGGGTCTCCCTCCGGGAGGGCCACCACGCTCAATTCTCCAGCCAGCGCCTCGGCGACGCGGTCGAGGGTCTCACGCAGCATCGGGCGGAGATCGAGCGTGCGGGTGACAGCGGCGGTGACGCCCTCGATGGCGCGAAGCTGGGCGATCCGGCGTTCGGTGTCGGCGTGGAGTCTGGCCCGTTCCGCTGCGATGCCCGCCTGATCGCAGATCGCCTCAAGGAGCGACATCTCGTCGGATTCAAACTCGCGGACCGGCAAACCAGGCGCGACAACCGTCCCAGATGTAGAGCACGCCCTGGACGCGATCTCCAACGCGGAGCGGGATGACGGCGCCGCCGCGCTGCCCGGGCGTATTCAGTTCGGGCCGCTCCGCGTGCAGTTCCGCGAGCCGCTGGCGCACGACTGGGCGGCGCGTCTGGAGAATCTCGCGCTCAATGGGGACTTCCCGAGCAGAGAGCTTGGCGAACGTGGTGTAGTCGTGCTCACCGTCGGGATGGATCGAATGCCAGGCGGCGGTATTCTCGCCGTCGTCGTCGTAGAGATAGAGCGCGGCGCAGTTGACATTGACGGCATCGACAGCGGCCTCTGCGGTCCGGCGCATCACATCTTCAAGCGTGCGTGCTTCATTCAACGCTGCCGCGGCGTCGACAAGCACTTCGGTGAACCGGTGCCGCTTCCGCTCCTCAGTAACGAGGAGCGACGCCTGGATGGCGACTTCCGCTTGCCCCGCCAGGACCTGGAAGACCGTCACCTCTTCATCGGTGAAGCCCTGTGCACCAAGCCGGACCAGTTCCAGCGCGCCGATGGGACTACCCGGAACGACGAGCGGCATCAGCAGACGCTGTCCGGAGCCATCTTCCAGGCCGATAGCAGCGGGCTATGGGACTCTGCCAGACGACGGAAGCCCTCGTCGGTATCCGGCACTGAGGGGGCAGCCGGATCGGGCCTGCCCGCGCTCCGCGCGATAAGCGGCCGAAAATACCCTTCATGGCGACTGCGCATCCAGACATTCAGACGGTCGTGGGGCAGAAGCCGCTGCAGATGATCGGCAAGGGCTAAGAGTGTATTGGGCAGATCAATCTGGGAAGTGATCGCCCGGGCGGTGGCGAGGACAGCTTCCAGGTTCTCGGCATGGCGAGAGCTGCGCTCCTGGGCCAGGGTCGCCTCAGCAATCAAGGTCGCACCACGGACGGCGGTTGAAGCCTGCTCCGCGAGGACGCAGAAGACGGCGAACTCGGTCTCTGAGAATGGCGAGTCGAGACCGGAGCGGTTGAGGAAGATCACGCCGATGGACTGGCCGGCCACGATGAGTGGTGCAACCATGACGTGCTCGCCCCGACTCGTGACCTCCTCGACCTGGTGTGCATTGTAAGCACTATGTGGATCGAGGTGAGCGTTGTTGATCAGCGCGGGAAGACCGGTCGAAAGGGCTATCCCGCAATGACCGGCCGACGACGGGATGGTGGGATCGGCGAGCACGACGGAGATGCCATCGCAGCGATAGAGGGTTGCGTTAAGTGACTCGCCGTCGGCGGAGAGCCGAAAGACGATGCACTCGAAATGGGGGATAAGGGAGCCAAGTTCGTCAGCGAGGACCTCGAGCATGGTGGTGAGGTCGGGGGCCGAAGCGACCGCGTGCGTCACATTGAGAACCGACTGGATGTCTTCGGCGTAGCCCTCCGCGACATCGCGGGCGGCGGCGGATTCGGCGAAGAGGCGAGCGGACGCGAAGCTCGCGGCGGCCAACTGGGCGACGGTCTCAAGCGTGCGTCCGTCTTCGGCATGGTAGGCGCGGTGGTCGCCGCGCCTGACGGCGATCACACCGATGGCGACGCCGTTGCTCACCATGGGGACGACGAGCGTGTCGGGTGAGGTGGCCGGGAGTGCTCGGTCGGCGATGAGCGCGCGCAATTCGGCGTCGTCGTCGGCGTAGACCACGACTAAATCGGCGGGGCTGCCGGTCGAGAGCGCGACGGCGAACGCATCCAGCGGCACCATGCGCTCGAGGTGAGCCCGGAGGATTTTGCAGAGTTCGTCGATGTCGAGCGTGCCTGACAGTGCTCTGCCCAGCGCGTTGAGTGCGGTCAGGTACTCGGCACGGCGGGCGGCGGCTTCCGCGTCGCGGACGCGGAGGACGGCGAAGCCGGCGTGCTGGCCGATCGCCTGAAGCAGGGTCAGTCCTCCGGTCCGAAGAGGCGGTCACGGGTATGCTCGTCGAGATACAGCACACCCTGGACCGCATTCTCGGCCAATAGGGGGACGACGACGTCGCTGCGCCAGTCATCGCCAGGAGGATTGATCAGAAACGGAGACTTGGAGTCGCGCACCAGCGGTTGTCGCATGCGAATCACTTCCGCCTCGGTGGGTACCTCCATAGGAGGGAGGGCGTCCTTTGAACGGCCAGGCTCCCGCCGAAAGCCGGCACCCGGCTCAGCGATGAAGTGGCCCATCCCGACGGTAGAGGTCTGGGTGGCGTCGTAGACAAAGAGTGAGACATGGTCGGCTCCGACCGCCTCTCCGGCGATACTGGCCACCACGTCCATCAGATCGTCCAGGGAGCTGGCGCCGTTGACCGCGGAGGCGAGCCGAAGCAAGACTGTCGCTTCGTGCCGTTTGCGGCGCTCGCTATCGAGCAACAGACCGCGCTCGATGGCGGCGGTGCCGTGGTGGCCAAGGACGGCGAACGCGTCGATCTCCGCGGATGTGAACGGCGGCTCGTCGACCCGTCGCGCAAGCCAGAAAACCCCGATGACCTCCCCCTGGAGGAGGAGAGGCAGCGCCACGATCTGGGCGCCGCGCGGGACGGAGATTGCGCGTTGAAATGCCTGCAGCGCAAGGCTGCGCTGCGTGTTGGAGGTATCCACATCCAACGGGGCAAATTCGTAGAAGGTCCACGGGTCTGGCCGCGTGGAGCCATTCGCCGATTCGTCGTGCTCCAGGCTCCAACGGGCTGCCACCCGGATACCGGTCCCAGAACCGTGGTAGAGATGGATGCCGGCGACGTAGGCGCGCGACATGGTGACGGCGGTGTTCGTCAGAATGCGCAGCCCATCGGACAGCGTGGACGACCGGTAGCCCCCCCCCCCCCCCCCCCCGCGCGCCACCGCCACCACGGCAGGCCGCCCGCCCAGACCACGCGCGCACCCCCCGCGCCGGCCGAGGCCCGCGCGCCCGCGGCACGCCCGGCCCCCCCACGGCGCGGCCTCGCCCGCCGCTGCCTCCTCGTCCCTGCCGCCCCGCCGCGGGGGCGCCCGCGCTCGTGTCGCGCGCCCCCGGCCTGCGCCGCCGCGCCCGTCGCCGGCGTCGCGGCCCGCGTCGCCGGCGCGCGCGCCCCTCGGGCGGAAGGGCGGACGTGACGACCTCGACGACTGCCTCGCTGTTCGATGATCTCAGTTCGTCCCGCCCCACGCTCTCCGGAGTACCTGGCTGCAGGGCCCGGGCGGCGGCCCGGCCAAGCGCGACGAGGAGCTCGATGCGACGGCGATCGATGCTCCCGGTCGGGGACCCGAAGATCAGCAGAAAGCCGGACAGCGGACCATCGGGGGCGCCGATCGGGGCACCGGCCAGGCAGGCGGAGCTGTCAGGATGGAGCGCGGGCCATCGTATGGTGCGCAGGTCGGGCACTACGACCGTATCGCCGGCGAGGAGCGCGGCAAGGTCACTAGCCTGGACCAAGGCGACCGACGGCCACCCATGGGCGGCCGCGTCGCGGGTCGCGGCCCGGACCAGAGGGGCAGACGTGCCTTTGCCTAGAGAGACGCCTGGCGCGGCGCGGTAGGCCAGGGCGGCCAGGGTGCCGGTCAGTCGCTGGGCAAGAACCACGACACCGGAAGCGGCAAGTCGCCCGGAGGGATCCCACATCCGCTCATCGGTTAGGCGATCGAGTTCAACGAGGTCGGCGTGGGACGAATCGTCAGGAGGACGACTCAGCACGATGCCGAGAAGGCCGGTGAGCCCGGTGAGCGGCCCCTGGACGTCTTCGGACCGATCGGCTGCCAAGCTCGCTGAAGGCCAGTGAACGGTCAGGTAGCCAAGCGCCTTACCGATAGCCCCTCCCGGGTCGGCCCTGCTGATGGCTGGCTCGATGGGCTCGCGGACGGTGACCGTCAGTCGGGAACCGATGAGACGGGGCCGGATTGGCGCGGCCGCGGGGTCGGAAGGGAGGTCGGCGGGATCGCTACCCCCCCGGCCTTCGGCATACCGAACGACGGCATGGCCGTCGCCTTCCAGCGCGTAGTACGCGGCGGAGATGCCGTCGGATAGACAGATTGCCAGGCGGACAGCCGCGACGATGGCGACGTCGGGATCTGGATTCTGGGCGACGATTCGAGCAAAGGCCAGCAGCGGACCGGCATGGGGCAGGGGCTCGACCAGCGGATGACGCCGAAGGCGGGCGAGGACAAGTTCCTCCGGCCAGAACGCCGCATCACCGGGCGCCCGGCGAGCGACGACGCCGCTGTCAATCAGCTCCGTGAATGCTATGCGATCGAGCCCGAGCTGCTCGGTGGCCTCGACCGCCGTTATGGGAGCGGCCATGGGGAGAATTGCCCCTGAATCAACCCGGCGCTCGGAGATACGCCGGGCCAGCCGCGCGACTCTATCGCTCGGTCAATCCGTTTCTGTACATGAATTATCGAGGGCAGAATCAGGCCCAACAAGGGAACATTCTGGCTATTCCGATAAGAATATCGGATCAAGAGTGCGTGCTTAGAGGCAAACGTACCGCCAGTTTATAGGCCGTATGGGGGGAATCACTAAATTGCATTGGGACTGGAGTCCTGTGTGGTCCAACCGGACACCCTGACCCGGGGTCAGGGTTGCTCGTCCACCTGATCATGAGCCCAGGCGAGGGCCGCACCCGCCGCCGCCGTGGCGATGTGGTGATTGCCAGTTGCCTCCCGGGCGAGTCGGCGGACCTGACCTACAAGTCCGGACGCTTCCGAGAATGACCAACGCCGAATATCGATGAGGCGATCCCCGTAGGCCCAGCCGCGGGCGAGCACGAACGCCTCCGGCGTGTGCTGCGCGAGCAAGACAACCTCGTCACCGCGCCAGGCGAAGATCCCGCCTTCGGCGCTCATCTGGATGCCCGATCTGGTCAACACCTGATCTGGATCATGCTCGTCGATCTGGTGGCTGCGCTCGCTCACTGTTGGCTCCGGGACCTGCCCTTGATTCGGCAATCGATCGACAAACGGTTGCTCCGGACAACGCACCGCGACCGTCTGTTGTCTAGGATGAGGAGCCAGCATAACAGAGCGAGAATCGCCCAAAAAGGAGGGTGAAACGGGCGCAAAGCCGCATGCTCAGGGTCAAATCGGTCGCAGAGCACAAGTTGAGAGGGGGTTGGTTGGGCCAGTGGCGTTTTGGGGCTGGTTGAGATGGGTGGTTGCGTCCGGATGCCGCCCCTGGTTAGAGGGATTGAAATCCCGGGCTACCTCTCGGAAGTCCCCGCGGGATTGAGGACGGGTCCGACCCTGACGACGGGCGTGATCGGCATCCTTAGGCGGGGGCAGTGCCGTAGGTTTGTTCGAGGTCGTCGAGGGGATCGGAGATGCCCTCCGGTGGGCTCCAGGGCAGATTGGCGCGGACGTAGTGTTCGCGGCTGAGCATCTGGAGGACTTCGTCGCGGGGGAGTTCGGACATCGGTCCGGCGGGGCCGATCTGGGTGCGATGGGCGCGCATCGCCGTCTCCTTGGTGGTGACGACGGAGGAGACATCGAGGGCGAAGCTGATCTCGGCCCGTGGGGTCCCGAGCAGGGCGATGCGCTCGTCCGACATGTGGGTGAACGGTCCCTTGCGGTGGGCGGCCCGGGCGATCATCCGCTCTCGGGAAGAGGTTTGGTAATAGAGATGAGGGGTCAGCCAGCCCGAGTCGCCGGCGCTGGGTTCGGCCGCCAAATGGACGGCGAGAGTGGCGGCACGGTGGATCGCGAGGTGATCGGGGTGGCCGTAGACGCCGTCCGGACCGAAGGTGACCACGGCCGCCGGTTGAAGCTCGCGGATGATCGCGGCGATTTCGGCGGCGACCTTGTCCTCGGGGGCCTGGAGCAGGCTGCGGGGATCGTGGTTGTCGGGGGTGCCTTCCATGCCGGAGTCGCGGTAGTCGAGGAGGCGAACATCCGCGACGTCCAGGAGATCCATCGCGGCGCGCAGCTCGAGCTCTCGAACCTGGCCGAGCACCTCCGGCGTAGCGAGGGCGGCATCGCTGATCCGGCCGGCCTCGCCACGGGTGGCACAGATCAGCGTGATAGGGACATAGCGCTGGCGGAGCAGCGCGATCGTACCGGCGACGCCGAAGGTCTCGTCGTCGGGATGGGCGTAGACGAAGAGTACCCGGCTCGGGTGCAAATCGGACGTCTGCACGGATAGTGGTCCTCGCTCGATGTGTGCGATTAGTCGGCCGCCTGATCTTCCTCGGCGGCGGAGGGAGGAAGATAGCCGGTCTGAACCAAGGCGGCGCGGAACTCGTCGTCGGACGGCTCAAAGAGGAGCGGCTGGTCGGGAGCGAGGGAGATCGTTGGAATCAGGCGCTCGCCGCCGCGCTGCTCGGTTGCCCAGGCGTTACCCGCTTCATTCTCATCGACATCGACATAGGTGTAGTCGATGCCGAGGCGGTTCAGCAGCCGCTCTGACCGGCGGGTGTCGCCGCACCACTGCGCGCCGTACAGAGTGATGCCGGGACGGGTGGGGGCACCGTCGGTTGTTGTGAAGGGGTCCTGGGTCACGAGGGTCTGGGAGGTCACCGATCCAACACCTTTACGAGGGAGACCACAAAATGGCATCTCATCCAATACTATCAATTGTATAGCATCGCGTGTGCCACTGAGTGGCGCCTTAGTGGCGAGGGCGACGGGATGAGAATGTGGCTATCTCAAGTACTGAGGTGGATCACACGTGACGGCGCATTAGGTAATACTGACATGCTTGTGCTAACCGAGAAACGAGTAGATTTGACGATATTCCTCACGCCTACTCTCCGATATGACTGTGGACGACTTCCAAGCGCGGGTGCGCCACCGGTCGTCATCGGAGGGAAAACGAATGGACTCACGTCGTTTTGATTCATTGACCCGCGCCCTCGCCGAGCCGAAGACCCGCCGCGGCTTGCTGGCCACCTTTGGCGCCTTCGCGGTGGGTGCCCTTGGCGCCCAAAAGGGGCGCGCACAAAATGGCTGCCCGCCGGGGCAGACGCCGAACAAGAAGGGCGAATGCCACTGCCCGCCCGGCACCGACGCCTGCCCGGACGGCTGTTTCAACCTCAAGAAGGACCTGGCCAACTGCGGGAAATGTGGGCAGGGCTGCTTTGGGGGCGAGTGCATCAAGGGCGAGTGCCGCTGCCCGAACGGGTTCCTCCTGTGCGGCGACTCCTGCATCGACCCGACCTCGGACGAAGGCAACTGCGGCGGGTGTGGGGTGGTTTGCCCCGCGGGCGCCCTGGGGTCGTGCGAGGGGACGCCGGTCTGCGCCGCGGGGGTCTGTGGCTTCGCACCCGCCTCGGCCGGAACCGAGTGCCGGCCGGCGGCCGGCGAATGCGACGTGGCCGAGTTCTGCGACGGCATATCGTTGGAGTGCCCGCCGGATCAACTCGCCGCTGCGGGGGTGGTGTGCCGGCCCTCGTTCAGTCCGTGCGACGTGACGGAAGTCTGCACCGGGCAGTCCCCGGCCTGCCCGGACGACGCCGTCGTGCCAGACGGGGAACAGGGAGGGTGCCTCGGTGGGCTTGCCTGCTTCGGCGGGAGTTGCGCCCAGTGCGGCAGCGACGCTGACTGCCCAACCGCGCCATGCGCGCAGGCGCTCTGCGTGGCCGGCGTCTGCGGGCTGTTCGCGGCGAACGAAGGCGAGTCATGCGGCGTCGGCCAGGTCTGCCTGGATGGGGCCTGCGTCGGCAACGGCGCCTGCGCGGTCGGCGCGGGTTGCGGGACCGCACCGACGCCGGTCCCTGCCGGATGCCCGGCCGAGTCCGGGTGCAGTTGCGGCCTGACAACTGAAGGCGCCGCGGTCTGCCTCGATTTCGGGTCGGGGTCCTGCTCGACGGCGATCGATTGCGACTCGACGGCCGATTGTCCAGCGAACACGGTCTGCCAGGACGCGGGCACCGTTCTATGCTGCGGCGAAGGTCGGCGGAGCGTCTGCGTGCCGCTCTGCACCGCCTGACCGGAGGCGAAGCGGTCCCCATTGAGGAACGCGGGACGCGTGCGGCGTGACCGTACAGGCGACGGGCCGGGAGTACCTTCCCGGCCCGTCGCCGTGCGCCGGGTGTCGCCTACGCCTCGTTCCAATGGGGGCCTTCGGGATAGAGGGCAGCTTCGAGACGAGCCTGACGATCGAGGGCAGCCTGGTATGTCCGGTGGCGGGCGGGGTCGGGGGCGAAGATGCGGACATCGGTGAAGACGGCTGGGTCGGGGGCGGAGGCGAGATCGGCGATGTGGCCGGCGGCGTGGAGGGCGAGGATGGCCGAGCCGCGGCCGGAGGCCTCCTCGTCGGGTGGCAGGGCGATGAGTTCGTGGCCGAGGGTGTCGGCCACCATCTGGAGAAGGGCGGGCGAACTGAGGATGGCACCGCCGTTGGCGGCGATTGTGTGACCGGAGGCGGCGAGGGGAAGGAGTCGATGGTAGATGCGGCCCATCCGGTAGGCGACGGCTTCCATCCCGGCGCGGACGACCGCGGCCGGAGTGGTGGCCAGGGTCATCCCGGCGATGACGCCGGTCGCGCTATCGACGTGGGGCGGAAAGCGCTCGCCCGCGACGAACGGGAGGATGGTCAGCCCATGGCTATCGGGGGCCATCGCGTCAACTTCGGCCATTGTGGCGTCGTCAAGTTTGACCCCCATGAGGTCGCGCAGCCAGCCGAGGAGGATGCCGCCGTTCGATGTCGCCCCACCGACGACCATGTGCTCGCGGTCGAGCCGGTAGCCCCAGAGGCCGCGAGGGATGTCGAACTCGGCCCCCACCGCGGACGGGGAAATCGTGCGCATCGCACCAGACGTACCCAACGACAGGGCAACCCGCTCTGGTGAAACAGCCCCACTGCCAACGTTGGCGCAGGCTCCGTCACCGATCGAGGGGTACCAGGGAACCTTTGCTAACGCGGGCCAACGGTGGGCGAACTCCTTGATTAAGGGCGAGATGGGTTCATTGCGGTCGATGAGCTTCGGCAGGGTCTGCTTGTCGACGCCGAGGGCTGCGAGCACCTCGGGATCCCAGTCGATGGTATGGACATCGAGCATGCCGCTGCCCGAGGCCATCGCGATCGAGGCAGCGGACGAGCCGCACAGGCGCAGATCGGCGTACTCGGCGAACCCCATCCACTGGGCCACGCGATCGGTGGTGACCGGCTGCGTCTCCTGGAGCCAGCGGATCTTGGCCGGCCAGTACGACGAGTGAAAGGCGGCGCCGACGCGGTCATGGACGGCGGGTCCCAAGTCCGATTCAAGGGCGTTCGCCTGGTGGGCGGAGCGGCGATCGGCCCACATCAGGAGGGGGGTGACCGGCCGGCCCTTGGCATCGACCCCCATCAGGCTGTGCCAGAAGCACGAGGACGCGACGGCGGCGATATCCTTGACCCGTCCGGCGGACCGCTCCAAGCAAGCATCAATGCAGCGGATGAGAAGATCGACCAGCGCGTCGGGGTCGGCTCTCCGCCCCTCCGTCGGCGGTCGTTCGGAGGGTATGAGGGAGTTGCTCCCCGGTACCTTCGACGGCCTGACCATTGCGGTCGAAGAGCAACGCCCGAAAGGACGAGGTTCCCAGGTCGAGGGCCATGATGAGCGGCGACGCGGCCTTTGCGAGCGAGACTGCGGGCATGGACACCTCGGGGAACTGTCGGGCGGATCGACCGAGAGTATAGCCAAGAGATGCTCAGGGTTTTCGGGCCAGGTTCGTACCGGAGGACATTATGCCTAACGAGAGCCAGGAATCCCAGATCACGATCCTCGAGTTTCACCCGCCGGAGGATTTGAGGCGCTTTGCCTGTCGGCCTGGAAGCATCATTCGCGCGGACGATGCGATGGTCGTGATTGAGACTGCGCATGAAGGGATTTTGCTCCGGCACCACATGTGGGCGGACCACTGGTTCACGATTACGACTACGACCGATATGGCGGGTCACTTCGTGGAGACCGGTGGACCGAAGACGATCCCGTTTACCTTCAACTGCGACATATCTACGCCCTTCGAGCTGATCGACGGAAACGTCTACACAGTCGATCTCTGGCTTGATGTGCTCGTTCGGGCTGATGGGACGACGTTTCAGGTGGTCGATCGGGACCACTTCGCCCGTGCCCAAGAGGCAGGATGGCTGAGCGAGGCGGAGGTGTCGGGCGCGTTGCATGGGCTCGAAGAACTTGTCGGCATCGTCGAGCGCGGAGACTTGATCGACATGCTCAGCGCGATCTGGCCATTTGGCCCGGCGGAACGGCCGGCGAACACACGGTTGCCTCCAGTCGATCCTCTCGACTATCCAAGGTTCGCGGCCGGAAAGCGACTAACCTGGTGACTGGGGAAACGACGAGGCCCCAGCCGGATGATCCGGCTAGGGGCCCTGTCGCTGGGGTGTTGGGGGTGTGCGCCCGGGGGACTGGACCCGGGCGCACGGAGCGAAGGGGAGTGGGGAGAAGGGGGAGTTTGCCAGCTAGCTCATCCGGCGGAAGGATCGGAGGATCCCGCCGCGGCGGATGGCGATGAGGACCAGGCCCTGGGCAACGACCAGAAGGATCATTGCCTGACCCGCCAGGTCGGCGCCGCTCAGGCCGCTGTTCATCGACATTGGGCCGGAGCCGGTGTTCGGGAACTGCTTGATCGGGGGCTGCTTCACCGGCGGGGTCTTGGTCGGCGGTGCGCAGTTGTAGATGTAGACGATCGACTCGTGGCCATCGGTGGTCACGACCTGGCCGTACTGGTTGAGGTCGGGCGATTCGGCCTTGCACCATTCACCGCCGACTTCGTCGAGGTTCCAGGCGCCTTCCGGCAGGACGAGGGTCTTGCTACCATCGCCGCCGGTCGTGAACTCGATCGGGTCACCGCCCTCGGCGGAGGTCAGCGTGAAGGACTGGCCGCCGTGGTAGAGGGAGCAGTAGAGGTCGGAGACCACGTAGCCGCTGCAGAGGTACTTGACGACGGTCAGTTTGCCGTCGTCCTTGTGCTCAGGGACGTTGTACCAGTTGCAGGAGACGTGATCGCCCTTGGCGATCTCGATGCTGAACGCGTCGCTCCAATCGGTGTGGTAGAGCGGGTAGACGGCTGGCCACGGATTGGAGTTGCCCCAGCACTCGGCCACGAAGGCGTAGTCGATGCCGGCCGGGATGGTCTCGTAGATCTCGTAATAGCCCTCATCGAGGCCACCGAAGTAGACCGCGTAGGGGACCGAATCGCCGGTGAAGGATTCGGAGTGGTAGCCGTCCGGGCCATCGATGGTGAACTCGACGCCGTTGAGCTGCTCGGTGCACTCGTACTCGGCGCTGTCGTAGATGTCGAAGCCTTCCGGGCAGAGCCACTTGTAGATCGTGATCGAGGTGTCGTATTCCGGGATGTTGAAGTACCAGCAGAAGTACTCGCTGTTCGGGATCTCGATGTCCAGCTCGACGGCGCCATCGTAGACGTCCTCGTAGCGGACCGGGAAGCCGTCGTAGACGGCGCCGTTGTAGTAGGCGGAGAAGCCACAGAAGACGATCGGGTCGCCGTAGCCTGAGGGGATCTCCTCGTCCAGGGTGTAGAGGTCGGTTTCGAGCTCATCCCAGAAGACCTTGCCATCGGCATCGGTCTCGTAGGTTCCCTGATCGCCGGTGTACTCGCCGTCGAGGTTGAAGGGCACGTACTGCTGGGGCTCGGTGCACTCGTCCTGGTAGTAGGACAGGTCGCCGTCGAACTCGACGTAGTCATCGCAGACGTACTTGTAGACAGTGACGGTGCTGTACTCGTACTCGGGGATGTTGAACCAGTAGCAGGTGATGTACTGGCCTTCCTCGAGGTCGAACTGGATCTGGGCAAGCTCGTAGATGTCGTAGCCGATGTACTCCGGCACTTCCTCATCGAAGGGGAAGTAGCGGTCGCAGAAGACGACCGGCGTGCCGTAACCGGATGGGACCGTCTCGGTCAGGTAGTAGGTGTCGGCTTCGCGCTCGTCCCAGCTGACCTTGCCGTCCTGATCGGTGTAGTAGCTGCCCGGGTTGCCGGTGCTGAGGCCGTCAAGCTTGAACTCGACGTCGGCGTGAGGGGTGGTGCACTCGTAGGTGTAGTCCTCGAAGGTGGCATCGTGGTCGAGGTGCCTCCGGGCACTCGTACTTGATGACCGTGATGACGCCGCCGTGGTGCTCGGGGAAGTTGAAACAGTAGCAGGTGATGTACTGGCCTTCGTCCAGGTCGAACTGGATCTGGGCGTACTCGTAGACGTCGTAGCGGACGTATTCGGGGCTCTGCTCGTCGAACGGGAAGTAGCGGTCACAGAAGACGGCCGGGGTACCGTAGCCGTCCGGGACGGTCTCGGACAGGTAGTAGGTGTCAGCTTCGCGGTCGCTCCAGCTGACCGTGCCGCTGGCATTGGTGACTAGTTGCCTGGGTTGCCCGTGCTGAGGCCGTCGAGCTTGAAGTCGACATCGGCCATCGGCTCGGTGCACTCGTAGGTGTAATCCTCGAAGGTCGCGTCCTCGTGGAGGGCATCGAAGCACTCGTACTTGATGACCGTGACCACGCCGCGGTAGTCCTCCTTGATGTTGAACCACTTGCAGGAGAGCGTGTAGCCCGGGTCGATCTGGGTCTCGTAGTAGCCGTCGTAGACGACGACTTCAGCCAGGCCGCTGGCGTACTCCACGGCATCGGTGTACTCGCAGAACAGGATCGGCTCGCCGTAGCCGTCTGGGATGAACTCCTGGAACTGGTAGACGCCGGCCTTGAGGCTGTCTGCGCCGAACGTGTTGACGAAGGTCTGGTAGTAGTCGGGGCCGTAAACCTCGAACTCGAATTCGATGGTGGGCTCGTAACAGTTGGCCTCAAGCTCGTAGATGTCGTGGCCATAGTCCGAGTCACACTCGTACTTCTCGATGTAGAAGGCAACCGGTGCTTCCGGTGGGGCGACCAACTCCTCCTGGAGCTGCTCCTCGCCGGTCCCTTCGCCCTCTTCCTCGGCGATAGGAGGATCTTCCTGCGTGACCTGGGCAACCTGCTCGGTGTCGGCGATTGGCGGGGCCTCTTCGGCACCGGCCCGCTGGAGCACAGGCGTGAGGACAGTCAGGACGAGAAAGACGGTCATGGCTATGCCGAGCATCCGCAAGGAGGCCCGACCGCGGTTCCGGTGGTTTGTATAGAACAGTGCGCTCATCGGTCTCTCCTCGGTGCGCTTTTTGGGCGTCTGCTCACCGCCACGCGGCGGCGATCTCGACTGACCTCATCCTGCGCGTTGAGACCGTGGGCAACATCAGGGGAATCACGGGTTTGGAAGGGACCAGACCGGCTTGACGGGGTGTCACGTACGTGGTGTCACGTACGGAATGCTTAACCGTTCACCCATAGGCCTCTGGATGAGGGTTTAAGCAGGGGTAATACGGGAAATGGTGGGGGAGTGGTGGACAAAGGGACGGGCCCGGGATCGCTTCCCGGACACGGTGGAGACGTCATCCGCACCCATCCCCCAGACTGAGAGAAGGCCGGGGCATATCTGCCCTGGCCTCGCCGTCCGTGCCCCGTGCGCACACCCACCGGCGCGGGTGATGCTGGACGAGGTCGGGACACGACCGTGAGAAGAAAATAGCATCGGCCCCGTCGGTGGAGTTGGTGACCTGCGGTGAGCATTCCGAGGTGGCGGCGCACAGGGTGCAGGCCCTGACGCCGATGTTGTAGATCTCAGCAGTCTCGATCGGCAACTCGTAGATCATCAAAGATCCGCGGGACGGCCAGATCGCCGCGGGAAAGAGGTCGTCGCGGGCGGGCGGGTTGGACCCTGAGCACGTCCAGTACGAAGGACGGCGGATCCCGCGGGCCGCCCCCGGACGTGAAACCGGCCACTGGCCGCCCGGATCAGGTTGGATCTGGATCCGGGACGCCGATCAAGCGAGGATACCGGCCCGACTTCGCGCTGGTAGTCGACGCCGCCGATCCAGTCGAGCGGATCACCGCGGTGGAGGGTGGCCTGGAGTGGCTGCGCATCACCGTGCGCGGTGTCTCAGGCCACTCCGCCGGGCGGTACCGAAGTGTGCACGCGGGTGGCCAGGGTAGAGCGGTCAGCGCCTTCGACAAGGCGGTCAAGATCGTCAACGCTGTGGCAGACCTGGAACGGATGTGGGCGGTGCGCAAGGTCTCGCCCTACCTCCCGGCCGGCATCACCACGATCAATGTTGGCGCGATGATGGCGGGGACCGGTGGAGGGAAGAACGGCATCCCCAATGTCATGACGTCGGTCTCGTCGCTGCCCGACTACTGCGCGATTGACCTCAGCTTGAAATTTCTTCCGACTGAAACGTCCGCGCAGGTTCGGGCCGAGTTCGAGACTTACATCCATCACGTCTGCCAACTTGACGACTGGCTCCGCGAGCATCCCCCCACCATCGAGTGGGGGCTTCACGGCGTATCGTTTCCGCCGGCGATGACTCCCGCCGACCACCCCGGCATCATGCTGCTTTCTGAGTCGGCGCAGGCGATTGGATTGAAGCCGAGCGTTGGCGGATTTGCTGCGGTCAGTGACATCGCCTGGTTCGCCGAGGCCGGGATCCCCGTAGTGATCTGCGGTCCGGCCATGGGCGCCAACGCCCACGGAGTGGATGAGAGGATCTCGATCGACAGCTTCATCGAAGGCGTCATAGCCATGACACTGTTCACGATCCAGTGGTGCGGTTCGGATTGGAAGGCGGCATCGTGACGGAGAACGCAACTCCAGTTGACGCCGATGCGTTGCTCGCCCGGTTGGAGGCAGACGGGATCGAACGGTTGTGGGTGGTCTACTACGACTACCTGGGACGAGCGCAGGGAAAGGTGATTCCGAAGCGCAGCTTTCGCAGCGCGGTGCATGGCGGCGTGGTGTTCGCTAAGGCGAACCTAGATTTCGATCACCATGACCATCAGGTCGAAGGGGCAACGTACCTCGCCGACTCCGGTGACTTTCTCGCTGTCCCTGACCCAGTGAGCTACGCCAGGCAACTACAGTTTCCGGCCACCGCCCGCGTCAACGCGTTCATGCGCTCCGATACCGGGGCATCGTGGAGCGGGTGTCCGCGGACGCGGCTCGCCACGATGATCGAGAAGTTGGCGGCCGCCGGATACTCGGCTCAAGTTGCCCTGGAGCCGGAGTTTTATCTCGTCAAACGCACCGAGCAAGGTGAGTTCGCTCCCGTCAATAGCGCGCCGATGTTCTCGACGGCGGGCGTAGCGGCCGAGGAGCCGTTTGTCCGGCGGGTGCTGGACCTGCTGGACGGGATGGGCGTCGAGGTGCCGCAGATCGGCAAGGAGTATTCGGCTGGGCAGTACGAGCTGTCGACGGCGCACGGCGACCCGATCGCCGCGGTTGATCGCTACCACGCCGTCCGGGAAGCGGTTCGCGATGCGGCGTCAGAGCAGGGGTATGAAGCGACCTTCATGCCGAAGCCGTACGCGGAGTGGTCCGGCAACAGCCTCCATGTCCACCTCAGCCTGTGGGACGCATCGGGCGCCACCGACCTCACGCCCGGCACGGACGATGACACCTCTCTCTCTCCGGTCGGGCGCTTTGCAACTGGCGGCATCCTGGCCCACATCGAGGCTCTGACCGGGCTTGGCTCACCGACCGTGAATAGCTACAAGAGACTCCAGCCGGGCACCTGGGCGCCGGCCAATACCTATTGGGGCTATGGCAACCGGTCTGGCGTGGTCCGAGTTCCGGGAGCCGGCAAGCGCCGTCATCTGGAGTACCGGGCGAGCGACAATGCGGCGCAGCCGGAACTGCTCCTTGTCGGACTGCTAGCGGCCTGTCTGGACGGAATCCAGCGGCAACTCGATCCCGGCGATCCGTTCCAGGGAGACGTCGGGCACATGTCGCAAGCGGAAATCGACTCCGCCAAGATTGGCCAGCTGCCAAGGACGCTTGATGCCGCTCTCGATGCCCTGGAGGCCGACTCGGTCATCGCCGAGGCGATTGGACCGGAGATCCTCTCGACCTTCCTGCGGATTCGCCGGCACGAGCAGGCGCAGTACGAGACGGTTGTCCATGCCTGGGAGCGGTCTACGTATATGTAGCGATTGGTCAGGCGTTGGGAGCATGGATGCTTGCTCTATGCCTCTCCTGAAGCTCCGCTCGGAAGCATCTGGTCTGGCGTGAGCACAGCGGAAATAGCGGCCAGGATGTCTTGGCTGGCAAAGCCATAGAGATAGTCGCCGTTGTCATTGAAGGCCTTATCGCCAAACGTCACGGCGATCGCCACCGCTACCTGCTCGGACGGGAGATACGCCATCAGCGCGCCGCAGCCGGCGAACAGCGGCGTCTGCACGAGCCACGGTCCCATCCGGACGATGCCGAGGCCGTAGTTCCACGATTCGACCAGCGTGTGACAGGTCGGACATCCTTCCAGCGGGGTCCCGAATCCCAGCAAATCGGGACCGATCTGCAACTGGTGCGATTCCGGCGACAGCAGCACGCCGGTTCCGATCGCCTCCGCCGAGGCGGTCATGTCATAGATGTTGGTGGTCTGGACCGCGCCGGCCGCGACCGTCCAGGATGGGTTCCAGAAAGTCGCCTCCTCGTAGAAGTACTTCCCGGGGGGGACGCCGAGCGTAGCGCGGCGCTCCGAACTGAAGGTGTGCAAGACAGGCGCGGGGATGGAGGGAGTCGATGAGCCGGTGGTGTTGGTTAAGCTGAGAGGATCGAGGATCATCTCGCGCATCAGGGTATCCATCGGCGTGTTCAGAGCCTTCTCTAGCGCCTGACCCAGGATCACGTAGCCCGTGTGGGAGTAGTCCCAGTTGGTACCAGGCTCGAAGACGTGCGGCTTACTGATGCTGAACTCGATCAGCTCCTCTGGCGTCCACTGCTTGAAAGGGTCAGTGTTGATGGCCGTGACAAACCCCTCGTCTTGCACGTGATCGGCGTAGCCGGAGGTCATGTTCGCCAACATGTGCAAGGTGACGCGGTCGGCCTCGGGCAGTTCCGGCAACCAGTTCGCGAGCGGGTCGTCGAGGGAGACGACTCCCTGGTCGACCAACTGAAGCAGCATCGTCGCCAGGTAGGTGAAGGAGACGGCGCCGTTGCGGAAGTGCATCTGGGGCGTGGCCGCCACGCCGGTCATCGACTCGCCCAACGCGGTGGTGACGACCTCCTCGCCGGCGACCGTCACCCGCAGGATGACCGCCCGGAGGTCGTAATCGGTCATCGCCGCGCGTGTCAGCGAGACGATCTCCTCAGCCAGATCACCCCCCTGGCTCGGGGCCGGGGTGGCGTTGCCCTGGGCAGCGACCCGGCGGAGGCTCGGGATGGTGAATGCACCCGCCGCGAGTCCAGTCCCAGCCCGGGCAAGCACCTGACGGCGAGAGAGGCGGCGATCTGCGAAGAATCGAGAAACGGTGTCGAAGCGCTGCGGGTTCATGGCGAGATTCCTTTCTACTCGAGAGATGGTCGCGACGTCATCCTGCCACCAGCGCCGAAGTCCTCGTGCCCGCCGACCACCGGCGGCACCCACGGGAGGCCACGAATGGTGGCTCGACCGGCAACGAAGGCAACGCACTCCCAACTGTGGCGCGGACGGTTATCTTGGCGCGGACAGGCTCGT
This sequence comes from uncultured Chloroflexia bacterium, assembly GCA_963849635.1. Taxonomy (GTDB): domain Bacteria; phylum Chloroflexota; class Chloroflexia; order Thermomicrobiales; family UBA6265; genus CAVRUD01. Next base: position 10,057 of record CAWKIA010000028.1, on the reverse strand, counting down.
CAGAACCTGTGCCCCTGCGAACGACGTGCCCACCCAGCGCACTGTCGGCACGTCGAGTAGTGGCGTGACTGTCGAAGGCCGCACTTCAGGAAAGGCTAGACGGGGGCGACCGCCTTGGCGACGCGTACATCTACGTGTTCGATCGTTGTGGCGGTACGTGTTGGGGAGCGGCCTGGCAGCTGTTCACCGCCATGGGCGACGTGACCGGGAGCGACGTTAGTGGGCGGATACGTCGGGGTCGACCAGGCCCGCGGCATTCGCGGCGCTGGCGGCCGCCGTGCGCGTCGGAACACCGAACTTGGCCAGAATCTTGGCGACATGGCCCTCGACGGTGCGGACGCTGATGAAGAGCGCATCGGCGATCTCGCGGTCGGTCTTGCCGGCGACGAGCAGGCGAAGCACTTCGAGCGCGCGAGGCGCGAGGACTCCGGCAGGCGGCTCCGGCGAGACTTCGACAAGCGCGAGCGCCTCCGCTACCGCCTGCTCGAGCTTCAGCGCCCAACCGGCCTCCCAGGCGGCCGCGAAGGTCCTCTCACCGAGGGCCGTTCGCGCGGCGGCGACCTCCTGGTCAAAAGTGGCGCGGCTGGCAGGGGACCACCACCCGAATCCGGTCTGTTTGCTCAACCGCTCGCCCGCGGCGAGGAGCCGTGTCGCGGCGGCGGCCCGGTCCACGAGCACGGCCGTGCCAGCCACGAACTTGATCGCCCAGACGACGGGGTGCAGTTCGCCGTGGTCCCAGGCGAGCCGCAAAGCCGCCCGCCCGTGCGCCAGGGCGCGCACGAAGTCCCCTTGGACGCGGGCCAATTCGCCCAGATCCAGAAGGCAGAGCGCCTCGCCGCGCACATTCCCCGCATCGCGTTGTTTGGCGAGGGCCGCCTCGTGGGCCGTGACCGCCATCGCCAACCGGCCCTGGTAACGAGCGGCCACGCCAAGATTGGCAAGCGCAGAGCCTGCCAGAACCATGGCCGCCCGGGAATCCTCGATCGATGCCGACAAGGCGAGAGCATCTTCGTAGTGGGCAATCGCCCGGTCGTAATCCTCCTCGGCGGCGGCGACCAGACCGAGCCCCACCAGCGACTGGGTTGCAAGGAGTGGATCGCCCGAGCCACGGGAAAGCTCCAGACTTTCCCGCAACCAGTGCCCGGCCACCTGGTGTTCGCCCTGCATCAGCACGGTCAGGCCAAAGGCGGTCGCGATTCTGGCGCGGACTGCGGCCGGTGTGGAATTCCCTTCAGTCAGCGCTCGTTCCAGCCAGGCGCGGCCGTCGTGGAGGTGGCCCCGCACCCACCAGTACCAGCCCAGCGCGGCGACCAACCGCGCGAATTCCGTCGCTCCGCTTTGTGCGGCCAACCAGACCAGCGCCGCCCGCAGGTTGGCCTCCTCCGCCGCCAGTTCGGCAAGCCGGCGCTCGTCGTACGGCAGGAAGGGCGTCGTGGTGCGCTGCTCGGCGAAACCCAGGAAGAACGCGGCGTGGGCGCGATGCGTCGCCTCCTCCTCGCCGCTCGCCGCCAGTTGCTCCGCGGCGAACTCGCGGATCGTTTCCAGCATCCGGTAGCGAGGTAGCTCGCCCTCGCCGCTTTGGTACAACACAAGGCTCGCATCGACCAGCGATCCTAACGAGTCGAGGAGTGCAGGCGCCTCGTGTCTCGATTCCGCGCCGTGCTCGGCTCCTGGACCTACCGACTCAGCGCTTTCGAGGGTGCAGCCATCGGCAAAGACGGCGAGACGGCGGAACAGTGCCCGCTCGGAGGCAGTGAGGAGGTCGTGGCTCCAGGAGATGGCGTCGCGCAGCGTGCGGTGGCGATCGGGGCGTCCACCGCCACCGCCGATCAGCAGCGGTAACCGCCGCTCCAGTCGCTCCCGTAACACCGGCAGTGACAAATGCGTCATCCGCGCGGCCGCCAGCTCGATCGCCAATGGCAAGCCGTCCAGGCGACGGCAGATGTCGGCCACCAGCGGCGCCGTGGTCTCCGTCAGGGCAAAGGCCGGGGAAATCGCGCCGGCCCGTTCCGCAAAGAGCCGCACGGCATCCGAGACGTGAGACGCGAGACGTGAGACGTGAGTGGAGTCTTCTTGCTCACGACTCACGTCTCTCGTCTCACGACTCAGAGAAAGGGGCGAGACTGGGAAGGCGTGCTCTCCGCCGATCCGCAGGAGTGTCCGACTGGTCGCCAGGATTCGCAGCCGCGGGCAGGCCTCGAGCAGGTTGCTCACGAGCTCAGTGGCCGCCAGGACGTGTTCGAAGTTGTCGATCACCAGGAGAGCTTCGGTGTCGCGAAGCGCAGTCGCCAGGGTCTCACTAAGGGGGCGACCGCCGATCTCCCGAACGCCGAGAGCGGCGGCGACGCTCGCGGCGACCAGCGAGGCGTCGGAAACTGAAGCAAGCGGGACAAAGCGCACTTCGCCGGCGAACGCCGGACCTGAGCCTGCCGAAGGCACGCCCTCGAAAATCGCCGCCACCTGCAATGCGAGCCTGCGTCTTGCCGACGCCGCCGGGACCGGTCAGAGTCACCAGCCGCACGTCGTCGCGACGCAGGAGGCCGGCGACCGTCCCAACCTCGCTTTCGCGACCGATCAGCGGGGCCAATGGCCGCGGGAGTGGAGGAACGGACACCCCGGGCCGCACGGGCAACAGGATCGGTCGGGGCGGATCGGGCGGGATCAGCTTTGGGGGCAGCCTGCGGCCGTGGGCGCGGTACCGCGCCAGATCCGCCGACGCGATCCGGTAGACACCGGCGTGGAGGGTAGCAGGCAGTGCACCGCGCGCGATGGCGCGGCGGATAGTCCGTTCGCTGACGCCGAGGGCAGCCGCTGCCTCGCGGGCGGACACTGGCCAAGTGTCCGCAGCATCGGACACCTCACCATTTGTCGTCCGGCCCGCCGAATTGGTGTCCATGATCACCGAAGCATCCGTGACGGCATGGACGATTGCAAGGCGCACCACACGTGTTCCGCTGATAGGGGCGCGGATTGCTCCGAGCCCCCACCGCACCTCAGCGCGTTATGAGGTCCACGCGGCGATCAACGCAGCTTCGACGGCATCGCCATCCGGCGCGGTGGCGACGAGCACCTCCGAGCCATTGGCGACGGGCTTGGTGCGTCCGTCGTCGGGCGCGCCGGGGATGTCGATCACCGTCACGTCGCGCTCCGTCAGCGTCACCAGGCTCGGGTCGCTCAGCACGACCGCCGCCAGCGGGTCCCAGAAGTAGTAGCTGCCCGATTCAATCGACTCGGCGTTGTTGGCGAGCAGCGTGGCGACGAACTCGGCTTCGGGCGTCGCCGTCGCGGCGTCCAATTGAGCGACGAATTCCGGCGTCACCGGCACGTCGTTGGTGGCGTCCAGCGGGACTAGCGTGATCGGCGCACCCGACTCGAACGACGAGACGCGCCGCATGCGGATCGCAGTAGATATTCCACTCGGCGACGGTATTCTCCTCGCTGACAGCCGACCCTTCGACGTCGACCGCACCGCCCATCACGTAGATCATCTCGATGTTCTCGGCCAACGCGGGCGTGGCTTCGAGCGCGCTGCCGACGTTCGTCAGCGGCCCCAATGCCAGCACGGTCACGGGCTCCGGCGAATCTTGAATCGTGGAGGTGAAGAGCTCAACGGCATCTTCTTCGACGGGGTCGCCGCCTTCCGGCAAGCCGAGCGCCTCAACCGTCTCGATCGTCGTGAGCCATTCCGCCGGGGGCGCATTGTCCCCCGCGAGCGGCGATTCCGCCCCGCAGCTGACCGGCACGTCGCCGTAGTCCGTCAGTGCCAGCAGGCCCAGGGCCGACCGAACGCCGGCCTCGCAGGTGGCGAAACCCGTCCCCGCAACCGTGATCGCTTTGACCGAGAAGCCGGGATCATTCAAGAGAAACAGTGTCGCCATCCAGTCGTCGGAGATCATGTCGCTGTCGATGACGACCGGCACCGGGTCCTCGGCCTGAGCCGAGGCGGCCATCGTCCCGCTGAAACCACCAAGCACACAAGCGAGCATGAGGCATAGCGCCAATCTGCTGACCATCGGACCTTCCCCTTCGCTGAACGCGTTCCTGAGCCAAGTCGCGCAAAGAGTGTCGCGCAGTCATCCTCGCTCCGCCAGTGTCAAGAGAGGACCGCAGGATGGGTGGCCGTCAGAGTTTTGGGGGCAAGGCCGGGGACGGATCGCGGCGAGGCGCGAGGCGGCGCTTCCACGGGTGATCGGATGTGGGCCGCCCATTGACGACGAGCTTCGGCCGCGGTGCCGGCGGCGCGGTGGCCGACGGGGGCGCGGCTGCGGGTCCGGACGGCAGCGGGACAGGCAGGGCAGCCGGCACGGGGGCCACGGCACCGGCGCCCCGCACGGCGCGGTGGGTGGCGCTCGGCAAGCGGGCCTGCTCCCGCAGCTGGGCCGCGATCTGGGGCCAGGCGGTCGCCCAGCGATCGTTGGCCACCACGGTCCGCAAGCCAAGCATGGGGTTGAGATGGGCGCGGCTCCAATGCATGCCCGCCCCTTTGAGGCGGCGTTGGACGACGTGCTTGTTGGCGCTCTCGATGCAGCCGCTCCCGATCGGGAAGCCGTTCGCAATGAACGCCCCGTAGGCGATCTGGGCGCGCCGCTCGGTCAGGTAGCGCACCGCGTCGTCCCGCGCCGGGCTGGGCGGCAGGGTGTCCAGCGCCGCCAGCACCCCGTCGGGATCGCTCCGCTTCAGGTCGTGCGCCTGGGTCGCCAACCACGCGCTCGTCGCCGCAGTGCCCGGGCCGAAGGCCGCTTGCGCCGCCTGAGCCAGGTAGCCGACCGCGTGGGGGAAGTCCAGGATGCGGATGGCGGCCGGGCAGTGCAGGTCAAGGAAACGCTGGATCCAGGGCGCGCCGTCGGCCACCGCCACCACCACGCCCGCCGTGGTCGTCCCCCGGCGGTGCAGCTCCCCCAGCGCCTCCCGGCTGAAGCCCTCGGCGTCGGCAAGGCGGGCGAAGTAGGCGAGGTCGGTCGTCTGTACCGCCCCGGCCTGATCGCGTCCAACCACCCCGATCGCCAGGGTCTTGACCTCGGCCCAGGCCCCGCCCACCAGCGGCACCAGCACCCCGTCGACGCTCAGCTGCTGCACAAGCGAACCCACCGCCGCCGTGGCCGTGCCCACCGGATCGGCTTCGAGGCGCATGACCTCGGTCAACTCCAGTTGCACCCAGGCCGCCCCCGCCGCCTCCGTCGCCCGTCGCGCCGTCGCCTCACTGACCGTCGTGCCGGTGAAATGGGCCAGAATCCCCGCCGCCTCGGCGAACGGGGCGCTCGCTCCCAGGCGGACCAGCCCCGCCCCCAACCACGGCGTCAGTTGGCCGGGCAGCAGGCCCAATCCCTCATCCAGGGGGAAAAGCCCAGCCCCGCAGCGCGGGCACCGGGCGTGGCGCCGGGTCAGGGTCACGTCGCGGTTGTGGGCGGTCGTCAGGCGGCGCGTACGCGTGCCATCCCAGTGCATCGGCGCGTCACACGCGGGGCACATCGGTCGGTCGTCCGCATCGCTCGGCTCCTCGACCGGGCTGGCGAGCGCTGCGGCTTCCAGCAGGCGGCTCCGTGCCGCCCCCATCCGCGCGTCGACCTCCACTTCGATCTCGTAGAGCGTCGCCTGCGGGTGCCGCACCCGCCACGCCTTCACCTCGGCCAGAAGCTCGTCCGTCAGCCGCGTCCACTCCTCCTCCAGCTCGGGCGACCACATCGCCCGGCTCCTCTCATCCCACCTCACCACCACGCCCCGCTATCCTACTCCCCAAAACTCTGACGGCCACCCCGCCGCGGGATTGACTGATAAGCAGGTTCGGCTCCGTTACTAAGGTTTCCGATTTCGGCGGCCAGCTGCCAATGCGATACGTGCCGGGCACAGACCGGCAAGGGCCACCCTACATCTTCCTGTGGTGGAACCGGCGCATATTTGGCGCGACGGACAAGGAACTAGAACGCCCTAGCGAGCTAATTTCCTGGCCATGCCGCTACATTGCTCGCGATCTGGTCAGCATGGTCGTGGAGGTGGACGCTGTAGATCCGGAGCCAGTCCTGGCAAGTGTACCGCCCGGACTCGGTGTGGCTGCCGCTTCGGCCCCACGCTTCCGCGGGAGGGACGGGCGAACTGCAGTACTAGCCGGGCGGCCACGACCGCGCCCAGTGCTACGTCGATGGGCCGGGCGTGGTAGTCCAGCAGGTTGGCCCAGGCGGCCTGGTCGTAGCCGACGATCACCGGGTTCGCTTCGGCGATGAGCACGCGGAGGCGATGGGCGGAGGCAGTCTCCGAATCGGCGCAGTGGACAACTATTTCGTGGACGGACCACTCGCCTTCGGCGGGCCGCCACTGCATTGCGGCGGCCGGCACGCTCCCCAGGGCTGACTGGAGAACGTCCGGGCCCGCGGCATATTGGGCAACCAGGTCGGCAATTTCGCTTGGCGTGAGGGACATTCGCTCTCCTGTCAGTGGGCAGACAAACCCAGAATCGCATCATGGGGACACGCAAAACGATACGAAGGATACGGTGATGCAACGCCGGCCACTTGGGATTGTGAAGAAAGTTCTGAGGCCAACGCCGGACCACGAGTTGCGAGTGGGGTAGGATGACGCTCCCGGCTCGCTGGCTCGCTGGCTCGCTGGCGTGCATGACGGCGTGCGGCCGGAAGATAGTCAAGAGGGGGACGATACCGTGGCGTTGCGTTTGGTGCAGGTAGGCATGGGCGGATGGGGGCGGGACTGGCGAAGCACGTGCTGCCCACCGTGTCCCAGGTAGAGGTTGTCGCGCATGTCGACGCCGCGGCGCAGGTGCTGGCCGATGCCCAGAAAGCTGTTGGTTTCCCTGACAAGAAGGCGTTTGCCTCTCTCTCCCAGGCGTTCAACACCGTTGAGGCCGACGCGGTCCTCGTCACTGTCCCCCTGGCGGCGCACGCCGCTGTGGCACTGGAGGCACTGGCAGCCGGGAAGCATGTCCTGTCGAAAAGCCCTTTGCCCCAACGGTAGCCGACGCCCAGAGAGTGGTCGACGCCGCCGACGAAGCGGGACTGAAGCTGATGGTGAGCCAGAACTACCGCAATTTCCGGCTCCGCGGGCGGTGGCGACGCTGATCGCCAGCGCAACTCGGCCGGTCGGGACGGTCCACGTCGATTTCCGCCGGAACTACAACAAGATTCCCAACAATGCTCGCTATTACGCCCTACCAAACGCCCTCCTGCTCGACATGGCGATTCACCATTTTGACTTGATGCGTTTGACGCTCGGCGCCGAAGCCACTCAGGTTTTTGCCGTGGTTGGAACCCGTCCTTCAGCGATTTCGCCGACAACGCCTCGGCGATGGCGACGATCGACTTTGCCGGGGGGCCTCTTGTGACCTGGCGCGGAAGCTGGATCAGCTCAGGTCCGCCGACGGTCTTGGTGGTGAGTGGCGGGTGGAGTGCGAGAGCGGCGAGATCGCCTGGCAGAGCCGGGGCGATGGGGGCACGCCGGACTCCGATGAGGTGGTCGTGCGGCCTATTGGCGGCAAAGAGCGCACGCTCGAATTGCCCCCGACCGAACCACACGGTCGCGCTGGCGTTGTAACTGCCTTCGCCAAGGCAATCGCCGCTGACACGGACCCGGAGACCTCCGGTCGCGACAACCTCAAGACCCTAGGGATCGCGGAGGCGGCGATTGCTCCGTCGAGATCAGGGTCGCCGGTGACGTTAGAGAGCTAAAACGATTGCACCGTGCGCTTTCGTCGTTTGAGCGCCGCCCAGTTCCGAAGATTGGCTGGGGCACCGGTGCGGAGTGATTGCGCCGCAAAGGTTCAGCTGGTAGGAGCGGACCGATGTGTCCCGGCCGCAATCCGACCGGTCCCCGAATGGAAACGCCGATCCCGATGCTAAACGACGCGGTTGTCTATCGGGCGGACACCTCGGTCCGCCCCTGCAAGACTTTGCGCCCTCTCCACACCGGGACTAGGTCGTGGCCGTTTCCAACGATATGAGCGGTTTGCCGCGCAGTTTGTCGGCCGGGGCTTTCGCCGGGTCGAAAAGGTGGCAGGCGACGGTGTGGCCCGGCTCGATCTCGGCCAGTTGGGGCCGGTGGATGTCGCAGATACCGGGCATCCGGGCCGGGCAGCGCGAGAAGAACGGGCAGCCGACCGGTGGTGTCCCGCCGGAGACCTGCTCGCCGGGGACGACTGCCCGGCGACGGAAGCGGTTGGCCGGGTCGGGCTCGGGGATCGCGGCGATGAGCGCCTGGGTGTACGGGTGCAGTGGATTGTCGATCACCTGGCCGACCGCGCCCAACTCGACCACCACCCCGAGGTACATCACCGCGATCCGGTCAGCGAAGTGGCGGGCGCTGGCTATATCGTGGGTGATGTACAGGAAGGCGACGCCCCGGGTCTCCTGTAAGCCACGCAGCAGATCGAGGATCTCGATCCGGGAGCTGGCGTCGATCATCGAGACCGGCTCGTCGGCCACGATGTAGTCGGGGTCGCGCACGAGCGCCCGGGCAATGCCAAACCGCTGGCGCTGCCCACCCGACATCTGGCTGGGGTACTTTCGGAGAAGCGGCTGGCGGGGATTAGGTCGACCGATTCGAGCGCCCGCGCGACCGGGTCCGGCGCTCTGCCCGGCTGCCGATACTCGATGACGAGCGGCTCCTCGATCAGGGACGCCACTCGCATATATGGGTTGAGGCTGGAGAAGGGGTCCTGGAAGACAATCTGAGCCCGCCCCCGAAACCAGTCGAGGTCGCTGTCCGGGACATTTGTGATGTCCTTGCCCTCAAATACCACCCGGCCCGAGGTGGCTTTGATCAGGCGGAGGGAGACCCTCCCCAGGGTCGTCTTCCCGGAGCCGGACTCCCCGACGAGCGCGACCGTCTCCCGCTCACCCAGGGTCAGGCTGACGCCATCGAGCGCACGGACCGATCCTGTCCGGAGAGACCCCTTGCGGGTCGCGAACGACACCGAGATATCGTCCAGCGTGAGCAGCGGTGCCACGTGGTTGCTGTTGGACGCCTCGCGCTCACCGCCAACGCGCTCGATCATGGTCACAGCCGGGCGGCGGAGTCAGCATCGTGTGTGCTCATCGGTTCACAGCTTCGCTCGCGGTGAGATGCATCCGGTAGCGATCTCCAGCGACCGCCGGATCGACCAGCCAGCAGCGGGAGTGGCCGCCGTCCGGCAAGGGAATCTCCGGAGGCAGTTCGCTCATGCACGCTTCGAAGCAATACGGGCAGCGAGGGTGAAAGCGGCAGCCGGCCGCACGTTCGTGAGGTCGGGTGGGCTGCCGGGCATCGGTTTGGGCCGCTCCACGCTGTGCAGGCGCGGAAGACTCGCGAGGAGAAGTTGGGTGTAGGGATGCTCCGGCTCGACAAGCACCCGCTCCGCCGGGCCGAACTCCAGATGCTCGCCGGCGTAGGCCACGGCGATCAGGTCGCAGAGGTCGCTGGCCAGCCCGATGTCGTGAGTGATGAAGATCATCGAGATACCCGGATCTTCCTTCAGGTCTTTGAGAAGGTTCATGAACTGGGCCTGGATGCTGACATCCAGGGCGCTGGTCGGCTCATCCAGGATGAGGAGATCGGGGTAAGCACGAGCGCCATGGCGATGACCACACGCTGCTTCTGGCCGCCACTGAGCTCGTGCGGATAGCGGTTGAAGATGCCGCTGGGCAGGCCAACCCGTTCGAGCAGCCCTTCGACCTTGGCGTAGGCGGCCTTCTTCTCCATCCGATTGTCGAGCAGGAGTGGCTCCGCGACCTGGACGCCCACCTTGAGGACGGGGTTGAGGATGCTCATGGCGCCCCGGAAGACCATTGCGATCTTCTGCCAGCGGACCTGACGACGGTAGTCCTCCGCGGAGAGCGCCATGATGTCCTGGCCATTGAGGCGGATGGTGCCGTCGAAACGGGCAACGTTTTTGGGCAGCAGGCGCATCAAGGCGGTGGCCAGGCTGGTCTTGCCGGAGCCAGATTCCCCGACCACACCGACGGCGACGCCTCGCTCGGGATCGTGAACGAGACGCCGTCGACGGCGCGAACGACATGCTCGCCGGCGGAGTAATGCAGGTGTAGATTGTCGATCTCGAGCAGGGGCATTGCTGCTC
>CAWKIA010000027.1:0-140596 GCA_963849635.1 uncultured Chloroflexia bacterium | reverse complement strand
ATCCGGACTATATCCGTCCACGCCGTCGGTTGTGTCCACCACGTTCAGAGCCAAGCGGTAGACGCACACGGGCATCTCGCTCGCAGCCGTTTGTAAGCAGAAAACGATCCAGTCACATTGGCGCTGCGATTGCCAATCCAGACACCAATCGTGGATAGCAGGATCTCTCTACACCACATCAGAACAGAACAGAATTTGCCGTCGCCCACGGGATCGAACGGCAAGAGGCCCTTGCCTATCGGTGGCAAGGCTATCGTCCAGACTGAGCGCCGCTGTCGGTCGTTTCAGGGCGGTCGCACGGGTCACGCCAAGCCGCGACGGATAGTGTCCAGCGGGACGTCTCGGGCGACGGCGGCCGCCACCGCGGCAAGCAGGGCGAGCGGCGCGACTTCCTGGGGGGAGCCGGCCATGTTTGGAGGCGCGGTCACCGGCACCACATCCGTTACGGTCTCGCCCGCAACCAGGGAGATCTGGTCCCCCGTTGGTGCCGGCCACACGACAACCGCCTGTCCTCCCCGTTCGACGTGAGTGCGCACGTGATCGTTTTGCGGGTCGCGGCTGACGAGCACAACCGGAGCACGGCACGATCTAGCGAGTGCAGCGACCGCAGGGTCGTCGGCGTTAAGGACCAGGGCGCCATCGGTCTCGACGCCGCCGGTGAGGACCGTTTCGACCGGCTGACCGAACGGCGTAGTCAGGCCAGAGAGCGCGGTCACCACCGCCACAGTACAGTAGGGGAAACCGAGTCCAAGCGTGACGATCTCCTGGAAGCCAACCTTAAAGTAGAAGTTGGCCGAACGGCCGAGGTCCCGAACCCGGTAAGCGGTAAGGATGGTTTTCATGCAGCTCCTTGATCCGTGCGGTCGTGGCCATGACCATCGTCTACCCCATCCTCCAACGCAGCGTGCGACGACGTATCAGGGACGGTCCGCGACGAGCTCCAGTGTTACTTCCCAACACCAGATAGCGCCGAATACTTGGGTTTCCGGGCATCGCCCCTCTCCAACCACCTCGTCGACTACGGTGCACGCCCTTGTTGCAGCCAGTCCATTGCTAAAACGAGCAGGTGTTATCAGGCGGATGTGACGGTATCATCGAGGTATGTACTGAACCGGAAATCGTCGATCTTGGGGTTAGAACATGGCGCTTGGGAATACATATCACTCGGGCACCGGCATCGCCCATTCGCCCGTCACCTCGCTGACCCTGCAGTTCCTTGCCTGGGTCGCGTGCCGGCCTCGTTCCTATGCCGAAACCATGGACGCGTGGCGCACGAGTTGCCCGCGGCTCTCGATCTGGGAGGATGCCCTCGGTGATGGCTTGGTTCAGGTTGAGCCCGGCCGATCGCGGGCCAGTGACACGTGGGTGGTGCTCACCGCGCGCGGGCGGGCGTTGCTCGACCGGGCCTGAGGCCAGGCCCCATCTCCTGGGGGGCACACCGCCTCAAGCTGGAACACCACCGAACCCAATCTCGTTCCCGTCGGGATCGTGGAAGATTATCTTGCGTGCGCCGTTGTCGTACTCCTCGCGCGTGGTGGGTTCGAGTCCACGGCCAGCGATCTGGGCGATCCGGGCATCGAGGTCGTCGACCATGACCGTCAGCATGGCGTGGCCGGCGTGCTCGGGCCGCTGCACGATGTAGATCCACCGGTGGTCGGCGAGGCCCCAGACGGCCTCTGTATCGTGCGGGAAGAATGTGGGTGGGGAGCCGAGCAGCCGTTCGTACCAGACCTGCGCCGCGGTGAAGTCGTTGACCGGGATGCCCGCGAAGAGGTCGACTGCCATGTCACGATCCTCCAATGCCCATGCCGGTGATCCCGGCTGTGCAGACGTTCAGACCGAACGTGCCGCATCTATAACGCTTCGGTGGCATGCTTGCCTGACGTCGTGCTGGTGCCGTTCATGTCACCGCGCGGTCCACGTCCCACGCGCCGCTCGCCCTGGCCCTGGTCGGGGCCGGCCGCGCGGTGGGTCGTGCCGGCCGCGCAAACCGGTGTATTCGCCGATGCCGCCCCATCATCGTCCGCTGACCCAGGGCAGTTGACAGCGCCGAACCGCTCGGCCATGCTGCGGATTGGGCGCATTCGTCACACCCTGAGAGCCAGGCCCATGATCCCCGCCTCCCAGCCGCCGGCCTCTCCCAATCCGATGCTGCAGGTCGTCCCGCCTGCCCAGTTTGTCCTCAGCGGAAGCCGGGGATCGCTTCCGCGACCGTTGACGCTCCTGATCTCCCGGGACCGGGAACTGGCTGCCGTCGTCGCGTTGCTGCGCGACCCCGGTGTCCGCCTGCTGACATTGACCGGTCCGGGCGGCGTCGGCAAGACGCGCCTGGCCATCGCGGTGGCGGCCGACGTGGCCGACGACTTCCCCGATGGGGTCGTCTTCGTCGACCTTTCCTCGGTTGACGCCCCCCACCTCGTCCTGAACACCATCGCCGGTTGCCTTGGGCTGCGCGACAAGGGCGCCGAGTCGCTGCACGATCGGTTGTTGGCGGCGATCGGCGATCGACGTTTGCTCCTCGTGCTGGACAACTTCGAGCAGGTGGTCGCCGCGGCGCCACGGGTGCGCACCATCCTGGACGCCTGCCCCGACGTGCGGCTGCTCATCACCAGCCGCATCCGGCTCCGCATCTCCGGAGAACGCGAGTTCCCCGTCGGTCCGCTACCGCTTGAGCTGTCGGCGACGGCCGAGGGTGGCGAGATGATCGGGGCGGTCCGGCTCTTCGTCGAGCGCGTCCAGGATTTTCAGCCGCAGTTTCGGTTGAGTGGCGAGACCACGCAGACGGTTGCCGATGATCGTGCGCCGGGTCGACGGCCTCCCGCTCGCCATCGAGCTGGCCGCGGCGCGCATCAGGGCCCTGCCCCCGGCGGCCCTGCTGCAGCGCCTGGAGGTGCGCTTGCCACTGCTCAGCGGCGGTGCCCGCGACGTGCCCCTCCGCCAGCAGACCATGCGCGACACGATCGCCTGGAGCTACGACCTGCTCGACGCTACCGAGCAGGCCATGTTCCGGCGCCTCGGGGTCTTCGTCGGCGGGTTCACGCTCGAGGCGGCCGAAGCGGTCTTGGCTGGCCCGGCGGATGCGGCCGGCGTGATCCAGCCGGTTGCCTCTCTCGACGTGATCGATGGCATCACGGCCCTGATCGACCACAGTCTGCTCCGGCAGAGCGACGGGCCGGAGGGCGAGCCGCGCTACTGGATGCTGGAGACGGTCCGTGAGTACGCTCGGGAGCGGCTGGAGTTCGGCGGGGAGATCGAGGACGTCCAGCGGGCGCACGCCGAGAACTACGCGCGGCTGGCGGCGCGGGCAGAGCCGGAGATGACCGGGGCCGACCAACTGGCCTGGTTCGCGCGATTGGAGGCCGAGCACGCCAACCTGCGGGCGGCGCTGGCCTGGACGATCGCGCACGACCCGGAGACCGGGCTGGGGATGGCCGGCGCCCTGATCCGGTACTGGGACCACCACAGCCACACCCGCGAAGGCCAGCGGTGGCTGGAGGCGGCGCTGGCGAACAGCGGCGACCTCCCGCCCGCGCCGCGGGCCAAGGCGCTCTGGGGCGCCGGCGCGAAGGCTGACGGCGCGGGCGACTACGACCGGGCGGAGCGCTTCCTGACCGAGGGCCTGGACCTGGCGCGGCTGGCCGGCGACCGGTACATGATCGCGTTCATGCTCGGGGCGCTCGGCACGGTCGCCCTCCACCGCGGCGACCTGGCGCGGGCGGCGGCGTTGCCCGAAGAGGGGTTGGCCCACGCGCGGGCGACCGGCGACGACGACGCCGTCGCGGCATTGCTGGGCGCCCTTGCGAACACCGCCTTCTTCCGGGGCGACCACGCGGCGGCGGTGGCCCACGCCGAGGAGGGCCTGGCGCTCTACCGGGGACTCGGCAGCGCCCACGGCGCCGCCAGCGTGCTGGGCCACCTGGGGCGGGCGCTGGTGGAACTGGGCGACCACGCGCGGGCGCTGGCCGCGCTCGGCGAGGGCTTGGTCCTGAGCCAGCGGGTCGGCAACAAGTGGTACGCCACCGCGACGCTGAAGGGGTTGGCCGCCGCCGCCACCGCCCGGGGTCAGTGGGAGCGCGCGGCGCGGCTGTTCGGGGCGGTCGAGGCGCAGGTCGAGGCGAGCGGCATCGCCGTGCATCCCCTCGATCAGGCGGCGAACGAGCGTCGGCTTGCCGCCGTGCGGGCGCACCTCGACGAGGCGACGTTCGCGGCTGCCTGGGAGGCGGGCCGGGTGCTGAGCCCTGCGGAAACCGCCGCCGAGGCCTTCGCGCTGGCCGCCGACCTCGCGGGGGAGGGCCCCGACAAGGCGCCACCGGAGGCAGCGACCGCGGCGAGAGCGGCGCTTGGTGGGCAAGCGGCGGCGCTGGGGCTGACCCTGCGCGAGGTAGAGGTCTTGCGCCTCCTGGCGGCGAGTATGTCCGATCGGGAGATCGCCGAGGCGTTGTCGATTAGCGAGCGCACCGCTGGCAACCATGTCCAGCACGCCATGCAGAAGATCGGCGTCGACTCGCGCACGGCGGCGGCGGTCTTCGCGGTTCGTCATGGCCTCGGCACCACGTGAGATCGGGGAGGTGACCGCTCAATGAATCGGAGACTAACATTCGTGGAATGAACACCCAGCCCGAGCAGAGGATGCTGCCCACCAGTCCCTTCTCAATTAGTCGGGGCAGATCGCTCCCACGTCCGTTGACGCCCCTGATTGCTCGAGACCAGGAAGTGGCCGCCATCGTCTCCCTGGTGCGCGATCCCAATGTCCGCCTGTTGACTTTGACTGGTCCCGGCGGCGTCGGCAAAACCCGTCTGGCGATCGCGGCCACCGTCCGCGATCAGAATGACTTCCCCGATGGGGTCGTCTTCGTCGACCTCGCCCCGGTCTCATCTCCCCAACCTCGTCCTGAATACCATCGCGGGTTCCTTTGGGTTGCGCGACATCGGCACCGAGTCGCTGGACGATCGCTTGTTGATCGCGATCGCCGATCGGCGCTCCTCCTCGTGCTGGATAACTTTCGAGCGGGTGGTGACCGCGGCGCCACAAGTACGCAATCTTCTGGACGTCTGCCCAGAGATGACGCTGCTCATCACCAGCCGGATCAGACTCCGGGTCTCCGGAGAACACGAGTTCCCTGTTGCTCCCCTGCCACTCGACAGCCGACAATCGTCGAGGATGCCGGGGAGTCCGGGCGGTCCGGCTCTTCGTCGAGCGCGTACAGGATTTCCAGCCGAATTTCGTCTTGGCGCCGAGACGACGCAGACCGTCGCCGAGATCGTGCGCCGCGTCGATGGCCTCCCGCTCGCGATCGAGCTGGCCGCGGCGCGCACCAAGGCCCTGCCCCTGGCGGCCCTGCTGCGACGCCTGGAATTGCGACTGCCGCTGCTCAGCGGCGGTGCGCGGGATCTGCCTTGCGGCAGCAGACGATGCATGACACGATCGGCGTGGAGCTATGGCCTGCTCGACGCCACCGAGCAAGCGTTGTTCCGCCGCCTTGGGGTCTTCGTCGGGGGGTTCACGCTCGAGGCGGCCGAAGCCGTCTTGGGTGGCTCGGCGGATACGGCTGACGAGGTCCAGCTGTTTGCCTCGATCGATGTGATCGATGGGATCACGGCCCTGATCGACCACAGTCTCCTCCGGCAAGGCGACGGGTCGGTTGACGCGCCACGCTACTGGATGCTGGAGACGGTGCGCGAATTCGCCCGTGATCGCCTGGGGGCAAGTGGGGAGGCCGCCGCGATCTACCACCGCCACGCGGCGTGCTTCGTCACATTCGCCGAGACCGCGGGATGGGCACGAAACAGGACGTACCCGGTTGATCGGCTCCAGCGGTTAGAGGATGAGTATGACAACTTGCGCGCTGCGTTTGGCTGGCTCGTGCACGCTGGCGTGCCAGATGCCCTGCTGCAACTCGCCCATTCCCTGGTTCCCTACTGGATCTATCGCGGACCGTACCAAGAGGGACGAGGGTGGCTGGAACAAGCACTTGGACAAGACAACGGGCGGTCGCTGGTGCTGCGGCGGCGAGCCCTCACGGACTTGGCATCCTGGCCGTGAACCAGGACGATGTCGTACGGGCCGAGTCCTGCTTCCATGAAAGCCTTGGCATCGCGCAAGCACAGAGGATCCGGCGGGATTGCGTATGCCTGTTCGGGCTCGGGCTGGTGGCGATGCACCGACGGGACTTCGAGCAGGCCATCATGCGGCTGGACGGAGCGGTAGCCAGAGCCCGGCTCATCGAGGATCCGCGCCACGGCCTCCGACCGCGCAGGAATCGCTTCAAGTTTTCTTGGAGCGTCAGCCTATGCGCAGAGCGACTTTCTGGCAGCGGAGGCCCGCTTCGAAAACGCCATCCGTGAGCACGGCATGGTCAATGATCGATGGGGGATCAGTCTGGCACGCGTCGGGCTGGCCTACACGGTCCGCGACCAGGGCAACCTTGCACGGGCAGGGACGTTGTTCGCAGAGGGACTCGGCGATCTCATCGAGATCCGCGACTACCGCATCATCGCTCTGGCTATCGATGGTGTGGCAGGGCTGGCGATGGCAAAGGGGCAGCCGGAGCGCGCTGCCCGCCTCTTTGGTGCCGCGGCGGCGATGCGGGAGGCCGACGGTCTACCAATCGAGCCTGCCTACCGGGCGGCCCAAGAACGCGATGTTGCAGCTGCCCTTACCGCGCTCGGCAATGAGCGGTTCGAAGCCGTTGGGCCGAGGGCAGCGGTGATGCCCCTCCCGGTGGCCAGCGCGGAGGCGCTCACCGTCGCGTCGCCACCACCCATAACGCTGCCCCCGTCTTCCCCTCAGGACCAGATTAACGCCTCGGTCTGACCCGGCGCGAGGTTGAGGTCTTGCTCCTGCTGGTGCAAGGTCTGAGCGATCGGGAGATCGCCGAGAGCGCTCTCGATCAGCGAACGCACGGCCGGCAACCACGTCCAGCACGCCATGCAGAAGATCGGCGTCGACTCGCGCACAGCGGCGGCGATCTGGGCGGTTCGCCACGTCGTCGACTGACAGAGGCGCCGGGCATCAGGCGTCAGGCATCAGGGCCGTAGCGCAAAGCCGATCACGTGAACGGCGGCGCGGACTGCCTCGGCTTCGCGGCGCGGCCGTGCGGCTGTTTTAACTGACCTGACATGCCGACCGTCGTGCTGATAGCGACCAGCACCCCAGCACCCGAGCGAAGTGGCGGGCGGCGCGGTAGGCTGGGGGAAGTGGGCGGTAGGCGGTGAGAGGAGTCCCGCGATGGCCAGCGTTGAGCGTCCCGCGCCGTCGGAACGGGTGGTGGACCTTCGGAGCGAGTTGGCCGCGTGGCGGCGGGCGCATCCCGGCGCGACGTTGTTGGCGATCGAGCAGGAGGTCGACCGGCGGCTGGCGGGGGTGCGCGCCGATCTGGTGACGAAACGGTCGGGATGGCCGAGGCGGCGGCGGGGCGGCCCGCCTGCCCGCGATGCGGCGTGGCGATGGAGCGGGCGGGAACGCGCCCGCGGCGCGTGACCGGGCCCCACAACGAAACGCTGGTGCTCGAGGGGGCACGTTACCGGTGCCCGGCCTGCGGGGCCGGGCTTTCCGGCCCTCGGTGACGCGCTGGCGCTGGTGCCGGGGATGCTCTCGCCGTGGCTGGCCCAGTGCGCCGTGCGGTTGGGCGCCGAGGTGCCCTTCGCGGTGGCGGCGAACCTCCTGGAGTTGCTCACTGGCACGCGGGTCAGCGCCGCGACCATCCAACGGTTGACGGAAGCGGCCGGAGCGGCCTGCATCCAGCTGGAGACGGCGTTCGTGGCGCAGTTGGACCGGGGGGAGTCGGTCCCGCAGGTCGCCGTGCCGGCCGAGCCGCTCCAGCTGAGCGTCGACGGGGTGATGGTGCCGTTGGTCCACGGCCAGTGGAAGGAAATGCGGCTCGCGGCGATCGGGCGGGTGACGGCGATGACGGACGGCACGGTGACGACGACGGAGCTGACCTACGCCGCCCGCCTCCTGGACGCAGCGCGCTTCGGCCGGTTGCGCTGGGGGAGGTCATGCGGCGGGGGGTGGAGCGTGCCCCAGTCGTGGTGGCGGTCAGCGACGGGGCGCCGTGGATCCAGGAGTTCGTCGACCTGCACTGCCCGCAGGCGGTCCGGATCCTCGACTTCGCGCACGCGGCGGGGTATCTGGCGGAGGCGGCCCAAGCGGCCTTTGGGCCGGGGACGCCCCAGACGAGCGAGTGGTTCGCCGTCCAGCGCCATGCGTTGCGCCACGACCAGACGCCCGCCGCGGTCCTGGCGGCGGTGAGCGCCTTACCGCCCAGTGAGGCGCGGGACCGCGCCCGCCACTATCTCGGCGAGCGCCGGGACATGCTGACGTATGTGGACTTCGCCGCCCGGGGCTTCCCGATCGGCAGCGGCTGTGTCGAGAGCGCCAACAAGCTGGTGGTCGAAGCCCGCCTCAAGGGCAGCGGGATGCACTGGACCGAGGCCCACGCCGACGCGATGGCGGCGCTGCGAACCGTCCTCCGTAACCACCGCTGGGAGGCGATGTGGCCCCGCATCGTCCGCCACCTGCGCGGCCAACGCCATCGTGCCGCGGCGCTGCGTCGGGCGGCGGCACCGCTCCCCGCGGCGCTGACACCGCCCGCGCGGTCGCCCGCTCCGGCACCCAGCTTGCCAATGACCACGCCCACCAAAACCATCGTCGGCGGTCGCCCCACCCCTGACCACCCCTGGCGCCGGTTCCCCGTCTTCCCCCACCGCCCCGCCTCCGCTGCCCTCCCCCGCCCAAACTGACACACCCCCCAGCACCGTGTTGACAGGGCAGAACTGCTCGGCCATGCTGGCGGTCCAGCGCCTTCGTTCGACTATGAGCGCCAGGCCCATGATGCCCGCATCCCAGCCGCCGACGTCACCCAGCCCGGCGCCGCAAATCACCTCATCGGTCCGTTCCTTCGCGGGCGGCGGAGCGAGGTCCCTCCCGCGCCCGTTGACACCGTTGATTGCCAGGAGAGCAGGAACTGGCGGCCGTTGTTTCGCTGGTGCGTGATCCCGCTGTCCGCCTGCTGACCTTGACCGGTCCCGGTGGCGTCGGCAAGACGCGTCTGGCGATTGCGGCCGCGGCCGAGGTCGCGAACGACTTCCTCGACGGGGTCGTCTTCGTCGATCTTTCCCCGGTCGGCGACCCCAACCTCGTCATGAACACCATCGCGGGCTGCCTTGGGCTGCGCGACAGCGGTGCCGAGTCGCTGCACGATCGCCTGTTGATGGCGATCGCCGACCGACGCCTGCTCCTCGTACTGGATAACTTCGAGCAGGTGGTCTCCGCGGCGCCGCGGTTGCGCACCCTCCTGGATGTCTGCCCCGAGGTGAAGCTGCTCATCACCAGCCGGATCAGGCTCCGGATCTCCGGGGAACGCGAGTTTGCCGTCGCTCCGCTTGGCGCTGGAAAGATCGCCGAGCGTCGGGGAGACGGAGGCATTCGGCGCGGTCCAGCTCTTCGTCGAGCGCGCGCGGGCGATCCGGCCCGATTTCGGCCTGAGCGCCGAGACGACTGCCGGTGGTTGCCGACATCGTTCGCCGGGTCGACGGCCTGCCACTCGCGATCGAACTGGCCGCGGCGCGCATCAAGGTCCTGCCCCCGTCAGCGCTCCTGCAGCGCCTGGAACTGCGCTTGCCGTTGCTCAGCGGCGGCGCCCAGGATCTGCCGCTTGCGCCAGCAGACCATGCGCGACACGATCGGCTGGAGCTACGACCTGCTCGACGAGGCCGAGCAGGCCCTGTTCCGCCGCCTCGCGGTCTTCGTCGGCGGGTTCACGCTCGGCGCCGCCGAAGCTGTCGCCGGGGACGACGGAGCCGGGGTCGGGCGACAGGGGAGCTTCATTGCCTCTGCCCTCATGACCCCTCTCTTTACCCCTCCGTCCTCGACGGGATCACCTCCCTCATCGACCACAGCCTGCTGCGGCAGAGCGCCGCGTCCGGCGACGAACCGCGCTACACCATGCTGGAGACCGTCCGCGAGTACGCGCGCGATCGCCTGGATGCGTCTGATGAGGGCGACGTCATTCACCGCCAACACGCGGCGTTCTTCGTGGCCTTCGCCGAGGCGGCCGACGGGAGCCCGTCGACCCGGCGAACGATGTCGGCAACCGCCGGCAGCGTCTGGGCGGTGAGGCTGAAGCTGCTCGGGCCGCGCCAGACAGACTGGCTCAATCGGCTGGAGGCCGACCACGACAACCTGCGGGCGGCCCTGGACTGGCTCGCGCACTTGGGTGAACCGGAGGCGTTCCTGCGGCTCGCCCGTTCCCTCTCGCTCTTCTGGCTCTTTCGCGGCCCGTACGAGGAGGGGCGGGCCTGGCTGGAGCAAGCACTGGCGCGGGACGGCAAGAACTTCGCCTCTGCTGCGGCGCGATGCGTTGTACGGACTCGGGTTGCTGGCCGTGAACCAGGACGATGCTGCGCGGGCCGAGTCGTGCTTCGGCGAGAGCCTGGCCGCTGGCCCAGGCGCATGGCGATCCGGCAGGCGTCGCGTTCGGTTGGATCGGTCTCGGGGTGGTGGCGATGCAGCGGCGCCGGTTCGACCAGGCCACCACCCATCTTGAGGAGGCGCTGGCCGGGGCGCGGCGGCTGGACGACCGGGTGCTGGCCTCCTTCTGCGCGGGGCTCGCCCTGAGCTACCTTGGCGCCCTGGCCTACGCACAGGGTGCGCTCACGTTGGCGATGTCCCGCTTCGAAGCAGCGCTCCTCGAGCAACGCGCTGATCGACGACCGCTGGGGGATGGGCGTCTCACTCGTTCGGTTGGGATACGCGGCCCGCGATCGGGGCGATACGGCGCGGGCCATGGCGCTGTTCGCCGAAGGGCTCGCCCTGCATGCCGAGCTTGGCGACCGCCGCATCATCGCCATGGCGCTGGACGGCGTGGCCGGCCTTGCCATCGCCTGGGGGCAACCGGAGCGCGCCGCCCGCCTCTTCGGGGCGGCGGCGGCGCTGCGGGAGGCCAGCGGGCTGCCGATCGACCCGGCCTGCCGGGCTGCCCACGGGCGTGATGTCGCCGCCGCCCGCGCCGCGCTGGGGGAGGACGCGTTCGCGGCCGGGTGGGCCGCCGGCGCGGCGCTGCCCCTGTCGGTGGCGGTCGCCGAGGCGACGGCCATCGCCGCGCCGGCGCCGGCACGGTTCCGACGTCTCCTCCGTCGAACCAGGCGGACCTGCTCGGTCTGACGCCGCGCGAGATCGAGGTCCTGCGCCTCCTGGTAAAGGGCATTGAGCGATCGGGAGATCGCCGAGGCGCTGTCGATCAGCGAGCGCACCGCCGGCAACCACGTCCAGCACGCGATGCAGAAGATCGGCGTCGACTCGCGCACGGCGGCAGCGATCTTCGCGGTCCGCCACGGCCTCGACTGACACGCTCTCCGGGTGACTGAGGAGAACTCCTCAGATGCCCTTCCTCAAACCTGTTTTCCCAATCGAGGAGTTCCCCCGATGTGCTGTCAGGCAGGCAGGCGCAAGATCGAAGCATGCCACCGGGAACGTTGCCCGCACCGGCAACGCTTCGGAGAAAGGGGGACAGCATGAACCGAACCGCATCCGGCGCACTCCCGGATATTCGACTTTCGCGGCGAGCCGCCGTCGGTCAACTCGCCATCGCGGGTGCCGCCGCGGCCATCGCGACGACGCACCTTGGGTTGTCCCGGGGTGCGGCGCAGGGAGCCACACAGTCTGTCGATCGTCCGCCGCAACCTCCCAGGAAGGAACCACCATGACTGACGACAAAAGCGCTCCCCTGACCGTCGCGCTCGTGCACGGCGCCTTCGCCGACGCCTCGGGCTGGAACGGCGTGATCGAACGGTTGCAGGCTGAAGGGATCACGGCCATCTGTCCCCCCAACCTGCTGCGCGGCGTCGTCCAAGACTCCGCCTACGTCGCCAGCTATCTCAACCAGATCCCCGGCCCTGTCCTCCTCGTCGGCCACTCCTACGGCGGCGCGGTCATCACGAACGCCGGGTCGCAGGCCAAGAACGTCGTCGGCCTCGTCTACGTCGCGGGCTTGATCCCGGACGAAGGCGAAACCCTGTTGGCCCTCGAAGAGGATTCGAGGGACAGCGTTGTGTTCACCGCCCTGCTCCCGCTCCAGTACCCGACGGGCAACGGGACGGAGACGGCGACCGAGTTCGCGATCGACCCCGCACGGTTCCAGGAAGTGTTTGCCGCCGACCTGCCCCTGAGCCAAACCGCACTGCTGGCCGCCACCCAGCGCCCGATCTCGGAAGCGACGTTTGCCGAGCCGACCACGGCGCCCGCCTGGAAGTCGCTCCCGACGTGGGCGGTGGTGGCCACGGGCGACAAGACCCTCGGCACCGACGTCGTGCGCTTCTGCGCCGAGCGCGCCGGGGCCACGATCACCGAGGTCGAAGGTGCCCACGCGATCATGATCTCCCAGCCCCAGGCCGTGGCCGACGTGATCCTGGCCGCGGCCTCCGCGGTCATGGAACCGCAGTTGGTCGGGCAGTCGGCCTAATCGCCACATCGCCGGCGCGGGACGCGCCGCGTGATCGCGTCGCCTGACAAGGAAGGACAGATACCCGATGGAAACGCTGACCCTGCCACGTGACGTGACCGCGGCCGTCGCCGGAACCCAGTGGGAGATCGATCCCGCCCACAGCTCGATCGGCTTCTCCATCAAACACATGATGTTCGCCACCGTCCGCGGCCGCTTCGGCAGTTTCCGGGGCGCGATCCGGTTCGATCGCGACCGGCCAGACGACGCGAAGGTGGACGTGGAGATTGACGCCACCTCCATCGACACCGGCATCAAGAAGCGCGACGACCACCTGCGCTCCGCCGATTTCTTCGACGCCGCGGTCTACCCCACCATCTCGTTTCGCAGCACGCGCGTCGAGCCGGTCCATCGGTTCGGCCGCCACAGCTGGCTGATGGTCGGCAACCTGACGATGAGCGGCGTCGACGAGATCGGTGGAGTTAGCCGTCGAACAGACCGGCGAGCCCAGCAGGCACTTCGCCGAGGTGATCGAGTTCACGGCGACGACGAAGATCAACCGCAAGGACTTCGGCATGACGTTCAACCTGCCCATCGAAGGGGGAGGGCTCGTCGTCGGCGACGAAGTCAAGATCGCCATCCGCGTCCAGGCGAACAGAATCCCATCGTGATCAGCCGCGTCCCCGCCACCCCAGGGGCCGATTCGGGGCGCCGCCCAGGCGTCTCGGATATGCCCCGGACGGCGCCAACCCTTTTCGTTCAACGCTCAGAAAGGAAATCCAATGAAAGTAGTCGTCATCGGCGGCACCGGACTGATCGGATCGCAGGTCGTGACCATCCTCGGTGAGCACGGCCATCGAGGCGCTCCCGGCGTCTCCCCGGTTGGGCATCAACACCCTCACCGGCGAAGGGCTCGCCGAAGCCCTCGACGGCGCCTCGGTGGTCGTGGACGTGTCCAACTCGCCCTCCTTCGAGCCGGCGGCGGTGCTGTCGTTCTTCGAAACCTCGACCCGGAATCTCCTTGCGGCGGAGAAGGCCGCGGGCGTGGGCCACCACGTCGCCCTGTCGATCGTCGGGATCGATCGATCGCCCGACAATGGCTACTTCGCCGCCAAGATCGCCCAGGAGAAGCTGATCGAAGCGGGACCGATCCCGTACTCGATCGTGCGGTCGACGCAGTTCATGGAGTTCGTCGACGGGATCGCGGACGCCGCGACGACCGGCGACGGGGTCCACATGCCGCCGGTGGCGTTCCAGCCGATCGCCGCCGCCGATGTCGCGAAGGCGGTCGCAAAGGTCGCGGCGTATGCCCCGTTGAACGGCCGCCTGGAGATCGCCGGTCCCGATCGGCTCCGCTTCGACGGCGTCATCCAGCAGCGCCTGAGCATGCGCAACGATCCACGTCAGGTAGTTGTCGATCCGGACGCGTCGTACTTCGGCTCGGTCCCGAGCGAAGACGTCGCTCGTCCCGCTCAACGGGGCGCAGCTCGGCACGATCCGATACGAGGACTGGCTCAAGCAGCCCGTGATGCAGAGGTAGCCCCTCCACGTCGCGTCGCCTGCCGAAGGAGGACGGATCCCCGATGGAAACACTGACCCTTCCATCTGAGAGGGCCGCGCCCGCTGCCGGAATGATGTGGAGAATCGATCCCAGCCACAGCACAATCGGGTTCTCCATCAAGCAGATGCTGATCGCCACCGTCCACGGCCGCTTCAGCGGCTTTGAAGGCGCCATCCGGTTCGAAGGTGGCCGTCCCGTGGAGGTGGAGGCAGAGATCGATGCAGCCACGATCGACACGGGCATCAAAAGGCGCGACCAGCACCTGCGCTCCGCCGACTTCTTCGACGTCGCGGCCCACCCCACGATCTCGTTTCGCAGCACGCGGGTCGAGCCGGTCAAATCGCCTGAAGGGAACCGCTGTCTCATGGTGGGCAACCTGACGATGCTCGGCATCACCCGGGCGGTGGTCCTGGCCGTCGAACAGACCGGCTTTCCGGAACTGTGGGACGCCGACGACATTGAGTTCCGGGCGGCGGCGACGATCAACCGCAAGGACTTCGGCATGGCGACCAACCTGCCGATCGAAGGTGGCGGCCTGGTCATCGGCGACGACGTCAAGATCACGCTCAGCATCATGGCGAGCAGCGCTTCGTTCGTGCTTCGGTAGGCGGTCCAATCATCCACCAAGAAAGGTGAAATTCGATGAGCACCAACACCCCCGACACCATCGTCTTGGTCCACGGACTGTGGATGACGCCGCTTAGTTGGGAGCGCTGGGTCGAGCGCTACACCGGCCGCGGCTACCGCGTGCTCGCCCCGGCCTACCCCGGTCTGGAGGGCGAGGTCGAGGCGCTCCGCGCCGACCCGTCGCCGATCGCGGCCGTGACGGTCACGGAGACGGTCGCGCACCTCGAAGGCATCGTCCGCGGGCTCGACCGCCCGCCGATCCTGATCGGCCACTCCTTCGGCGGCCTGCTGGTGCAGATCCTGCTCGACCATGGAGTCGGCGCCGCCGGCGTGGTGATCGATTCGGCGCCCACTGAGGGCGTCCGGACCAGCCCGCCATCGCAGATCAAGTCGCTCTTCCCCTTCCTTAAGAACCCGGCCAACCGGCACCGGGCCGTCGGCTTCACGCCCGAGCAGTTCCACTACGCCTTCACCAACACCCTCAGTGAGGAGGAGTCGGCGCGGGTCTACGAGCGCTACCACATCCCGACGCCGGGCAGTTGGGTGTGGGGCGGGGTCCTGGCCAACTACACGCCGGGCCACCAGGAGACCTGGGTCGACTACGGCAACGACCAGCGCGCACCCCTGCTGTTCATCGCCGGCGGCGTAGACCACATCATGCCCGCGGCGGTCAATCGGTCCAACGCCGACAAGTACAGCAAGTCCACGGCAATCACCGCCTACAAGGAATACCCCGACCGCTCCCACTACACGCTCGGGCAGGACGGCTGGGAAGAGGTCGCCGACTACGCGCTGGAGTGGGCCACCGCCAACGCCGTCGCTCCGGTCACGGCCGCTCGGCCGGCCGCCGACGCCGAGCTGTCTGCCGCCACGCGCTGAGGACGGGCGCACGGTCGGCACCAGGGCACCGCAAGCGGACGCCCCTACCACCTCCTCCACCACGTCATCAACGGCAGCCGCACCATTAGAAGAGAAGGAGTCTCCTCATGATCACGCCAAGCGCCCGCCCTATAGCGATTCCCGCCCTGGTTTTGGAGCCGGCCGCCCAGGACCTGGTCGATGCCCTTGCCGCCGGCGGCGGTCCCCCGCTCTACACCCTGTCCCCCGACGACGCCCGGGCCGTGCTCGATGGGGCACAGTCCGGCGATATCGACATGGCGCCAGCCGAGATCGAGGAGCACACCATCCCGGGCGGTCCGAATGGCACGATATCGGTTACCGTCGTACGCCCCGTGGGGCGCAACGGCAACCTGCCCACGGTCGTCTATACGCATGGCGGCGGCTGGGTGCTCGGCAACTTCGCCACCCACGAGCGCCTGGTGCGCGATCTGACCGATCAAACCGGCGCCGCGTTCGTCTTCGTCAATTACCCACGCTCCCCTGAGGCGCGCTACCCGGTCGCCATTGAGCAGGTGTACGCCACGGTGACGTGGGTCGCCGAACGCGGGATCGAACTGGGGCTCGATGGCAGTCGCCTGGCCGTCGCCGGCGACAGTGTCGGCGGCAACATGACCGCCGCGGTGACGCTGATGGCGAAGGAGCGTGGCGGGCCGGCGATTCGCTACCAGGCGCTGCTCTACCCGGTCACCAACGCCGCCTTCGACACCGGCACCTACGAGCAGTTCGCCGAAGGACCGTGGCTGACCCGCAAGGCGATGCAGTGGTTCTGGGATGCCTACCTCCCCGACGTCTCGCAGCGGTCCGAGGCGACCGCCTCGCCGCTGCAAGCGACCCTGGAGCAATTGCGCGGATTGCCGCCGGCCCTGGTCATCACCGACGAGGCGGACGTGCTCCGCGACGAAGGCGAGGCCTACAGTCGCAAGCTCCGCCAGGCGGGCGTCGATGTGACCTCCGTGCGCTACGAGGGCGTCTTCCACGACTTCATGATGCTCAACGCCCTGGCCGAGACGAACGCCACCCGCGACGCCACCGCGCAGACGGCCAAGGCGTTGAAAGCAGCCTTGCACCGCTAGGCTGCGTCTGGAACCGACGGAGCTGATGCCGCGAATACGACGTTGCTCGCGGATAGTTAGGGATGCCGTCCGTCATGAGAACGCCGAGATTCCGGTGATCTCGCGGCCCACGATCAGGGTGTTGACCTCGAACGTCCCTTCGAAGGTGTAGACCGCCTCGATGTCGCAGAGATGGCGCATGACATCGTAGTCGTGCAGGATGCCGTTTCCGCCGAGGATCTCGCGCGCCGTCGCCGCCACCTCCCGCGCCGCGGCGGTCGCGCTCAGCTTGGCGTAGGCGATCATCCCGGGCGTCGCCTCGTCCCGCTCAAGCAGCCGGCCGAGCTGAACCAGGAGGAGTTGCGACTTGGTGATCTCGCCGAGCATCCGGACCAGTTTGGCCTGCACCAACTGGAATCCCGCGATCGGACGACCGAATTGCTCGCGCTCCTTGGCGTACGCGAGGGCAATCTCGTAGCAGCCGAGCGCCTCCCCGAGCGCGTGCCAGGCGACGCCGTATCTCGATTCGCCCAGCACGCCGGCGACGGCGGAAAACCCACCGCGGGGTAGGCGGTTTGCGGCCGGGACCCGGCAGCCCGTCAGGCGGATATCGGCCTGCTGCAGGCCGCGCTGCGACAACTTTCCCGCGATCGGCGTGCCCTCGTACCCGGCGCACGGCTGCTCGACCAGGAACCCGGCGACGCCGTCCTCCGCCCGCGCCCAGACAACCGCGACGTCGCAGGCCGCGCCATTGCCGATCCAACGCTTGGCGCCGTCAAGCAGGTAGTCGTCGCCGTCGCGGACCGCCCGGGTCGTCAGATGTGAGGCATCGCTACCGTGGCCGGGCTCGGTGAGCGCGAAGGCCCCCAGCGCCTCAAACCGCGCCAGGCGCGGCAGCCACCGCGCTTGCTGCTCCTCAGAGCCGCAGGCCGCGAGGGCGCCCATCGTCAGGCCGACCTGAACATCGATGAAGGTGGCGAACGACGAATCCACCCGCGCCAGTTCCTGCAGCGCGAGTCCGCTGCCCACGTGGCTCGGGGCCGGCGCGCTGCCGCGTCCCGTCCGCGGCGATGCCAAGCGTCGCCAGCTCCGGCAGGAGCTGTGCCGGAAACTCCTCCCGTTCCCACGCCGCCCGCGCCACCGGCCGCAGGCGTTGCTCGGCGAAGTCGCGGACGCGGTCGCGCAGGCCGCGCTCGGCGTCCGT
Source organism: uncultured Chloroflexia bacterium (assembly GCA_963849635.1). Lineage (GTDB taxonomy): Bacteria > Chloroflexota > Chloroflexia > Thermomicrobiales > UBA6265 > CAVRUD01. Next base: position 122,812 of record CAWKIA010000027.1, on the reverse strand, counting down.
CAGGAGCCCGTCAACGCGGAAGAAGTCGGGGACCGCGCTCGGCCCGGTTCCATCCATGGAGTCCTCCCACCGTTTTGAGCTTCTGGACTATCTCGTCGTTCGACGTATTGTGACAAGTCATCAGGGTTCGTTCAGACCGACTCTGGCCCGCAGCCACCTACGCGCCTCGGTGGCCTGCGCAGCCACGAATTCGGGCAAGCTCGGGAGTCCAGGCGGAGGGGGTAGCCGCTCGCCGTAGGTCAGCCAGCCAGCGATCGCGGCGACCACCGCCGTGATGGCCACCGGGCTCGCCGCCCGCGCGGCGGGGTGTCGGGCGATGAGCGCATCTGGGTCGGGCCCGCCCTGCATCGCCACGCTCGGCGCCATCAGGACGATATCGAGCCACGGCGCGCCGATCCGCGCGTGCGCCCAGTCAACCACCATGACGCGGTCCGGCGTGAGCAGGAGGTTGTCGTCACGGATGTCCATGTGCAACAGCGTCTCACCGTCGACGGCCGCTGCGGCACCGGTCTCAAGCGAAATCAAGGCATCGAGGCGTGGACGGATCCAGTCCTCCAGGAGGTCCATCTCTTCCGCCAGCATCGCCCACCAGCCGACGGAAACTCCGCCCCAAGTCCGGGCCAAGCCCACCTGCTCAACTGGTAGCGGGGATGGCGTCAAAGCCTCGGAGAGCCCAACGATGCAATCGACCACGCGATCGAGCTCCGCGGGCATCCATGGGAGTGTCGGTTGCCGGCCGTCGACGTCTTCGAACGCCATCGCCACCCAGCCGCCTTCGCCGTCGTCGTGTGACCAAAGCAGGCGTGGGCAAGGAACCGACGTCGGCAACAGGTGGGCGATGGCCGCCTCGCGGCGGTAGATCTTGGGGGAGCGGGCGTTCGGCGAGGGACCAACCGCCTTGAAAAAGACCCGTCGACCGGAGTCGGTCTGGATGCGCGCGACTGTGCCGGGGGACATCCCGCCGGACTGCGTCTGAGCAGCAACGACCGGCTCGCCAAGCCATGCTTCGAGGGCCATCCCGATCCCAGTTGGCAGGGCCGTCCACGCCATGCGGTGTCCTCGCGCGGTGGGCACGGTGGGCAGGCTGTCGTCGGGCGGCGAAGGCGGTTGGAGCACCGGACGTTCTCCGATCGGCGTGCAGTCGAGAAAGGGTTGTGTGCCGCAGCGAAGCCCCAAGCATGCCACCTAAGGAAGTCGGATAGCTACACCAGATCCCATGACGCGACCCCACGTGGAGAGCAGCAATCACCGGCCACCATCCTAAACCGGAGATGGCTCGAAGAAGCCTGTGCGCCAGGCGACGAGATGGATGCTCCCGCACCACGTCCAGGTTCTGTCTGCGGCGAACAGCCCAGCGCGCCCAGTATTATGGCTTCGGCTGCTGGGGTGGCACGCCGCGTCCGGGCGCCAGCGGGCGTTTCCCGCTGAGGACCAGCGCCAAGGCCAGGCTTGAGCAATGGATGAGGGATTACTGTGGCGGAGAACGAGGCGGAAAGGAGCGCGCCGCCACCGGAGATCGCCGTGCGGCAGGCGACCGTCCAGGACGTCGCGGCCATCGCGGCACTTCACGCCGACAGCTGGCGGCGGCACTATCGGGGGGCTTTCAGCGATGCCTACCTCGATGGGGACATCGTCGCGGATCGCCAGGTGGTGTGGACCGAGCGCCTGACGGCTCCCGCCGCGGACCAGTTGTCCGTCGTCGCCGACCGCTCCGGTGAGGTGGTCGGCTTCGTCCACCTGATCCTCGATGCGGATCCCGAGTGGGGCGCGCTGCTCGACAACCTGCACGTATCCCACCGACTCCAGCGGGCCGGCATCGGCCGGGGCCTGCTCTTCGAAGCCGCGCAGCACCTCACCCTGTCCCGACCAGCCGACAGCCGGCTCTACCTCTGGGTGCTTAACCAAAATGCCGCGGCCCAGGCGTTCTATGCCGCCTGCGGCGGGACGACGGTTGAGACAACGCTCAGCGGGCCGTTTCCCGATGGTGGGTGGGCCGCTGCCATCGGGTGGCCTGGCCCGACGCCGCGCCCTCGCCGCGAGGCTGGCGCGCTCAACTATCGTTCCTGCGCCGTCGACGATTCCGCCTGGTCGGGTGCCGGCAACGAGTTGTCATGACGTTCGACGGGGGGCGCGCTGCAGCGAACACGGCATTCGCACTCGGCTACCGGCATTGGTCGTTCGTGTGGCAGCCGGCTCCGTTGGCATAGACTGGGCGTATCCACCCCGTCGTCGCACGCGCCGATGCTCTCGCAGGACTTGCCCGTGGCCAACTGGAATGCCACTGATCCAGCCCCTCCTCAGCCGATCGCCCCAGGGCCCCGGCCTGACCGAGACCGGCTTAGGTCCCCCTTGCCGGTGTCGCTCACGAGCTTCGTCGGGCGAGAGCGCGAAATCGGGCACGTCTGCGACCTGCTTCGCCGCCCCGACGTTCGCCTGCTGACGTTGACCGGCCCCGGCGGCGTGGGCAAAACGCGGCTTGCCCTTCGGGTGGCCGCCGAGCTTGAGACTGAGTTCGGCGACGGGGCGGCGTTTGTGGACCTAACGCCGGTCGTGTTGCCGGACATCGTCGCTCCGACCGTCTCTCGCGCCCTCGGCGTCCGGGAGGACAGCGACAGGCCGATCGCCGAAGGGCTGGCAGAGGCGGTGCAGGATCGGGAGTTGCTCCTGGTGCTCGACAACTTCGAGCAGGTCGTCGATGCGGCATCCCTGGTCGCCACCCTCCTCGCCGCCTGTCCCCGGCTCGTGGTCCTTGCCACGAGCCGGGCTCCCTGCGCGTCTCGAGCGAGCAGGTCTACCCTGTCCCACCCTTTCCGCTCCCAGATCCCGTCGATCCTCCCCAACAGCTGACCGATGCCGACGCTGTTCGGCTCTTCGCCGACCGCGCCCGCGCCGCCGACCCCACCTTCGTCCTCACCCCGCAGCATGCTCCGGTGATCGCCTTCAATCTGCCGCCCGGCTCGACGGGCTGCCGCTGGCCATCGAGCTGGCGGCCGCCAAGACACGGCTGCTGCCCCCCGCGACGCTGCTGGTCCGGCTGGAGCAACGGTTGCCCGTGCTCACGGGCGGTCCCCGCGATCAACCTGCGCGCCTGCGGACGATGCGGGACGCCATCGCCTGGAGTCACGATCTGCTGGGCAGCGCCGAGCAGGTGCTGTTTCGCCGCCTCGCGGTCTTCGTGGGGGGATTTCAGTTGGAAGCGGCCGCGGCGGTCGCAGGGAACTCCTACGAAGACGTCTTCTCGGGCGTGGAGGCGCTGGCCGAGCAGAGTTTGGTGCGGCCGCTGGGCGGTACGAACCCGCGCTTTGCGATGCTCGAAACGGTCCGCTCCTTCGCGATCGAGGAGTTGGCGGCCAGCGGCGAGGAACCGGCGACGCGAAACGCTCACGCGGCCGCCTTCCTCCACCTTGCTCAGCAACTATGGCCCACGGGCGGAGCTGAGCAGCGCGCCCTGGTCGAGCGGGTGCAGTCCGACCACGACAACGTGCGGGCCGCCCTCACCTGGTCGATGGGCCCTGGTGAGACGGAGACAGGGTTGCGCCTGGCCGCAGCCCTACTGCCGTTTTGGTTCGTCCGTGGCCCGCTGAGCGAAGGGCGCGACTGGTTGGACCGGGCGCTTGCCCTGGCGACGCCGGCGCAAACCCCTCCCTCCCTGCGGGCCGACCTCTTGCAGGCCGCCGGGTGTCTCGCACACCGGCGGTTGGACATCGCGCGGGCGGAGGAGATGCTCATCGAATGCCTGGAAATCCGGCGGGAGGCGAACGACCAACTGGGGGAGGCGGACACACTCCACTTGCTGGGGTTCACCGCCCTCGGGCGGAGCGATCCGGCCGGCGCGTTGCCGCGATTCGAGCAGGCGCTGTCCGTGTGCCGGGTTGCGGGCCTTGACCCGATCCCGGAGGTGCTCTGGGGGCTCGCTCTCTCGCGCCACAAGGCTGGCGAAGGCACCCCCTCTACCGACCTCTTTGGCGAGGCCCTGGCGTGCTACCGGCAGCGGGGCGACGCATGGGGCATCGCGATGGTCGGCCTCATGCAGGCGGCGATTGCGCAGGATCGGGGCGACGAGGCCCGGGCGGCTGCCCTGGCAGGGGAGGCGCTGACCGCATTCTGGGAGATCGGGGACGAGCGCGACGCCGCCGGCTGCCTGGTCCGGTTGGCCTGCGCGGCGGCGGTGCTCGGGCACGCGGAGCCGGCGGCGCGCCTGCTCGGCGCCGCCGAACGGTGGCGCGCGGACATGGGGGTCGCCCTCCACCCGGACCTCGATGCGCCGTTAGAGCGTGCCCTGGCGGCGATCCGGGCCGACCTCGGTGATGGCAAGGCATCGGGGGTCGCCGCGGACGGCAAGGACTTGTCGCTTGGCGATGCCGTCGCCGAGGCGGTCGCATTGGCCGAGCGGCTGCCCTCCGTCACCCGGCCGGTAGCCACGGCGAACCCCAACCCTGGCGGCCTGACCCCGCGCGAGCTGGACGTGCTGCGGCTGGTCGCGGCGGGACACGCCGACCGCGAGATCGCCGCCGCCCTGTTCGTCAGCCGCCGCACCGTAACGAACCACGTAGCCAGCATCCTGGCGAAGCTCGAGGTCCGATCGCGCGCCGCCGCCGCGGCCTACGCCGTCCGCCAAGGGCTCGGCTGAGAGGTCAACCCTGTACGGCGCCGCGCGTGCGCAGAATACCTACGCCCCCTTCGCTACCCTCGGACGTTTGAATGAGTCGGAAGACGCATGCGCGTGGATGGAGGCACGGGCACGATGGCGGTGCGCGGACCGGCCGGCCGCTCCCATACCGCCCTCGCTCCCGGAGATGCGCATGCGCCGCTCGGTCGTTTTCCCTCCTGGCCATCGCCCTTTCCCTCACCACCGCCGTCGCCCTGATTGCGACCGCCCTTATCCTGCCTGGCCGGCCGGTTCGGCAGAACCCGGGCGTGACCGACGTGGCGGCGGTCCATCGCTTCTACGCCGCCGTCAACCAGGCCCTGCGCACCGGGAACCCCCCGGACCTCGCCGACCTGGTTGCGCCCGAGTTGCTCCGGACCGCCGACCGCCCGCCAGACGCATCTGGCACCGCGCTCCGGCCGACCATCGACCGGCTCCCAGCCGCCTTTCCCGGCCTCCAGCTCGCCGTCGAGGACCTGATCGCCGCCGGCGACCAGGTGATTGCCGTCGTGACGGTCGCCGGCGGCGGGTACGACTCAGTCCTGGGCTTCCCGGTCAGCGGTCCGGCCGGAGGGTGGAGCGCGGTCGACCGCTTCCGCCTGGACGGGGATCGGATCGTCGCCTTCGGCCGCTGGGAGCTGGATGCCGGCGCGACGTCCGCCCAGCCACTCTTCGCCGCGCCGCTCGCCACCCTGCCGGCGGGTCCCGCCGCCGTCGAAATCAACCGCGTGACGCTGCCACCGGGTGCCCGCCTCTCTCCCCTGATCGGGCCGGGCCCCGAGGTGCTCATGTTGGAAGCCGGCGCGCTCACCGTGCGCCTCTTGGGGGTGGACCCGCAAGGCAACGCGGCGGGGACACGCCACGGGGGCGAAGTGCCCCTCCGACCGGGTGACCTGACCATCGTGCCGACTGGCACTCCGTTCGCGGTCGACAACGACGGGCAGGTACCGGCCGTGCTCCTGGAGGTCGCCCTGCGCCCGACTGCCGAGCGCTCGCCCGAGAACGAGGGCATCGACGCCTCCGCGTTGTCTCCGGCCGCGCTGCTCCCTGGCGCCGCCGTCCAGCTGATGGCCGGCGGCCCCATCGCCGCCCTCCTGAACGGCCCGGCGACGGTCGTTGCAGCCCGGCTCACCATGGCACCGGGCGCGGGGATCGCGTCCCATCCCGTCACCGGGATGGAGCTCTTGGCGGTCGATGCGGGGACCATCCGCGTCGAGGTGTCGACGGGCGAAGGCCACCTGACGCTCGCAACCGGGGCGGAATCGCTCGCCGCGCGAGGCACTCCGGCGTCCTGGAGCGGAGGGACGAGATGGGCTGGCGTCGTGGCGGCCGGGGAGGGGGTCGCGCTACCAACCGGCACGACGTACGCGGCAACCAATGAGGGAACAGAACCGGCGGCGCTCATGGTCGTGCAAATCCTCCCGGCCGCGCCCGGCGTTTCGTAAACGCCGGATCGGACGCCGCGTGATCGTGGAGGATTACGCGTAGGGAAGGCGCGGGCAGCCGCGGTGCGGTGGCACGCGAGATCAAGGGGTGAGGACGGTCTTGCCGGCCAGCCGGCCAGCGGCGGCCTCGTCGTGGACGGCTGCCAGGTCGGTCAGCGGCCGCCGCTCGGCCACGTCGATTTTCAAGTCTCCGGCGTCGACGCGGGCGACCAGCTCGGCGAGCTGGGAGGCGTCGCTTCGCGTGAAGACCTCTACCGTCCGCACACCGCGCCCGGCTTCCTTGGGTCCGGGGATGACCGTGGTGACAAAGGCGCCGCCATCGGCGACCGTGTCAACGAGCTGCGCGGTCTCGTCCGCGCCGATGTAGGCCAGGTTCAGGACCACGTCGAACCGCTGCCCGGCCACCGCCTCGGGAACGGGGGTGGTGGTGTAGTCGATGATTCGGCCGGCGCCGTAAGAGCGGATGCGGTCGTGGCTGCGCGCGCTGGCGGTCGCGGTCACGGTGGCACCGGCCCGGGCGGCGAGCTGGACGGCGTATCCACCGACTGCTCCGCCCGCTCCGTTGATCAAGATGCTCTGGCCCGTCTTCAGGCCGGCGTGCTCGAACAACGCCTGCCAGGACGCCAGCCCGGCCGTGGGCAGCGCCGCCGCGTCGGCCAACTCACCGGTGCGGGGGGCGGCGGCCAGTATCTCGGCGGGCGCCGCGACGTACTCGGCGGCCGCGCCCGGCTCGTTCATCGGCAGAAACGCCACGACTGCGTCGCCAACGTTCCAGCCGCTCACGCCCTCGCCGATCTCGGCGATGGTGCCGGCCAGATCGAAGTTCGGGATGTGGGGGAGGGCCACCGGGAAGACCTGCTGCAGGAAGCCCGCGCGGATCGAAGCATCCACCTGGTTGAACGAAGTCCCAGAAACCTGGACCACCACCTGCCCTGGGCCCGCCATGGGGCGGTCGGCATCCTCATAGACGAGGACATCACTGTCACCGTAGGCGTGATAACGCACCGCTTTCATGATCATTCTCCAATCCATATGCTTCGATATCGAAGCATATGGCGGAGTCTATCATGCTTCGACATCGAAGCACAACCACCACAATGCGGGGCAAGCGACATCGTGCTTAGGGTGCGAAGCCTGTATGATCGAGGCATGATCGCCACCAATCCCGACCCCGACCCCGGTACCGATGGCGTCCAGGCGCTCGATCCCCAGGAGCTGGGCGCCTACTTCGTGCTCATGGAAGCCGTCAGCCTGCTCCAGCACCAGGTTGAGCAGCAGCTCCGGGCCGAGGGCGATATCAGCTACGTGCAGTTCCAACTCCTCGCCCGCCTCGCCGGTGCCGACGGCCAGCTGACCATGACGCAACTCGCGGATGGCGTCGTCTACAGCCGCAGCGGTCTCACCCACCAGGCCGGACTGCTGGAAAAAGCCGGCCTCATCACCCGCGGTCCCCACCCCGATGACCAGCGCGCCACCCTGGTCACCATCACCGCCAGCGGCCGGGCCCTCATCGGCCGCGTCCTCCCCGGCCACATCCAGGTCGTTCGCCGCCTGCTCATCGACCCCCTGACCGCCGCCGACCTGCCCCACCTTGGCGACATCATGACCCGCGTCCGCGACCACATGCGCGCCCAACCACCCCGCTCCGCCGCCCCCCGCAAGCGCCGCTCTACCCCCACTTCTTGATCACGAGCGACTCTTTTCTTATCTTGCGCATGCACCCGTGCTTGACGCCTCGTGCCTTCTCCGTGCATCTGTAAGCGACGATCTGGACTTGGCGCTGCCATGGGTCACGGACGAGTACCTGGAGAAGACGATGGCGAACGACGAGGACGGACAGTCGGCATGGAGCCCGCCGGTGGTCGATGCCGATGCCGTCATCGCGCTCCTGCGCGAGCGATTTGACGGAGCCATCGAACCTCCCGAGCAGCTGGTGGGCGGGCAAGTCGCCCAGACGTTTTCCTCCGCCGTGGGCGGCGTTCCGGTCATCGTGCGGTTCAACCGCGGGCTTGGCGCCAACTTCGCGAAGGAGGCGTTCCTCGCCGGCCTGGTCGGGTCGGCGGTGCCGATCCCGGCGATCCTCAGTCATGGGCGCCTCCAGGATCTGCACTTCGCGGTTTCGGAACGCGCCCAGGGCACGCCGGTCGACCATCTCCCCCCGGCCGCCACCACCGCGCTCGTCCCCGCCCTGCTCGACGCGCTCGACGACATCCATGCCGTGGACACCACCGGCACCGTCGGGTCGGGGATCATCGGCGACGACGGCAACGGCATGTTCGCCAGTTGGCACGACTACCTCCGGGACGTCCGCGATCCCGGGCCACCCGGCGACTTCTACGACGGCTGGCACGGGCTGTTCGACACGACGTTCCTCGACCGGGCGTCCTTCGACCGGTTGTATGAGCGGATGGTTGCGCTGCTCCCGTTCTGCCCCGAGGCCCGCGCCCTGGTCCACGGTGATTTCGGGTTCGGCAATGTCCTGGCGGAGGACAGCAGAATCACCGCCGTGCTGGACTGGATCAACGCAAAGTACGGGGACCCGCTCTACGACGTCGCCTGGCTCGATTTCTGGGGCAAGGGGATGGACTACGCGGTCACCTATCGACGTCGTTGGGCCGGCCGGGGCATCGACCTCCCCGGATTCGCCGAGCGGCTGCGGTGCTACCAGGCCTACATCGCGCTGGACGCCTCGCGCTTCTTCGCCAAGTCAGGAAACGAAGACTTCTACCGGTGGGCCCAGACGAGGGCGCACGAACTGGTCTTCGAGGGCGACTGACTGACGCAACGGCGGCGACTGTGTCACACGCGCCGCCGGCTGGCACCTCATCCCGTCGATCCCTCGAATGGGTGTGCGCTTGTCTGCGTCCGCGCTTCCCCCATACCATGCGCCCATCAACTGGGTACGAACGCATGTGTGAGCGAGAGGAGCGGGCGTGATGCAGCGCTGGATAACCGTTTTTGGGCTGGCTGTGTTTCTGGGAGTCCTTGCGCTGGCAGGCAGCCAGCGCACGCTCATGGCACGGCAAAGCGGCACCCCGGCTGCCAGTCCCGCCGAATGCCCCACGACGACGCCAGAAGAGAATGCGGAGATGGTCCGCAGCTACTGGAACGAGGTCTACAACGAGCGCAGACCGGAAGCCGCCGCCGACTACCTGGCTGACGACTTTGTTCGCCAGAATCCGGGGCGTCCACAAGTCAACGAGCCGGGCAATGACGACGACATCCAGCGTGCCCGCGAGAACCTGGAGGATTTCCCCGATCTGCACATCACGGTCGAAGACGTCATCGCGGACGGCGATCGGGTCGTGGCTCGTCTGACCTGGACCGGCACCCAACAAGCGCCCCTCGAAGCCTGGGGCGCACCGATAACAGGACGCGCCGCGACCTGGCAGATGATCGTCATCTACACGGTCCGCTGCGGACAGCTGGCGGAACAATGGGTCGCCGCCGACTATCTCGGCATGCTGCGCCAGCTCGGGGTTGTGACCGACGACGAGTTGCAAACCGCCGGCACCCCCACCGTCGCCACGCCGACGCCGTAGGGACCTTCGTCGTCGGGACGGTTAACGAGACCGCCCGAGGAGAGAGTCAGATTTCCCCCAAACAGGTATCTACAGCAGCCAGATCAGCAGGAGGATGATCACGATGACGGCCAGCGCTCCGCCGCTGATGTAGACGCCATTGCCTCGAAGATCCATCTGCCGCCTCCATTCTCTGGTGCCGCCGTAGCTCGTTCGGGCCATGGCTATCGTACCTGAGTCCACGCCGTGCGTGGACTTACCTTCCGGCAGGTTCCCGACGACCCCGATGATGCCACCGGTCGCGGCTCTCGTCGGTCCGCCAAGATGCATGCGCGACGCCCGCCAACGGGCTACCATGTGCTTCTCGATCGCCTTCTGGGCCGACGCCATGCAAACACCGATATTTCGCCTCAAGTTCTCGCCCCTCCCCCTGCCGCGCACTCCTCTGGTTGGCCGCGCGACCGAGGTGGCCGCCGTGCGCGCGCTCCTCCTTCGTCCTGGCGTCCCCCTGGTTACCCTGACCGGGGCAGGAGGCTCGGGGAAGACGCGGCTCGCCCTCGCGGCTGCGGCCAGCGCCGCCGAGCAGTTCCAGGACGGAATCGCCTTCGTCGGCCTGGCTGCCGTCAACGACGCCGCATTGGTGCTGCCATCGATTGCCCAGGCACTCGGGGTGCAAGACTCCGGCGATCTCACCAACATGGAGCGTCTGCGGCACGTCCTCGCGGGCCGTGAACTCCTTCTCATGCTCGACAATCTCGAACAGGTGGTCGCCGCCGCGCCCGATCTAGCCGACCTGCTAGTCGCGTGCCCGGGCCTGACGATCCTCGCCACCAGCCGCGTCGTGCTTCACCTCTCGTGCGAACAGGTCTTTCCGGTCCTGCCGTTGCCGGTTCCCGATCGTTCGCGCCCGCACACGATGGCCCAGTTGGCCCGGGACGGAGCGGCCGCGCTGTTCATCCAGCGGGCGCAAGCGGCCAATCCGAACATCGCGCTCACCGATGACGACGCCCCGACCGTCGCCGACATCGTCCACCGGCTCGACGGTCTCCCGCTCGCGATCGAACTCGCCGCCGCTCGCATGCGTGCCCTCTCACCTCAGGCGCTGCTGGCGAATCTGAGCAACCGCCTTCGCCTCCTGACCGGCGGCGCCAGGGACCTACCCGCCCGGCAGCGCACGATGCGCGACACCATCGCCTGGAGCTGCGACCTGCTGCCCGCGGAGGAGCAGACGCTTTTTCGCCGACTGGGGGTCTTTGCCGGCGGGTTCTCCCTCGCGCACGCCTCGGCCATCCTCGACCCCGAGGGGCACGATGACCTCGTTGACGGCGTGGCCTCCCTGGTCGACAACAGTCTCCTGCAACGAGGGGACGGCCCCGGCGAGCCACGCTATCGGATGCTGGAAACAGTTCGCGAATACGCCCTGGAGAACCTTGCGGCAAGCGACGAAGCGGAGACCATCCGCCACAGGCACGCCGCCTACTATCTCGCGTTCGCCGAGCGAGATGCGCCGCACGTCTTCATCGGCTTCGACGATGCCAGGCTCGATCGCCTCGCCGCGGAGCACGACAACCTCCGGGCCGCGTTTGACGTCCTCTGTCGCCCCGGATCGGCGGACGAGTGCCTTCGCCTGGCGGCGGCATGCGGCCCCTTTTGGCACACGCGAGGCCACCTTCGGGAGGGCATCGATCGGGTGAACCGCGTGCTCGCGCTCGCCGGCCCCGAACCGACCGTGCCGAAGGTATTCGCCCTACACTGGGCGGCGGAGTTCGCGCTCGCGGCCGGGGACTTTGAAACGGGAGCGCGGCGCGGACGCGAATGCCTCGAGGCGGCGAACCTCATTGACGATCCACACGTTCGGGTCGCGGCGCTGCACCCGCTCGCGCTCGTGGAGCTCCGCCAGCAACACTGGGACGAGGCACAGGCGCTGTGCGAGGAGGTGCTGGCGATCCATCGCCGCCTGGGCGAAAGCCGTTCGATCGGGCTGGCCCAGCTGATGCTCGGCGTCATCTCCTTCGGGCAGGGCAACCCAGAGCACGCACGGGCGATGATCACGGACGCCGCGGCGGTCTTCCGGGAGTTCGGCGACACGAGCATGTTGGGGATGACAGACCTGTTCCTCGGGGTGTTCGCGGCCAGCCAGGGAACCCTCATTGAGGCGGCCAATCGCTATCGGGCCAGCGCGCACGGCTTCATCGAAGTGGGAGACACAGCGAAACTGTCCCGCCCGCTGGCCGGGCTCGCGGCACTTGCCGTCCGCGCCGGACAGTTCGAGTCCGCGGCACGGCTGCTCGGGGCCGTGGATGCGGTGCGCGGGCGAACCGGCGCCGATATCAGTTCGTTTGACCAGACCGCCATGGAGGACGCCGAATCAGGCGCCAGGGCGGCGCTCCCTGAAGCGGAATTCGCCGCCGCCTGGGCGTCGGGCCGCGCCCAGGACCAAGCGGCGTGGTTCGCGGACGTAGATGCCATCGTCCTCGCCATCGAGGCCGCGGTCCACACCACCGGCCCGCGTGGCACCAGGGATGCCACAAGGCTAACGGACCGCGAGCGCGAGGTGCTCCGCCTCCTCGTCGACGGGCGCTCGGATCGGGAGATTGCGGCCGCCCTCGGTCTCAAATACCGCACCGTAACGTCACATGTGACAAACATCCTCACCAAATTCGAGGTCGAATCGCGCACCGCCGCCGCCAGCCACGCGATTCGGAACTCTCTGGTCTGATCGGGCTCGCAGGTCCTCTCTTGCGCCATCGCCCCGTAGTAATACGGTGCCACGCGTACCCAGCCGACCGTAGTCTCTACGATGTGCATCTCCCTCCAAACCTCAATGATCGTGGGCGGGGCCAATCGTTGTCCCCAGACCACACGGGAGGGAGTTGATCTATGACCCGCAAGCCGATCGCAACCCTGATGCTTGCAACCGCCGTCCTTGTCCTGATCGCGGCAGGCGCCCTCGCCCAGGGAGGGCCGCCACCGCCCGACGCGACGCCTGGCGCCCCAGGGGTCACCGCCGTCGTCCTGAGTGGGCTCGATCCGGTGGCCGCACCCGGCCGAGGGATGGAGATGCGGGAGTTCACGTGGGAGCCGGGTTCCTACGTCACCCCCCACACTCACCCAGCCGCGTTCATCATCTGCGTCCAGGACGGCGCCCTCGGCTTCTCGATCCAATCAGGCGCGGCCATCGTGACCCGGGCAGGCAGCGGTGACGCCCAAGCGGCGCCCGAGCCGATGAACATAGGTGTCGAGGTCGTGCTGGAGCCGCGGGACTGCGTCTCCGTCGATGAGGCACCTCCCGCGATCCACACCGCCTGGAACGCGAGCGACCAGACAACGGTCACGATCGAAACCTACTTGTTCGCGCGTGATGAGCCGGGGAGGACCTTCGTCGACGCTGAAGGGACCCCCGTCCCGGCATCGTAGCGAGCCATGGCGGCGACCCCAACGGCTCCCTGGCTCCCTGCCCCGAGGGCCACGCAAAACCCTCGTGGCAGGGCGCGACCGACCAAGGGTTTCCTTGCCCGCCGGTTGATCGCGCCCTGCGTCTGCGTCCTCGCGCTGGTCACCGGCGCCTGGTTCGGGCAGGCCTACACGCTGTTTGCCGATCTCAACTCTGTTGGGGTGTCGACCCCCTCGGTGGAGCGCGCCGAGGCCACCGCGTGGCACTTCTACGACGCGATCGACGCGCTTCTCCGCACGGGCGACGACAGCGCCCTCAGGGCGGTGCTCGCCCCGGGCTTCGTCGATCACGTCGACCGGCCGACCGACGAACCCGACGGGGAGGAACTGATTCGCTACGTCGCCTACCTGCGCGAGACCCACCAGTCGCTGCGCCTCGTACCCGAGGAGGTCATAGCGCGGGGCGACCGGGCGGTCGTCCGGATGTCGGCCGGCGCGGAGCCCGGCGGAGACATTCTGGGCATCCCGCTCGATGGCGCAGACCCGTGGCCACGGGTCGACATCGTGCGGGTCCAGGAGGACAGGATCGTGGAGCGCTGGGGCGATCCCGAAGGCAACGTGTCGTCCACCGCCCTGTTCTCGGAGACGGCAACACTCGATCTCGCGGGGGACTTCATACCGATCCTGCAGCGCCTCACGTACGCTCCAGGAGCCACCGACCAGACATTCACCCAGCGGGGACCCGCCGTCATCGTCGTCGAGTCGGGTACCCTCGAGGTCGACCTCGGTCCCGAACGCAACGAAGGTTCAAACGAACGTGCCGGACTGACGCATTCTGGAAGATCCCTCACGATCGCCCCGGGGAACGTAGTCGCTATCCAGGACGCCGTGTCGATCGCCACCACCAATCGGACCGATGCCCCCGCGGTCGCGCTGCTGTTCAGGCTGATCCGGCCCAGGCACGATTATGCCCGCTCCAGCGAGGTCGAACCCAGCGGCTCCGTGGCCGGCATCTCTCGCCAGGACTTGGCTGGCTACAACTCGGTAATGTCCTACCGTGACAGAATCACGGCCGAGTTAGTCCGGGTGACCTTGCCCCCAGGCGCCCGGCTTAGCCACCATCTGGTCAGTCCGCTGGAACTCTTGGTTGTCGAGTCCGGCACGCTGACGGTGACGATCGGGGAGCAACCGGTCCACGCTTGGGTGTTGGGGCAGGATGGAAAGTTATCCATTCCGCCCCCGCTGGTAGAGATCGCCGCGGGCTCCGGCGTGACGGTCGCGGAAAGCGCCGCCACCGCCTACGACAACCAGTCATCCCAACCGGTCACTGTGCTCCTCCTATCGCTCGTCGCCAGTGACACGTCCGACGTCCGCTGAACCGGCGAGGGCACGTTGGGGCTTCAGATCGCCCCGCTCAGGACCGGAGCCGGCCGTGGCTGCGCACGCTCGAGTTGCCGACCCACTCCGGCGTCAGCTCAAAGAAGCTTTCTTCCCACAAGTGCTAGCCACTCGTGACTACAGGTGTTGGCATCGCGCAGAGTGCGCGAGCGATCGGAGGCGGTTCCGACAAGCGGGCTGTGAAGTCGTCCAGAGGCCTCGGGGTAAGGCTGCGGTCTGACGACGCGGTCATCCCCGCAGCGGGATAGTCGGTTAGTGCCGTGATGGGCACCGCGTTGTCCGGCGAGAGTGTCTATTCTGGTGCGGTATTCCAGCCGTAGACCTGGCGTCTCTAGAGTCCGTCGTCCTCGTACGGGTTCTCACCGGTCATGGCAACGCGCTGTTTGCGGGCCTGCTCGAGGTTGGCGGAGATGCGTCTCAGGAGGGGGACGACCCGCAAAGCTGTTCGGCGTCGTCCCCGGACAGGAATTCGACGCTCCCCATCATCTCCCGGAGAAAAATCTCTTCGATGTAGACGCTGAGGGCATGGCCGCGCTCGGTGATCGCGATGATCTGGCTGCGCCCGTCGTTCGGATCGACGACACGCGTGATGAACCCTCCCGCCTCAAGACTGGCGAGCACACGCGTGACGACACTTTTCCGAACCGAAAGGAGTTCCGCGAAGTTGGAGGGCGTTGGGGCGAGCCCCAACATGAATGACGGCTTGCGCAGCAGATAGAGAACGGTGATCTGGCGGAATGACACCCGCCCGAAGGGCGTCTCGGAGTTCCAGATCGAACTGACCCACCGGCCATACGAGGGAAGCGTGGTCACGAGTTCGTTGGCCAGGGTGACCTGCTGGTCGTCGTGTGCTGCCACCAAGTCCCCGGAGCGCAACTCGCCAAAGGCCGTCGATCGAACTATACCGGGCTGCCGTCCATAGGGGTCGTAGTTTGCCGCATCAGCGCACCGTGGCCGGTTTGACGCGGATCTCCTGGGCGGCAACCCAGGGGGCAAGGATGCTTGGAAACTCCCCAGTGTCCCCCGCAAACACCTGACGCGCCGACGCGTTCCAGGCGTTCAACTGCTGCACCAGATCGTTTCCGCTCAGCATGTTTGGCGCAGGCGCGATCCCGCCGGGAGGGTCAACAAGGAGTACCGGCAGCCCGTTCATCGGCGCGAGGGGCGGTTCCCAGCCTGGGACGACGGGATACCGGCCCTCGATCGCGATCACCCCGGACAGGAGATCGGGCACGGCCAGCGCGGCCGCGATCGCCATGATCGCGCCCTGCTCGATGCCCAGGAGGATTGGCAGCACGGCATCGGCCGGGGCTTGCCGCTCCACCTCGTCCCAGAGAAAGCGCTCAAGCTCCATCAACGAGTCGCCGTAGTAAACGGGAGGCGGACTCGTCGAGGGGGCCGACGTACCAGGTGTAGCCGGTGATCTCCTTCCCGGCGAAGACCCCCTTGTACGACTCGAGCCCGAGCAGACGCCCGTGCGGTGCGGCCGCACGGGCGTACTCGGCGTAGTTCTTGCCGCGCCGGTTGTGGGCATGCAGGGTGATGACCGTGGGCGCGCCAGGATCCTGAGGTGGGTCTTGAAATCGGGTGAAGTGAAGTTGACTTGTGGGGCGCGGCGGCATGCAAAGGCTCCCGCCGGCGCACTCGGATACCCGAGTGCGCCGGCCACGAGCTCGGGGGCCTAGACGGACTTCTCCGCCGATTCAACGGCGTGCTTGCCCGCGGCGTACCCCCAGCAGTGCGCCTGACCGAGCGTCATACCGGCGCCCCAGTACGCATTCACTCCGGGGCTGGCGACACAGTTGCCCGCGCCATAGATGCCCGCAATCGGCTCATTGTCGATGTTCAGGATCTGCCCGTCACTGTTGATCACCGGGCCGCCGTTCGTGTCCACGATCGACGGGCCCACGACCACGCAGTAGTACGGGCCGGAATCGCTCAGCGGGTACATCGCCGGGTTCGGCTGATCCGCGCTCGGCCACTCGGTCACGGTCGGCTGCTCGACCATCGGCGGGAACGGGGTCTCCGTGTCGTAGAGGGATTCGCCGCGGCCGAATCCGAGATCCTCGCCGGCGCGGGCGAACCCGTTGAACTTCTCCACCTCAGCCGCCAGGGTCGCGGCGAAGTCATCGGCCAGAGCCACACCACCGGTCAGCGCGGCGATGCTGTCGACCCGCTCCTTCAGGTTGGCGGCCAACTCATCGAGCGTGGCGCCCTGGATCACGAGGGGAGAATCGTCGGGATCCGCCGGGAACGGGAAGCCGGTCGCCCAGTTCTCCTGGATGCGGGAGTCGTAGACCAGGAAGCCAATGCGGTTCTTCCAGGTGCCGTTGTTGGCATCCCAGTCCATGTAGACGGTGGCGCGATCCTGGTAGTTGCGCTTCTCGTTGACGAACCGCTTGCCGTTCTTGCCAACGACAATGAAGGAATCGCCGTTGTAGAACCAGATGCAGTTGTAGGCGGCCTCCGAGGCGATCGCCTGCTCGAAGAGCCCTTCGTTGCGCCAGGCATTGTGCAGGTTGCCGAGCTTGGCCTTGACGGCGGAGGCGATCGGGAGGAAGTCGCCTTCGTTCGTCGCGGTGGAGCAGCCGCCGTTGAACGGCGTGTAGACGTAGTTGCGCATCAGGTCTTTGTTGCGCACGTACCCACCGCTGCCGAAGACGACACCCTTGCGGGCGCGGATCGAGATCGTTGAGCCCGCCGCTACCGGGAGTCGCCGCGGCGTCGCGCGGTCGCCGTGTCGCCACCGGAGACCGTCACCTCGACGCCGATGACTTCGCCGGCGTCGTTCGTGACGACGCGCTCGACCCGATGTCCGAGCTTGATCTCGATCCCTTCGCGCTCGGCGTACGCCTGGTAGCCGGCGATGAGCCCGCCACCACCGGCCGACCCGCCCTCGCCGTTGTCCGCGACGATCGAGCGGCCGATCGGGGAGGTGTCTTCCGGCAGGTGATCCTGGTAGTCCGCCTGGATGTCGCCGGTGAAGCCGTTCGTGGCGGTGATCCAGGTGGCAGCGCCTGCCTCCTGAATCAGGGCCATGCCGGCGCTGGCCTTGTCGTAGTACGCGGTGAGCATCTCGTAGTCGTGGTCGGTAAGGCCAAGCTGGTCGTCGGCCGGGTTGTAGTCGTGCGGGAAGGAGTAGCGCGCCATGTAGCGGAGGCGCCGTCGCGGTCATCGGTGAGGCCGGCATCTGCCATGGCGCTGTTGTTCGGAATCCACATGGTGCCGCCGGAGACAAGCGTGGTGCCGCCGACGTAGGTGCCCTTTTCCAGGATCACTACATCGGCGCCGAGGTGCTTCGCGGTGATCGCGGCCGCGAAGCCGGCCCCACCGCTGCCGACGACCACGACGTCGACCTCCTGGTCCCAGCTCTGCTGCGCGAAGGCGCGCGACGCGGTGTAC
Organism: uncultured Chloroflexia bacterium; assembly: GCA_963849635.1. Taxonomy (GTDB): domain Bacteria; phylum Chloroflexota; class Chloroflexia; order Thermomicrobiales; family UBA6265; genus CAVRUD01. The sequence goes on along the minus strand of CAWKIA010000027.1, from coordinate 105,005 downwards.
GGGATAGCGCCGAGGGATCCGGCGGCCACAGCGGCGCCCGCGCCGCTTGCCTTCAGGAAACCGCGCCGGCTGACGCGAAAACGGGGATCGTCCTTCTTCGTTGCGCGCACGGACACCGTCAGACCTTTCACTGCGCAGGGTCGTGTGCGACGTGCACACCGTTGCGCCTGCGGCGACACGAAAATTGTCACCTGTCCACAATGGTACGCAATGCGTACTACCTTGGCAACAGGGCCGCTACGGTTTGCGATGTTGGTTAGGGGTACCGATTCACAACCCTGCCGCGCGCCGGAAGTAGCGGGCTTCGCCTGCGTCCAGGCTGCACCTCCAACGCCGCGCGAAGATCGAACGTGTCCCGCCAGAAATGGCTCGCGGGGCGAGTGTGGCCGGAGTCATCAGCCCGGATGACGCGGATCGGCCCCCCTGAGGCGAGCGTTCGGCATCGCCCTATGCACGGACACCTTCGGTTAGGACCAGAGGCGCGGGATCAACGGCGCATTCGCGGATCAAGGTTCGGGGGATAAGCTGCCAGGAAGTCGGTCGGCGTGAGGATTGGGATGCCCACGTAGGAGCCAAGAGCGAGAAGGTGGCGGCGGTCGCCGGTGACGATCACATCAGCCTCCCCGGCGACCGCCACCTCCAACACGCGATTATCGGACTCTTTGCGCGGACGGATCGTCGTCGAGTGCATCCATGAATGCCTCGACATCATCCTTCGTGAAGAGACCAGCGTCTCGAGCGCGACGAGATCCCTCGTCCTGGATCCGTTGCCAGCGGCGCTCGCTCGCGTACCGCCGGGCGAGTTCGCTCAGGATCTCCTCGCGGCTTTCGAATGAGTATGCGTACCTGGGTTGAGACCGTCAACATGGCCAGAAAGCGCCACGGGACCGTCACGGTTCCTATACCGGGTGACGAGGATTGGCCGGACGAGCCTGCGTTCAAATCGGGCTATCCTTCCGTCGCCTCGGACCCCTCGGTTGAGGAGTGACTGGTTCGACTCGAAGTAGGAGAGTGGGCGTCGATGCGCCTTCAACTGATCCGCAACGCCACGCTTCGGCTGAACTACGGCGGCCAGCGCATCCTCATCGATCCCTACCTGGCACCGAAGCATAGCCGCCCGTCGTTCACTGGCCGTTCCTTCAATCCGCTCGTCGACCTGCCGATCCCGCCAGAGGAAGTTGTGGCTGGGATCGACCTCGCCATCGTCTCTCACCTCCACTCCGACCACTTCGACTCAGTGGCCCAGGAACTCCTGCCGAAGGGGACGCCGCTCATCTGTCGAGCCGGTGACGAAGCAGCCATCGGCGCGCTCGGCTTCACCGCGGTCACGCCGCTCGCCGCGCCGCTGCGCTGGCAGGGCGTCGACATCGCGCCCGCCCCCGGGGAGCACGGCAGTGGGGATGTCCTTGCCGTCATGGGCTCCGTCACGGGGCTTATCTTCCAAGTGGAAGATGAGCCGACCATCTATTGGGCAGGAGATACGATCCTGACTCCCGCCGTGATGGAGACCATCGCCAGCATCCGGCCAGACATTATCGTGATCCATGCCTGTGGGGCAGTGTGGGGCGACTCCCAGACGCTGATCGTCATGGATGCCGTCCAGGCGGTCGAGGTGTGCCGATCGGCGCCGCGGGCAACCGTCGTCGCGACCCACATGGATGCCCTCGACCACGCGACGGTTTCACGGGCGGACCTCCGCGCCGCGGCCCAACAAGCCGGCATCCCCGACGACCAACTGCGGATTCCCGCCGATGGCGAATCTATCACCATCGCATAGCCTTCCCCGCTCCAAGAGACTCACACGCGAGGTTTGATGACGGTAGTTCGGAGCCGTGTGCCGCCGTGCCCCTCGGCCCTCGAAAACGCCCCCGCTTAGGACCAGAGCCGGTCGTGGCTGCGCACACTCGTGTTGCCGTCCCACTCCGGCGTCGGCTCGAAGAAGCCTTTGTCCCACGGGACGAGATTCTCTCGGACTACGTCCAGATTTAGCTCGAAGCCGAGGCCGGGGCCTTCGGGGACGGGGATGTAGCCGTTCTGGATGATCGGCTTCGGCACCCCGTCGATGAAGTCGCCCCAGTAGGAGACCTTATTGAAGTGGTGCTCCAGGGCGATGAAGTTCTGGGTCGCCGCCGCGCAGTGGACACTCGCCATCGTGCTCACCGGCGTGCCCGCCATGTGCAACGCCATGCTGATCCCATATTCCTGGGCGTAGTCGCCGATCTTCTTCGTCTCCATGATCCCGCCGCTGGTGGCCAGGTCCGGGTGGATGATGTTGACGGCGCGGGCCTCCAGGAGCGGCTTGAAGCCTTCGAGCAGATAGATGTCCTCGCCCGTGCAGACGGGTGTGTTCAGCGCCCGCTCCAGCTGGACCCACTTGTCGGTGAACTGCCAGGGAACCAGATCCTCCAGCCAGGCGAGGTTGTAGGGCTCCAGCGCCTGGCCGAGACGGAGGCAATCGTCGACCCCGATGTGGCCAAAGTGGTCGGCGGCGATCGGCACCTTGTCGCCGACGACCGCGCGCACCTCGGCGACGTACTCGCAGATCAGGTCGATCCCCTTCGGGGTGAGACGAACGTGGGTGAAGGGGTGCATCACCTGGGTGATGTTCAGCAGCTCGTCCGACCTGGTCCTCGGAGTCGCCCGGGAGCATCCCCTGCGGCCAGCTCAGGGCGCCCTCGACGCCGATCAAGGGCTGGACCCCCACGTCCATCTTGAGCATCGTCCAGCCCTGCTCGATCTTTTTGAGCAGTTGCTGACCCATCTCCGCGCCGGTCGGCTCGTTGGGCGTGTCGCAGTACATCCGGATCCGATCGCGGAACTTGCCCCCGACGAGGGCATAGGCGGGCACGTTGTACGCCTTGCCGGCCAGGTCCATCAGGGCCATCTCGACGCCGCAGACTCCCCCGCCCTGCCGCCCGTGATGCCCGAACTGCTTGATCTTGCGGAAGAGCTTGTCCAGATTGCAGGGGTTCTCGCCAAGCAGCAGGCGCTTCAGCATCAGCGCGTAGGTCTTGGAGGCGAAATCGCGCACCTCGCCGTAGCCGCTGATCCCCTGGTTGGTGTCGATCCGAACCAGCGTGAAGTGCCAGTTGTCCCACCCGACCGTCGCCGTGCGCATGTCGGTGATCTTGAGTTCGCTCGGCCGCGACGCGGTCTGGACGCGATCCTCGGCTCGCTCGTGCGTTTCCACCGTCTCTCCTTTCCCTCTCGTTCCGCACCTACCCACGCGGCGCAGCATTGACGTCTCGCCCGACATGGTCCGCGTTCATTGCGCTGAGCGCAACTGTCCTACTCCACGGGCGTGCCATCCAAGACGCGTGCGATCAGGGAGCCGAGCGTCGATTGGCTGGCAACTCGACCATTTCTTATACTTCGCAAATAGCGCCACCAATGCCAACCTGAATTCGCAACCGCACGGTGGGCCAAAGGCCTGGCGACCGTCGCCGGCGGTTTCCACGATGCTGCAGCGTGGTGAGATGGCGGCCGTCGACAGGCGGCAATGGCGGCGACGAACGCTCGTGGAACGCCCCGCCTCATACCCTGCGCTGGACGTACCGCGGCACCCACCGGGGCGTATTCCAGGGCACCCCGCCGACCGGCAAACCGGTAACGCTGACGGGCATCAGCGTCTGGCGGTTCGACGGCACCCAAATCGTCGAAAACTGGCACGAACTCGACACCCTGGGCCTTCTACAGCAACTCGGCGCGCTCCCCGCGTCCGCCCAGGTCGTCTAGAGCCTGTTATGGACTTTCAGAGGACGGCCAGGATGGGAAGGGCGGATTGGAGCGCAAGCAAGGCGAAGGCGACGTAGTGGAAGCCCGCCAAGGTGGTGTGCAGCCGTTCGTAGTCGCGGGCCAGGCGGCGGAACCGCCCGGTCCAGGCGAAACTGCGCTCGACGACCCAGCGACGCGGCAGCAGCACGAAGCCGCGCTTGGCTTCGGGAAACCGGACGACCTCCAGGCGAATGCCGTGCGCCGCCGCCTCGGCCGCCGTCGTCTCGCCGGTGTAGCCCTGGTCGACGAAGGCCACCTCCACTGTCTGGCCGGTCGCCTCCTGCACGGCGGCGGCCAAATCGGCGACCTGCGCCCGGTCCTGGGCGTCGGCCGGGGTGACGTGGAGGGCGAGCAAATGGCCGAGCGTATCGACCGCGGCGTGGACCTTGGACCCCTTCTTCCGCTTGGCCCCGTCGTACCCGGCCCGGCCCCCGCTCTCGGGCGTCGATTGCAGGGTGCGGCTGTCCAGGATCACCGCCGTGGGTTCGGCGGTTCGCCCCTGGGCCAGCCGCAGCACTTCGCGCAGATCGTGGACGATGGCTTCGAAGACGCCGGCCGCCAGCCAGCGCCGCGTCTGTTGGTAGACCGCTTCCCAGGGCGGCAGATCGTTGGGCATCAGGCGCCATTGCAGGCCGCCGCGGACGATGGAGCGCAAGCCGTTGAAGACCTCGCGCAGGTCGTGGTGGCGCTGCGGCGCGGCTTCGTCCATCAGCGTCAGGTAGGGGGCCACGAACGCCCACTCGTCATCGCTCACGTCACTCAGGTAGGGTTTGCGGGCTGGTGTCTCCATGACGCCACTCTACCGCTCACCCCAAGTCCATAACAGGCTCTAGAGCCACCCCAGGGGAATCCGGGGGCGCGGCGGGTCGACGGGCTGGTACGCAACGCAGGGCGCGTTCTACCCACCGGGGTGTTTTCGAGACATCCTCGGCCTCGCCAGGGCCATATTGATCGACTCTCCCGGTGAGAGCGCTGCCCCCGCTGCCCAAGCCGCCGCAAACGCGTCTTCGCCGAATACGGCGCGGAGGTCGTCCAGGGGAACTGCCGCCCCCAATCGCTCGGCGGGCCACCGCGCCACGCCGGTCGTCGCAACCAGTTGATCCGCCGCGGCAGTGAGACGGATCGCGGTCGCCGCGTCCCCCGATGCCAGCGCGACGGCCGCCACGCCGCGTAGGCAGGCAGGCGCGTTGAACCGATCGCCGTGTTCCTGACCAAAGGTAAGGCTCCGCGCGAAGAGGTCGTGGGCCTGTCCGACGTCACCCGAGGCGAGGAGCGCAAACCCGAGGTTGGTCAACGCTTGGGTGGTGTTCCGCCGGTCCTCGACCGCCTGAAAGCATTCGAGTGCCTCCCGAAAGGCAATCTCGGCCTGGTCGAATCGGCCCGCGCGATAGGCAATCGCGCCGGTGCTGGTCAGCGCCAGGGCGCGCAGCCACCGGTCGCCGATCGCTCCGAAGAGCTCCGCCGCCTCATCCAGGGAGGTTCGGGCGGCCGCGTCATTCCCCCAGGTCGCCTCGGTCCGACCCAGGTTCAGGAGGGCCATCGCCAGGTCCCACCGATCGTTGCCCAGCCGGCAGAGCCGGACCCCCTCCTGGGCAAGCCGCTGTGCCGCCGTGTGGTCGTCTGCCACCAAGCCGAGGAACGGGAGGCTGCGCCTGAGGCCAGCGGCATCGTCCAACCGGCGTTGGATCGCAATAGCCTCCTCGAGCCGGGCGCGCATCGCCCGTACATCCCCCTGCAGCCAGGCGAAGTGGCCGGCCACGAAGAGCGCCTTGGCGCGTGGCGCCGTCAACCCGGCCGCGCCGGGATGAGCCAGAAGTTCGTCGGCCCAGCGCCGGCCCTCGACCAGGAGCCGGCGCTGAAACCACAACCAGAGCGCGCCCAGCAAGGCAAGGCCAAGCGCAGGATCCTCTTGCCGATTCGCCCAACCGAGCGCGGCGCGGATGTTGTCCTGCTCGTCATTCAGTCTGCCCAGCCATTGCCCACGGTCGCCACCGTACATGTGCGGCTCGGCCTCGAGCGCAAGGTTCAGCACATCCTCCGCGTAGCGCCGTTGCATCTGGTCGCGCTCGCCCGCGGCCTCCAATTGCTCCAGGGCAAATTCGCGCAGCGTCTCCAGCATCGAGAACCTGGGCTCGCCCCCAGGACCTTCGACGGCCTGCACGAGGTGCTGATCGACCAGAGCGGAGACGACCTCAAGGGCATCCACATCCAAATCACCGGCCCCGACGCGCTCCGCGGCCTCGAGGGTACAGCCGCCCACGAACACGCCCAGCCGGCGAAAGAGGACCCGCTCCTCCTGAGTAAGCAGATCGTGACTCCAGGCGATAGCCGCGCGCAGTGTTTGGTGACGGGCAGGCGCATCCCGGGAGCCTCCGGCGAGCAGATCGAGACCGCGCGCCAGACGCCGGAGCATCGCTTCGGGTGAGAGCACCATGCAGCGAGCGGCCGCGAGCTCGATCGCCAGCGGCAGGCCGTCCAATCGGCGGCAGATCTCCGCAACGGCGGATGCGTTCTCGTCCGTGAGATGGAACCCAGGTCGAACCGAGTGCGCGCGCTCGACGAAGAGGGCGACCGCTGCCGACCCGCCCACCGTGTCGATGGCACCGCCGGGCGTTCCACCGCCAGGCTCTCCCGGAATCGTCAGCGGCGGAACGTGGTACTCGTGCTCGCCGCGAATCCTGAGCGTAATACGGCTGGTCGCCAGGACAGTCAGGCCCGGCGACGCTTCGAGGAGCTCGCCGATCAATGGGGCGGCCTGGACAACATGCTCGAAGTTGTCGAGCGCGAGAAATGCTCGCTTCTCGCGGAGCACGTCCTTGAGCCGATCCGCCGCCGTCCGCTCGCCGGCCTCGACGAGCCCAAGCACCTGCAAGATCGACGTGCCGACCGCGCGGGCATCTGTCAGCGGCGCCAGACCGACGAAGAAGACCCCGTCCGGGTACTCGCTAACCAGCCCGCGGGCGACTTCCAAGGCGAGTCTGGTCTTGCCGATGCCCGGCGGGCCCGTCAGCGTGACAAGGCGCGCGGAGCCCGTCCGGAACTCGGCGTGCACGGCCGCGACATCGGCATCTCGGCCGATCAGTTGCGTGAGGGGAACCGGTACCGCCGCGACGCCGCCTGTCGTCGATCCGGCGGCCGCTCGGGGTCCACGGGCCCGTTCGACTGCTGCTTCCAGTGCGCCGCGGTCGCCTTCGGTGAGGTCGAGCGCCCCGGCGAGGAGCCGCACTGTCTCGCGGTAGGGCGTGCGGCGAGCGCCGCGTTCGAGATCGCTGATTGCCCGGGCACTCAAACCAGCCCGCTCGGCAAGGGCCTCCTGCGAGAGTCCCGCCGCGATCCGGAATTGACGCAGCACGTCGGCAAAGGATGGGGAAAGGTTCCCAGCAGTACCCATCTCGCCACCTCGCGATCGGCTGCGCTGACGAGTCGCCCAAGCGTAGCACGCGCGATGGTGGCAGCCGGGAAACGAGTGCTCACGCGCTCGTAACCCCACTCCAATGCGTGGGGTAAGTGCGTGAGGCGTTCGTGGTGATGATGGGCGCAGGCTCCTACAGTGGCGCTATCGCGGAACAGGCCGCGACCTGGCTCAGCGGTTAAGAAGGAGAGGCAACCGTGAACACCTCGACTGCGCTCGGCTCGTCATGCAGGGTCGTGCATCCGGGGGATCCCTACGACGGCAAACAGGGCCCCTCGTATACGCCGGGCGTCAGCAACGAAAGCTGCGGAGCGCGCGGCATCTGGCTAGGCATGGTGACGATCGCTCCCATGGGGCGCACGCGCGCGCACTACCATGCGGGGCACGAAAGTGCCTTCTATGTCGTCAGCGGTGAGCTGGAGCTTCGCTACAGTGATTGGCTGCGTGAGCGTGACGTCGCCCGCGCCGGCGACTACCTCTACATCCCCGCCGGCGTTTCCCACGTTGCGATCAATCGCAGCCAGACCGAACCGGCTGTCGTGATCGGTGGCCGCACCGATGCCAGCGAGCACGAAAGTGTCGTGCTCCAGCCGGAGCTCGACGCGTTGATCACGGACTGACCGGACACCGCTCCCAAATGGAACTCCGGCGTTTCGCGCGATCCCCGAGCCGACCGACATCCAGGTCAAGGAGGAACGAATGCGAATCGAAGCCAAACTTGAAGCGATGGGGCTCGAGCTACCCGAAGCGTTGCGCCTACCGCCCGGCGTCGAGCTCCCGTTCCCATGGGTGCGCGTCCGCGGCAACCGGGCCTACATCTCCGGACACGTGCCGCAGAACAATGATGGGTCGCTGGCGCAGCCGCTCGGCCGAGTCGGGGAAGACGTGACCGCCGAGCAGGGCTACCAGGCGGCACGGTTGGTGGCCCTGGCGCACCTCGGCAGCCTGAAACGGGCACTCGGCGATCTGGATAGGGTAACGGCCTGGCTCCGCGTCTTTGCGATGGTCAACGTGGCGCCCGGGTTCAACCAGACGCCCCTCGTCACTAACGGCTACACCGACCTGATTCTGGCGCTGTACGGCCCGGAGGTCGGGGCGCACGCGCGTTCGTCGATCGGGATGATGCTGCCCCTTAATGCCCCGGTAAACTGCGAAGCGGAGGTCGAAATCGACGGCGAAGGACCGGATCCATCGACGTAGAGCCCCGCTTTTACCTGCCCTTACGTCACGCTCACTCAGCCGGCAGGCAAGTCGGCCCCGGCGTCTCTCCCAGCATGGTCCGCGTTCATCGCCGAAGACGCAACCTCCCCTTGCCGAGAGCGCCATCCGCGACGCGTACATTCAGGATGCCAGAAGTCGATTGTCTCGCAATCAAGCCGTTTAGGGACACTTGCGGGACGCTGTCTGAGATTCTGGCCTAGTACCGTCTGACCTCAAGTGCGCTGACCTTTCCCCTTGAAGCGCAGACCATACGCGGAGTGATAACTCTTCCGACTCGAGTCTCGATACCGGGCATTTCTGAGGCGCGGACCCTGCCTCTCGTTTGCCCGCGACTTGGGAATGCCAGGGCCAGCATCCGACGACCGTAGTATTCTCTCCCTCCACATTTCCCACCGAGCGGGAGCCGCCGTGCCTGCCTCTGTTCCCTTCGACCAGTCTGCCGAGGCACTGGGCCTGGATGTCCGACGCGACTGGGGCGACGGCATGTTGCTCTCGCCGCTCCCTCGGCCGCTCACGTCGTTCGTCGGCCGGGACCGCCACATCGCAGAGGTGTTGGCACTGCTCCGTCAGCCCGATCTGCGCCTTCTCACACTGACCGGACCCGGTGGCGTTGGCAAGACCCGTCTGGCCCTGCGGGTCGCGTCCGGGTTGGCGGAGGATTTCCCGGACGGCATCGCCTTCGTGGCGCTGGCTTCTGTGGCCGACCCGGCGCACGTACTCCCGACGATTGCGTCGGCGCTCGGCCTGCGCGATGCCGATGGTCGTCCGCTGGAAACACACCTGGCGAGCGCGTTCGGAGGCCGTCGGCTCCGATTTTCCTCTTCTGCGTCCTCTTCGGGCTCTCGATGGACTACCACGTCTTCCTGCTCTCTCGCATCCGGGAGCATTACGACCAGACCCACGACAACAGAGAATCGGTCGCGGTCGGGCTGCAATCGACCGCGAAGATCATCACCGGCGCCGCCCTGATCATGGTCGCCGTCTTTGCCGGCTTTGCCAGCGGCCAACTGGTGATGTTCCAGCAGGTCGGGTTCGGCCTCGCCGTCGCCGTAATCCTTGATGCCACCATCGTCCGCTCGGTGCTTGTGCCGGCGAGCATGGCGCTCTTGGGCGACCGCAACTGGTACCTGCCAAGTTGGCTGGCCTGGTTGCCAGACCTGCGCATCGAAGGCGCCCCGGCACCGGCTCCCATCACCTCGGTAGAACTGAGCCCGGCGGACTAACACCATCGGCCCGGTCCTGAACGAAGATGTTGGTTTGGGCGCCGACCCAACCAAGCAGACCCCAGCCGAAAGGTTGGGGTCTGCTCGATGTCGGCGGAGTGCGCCACGCACGTGGTGCCAGACGCCAATGGATTCGCAATCCGGCATTTCTGAGATAGTGTGCCGATTCGGTATGCTCAATCCACGCACCGCCTGTCGCGACGCGACCGATCGGGCGGCGTCTTGCTCATGCCCGGGAGCAGACTATGCGGGACGAAGAGCCATCGGCAGACCGGCTAGCCGCGTACTCCGACGCGGTCTTCGCGGTGATCGTGACCATCATGGTGCTGGAGCTCGAGGCCCCGGAGGAGTCGACATTGTCGGCGCTCCGGCACCTGTGGCCAACGGCCGTGAGCTACGCGGTGAGCTACCTGTTCATCGCCATCATCTGGATCAACCACCATTACGCCTGATCTGGATCAACTTCGGCCATCTCTTCATGGTGTCGCTCTTGCCGTTTGCCACCGCCTGGGTTGCGCGCACCAAGCTCGCGTCGTCCCCGGTGGTGCTCTACGCGGGCCTGTTCGTGTGCATCGACATCGCCTACAACATCTTCGAGCGAGAGGTCTTTGCCCGCGCGGAATTAACGCAGGTATCCCAGCGTACGCGGCGTCTGGCGCGGCGCCGGTCCCTCGCGGTCCTGGCGATGTTCGCGGTCGCCATGGTGGTGGCGGTCGTGGCACCGCGCCTCGGCTTCGCGCTGATCTGCGCCGCCCTGATCCTCCACCTGCGTCCGGAGGCTCCTGGCTGGCTGCCAGGGAGACCCACGTAACGGATGCAGGGCAGAGCATCAGGCAGCAGTTGCCGATGCAGATGGTCCTGGCGCAGGGCCCGATCGGTCGTCACGCAAAAGCTCTCGCCATCGCCGTGCGTATGTCGGTGGTCTTCAGCTCGCGCGGCCGCGACGCGGTCCGGACGCGATCCACGGGTCGCTCGTGCGGTTCCACCGTCTTCTTGCCTCGCAAGCCCTTGCTCGCGGTCAGCGGGACCAGGATGCGCGCCGGACGCTCGGGCCGCCCGGGCGTCCCTACGGGCCAAGTGCGTACACCTTGGCCTCCCAGGGGTAGAGCGGCTCCCGCCCCGCCCACTCGGCCGGCACGTCGCGATCCTGCGTGACCTCGCGCCAGTGCAGGCCCGGCGGGGCGGCTGGCCAGCCCGGCACGACGTACTCCGCCGCCGCGGTGTCCGGGTCCCGGGTGCCCCAATCGGAGAAGTTGGCGACCACTACCACTGCTTGACCATCGTCGGGACGGCCGCGCCGCCAGGCGATGACCCGTTTCCCCTCGGTAAAGTCCGCGTGGATGAACGCGGTATCGTTGACGCTCAGGGCCGGATGAGAGGTGCGCAGCCGGACCAACCGGGCGACATAGGCGAAAAGATCCCGGCGCCAGGGGTCGGCCATCCGGTCGAAGTTCACCGGGTCGACCTGCTTCTCCGGGTGCACGATCCGCAGGTCGTGCCGGTCGGCGAACTCCTCTCCGGCCAGGATCATCGGGATGCCGACCGCCGTCAGCAGGCAGACGAAGGCGAGCTTGATGCGGCGCTCGGCGTTCGCGACGCCGTTGGCGACGAGGAAATCGAAGAGGCGTTCGTTGCGGAACCCTTCGACGTCGTGAGACGTGACGTAGTTGACCGCCTCGGTCCCGTCCCGGAAGCCGAGGAGGCGGCAGTCGATCAGCTTGCGGACGGTCCACTCGAAGCTCGGCTCGCCCTCGGCCGGCTCGCCCAGGATCGCGTGCCGCACCAACCGCTTGAAGTGCTCGTTCCAGAGGCCGTCCAGCCGCCCCTGATGGACCAGATCGAGCGGCATCGCCAGCTCCTCGCCCACCACCAGAAAGTGCTTGTCCGCGCCGGCGGCCGGATGCCCCTGTCCCGCCCAGCGCTCCCGCCAGACCTCCCGGGCGCGCGCGGTGAACTCACCGACGAAATCCCAGTTGGCCACGTTGACGACGCTGTCCATGCGGACGCCGTCGATCCGGAAGCCCTCCATCCAGCGATCGAGGTGGGCCAGCATCAGCCGGCGGGCGGGAACGAGCTCGGCGCGCTGGCCGGATACCGGGTCGTAGGAGTCGGTCCGAAAGTTGTACTTGAACAGGTCGCCCCCGAAACGCTCCCGCCGCTGCCCCTGGTTGAACTCCTCGGGATCGCCGGTCCCGGGTTGAACGTGGAAGTCGAGGAAATTGACGTTCTGGTAGGGCGCCCGGGTGGCGAAGGCCATCACGACGTCGGCGAAGAAGCGCATCCCCTGGCGGTGGCAGGCGGTGACCAACGCGGCGAGATCGGCCGAGGCGGTGGGCGAGGCGTGTCCATCGGGGAAGCCGAGGTCGTAGTCGGGGGCGAAGTAGTTGCTGGTGGCGTAGCCCCACTCGCGGCTCACCCAGCTGTCGGCTGGGGGAAGGAGCTCCAGGCCGTTGACCCCGAGCTGGGCCAGGTGGGCGCGACCGGGCGCGAGCGCGGCCACGCCCGCGAAGTTGGCGCCTTCCAGTCCGTCCTCGACGAGGGCGGCGACGTCGCGGAAGGTGCCGACCCCGACCTCCGTGTCACCGGCCGGACCGCTGCGCGCCCAGTTCGTCGGCAGCTCGTAGAGGACCAGGCGGTTGTTCGCCGGCAAGGTCGCCAGCGACGTGTCCCCGGCCCAGTCAGGGACGTCGCCGGCGGGGTCGCACGGGAGGAGATGGCAGCCGGACCAGAGCACCACGGCGGCTGGGTCACGGTCGTCGCCGTCGTAGGGAGGCGGCAACTGCGGTGCCTTCAAGCGCCAGTCGACCGTCCAGGCGGTGGGATCGGTGACCCGGATGGGTTGGCCGGACGTCCGGCCTGGGTTGCTGTCGGCGATCTCAAACCAGTAGTGATAGACCTGGCCAACGACAAGGTTGCAGTCAGCCGCCGGCACCTGCCAGAGGTCCGCGTGCTCGGGCGAGCGCTCCAGGTTAATGCGCCGCTCACCGGCGAAGTCCGGCGGGTTGCCGGCCACGAACTGACCGATGACGAGCGCGGGCGGAGGCGTCGTGTCCCGGGGGCGCCACAGGACAAAGTGCGTCGCCTTGCGGCGCAAAAGATCCGAACCCACGATTCACCTCCTCTACCCAGCGCTTGCGCCCTCCGCCCGGGCCGCCGCCTCTGCAAACCGCTCCTGACGCTGCCGCGACTGGCCCTCACCGGGTACGACGGTCGAGGTGGTCGCGATGCGGGCGGCGCCGACGAGGCGGCAGCCCCGCTCGTAGATCGCCTCGGCGGTCTTGACCCGGTAGATCTCGTGGTAGAAGGAGAGGTCTTCGCCGGCGTTCTCCAGCAGCCAGCGCCACCACGCCATGTGCGGCAAATGTCGCGCCCACCGATCGAGGTCATCGCACGAGCGCCAGTACTGCAGCAGGACCGCGCCATCCTCCGTCATCAGCCGCTCCTGGTGGAGGAACCCCTCCTTCCGCCCAGCCTCCAGCGCCGGCTCCATCTCCTCGGAGATGCCCGACGCCCCGTAGCGCTCTTGCCCTGCAGGGGTGTGGAACTGAACGCCGAAGATGGCCAGGCAGAGGTCGGGGTGTTCCCACAGGTGAGCGATGGTCGCGCCGCCGTAGCCGCTCACGCTTGCGGCGCCCTTGGGAGTGTGTTCCATGGGCGTGCTCCTGTCGCATGGCCCGCGACCGCTCGCCACGATGGGAAGCACGTTGGCATCGCGGGCGTGGCTCGACTCTACGCCGCTCGCGGGCAGTGTCAATGCTTAACTATGTCACTCGTCGTGCCGTGATCAGTTCGGTAGTCCCGTGCGGCACGACCCCATGTCGGACTCACCTGCCCACACCACTCCATCCTCGGATACGGTGCGGCGCCGGGTGGCTTCCCGCACCCGGCATCGCATCCGAGGACGAAACATCTTGGCTCCGGCGAACCATTCAGACACGGAAGCGCGCACCCCAACCCCCACGCTCGGCTGGAAGATCGAGCAGCCGGAGTACGACGCCCGGGTGGCGAAGGTCCGAGAGGCGATGGAGGACCGGGGCCTCGATGCCCTCGTCCTCTTCCATCCCACCCGGCTGGCGTACGTCTCCGGCTTCTTCGACCCGCAAATGCGGTATCGCAACGCTTGGATTTCATCCAACATTGGGATCGAGCTTGACCACCTAGACCAGGCCGTGACCGACCGCGGCGGTGATAGCGTCGCGGCGAGAGCTGACGCCGAGTTTGTTGTAGATGCTGGCAACGTGGCTCTCGATGGTGCGTGTTGAGAGGGATAACCGGTCCGCTATCTCTGGAGCCGTCCAGCGCTGCACTAGCAGGGTTAGCACCTCTCGCTCCCGGCGGCTCAGGTCCTCTGGTGGACGCGAAGTGCGGTCCGACGGTGGGGCGATTTGGTGCGAGGCAAGAACAGCAGGCGGTACAGCTGTCTCGCCGGCGCCGATGGCCCCCGCAATGGATATCGCTTCGGAGATCGCCGCCTCGACGGTTAGGGCGCGACCCGCCGCGACCCCGGCCGCGAGTTTCTGCGCGCCGAGGTCGGCAAGCGCGTAGGTCCTCGCGCGGTCCGCGATCGCCTGCCACACCTCTAGCCGCGGAGCAGACGACGGAGCGCCGGTCTGCTGCCAGACCGCGTCGATCATCCCTAGCACATACGCCGTCAGCTCAGGCTCTCCCCGGTTCATGGCGAGACCCGCTAGACCAGCCAGCGGGTGAGCTGCCCGTAGGGGAAACCCGGATCTCCGGATGATCTCCAGGGCCTCTCGATAACGGTCGGCCGCGGCAAGAGCGTCGCCTACTTCCTGATCCAGGAATCCAAGGCGTATCAGGATCCTGGAGACGGCAAAATGGCGGTCGTTCACTCTGCTGATGGCCAACGCCGTCTCGATCATCTCCCGTCCGCGTGCTGCCTCGCCGTGCCACGTGAACGCCCAACCGAGGTCGCCGAATGTGGCCGTACCCAACGGCGAATGTGGTTCGCCAGCGACAGCGTCGATACGTTCCTGCGCTTCTTCCAGGAGCGGAATTACGTCACGCCAGGCCTGGAGGCAGGAACCGATGTTCCACGCTCGGACGTAGAGCACCTGTGCCAGCCGGCCCTCGTCCGATCCGGTGCGCGCCAGCCGCTCCGCTTCGGCAACGAGGTCGAGGGCACGGGCGCAGTCGCCAAGTTCACGCACCATGAGGGAGAGGTCGATCATCGCTTTGGCGCGAGGTATCGGCGCCGCATGCTGACCGCGTTCGAGCGCGTCAGACAGGTAGGAGATTCCTTCCAGGAGTCGCCCGCGGTTCTGCCAATACTCGGCCATCAGCGACGCCAACCAGAGTTCGCTGTCGGCGTCTCGACAGGAAGCAAAGCGCCGGAGCGATGCCCGGCAATTGGGGTACTCCACTTCGAGGGTGTCCAGCGCCCGACGGGGGTTCGCATCGTACACGTCGTCCTCGACCCGCCCGGCAACGCCGAAGAAGTACGCCGCGTGGGCGCTCCGCGCCGAAGATTCCTCGCCTGACTGTGTGAGGCGCTCCTCGGCAAACTCGCGCACGGTTTCAAGCAGGCCAAACCGGACGGTTCCGTCGAGTTGCTCGTACCGCTGTACGAGGTTGTGATCGACGAGTGCGCTCAGCAGGACTGCCGTTGTTTCCGCACTGCTGTCTGCCACTGCCACTGCGGCGTTTAGATCAAACCCGCCGACGAACACCGCACACCGCCAGAAGAGCGATTGCTCAACGTTCGTGAGAAGGTCGTAACTCCAGGCAATCGTGTCACGCAGGGTGCGCTGACGGGCGGGCGCATCATGGTCACCGTCGGCCAGGATCCCTAGTCGATGTTCCAGACGTTTCCTGAGTTCTTCGACGGAAAGGTGGCGCAGCCGGGCGGCCGCGAGTTCGATGGCCAACGGCAGCCCGTCGGTCCGCCGGCAGATATCCGCCACGGTCGCCGCATTCGCTTCGGTGAGCGCAAACCGTGGGTTGGCGGCCCGCGATCGTTGGGCAAACAGCGTGACCGCGTCGATCCCCCCAAGGGCGTCGATGGCCGAGACGACATCACCCGGCGGCAAGGGGAGGGGCGGCACCGGCAACAGATGCTCCCCCCGGATACGCAGTGGCGCCCGGCTTGTGACCAGCACCTGCAGCGCGGGACACGAGGCGAGCAGCGCCGCGATCTCGGGGGCTGCCGACAGGACCTGCTCGAAATTGTCGAGCACGAGCAGAACCTGCTGTGATTTCAAGAACGCGGAAACCGCAGCTAATGGAACCTGATCCCCCCTCGGGCGCACACCGAGGACCTGGGCGATGGCGGGCAAGACCAGGGAGGGCTCTCGCACAGGGGTGAGATCGGCAAAGTAGATGCCGTCGTCGAACGCGGTCGCGATATCGCGCGCGACCGCCAGCGCCAGCCGCGTTTTGCCGACGCCGCCTGGCCCTGTGATCGTTACGATCGGCGCGGCGTCGTCTAGCAGGAGTGTTCGCGCAGTCGCGAGTTCCGTGATGCGGCCAACCAACGGCGTGCGCGCAAAGGGCAGTTCGCCGGTTGGCTTCGGCCTCGATGTCGGTGCCACGACAGGCTCCTCGATGCGATAGCCACGCTGCCGAGACCTACAGCGGCCCAGACTGTTTCCCGGGCGTCCCGGCATCGAGCAGAATTCGGTACCGTGGTCAGTACATTGTACGGATGTGCATGCAGTCAATCGAATCGACCATGGATGCCTGCTCCCGCGGCGACTTCCGTGCGTTTTCCCATCCATGGAGAAGGATCGATGACCCTGTTTCGATTGCCTGTCGTTCTAGCCGTGCTCCTCCTCTCGATGTCCTGGTCGTCCACAACCGCGTTCGCCCAGGTTGCGATGCCGGCGGCGCCACGCGAAGCGGTGACTACCGTTGCCTCCGGTCTGACAAACCCGCGGGGATTTATCTGGGGGCCGGATGGCTCGGTCTATTTATCCCTGGCCGGCACGGGTGGGGAAACACCCGCCACCATCGACGGCGCCGAGATCGGCGTCTACGGCGGTCCGACCTCCTGGGTCGCTGCCCTCAAGAACGGATGCGCGGTTCCACTGATTCGTGACCTTCCTTCTGGAAACTGGCGCGACGCGGGATGGATCTGGGGCGCCCATGCCGTCGCGTTTCTCGGCGGTCAGCTCTACGTCCTCTCCGCCGGCGGCGGGATCGACTTCGGCAACCCCGACCAGCCGACCGCTGTCCTACGGCTGGAGGAGGATGGAACGGTGACCGTTGTTGCCGACCTTTCCGCGTGGTCCGTCGCCAACCCGCCCGTCTTCACCCCGCCGGACTACAACCCCAGCGGCTCCTTCTTCGACATGGAATCCGACGGCGAACGCCTTTGGCTCAGTGAGGCCGTCGGGGGCCGCCTCGTGACCGTAACCCCAGAAGGCGATGTCTCCCTGATCGCCGACGTCTCCGAGGGGCACATGGTCCCGACCGGGTTGGCATTGGCTCCAGAAGGCGGCGCCTTCCTCGGCTTCCTGACGGCCGTCCCGTACGTCGACGGTGGGTCCAAAGTAGTCCACGTCGCCCCGGACGGCACCGTTACCGACTACTGGACGGGCTTGACCGCCGTCACCGACATCGCGGTCGGTCCCGACGGCGCCCTCTATGCTGCCGAGATGGCGACCGGTAACCTCGACGATCCGCCGTACGCGCGGCCTTCGAGCGGCCGCGTTGTCCGCATGACGGGGTCCGACAGCTACGAAGAGGTGCTCACCGACGCCGATTACCCCTCCCATATCGGTTTCGGACCGGACGGAGCGCTCTATCTCACCCTACCGGCCTTCGCCGATGGTGATGGGGTCGGCCTAGGTTCGCTCGTGCGGATCGATCTCACCGCAGAACTGCCGATCTCACTCGCCGGGCAAGAGGATTCGACACCCACCTGTCATGACAGGACTGGCGCATAACCGGACCGCGCCCCGATGTCCCCTCAGGCTCTCCGGAGGGTCCCGCCCATGCGAAGGTACGCCCTGACGCTATCCCTCATCGCAACGATCCTGGCACTACCGACGGGTGTCGTCCACGCCGCTCTTCCGACCGGCACACCGTCCGCATCGGCGCCGTTGTTCCAGGTCACCGTAGACGAGTTGCCTCCCGATCATCCCGTGATTCTCGGCATCATTCGTTCCACCTTCCTGCCTGGCGGCGAGTTGAGCCTTGATGCCGGCGAGGGGCCGACTGTGATGCTCGTGGAATCGGGCAGTGTTGTCGTCGCCGCGGATGGCATCAATTCCTTGCCGCATATCGTCTGTTCGGGCGAGACGGAGTCGACGACCTGCGACGACAACGACGCCGCGACCGGGGATGCGCTGATCATTTCGATGAATGGCCACGCGACGATCCGCAACGTAGGTGCGACGCCCGCAACGACCCTGACCCTGTTCAGTGCTGAGAACGCCCGAACGACGGCGGAGACCGGGATCGAACAGGCGATCCTCGTCCGTCTTGTCACCGTACCCCCTCCGACGCCGCTAACGCTGACGCTCGCCCGGACACGGATCGAACCAGCAGAACGGTTCGCACTTCCGCCCGACCCAATCGTCACCGTGCTCGCCACCGTCGAGCGGTCCCAGGCGTTCTCGTTGAGCGGTGACGAGATCAACCGCGGCAAGCAGCCGATTGATGTCTACGTGCTGACGCTCGGTCCGGGAATGGTCCACGTCGAATAGACGACAGCGACGACAAGGCTGACGACAGGGTTCAGTCTCTATGTGGGCAGGGAGGGCGGAGGCCGCGCTCTGCCGTCGACCACCCATCGACCGGCCCTCCCTCTCTCGCCGACTGTCGATCGCGCCCACCACTGGAAGAACCTCCAATGCGCAGGCTCATCGCTCCCTGCGTTTGCGCCCTCGCCCTGATCACCGGGGCATGGCTCGGCCAGGCGTACACCCTCATTGCTCCGCTGGACCCGATCGGAGAGGAGACCGCGCTTTCTCAACGTGTGGCGCCTATCGTCTGGAGATTCTACGACGCGATCGATCTCCTCTTCCGCACCGGCGATGATGCCGCCCTCCGTGACGTCGTCGACCCGGGATTCGTCGACCACGTCGACACCCCGGGCTCCCTCGGCAACCGCGACGGACTCTTCGGGTACCTTACCGCCCTGCGCACGACCCATCCTATGCTCCGTCTCGTCCCCGCAGACGTGACCGCCCAGGGAGATCGTGCCATCGCCGAGATCACCCTCACCGGCGACGCCGACGGTTCCATCTTAGGCATTCCACTTGCCGGATCGCTGCCGTGGCCCAAAACAGAGCTCTTCCGGATCGAAGGAGACCGGATCGCCGAACGCTGGGGCGGCCAGATCGGATATGCTTCCTTCTCCCTGCTGTTCTTGGAGGGGATGACGGCGCCATCGCGTGGCACCGCGTACCCTTCCCTGCGCCGCGTCACCGTTGCCCCCGGTGTGAGTGGCGCAGTGTTGGATCGACGGGATCCTGCGATCGTTTCGGTCGAGTCCGGCGAACTCACAATCGGTGCCAGTGATGCCGGGGGCCCATCCTCACCGGCCTCAGTTCGGATGCTTGGACCGGGCAGCGCGCTCGTCATCACCGAGAAAATGGACATAGCGCTCAGCAACCGAACGGATGCACAGGCGGTCTTCCTCCTGCTCAGTCTCGCCCAGCCAACCCACTCGCCGACTCCGGGGTTGGATACCAGTTTGATGGATACAGACGATGGCGTCGCGGTCCGTAGTTTGGCCGGAAATGGGACAGTCGGGGTATTGCTGTCGACGGACGAGCTCACGGCCCAAATGGCCACAGTGACCCTGGCTCCGGGCATGCGCCTCTCGCCCCACGAGGCGGGCGCCGCGGAATTCGTCGTGGTCGAAGCTGGCACGCTCACCGCCACGGTAACCGGGGACACGGTCACCGCATGGCTGCGAGATCCCGGCGGCCACGCGACGTCCGCCGACTCCTTCGCCGAGGTATTCCAGGGGTTCGGCCTCTCGGTGTCCGGAGCTGGAGCTTCCACGTCCTACCGCAACGAGTCTTCCGCCCCGGTCACGTTCCTACTCGTGACGCTCTCTCCCCGCTAGGACCGGCCGACCAGCGTTCGTTGGTTCGGCTGTTGCCCAAGCGGTGCCGTCCCGGGCGGAGACAAGGGGCGGTTGAACAAGCGAATCAGAGCCCAATCTGGAATCTTTGAGCCCACGACTCTTCCTCCTCGGATACGATGCGGCGCCGGGCGCGATAAGCCGCCCGGCATCGCATCCGAGGAGGAAACCATCTTGGCGCTGGCGAACCAAACTGACACCGAAGCACGCACCCCGACCCCCGCCATCGGCTGGAAGATCGAGCAGCCGGAGTACGACGCCAGGGTGGCGAAGGTCCGAGAGGAGATGGAGGACCGGGGCCTCGATGCCCTCGTCCTCTTCCATCCCACCCGGATGGCGTACGTCTCCGGCTTCTTCCATGTCCCGACCGAGCGGCCGATGGCGATCGTGGTCACGCTGGGTGGGCCCAACGGCGGGCTGGGTGCCCTCATCCCCCTGCTGGAGCGGGAGCACATCCAGCGCTCTCCCGGGGTGGACCGGGTCAAGGTCTATGGGGAGTATCCGCACGGCGGCGGCAAGCACCCGATGCTCCACCTCGTCGATCTCCTCACCGAGATGGGGGTCAACGCCGCCGGAAAAACCGTCGGCTACGACAGCGACGGGTACGGCGATATCTGGGGCTACACAGGACCGCGCCTCTCGGACGTGATCGACCCGGGGGCGAAGGCCATCTACGCCCGGGATCTGGTCGACACCATCCGGCACATCAAGAGCCCGGCCGAGCTCTCCTTCATGCGCGAGGCCTGCATCTGGGGCAACCTGGCCCACCGCCTGATGCAGGAGAAGATCACCCTGGGCCGGACGGAGATGGACATCTCCAACGAGGCCAGCACCGAGGCCAGCCGGATGATGGTCGCCGCCCTCGGCCCCAGCTATCAGCCCCTCGGCCACTTCTCCGGCCAACCGGCCCACACGATGTTCCACGCCGGCGCGAACACCTCCGTGCCGCACGGCTTCTCCAACGCGGTTGGCCTGCGCCGGGGCGACATCCTGGTGACGGGCGCCTGCGCCTACATCGCCGGGCTGGAGTCCGAGCTGGAGCGGACGATGATCATCGGCGAGCCGACGCCGGAGTTCGAAAAACACTTCGGGCTGATGATGGAGCTGCAGCAGGTCGGGTTCGATGCCCTCCGCCCTGGCCGCACCTGCGCCGAGGCCGAGGCCGACGTGCAGCGCGCCGCCGCGGAATTGGGCGTGGCCGAGATGCTGCGCCACCACACGGGCCACGGGATGGGAATGGAGGGGCACGAGTCGCCCTTCATTGACCTCGGGGACAATACGGTCATCCAGGAAAACATGATCTTCTCGGTCGAGCCGGGGCTGTACGTGCCTGGCATGGGCGGCTTCCGCCACTCCGACACGGTGGTGATCCGCTCCTTCGGCGCCGAGATCTACTCGACCTATCCGCGCGACCTCGAGAGCCTGATCGTCTGGATCTAACCGAATGGTCGCGGCCGGCCCCAATCGAACCAAGTCAAATTTCTATCCTCGTCGCGCCTCGGCAGATGAGCCTGACCCGTTGAAGCGTCAAAGGACGACGTATGGCCAACATGCCCCGCAAGGAAGCCCCGACGCTCACCGATGGCGTCGTGACGCTGGACTCCTATCAACTGTCGGATGTCGAAACGCATCTCGCTGGCGACGATAGCGAGAACCAGAAGTGGCTCAATGACTCGCAGGCGTCCTCGATCGAGACTGTCACCCTGGCGATCTGCAACTGGCGGCACGACTGGCAGACCGAGGCGCCACGCCGGACCTGGGCGATCAGAGATCCGTCGACCCGGGCCCTGTTGGGAGGCTGCGAAATTCGGATCAACGACGATGCGGTCGGGGAATTGTCCTACTGGATTTTCCCCCAGCATCGTGGACACGGGTACGCCGCGAGTGCCGTGCGGCTCGTGGTTACCTATGCCTTTGCGCAACTCGGGATCGAGCGCACCGAGATCCAATTTGAAGTAGACAATTCCGCCTCGCGTGGGGTAGCCCGGCGGGCAGGTTTTGTGGAGGAAGGCATTCTTCGAAAGAAGTTCTCGCGGGGCGGCCAGCGCAGGGACCTCGTCATGACATCCAGGTTGAAGGACGATCCGGTTGGCCCGGACACGATCGAAAGCGCCAGCTGAGGATAGTCGTGAAGGGAGACGCGCGTGTTCGAGGGGTTCGAGTTGTCGATGATCGAAACCGAGGAGGCGACCATCCGCGTGCGCCGCGGCGGCAGCGGCCCGCCCGTGCTCCTCCTGCACGGTCACCCGCAGACGCACGTGATGTGGCACAAGGTGGCGCCTCTGCTGGCGCGCGACTTCACCGTCGTCGCGCCCGATCTCCGCGGCTACGGGGATAGTTCCAAGCCGCCGACGATGCCCGACCACGAGCCACACTCGAAGCGGGCTATGGCCCGGGATCAGGTAGCGCTGATGCGAGGGCTGGGGTTCGAAGAGTTCGCCGTGGTGGGGCACGACCGCGGCGCGCGCTGCGGCTACCGGATGGCGCTCGACCACCCGGAGCGGGTGCGAAAGCTGGCCGTGCTCGATATCGTGCCGACCTATGAGGCGTTCAACCGGACAAATATGGCCTTCGGCCTCGGCTACTGGCACTGGTTCTTCCTGGCTCAGCCCCATCCGCTGCCGGAGCAGATGATCGGCGCCAACCCGGACGCCTACTACTTCCGCAATCGCGACCTGTTCGATCCGGAAGCGCTGGCCGACTACCTCCGCTGTGTGCACGACCCAGCCACGATCCACGCCATGTGCGAGGACTACCGGGCAGCGGCATCGTACGACTTCGACCTGGACGAGCAGGATCGGGGTAGCCGGAAGATCGCCTGCCCGGTCCTGGCGCTCTGGGGCCAGCGTGGTTTCCTCGATCGGAACTACGACGTCCTGGCGATCTGGCGGGACTGGGCCGACGATGTCCGCGGTTGGTCGATCGACTGCGGTCACTACCTCGCGGAGGAAGCTCCGCAAGAGACGTACGACGCTCTGCGGGCATTCCTGACGGAATAGCGGATGTCCGCGTCTCTCTTACGCGGCATTGAACGGAAGGCGTTTCGATCACGTGTCGACCCAGGTGATTGTGCTCAACGGCGGGTCCAGCTCCGGCAAGACCTGCATCGCCCGTGCGAATCCGTTCAGCGGAGCCGAACACAGCTCGCGGGCGTGACGTTACGGTTCGGTGGAGTGGTTCAGGAGGAGCGTCGTAATCGCCTCGTATCATCCACGCTTCGCATTCGTCGAACGACCAGCCGTACTCCCTGGTCAGTATCCGAAAGGTCTCCGGTGACGTGAGCAGCGCCATCGTGTCGCCGGCGCGCTCGGGCTGGTATGCCGATTTCAGTGCGTCGAGCTGCGCCAACCGCGACGAAACCCGACGATATCCCTCGCGATGGCGCCGTTTGCCTTCGCGCAGGGCGTCAGCGACGGCCGGTTCCGTTGGCGCGACCGAAAGCAGCACCCCCACGATATCGGCGCAACGATCGTTGATCTGCCGCGTCAGGCGCACGGCGATACGCAGCAACTCGGCGGGGTCGGTCGCGTCGGCGGCCTGGCGGGCAAGCGCCAGCACCTCGGCCTCCTCGTCAATCAGATCGATCAGCGCCATCACCAAAGCTGCCTTGGGGCCAACGCTGTCGTAGATCGTTTGGATCGCCGTGTCGGCTGCCTCGGCGATATCCGCAATGGACGTCGCGGCGTAGCCGCGCTCGGCGAAGAGGCGGCGGGCGGCAACCAGGATGCCCCGCCGTGTCGCCTCTGCATGCCGTTGCCGCCGTGTCAACCGATCATCCGGCATCGTCTTGACTTCCTCCGATGACTAGATTAGCATTCCAATGTTAGAAGTCAATTCCAATTACGTTGCGCAGCGCTGCCGGTGACCGCCCGCGCGTGGTCCTTTGGCGTTCGCGGACACGCCCATGCAGAAGCACGAACTCGGTTCGGTTGCTGCCCGTCGTCGGGGAGTCGTTCCCGACCGTCGGTCTAAGCGATCACGCCCCTGAGGCGACGATGTTCGTCGCGTGAGGGCGCAACGTCAATTCGACCGCGACGACGTTCGAAGAAGCGCACCGGAGGCGGTCCTGCCGCCGCGTGACTGACGAAGACCGGGACGAACGGCGGGGTGCACCCGCGGAGGATCTACGTGGACGACCAGCATTTCGACGATCTCGCTCGCCGCCTGGCCCGCGGGGCGTCCCGCCGGGCGCTGCTCAAGGGCATCCTCGGGACGGCGGGCGGCGTCCTCGCCGCCCGCGGCGCGGGGCGTGGGGTCGACGCCAAGCCCAAGGCGAAGTGCCAATCCAACGCCGAGTGCGGCTCCTGCCAGACCTGCGAGAAGAAGAAGTGCGTGCCGATCCCCGAGGGATCGCTGTGCGGCGACTGCGGCACCTGCTCCGGCGGCGCCTGCACCCCCTCCCCCGACACCCCCGGCAACTCCCTTGCCTGCGGCCTGTGCGAGCAGTGCGGCGCCGGCGGTACTTGCCAGACCAAAGCCGACGGGGCGGCGTGCGGGCAGTGCGGGGCGTGCTCTGGGGGGCTGCAGGCCAAAGGTGGGGGCCTGCAGCCAGAGCGATGATGCCTGCTCCGTCTGTGACCCGATTTTCCTCACCTGCTCGACGCCGGAGAGTTGCTCCCCGTGCGAGATCTGCGGCCAGGACGGGTGCGTCCAGGACGACGCGGTCAAGTGCGGCCCCGGCCAGGCCTGCTGCCCCGGGACCGGCACCTGCGGGCCCGAGGCGGACCCGTGTTGCCGAGAGCGGTGAGGTCTGCAACGGCGAGGTCTGCTGCGCCGAGGACCAGGGCTGCTGCCGCGACGGCTGCTGCTGCGACGCGGGCTACTGCCCCAACTTCGAGGGCGGGTACGCATGCTGCGGCGACGGCGAGCAATGCTGCAACGGGGAGTGCGCACCGGGAGACCCGAAGTGCTGCGAGCCCGGCACCGAAGCCTGCGGGAACATCTGCTGCACCTTCGGTCGCGGGTGCTGCGACGGCCAGTGCTGCTGCGATCCGAGCCGAGTCTGCCCGAGCCTCGACGGGGACGGCTTCGTCTGCTGCTCCAGCCTCGAGATCTGCTGCTATGACTCCGGCACCTGCTTCGACCCCGACCTCGAGTCGTGCTGCATTTCGCCCACGACGAACTGCAACGAAATGTGCTGCGGCCCGGAGCAGGGGTGCTGCGACGAGGGTGCTGCTGCCCGCCCGAGACGGAGTATTGCGAGGGCGGTCCGGACGGCTACACCTGCTGCGGTCCCGGCATGAAGTGCTGCGGCGACGGCATCTGCGAGGCCGACGGCATCGCCTGCTGTCCGCCAGGTGAGATGCTCTGCAACAACGCATGCGTCTCGCAACTGGACAACAACCACTGCGGCTTCTGCAACAACAAGTGCGATCCGTGCGAGGAGTGCCAGGTCCCGGCGTCTGCATTTCAGAGTGCGGGCCGTGCCAAAAGTGCAACCTGTTTACCCTGACCTGCGATCCATGCTCCGCCTGCGAGACCTGCACGAGAACGAGAACTGCGTGCCCATCCCGATCTACCCGACCCCGCCGGCGTGCGAAACGTGCACCCCCGGCGGGATCGCCCAAGGTGAGGCCTGCGGCGACTCGTGTTGCGCCCCGGGCCAGGAGTGCTGCTGCGGCGTCTGCTGGCCGGCGGGCTTCTGCTGCCGGGGAGGGGGCGATGTCCGGCCGTGCGCCCTCTGCACGCCAGATCCGGTCCGCCCGGACTACCGCTGGAACTGCTGCGTGAGCTCGGTCGGCGCGGCGACCTGCTCTTCGTCAGCGTGCGACTCCTAACCGTGCCTGCCCCGCGCCAAGTCTGGTAGCCAGGCGTCGGGCTGGGCAAAAAATGGATCGGAATCCTCTGAAGGCGTACCGGTCAGATGGCGACCCAAGTGATTGTGCTCAACGGCGGGTCCAGCTCCGGCAAGACCGGCATCGCCCGCTGCCTGCAGGCGATCCTGCCTCAGCCGTGGCTCAGACTCGGTGTGGACGACCTCGTCGACGCGCTGCCGCCCTCCCTGACGGATTCGGGCGCCGGCGTCACGTTCGGCGCAAGGGCGAGGTCGAGGTCGGCGAGGGCTTCCGCCAGATGGAGGCCGCCTGGCTGACCGGCGTCGCCGCCATGGCCTGGGCCGGGGCGCGGGTTATCATCGACGACGTCTTCCTCGGCGGAGCCGCCTCCCAGGAGCGCGTCCGCTCCCGCCTGGAAGGTCTTGAGGTGCTGTGGGTCGGGGTCCGTTGCGCCCCCGAGATCGCTGCCGGCCGCGAGATCGCCCGGGGCGACCGAATTGGCGGGATGGCGGCATCTCAGGCGACGTTGGTGCATGTGGGAGTCACCTACGACATCGAGGTCGACACCGGCACGACCGAGTCCATCGATTGCGCCCGCGCCATCGCGGCGCGCGTGATCTGATACTCCCCGCGCCACCGGGCATTCCCGAACCCCTGGGCGCTCAGGCTTCGATGACGTCGTCCTTGAGGCTGTCGAAGAAGGCGAGGACCTCGCCCGTCTCCCGGTCTGGCACGCCCAGGTGGGCGAGCGTCGCCGAGGAATGGCGCATGAAGACCTGCCAGTCGGCGGCCTGGGCACGCTCCGCGAAGAGCGCGACCGCCTCCGAGACGTGAGACGTGAGTCGTGAGCCGTGAGTAAGGTCCTCGCTCTCACGTCTCACGTCTCGCGTCTCACGACTCAGTGAAAGTGGCGGCACTGGGACGTCGTGCTCGCCCGAGACCCGGAGGACCGCCCTGCTGGTGGCCAGGATCGTGAGGGATGGACAGCTTGCCAGGAGGTCGGCCAGTTGCGGGGCGACGTCGGAAACCTGCTCAAGGTTGTCAAGGATCAGGAGGATCGTCCGGTCGCGCAGGGACATGGCCAGGCGCGCCGCCAGGGGACGGTCGCCGCCCTCCCGAATCCCAATCGCCCGGGCGATGGCCGGAAGCACCTTATCGGGATCGCGGATGGGGGCCAGCGGGACAAACACAATACCGTCGGGGAAGGTGGACGCCAGCTCGGCGGCAACCCGTAGGGCCAGGCGAGTCTTGCCGACACCGCCGGGGCCGGTGAGGGTCAGCAGCCGGACCTCGGCGCGGCGGAGGAGGGCGCGAACCTGCTCGACCTCCCGCTCCCGGCCGACAAAGGAGGTCAGCGGGGTAGGCAGGGTCGCGTTCGGCTGCTCCCGCTCCGGGAACGAGACCAATGCGACCTGTGGTGTGTGGCTCGGGTCGTCGGGCGTCGGGTCGCTCATGAGCGGGTCCTGCGACGGGATCGGCGCGTGCGGTGATGGTCTGGACGCCCCCAGTTTACGGCACCCGGCGACGACGATGAACCCACGCGGCCGCCACCGGGTGGTTGGATCACGCTGGGGGCGCGTCCGCCGCGCCGGCCAAGACCGCCTCGATGTCGGCGAGCGCCGCCGCCGCCCCGGCCACCTGCCCCGCCGTCCACGCCGCCGTGAACGCCGCTTCCCCCAAACGCCCCGCCGCCGTTGCGGTCGCCTGCTCGTAGACCGCCCGCTCCGGGAGGGCAAGGGCGAGTCCCACCTCGGCCCGCGCCGCCGCCGCCGCCCCGAACAGCCGGGCCGCCCGCTCGGCGTCGCCACGCGCCGCCGCCAGTGTTGCCACCCCGGCCGCCGCTCGTGCCCGCCACTCGACCACGACCGACCACGTGGGATCCGAGGAGAACTCCTCCCGGAACCAGGCGGCCGCTTGAGCGTACTCCCCCTGGGCGCAGGCGACATGGGCCAGGTGGAGCGTGGCAATGCTCACGGCATCGGCGTCGCCCACGTCGCCCAGCTCACGTGCGAGCGCCCGCCCCTCTTCGCCCAGCGCGACCGCCAGCTGCAGGTCCCCCTCGCCGAACGCGACGATGCCGAGGTGGATCAGGCTCCAGGCGACCGAGTACTGGTCTCCGACCGCGCGACTGCCCGCCAACGCCTCGGTCAGTTCCTCCCGCGCCAATGCGTAGTCACCCCGGTCTTCGGCGGCGACGCCGAGGTAAAACGCCGCATTCGCCGTCTGCTGGATGTCGCCCAGCGCCCGATTCAACACCATCCCTGCTTCCAGCCACGGGAGGGCGGACGCCTCGTCTCCTTGGTAGTGCGCCAAGAAGCCCGCCGCCACGAGCGCCTTGGCTCGGACGGCGTCCGGCGTCGCGCCCTCCGTCGCCAGCGCCCGCTCCAGCCACCCGCGGCCCTCGCTCCAGCGGCCCCCCCAGTACCAGTAGTTCTCCAGTGCCCCGGCGAGCCGCTGGACGGCCACCACATCGTCCGCGCGTTCGAACCACCCGAGCGCCTCACCAATGTTTCCGTGCTCGGCCTCAACCCGTCGGACCCACCACCGCGCGTCGGCGCTCCCCAACCCCGGCTCGACCCGCTCGGCAAAGGCCAGGAAGTGCGCGGCGTGCGCCCGGCGCGCGGCCTCGTGCTCGCCGCTCTCGGCGAGCCGCTCCAGCCCGAACTCCCGCACCGTCTCGAACATCCGGAAGCGGCCGTCCCCGCCCAGAATCGCCTCCTGCCGCAGCAAGCTGTGGTCGACCAACACCGCCAGGCCGTCAAAGACCGGACCCTGGCGGCTCGCCCAGCGACCCGGCGACCGCCTCGGCCGCCTCCAGGGTGCAGCCACCAACGAAGACCGCGAGCCGCCGGAAGAGGATCTGCTCGTCTGCGGAGAGCAGGTCGTGGCTCCAGGCGATGGTCGACGCCATCGTCCGCTGCCGGTCCGGCAGATCCCGTGCCCCCCCGGTCAAGGTCGGCAGCGTCTGCTTGAGGCGCTCCAGCAGGGCGGCCGGGGGCAGCATCTTGACCCGGGCGGCGGCCAGTTCGATGGCGAGCGGCAGCCCGTCGAGCCGGCGGCAGATCGCGGCCACGGTTGCCAGATCCGCCCCGTCCGGGGCAAACCCGGGCCGCGCCTCGCGCGCCCGCGTGACGAAGAGCATCACTGCGGGCGACGCGGCGATGTCTGATGGAGCATCGCCAGCATCAGGGATCAGCAACGGCTCGACCGGCAGCGCGGACTCGCCCCGCACGCCAAGGAGCACGCGACTTGTGGCGAGCACGGCTAGGTGGGGGCAGGCGGTGAGCAGCCCGGCGATCCCCGTCGCCGCCTCGACCACCTGCTCCAGGTTGTCGAGCGCCAGCAGGAGCCGGCGTTCGTTGATCGCGGCAGCGAGCGCCCGCTCCGGGGGCAAGCCCGGCATCTCCCGCACGTCGAGCGCCTGGGCGATCGCCGGTAGGACGAGGGCGGGATCGCGCAGCGGCGCGAGGTCGACGAAGACGACGCCGTCGGGGTACGCCGGGCGCAGCCGCCCGGGCCGCCTCGATCGCCAGCCGGGTCTTGCCCACTCCGCCGGGGCCGGTCAGCGTCACCAGGCGATGGGCCCCCAAGAGATCGACGATCTGCCGCACCTCAGCATCGCGGCCGAGGAGCGCGGTGAGCGGGGTCGGCAGGCGCATGGTGCCCACGGGGACCGAGGGAATCGCGGGAAGTGAAGTCTCGACAGCGACCCCGAGCCGCCGCAGCGAACGGACCACCTCGGGCAGCCAACCTTCTTCCGGCCGGTCGAACAGCTCCACCCACTGAGCGGCTTCCAGCCAGTACGCGAGGTCGTCCGGGATCACCACGCGCTCCAGGAGCAGGGGCAGGATCGGGCGTTCATGCTTCCAGGCGAGCGCCACCTCCTGACGCACGTTGCGTGAGATGAAAGCCGCGGCCGAGCAACACAGCACTAGCCCAGCGCTAGCCTTGATCGCGGCGACGATCTCCGGCCCGTAGTTGACCCCGCCGGGGATGCCGGTCCGGTCGAGCCAGACACGAACGCCAGCCCGCTCCAACGCCGCGATGAGAGGCGCCACCACGGCGTGGTCGACACTGGCGTAGCTGACGAAGACGTGGGGCGTCGGGTCGCTCATGGGCGGGTCCTGCGACGATATCGGCGCGTGCGGTGATAGTCTGGACGCCCCCCAGTTTACGGCACCCGGCGACGACGATGGATCCATCCGGACGCCGCGGTGGTCGGGCAAGGACTCAGTCAAGTCCTACGCCGGATACCATCGGGCATGGACGACGCCGGGGTGGGGACAGGCGTCCCCACCCCGGCGGCCTATCCGTGGAATCCCGGACACGGACATGTCCAGCGATAGTCAACAGACCGAAGCATCAGCACGGCTTGCCCGGGATAGCCCCGTACGGCCTCCGCTACTGCACGTCGAACACGGTATGCATGCCGTGGAAGGCGTGGGGGTCGCCGATCCCAGCCGTCGGGAACCAGCACATCCCGGCGTAGGTCCCGGCCTCCAGCGTCACCTTGGTCCACGTCACGGTGCCGATCGACTGGGTCGGCGTATACGTGCCTTCCGCGAAGTCGTCCTCCGACAAGCCGCCCGCGGCCGGGGTACCCGTGGAAAAGGATTCGATCAGGGCCGTGAGATCCTCGTTCGTCGTGCCGGCGGGAACCCCCGCGATCTCGAGGAAGTGGGGCTGCGCACCAAGGTTCTCGACCCGCAAAACATGGTCGCCGGCGGTGAGGTTGCCGTCGATGGCGATCCCAAAGTCGACGAGCGTCGCCATGATGTCGGCTTCGGGCTCGGGCGCGTCGGCGGGGAACTCCCCGGTGACGGTCAGCACCACCGGTGCCTGGGCTGCTTCTGGATCGTCGCCCCAGGCGATCCACTCGCCCTCCGTCAGGTCGATCACCGCCGTGCCGGGCATGCCGGGCACGGCCAGCACGCCTCCGGCAAAGGTGGATTGGTAGACGAACGTGGGCAGCGGCCCTTCCTCCTCGCCCTCCTCGCCCTCCTCGCCCTCGGCGGCCGGAGTCGCTTCGGCAGGGGCCCCTCCTCCGATGGCGGCGAAGAACTCCGCGGCACTCATGCCGTACGGTTGCAGGAAGGCGAGCGCGCCGCCATCCGGAGCCGCGTCCGCGGTCGCATTCAGCACGTAGCGTCCGGCCGTCAGGGTGTCCGGGACGCCCTCGAAGCTGTCGGCCGTAATGGTGACGTCGATGCTCGGAAGCCCGAGGGCGGCGATGTCCGAGGGCGTGCCCTGTGCGCTCACGAAGCGGGGAGCCGCGAGTCCGGCCGCGGCAAGCGCGGCCCCAAGCGTGAACCGGCGGCGGCTGAGGAGCAACGAATCCAATCCAACGACGTTCTGCATGGCGATGCCTCCCTGCGAATAGCGACGTGGCAACTCGACAATCGAACCGCTTAAAAAATGTCAGCGCTCCGGCATCATACGGCCGAACCGCGCTGATGTCTATCCCTCGGGCAGCCCCGACCATCGACGCGTTTCCGTGTTTCCGTAGCCAATATTCCATACCCGCCAGCTTCTGGGAGTAACCTCCACCGCGTCAGTCCCAAAGGGGCGGGAGGACTGTGGCCGGCGAACCCGACGGAACAGAACATAGCGGCAGGAGGTAAACCTCCTGCCGCCTGGCAACCAATCGTTTGGCGTGACGGAGAGATCAGGACGCCGGCATCGCCGGTGCCCGGTTAGGACGATGGAGTCTCGGCTGCCTCAATAGCCCCGGTTGCCAGCCGTGTGATGCCGCCCCAAAGAACCACTGTGTTCGAGAGGAAACCCGGAGGTGCCGGACAGTGCACTCAGCCGCTCGGCACTACCAGGCAGGCGCCATGAACGGAGCAGGATTCGTCGGGACAGCAATGCTCGCCGTCAGGACAGGTACCGTCGATGCACTGAGCAGGCGCGGGTACAAAGCCGGGGGGCACCTTGGATTCACCTCCAAGCTCGCAGCATCCGCCGCCGCAGCAGCCCAATTCTTTGTCGCAACAGACGCCGCCCCGACAACATTGCTGGTCCGATTCACAGCAAAGCTCACCGCAGCTCTGGGCATCTGGGCAGACGCAAGCGCCGGTTCGGTTCTCCTCCACGAGGGGCGACGGGCAGGCACAGATGCAAAGGTCCGCGGGATCAGCCGGTGGGTCGAACCCATTGGGCGGACTCTGGCAGAGGCAGACGCTATCGGCCGGGCAACAGACGTTCCCACAGGCAAGCACGGCGGGACAGCATGCGCCGTCGACACACGCTTCGTCGTCCGGACACGAGACGCGGCAGGCCGCGACCGGGCCCGCTGCCGCGACGCGGACGCCAATCAGGGCCAGCATCCCACCGGCAGCGCTCCCGGCGAGCGCGCGGAGCATCTGCCGGCGCGACAACTGTTGGGTCAAATGACGGATAAGAGTGTCGAACTGCTGGCCATCCATACCTGCGTGCTCCTCTCAGTCGCGATCGGAAATTGATCCGAACGACCGGTACTTGTCCGGGTTCGGTTCAGCGTCCCTTCCCGACTTCAATCTACGCCCCGGCGGACGGGTGCGCATCCGGGAAAGTACGGAGGGCGCCGCGGCACCTGTGAAGTCGCGATGCGATCCGGAGAGAATCGCTCCCGCTTCAACCAGAACATCACGAGTCGCGCCGGTCCTCCATTGGCCTCCTTCGCCAGAGGCAGGCTGTCCGAGCTACGGCCAACGGGACGTGGCCGTCTCGGGTAAGGCGATCCAGGCGGGCGGCATCGACGGGATCATGATCCCCATGTGGCATCAGCCGATGAAGCACCCCAATTGCCGGCGCTATCGGAGAGCAGTGCACGCCATTCGGCGGGCCGGCCTCACCCGATCACTCCGGGCGGACGCCGGGCACCGGCCACGGCCTGATGCCCTCCGTGCAGACGTCCCAGACCGCCAGCCCGACCAGCAGCAGCGTCACCAGGAAGGAGAGGACCAGCGCCGTCATCTCCGTCGCCACCAGGCCCAAGGCGCCCAGGACGACCATCGCCGCCAGGCGCGGGTAGGAGATCCGCCCCCACAGCGCCCACTTCATCAGGACCAGCCCGGCCAGGAAGAGCGCCGGCCCGCCCAGGAGCAGGAGGGCCGAGGCGGCCGTCACATCGTCGCTCGGGTGGGCGATCGCCACGTCATCGCCGGCCGCCACCACGATGATGCCGGCCACGATCGGGA
This sequence comes from uncultured Chloroflexia bacterium, assembly GCA_963849635.1. Taxonomy (GTDB): domain Bacteria; phylum Chloroflexota; class Chloroflexia; order Thermomicrobiales; family UBA6265; genus CAVRUD01. The sequence goes on along the minus strand of CAWKIA010000027.1, from coordinate 72,366 downwards.
CGTGATAGTAGTAGTAGGCGGAGCGGCCCAGGCGGCCGGGGTCGGTCGCCCGCGCCATCAGGTGCCGCCCGGCTTCTTCCAGCCGGTCGAAGTAGAGCCACCACAAGGCGGCGCTGCCCACGAACGCGATCACGAACGCCGTGATCCGCGCCGTCTCGACCGGCAGCTCGCTGAAGTTCGAGCCGGTGATCAGGATCGACTCACCCAGGGCGACGATCACGAACAGGCGGTTGCGCTCCGCCAGGTGCTCTCCAGCGATTGCCCAATCCGTCGTTTGGGATTGCCCCAGGCCGGGGACCGGAAAGGCCAAAGCTCCGCCGGCATACATGATCGAGACCGCCACCACCCAGCAGGCGATCCGGGCATCACCGTCCACCAGTCCTCCGCCAATCCAGAAGACCCCGGCCGCCGCAAACCAGATCGCCACCCGCCGGAAGTTCTGGCCGAGGATGTGCCCCAGGCCAGCCGCGGCAACCATGAAGAGCGGGCGACCAACCTCGATCGCCACCAGCGGGATCGCGAAGCCAAGGCCCCGATCCCCATATGCCTCCGGGATCGAGGCCGACATGATCAGGCTGAGGAGCATCAAGATGAGCAGGAAAACGCGCACCGGGCGGGCATCAGGCTCGAAGAAGTTGGTGAACCAGCTCGTGTAATGCCAGGCTCCCCAGACCCCGAGCAGCAACAAGCCGGTCTCGACCGCGCCCCGCCAGCTAAGGTGTTCCACCAGATGGTGTGTCATCTGGGTGATGGCCAGGACGTAGACCAGATCGAAAAACAGCTCGATCGACCGGACTTCGGTGATCCCATCGCCCCGGGTTCGCAGCACGCCGTCCCGCCAGGCGGACGCCGAGCTCCCCAACCACCGCGACGCCATCCCTCCCCCCTTCGCCGCATCGCCCACCGATGACCCGGTTATCCCTCGCCGCTATGAGCTGGATCGTACGACCAGCACGGAGCACTTCGCCCGCCGGACGACGGCCCGAGAGACGCTGCCCAGGCCAAGGCGGGCGCGCACTCCCTGTCGCGCCCGCGCCCCGGTCACGATCAGGTCGGCCGAGATCGCGCTGGCAGTCTCGACCAGTTCGTCGGCAACGTCGCCGGTCAGGGAGCGGCTGTCGACCGTGAGGCCCGGCGAATGCGCGGTCAGGTGCGCCGCCAGCCGTTCGTCCTGGTCGCCACCATCGCCATCCGTTACCGCGACGGCGAGGATCTGAGATCCCTGGTGCAACGGCAGTCTCAACACTGCATCGCCCAACCGCTCCGGCGAATCCTCCGGCCCAATCCCGACCAGTACCGTCGGGGCAGCTGCCCACCCTTCGCCACGGACGATCAGCACTGGACAGGCCGACCGCTCGACAAGGGCCTCGCTGACGCTGCCAAGCACAAATGCTCCAAGCATCCTGTGCCCCTTTGCGCCGGCGACAACGAGATCGGCGCCGTCCTCCTTGGCCTGGGCCAGGATCTCATCCGCCGGGCCGCCGGAGCGGACCGACTCCACGACCGTGATTCCGGCCCCCGCATCGCGCAAGATGACCGAGGTAGCCGCGACGGCCGCTGTCATGCTAGCCTGGGCCGCTTCCTGCTCCGCTTCAAGGAAGACGACGGCATCCATACCCACGCCGGTCATCGGCAATGAACTGCCGGCCGACGCGGAACTGATGGAGACGACCCCGACCACCGTGATCGTCGTCCCCTCGTCCCAGGGCAGCGCGGCCAGCGCCGTCGCGGCGGCCTGGGCGTCTTTCGAGCCGTCGGTGGCGAGCGTGATCCGGTGGTAGTGGCCGGTTGCCGGCGTTAGGTCGGTCGCAGTCGGTTCCACCTGTCGTTTCGCCTCCATTGCTCACGGAACGGGAGTGCCCAGCCTGGGATGCCCGTGCATCAGCCAACGTCCTCAACCCTACCACGGCAAAGCCGCAAAATTGCCTGATACCGCGTCGAATTTGACGCTCGCCGGTCGGTTCCGCATGCTGGGGCTGGAGAGTCGGGACGACGGGGATGCGTGGAGACCGGGTAGGGTGATGGAAGAGGTGTTAGGTGGGCATGCGGATCCGGAGCGGTTCGCCACGTTCCTCAATGACTGGCGGGCGGTGCTGGACCGGCGCATCACGGAGGCGGTCGAGGCGTTCGCCCGGATCGAGGGCATCGTTGGGCTGGTCCTCGCTGGCAGCACCGGTCGCGGCCAGCCCTGGCCCCTCTCCGACGTCGACCTGCTGGCCATCTGCGCCGGTGAGAGCATCGATACCGTCCGCGAAGACATCGAACGCGTCCGAGTGACGTTCATGCCCAGGTGGATTGCGGGAGGTTGGTGGTCCGGCCTGGACATCGGGAAACTCACCTACACCCGTGAAGAGGTACTGCGAGCCATCCAGGCGTCCGAGCCCGAGCGCCTGGCGCTCCTCCGCGACGACCGCTGGTACTTCGGTCTGGACAAGGGCTACCACAGCCGAGCAGTCTTCGACCCAGAGGGCCTCGCCGCCGGTCTGGCTGAATGGTTTACGGCGAACCGGTACGCTCCGCCCGTTGTACGCCTCCGCCTGGAACGCACCCGGTTGGAACTCGCCGCCGCCCACGCCGCCGCCCGCGCCCATCAGCGCAACGGCGATGCGGTCCGGGCCCTGATCGCGATTCAGGCCGCCGTGAAATGGATCTGGACCCACCTTCTCGAATCCTGGGGCGAGCGCGATGCCTCCCAGGGCCGGCTCGGCACCCGATTCGCCCGGCTGGCCGTCGCGCACGGTCACGGCGACCTGGCAACGGCCCTGGACGACCTCTGCGACCTCGACGCCGCCTCCGTCGCCTGGAGGATGGCGGCAGCGCCGGACTGGGTACAGGAACGGCACGACCGCTCCTGGCGATCCCGGCGGCACATCGGCGAACCCATCACCCAGGAGGATGACGCCCGCGACACCCTCCGCGTCTGCGCCCTCTACGAGCTCCGCCGCTGGTCAGCGGGACCGTTCCCCGGCTGGCTCGCCGTTCCGACGAATGCCACGGCCCTCGACGATAAGGTCGCGCGCCTATCCCACCTCATCAGCCAGTGGTTCCCGGGAGCCCTTGACGAGGGACGCTCCACCTCATCCTGACCTATCCGCTTACAGACGACGGCATCCACAAGCCGAACCAGGTCGCCTGTCTCGAAGTGTGGGGTGCCCGGTGAGGCCGATGTCTCGTGTAGACTCCGGGCCTGGAATCTCGGGCGACTCATCGCCAGGAACGGCGACTGTAGACCATCTTGGGGGACATATGAATTCTCGGGTTCGGTTCGGCCGCGGGCCGCAGGTGCGAGTCCTTGTCGCGATACTCGTCCTGGGCGTGGCGTTCAGCCCGATGGCGCCCAGGTCGTCAGGCGCCGCTCAGGGTGACGCGGACGCGGGCGTCCCCGATATTCAGGCGATGACGCTGACGCCGGAGGACCTGGCGGACGAGGGCTTGGAGGGCTATGGCCTCGGTTTCGCCGAAACGAGCTTTCCGGACCAGGTGATTGCGTCGACCGCAGCCGCCCGCGGCCTTGACGAGGACGAGGTTGGCGAGATCCTCGAAGATGCCGGCTTCGCCCGCCGCTACGACAGCTACCTCAACCTTCCTGACGAGGACGACCCGGCAGCCCCGACCGTCCGCCAGATCATTTCCTACGTCCTTGAGTTCGCCGACGAGGATGGCGCGGAGGCCGCCTTCGCGTTCCTGGAGGACGAGTCGGACAACGAGGCGGCTGAGGATGTGAGCGGAGGCGCCGACATCGGCGACGAGTCGGAGGCAACCCGCGACCAGGGAGAGGATCAGGCGACGGGCGATGAGTACGCGCAGATCGACTTGACCTTTCGTCTCGGCAACCTCCACGCCGGCGTCGCGATCGTCGACTGGCAGGGCGACGAACCCGACATCGACGAGGTCGAAGCCCTGGCCGAGCACCTGCTCGAGCGGGTCGAGGAGACGATCGAGGACGGCGGCCCGGGCCTGGGGACCCAGGTCGCCCGGTTGACCGGGGACGGCATCGTGACCTCGGCCGACTCCTACACACTCCTGGACGGCGATGCAATCGCCGCCTTCGGCGAGTCACGGGCTGATAGCCAGGGACGAACCCGCGCCGCCGCCGATGTCGGGCAGACGGACGGCTACCAGCTCTGGCAGCAACTCTTCGCGGGGGAGGAGGAGCCGGATGACGACGTCTGGTACCAGGTCGACGTGTGGCGCTTCGCCGATGAGGACGCGGCGGAAGACTGGTTGGCTGACACGGAGGACCGGGTCGCGGCCAATCAACTACTGGACAACCTCGACATCGATGACGGGTCACCAGCCGTCGGCGACGAGTCGGTCATCTACACCGTGGAGACGGAGGACGGCGGCATTCGATACCAGAGCGTGGCGCTGCGGGTCGACGCCACCGTGGCCGTGATCGACGTCTCTGCCCCCGAATCGCCCCCGGCCGCGGCGGTCGTGACCCTGGCCGAGGCGCAGGCCGAGTGTCTGGATGACGGCGCCTGCCCTGAGCCCTTCGGATTGCCCGCCGAATTCGACGACTTTTTCGAGGGTCTGGATGATTCCGGCCAGACCGAAAATGGCGACGATGATGACGTCGACGAGACACCCGAAGCAGACGGCGACGACACCGCCGATGCAACCCCCGAAGCAGGCGACGATGACGCGGGATCGGCCAACGTGCCGATGTTCCGGGCTGATCCGGCCCGCACCGGCCAACTCCCCGGATCGGGGCCGGCGGGCGATCCGGAGCTGAGCTGGAGCCTGGATACCGGTGACGACGCCGACTCGACGGCGGCCGTTGTCGGCGGCGTCCTCTACGTCGGCAGCAGCAGCGGCACACTGTTCGCGCTGGACGCGGCGACGGGCGACGAGGTCTGGACCTTCGCTACCGAGGGCCAGCCGATCCAATCTTCACCGGCCGTGGTCGATGGCGTGGTCTACATCGGCAGTTACGACGCCGGTGTCTATGCCCTGGAGGCGGAGACGGGGGAGGAGCTTTGGCGGTTCGAGACCGGCGATGCGGTGCGGTCGTCGCCCGCGGTGGTGGACGGGCTTGTCTACATCGGGAGCGGCGACGGGAACGTCTACGCCATCGACGCTGAAACCGGCGAGGAGGCCTGGCGAGTCGAAACCGGCGGTGAGGTGTACTCCTCGCCGGCCGTGGTGGACGGCGTCGTCTACGTTGGCAGCCAGGCCGGCGGGCTCTACGCCCTGGAGGCCGAAACGGGGGACGAACTCTGGCTGGTCGAGACGGGCGGATCGGTCTGGTCGTCCCCGGCGGTGGTCGGCGGGATCGTGTTCTTCGGAGTCGATCTCGGATCCGATGTTCCGGGCGCGGTCGTAGCCGTGGGCGCTGAGGACGGGGAGGAGGTCTGGCGCTTCGAGACCGGCGACCGGGTGTGGTCGTCGCCGGCCGTCGTCGCCGGGGTGGTCTACGCCGGCAGCCAGGACGGGAATCTCTACGCCCTGGAGGCGGAGACCGGAGACGAGGTCTGGGCGTTCGATGCCAGCGTCGGCTTCTCTTCACCAGTCGTCGCGGACGGCGTCGTCTACATCGGCGGCGGCCACTTTCTGCACGCGGTCGACGCCGAGAGCGGCGAGGAACTATGGAGCTTCGAAGCCGAGGACTCGATCGCCGCATCCCCGACGGTTGCCGGCGGCGTGGTCTACGTCGGCAGCGGCGACGACACCCTCTACGCCGTCGGCGGCGAGTCGGCTTAGGCCGCCAATGGGCTCTGGAGACAGCGGGCTCCCCAGGAGGGGCCCCAAGCTACTCCACCAGCTCCCCGCCCTCGTTCGCCGCGGCGACGTGGGAGGCCATGACCCCGTCGATGCCGCCCGCCCATCGAACGAGGCGGCGCCGTTTCACACGGCGAGGAACACGTCCTGGTTCAGTTCCTCGGCGTACCCGTAGTCCTCCGTCAGGAAGTACAGGTAGCGCAGGATCGGCAGGCCGTAGTCGGCGTACAGCACGCAGAGGGCATCGGCCGCGCCGGTCGGGTCCGTCCGGCGGGCCACGATCCGAGCGAGTTGGGCCATGCCTGGATCAGGAGAACGCTCCCTGTACACGTCGTGCATCGCGCCGCTGCCACACACGTGTCCCGTAGATACCTTCGAGGGGATCGTGACATCCTCTACGCTAGGAGTAGTAGCAGCAATCGCCGATCTGGTTCAGCCTGCGGGGCAGTGGGCTAACGGTGGTGAGGACCAGTTCACGCCAACCTGGGTGCGCATCCAGGTTGGCGACGTAGACGAGATCGAGGATACGGTCCTTTGCGTGGTCCTGCATCGCCCGCTGGAGTCCGCTACGCCATCAGATCAAACCACTTCAGGCCCCGCGCATGCCCTTACCGCGTAACGGATCGGGAATCTGAGCGCCCCGCAACCATAACGGGGTTCTGAGCATCGAATAAACCCTGCTCATGAATCGGGAGGAGTCGAGCTGATGGTTCAACGCCGTTTTCACGACGGGAGTGCCGGCGATGCCAATTACGGCGTGATCGGGCACGAATACGCGCGCTACCGCCAACCCGAGCCCCGCATCGCGCAGCAAATCCTGGATGCTCTCGGGCTCGCTCGCACAGTCCTGAACGTGGGAGCCGGGGCTGGCTCCTACGAGCCGCGCGACCGCGAGGTCACCGCCGTTGAGCCGTCGGCAACCATGCGCGCGCAACGACCGCCCGATCTGACCCAAGCCATCGATGCGACCGCCGAGCGTCTCCCCTTCGCCGAACAGTCATTCGACGCGTCGATGGCCTCGTCCACGATCCATCAATGGACCGATCTCGCCGCGGGGATCGCTGAGTTGAAGCGGGTAACGCGCGGACCGATCGTTCTCTTCGTCTCCGATCCGGACCGCCTCCACGACTATTGGCTTACCGAGTACTTCCCCGAAGCGATCGAGGTCGAGAGTAGCCGCTTCCCCCAGATTTCCACGGTCGCCTCCCTCCTGGGGCCGGAAACGCGCGTGGAAGTCGTGCCGGTCCCGCTGAACTGCGTCGACGGATTCTCGGAAGCCTATTACGGCCGTCCGGAACGGCTCCTCGAACGCGGGGTGCAAGGCGCCATGTCCTCCTGGACAAAGGCCGATCCTGCCGCCCTCCAGCGATTCGAACACCATCTCACGCGCGACCTTGAGTCAGGTGAGTGGGACCGGAGATTCGGCTCCTTGCGGTCCCAGCCGGAGTACCTAGGCTCCCTGCGATTGATCATCAGACTTTGAACGGACCCTGTGCTATCCAGCCATTATCTCCGACAGCGCCGCCAACTCCTCCGTCTCTTCGCCCGACCTGCGGGCCCGGCCCCTCGCCGAACTCGGCTACCACTGCGGGGAGGCCGGTAATGCGGAGCGGTCCTTGGAGCTCACCGCGACGAACGTGGTCCTCGCCCGGGAGGGACAAACGCCGACCTCTGAACCGGGCGCTGTTCTTCCATGGACTGGCGCTCGGATGGGTCGGCGATGTAGACGCGGCGGTGGCTGTGCTCGAGGAGGCGACAGGCTTGAGCAGGGGGATGGACCCGCCGCCGGCCAAGTGGCCGATGGACCTGGGCGGATGGGGGGGGGCGCTGCTCGATCGGGGGGACCGCGACCGCGGGCTCGCCCTCCTCCAGGAGACGCTGGCGCACGCCCGGGCGCACGGAATGGACTACTTCGTCGGCATTGCGCTCACGAGGCTCGGCCACGTCGCCCATGTCGAGGGCGAGCCGGCCCAGGCGGCTGGCTACTACGGCGAGAGCCTGCGACTGCTGTGGGCATCCGGGCTGGCGACACACTTCGACCGAGCCCTGGTCGGTCTGGCCGGGCTGGCGGCGGACCGGGGCGAAGCGGAGGCGGCAGCACGGCTGCTTGGGGTCGTCGAGATGGTCCACGAGCGGACAGGGGCCACTAACCTGAAGTGGCCAGAGATGCGTAACCACGCGGTCCAGGCCGCGCAGGCGACCCTCGGGCAGGAGGCGTACGCGGCCGCCGTCTCGGCCGGCCGGCGACTTGCCACCTGGGAGGCGGAGGCAGAGGCACTGTGTGTCGCCGACGCGCTTGCGGCGACTATCCCCGCGTCTGCCGATCCTCCCGCAAACGACCCCTTCGGCCTCACACCGCGCGAGCTGGACGTCCTGCGCCTGCTCGCCGCCGGCCGCTCCAACCCCCAGATCGGTGAGGTGCTCTTCATCAGCCCCCGCACCGCCCAGCACCACGTTACCCACGTCCTCGCCAAACTCGGCCTCGCCAACCGCACCGAAGCCGCCACCTTCGCCGTCACACACGGCCTGGTCTGATCTTCCGACGGTTTCCCTACCGCGGCATCGGCCGATCCGCGCAGGCGCCGTCGCGCCCGTCCCACGCCGAATGCGACCACGTCCTACGCGGTTCCGCCGATTTGCCCCCGTCCTCCCCGGGGCAGGATAGGCGTGTGCCCGGGATCAGACCGCCGGGCGCCGCCCCGGACTCACGGTGGCGACTGAGCACCCAGCCGGAAGGAGCGCCTCCGTGTCGCCCGAAACGATTGCCCGCGTCGACCAGGCGAACCGCCAGGAAATATTCGCCGCGGCCGCCCGCGCTCACCTTGTGACCGGGGTTTCCCGGACTGCAGCGGCGTCCCCTGCCGCACCCCGGCCGACCGCACGCACGCGATCGATTCTGCGCCAGGCGTTGGCGGCGCTCGCCGCCGCTGGACGTGGGCTGGTAACGCAGTAGTCGTCTAGCGCTCACGCTCGCCGCGGCCCCCTGGTCTTCACCGGTCTGATCCGCCAAGGAGCGGTCGTCGTTGGTCACCTCTGCCTGGCGGCATTTCCACCGCGTAGGCGGATGCAATCCGACCTGTGCGCCGGTTGCCTATCCGAATCGACGCCTCCCCAACATCATCCAGCCGCCGGGATTACGCCCACCGCCCACCGCGGAGGTCTGTTCATGCCTTGCCTCACTCCGATCAAACTCCTCGTCTGCCTCCTGTCTGTGGCGACCGCGCTCTCCCTGCTCCGCCTGAGCGAGCTGTTAGCCGAACCGTCCCCATGGATCGCGCCGGTCGATGCGAGCGCACAGACGGTGCTCGTTCACCGCTTCTACGCCGCCTTCAACGCCACCGTCGGGATCGATCGCCCGCCCGATCTCGATGGAGTCCTCGGCGAGGACATCGTCGCCCATCTCGAGCCACCGGGAAGTGCCCCGACGCGCGACGGCGTCATCGAGCGCCTTGCGGCGTTGCGTGCCACGTATCCGTCAGCACAATTGCAGCCGCAGGACGTGCGGGCCCAGGGCGATACCGTTGTGGCCCAGGTCAGGATCGGAGATAGCACGGCCGGAGCGTTCCTTGGCCTTCCTCTGGACGGCAATCTCGTGCCGTGGGGCGCGGTCGACGTATTCCGGATCGCCGGTGGTGTGATTGCGGAGATCTGGAGTGGCCGCGGCGAAGCGCCCTACCTCACGCCGGTTGCCGAGGCGACGCTCGACCTTCCGGAATCCGCGTTGAATACCGTTGCCCTGGAGCGGGTCACGCTCGAACCAGGAGCCAGCATCCCCGCCGGGAGCGTCCTCGGTCCGGAGATGATCTACCTGGAGGTCGGACGCCTCACGGTGGCCGACGCCGGGTCGGTCGGCGGCGCAGTCGTTCCTTCGCAGGTAGCTGCCGACCCGCTCGGAGGACGGGGAGGCGCCGTGGTGGCAATTGTCGGCGAGATCCTGGCGCCCGGGGATGTCTTGCTGGTTCCCCTGGGTGCGCGGGCCGTGCTCCGCAACGCCGGCGAACTCGCGTCGGAGGTGCTGATGGTCTCAGCTCGGCGTCTGGGCGGAGTTGCTTACGCCACGTCAGAAACGGAGCCTGTAGCGCCGTTCGAGGCTCCATCTGGGGTGGTGGGCGTCGATCTGGCCCCGAGTCCACTGATCAGGGTGCCGGGAGGGCCAGCGCTGCTTGGTCTTGGCCACGCGGTGCTTGCTCCCGGAGCGACGTGGCCCGTTGCCACAGCAGGGGTCGTGGTGCTGGTGATCGGATCGGGCAGCTTCTCCGTGGAACGCACCAGCGAATCCGCCTGGAGCAGACGCGGAGCGGACGGTCCGCTCTCGGCCTCTACTGACGGCCTCTTCGGCCAAGGTGACGCCATCGCATTTGAGGCCGGCGCCGCAACGGTGCACAGCGCGGGCGATTCGCCCCTCGTCTGCTGGTAATGACAATCACGCCAGTCTCTCCTCTAGCAACGCCTGGTCCCTCCCCCCAGCCAGCGCGGACGGTACCACCTGGTTAGCATCGCGAGTGGTCGCTCAGGCCCAAGTGCCTTAGAACCGTCATCCTCGTTCGCCACGGTGATGTGGGAGATCATGACTTCATCGATGCCGCTTGCATGTTTCTCCAGGGCAAACCTGAGGCGGCCAAGTCCCGTTCTCTGCACCCGACAGCGGCGTACGTTCGCGATCGACAGGCCCACGCCATCGAGTGTTTTCCCGAAATCGCTCACTTTTGCAACAACGGAGGGACGGACAGGAGAATCTCCCCTGCCCGTCCCCATCGCCTCCCTTGGGTGTTACGACGTCGGCGTCGCCTCTACCTCTGGGAACCCCGGCGCGCCCACCCCGATCCGGACCGCCGTGAAGGGCTCGAAGCTCGGATCACCGATCACCGTGACGATCTCGCCGCTCGGCCCTCGGATCGTGATGGAGGAACCGTCCCACGTTTCCGTCCAGAGTTGACCGTCGTCGCTCACCGTGAGGTGCCCGTCAATCGTCATCGTGCCGAGGAGCGTGCCGGCCGCATCGGTCGTCGTGCTGACAGCGGTAAAAGCGATGCTGTTCTCGCCAGTCGGTTCCCAAACGCCAAGCCCCGCGCTCGAAAATTCGACGCCAGTGGCGCCAACCGCGTTCGGCGCAAAGCCCTGAATCACGGTGCCGTCGGCACCGGCAACAAAGACACCGCCGCCACCGCCCGCCGAGACGAGCCAGGCCCCCACGATGGGATGCGTGGCCATGGCGCCTGGGTCATCTTGCGCCGCGGCGTTCGAGACCGCGCGACCGATTCCAACGGAACAAACGACCAGGAACAGCGCGAATACCGAAAGGATCACCCGGCGCATACCAGACTCCTTTGCATGAACTCCCACCTCAGCTACTCCGCCGGCAGCCGAGAAATCGCATGTATTGGGTTAGGCGTTTGTCAACGCCGCTGTGTCGCCCCGCTACGCCAGGAAGATGACGCCGATGTGATGGTCGGTGATGGTGAGATCCTCACCGACGAGGAAGTTCGAGGTGATGTACCCGCTCGCTCCGGCGAACTGTCCGTCGCCGCCGTCGACGCGCCACATCACGGTGCCGTGTTTGCGTGCCGGGTCGGCGCTGCGGTCAAGGTGGCCGCTGCCGACGGTGGAGAAGCGCAGATGGTGCCCGTCGCCGAAGGCGATGGTGCCCGTCTCCTGGAAGCTCGTTCTGCCGGTAAAGGTCACCTCGGACGCGAAGCTAGCGTCTCCGCCGTCATGCGGCACAAAGGCTCCTGCAAGCCCATCAGGACGGACCGTCGTGGTCACGCTGGAGCTGGGTGCGGAGGTCGACGCGATGAGCACGTTCCCGTCGGAAGCGGCCGGTGCGGCCCGTCCCGTGAACCGCAACACGAAGATCAATTCGGACATTGAATGCCTCCTGCTGTCTGCCGTGACCGGAGTCCAGCATCCGCCGACGGGTCGTCCACCCCCCCCGCGGCTTCCCCTACACTTCCCCCAACTTGAGCGCAAACATCGCAAAAACGCCCGTTTCGACGAATGCCGAGGGGCCGGGAACAGTCCCGGCCCGTCTCGGTGTTCGAGGGGCCTGGGCGTTACGCCGTCGGCGTGGCGTCCGTGGGCGTCGCCACCGGCAGGTCGACCGATTCCATGGTCGCCTCCATGCGGGTGGCAGTGACGGGGGATTCCATCGGCAGCACCTGGTCGAAGGTGACCGTGTTGGCGGCGTCGCGCACGATCACGCGCTGCGGCTTGCTGCCGCTGAAGGTCCGACCGTCCGCGCTCACCTCGGGGAAGCCCTCGAACTGGACGGTGCCGACGTAGGCGCCGTCGGCGTCGGCGAGGGCCTGGACCACGGTGAAGTGGCCGTTGCGCTCACCGTCCGCCTCCCACACCCCAAGGCCGGGGCCCTGGAAGACGAGGCCGAGCATCGGGTCGACGTAGTTCGGCGTGAAGGCGGCGATGACCGAGCCGTCGGGGCCGTGGATCTGTGGGACGACCCCGCCCGGCGTCATCACCAGCCAGGTGCCGGTCAACGGGTGCCCGGCCAGGTTGACGGCTCCGTCTTGGGCGGCGGAGCGACCCGCGGGCAGCCAGGGCCAGGCCAAGGCCGCCGGCACCCAAACCGGCGAGCGCAGTGCGGCGCGAAACTGCGGGCGATACCTTCGTCGACATGTGGGTCCTCCTTTGACGACGCTTGACAAACGCTGAACACGTGAGACATCTCGTGTTGCGATGGGTCGCTGGCGGCGCGGCCCCCGAACGGATTCGTTCACTCCTCTCGGATGAAGGCCGTCTCCCGCTGTCTGCTGTAGCCGGATTCCAGCATCCGCCGACGGGCCGCCCAGCACCACCACGGCTTCCCCTACACTTCCCCCCAACTTGAGCGCAAACGTCGATATGTGTTCCCGAGAGGCGTGTACGTACTCGTCCCCGTGATAAAGGCGACCACACGATGGGCCAACCGCCGTCGAACCAGATACCCTCGGGCGAGACGACGTTTCCGGCCCGGCTCCGGCACGCCCGAGAAAAGGCGGGGTTGAGCCAGGAAGATCTGGCGGCGCGCGCCGGCCTGACGGGGAACACGATTGGTGCCCTGGAGCGCGGAGAACGCCGGCACCCCTATCCCGCGACCATCCGCGTCCTGGCGAAGGCGCTCGGATTGACGGAGGATGAGCGGGCAGCACTGGCGTCATCGGTGCCTAGGCGTGGCGACGGCAAGGGCTCCGCGATCATCGAGCCGCGCGCGCGGCTGGCACCGCTCGTTCCTCTGATCGGCCGCGACAGCGAAGTGGCGGCGGTCTCGGCGCTCATCGATCGCGAGGACGTCCGGCTGGTGACGCTGACCGGCCCGGGCGGGGTCGGCAAGACGCAGTTGGCCGTGCAGATCGCGTCCGATCTCGCCACCTCGTACCCCAATCCACCGATGGTCGTGCCGCTCGCATCGATCCGCGACCCGGGCCTCGTGGTGTCGGCGATCGCCCACGCCGTCGGCATCGGTGAGACCGGAACCATCGCGCTCATGGAGCACGTCGGTCATGTCCTCGGCGACCGGCGCACCCTGCTCGTACTCGACAACTTCGAGCACCTGCCCGACGCGGCACCACAGGTGACGGACCTGCTCGCGCGTTGCCCTCGCCTGACCGTCCTCGCCACCAGTCGGGCCAGACTGCGCCTCGCCGGAGAGCACGACGTCCCGGTGCCACCGCTCCCGGTGCCTGATCCGGAGCACCTGCCCACGCTCGACGACATCGCCGCGTTCCCAGCGGTGCAGCTCTTCGTCGCGCGGGCGAACGCCATCGACCCCTCGTTCGCCCTCACCGACGCGAACGCCGCCGATGTCGTGGCCATCTGCCACCGGCTAGACGGGCTGCCGATCGCGATCGAGCTGGCCGCGGCTCGGACCGCCCTCTTCTCGCCCGCCGCTCTGCTCCCCCGCTTGGCGCGCCGGCTGCCGCTGCTCACCTCCGGCCGGCGCGACGCGCCGGACCGCCACCAGACCATGCGCGATGCCATCGCCTGGAGCGACGCCCTGCTCTCGCCCAACGAGCAGGCACTGTTCCGGACGTTAGGCGTCTTCATCGGGGGCTTCCCCTTGGATGCCGCCGAGGCGGTCGCGGCCGGGCAGGGGATCGCGGTCCTCGACGGCCTCGCCGCCCTGGTGGACGCGAGCCTGCTCCGGTCAGAAGCCGGGGTGAGCCCGGAGCCCCGATTCTCCATGCTGGAGACCGTTCGGGAGTACGCGCTGGAGCAACTGGACGCAAGCGAGGAAGCGGACGTTGTGCGCCGCCGACACGCGCAATGGTGCCAGGACCTCGCCGATGGGTTCGTGGAGCGGGTCTGGGCAGAGGATCGCGAGGCGCTGGGACGCCTGGACGCCGAGTTCGGCAACCTCCGAGCGGCCCTAGGATGGCTGGAGCAGGTTGGCGATGGGGAGGGACAGCTCCGCCTCGCCTGGGCTTTACAGGGGTTCTGGGAGACACACGGCCTGCGGACCGAGGCGATCGGGTGGTTCGAGCGCGGCTTGGCCCAGGGGACGGACCTACCGCCGCAGGTCAGGGCCTCTAGCCTGAGCGGACTCGGCCGCCACCTGGAGCGCCTGGGACACTACGCGCGGGCCCGGGACGTGCTGGAGGAGCGGCTGGCGATTGTCCAGCAGAGCGACGGACCGTTGCAGGTCGCACGCGCGCAGCACGAACTCGGACTGTTGGCGACCAACGCCGGGGACTACGACCGGGCGGAGGCGCTCATCGGGTCAGCCCTCGCGGTCTACGAGCGTTCTGGAAGACCACACCCGCGCAGACATCGCCCGGTACCTGCTCGGCGTCGTCGCCTACGGGCGGGCGGACTTCGTTGCCGCGACGACACTCCTGTCGGCGGTTGTGGAGCGGCAGACGCGCCCGTTGGGCTGGCCCAGGGAACCGTGGTCGCCCTCAACGCGCTGGCGCACGTCTATTGTGAGCAGGGCAATACGTCGGGTGCGGCGGAGTTGCTGGCGGAAGGTCTGGTGCTCGGCGGGTGGCTGGCGTCCGCGGAGAGCGGGAACCCGGAGGTCCTGGCCGAGTGGATGGCCGTGGTACCGCACCTTGCGGCTCGCCGAGGGCTCCACCCTGTCGCCGCCCGCCTGTACGGCGCGACGGCGGCGCTCACCGACGCTGTCGGGGCGCCAATCCTCGTCCCTCCGCCCCACCACCTCCGCCGCCACGTCGAATCAGTCCAGGTGGAGTTGGGTGTGGAGGACTTCTCCGCCGCCTGGGCTGCCGGGCGAAATATTCCGATCGAGCAGGCCATCGTTGAAGCGTCGGATATCCTGGGCCGTGCTCCCTTGCACGGAATCTAAGCTAGCCCGCCAGCACCTCCGACAGTGTCGCCAGCTCCTCCGCCTCGTCGGTTACGGCAACGTGGGAGATCATGACCTCGTCGATGCCGCGTTCCTGGATTGCTTCGAGGCGGGTACGGACCTCCTCCGGGCCGCCGGAGACGGTCAGGACGTCGACGAGATCGTCGGACATTTCCGCGTTAGCGGTGACGGGGTAGCCCGCCACCGCGAACATCGCCGCGTAGAACGGTAGCTTGGGGTAGACCGGGAACTGGGCTCGGAAGGCGTCCCGCGCGGCCGCCCGGTCGGTCGATATCGCGACCGGCACGTGCGCGATCAGGGGTGGACGCTCGCGCCCCGCCGTCTCCGCGCCGGCCCGCATCGCCGGCAAGGCCGTCTCGACCAGGTAGGCGATCGGGGTCACCCAGGAGATCGCGCCGTCGGCGATCTCGCCGGCCAGGCGGAAGGCGTTCGGACGCAGCGCCGAGATCGGCACCGGAATCCTGGGTGGGGAGACGTTCGCGGGCAGAGCCGTCTTGACCGTGAAGTAGTCCCCGGCGAACTCGACGGAGCCCTCCCAGAGCAAGGTACGCAGGATCGTCACGTACTCACGCAGATGGGCCAGCGGCGTGCCCATCGGAATCCCGTAAGACCCTTCGATCGTTGGCTTGTGGCTTGTCCCGACGCCCAGGCGGATTCTGCCCGGAGCGAGGTCGTTGAGCGCAATCGCCTGGGCGGCCAGGGTGATTGGGTGGCGGGGGTAGGTCGGCGCGACCGCCGTGCCCAGCCCGATCCGCTCGGTCGCGGCTCCTGCCGCGGCGAAGGCGGTCACCGGGTCGGCGGTCGGCCCGCCCACCGTCGTCCACACCTGCCGAATGCCGCGCTGTTCGGCCTCCGTGACCCGCTCGACGAGCGCGGCCGCACTGCCGCGCGGGATAACCAGTCCGGCATTGAGCGTCATGGTTCGGTGCCCCTTTCTACGTGAACGCGACGTGCCCCATCGCGCGACACTGTAGCAACAGATCGTCGCGAAGGTTATGGCGCCGCGCGCCCGGGCCGGATCGGCGAAGCCAGGGACCCTGCCGGGATTTTCCCGCGGAGGCACTTGCCGACCTGGGATGTTGGGAAAATTCGCACGTCGCCGGAGCTCGGGATCAATATCCTACTAATTACGTCGGAATTCACGGTGCGGTATGGAAGATCGGATCGGTTCTGTCATCCGCCGGCCCCACGGGTAGCACCCGGACTTCGAGCCGTGATACCGAACCGTTGGATCTGATCGATGCGTATCCTGAACCAACCGGGGTCCCCGGCGAGTGGATCCCGGACGTACCATAGGACAGGGAGATCTTGGATGGGCACGGATAGCCTGGTGACGCTCACCGGAGAGTTTGTCACCCTCCGGCGAGCGGAGATGGCTGACGCGGAGCGGCTGGCCGAGATCCTGGCCCAGCCCGAAGTCGCGGCCTGGTGGGGCACGCACGATCTCGATCGGGTGCGCAACGACGTGATCGACCCAGATGATGAGACGGTCGTCTTCGTGATCGAGGTCGACGGCGCTGTGGCCGGGCTGATCCAGTACGTCGAGGAGAACGAGCCGGATTACCGGCACGCCGGGATCGACATCTTCCTCGATCCGGCCTACCACGGGCGCGGTCTGGGCGCCGACGCCATCCGGACGGTTGCCCGCTACCTGTTCGACCTTCGCGGCCACCACCGCCTGACGATCGACCCGGCGGCAAGCAACGAACGCGCCATCCGCTCCTACCGGAGCGTCGGGTTCCGCCCCGTTGGAATCATGCGCCGCTACGAGCGTGGCCCCGACGGCACCTGGCACGACGGCCTGCTCATGGACCTCCTCGCCGGGGAACTCGCGTGAGCGTGGCCGATCAACCCTGCTCCTCAATGGTC
This sequence comes from uncultured Chloroflexia bacterium, assembly GCA_963849635.1. Taxonomy (GTDB): domain Bacteria; phylum Chloroflexota; class Chloroflexia; order Thermomicrobiales; family UBA6265; genus CAVRUD01. The sequence continues at coordinate 55,460 of CAWKIA010000027.1, read as the reverse complement.
TATTCACCCGTTGCCTGGCACCTGCGCGCGTGATAGGGTCAAGGTGACCGACTGGACACGACGTTGGCTGCAGCCGGGCAGCCACCAGATGATCGATCGGGGGAAAGGGCGACAAGATGGACGACGCGGCTGTCCGGGCCAGCATCGACGAATTCTTCGCCACATTGCCCGATCCCCGCCCTTCGTCCTCGGCCGTTGAACACATCGTTATCGAGGAACCCTGGGTTTCGGTCGTCTTCAGCGACCACCGGGTGCCGCTTGCCCAAGCCCAAGCCCACCTGGCGGCGACGTTTTCCGCCGCCGAGGTGGAGGTGCGCACCCCGGCGGGGGTGCACCGTGGCGGGCGCGGTTTTGGCACGGGTCGCCACGTCATCGCGGTGCTGGGCGGCAAAGGCGGAGTCGGCAAATCGACCACCGCGGTCAACCTGGCCCTGACTCTCGCGGCGATGGGCCGCTCTGTCGGCCTGATCGACGCCGACCTGAACGCTCCGGACATCCCCCACATGGTCGGCATGCGCCCCCGGGAAGCCAATTCGGGCGTACCTGCTCCCCTATCCACGGCCGCCAAAGACCCCGCCTGGGCCGCTGACGAACTCTCTTTGCGGTTCAAGCGAGCCGGAACGGGCTGGGACCTGTGGCGCAGGGCCGTCGCGCCGCGGTCGACCTGGCGACAGCCCACCCGGCGCTACGGGATCGAGGTGATGAGCATCGCCCTCGAGATCGCCGAAGAAGCGCCCCCGCTCATGACCAGCCGCCTGGTCGTCTCGGCGCTACTGCGCCAGATGCTCTTCGACGTGGCCTGGGAGGCAGACGTGATCGTGGTCGATGCGCCGCCCGGGACAGGGATCGAGCTCCAGGCCATCTCCGCCGAGTTGCCGCTCTCCGGGGCGGTCTTCGTGACGACACCCCAGGACCTGGCTCAGATGGACGCGGGCCGGACCCTGGCCCTCTTGGACCGGCACGGCATTCCCGTGATCGGGATGGTGCAGAACATGGCCGCCCTGGAGTGCCCCCACTGCCGGGAAACGGTCGACCTCTTCCCGCGCTCCACCCGCCTGGCCGACGCCGGAGTCGATGTCCTTGGCCGGATCCCCTTCGACCTGCGCCTCTCGGAGGCGGCGGACCGGGGCCGTCCCCTGGTCCTGGCGGAGCCGACAGGCCCGGTCGCACACGAATTCGCCCGGATCGGCATGGCCGTGCGCCGCTGGTTGATGGCCCAGGACCGGGACGCCGGCGGCGAGGACAACGCCCAGATTCCTGCCTAGATGATCATCTGCGTCTTACGGGCAGGTATGGCATTCGGGCGAGGATAGAAGCCGCACGTATGAGCGCGCCACTCGCACAATTCCTCTCAATCAAGGAACCGGATTCCCTGGCAGACGCGGCGGCGATCGCCGGTCTCTACCCGTCAAAGACAGCCGATGAGATGCGGCAGATGGTCGAACGGCATCTCGAACCAGCATTCGAGGCAAGCCGAGCAGGCCGGCGCACAATCCTGCTGGCCAGGCTTGATGACGTCCTCGTTGGGACTGTCCAGGTAGTCTGGGAAGACGACACAGAGGAACCCACGCTGCTCCCACCTGGATCGGCAGTGATCCACCACCTCCGCACGCATCCTGACCACCGACGCTTGGGGATCGGACGACGGCTGCTCGCCGAGGCCGAACGCTTGGCAATAGATCGAGGTGTTGGAGAGTTGACGCTCGGAGTAGAGCCCGAAAACGTGGTCGCGCGCCTCCTGTACGAGCATTTCGGCTTCCGTGCGTTTCTGACCTATCGCGGATCGGACGGTGAACCGCTGATCGGCATGAAGAAGCCTCTCAGCGCTACCACTGGATGATGGCGACCGCCGTGCACCGCTAGTGAGGAGGATCGTGATGCCGCCGGCAACGGATGGTCCCTTAGCCGACTGGCAACAAGAGCGGGCGCTGCTGCGGCGGAGGGTCCAGGAACTGAGGGAGCAGGGCATCTGCGACACCTGCCACAGCCTGGCGACCGGTGAGCCTTACGGCAACGCCTTCATCCTCTACGAAGACGACCTCTTCCTCGTCAACCTGGAGGCCTATCCTCGTGCTGGAGTCGCACTATCGTGATCTACCAGCCGCACCTCGCGGAGCTCTCCGAGCTCGAACGAGGATCGAGGCAGGCCGGTGTTCGGCTCCACGTCCGGGTGGCCAAGAGCTGCCTCAAGCGGGGCTACTGGGCGCTGAGAAGGTCTACCTGCACACGATGTGTCGACGGCCCGTTCGAACCAGCACTGCACGCTCCCCCTCCTATCCCGGCGAGCGGATCGGATCGAGCCGGTTCGTAGCGGAGCGCGGCCCGCTTCGTCGATGGCGCGGAGATCGCCCAGCTCGTGCGGTCGGCGCTGGCCGGCGATGTCTGATCAGCCCTCCATCCCGATCTAGTCGAAAGCGTCGCCTCGGCCATATCCAGGGCAAGGCGGAGACGGCCGAGATCGGTCGTTGGCTCGCGGTAGAGCGCTATGAGCAGATCAGCCAGGTCCGCCGACTCGGGCGCGTACGAGGCAATTTGCCGGTGGATCCCCACGATGCTTTGCTCGTAGTCGCCGCCGCGACGCAGGCTGACGGCCCGGAGGCACTTGAGGAGATCCTTGCCGACGATCCGGCTCCAAAACCGCGCCTCCTCCTCATCCCACTTCTCGATAGCCGCGATGCCGAGACGGTACGCCTCGATCATCGACGCCGCGTCCGGCGTGACCAGGTGGGTGAGGGCGGCTCGGTCGATGGTCTGGACCGGCGTCGTGTAGCGGTCCTCACCGTGGACGCAGACCGAGTCGCTCGACAGCACGAACCGTCGAAAGGCGGGCAGATTCGCCACCGGAGTCGCATCCAGGTCGACGCGGGACACGATCGAGTGGATCCGCGCGAAGGCTGCGGAGCGCTCTTCCAACTCCTCCAGATCGGCTGCGGCAGGATCTCCAGCATTAACCCCACGACGTCGATGTCCGACTGTACCGGCACGGCCTCTCCGCGCGCGACCGATCCCAGCAGATGGACGGCGATGAGGCGGTTGGACCAGATGCCGATGTAGACCGCGACCACCTCCTCGATCACCGGGCGATAGGCCGGGTCAACCTTCTCGATGGCGCATCGGTTGTGGACGGTCAGGCGTGCTGCCCGGCGCATCGATGCTCCCTGGCCCATGTGGGCGGTCATGTCCGACCGCGTCGATGCTTTCGGCGCCGAGGCTACACTCATCAGGGCAAAGGATGCCCGCTAATACGATTTGCGGGTGCTCACGGGCTCGTTCGGCGAGGCCGGCGCTCCGTGGCCGACCAGGGGACGAGCGTAGGGCTGTGACGTCGCGGCGCGCGGCCCGCAGGGCCCGGCGCCGGTCCGCGCGGAGCGCCGCATCCCGGAGCGCGGGGACGGGCTGACGGGGGCAACGGTGGCGCGGCGGGGCACGGGACGCCTCCTGCACCCGGCCGGCCTCTCACCACGACGCACCCGAAGTCCGCATGAGACGGGCAGACAGGAAGACAGGGAGACGAACCCACTCTCCCCGTCTCGTTTGGGAACAGCTTGACGAACCTGGGCGTTGATGTAGGGTAGAGGCACACCTACCTGGCTTGCCGCTGAACTCGCCACAGCCCGCTTCGTGCGCCCGCACGACCGGTATCACTCGTCGCCAGGTCCGCACCATGTCCACGCACTCGTCTGCCGGGCGATCCGGCCTTCCGACCCAACTAATGCCGCTGCCTCGGCCCGAGTATCCCCTTGCCACCGATCTACCGGCGCCGCTGACCTCACTGGTCGGCCGGACGCGCGAGATCGGCGCCGTTCAGGGATTTCTCCGTCGTCCCGACGTGCGGTTGCTGACCCTAACCGGCCCCGGCGGCGTCGGCAAGACCCGCCTGGCGGTGGCCGCGGCTGCGGGGGTGCGCGACGCCTTCCCGGATGGCGTCTGGCTCGTGCCGCTGGCGGCAATCACCGATCCGTCGCTCGTCCCCTCTGCCATCGCCCAGGTGCTCGGCGTTCGCGAGACGAGCGAGCGATCCCTCGCGGAGGGTCTGAAGGCCCACTTGCGTCACGACACCGCTCTCCTCCTGCTCGACAACCTGGAACAGGTTCTTGCGGCTGCGCCGCTCGTTGTCACCCTCCTCGCCGCGTGCCCGGCGCTGAAGGTCATGGTCACCAGCCGGGTGACGCCGCGTCTCACCGGCGAGCACGAGTTCGTGGTGCCGCCGCTCTCCTTGCCGAGACGAGGATCGCGGGTTGCGGGTCGAGGAAACGACGAGTCCTCCCTCGACCCCCGGCCCTCGGCCCTCGACTCAGAAGCGGTCCAGCTCTTCGTCGAGCGGGTGCGCGCCTTTCGGCCGGAGTTCGGCCTGACCGCCGAGAACTCGGCGGACGTCGTCGAGATTTGCCGCCGCCTGGACGGTCTGCCCCTCGCTATCGAACTGGCGGCCATTCGGGTCAAGATTCTGTCGCTGCCCGCGCTGCTGGGCCGCCTCAGCGCGCGGCTCCAATTGCTGACCGGTGGGCCGCGCGACCTCCCCGCCCATCAGCGGGCGATGCGCGATACGATCGCCTGGAGCCACGATCTGCTCTCCGCCAACGAGCAGGTCCTCTTTCGCCGCTTGGCAGTCTTTGCCGGCGGCTGCACGGCGGAGGCGGCCGAATACGTAGGAGGCTCAGAGGGAGAGGGGGCGTTAGGGGCACAGGACGAGTCGTCGGTTCCTGCGCCCCCTGTATTGGATGGGTTGAGCGCCCTCATTGACCACCACTTGCTGCAGCGGGGGGAACAATCCGGTGGCGCCCCCCGGCTGCTGATGCTGGAGGCGATCCGAGAGTTCGCGCTGGAGCAACTGGCGGCGAGCGGCGAGGGCGAGGCGATGCGACGCCGGCACGCCGCCCACTTCCTGGCGCTCGCCGAGCGAGCCGACGCGGCGATGACCGGTCCCGACAAGGGAATCTGGCTCGACCGGCTGGAGGTCGAGATCGACAACTTCCGGGCCGCGCTCGCCTGGGCGCTGGAGCGGGAGGAGGCCGAGACGGCGTTGCGATTGGTCGGGTTCCTCGCCGAAACCTGGATCGTCCGGGGATACGTTGACGAGGGGCGGGGCTGGCTGGAACGGGCGCTCGCGACCAGCGATCAGGCGAGCCGGGCGGCTCGTGCCCGAGCGTTGCGGTGGGCCGGCACGCTCGGCGTGCAGCAGAGCGATCATGGTTGGGCGAACACCTGCTTCGAGGAGGGACTCGTCCTCGCCCGGGAGCTCGGCGACCGACGTGAAGAGGCTCGCGACCTGATCGGGCTCGGCACCGTCGCGCAAACCGAAGGTCACGCTGAACGGGCGACCCGGCTCCTGGAAGAGGCGTTGGCAATCGCCCGTGGAGCCGACGACAAGAACGGCATGGCCGTCATTCTGAACAATCTTGGCAACATTGCCGAGCGGCACGGCGATCTGGACCGAGCGATGGACCGGATGGACGAGGCCGCAACCATCTTTCGTGAGCTGGGTGACCGGGATCGGATGGCATTGTGCCTAAACAACCTGGGGGTGCTGGCCTGCCAGCGAGGAGACTATCCCCGGGCGCTGTCGCTGCTCGAGGAAGCGCAGGCGATCTGGCACGATCTGAAGTCCCATCGACGGGTGGCCCTTGCCCACCTCCACCTCGGTGAGGTCGCCCGCGCCCAAGGGGACTATCCAGGGGCGGCCACCCACTATCGCCAAAACCTGGCCATCCGGCGCGAGCTCGGCGACGCGCAACGGCCCACGATCGGGCTGATGGAGTTGGTGATCGTTGCCCAGGCGTGTGGGCAGGCCGAGGTGGCGGCGCGGCTGCTCGGGGCCGCCGAGGCGATGCGTGACTGGCGGGCGCTCGGCCTGCGCGCCGACGAGATCGCCGAGTACGAAGCGGCCATCGCCGGGGTGCGGAGTGCACTGGGCGAAGATCGATTCGCCGCTGCCTGGGCGGCGGGAGCGGCGCTGTCGCTCGACCAGGCGATCGCCGAGGCCGGTTCGGTGGCGATCGAGCCGGTTGGTGCTGACGAGCCCGTCCGGACCGGGTGCCGTCCCGACACCGTACGGTCTCTCGCCTCGCGAGTTGGACGTCTTGCGCCTGATCGCGCAGCACCTGACCGACAAGGAGATCGCCGAGCGGCTCTTCGTCTCGCCCCGCACGGTGATGACCCACGTCGCCGGCATCCTCAACAAGCTCGGCGTGTCCAATCGCCGCCACGCCGCCGCCCTCGCCTCACGCGAGGGCCTGGTCTGAAGCCGGTTTCCCCGACTGCTATTTCCGTCGGCCACATGTCACCGTCCGCCCGTTCGGTGGTTTCACCGACCCCTTCAGTCACGTCCGTCCAGCGCGATTCAGTAATCGCTACGGAAGCGTGCGCCCGCGACGCGGGGCATGTTGAGACCGTGCTCGGTTGACCCGGCACCGCTCCCGAATCGTTGGGAGCGCAGGTGAATGCGACCTCACTTCGCGGTCGCATCGGTAATCGGGTCCGCGTTGCCCGGTAGGAGGATCACCATGGGTTTCAGGATGCTCAGTCCTTCGATGCCACGTTCCACCCTCGGTCTCGCGGAAGAGTCGGCTCGGGCGCCGTTCGCCTGGCGGCACTCCCTCCACCTGGTCTGCCTGGCGGTCTTCGTCGCGTTCGGCCTCTTGACGGCCACAGCCGCTACGCCCGACCTCGTCGAGGCGGCCGGGAAGATCAGCAAGAAGGACCTCAAGGAGTCTTGCCTGAAGGCCCCGGGGTCGCATTGGCACGAGAGCGGGGACGGCAGTTACGGCTGCTGGATCGGCGGCTTCCGGACCGAGTGCGATAGGAACGGGAACTGCACGCAGTACTGCTACGAGGAGTTCGGCTGCACATGCGAGGAGATGCCGGCTGGCGTCAAGTGCGTCCGCAAGAACAGCACGAGTCCGAGGGGTCCCGTTCTGCCTGGCCAGTCGAGCGGAGACCAGGGGCCGGTCTATACCGACCCGGCCGAACCCGCGCCGACCCCGTCCCCGCGACCAAGATCGCCCGGCGACACGGTCCCGGCCGACGATGAGGTGAAGGATCGCGCCCCATAGACCTGAGGGGGCCGGCCCGCGGGCCGGCCCCCTCAGGCTGGCATACCAGCAGCACCCTCATTCCTACTCCACCGGGTCACCATCAAGGCTTCGCCGGCAACCGAATCACACGATCGGACGGGCGAGGTCGTCAGCATCGAAAGGACCCACGATGACTACGCGCCAAGATGACCACCGTCGAGATCCCGGGCATTGCCAGGCTTGCGGCGGCGTCGTCCGCACCGACGACCGATCTCGTTGCCGGTTCGCGCGCGGCCGACCGCGTTCCCTGGCCGTGCTGCTGCTCGCCCTCGGCCTGCTGCTGCCGGCGACACTCGTCGCGGCAAGTGATCGGCAAGCCACACCCGGCTCTGACCGGGATGCCCCGCCCGAGGGAGTGACGATCGACCGCCTGATCGAGACGACCATGAGTTTGACCGATATGGGGGGGCCGGCCGACACCCTCGCGCTGACGCGTGTCACGCTCTCGCCAGGGGCACAAGCGGCGGCAACGAACGGGGCCCACCTGTTCGTCGTCGAGGCCGGTGCCCTGACCGTTCAGGAGTACGCCTACTTCCCGCCGACCGAGGAATATATACCGCTCATCCCGTTCGGTCCGGTCGGTTCACCTGTCACGTATCAGGCGGGCGAGCAGTTCCGGCTCACGGGCACCGGGCCGGTGCCGCCCGAGGTCACCAATGCAGGGACGGAGCCGGCCGTCGCGCTCGTCGTCTCTGTCGTTGGTTCGGGCGGCTATGGTCTGGATGTGTTGCTGACCGGCTGGTCAGCCGTCGAGCCGCTCGCCGTCGAGGATGATGGCCTGGACTGGCTGCTGACTGGGGCGATTAACGTGCCCTCCGAACACCTCTCAGTCGCACTCGATCGCGTCCACTACGAAGACGGCGCGGGTCGCGGTCCGGAGGGTGATCTGGTCGACGAGGCCATGATCGACCTCGGCGAGGTCGTCGCCGAGCCCGGCGCCCGCCTGCTCGCCGTCGAGTCGGGCGCGCTGAACTACCTCGTCGGCGACCCGGCGCTGCACCAGCGTCCCGGCGAGCCCCCAACGCAGACTTCCGCATCGTCGCGGATCTCGCAGGTTCCAGGCGAGCAGGTGCTCGTCCTCGCCCCCGGCCGGATGTTGACCCGCAACGTCGGGCGCGGCCCGAGCGAGGTCCTGATCCTGACGGTCGGACACTTCGCGATGTACACCGTTCAAGCGTGAGGGAGGGGTAAGCGCGCATGAGAACGACGACTCGACCGCTGCCGCACCGTTCGTTGTTGCCACCCGCCGTCGGGGAGGGGAATGGGGCCGCCATGGACGCCGTCAATTCCAGAGATTCGGCGACCACCTTGACCGCCGCTCCGTCGCGGCACGCGGCGTTCGGCCGCCTCGCCGATGCCGGGTTCGTGGCCACCCTGCTGGCCGCTTCCAGGCGGGGCACCGCTCGGGCCCAGGAGACACCCGGGCTGCGGTCGGAGCAGCCGGACCGGTACATCCTCACCGGCGCGGAGACGCGGATCAGCTACGAGGCCACCGCCGCCGGCGGACCACGGCTGACCTACGACGGCCCGTACGGTAGCCACACCCTCGGTGAAGACGTGCTGACCACTGAAGCGCAGGAGTTCGGCCGACTGATCACCGCCCCGCTCGGAGCGTTCCCCGACCGGGGCGACCTCTCGCTGACCCTGCTGCTGCCGTGGTTCAACCCCAGGACGATCGGGAGCACCGCCACCGACCCGGTTCCATTGTTCACCCTGGCGATCCTCACCTGGGTGGTCGGCACGATCGCCGGCCCCCCGGTCGAGGGAGCGTGGGAGGAGTACGAGGTCGTGGAGCTGGAGGGCACCGCCCAGTTGGTCGGCACCCTGCCCGCGGGGATCGTGCCCGACCTGCTCATCACCACCAGTAGCATCGGATCGAACGATCTGCCGCCCACCGTCGACACCCTGGCCCTGGCGCGCGTCACCCTCCCGCCGGGGGCGACGGCGGCGGCGGAGAACGGGGCGCACTACTTCCTCGTCGAGGGCGGTGCCTTGACCGTCAGGAAGTTCATTGCGCCCGGCGTCGAGCTGCCCGGAGGCTCGGCACCCGCAACCGCGGGCGGCCTGACCTACGTCGATTACGACGACACCCTCGATGAGGCGGCCCCGCCTACGATCACCAACGAGGGGACGGAGCCGGCCGTCGCGCTCGTGCTCTCGCTCGCGGCGACGGGCGGCGCCGGCCTCGAGGCCGCCCTGACTGGCTGGGAGAGCGTGGAGGTCCTTGCCGTTGCCGACACCGCCAGCCTGGGTCCGCCGTTCCCCGCGGCGGGCGAGTCGGTCCGCGGTGGGATCGGCCTCGCGCTCGTTCGCGTCACCTACGAACCCGAGGTGAGCGTCGACCTCGGCGAGGTATTGGAACCTGCCACGGTCTTGCTTGTCGTCGAGTCGGGTGGGCTGGACGTCCAGGTTTCCGAGGCCGCGCTGCTCACGCCCGCCGGCGGTCCCCCGGAGTCGCTTCCCCCGGAGACTCCGATGTCGATCGCCCCGGGGGATCAGTTGCTCGTGCCGTCCCCTGGCCGGGCTACCACCCAAAACGTCGCGCGCGACCCGAAGCGCGATCCTGATCGTGGCCGCCGGCCCGGACTAGTGGTCGCTCAGGGCTGGGCAGGAGTGAACCCGCACGATTTTGGCGCCCCTTTCTGGCGCCGCACCGTACTTCGTCGATAACCGCCGCCCACGTCGGGGAGAAAGAAACCGCCATGACCACCATTCGCTCGAACGTGCCATCGACCATCTTCGGCGTCGCCATGTCGCGGCGAGCGGTGCGGGCAGCCTCGCTGCCGGCGGCGGCGCGGCAACGCTGCTCGCCGCCGGCCGAGTCCGGACCCGGCCCAGACGTAGGAGAAGCGAATCACTTCGTGCTCACCGGGGAGAAGACGGAGATCACCTGACGCTACGACCAGCGATACCGGGGAACCGACGCTCACCTACCGAGGCCCCCTCGGTCCGGGCCCCGTCGAGGAGCAGCCGATCGAGAGCGTTACGACGGTCGGGTCCGAGATCGGCACGCCGCAGAGCGCGCTCGGCCGGCTGCGTCACCGCCGACCTTCACTACATGCCCGACGCAGCCACCTTCTTCCTAACCCTGCTGCTGCCGGAGATCAACCTGAACGCCGACGGCACCCCGACGCCTTTCGCGACCTTGGCGATTCTGACAACCCACTTCACCACGATCGGCGGCACCAGTCTGATCGATGGGGCGCTGCAGGCGTACCAGGTCGTGGCGCTGGAGGGCACGGCCGAGTTCGTCCATGTCCTGAACAGCCGCAACCGTTAGGGGACCCGCCAGCTGATCCGGCTCGATCGGCCGGACGAAGCCGCAGGTCTGTCGCACGAGTGATGTTCGATCTGCCAGGGTTCAAGCTCATTCGGGCGAGGAAGTGGTCGACGTTCGAGCGTGCCTCCGGTCTGCGCCCCCGACGCTTACGCCTTTACGTCTACCGCAGAGGGACCATCATGGCCAAGCATTCGCTCAAGACCCGCCGTCCAGGCGGCGCGAATACTCGCCGTCGTGCTTGCCCTCCTGCCCGCTGGTGAGAGGCGCCGGCGACCCCGGCCGATTCGGAGTCGACTAGGGGCCCGTGTCCGCCGATCCGGAAGAATCCATTTGGCGAAGGTGGCGCTCGTACTTTGACCGCGCGCGCATCTCGCAATCGGGGCATGAGCGCGCTCGGTCGCTCACCGTACGCTCGCGTGTGGCAGCCAGCTCTTCGAGTTGTTGCCCGCGACTGAATCACACGATCCGCATAGGAGTGGGCATGACATTGCCTATGAGAACCCGCAATTCCCTCCTGGGGGCTGCTGTTCGCCCTTCGGCCTGCTGTTGCCGGCGCCCGCCGAGGCGACCGAGCGGCAGGCCAGCCCGGCCCGACGCAGGAGGCCACGTCTCAAGGAGTGACGACCGACCACCTAATCGAGTCGTCCCTCGAACAAATGGACTTGCCGTGCTCGGCCGACACCGTCGCGCTGACGCGCGTCACCCTCTCGCCGGAGGCAGCGGCAGAGGCATTGAATGGGCCCCACCTATTCGTCGTCGAGGCCGGCGCCCTCACCGTCCAGGAGTGGGTCCACATCCCTCCGCTGGTCCTGGTACGCCCATACCTTTCTGGCCGTTCGTCGCGGCCGGCCCGCCCGTCACGCATGAGACGGGCGATCGAATTCCTCGTCGGCGCCGACGGCCCGGCACCGCCGACCATCACCAACGAGGGAGCGGAGCCAGCCGTCGCGCTCGTGGTCTCGATCGTGGCCTCGGGCGGCTATGGTCTGGGCGAGTTGCTGACGGATTGGATGTCCGTCGAGCCGCTGATCGCCGAGGCGCCGGTCCGGGTGGATTCGTTGCCTGGGGCCAGTCCTCACGTCTCTCTCGTGCGCGTGCGCTATGACCGCGGAGCAAGCTTCGACTTCGACCTTGACCACCGTTTGGTCCTGGGCCCCACCACGCGGCTGCTCGCCGTCGAGTCGGGCGCTCTCAACGTCCAGGCCGATCATGCAGCGCAGTACCGGCCCGCCGGCGCCGCCCCGCAGGAACTTCTCCCCGAAAGCGCGGGTCTCACTGCTGCCGGGCGACCAGCTTTCGTTGGCGTACCCGGCACGATCGCCACCCGCAACGTGGCGCGCGGCCCGAGCGCGGCCCTGATGACACGATCTGGCCGATCAGCGGGATAGTGCCGTACCCGGCGCCAGACCGACCGTGCTGACGGAAGGGAGGAACCGTCGGAGACGCTGATCGCGCGGCACGATCGACATGACGTAGATCGCGTTCGCGTAAAGGATGTCCATGAGACACTTCGAATTGCCCTGCTGCTCGCCCTCGGGCTGCTGGCGCCACAGGCAACCTTGGCGACCGCCCGACAAGCCACGCCCAACGCTGACCTGGATGCCCCGATCGAGGGAGTGACGATCGACCGGCTGATCGAGGCGACGCTCGGGCCGTTCGATCTCCCGCTTACGGTCGACACCCTCGCGCTCACGGGCCTCATCTTCCCGCCAGGGGCGGCGGTGACGGCCGCTAGGGGACTCACCTGGTCTTCGTCGAGGCGGGCTCCCTGACCGTCCAGGAGTACCTCATCCCGCCCCCGGGAGGCGCGGGGACCCCGGTCCTCTGACGTCGTCCCGGCGGGGCCGCCCGTCACGTACGAGGCCGGCGAGTCCTTCCTCGTCTCGGACGTCGGGGCCGCCCCGGCCACCGTCTCCGAAGCGAGGGCCGAGCCGGCCGCCGCGCTCGTCGTCTCGCTGCTCGTCTCGCCCTCCGTCACGGACGGTGCCGGCATCGCCGACGCGCTGGCCGGCACGGCGGAGATCTTTCCCCTGGCGGTCGAGGCCGCCGCTCGGGTAGGGCCGCCGCTGAACCCGAGGGGCGTGCTCGACGCCGAGCCGATCTTGGTTGCGCTTGAGCGCCGGACCTACGAGCCGCGGAAGCAGACCTGTCGCTGTCCCCGCCCTTCGAACGTGGGGATCCGGCCGCGCGCCTGCTCGCCGGCGAGGCCGGGACGGTCGAGGTCCGAGCCCGCACCGACGCGCTGTATCGCCCCGCCGATGCCGATCCGGTGGCGCTCACCTCGGGCACGCCGGTCGCGCTCGGGCCGGACGACCAGTTGCTCGTGCTGGCCCCCGGCGGAATCGCGATCCGCAATGTGGTACCCGTCTCTAGCATGGTCCTGATCGTGTCGGTCGGAGTGGCCGAGGACCCACTTTCGTAGGGCCCCGCGCAGGCAGAAAGGAATTGCCGTGGACACGACCAATTCAGCATCCATTCACGCACCTTCACGACCGGCATCTCGCGGCGCACGGCGCTCGTCCGCCTGGTCGGTGGTGGCGTAGCAGCGGCCTCACTGTTGGCTTCTGCGGTGGCGGCCACGCCCAGGCTCAGGCGACGCCAGGGCGAGCGGTGAGAAGGGTGGGGAAGCGAACCACTTCGTGCTCGCCGGTGGTGAGGTGCGATCACCTACGACACGACCGGCTTTGCCGGGGAACCACAACTGACCTACCGCGGTCCGATCGGCTCCGGACCACTCGAGGAGCGGCCGATCGAGAGCCGGACCGTCGTCGGAGACCAGATCCGCACGGAGCAGAGCGCGCTCGGCCGGCTGGTCACTGTCTACCTCGACGCGATGCCGGACGCCGCGACCCTTCCTGACCCTGCTGCTGCCCGACTTCAACCCCATGATCCCGGACATGCTCGACCCCCATTCGCCACCCTGGCGATCCTCACGACCTTCCTCACCTCGGATGCCGGTCCCGGCCCATTGAGGGGGCGCTTCAGGAGTACGAGGCCGTGGCGCTGGACGGCATGGCCGAGTTCGTCGCGCCGTAGCGGAATGCCGGATCGTCCGCGACGCCGGCGCCACATCCCGTACCGCGCGTGGTCGGCAGCGCCACGGACCGCCGCCTGACCCTCACGCCGGCGAACCGGCAACAGGAAGGTGACCGATGGATGCTCAGAAATTCGACGCGTTCGCCAAAGCCCTCGCCGCGACCAGGGTGTCTCGTCGTACCGTCATCACGACGCTCGTCGGTGTGGTGGCCGGCGGCCTGCGATCGGTCGTCCGTCCGGCGGGTTCGCTGGCCGTCGAAGGCGCGCCGCCGGGTGCGCCGAGCTCGGCGCGGGGCGACGACCAAAGCGCGTGCGCCGACGTTCTCGACCCCTGCGGCCCGGTCGACAACCCTAGCTGCTGCGATGCGCTCCGCTGCGAGGTGTGCGACGTCCCGAGCGGCCAGTGCCGCTCCCGGTGCCGAGGGGGCGAGGTGTGCTGCGATGGGGACTGCCGAACCGACGTCAAGCTTGCCTGCGGCGACGTCTGCTGCTTCGAGGAGGGGGCGATCTGCTGCGGCAACGTATGCGTCAGCGGACAAACCGACCGGGAGAACTGCGGTGAGTGCGGGATCCGGTGCGCGGAGGATGAGATCTGCGACGGCGGCCGGTGCCGCAGCAGGTGCGACACGAGCCGGTGCGAGTCGTTTGCAGACGGCCGGTGCGTCGTCACCTGCCGCGAGGAGGAGATCTGCGACCGCAGCACTTGCCGCGGGTGCTACAGCCTGTGCGAGTCGTTCAAGGACGGCCGGTGCGTCGCCGCCTGCGCCGAGGACGAGTTCTGCGATCCCGAGCAGGGCTGCCTCCCTCGGCAGATCGACACCAGCACCTGCGAAACCTTGCTGTCGGAAGCCGACCTGCTGGCGTTGGTGGCCGGCGGAACGAGCGTGACCAGCCTCACCTCGTTCGACGGGGAGGACGACCAGGGAAACCTGACCCTCCTCTGCTTGTGGGACGTGGTTGGCAACCCGCAGGCGGCCGAGCCGTGGTTCGACTGGCTCGTCACCGTCCAGGCGGCCCTGAAGGTGCGCATCGACGTCTCCTTGGCCGAATGGGAGGAGGGCCTCGACGCCATTGACGCGGGGCTCGACTGCGCGCCGGCGGAGTTGCCGAGCGACCGCACGCCCGTCTGTCTGAGCGAACGCCCTGGGGCGGTGGATCTGACGGTGCGCCCGGATCCCGACCGGTTCCTCTGGCTGCTCTTGACAAGCAGCAAGACCGGGGACGCGCCGGACTATCCGGAGCTGCGCGAGGCGACCGAGCGCATCGCGGCGTTCTTGATCGCCCAGCTCAACCCATCGAATCCGAGCCTTTGAACGGATTGCCGCCTTCCGGATCGGCACCGCCTCCAGGTCGACGTGGGACACGTTACCTAAGCAGCTAGACCTACTAGACAGCTGAGCCATCCCGTTCATGGTCGCGTAACAGGGCAAACGATGACCGCATAGTCCTCTACTACGCGGCGGCCAGTTTCAGAGGTCGTCAATCGTCGTCAATCGTGCTCTATTGTGACGACGTTTTTCCGATCGTGACGCCAATGTTCAGGCGTTATCAGGGGTACTCTGGGCCGCCATTGGGGTGGTCGCTGGGGTGGCGCCGGAGCTATCGGTCGCCCAATTGCTGACTACGGATCCCCGCTCTACGTGGCAGCTCTCCCCTGGTCATCACACCTCCTCACGAAGTGGTTGACACCGGCGGGCAGGATCGGTGGCCGAATCGCTGCCGGCCGTTGCGCACGCCGGTGGCGGCGGTGGCTCGGCGTGCAGCGGCCTCTGACTCTGCGGGGAAGGGGTGCTCCTGGCATCCACCCTACTGGCCCGGCGGGCGCGTCTCGCGCCGCGCCCGCCCTGGGACGACGAGGGGGGCACGCGCCCCCGCCCGGTGCGGCCCGCCGTCAGACGGTGTCGCACGCGCTCGGCCGCGGCCTCACCCCCGGCACTCGACGGGGCCGAGCTCGTGCGTCGCCGCGGTGACTTCGCCGTTGGCGTTTATCGTGAGGTGGAGGGAGAACGCCTGGTAGGCGTTGTCGGCCGCCCCCGGCTCGCGGACTTGGAGCCACGCGACCTGGTTGATCGTGCTCGGCGCGCTGTCACGCCCGTCGCCGCCGATGTGGAAGGTCGTTACTTCTCTCACGCTGAGGACGTCGCCCTGGCCTCGGAAGTCATTGATGCCGTTGATGGTAACCAGCCCGCTCGGGCTCACGGTCGTCTGGGTGAGGACGCGGAGTTCCGCCGCCAGGGTGTCCGTCGTGCCGGTGCAGGGATTGGTGAGGACGTCCGGCGGAAAGGTGAGCACGAAGTCGGCATGGGAGACGACCGCCCCCGCCGCCTCCGCCTGGGTGGAGCCCACCTGGGCGAGGCCCAGCCCGAGCACCAGCAGCGGCAGAGCCAGAAGCCGGACCCGGCTGAGCACGTTGAACGTCGGTGGCATCGATCAATCTCCCGTCATACTCGCTGCGATCGCGAACCCCGTGCGGTCCGACCGTCTCGCGGCCAATCGATCCGATCGTGGGGCGGCTCGCTCGGCGCACCGCTGCGCCCCGGCCGGCCTTCCACGCTCGTAGGGTGCCACGTCCAGGGCGGAGGGGCATGCGCCAAATTGCCCAATTGGGTCGTTAGACAAGATGACGGAGGATGAGCATTTGTACGGCCCCTGTACCCCGCTGATCTCTGCCACGGCCAAGTGCAAACATGTGTCAAGCATCTCGTGGCGAGGCGTGTCCCGCTTCGCCATGACATCCCGGCTCACCTGCACGCTCAATCCCAGGGCGTATCGGCAATTCCACGGTCAGAGCAAGATCGCGGCGAGGAATAGGACGATTTCTCCGTCAATTGTGCCCCTGTGTCGACAGCCCACTTCCGGCCACCGATCCTGCCCGCCGGTGTCAACCACTTCGTGAGGAGGTGTGCTGGTCATCATCCGCAATCGCGACTCGGGCTGAACGGGCGGCCAGCACATCCTTCGGTATTGTCAGGAAAAGCAAAGTAAAGTAGCAATATACTTGGCAAAAATTAGAAAATATATGGTATTGACAATCATTTTGTGAAGTATTGTCATTTCTTATTGTCAAGTACTGCTCTTGTCGAGGTCCCAGACTGGAGAATGGCATGGAGTTTTCAAAAGAGAAGCGGTCCGCAACTCGAGTCCTCGGGACTGATGCGCCGTTGTTGATGACGGCGACGACGGCTGCGAAAATCTTGAGCCTCAGCACCCCGTCAATTAGGCGGTTGGTGGACTCAGGAGTCCTGACCCCCATCCGCTTGGGCGGGGCCGTCAGGTTCCGGGTTGCCGATTTGGTGAGCCTCGCGGATGGTGGCGCCCCTAAGGTAGCCAATCCAGAAGCAGAGCCCGATGCTCCAGTGGATCGGACATAGGGGCGCGACGTGACCGACCGCACAAACCCCTCGAAGGCGATCGCACCGTTCGCCATGGTACCGATCAGCCTGATCGACGCGGGCCTCGGGCCGTACGCCGTGGCGACCTATGCCGCGCTGAGGGCGTTCCGCAACTCGAAGTCCGGCAAGGCGTGGCCGGCGATCCCGACCCTTGCCGCGCGTGTAGGGTGCGGACAGACACGCACGCGCAAGGCCCTTCGGCAGCTCGAGGAAGCCGGTTTTATCGTCGCGATCCGGCGGCAGAATCCGCACACGGGGGCACCACTGTCGACCTGCTACACATTCCCCGAAACCCCGCGTCGAGTGGTTCACCAATTGGACCACCCTTACTGAGCGAACCATCCAATTCTTACGGACTACCCTTCGCAGGCGAACCGACGTGGTTCTCCACGGGATAAGGCGGCGGTTCGCCTGCCGAGGGGAAAAAGAACTATGGCCATCTAGAAAAAATCATCAACATCAGATGACGATAAAGACGACGACGTCGAAGACGATGATGACGTCATTAACTACGTTGGCGTCGATGGCGACGGTGGACCCCCCAGCTGCCGCGCCCCCCATAGCGAGGGGCGTGATTTCGACGACGTCCGGCCTGCAAAAGTGGCGGAGGGAGCTACCAATGGCTGCAATGCGCCAGCGGTAGCCACTAACCCCCTGGAGAAATGTAGCGTCAGCTAAAAAAATCCGTCCATGGCGAGCACCGGTATATTTTGATTTGTCAACTAAATAGTCGGCCGGTTTTCGCCCGGAAATCGGTCCGCGGCGCGCGCGAGGCCCGCCGGTGACGGTTGCCCCGCGTTGGTGGAACCGGGGTCTCTATACATAAGGGGGCTACCCCGCCCCAGATCCTCCGAACGCAAGATAACCGAAGCACCAAAGCGGTCGCGTCTCCGATCGATCGGAGACGCGGCGGGCGCGTCGGGGCCGTCCGCTGGGCGAGCCGTCCGCCGACCGCCCCGCAGGTCCACGGGGTAGGATCCTAGGACTAATTGGCCAAGCTGCCCCCGTACCTTTAGACTGGGCCTATTGCTACGGTGCGCTCACCGCCACACGTCAATAGACTGGATGCATTGTTGGATCCGAACCGCTTTGATTCCCTCGCGCGAGCGCTCGCGGCGCCAAAGACGCGCCGCAGCCTCCTGGGGGCGCTTGCCGCCGCGGTGGTCGGCCTGCTCCGGGCGAGGGCTGGCCGCGCCCAGACGACCTGCCCGCCCGGCCAGACCGCCAACAACAAGGGCGAGTGCGGGTGCCCCAGCGGGACCGACGCGTGCCCCACCGGCTGCGTCGACCTGAAGCGCGACCCCGGCAACTGCAGTGCTTGCGGGCTCGTCTGCCCGCCGGGCGCAGAGTGCCGCGAGGGCGAATGCCGCTGCCAGGGCAGGCAGGTCCTGGACCCGGTCGCCGGGTGCGTCGACCCCGCCGCCACCACCACGACGGCGGCTCCCACCACGACCACGACCACGACCGCCACGCCGATCACGTGCGGCGGCCCCTGCAACCCGCACCTCGGCCTCGGCTGCCCGGCTAGTTGCGTCTGCGACGGCTTCGCACACGGGACCTGCGTCGCCGCCCCGCCGCCGGGCACCTGCGGCGGCACGTGCTGGCTGCGGGAGTTCATCGGCTGCCCAGACGGCTGCCTCTGCGACCACGACGGGACCTGCGTCGCCCCGCCGCCGCCGGGCACCTGCGGCGGCCCCTGCTCCCTGTTCTACGGCGTCGGCTGCCCAGCGGGCTGCGTCTGCGACGACGCCTTTAACGGCGCCTGCGTTTCCAGCGGGCCGGACGGCTGTGGCGGCGGCTGCTCCCCGGACGATGAAGTCGGCTGCCCGGCTGGCTGCGTTTGCGACAGTACCAAAGACGGCACCTGCGTGGCCGCCCCGCCGCCGGGCACCTGCGGCGGGGGGTGCGACTTCGAGTTCGGGTGCCCAGAGGGCTGCGTCTGCGACCGCTACAGTGACGGTCAGTGCGTCGCCCCGCCGCCGCCGGGCGTGTGCGGCGGGGGGTGCTCCCCGGCCAACGGGGTCGGCTGCCCAGAGGGCTGCGTCTGCGACCACGCCATTGACGGCGCCTGCGTCGCCGCGCCGCCGGGCGTGTGCGGCGGCGGGTGCTCCCCGGCCAACGGGGTCGGCTGCCCAGCGGGCTGCGTCTGCGACGCCGCCGGTGACGGCACCTGCGTGGCCGCCCCGCCGCCGGGCACCTGCGGCGGGGGGTGCTCCCTGGACGGGGAGGTCGAGTGCCCAGACGGGCTGCGTCTGCGACCGCTACATTGACGGTCAGTGCGTGGCCCCGCCGCCGCCGGGCGTGTGCGGCGGCAGCTGCTCCCCGGCCAACGGGGTCGGCTGCCCAGCGGGCTGCGTCTGCGACCGCGCCTTTAACGGCGCCTGCGTGGCCGCGCCGCCGCCGGGCGTGTGCCTCGGCGGCTGCTTTACGCGCTGGGGGATCGGCTGCCCAGCGGGCTGCGTCTGCGACCGCGGTGACCACGACCATGACGCGGGCACCTGCGTGGCCGCGCCGCCGCCGGGCGTGTGCGGCGGCAGCTGCTCCCCGCACCGCGGGGTCGGCTGCCCAGACGGCTGCGTCTGCGACGACGCCTTTGACGGCGACTGCGTGGCCGCCCCGCCGCCGGGCACCTGCGGCGGGGGGTGCTCCCCGGCCAACGGGGTCGGCTGCCCAGCGGGCTGCGTCTGCGACCACTACGGTGACCGGTCAGTGCATCGCCGCGCCGCCGCCGGGCACCTGCGGCGGGGGTGCTCCCCGGCTTCGAGGTCGGCTGCCCAGCGGGCTGCGTCTGCGACCGCGCCGTTGACGGCGCCTGCGTCGCCCCGCCGCCGCCGGGCGTGTGCCTCGGCGGCTGCTTGCCGCGCCGGGGGATCGGGTGCCCAGCGGGCTGCGTCTGCGACCGCGGTGACCACGGCTTTGACGCCGGCACCTGCGTGGCCGCGCCGCCGCCGGGCGTGTGCCTCGGCGGCTGCTCCCCGGCCAACGGGGTCGGCTGCCCAGAGGGCTGCGTCTGCGACGGCTTCGCACACGGGACCTGCGTGGCCGCCCCGCCGCCGGGCACCTGCGGCGGGGGGTGCCCGACTTCGGAGTCGGCTGCCCAGACGGCTGCGTCTGCGACCGCTACACTGACGGTCAGTGCGTCGCCCCGCCGCCGCCGGGCACCTGCGGCGGCGGCTGCTCCCCGTACCACGGGGTCGGCTGCCCAGAGGGCTGCGTCTGCGACCACGCCATTAACGGCGCCTGCGTCGCCGCGCCGCCGCCGGGCGTGTGCCGCGGCGGCTGCTCCCCGTACCGCGGGGTCGGCTGCCCAGAGGGCTGCGTCTGCGACCAGCACGTTATCGGTCACCTGCGTCGCCCCGCCGCCGCCGGGCGTGTGCGGCGGCAGGTGCTCCCCGCACTGGGGGATGGGCTGCCCAGAGGGCTGCGTCTGCGACCACGCCACTAACGGCGCCTGCGTGGCCGCGCCGCCGCCGGGCGTGTGCGGCGGGGCTGCTCCGCCGCACTGGGGGATCGGGGTGCCCAGAAGGCTGCGTCTGCGACGCGCCATGGCGGCGGCCTGCGTCGCCGCAGCACCGTAGACGGCACCGTGGGCGCTGGGGCGGAGGGGTCCAGCCCTCGCGTCCGTCTTGCGGGCGAACCGGCCCGGGCCCGCTCGGGCCGGTTCGCGGATCAGGCGGCGGAGGCGGGGGTTATGCGCCACTGATTCGCGACTCCGTGGGCTCCAGATCTGCATGGTAGGCCCGGTCCATCTGCCGGCCCGCCGGAAGTCCGACGTGCGAGAACCCCGCCATTCGACGCGTTCGACACCATTGGGTAGGTGGTTCCCCTGGACGACGACCTGATCGGGACGGCCGAGGCCGCGGCTCTCCTCGGCGAGGCCGCGCACGCCATCCAGCGCTTGGGCCGCCAGACGCCCGCGTCATCGGCTCGTCCGAAGTAGCCGACATCCTGGGGTCAACCGGGCGACCGTGCTCAACTGGATGAAGCGGGTCATCCACGGCAAGCGCGGCAGTTCACCGGAAAGGTGGTGCCGAAGGTCGCGCTCTCCTTCCGATGGTAGCCGCGCCCGTCGCACCGCCCGCAGTCCGGGGCGATCCCCGGCGCCACTGCTGCGGGCGGGGAGGGGATCACCCCCTCCCCGTCGCATGTCGCTCGCACCGCCCGACCGGCCAGTACCGCCCGTCGTCATCTCGCACGGTAACAGAAGCACCACCTTGGCATGCCGATGCGATGCGGCCGGCATCCCGGCTACAATCTCGGGCGTGAACGTCCACGAGTTCTAGCAGCGCTGGCGTGACCCACCTGCACACGATTCTGCACCTCCGTAGGCCCGAGCGTCGCGCCCAGGCTCACGGCGCGAACCATGCGAAACGCGCGCTCAGGCGGGCCGGCCGTCCAGCCAGGCGCGGCCGGCGGTGTCGGCCGCGATGACCGAGTCGCCCAGGACGCTGCCGGCCGGGAAGATGTTCTCGGCGCCGATCGTCTCGGCCATGCCCGTCCGCTCGAGCCGAGCCAGCACGGCCGGCTCGGCACCCGCCAGGATGAGGCGTCCCCCGTTGTCGGCGATCCGTTGGGCGTAGGCGCCGATGACCTTGAAGAAGGTGCTGCCGAGCTCCTGTTGCCCGCGGATGCGGAGCACGACGACGGGGCGCTCGACGCCGGCCGCCGGCGGCAGCAAGCGGCCGAGAGTCCGGGCCCCCGCGTAGAAGAGGTTGCCCTGGATGTCGAGGACCGTGACGTCGTGGGCGCGCAGCTCGGTTGGCGGGGGGCCGATGATGAGCCGCTCGCCCTGGACCGTCACCTCGCTCACCCGCACGTCGACGCTCGCGCGGTAGATGAACAGGACGGCGGCGAACACCACGCCGACGATCACCGCCTGCTGCAGCGGGATCACGAGCGTCGCGAGGAAGGTGGCCATCATCGAGACGAGCGACGTTGCCGAGGTGCGCCGGATGGTCGCGATGGCCGAGAGCTTGATGGAGAACGCGGCGGCGTAGATCAGGACGGCGGCCAAGGCGGTCATCGGGACGAGACTCAACAGGTCGCTGAACGCCAGGACGAGGACGAGGACGACGCCGGCCTGGACGACGGCGGCGTAGCGCGTCCGGGCGCCGGCGCTGACGTGGAGCGCGGTCCCGGACAGCGACCCGCCGCCGGCCATCGCTCGAAAGCAGGAGCCGACCGTGTTGGCGATCCCCTGCCCGAGAAAGTCCCGGGAATCACTCGTGTCGCTCCCGTCGGGGTTCGGATACCCCTGGGAGACCCCTGCGGACTGCAGGAGCCCAACCGCCGCGACCGCCATGCCCGTCAGCAGCATGGTCGGGAACAGCGAAAACGTGGGAAGCTCGAACGAGGGCAGCGAACGCGGGATCTCCCCGAGGCTGCTGACGAGCGCGACGGAGTCGGGCGCGAACAGCCAGGCAACGAGGGTGGCGAGCGCGATGGCGATCAGGAGCTTGAAGTTCGCGAGCGGTCCGCGCCGCACGAAGACCAGGACCCCCAGGCAGCCCAGGCCCAGCCCGGTCGTCCAGCGGTCGATCTCGTTGAGATTGGCAAAGAGCCGGGCAGTCTTCTCGAGCCGTCTGCCGCCGAGGTCGTCGGTGTAGCCGGTCAGGTCCCAGAGTTGTCCCAGGATGATCAGCCACGCGATGCCGGTGAGGAACCCGACCATGACCGAGTTGGGGACGAACTTGGTCAACATCCCGAGCCCGAGCACGCCGAGCGCGATCTGGACCAGCCCGGCGACGAGCGCGATGACGATCAGCGCCTCGATGCGTTCGGTTCCTGTGCGCGTGCCCAGGCCGTCGACCGCCACGAGCGTCATCGAGCTGGTGGTGTTGAACATCAAGAGCTGGGTGGAGATGGCGAGGGAGGCGACCGGCGTGCCGACGATCACGGTGTAAATGCCGTGCACCGGGTTAACGCCGGCGAGCACGGCCGAGGCCATCCCGTCGGGCACGTTGGCGATGCCCGAGGTCAGGCCGGCCGCCACGTCGCTCTTCTCGAGGCGCGGCAGCCTGTACGCCCGCGCCCTCGCGACCGCCGTCCTCACCCGGTCCACGCGCCGGCCCTCTGGCTCTCCGACTGGCTCGGCTTGGCCGGTCCCGCCCACCGTGGCGACAATCCCTCGTGAGGGGTCAACGAGCCAACCTTGGGCCATCGAGTGTCGGGGGCGTCGCCGTGCGGCGCCGCCCCGAGACCTCAGCCCTACCCGCTCATGCCGTGGGCGATCACCCGCCCGTTCGCCCACAAATTGATCCACGTGCGCGCGGCAGGCGGCGGCTCGGGCTGATGGAAGGGCCATGGTACGCAGCCAACGGTGGTAGAGGCATCCGCCGAAGGGAGTATTCAGCGCGGGCAAGAGCTTGGCGCGTTCTCCCACTCCGAGCACTGCGGCGCCGGCGCCTTGACGGCGTAGCCGACGGTCCCGTTGGCCTGCTGGTCGACGCGGATGACCTCGGCGCCGTCCGGGGGGGCGCTGAACGTGTCGCCGATCCGCGATTGCGTCCGGGCCGCGACGTAGCCGGTGACGCCCAGGCGGTCCACGCGTGTGCCTCCTGCGCCGCCCAAGGTGCGGGCTCGACCCCCGTCCCGTGGCAAGCGCCGCAATTCACCCGGAAAGTGGTCCCGAAGATGGCGCTCTCTTTGCGGTAATAGCCGCGGCCGTCGCATTGCCCGCACCCCGGAGTCAAAGCGGCGAGCGAAGAGGGGATGACCCCCTCCCCGTCGCACATCGCGCAGGTGCCGACTGGCCAGTATCGGCCGTCGTCACTTTCATCGAACCCGGCGTTACCGTAGCCGTCGCAGGCGGGGCACTCGACCTCTGGCGCCGCGACGGGCGCCAGGGCCACCACCGTCGCGGCCGGGGCCACCGGGGTCGGCGGCTCCGGGTCGAGCATCCCCAGCACGTGCCGCAGCATCGCCCGGTGCTTGCAGCACACGTCGCCCTCCGCGGCGGCGGGGCACTCGCACTCCGTCGTGGTGACGACGTAGGCGGCGGCCGCGTCCGTGCCGCTGGTGGCGATCCAGACGCCGCTGGTGGCGAGCTGGCGGACGGTGACGCCCTGCTCGATCGCCCGGGCGAGGGCCTTCTGCCAACGGGCAGCGGTGGCGACTCGGCCGGGGCGGTTGATCGGGGTGATGGTTGCGATGCTCACGGGGGTGTTCCTCTCGACTGCGATCCCTGCGGGTTCCTCAACCCGACGAAGATACTATAGCATGCTATAGTGTGAGCGGAGGATCACGAGCATGGAACGACGGTCGATCGAAACCCTGCGGACGGAACGCGGCTGGTCGCGCCCGGAATTCGGGCGCCGCGTCGGCGTGACCGAGATGACGGTCTACAACTGGGAGCGGCGCACCCACGAGCCGAAGGCGTCGCAGCTCCGCACAATCGCCGAAGTCTTCGGCGTGGCAATGGAGTCAATCGACTTCGAGCCCGATCCGTCTCGCCTGGCGGCGCGGCGCGAACGCAACCGGAGCGCCCACGGCTCGGCTGAAAACGCCAACGGCGCCGGGCCGAAACCCGGCGCCGCCGGTTGAGGAACCCGCTCGCCGGGATCAGCGTCGAGCAGGAGCCGTGAGCATAGCACGCGAGAAAACGGGCGACCTGATCGCACCGATATTCACCCGAGAAGAGGAGCGCAACCATGGGTAAGCGAGGGCATGGCGAAGGGTCGTTTCGGGAACGGGCGGACGGCAGTTGGGAAGTCCGGATGAGCCTTCCCGACGGCAAGTGGAAATCGTTCTATGGCAAGACGCGGGCGGAGGTCGCCGCGAAGTTGAAGCAGGCGCACCGCGATCTCGAGTCCGGCATCGACCTCGGCGCCAAGCGTCAAACCGTCGGGCACTTTCTCGGCGCATGGCTGGAGGACACCGTCCGGCCGAACCGGGCGCCAAACACGTATGTGCAGTACCGCGACCTCCTGAGGAACCACGTGATCCCGGCGATCGGGCACCACGAGCTGAGCCGGCTCACGGCGCCGCACGTGGCCGCGCTGTTGCAGGCGAAAACCCGCGCCGGGCTCTCCCCGAAAACGGTCCTGCTCATCCGGGGCGTGCTGCGGACCGCGCTGAATCAAGCGCTGCGCTGGGGGCTCGTCGCCCGCAACGTCGCGGCGCTCGTCGACCCGCCCCGGCAGGTCCACCGGGAGGTGCGGCCCTTCACGGTGGCGGAGGCCCGCGCCCTCATCGCCGCGACGGAGGCCGACCGCCTCGGCCCGCTCTACCGGCTGGCGCTGACGCTGGGGCTGCGCCAGGGGGAGGTGCTGGGGCTCTCCTGGGAGGACGTCGACCTCGACACCGGCACGCTGCGGGTGCGGCGGGCGCTTCAGCGCGTCGACGGCGCCCTCATCCTGCGCGACCCCAAGACGGCGAAGTCGCGACGAACGCTGCGGGTACCGGCGCCGCTGGTGGCGGCGTTGCGGGCGCACCGCGACCGGCAGGGGTTCGAGCGCGCCGCCGCCGGATCCGACTGGCAGGCATGCGGGCTCGTCTTCACGACCCGCATCGGCACGCCGATCCACCCGCGCAACCTGCTGCGGTCCTGGCACCGGTTGCTGGCCGATGCCGGGCTCGAACGGCGCGCCTTCCACACGACGCGGCACACCGCGGCCAGTCTCTTGATCGCGGAGGGCGTGCCGATGAAGGTCGTGCAGGAAGTGCTGGGGCACACGCTGCTGAGCACCACGTCCGATACCTATGGGCATCTCTACCCGGAGGCGTTCGCGGAGGCGTCGGCGGCGATGGAACGCGCCCTCGGCTAGCCGTCGGGACTGCAAAAGGGACCGCGCTCTGAACGGACGGCGAGCTTCCGGCGTAGGCTTGGGAGGTTCGGGTTCCCGCCTGCGTCCGCAGGCTCGCCGTGTTCCAGTCTCCCGCCCTCTCTACTCCGGCCGGGCGGCGCACTGGCCGGGAGCCAGCTACCTGGAGCGACCGAAGCCCACGCTTCGCTTCCCCTCGATCGTTCCCCCGGGCTCCGAGGAGACGCGAGGACCACGGCGACGGGCTCATCGGGAATCGCAAGATGACCTGAACGCGGGAAGCCGTGGGGCACGGGTGCCCCACGGCCGGCGTCACCGGATTGCTGGGAGATCGGCCGCGTGCTCAGCGCGGCTCCGGGGCCGCGTCAGGGGGTGACGGCGGTTTGCTGCCTGGCGTCGAATGTACCCACGACCCAGGGGTTCGGTTCCGGATCGCTCGCGACTGTCCGGTACACGTCCGCCGGGTTGGCATAGATCCACATCGGATGGTTGTAATTTGGGTTGTCGTCCGGTCCCGGCTGAGCGTCGGCGGAACCGTGGCCGGCCGCGAAGACGGCGGCGAGCGTCGAGACGAGGAGCGTCTTGCGAATCAGGGAGCGGAACATCGTGGACTCCTCCTGGTCGAGGGGCGA
Source organism: uncultured Chloroflexia bacterium (assembly GCA_963849635.1). Classification (GTDB taxonomy): domain Bacteria; phylum Chloroflexota; class Chloroflexia; order Thermomicrobiales; family UBA6265; genus CAVRUD01. Next base: position 29,285 of record CAWKIA010000027.1, on the reverse strand, counting down.
GGGTCGGGACTGGAACTGGCGGCCGACGCGGTGGCCAGTCGCTCCGGTGACTGGACCCATGATGGGCACCGCGATGCGCCGTGCTATCCGGGAATGTACGGAGTCCACCCTGCGATGCACGTTTCTGACGTCTAGCCGTTCTTTAGGTGACCCAGTTCCCATTGGGGTAAAGATTGGGGTGGAAACGCAAGACGCCCCGGCCGATCGCTGCGGCCGGGGCGTCGTTTTGCCCGTCGTTCCGGGCTTTTGGGTGGTATGCCCGGCGGGATGCGACGGCATGACCGCATGGTCCTCTACCATGGGCAGAGCCCATTTGCTCGGGATGGGCATGGGAAAGGGAGGAACGCGGATGGATCTGCTCGATCGCCTGTTAGGACACGACCACTGGGCCACGACTCAGTTGTTCGGCGTGGCCCGCGGCCTGACTGACGCCCAACTCGATCAGCCGTTTGACGTCGGCCACCGGACGCTGCGCGACACGTTCGAGCACATGATCGTCAACGTCGAAATATGGACGGCGGGGATGGCCGGTCGGCGCCCCGATCTTGAACGGGAGGATCGCTCCCTGACGAAGCTCATCGACCAGTTCGAGCGAGTTTCCGCAGACTTCGCGGCTCTTGCCCGCCGGATCCAGGACGAGGGGCGCTTTGATGACACCTATCCCGATCACTTCGGCGAACAGATGGGGTTTGGCGGGGCCATCCTCCACGTCATCCTCCACAACGAGGGCCACCGCGTCGAAATCCTGCACATCCTCCAGCGCATGGACGTGCCCGAGCTGCCCGAGATCGATCACGGCCTCTGGGACTTCGTCCGCCGGGGCCTCTTCCAGCCATAGGCAGCCGAACCGCCTGCCCTCACCGCGGCAAAGCCATCCGCCTGGCAGGTTCAGTCCGGCGGATTGGAGCCGCAAATCCATTGGCTGCGGCTGCGATGAGTCGAGGCTCAAATCAGGCGAGATGCTCCTGGAGAAAGGCCTTCGTGCGCTTCCAGACCAGATCGGCGGCCGCCGCGTCGTAGACGTCCGGCCGGTTGGGCTCGACGAACCAGTGGCCGGTACCCGGATAGACGTGGAAGGTCACCTCGCGACCCGCGCTCCGGATCCTGCCCTCCAGGTCGCGGACCCACTGGAGCGACTCGTACTCGTCGTTCTCGGCGAAGTGGCCGAGGTAGGCGGCATTTGCCGTGGTGTAGTCACCATCGTCGGTCCCATAGATCGGCACAGCCGCGACGATGTCGTCCGGCCGCGCCTGCGAGAGGTGCAACGCCCAATAGGCTCCCATCGAGAACCCGATGACCCCAATCCGGCCGCCAGTTACTCCCGGGAGTTCGAGCAGGTGATCCGTCGCGGCGTCCACGACCGCTCCGGCCATGGCCGGCGCCTCGTCGTGGGCGGCGACCAGCCGCTCGGCCTCGGCGATGGAATCAGTCGTCTCTCCACCGGGATAGAGACTGGGCGCAAGAGCGACGAAGCCCGCCTCCGCCAGCCGATCGCAGACGCCGGTGAAGACTGGTGTCAGACCCCACCAGGCGTGCAGGACCAGCACCCCGGCCCCGATACCCCGCGCGGGCATCGCCAGATACGCGCGATTGTCATTCGGCCCAACCGTCAACCACTCGCCCATATCCGCCTCCGTACGTACACCGAACATATGTTCTTTTGCAGCATAGCGAAGGCGGTCTGATTTGCCAAGGGGATCACGGCGATCCGGCGATCCACTTTGCCAAGAACCACGCGCGCCTCCTGGACGTGCGCTCTAGTCCAGATCATCCCGCATCTCTTTCGCCCAGGACGGGTGGCGCAGTTTGCGCAGGGCCTTGGCCTCGATCTGGCGGATTCGCTCCCGGGTCACCCCGAACTCCTGCCCCACCTCCTTCAGGGTCCGCTCCCGCCCGTCGACCAGCCCGAACCGCATCTGAGCACCCTCCGCTCCCGCCCGCTCAACGACCGCAGCACGTATCCCATCTGCTCTATGAACGTCTGGCGGATCGCCCGGATGGCGCCAGCGCTTGCCGGCATCGAGGATGTCTTGGTCGCCGCGGCGGTCACACGGTTGCAGGGGCGAGACCAGCGTAGACTGTGGGCAAATGGTTCGGCGCGATCCCGTGCTTTGGCCACAGGTCGCCGGGGGCGGGCCGGAGCGCCTATTGATCGCGTTTCCGACGACGCGGGGGTGTCTGATGCACATCTTCCTGGACACGGATCGGCTGATCCTGCGCCGCTTCACCGAGCACGATGTGGACAACCTCTATGACCTCGATAGTGACCCCAACGTCGTGCGGTACACCTCTGGCGGTCCCGCCACGCCCCGCGACGTGATTGCTCGCGAGTACATCCCAGCCTACCTCGGCTACTACGAGCGGTTTGCGGGCTACGGCTTCTGGGCCGCGATCGAGAAATCCACCGGCGCGTTCTTGGGATGGTTCCATCTGCGGCCTCTGGGTGAGACGTCAGTGGATGAACCGGAACTCGGATACCGGCTGAAGCGCTCGGCCTGGGGGAAGGGATACGCGACCGAGGGTGCCCAGGCGCTCGTCGATACGGGCTTCGCCGAGCTTGGCGCCCGGCGCGTAGTGGCATTTACCTATGGAGAGCATGTCGCGTCGCGCCGGGTGATGGAGAAGGTGGGCATGCGGCTGGTGCGGACGTATAAGCCGACCCCGGAAGAACTGCTGGAATATCTCGGCGTCACCGATCCAAGCATCTTTCCTGGAGACGACGTCGAGTACGCGATCACCCGGGAGGAATGGGCACGGGCGCGTGAGGCAAATCCCACCGGCTGAGCCGCCCCGCACCGCGACGAACAACTAGCCCCGATCCAGCAGCTCCAGCGCCAGCGCGAAGGCCTCGATCCCCGCGACCGAGTTGGGCTCGATCCAGAGCTAGACATGGCCGATCCTGGCAGTCGCCAGCCCACACCGGAGGCCTGCTCGGTGGGGTAATCGTCTGGGCGGGCAACGTGTGCCATGCGCGCCAAGCGCCGCCACCAGTATCCGATGGCGGCGCCTCGCTCGGTCGACCCAGGCTGGTCCACAAGCGATACGGCGACGCCGCACGATCGCTAGTACAGGCAGGCGCTTCCGATCCCTATCTCTGCGCCCGGCGCGGAGCATTCGACGGTGAGGCACTGGACTTGGAGGGGCATCCCCTGGCAGCAGCGGTCGGGGAGCAGATCTACCTCGCCGCCAACAACGCCCGCGGGGCGATCTGGGAGGCGATGAGCACCGTCCCGACCCAGCTCTGGCTGTTATACGGACTGGTGGCGCGCCTGCGCGGGCGCCACGCTTACGGCGCCCGCTAGATTGAGTCACTCCTTTCCCGGCCGGACCTGGACCACCACTCCGCCGGGCCGGGCCGCTCGTGAACTGTGGGTGTGGACGCGCTACGTCTGGGACGAGGCCGAACGGTGCCTGGGGCGGTCGCTGGCGGTGACCGTCCACCAGGCAGACCCTGGCGGCCGTCGACGCGCTGTACGACGCGCCGCCATCCTGATGATCGCCTTCGGGGATTGGCTTCGGAGTTTCGGACACCGCTCCGTGTCCAGCCAGTTGCCTCAACTCGAGCCTCCCCAGCCGTCGCCATCCTCGGGAAGGGCAGTCCCGGAGTAACAAATCCCGGCATTCGCTTGCACCCATTACCGCCGTCTGGGATGCTGCCACGATCATGGACGAACGGACTGCAGACAGACGGTGGACAGCGGTGTGTCCGGCAGACCGGACACCTGGCCTCTCACCGCCCGCGAAGCGGCGGCGACTCTGGGCGTCAGCGAGCGGACGATCCGCCGCGCCATCGCCCGCGGCGATCTTGCCCGCGACAAGCACGCCGGCGTCTATCGGATCGCGCCGGCGGACCTCGCGCGCTATCGGGCGCGGCACAGACGTCCGGCGCCTCCGCCTTTACGACCCGTACCGACCCGCCACGGCTGATTCCGCTGCCGAACAGGCGGACAGACCGTCCCCGCGCTTCCCGCGGCCGCTGACGCCGCTGATCGGCCGGGAGCACGAGATCGCCGCCGTCGCGCGATCTGCTGCTCCGCCCCGACGTGCCGCTCGTCACCCTGACCGGCCCCGGCGGCGTCGGCAAGACCCGGCTGGCGCTGGCCGTGGCGGCCGAGATCGCGGCGACGTTCCCCGACGGGGTGTGCTTCGTCGGCCTCGCCGCCCTCGCGCGACCCGGCCCTCGTGCCCCCACGATCGCCCAGGCGTTGGGGGTGCGGGAGGGCAGCGGCGATCCCTCGTCGATCGGCTGGGTGCGCGCGAGCAGCGCCTGCTGCTGGTGCTGGACAACTGGAGCAGATCGAGGCCGCGCCCCGGTCGTCGAACTGCTGGCCGTTTGCCCGGGTCTGACCATCCTCGCCACCAGCCGGGTCGGCTGCGGCTATCGGGCGAGCACGTCTACCCGGTGGCGCCGCTGGCGTGCCGCGCGACCCGGCGAGCCACGTCGACGACCTGCGTCCAGTCGGGGGCGACCGCCTCTTCGCCGCGGGCGCGGCCGATCCATCAGACTTCCTCCTGACGACCGAAAACGCGCCGGCGGTGGCCGAGATCTGCCGCCGCCTCGACGGGTTGCCGCTGGCGATCGAGCTCGCGGCCGCGCGGGTCGGTCCCTCCCCCGCCGTGCTCCTGGGGCGCCTGGACCGGCTGCGCCTGCTGACCGGCGGCGCCCGCGACCTGCCCGCGCGGCAGCAGACGATGCGGGACACCATCGCCTGGAGCCACGACCTGCTCGCCCGACGAACAGGCGCCTCTTCCGCCGGCTGGCCGTCTTCGCCGGCGGCTTCACCCTGGAGGCAGCCGAAGCCGTGGCGGGCGCGCCGGGGATCTCGGCGCTGGAGCCCTTCGATGGCATCACCTCGCTTGTCGACCAGAGCCTGCTGCAGCGAGCGCCAGGGCCGGCCGGGGAGCCCGCTATTTCATGCTGGAGACCGTCCGCGAGTTCGCCTCGATCGGCTCGAGGCGAGCGGCGAGGCCGAGGTGAGCGCGGGAGCGGCACGCCGCCTACTTCGTCGACCGCGCCGAGGCGATCGCCCCCTTCCTGGCCCGCGCGGCGGATATCGTCGATCCGTCGCCCGCCTGGATGCCGACCTGGACAACCTCCGGGCGGCGCTGACCTGGGCGGCCGAACGCGACGATACGACCGCGTTCCTCCGGCTGGCGGTCGCGTTGCAGTCCTATTGGGCGATGCGGGGCCGGCGGCCGAGGGGCGGGCGTGGCTCGACCGCGCGCTCGGAGTCTGCGAGATCCGCCCCCCTGCCGTTGCGCGCGGCCGTCGTGCGCGCGGCGGCCTGGATCGCGCGACACCAGGGCAATTACGCCCGCGCCGAGGAGCTGGGCGAGTGGGGTCTGGCGCTCTCGCGGGAGCACGGCGATCCCTGGCGGTGGCCCACGCGCTCACCCTGCTCGGCTGGGTCGCGGACGAACAGGGCCAGTTCGCCCGGGCGCGGGCGTACCACGAGGAGGCGCTCGCCTGGGTCAGCAGCTCACGAACCCGTCTTGGTCCGCCTGGTCGATGCGCAGCATCGGCAAGCAGGCATTCACGGGCGGAGACAATGAGACCGCCGAACGCTGGCTGGAGCAGGCGCTCGCCCTCTTCCGGCGGGAAGGGCTCCAGCTACGGCGCGGCCGTGGCCCTCCACAACCTGGGGGAGATCGCCCTGTCGCGAGGCGAGCACGCCCGGGCGGCCGTGCTCCGCCGGGAATGGTGGACCAGGACTGGGACGCCACGGGGCTGCGTTTCTGTCTCGAGGCACTGGCCAACGTCGCCGTGGCGAGCGGGGAGATGGAGCACGCTGCGCGCCTGCTGGGCGCGGCGGAGGCCCACCGCGCGCGGCTGGGCGTCGACCTGATGCCGCGGCAGGTGGCGGGGTACGAGCGGAATGTGGCGGACGCGCGCAACGCGCTGGGCGCGGCGGTCTTCGCGACGGTTTGGGCGGAGGGGCGGCGGCTGTCGGCCGACGAGGCGCGGGCCGAGGCGTTCCGCGTGATCGACGCCATCGGAGGCGCCAGCGCAGGGACCGCCGAGCCCTCCGACGAGCCCTGATGACGCCCCGCGAGGTCGACGTCCTGCGGCTGGTCGCCGACGGCCGCTCCGACCGCGAGATCGCCGACGCCCTCTTCATCAGGACAGGCACGGCCCGACCCACGTCACGCACCTCCTTGCCAAGCTCGGCCTCGATAACCGCACCGACGTTGCCGCCTTTGCCCACACGCACGGCCTCTCCTGATCTCCCATCGTCCCTCACCGTGGCGCCCTAAGCGTATGCGCCTTATTGCCGTCTTTCCGCTCCCCTCGCCGAACACGACCCCGGACTGACGCGGGTCCGCCGATTCGCGGCCGGAGAAATGGGGCCAGGATGGCGTGTGCCCGATCGGTGGCTCTCCACACGGCCTCCACACAGAGCGCCGCACATGCGGCGCGAGGAGACCCGCTAATGATGACGGAGGCAACCCCTTAGACCTCATCGAGATCCGGCGCTTAGACCAGGTGGCGGCGGCTGGCACCAGCGGCGGCCTGATGCTCGGGCAGGCTTGATTGCATCCGGGGCTCGCCCGACCCTCTCCTCCCTCCGTATAGGCGGAAGTACGCACGTCGACCCACCAATCACCCGCCCGAAATGCGCGGTTCCGCCGATGTTGCCGGGGATGCGGCGGTGGATGCTAGGGAGGCCTGGATCGTCGCCAATAGCTCGGATGCCTCTCCCAGCGGCGTTACTGTGGCCAGAAATACGCCGGTCCAGCAGCGTCGTTCTGTGTGTGCCGTTCATCGTAAGGAGGACAACGATGTCTGCGTTTCGATCATCCCCCCTGTGTTTAGCTCCGTACCGGTCTCCGCCCGGCCCAGAGGGATGAACCGGCACGCCACGTGCGGCCCTCCCCTGTCCCGGTGGTCCCAAGTGCCGCGCTGTGCCGCGCGGCGACGCGATGGTTAGCATTACCTTGACATTTCGCCAATCAGGACTAAGATGGCCCTATCCCTCATCACACGAATCACAGTCGGCGGATAACGCCAATCATTCGCCGTACATAGCTCTATACGCCAGAGAAACCGAGACGGCAATCTGGCTAGGAGTGGAGGAGTCCGCCGTGTGCGCTGATTCTTGCCCCCCTCGACATGCCCCGGTCGAATCCGGCGCTGACTGAGAGCCCTCCTTGGCCGCGCGCCGCCCCCCCGTTGGCTGTACTCGCGCGTCCCGGACCCTGCTTAGGGCCCCACTCCCCTCCACCGGCGCCACGATTCCTCGCGGCGCCGACGCGCTCCCCGTCAGGAGGATCTGGTCATGCCTTTGTTCCATACTCCGTCTGCACTCGTCTCACGTCGCACGCTGATGGGAGCCGGGCTCACCGGCGCTGCGTTCGCAGCCCTCCCCCGCACCGCGGCAAGCCAGTTCCACGAGAACGCGGTGGCATCGATCACCTTGCAGGAGGTAACCGGCGATCCCGCCGGCTGGCGCACCTGGTACCTGGCCTCGCCCGACGAACTCCGTCCCGCCGCCCCCGGCGCGCCCAGCCAGGCGGAGATCGACGAGGTGCTCGCGGTCCAGGCCGCGCGCGACCGACGCCACGACCGCGGCCGTCGCCCGCTGGGGCGGCCGGGTGGCGGTGCTGCCCTGGACCGACGTGGCGAGCGCGGCCTTCGTCGAGTTCAAGATCTCCGCCGGTCCTGGTCGGCCGGGCGACGGCGCTGCTGCAGACGGCGATGTCCGACGCCGTGCTCGCCGCCTGGGACGCCCAGGTGGCGCACGGGCGGCCGAGCCCGGGCGCGACCAGCGACGAGATCACCCCGGCCGCCGGGGTCGACCCGACGCGGTCGTCGTTCCCCTCGGAGCACGCGGCGGTCGCGGCGGCGGCGGCGGCGGTGCTGGCCTACGTGCTGCCGGACGCCGCCCCCGGCCGCTTCGACGCCCTCGCCACCGAGGCGGCCGAGTCGCGGATCGCGGCCGGGGCCGCCTTCCGCAGCGACGTCGAGGCCGGGCTCGCGCTCGGCCAGGCGATCGGCGAGAAGGCGATCGCCCGGGGCAAGGGCGACGGCTCCGACGCCAAGTGGGACGGGTCGAGCGGCCGGCTGACCGGCGAGGGGTACTGGGAGCCGACCCCGCCCGCCTTCGTGGAGGTGCCGGCCTTCCCGCTCACCGGCACCTGGCAGACCTGGGTCCTGCCCAGCAGCGACGCGGTCCGCCCGGGTCCGCCCCCGGCCTACGACTCGCCCGCCTGGAAGGCGCAACTCGCCGCCGTGAAGCAGGCCTGCGCGAGCCGGACCTTCGACCAGGAGCAAGCCGCCCACTACTGGAACGGAACGAAGTCGGGCGAGTCGCGCAGGTGATCTGGAGCGGGTTCGCCGCCGACCTGATCGGGCGCCACGGGCTCGACCTGCCGCACGCCGCCCGTGCCCTGGCCTACACCACCGTCGCGATGGCCGACGCCGCGTCGCCGTCTACGACGCCAAGTACACCTACTGGATGGCGCGCCCGATCACCGCCGACCCGGACATCAAGGTCCTGTTCCCGACGCCGCCCCACCCGTCCTACCCCTCCGGGCACGCGTCGCTCTCCGGGGCGGCGGCGGTGACCCTGGCGGCCCTCTTCCCGGACGACGAGGCGGACCTGCTGGGGATGGCCGCCGAGGCCGCCGCCTCGCGCTGCTGGGCGGGCATCCACTTCCCGATCGACGACGACGTCGGGCTGGCGACCGGCCACACCGTCGGCTACATGGTCGCCGAGGTCGCCCGTACCGACGCGGCGAACGGCGACTAGGAACGTCCGCCACGCCGATCTCTCTCGCACGACCGCTGCGCTCCTCGCCACGACGGGCCGGACTCATCCTCCGGCCCGTCGTGGCGCCTACACGCGCGAGCGGGATAGCACCTTTGACACAGCCCTGCGGGACACTGGTCAACCTTGCACGAGCCGCCGCTGTCTGGGATGCTGCCACGATCATGAAAGAACGAGTGGCGGACAGGACGGCGGACAGCACGGTGTCCGGTGGACCGGACACGTGGCCTCTGACCGCCCGCGAAGCGGCAGTTTCTTTGGGCGTGAGCGAGCGGACGATCCGCCGCGCCATTGCCCGCGGCGATCTGCCGGCCACCAAGCATGCCGGCGTCTACCGGATCGCGCCGGACGACCTCTCGCGGTATCGCGCGTGGCAAGGACGAGCGGCGCCGGCTTTGTTGCGGCCGCACCATGACCCGCCGCGGCTGATTCCGCTGCCGAAACAGGCGGAAGAACCCGTCTCGGCGTTCCCGCGACCCTTGACATCCCTGATCGGCCGCGAAGCCGAGTCGTCGCCGTGCTCACGCTCCTGATGCGCCCCGAGGTGCGGCTGCTGACGCTGACCGGCCCCGGCGGCGTGGGCAAGACCCGCTCGCGCGGCCCGCCGCGCGGTCACCGGGGGCCTTCCCCGATGGCGTCTGGTTCGTGCCCTCGCCGCCGTGACCGACCCCGGCCTGGTCGCCCCCGCGATTGCCCAGGCGTTCGGGGTCCGGGAAGGCCGACCCACCGCTCGTCACCGGCTGGCGCGGCGCGCCTGCGCGAGCAGCGCCTGCTCCTGCTCCTCGACAACGTCGAACAGGTCGTGGAGCTGCGCCCGTCGCCGACCTGCTCGGCGCCTGCCCGGGTCTGACCGTGCTGGTCACCAGCCGCGTGCGGCTGCGGGTGTCGGGGGAGCACGAGCACCCCGTGCCGCCGCTGTGCTGCCTGAGCGATGTCGAGCACGATCCGAAGACGATTGCACGGGTCGGAGGCCGTGCGGCTCTTCGTGGAGCGGGCGCAGGCGGTGCAGCACGGACTTTGCCCTGACCGCCGCCAATGCCGGCGCCGTCGCCGAGATCTGCCGCCGGCTGGACGGCCTGCCGCTGGCGATCGAGCTGGCGGCCGCGCGCATCAAGGTGCTGCCGCCGCGCCGGCTCCTCGCCGGCTGGAGCAGCGGCTCCCGCTGCTCACCGGCGGCGGACGTGACCTGCCCGCGCGCCAGCAGACGATGCGGGACACCATCGCCTGGAGCTACGACCTGCTGGCGCCGGAGGAGCAGGCGCTCTTCCGCCGGCTGGGCGTCTTCGTCGGCGGCTTCACGCTGGATGCGGCGGAAGCCGTGGCGGAGCGCGAAGCCCCGATACTGGACCTTATCGGCTCGCTGGTCGACCAGAGCTTGATCCGCCAGGATGTCGAGCCCGATCAGGAACCCCGCTACCAGATGCTGGAGATGGTGCGTGAGTACGCGTTCGACCGCCTGGAGGCGGGCGGCGAGGCCGAGGTAGTGCGTGCGCGGCACGCGGACCACTTCGCCGATCGCGCCGAGGCGACCGGTCCCTTCCTCTGGTCGCACTCGGACACGGCCGGGGCCGTGAGCCGACTCGATGCCGACGGGATAACCTGCGGGCAGCGCTGAAATGGTCCTCCGAGCCCGGCGGGCCGACGCCGTTTCTCCGGATTGCGACGGCACTGCAGCACTACTGGGACGAGTGGTCGGTTTGTGGAGGGGAGGATCTGGCTCGAGCGCGCGCGTCGTGACCTGCGAATCCGCGCCTGCCCCACTTCGAACCGCGGTCGTGCGGGTGGCGCTTGGGTCGCGCGGGTCAGGGCGACCGCGACCGGGCGCAGGAGTTGGGCGAGGAGGGCCTAGCGCTGGCCCGCGATCACGGCGACACCACGGCGTCGTTCGCGCTCACGCTACTTGGCTATGTGGCGGAAAGCCAGGGCCGGTTCGCGCGGGCGCGGATCTACCACGGGGAGGCCCTGAGCATTGGGCCGGACGCTCGGCGACCCTGCCTGGACCGCCTGGTCGTTGCGAAACGTCGGAATGCAGGCGTTCCTGATGGGGGAGACCGAGGTCGCCCAGCGCGGGATGGAGGACGCGCTGGCGGTCTTCCGTCGGGGCGGTTACCGCTTCGGCGCGGCCTTTGTCCAGACCAACTTGGCGGAAGTCGCCCTGCGGCGGGAATACGCCCGGGCCGCGGCACTCTGGCGGGAGTTACTGGGCCAGTTCTGGGCTGTCTCTATCTTGCCAACTGTCTCGATGGAGTGGGTACGATCGCCCGTGCATGCAGGGAGCCGGAATGGTCCGCGCGCCTGTTGGGAGCGGCGGACGGCCATCGGGAGCGGCTTGGCGAACCCCTTGCGCCGAGAAAGGTTTCGGAATTCAAGCGAATGGTGACGGACCTCCGAGCGGAGTTGGGCGAGGTAGCCTTCGCGTCGGCCTGGGGCGAGGGCCGGCGCCTGTCGCCTGATGCGGCACGGGACGAGGCGATTCGTGTGGCGGATGTTATCTCGGCGGCACCCAAGCACAAAACGACTAGTCCCGCCGAGAGCTACGGATTGACCCAGCGCGAGTTGGATGTCCTCCGCCTGATCGCTGCCGGCCGCTCCAACCCTCAAATCGGCGAGGCGCTCTTCATTAGCCCGCGCACCGCCCAGATCCACGTCACCCACGTCCTCGCCAAACTCGGCCTCGCCAACCGCACCGAGGCTGCCGCCTTCGCCCACCAGCACGGCCTCGCCTGATCCCCGTCGTCCCCAACAGGTGCGGCCTAGGCGAATACGCATAGGCGCCGTTCCCTGCACCCCTCGCCAAATACGCCCCTGGACTACGCGGATCCGCCGATTCGCACCCGTCTCTCTGTGGGCAGGATAGGCGTGTGCCCAACGAATGGTCCGGCACCGCACACAAGGAACGCGGCACAAGCGGCGCGGGGAGACCGGCAATGACCACCAAGCGCATTCCCTTAGACATCATCGATATCCGGCGCCTGACCTGGAAGCGGCGGCTTGGTGAAGCCTTTTCCGTGAATCCAGTAGCCCCTGATGGCCAACTCGTGGACGGGAGCGCGCGAATCGCGTAAGCCCGCTCACCGATCGTCGCGCCGAGCCACTCGGTCCACTGTCGAGGCACTGAGATGTCGTCACGCGATGCCTCCTTCGTCCGGGGGATTGGTCCGATGAGTCAGCACAGCTTCTATCTGGCTCCTCATCAATCATCCTCGCCGTGGCCACCGGCGCTGTCCTCAGCGGCATCGCGGCCGTGTTGACCGCTCCCCTCCCCGAAACGCCGAGCGGTCGATCGCAGCAGCGCCGTCGTTTGGGCTTTCTACGATGCGGCCAACCACGCCTTGCAAACCGGAGAGACCAGCGTCTCTGGACGCGCTCCTAGCGGATGAGATGGTCGAACACCACCCGCCGCCTGGACTTCCTACCATCAAGGCAGCAGCCTTATCCGCCGAATTCTCGGGCTCCACGCAACCAATCCTGACATGACACTCGTCGTCGAGGAGGTGCTCGCATCCGGCGATATTGCGTCGACACGGGTCCAGGTCGAGGGGAGCGAACGGGGCGTCTTCCTCGGCCTCCCGGTTGGCGAAGACAGAGCGCCCTGGGGACCGCTCGACCAGTTCTGGGTCGTTGACGGTCGTATCGTCGAGCACTGGGGCAGCGCCGACCCCGGCCACCCTGCTTGAGCCGTTGCAGCACGCGACGGTTGCCACCTGGTTCGCGCCTGAGAAATTCGTCGCCTTGGAACGACTCACGGTCCCGGTCAGTGCTCACCGCCAGCGCCCCTGAACATCGCCGAGCGTGCGGCTCATCTACCTGGAGGCCGGGTCCCTCACCGTTTCCATCGACCCGAATTCCGCCGGACCGGGACTGCTGTCGGCGGCGGCAGGCTCCGCTATCGGCCGGCCCGCCAGAGCAGATTGCGCCCGGCAAACAGGGGATCCTTGGGCCGGGTGACCTCCTCGCCCTCCCTATGGCGACGGGCCTCGAGATCATCAACACCGCCAGCGTCACGGTTGAGGCCGTGGTCGTAGACCAGCCGCTCCGCCGATCGTCCAAGTGACGAGATGTCGTGGCAGGACTTCGGTCTGCTGCGCCGGGCTCGAATCCTGCCATCTTCGAGTCCACCGCCGAAGCTAGCGGTCATCGACTGTCGCACTCGGCAGCGCCACCCTGGCGCCGGGAGGGACGTTGCTGCTGGCGGAGGCAGACCGGTCTGACGGTGGTCGCCGTCGAGGCGGGCACCTTCGACATCCACGTTGCCGGCGGCACCGCGTGGCTGCGCCGCGGCGGGAGCGGGCCAACCACGGTGGTGATCGGCAGCGGCCTCTGCCGCCGGGGACGACGTGCTCGTTCAGCCCAGCAGCGCCATCTCCGTCCGCAACCTCGGCACCGCACCCGCGGTCCTTGCTCCTTGCCACGATCCTCACCAGAGGAATCACCGACATGATTGCAGCCGCGGCTCGCCCGATCCCCACTCTGCCTCCGCACAAGCGGAAGTACGCACATCGCCCCACCCTTCGCCCGCCCTAAATGCGCGGTTCCGCCGATGTCACCGGGGCCACGGCGGTGGATGCTGGGGAAGTCCCGATCGTCATCGGCTTGTGGGCGTTCGGGTTTTGGCAGTCTCGGCCGGATCAGGTGTGGGCGGCTCGTTCGCCCATCGCACAGGGAGAGCAACGCATGGACGGGTATCGGAATCACGACGCAGCGACCGGTTCGAATGGCGACCCCTCGCGTCGGACAGTCCTCCGCGGGGTCGGCGGCCTGGGTCTCGCCGCATTCTTTGCTACTCGGTGGGCACCGGCGGCGGCCCAGGACACCACGCCAGCCCCGACGGGGCCCGTCGGTGTTACGGTGCAGGTGCTGGGTACTGGGCTGCCGACGGCGGCGCCCGGGCTGGCGCTGACGCTGCGCCGCCTCACGATCGCGCCGGGCGGGCATCTGCCGGCGCACAGCCACCCCGGCGCCCTGGTGATCTTCGTCGAGGCCGGCACCTGGGGGTACACGGTCCTGGGCGGCGTGGCGCAGTTGACGCGAGCGGCCGTCGGCGGCACCCCCACCCCGGCCGAGGAGATGCCGGTCGGCACCGAGGTGATCCTCACCGCGGGCGACTGGATCTATATCGAGGACCCCCAGGACGAATTCCGCAACGCGGGCGAGGAAGACGTGGTCCTGGTGAGCGCGAACCTGGCCCAGATCGGCGAACCATTCACAACCCTGATGAACATGGACGGGATGGATATGGGCGGAACGCCGACCTCCTAACGTTCGCAACGTCTGCGCCTCCCGTTGACCGCGCCGGGGCCGTTCGGTATGCTCCGCCACCTTGCGGAGAACCGAACGGCCACGCGGGCGCGGAACGCGGGAGGAGCGGGCGTGAAGATCATCAATGTGCGGTTACGGGAGCTGACCGGGATCGTCTCCCATCCAGATGGACCGTTCTGGGAGGAGCGGCTCATTCGTCCGGTCGACGTCTATCCCGAGTTCCACGATCAGCGGCCGCCCTCGACCGAGTGGCAGCCGATCGTGGCCGGCGAGACCGAGTCGACGATCGTCCTCACCTTCATCGAGATCGAGACCGACGAGGGTGTCACCGGCCTGGGCGGGCCGGTCAGCCACGATGTCGCCACCCTGCTCCACATCGGCTACCGCAAGCTCCTGATCGGCCAGGACCCGCTGGCCACCGAGCGGCTGTGGGACATCATGTATCGGCTCGGGGTCCACAACCGCAAAGGCACCCCGATGTTCGCGATCAGCGCCATCGACGCCGCCCTCTGGGACCTGCGCGGCAAATACGTCAATCAGCCGGTCCACCGCCTCCTCGGCGGCCCCACCCGCGAGACCCTGCCTGCCTACGCCAGCATGCTCGGCCACTCGTTGGAGCCCGAAAAAGTCGAGCAGCGCGCCAAAGCCTTCGCCGCCCAGGGATACACCGCCCAGAAATGGTTCCCGCGCTGGGGCCCGTCCGATGGGCGCGAGGGTGTGCGCAAGAACGTCGAGCTGATGGAGATCTTGCGCTCGGCCGTCGGGCCGGAGCACGACATCATGATCGACGCCTGGATGTCCTGGAACGTGCCCTACACACTGGACATGGCCCACCGCCTGAAGCCGTACGACCCTCGCTGGCTCGAGGAGCCGGTCCTGCCCGACAAGATCCAGCAGTACGCCGAGATCCGAGCCGCCTCCCCTGTCCAGATCAGCGGCGGCGAGCACGAGTACACCCGCTACGGAATCAAGGAACTGCTCGACGCCCGCGCCGTCGACCTGATGCAGGCCGACACCTACTGGGCCGGCGGCATCAGCGAGATGCAGAAGATCTGCATCCTCTGCTCCGCCTACGACATCCCGATCGTGCCCCACGGCCATTCCGTCCCGGCCAACGTCCAGCTGAGCGCGGCCCTCTCGCCGCCCGAGGTGCCCTACGTCGAGTTCCTGGTCAAGTGGAACCAGTTCCTGCAGCACTTCTACAAGAACCCGGTCCTCCCCGTGAACGGCGTCGTCACCGTCCCGACCGGTCCCGGCATGGGCGTCGAAGTCGATCCGGCCAAAATCGTTTCCGAGCGGGAGTTCACGGTCGATTGATCTGACGCCGCCGGTCGATGTGCGGCGACCCACCTTTTCATTTCGGTGGGCGATCTCGGGCAGCCCGATCGGAACGCCGGGTGGCCCGGCGTTCCGATCGGGCGTCGATCGAATCGGTGAGGAGTGGTTGGATAGGGGTGAGCGGGGTTACGGCATCTCTTC
Source organism: uncultured Chloroflexia bacterium (assembly GCA_963849635.1). GTDB lineage: Bacteria > Chloroflexota > Chloroflexia > Thermomicrobiales > UBA6265 > CAVRUD01. The sequence goes on along the minus strand of CAWKIA010000027.1, from coordinate 13,779 downwards.
GTCGCCGCCGCGGTTTCGCCGGTACTCGAAGGACGTGATCTCCTCGTCCTCGGTGACGACCTCGGGCTCGACCGGCTCGACCGTCGTTGGCCCCTCGTCCTCGATCGTGTCGACGGGCGCGGAGGTTGCGGTCGTTGGCTGGCTGTCGTCCGCGTAGTCGATGGACCCGTCGTACCAGCCGGTCGTCGGCTGGCCGCCGTCCTGGGCGTAGGTCCCGGTCCCGATGATGACGATGTCGCCTTCGGTTCGGGGGTCGTCCACCGGGGGCGGCGCGTTCGTGCCGCCGCCGCCGGGATAGTAGGGGTCATCGGGGTAGGGGTTGGGGAAATAGCTGTAGCAATGGACCCCATCGTTGGGCCCGGTGGGGTGGACATCGAAAACGCAGGTCCAAAAGCCCTCGGCGGGGTCCAGCACCTCACCGTGACGCTGATGATATTGAAATCCGCGTCGAGGTCGTAGTCAACGCCGGAGACGATGCCGCCGAGTTTCAAGCAATGGGCAACCGCCGCGTCGGCCCGGGCCTCCAGTACGGAGTTACGCTCGGCGCCCGCGGAATGGGCCAGCACGATGGCGAGGGTGAGGGCCGCGGCGAGGGCGGCGAGCGAGCGCGCCGCCGGCCGCCGGCGCCATGAAGTTCGTGATCACAGTTCTCTTCCTTCCTGGTGTTCGTGGCTCGGCCATGACCGGCCCGTCGTCGTGCTCGGTCGTTTCCGAGGCACGGCGACAGAATGCCGGGATGCGGAGCGCTCGAGCATCCCGAGGATCCCGTAGGGACCTTTGTAGTTTTGCGAGCGCGTCGGTCTACACAGGTGTGTAGGCGCGTACGGAGAGGACGGCGGGCGCCGGCGGAGCGGTCAGATGAGCCCGTGGCGACGGGCGAGGTCGGTTGCCTCGGCGCGGGAGTGGACACCGAGCTTGCGGTAGAGGTTGGCGCCGTGGCGGGTGGCGGTGCTGGGGCTGATAAAGAGTGCCTCGCCGATCTCGCGGTCGGTCCGGCCAGCGACGATAAGACGCAGCACCTCCAGCTCGCGCCGGGTCAGGTCGAACGCGGACGCCGCCGCGTCTGGCGCGGCGGGCGTCGGCGGGGCGATGACGCGCCAGGCGTCCGCCAGCGCCTGGTCCAGGGAGAGCGCGCTGCCGCTCTCCCAGGCGGCGGCGGCGGTTGACGGGTCGAGCGCGGCGCGGGCTGCCGCCAGCGTGCGCTCGACGTCGACCAGGTCGTCCGGCCCGGTGGCCGCCCCGATCGCGGCACGCAGCGCGTCTGCCGCCGCCAGCAGGAGGATCGCTTCGGCCGGCTGCCCAGCGGCCTGAGCGAGGTGAGCGATGTTCTCGTAGAGCGACCTCCAGGCCCATCCGGTCGCCGAGCTGCCGGCAGACGGCGAGCCCCTCCCGGTGGTAAGCGGCGGCAGTCGTCAGGTCGCCGCGTTGGGTAGCCAGGTACCCCAGATTGGTCGCGGCGACGCCAACGCCCCGCCCCTCGCCGGTCGCCCGGAAGCCGGCCAGGGCCTCCTCAAAGAGGGGGGCCGCCCGGTCAAGCTCGCCGCGCTCGCGCCAGACCACCGCCAGGTTGTTGCGGCAGCCGGCCAGGCCCTGAGGATGGTTGGCCGCCTGGTAGTGGGGGATCGCCGCCTCGAACCAGCCGGCGGCGCGGTCGAGATCGCCCCGATCGATGGCGACCCTGCCGAGGAAGTTCAGCGCGTCGGCGATCTCGCGAGCGCCCCCGGCGGCCCGCGCCCAGCCCAGCGCCTCCTCCGCAAGCGCGGCGGACCGATCGAGGGCGCGTTGCGCATGAGCCAGTATCGCCGCGCCGTTCAGCGCTCGGGCGCGGATGGCGGGTTCCACCGACAGGTCCCGGGCCGCGGCCAGCAGCCGCTCGTACCAGGCGCTACCCTCGCTGAGGTGGCCGCGCATCCACCAGAACCAGACCAGCGCCCCGGCCAGCCGCAGCGCTGCCTCGGCCTCCCCCCGCTCCGCGAAGGTGGTCAAGGCGGCACGCAGGTTGCCGTGATCGGCTTCGAGCCGGTCCAGCCAGCGCCCCTGCTCCGGCCCGGTCAGGAGCGGCGCGGTCGTTTCGGCCACGGTCAGGAAATGGCTCGCGTGCGCCGCCCGCACCCGCTCCGCTTCGCCATCGGCGACGAGCCGCCCGAGCCCGAACTCGCGGATCGTCTCCAGCATGGTGAAGCGCGGCTCCGCATCGCCGGCCGAGTCGCGCCGAATCAAGCTGTGGTCGATCAGGGCGCCGATGACGTCGAGGACGGAGACGTGAGACGGGCGTCGTGAGTCGGAAGACGAGCAGCTCTTCGTTCTCCCGTCTCACGTCTCGCGTCTCACCACTGACTTCCTCGGCGGCGACGAGCGTGAACCCGCCGACAAAGACCGACAGACAACGAAAGACCTCTGCTCCTCCGGAGTGAGCAGGTCGTAGCTCCAGGCGATGGCGTCGGCCATGGAGCGGAGGCGGGCGGGGTGGTCGCGGGGGCCGCCGGTCAGGAGGGGAAGGGCGGGATCGAGGCGGGCGAGGAGCGCGGGCGGCGAGAGCGCCTTGGTCCGGGTCGCGGCCAGCTCCAGGGCGAGCGGCAACCCGTCCAGCCGGCGGCAGATGGCGGCGATGGCCGGGGCAGTCTCGGCGGTCAGCGGCAGGTCGGCGCCGATCGCCCGCGCCCGCTCCACGAAGAGCCGGACGGCGCCGAAGCCGATCAGGTCCGATGACCCGAGCGGCTGGTCGGGTGGAGGGAGGTCCAGGGGCGGCGTCGGGATCTCGATCTCGCCGGAGAGGCGCAGGGGGGCGCGGCTGGTCGCCAGGACCGCCAGGTCGGAGCAAGACCGCAGCAGGTCGGCGACGACCGGCGCCGCGGCCAGCACCTGCTCGCAGTTGTCCAGCACCAGCAGCGTCGGGGACGCCAGGAGTGAGGCCTTGATCACGTCCAGGAGCGAGCGAGCGCCGCCCTCCTGCACGCCGAGGGCGAGGGCGATGGCAGCCAGGACGAGGTCCGGGTCGGTAACCGGCGCCAGGTCGACGAAAACCGGTGCGAGTCCCCGGTCGCGCGCGAGATCAAACGCGGCCTGAAGCGCCAGGCTGGTCTTGCCGACGCCGCCCGGGCCGGTCAGCGTCACCAGCCGGGCCCCCCCTGGGTGACCGTCGAAGTCGAACGTCTCCCGCACTCGACGGAGCAGCGCTTCCCGCCCAATCAGCGGCGTGAGCGGTAGCGGCAGGGTTCCCCTGATCGCTGGCGGGTTGGCCGGCGCGGCCGGCGCGTTTGTTGCGGCCACGGCGGAACGCTCCCGGAATCGGAGCAGATCGGTGGACGTGCGTGTGTCGACGCCCGTAGTGTAGCGTCTTGGCATCGCTCGTCGCCGCGCCGCTCTTCGCCGACGTGCTCCCCGTTTGCGCGGCGCTGTCTCCGCCCGAGGTGCCGTACGTCGAGTTCCTGGTCAAGTGAAACGAGATCCTGCAGTTCTTCTACAAGACCCCAGTCCTCCCAGTGAACGGCATCGTCACGGTCCCGACCGGACCCCGGCATGGGCGTCGAAATCGACCCAGCGAAGATCCAATCGGAGCGCGAGTTCATGGTCGACTGAGCGGTCGGCGGTATCGGCGTCGGCGGCAAGGTCGGTTGGCCTGGTCCGGAAAAGCGCTTGAGGGACATCTGGCGTACGTCCACGGCTCTGGTCCGGAGCGTCAGACGATTGGTCGCGATTGCCGGTGGCCGGTGCGGACCGCGTCGGAGAGGTCGCGGCGGGCGATCGCGCCCTCGCTGTCCTTGCGTAGTCCGTTGCTCATGAACGCCATCGCCAGGCCGTCGCCGTGGTCGCCCCAGCAGATGGAGGAACTGAACCCACCGTGCCAGAACGTGTGGTCGGTGCTGGTGGCGCCGGGCCAGTGCCGGCGCGGATCGTCAAGTCCGCCGATCTCGAACCCGAGGCTGCGGCGAACGGTGACGTCGAAGGTGGCATCGGTCTCCTCGTCGACCTCGACGTGCAGCATCCGCGCGACAGTCTCCTCCTCCAGGATGCGGGCACCGTCGAGCGCGCCGCCCGCCGCCAATGCGGCGTAGAAGCGGGCCATGTCGCGGGCGGTCGAGACGCCGCTGGCGGCGGGAATGACCATCTGGTGGAACGGCACGTCGCGCATTCGGCGCATGACGTCGATTCCACGGGCGTCGGTGCCGTCGGTGACGTGGAGCTTGACGAGGCGGTGTGCGTGGTGTGCCGGTAGCCCGACGTAGGTGTCGAGCATACCGAGCCGTGCGGTGACCTCGGCCCGCAGGTAGTCGGGGTATGCCCGGCCGTCCAGACGGCGGACGATCTCGGCGCATACCCAGCTTTGCGTGAGCTGGTGGTAAGCGTTGACCGTTCCTGGTGCGTGTTCGATCGGCATGGCCTCAATGGCCCTGATTGCCACCGGCCAATCACCCCACCGGTCCGGCGTCAGTGCGGGCGGGGTCGTCGGGAAGCCGCCCCGGTGCGACAGGACGTGACGGATCAGGACGCGATCCTTGCCGTTCTGGCCGAACGCCGGCCAATGCGCGGCGACGGGGTCATCGAGTTCGACCCGGCCGCGCTCGATCTGTTGCCAGAGGGCGACCGCCGCGAACGGCTTCGTGCAGGAGAAGAGGGGAAAGAGGGTCTCTGCCGTTACCGGCTCGCCGCTCTGGGTATCCGCGTATCCGGCGGCGAGGTCAAGGACGAGCCGCCCGTCCCGGTAGACCGCCAGAGCGCCACCCGGGAAGAGCCGCAACGGGCTGATCTGCTCGGTAAACAGCCGCGTGGCCTCGGCCACCATCTCATATTCGGCAACATCGGCGGATTCGGGTGTCGTCGGTGTGGTTTGCAAGAAGGCACTCATCCGACGAGGACCGGCTGGGCGAGCGCGGCCCGCTCGCGCTCGACGAGCACGCGGCGCAGGATCTTGCCGGTGGGGGACTTCGGGATCTCGGCGACAAATTCCAGACGCCGAACCTTCTTGTGGGGCGCGACCCGCGCCGCGACGAACGCCATCAGTTCCTCCGCGGAGGCGCCTTCGTTAAGGACGACGAACGCCTTCGGCACCTCGCCGGCCTCGTCGTCTGGACTGGGAATGACGGCGACGTCGGCGACCGCCGGGTGGGCCAGTAAGACCGCCTCCAGGTCGGCCGGGGCAACCTGATGCCCCTTGTACTTGATCAACTCCTTGAGCCGGTCGACGATGGTGAAGTAGCCCTCCGCGTCCGCGCAGCCGATGTCGCCCGTGCGATACCAGCCGTCGGCGTCGATCGCCGCTGCTGTCGCTTCCGGCTGGTTCAAGTACCCCTGCATCAGGACGGGAGTTCGCACCAGGAGCTCCCCGGGGTGCCCGGGGCCCAGTTCGGCACCCGTTGCGATATCGATCACCTTACATTCGGTGCCGGCCGTGCAGGGACCGACCGTCCCGATCTTGGCCGGATCCTGATCGAGGGTCGACATGTGTGTGAGGCCGGCCTCGCTCATCCCATACGTCTGCCGAACCGTGCATCCCAGGCGATCGGCGCAGCGCGTTGCCAGATCTGCGCTCAGCGGAGCGCCGCCGCAGATCACGGTCCTGAGGGTCGAGAGATCGTAGTCGTCGACGATCGCCTGGTTGGCGAGTGCGACGATGATCGGCGGGGCGGCAAGGAGTCGGGTCACGCCGTATGTCTCGATGAGACGCAGTAATTGCTCCAGGTCGAAGCGGGGCATCAGGACACTCGTCGCACCCGCGCTCAGGCTGACGGACATGGACAGGGCGGCGCCGACGGCGCCGAAGAAGGGAAGACAGCCGGGTAGGACGTCGTCCTCGCTCACCGCGCCAGCACCGACCCACTGCGTCGTTGCCGCGGCGACCAGACTGAAGTGCGTCCGCATCACGCCCTTCGGGCGGCCGCTCGTCCCGCTCGAATAGGGGATGAAGACGACGTCCCGGCGGGGATCGATCGGCGTCTCTGGCGGGGAGTCGTCGCAGGCCAGGAGCGAGGCGAACGGGGTGGCGCCAGGGACCTCGCCGAAGACGAAGAGTTCGCGGAGGCCACGACGATGCGCTGCTTCACTCCCACGGTCCAGCACATCCGGACTGATCATCAGGTAGGCGGCGCCTGCGTTGTCCAGCCGGTCGCTCAATTCGTCGACGGTGAACGCGGGGTTGATGGTCGTGACGATGCCGCCCAGCGTTGCGACGGCGTGGAAGGCGACGACGTACTCCAGACAGTTCGGAGCGCAGATCGCGACGATCTCGCCTTTGCGCAGCCCATGCTCTGCCAGACCGGTCGCAACGCGCCGGACGCTTTCGGCCAATTGCCCGTAGGTCAGTGCCCGCCCGCTCGGGCCATCGATCAAGGCAGGCTTAGCCGCCAGCCGCTCGGCGTGACGCAGTGCGACCGCCGTCAGCGGCAGTTCCGGGATCTCGACATCGGGGTATGGGCTGCGGAAGATCATGACGTTCCCCTCTTGCGACGCTGTGCCGTGCCCCGGACGCTGCGGGACCGGCGCACTCGGACGGACCACCGCCATGTTGCGCTGTCAGATCGCCTCGCGAATCCGCTGTGCGGCGGATATTGGGGACACCCAGCGGCGGATTTCGGTAGACATCCGGCGGAGACCGGCTCCGTATCACTCCGCCCAACGACGATGGACGCCCAGGGCGGAGCCGTCAGACCAGACCGTGTTCGACCGCGTAGGCGGCGGCGGCGGCACGGGTGTCGACGTCCAGCTTGTCGAGGATGTGCTGAACGTGACTCTGGGCTGTCCGCTCGCCGATGTAGAGCCGCTCGGCGATCTGGCGGTTGGTCAGCCCCTCCCGCAGCAAGTGGAGCACCTCGACCTCCTTGCGCGTGAGCCCGTGCCGCGCAGCCGGTGTCGTCGGATCGTCGCTCGGGGCGCCGGCGATTGCCGCCGCCAGCGCCAGCGCCTCGGCCACCGACGCCGCCGGCGGCATGGTCCTACCGGCGTCCCAGTGGGCTGCGAACGCCTCTTCGCCCAGCGCGGTGCGGGCCCGCTGGAGGGAGCGCAAGGACTGCGCGCGATGCCGACCGAGGGGAGCGTCGAACGCCGCCCGCAACGCCTCGGCCGCGCCGAAGAGGCGGACAGCCGCCGCGAAGTGGCCGGTCAATGCGGCGACACTGGCCAAGCCACGTAGGGACACCGCGACGGTCAGCCGTCGGCCGGGCTGCGGCCACTGCAGCGCCAGGCTCTCAGCGAAGCACGCAGCCGCCCGTCCGTAATCACCCTGCGCCCGGGCGATTCTCCCCAGATTGGCCAGCACCATGCCGCGCCCCCAAAGGTGGTCGAGATCCTGGAACCCGCGTACGGCCTCCTCAAAGAGCCCCGCTGCCCGCACGGTGTCGTCCTGTTCGTAGGCAACCGCCCCCAGCGCGTTGAGCACCCACGCGATCCCGGCGCGGTCGTCCATCGCCCGAAATAAGGCGAGTGCCTCCTCATGGAGCGCTGTCGCTCGGTCGTACGCGCCCTGGTCCTCGGCCACGATTCCCAGCCGCCAAAGCGTCGAAGCGATGGACCGATCGTCCCCGAGCTCTCGCCAATGAGCGAGGCCCGCTTCCAGCATCTGAGCGGCGCGGTGATAGTCGCCTAGTGACCAGACGAGGAAGCCGACGGTGCTCAGCGCCTTGGCGCGAATCGCGACCGGCGTCTGGTCGCTCATCGCCAGGGCCCTCTCCGCCCGGACTCGACCCTCAACGAGGTAGCCGCGGACGATCCAGAACCGGGCCAACTCCCCGACCAGACGCTGCGCCGTCTCCGCCTCCCCCTGTTCCAGCGCCCAGGTTAGGACCGCCCGCACGTTGTCGTGCTCCGCCTCCAGCCTGATCAGCCACGGCGATCGAGCGTCGAACAGCCCGCTGTACGGCTGCTCCACAAGGGCCAAGCACCACGCCGCCAGGCGGCGGCGAGTCACCTCGGCCTCGCCGCCGGCCTCGAGTTGCTCAAGTCCGAAGGCGCGGATCGTCTCCAGCATCACGTACCGCGAGGCGCCGTCCGGTCCTTCTTTTTGCCGGAGCAGGCTCTTGTCGACCAACGAGGCGATGAGGTCGAGGAGTGGCTCCCCTCCTGCTCGACTCACCGCTTCGGCCGCCTCCAGGGTGCAGCCGCCGACGAAGACGGAGAGCTGGCGAAAGAGTGCCCGCTCGTCGTGCGAGAGGAGGTCGTAGCTCCAGGCGATCGCGTTGCGCATGGTCCGTCGCCGAGCCGGCACATCGCGGGCGTCCCGGCTCAACAGTGCCAGCCGATCAGCCAGCCGGTTCAACAGGTCGGCAGGCGACAGCACCTTCATCCGTGCCGCCGCCAGTTCGATGGCCAGCGGCAGCCCGTCCAGCCGGGCGCAAATCTCGGCGATCGTATCGGCATTAGCCGGAGAGAGAACGAAATCCGGCCGGACTGCCCTGGCCCGTTGGATGAACAGTTCGACGGCGTCAGAGACGTGAGACGTGGGACGTGAGACGTGTGATGCGACGGGCTCGTGTTCTTCCTCGCCGCCTTGCCGTCTTGCCGTCTTGCCGTCTCTCTCCTCACGTCTCGCGTCTCGCGTCTCACGAGTCAGGGAGAGCGGCGGCACGGGAAACTCGTGCTCCCCAGCGATCCGCAGCGTCTCCCGGCTGGTCACCAGGACCCGAAGCGTCGGGCAACCTGTCAGCAGGTCGCCCACCAACGGCGCAGCTTCGACAACCTGCTCGAAGTTGTCGAGCACGAGTAGGACGTGCTGGCTCCGCAGGACGCGCATGAGCTGCTCGCGTGGCGGTAGATCGCCGACATCGATCAAACCCAACCGCTCGGCGATGGTCAGAGCGACGAGATCGGGATTATCGATCGCGTCGAGCGACACGACCTGGACGCCGTCGGTGAACTCGTCCGCGAGAACGGAGACGATCTGGATAGCAAGGCGGGTCTTGCCGACCCCGCCCGGCCCGGTCAACGTGACCAAGCGAACGTCGACTCGTCGCAGGAGATCGCAGACTGCCGCAATGTCCTGCTCGCGCCCGACCAACGGGGTGAGCGCGACAGGGAGCGAGGCACCCCGGTCGCGGGGCTGGGAGGTGGCCACGATGCGCAAGCCCCCGAAACGGCGATGATCCCGTGTTTCTTTCGTCAGCAACGCTACACGGCCCGGGGCGGTCGCACAAGTCGTGGGCAGGGAAGACACCGGTCAGACCGGCAGCGCGACGAGCGCGGCCCGCTCCCGCTCGACCAATACGCGGCGCAGGATCTTGCCGGATGGTGACTTCGGAATCTGGTCCGTGAACTCCAGCCGCCGCACCCTCTTGTAGGGGGCGACGCGGGCGGCGACGAAGGCCAGCATCTCCTCCGCGCTCGCCTCCCCTTTGAGCACCACGAACGCCTTCGGCACCTCGCCGGCGTCGTCGTCGGAGCTGGGAATGACGGCGGCGTCGGCGACGGCCGGATGGGTCAGCAGGACCGCTTCCAGTTCGGCCGGGGCAATTTGGAGGCCCTTGTACTTGATCAATTCCTTCAGCCGGTCGACGACGGTCAGGTAGCCGTCGGCGTCGACGAAACCGACGTCGCCGCTGTGAGCCCAGCCCTCGGCGTCGAACAGCTGGGCCGTGGCCCCCGGCCGGTTGAGGTATCCCTTCATGCGGACGGGGCCGCGCATCCAGACCTCGCCCTGCTGGTCTGGACCGAGCTCAGCCCCGGTCACGGGGTCGACGATCTTGCACTCGCCGCCTGGGGCGCACGGCCCAACCGTGCCGAGTTTGCTCCGGTCGAGGTCGTCGGGGGCTATGTGGGTGATGCCGGTCTCGGTCATGCCGTACAGCTGCTTGATCCGGCAGCCGAGGCGGTCGCAGCACGCCCGCGCCACGTCCTGGCTGAGCGGTGCGGCCGCGCAGCCGATCGTCTTGAGCGTCGAGAGATCGAACTGGTCGACGATCGGTTGCTTGGCGAGCGCCAGGACCATGGGCGGGACGAGATAGGCGCGCGTAGCGCGGTAGTCCTGCACCAACTGGAGGAACTGGACCAGATCGTAGCGGGGGAGAAGCACGCTCGTCGCGCCCAGGGCCAGACCGTGGGTCACGGACACGAGGAGACCGAACGCGTGGAAGAAGGGGAGGTGACCGGGCAGGACGTCGTCCTCATCGATCTCTCCCATCACCGCGAATTGGCAGGCGCTGGCGACGAACCAGTCGTGAGTGAGCTGGACACCCTTCGGCAGCCCTGTCGTGCCGCTCGAGCAGAGGATGGCGACCACGTCGTCGTGCGGATCGATCGTGACGTTCGGTGGTAGTCCGTCGCTTTCGAGCAGCGAGGAGAAGGGCGTCGCACCGGGCGCCTCGCCGAAGACGATGACCTCGCGGATGTTTGAGCTGCTCGCAAGCTCCCCGGCCCGGTCGAGTAACTCGGGCGAGGTGAACAGGCAACTCGCACCGATGTCGCGGAGATGGCGTTCGATCTCGGCAACGGTGTACGTTGGGTTGATCGGGGCGGAGATGCCACCGATTGTGGCGATGGCGTGGAAGGCGATCGCGAACTCGATCGAGTTGGGGGCAAGGAACGCGAAGACATCCCCCTTGCGGTAGCCACGGGCCGCCAGCCCGGCCGCTGCGCCACGCACGCTTTCGGCGAATTCGCCGAAGGTGACCGTGCGTCCGGTCGGTCCGTCGATCAGGGCCGGCTTGTCCGCCAGCCGGTCGGCATGGCGGAGGACGAACCTGGTGAGCGGTGTCTCGGGAATGGCGACGTCGGGATACGGACTGCGGAAGATCATCGTCGCTCGTCCTTTCAACTGCATCGCCGACCGAACAGATGTGAGGTGAGCAATTTCAGGCGGTGACATTCGCCGGCTGTGGTGCCCCAGCGGGAACCGAGACGGACCGCGCGGCCTGCCCGCTGCCGCGGATGAGACCGACTGCCACGATCGTCACCACCGCGAGCGCCACCCCGCCGACCACGAACGGCAGACCAGGCGCGACCTTGTAGAGGACTGAGCCGCCGAGTGCGCTGGTCGCCGCTCCGGCCATCATCGACGAGCTGAACATCCCCTGGATGCGCCCCTGGATCCGCGGATCTGCGTTCGCGGCGAGGTAGGCGTCCAGCGTCGGGAAGGCGATCGCGGCAACGGCGCCCTGACAGAGTCCGAGGGCCAGGATCGCGGGCACCCACGGCACCAACCCATAGCCGGTCACGACCGCGGCCAGACCGAGAAATCCGACCAGCAACCAGCGTGGGTAGTCGCCGCGGTCGGCCAGTCGCCCTCCGAGCGGGGCGAGCGCCAGATTCGCGACGGCGAACGTGCTAAAGGAGAGCCCGACCAGAAAATCGTTCCCGCCGCGGTCGGTCACGTAGAGCCCCCAGATGCTTTCGAAGAAGCCAAATTGGATGTGACCGGCAAAGGCGAGAAGGAACGCCCCAATCAACGGGCGGACCAAGAGGGCGGCCAGCGGCACCCGGTCGGCTGCCTCGGTACGCCGTCCCGGCTGCCCCGCCCCGCGCAGGAAGACGAGGACGCCGGCGGCGAGCGCCGCTTCCAGCGCCGCGGTCACCAGGAAGAGCGCGTTCCGCCCGACGAGGTTGACGAGGATGCCGCCGATCGCCGGTCCGAGCAGGAGTCCGCCGCTGTAGGCCATGCCGAGGGTCGCGTAGGCCCGCCCCCGTTGGTCCGGCGCGGTGACGTCGGCGACGAGGGCGCGGTACGCTGGCAGACCGAGCGCGAAGGCGACCCCCTGCACCGCCCGCAGGATAAGAAACGCCGTCGCCGAGTCGGCCTGGGTAAAGCCGACCGTCGCCACCGAGAAGAGGGCGATCCCCGCCGCGAGCGGCACGGACCGACCGATCCGATCCGAGAGGGCACCGAGCGGGACCTGGAAGACGATCTGCGTCAAAAGGAAGCTGGCGGCGATCACCCCGATCGCGTCGACCGACACCCCGCGGTCGCGTGCGGTGAGGGTCAGGAAGGGGATGGTGAGCCCAAAAGCGAACGCCCAGATCCCCAACAAGGCGAGCAGCAACCGGAGAATGGGGTGGCGAAAGATCCAGGGCATCGACATCGGTGTCCTCCCGCGCGGCTCGTCCGTGAGTGACACCGAGATTGTGTCTTGGGATGCACCGGCTGGCATCGTCCGATCGGCGGATTTGCGATTGCGAGAACGAGTACGACTCTACGTATCGGCGCATCGCCGGCCTACGTAAGTCGTCCACCGGCCGCGGAAGAGCACCGATGTCAGACCAGCCCGTCTTCGACGGCGACCCTGACCGCTTCGGCACGCGAACCGACCCCGAGCTTGGTGAAGATGTTCTGGACGTGCGTCTGCGCGGTGCGGGGGCTGATGTAGAGCGTTTCCGCGATGCCCGGGTTCGACCGCCCGGCGGCGATCAGCCGCAGGACTTCGACCTCCCGTGCGGTCAACCCGTACCGCTCCGACAGCGCGGCCGGCAGATTCGGAGTGCTCTGTCTTCCGGCGTCGGGCGTTGCCTGCAGCGCCTCGGCCACTGCCTCGGCAAGGGAGAGAGCCCGACCGGCCGCCCAGGAAGCGGCGAAGCCCTCCTCGCCCAGCCCGCGTCGTGTCGCCTCCAGCGCGTCCTGGGCCCGCGCCGCGTGGCGAGGCGGTGGGGCACCGATCGCCCGCTCGCTCAGGGCGTCCGCCGCCCCCCACAGGCGAGCGGCCCGCGTGTGCTGCTGCATCGCCGCGGCGACAAGGTGCCAGTCCCCGCAGGCTGCCTGGGCGACTTGCTTCGCTTGTCGCCTTGCTCATAGCGGTAGACGACACTCTCCGTGAAGAGCGTGGCGGCGCGCGCGATAGTCGCCCTGTCTGCGTCGCCCCGCCCTTGCCCAGATTGCTCAGCACGATGCCGAGGCCGAAGGTGTTGCCGGTGGTGCGGAATATGTCGCGCGCCTCCGTGAACCGGACCGCGGCCCGCGCGACGTCTCCGCGTGCGTAGTCGAGGTGGCCGAGATCGTTCAGCGCGAGGCCGACCCAGGTCGCCAGGCCGTGCGCCTGAAAATGCCGGAGGGCTTCGGTGAAATGGGCTTCTGCCTCGTCGAAGCGTCCCTCGTCTTCGGCCGTCCAACCGAGGACGAGCAATGTGTTGCCCTCGGCGATGACTTGGCCGGTCTGGCGGGACAGGCGCAGCCCCTCCGCGGCCAACTCGCGCGCCCGATGATTCTCGCCCTGCCGCCAGGCGACCGTGCTCGTCGTGGCGAGGGTCCTCGCGCGCTCCGGCGTCGGCGCCGCATCGCCGAGCGCGAGCGCGCGTTCGCCCCAACTCCGCCCCTCACTGTGAAAGCCAAAGGGAATCCAGAACCACAACAGCTTTGTGATCAGATTCTGGGCGGTCGCCGCGTCGTCCCGATCGATCGCCCAAGCCATTGCCGCCCGGACGTTGTCGCTCGGCCTCCATTCGTTCGAACCACCGCCCGCCCCATCTCGGTGAAGTACTTCTCCTCGATGCCGTCCATCTGACTCAAGCACCAACCGGCCAACCGCCGCATCGTCGCCCTCGGTCTCGTCGTCCCCGCCAGTTGCTCCAACCCGTACTCCCGAATCCGCCTCGAGCATGCGCAATGCGCGGTTTGCCATCCGTTGCCTCGGCCACTGCTGCACCAGGCTTTTGTCGAGGAGGGAGGCGATCCCTTCCAAAGACGGGGCAGAGAGATTCGTCTGTGCGCCTGTCCATCCGTCCGTTTGTCCGCTTGTCCGTCTACTGTATCCTCGCGGACTCCAGGGTGAAGCCCCCGGCGAAGACGGAGAGGCGGCGGAGCAGGGCTTGGTCTTCTGGGGGCGAGGAGGTCGAGCTCCAGGCGATGGCGTTGCAGCGTGCGGAGACGGG
>CAWKIA010000026.1:0-60575 GCA_963849635.1 uncultured Chloroflexia bacterium | reverse complement strand
GGGCGGCAGGTGATCGAGCAGGAAGGCGGTTGCGGACCTGGATCGGCTGGGCCTCGATCGCGTGGTAGTCGTCGAGGACGAGCACCACGTCGTCGATCGCGACGAGCTCGTTGATCAGGGACGTCAGGACCGCCTCGATCGGCGGCGGCTGGGGCGCGTGCAGCAGGGAAAGCGCGGCCGCGCCGGCCCCATCGCGCACGGATTGCAGGGCGACGATAACGTAGGCCCAGAAGCGCGCGGGGTCGTTGTCGCTCGGATCGAGCGAGACCCATGCCGCGGGCCGACCACCGGACGAGGGTGCCGACAGCCATTCCGCCAGGAGGGTCGTCTTGCCAAACCCCGCCGGCGCGGAGACCAGGGTCAGCCTCCGCGTGAGCCCCTGGTCCAGCCGCGCGACGAGCCGCGAGCGTGACACCAGACCGCGGCGCCAGCGCGGGGCGTAGAGCTTCGTGGCCAGGAGCGGCATCCCGGCGACCGACTGTCCTGGCGGGTCCACCGCGGCCGAAGGATGCGCCAACGCCATTCGTCCTCCACCATCTCAGCGCGCCGGGATGGGCAGGACGTCCCCGGCTGCCCGCTCCTCGTCGAACTGCTCCTGCATGCCCCGGAGGTACTCCTCGGCCGTGATGTCGCCGGCCCAGACCTTCTCGATCGCCTCGATCAGGTACAGATCGGTCTTCGGCGGGAAGAAGGTGGAGGTTGTGTACCCATAGGAGTTGGTCGCGCTCGCCTGGTTGCGCGCGGCAAGGATAGCGGCGTGGCGCGGATCGAGGCCGCTCAGCCGGTCCTGCGGGATCGCGACCGGCGCCGGCGCGAGCAGGCAGTCGGTCAGTATCGTGGCCTGCGCGTCGGCCGAGAAGAAGTAGGTCAGGAACCGGGCGACCTCGTCCGGGTGCGCGGTCCTCGCGTTGATCGCCACGGAGCCCATGCCGAGGGTGAACGTCGGCCGACCGTCCTTGGAGGGCACCGGCGCCCAATCCCACTCGTTGGTGTTTCCGGCGTCCGGGCCCCAGAACGCGTCGACGGCCAGCAGCCACCAGGTGCCCTCGATCTTCATCGCGGCTGCGCCCTCGGCGAGCGCGGCGTTCGCGTCGGCGAAGGTGGTGGTGTAGTAGCGGTCCAGGCCACCCATGAACCAGCCGTTCCGCTGCATCGTGGTGAGGGTGTCGATCGCCTCGACGAACGCGGGGTCGGTGAACGTGGTCGCGCCGGTCAGCGCCTGGTAGACCTTCTGCGGACCGGCGACCTGGTTCATGAACTCGCCGACGAACCACTCGTTGGCCGGGCGCCACTCCTGGTTACAGTGGGCGAACGGGATGACCCCGGCGTTACTAACGGTCTGGGCGAGGGTCATCAACCCGCCCATCGTCGTGGGCACGGTCCAGCCCAGCTCGGCGAACAGGGTCTTGTTGTAGTAGAGGGCGAGGGTCTCGACCTCGTACGGAAGCGAGTAGAGCCGGCCGTCGACCACGCCGAGGTCGAGCGCCCACGGCACGAAGGCCTCCGACCAGCCAGCGCGGTCGGCGTAGCCGTCCAACGGCAGGAGGCTGCCGGCCTTGGCCAGCGCGAAGGCAAGCCCCGGCCCCGGGGTCACGACCACGTCGGGCCCCCCGCCGCCGGCGAGCGCGGTTTGGGTGGCGTTCCAGCTGTTGGGCAGGATCGTTGCCTGGACGTCGGCCGTTCCGGTGGCGTCGTACGGCGCGAGCACCCCGTCGACCAGGCACCGGGCGGTCTGGCCGCCGTTGAAGGTGTCGAGCCACATCGTGATCTCGGGCTTGTCTTGCGCCGCGGGGGAGCCGAGGCGACCGACAAGTGCCGCCGAAGTACCGGCGGCGCCCGCGAGGAGCGCCCGACGGCTGGCGCGCGTCGCAAACAGCTGGGAATGGAAGTCGCGCATCTGCCATATCCTCCTGTAACTGCCGGACGATTCTGGACTTCCCGTCACAGCCCAGTTTCGGTCGGCCCCGGCGTGGTCGACGGGGCAATGTGTGGTGTACGGCCCACTAAAGCAACGGCCCGACTAGGCACAGCGGAACGGAGCGTTATAGATCTTTGCAAGCATCTAATCCTTGCGATTCTGGTGATCCGTCATCATGCTATGGAGATGATCGAACATCAAGTAATCACCGACATAATTTGGCAACGCACGGCCGGTCGGGATCGACCGCTCATCGTTGCGCTCGACGGTCGCAGCGGCTCCCGCAAGTCCACGCTTGCCGCCGCGCTCGCCCCCGAGCTTAGCGCCGTGGTGGTCGAGTGCGACGACTTCTGGCCGGGCGGTACGGACGCAGAATGGGTGGCCCGCACGCCGGCCGAGCGCGTGAGCGGGTCATCGACTGGCGGCGGCTGCGTGCCGAGGCCCTGGAACCGATCGCGACCGGCGGCGTCGCCACCTGGCACCCCTTCGACTTCGCGATCGGCCACGGCCTGGCTCCTAGCTGATTCCCTGTCGCCCCGCGCCCGTCGTCGTCCTGGACGGCAGCTACTCGGTCCGCCCCGAGCTTGCCGACCTTGTGGGGTTGGCCGTCCTTGTCGAGCTGGCGGACGATCGGGCACGGCGGGCGCGGCTGCTGGCGCGGGAAGGGCGGGCGTTTATGGCCGCCTGGCATGAGCTCTGGGACGACGCCGAGGACCTGTATTTCGGTTCCATTCGACCGCGCAGCTCGTTTGATCTGGTGGTGCACAATTCAATCAACGTAAGGCTCCTGCGGCACCACGATAGGAGTCACTTGTCGCTGTGACAGTGCAGCGCCCTAGCCGTCAAGTCGGCCAGGGTGCTCCTGTGATTAGTAGTCCCTCCACTCGTCCGACGGCTCGCTGGGCGGGCCGGGTCGGATCGGCGGATGCGCTGCGCGCGGGGAAGGTCCCCGGCGTACGGGGCCCGCCGCGGGTGCGCGCCCGCCCGGAGGAGCGGGTACGGTATGATCCCCTCACGCATCCGCGCGAGATCGGGATCGGCCATGTCCAGTGCCTTCCAGGTGGTGCCCGACGCCGTGCATCGGGGCACCGTCGCCCGCTTCGGCGGGCCGTTCGAGCCGCTGTCCTTCGCCGTGCCGCCGCAGCCCCTGACGTCGTTCGTCGGGCGCGAGCGGGAACTGGCGGCCGCGGCCGCGCTGCTGCGCGACACCGAGGTGCGCCTCCTGACGGTGACCGGACCCGGCGGGGTGGGCAAGACCCGCCTCGCGATGCGGCTGGCGGGGGACCTGGCGCCGGACTTCGCCGACGGGGTCGCCTTCGTCCCGCTCGCCACCGTCTTGGATCCGGGGCTCGTCATCGACGCCATCGCCCAGGCGATGGGGACGCGGGACACGGGGAGGTACGCTCCCCTGGACCGGCTGCGCTTCGCCCTGGGAGGCAAGCGGGCGCTCCTCGTCCTCGACAACTTCGAGCAGGTGGTGGCGGCCGCGCCGGAGGTGGCCCGGCTCTTGGCGGTCTGCCCCGGCCTGACGCTGCTCGTCACCAGCCGCGTGCCGCTCCACGTCGCCGGCGAGCAGGAGTACCCGCTGGTGCCCCTGTCGGTGGCGCGCGAGCACGAGAGCCCGTCCCGCCACTCGGAGGCGGTGGCGCTCTTCGAGCAGCGGGCCCGCGCCGTCCGTCCGGGGTTCGCCCTGCGCGACGACAACGCCGCCGACGTCGCCGCGATCTGCGCCCGCCTCGACGGGCTGCCGCTCGCGATCGAGCTGGCGGCCGCCCGCAGCAAGGTACTCTCGCCGTCGGCGTTGCTGGCGCGCCTGTCGAACCCGCTGGCGGTGTTGAAGGACGGCCCCCGGGACCAGCCGACGCGCTTGCAGACCATGCGCGACGCGATCGCCTGGAGCTACGAGCTGCTGTCGCCCGCCGAGCAGATCCTCTTCCGCCGCCTGGCGGTCTTCGCCGGCGGCTTCACCCTCGAGGCGGCCGAGGCGGTCGCCGCAGGGCCGGTGGGGCCGTCCGGAACCCCCTCTGAGGTCCCCGCAATCGCTCCGTCGTCCGTGCTCGACGGGCTCACGTCCCTGGTCGACAAGAGCCTGGTCTGGGGAGCGGACGGCCCGGACGGCGAACCGCGCTTCGGGATGCTGGAGACGGTGCGGGAGTTCGCGGCGGAACGCCTGGAGGGGGACGACGACGCGCGGGAGGTCCGCCGCCGGCACGCGGCCTGGTGCCTGGCGCTCGCCGCCGACGCCGAGCCGCCCACGATGGGCCCGCTGGACGGCGCCAAGCTCGACGTGGTGGAGGTCGAGCTTGCCAACCTGCGGGCGGCGCTCGCCTGGCTGGACGCGACCGGAGAGACGGCGGCCGCCGTCCGCCTGGCCGCCGCGCTGGGGAACTTCTGGCACCTGCGCGGTCACCTCAAGGAGGGCCGCGAGCGGCTGGAGCACGCGCTCGCGCGCGGCCGGGATCTCCCGGCCGACGTGCGCGCCAAAGCCCTGTTCTTCGCGGGGTGGCTCGCGATCTTCACCGCCGACAGCCCGCACGCGGTCGCGCGGTTGAGGGAGTCCCAGGCCGTGTTCCGGGACCTGGCGGATCGGGAGGGCGTCGTCGCCACCATGATCGCGCTCGGCGGCGCGGCCGAGTTCCGGGGGGCGGAGGACGAGGCGTGGGTCCGGTACGGAGCGGCGTTGGCGCAGGCCCGAGACCTAGGGAACGCCCGTCTGATTGCCTGGGCCCTCGTGAACGTGGCGGACGCCGCGTACCGGCGGGGCGAGATCGACCGCGCCGCCGATCTCGCGGGCGAGGCCCTCGCCGTGGCGGCGTCGGCCGGCGACCGGGTGCTCCGCGGCTCGGCGCTGGGGGTGGCGGCCCAGGCGGAGCTGGAACGGGGCGACCCGGCGCGGGCGGCCCGCCTCTGCCACGAATGCCTCGCCGTCTCGCAAGCCCTCGGCTACCGGTCCGGGTTCGCGTTCGCCCTCGTCGGGCTGGCGGGCGTGGCCGCGGCGGAGGGGCTGCCGGAGCGGGCGGCGCGGCTGCTCGGGGCGGCGGACGCGGTCCTCCAGGCGCTCGGCATGCCGGTGTCGTTCAACCACGAGCAGCAGCGGCGGACGCGCGCCGCCGCCCGGTCCGCGCTCGGGGAGGCGGCGTTCGCGGCGGCGTGGGACGCGGGCCGGGCGATGGCGCCCGACGCGGTGCTCGCCGAGGCCGCCGCAGTCCTCCCCGTGACGGCAAGCCCCGCACCCGCGCCGCGCTCGGCCGGATCCGGCCGGGAGGGCGCCTTGTCCCAACGGGAGCTCGAGGTCCTGCGCCTCCTCGTCGCGGGGCAGACGGACCGGGAGATCGGGGCCGCCCTCTTCATCAGCCCGCGCACGGCCCAAGGCCACGTCGCCCACATCTTCGAGAAGCTGGGGGTGAGCACGCGGACGGCCGCCGTCGCCGCGGCGCTCCGCGCGGGGCTCGTCGGCGAGCCGGCCACCCCCCTCCGACGCGCCGCCCCGCGGTCCGCGCGGCGGGGCCCCGTCGTCACCCCGCCCCCGCCGTGCTCCGGCCCGCGGACACCGGGACTTGTCCCACTCCGTCAATGTGTCGTCGACCTCGCAGCCGCCGCCGTTGTCAGGGGCGTGGCATCGCTGACAGGGATGCAGTCATTTCTATATCAGCTCAGGGCAATCAAGTCTCCGGCCAGCAGTTCGTCGTCGGCCATCACGATGTTGAACACCGGCACGGCGGCGCGACTAATGAATAGCACTGGCCAGTTCTTGAGCAAGGGGACCGACTAACTCGGGAACCACGCGAAACCTCCTTGACCAACAGGTCGGGGTCGCCCTCGCGCGGGCGCCACGCTTCGATGGTCTCGACCTCGGCTTCGACCGCCGGGAGTCTCGTCGCCTCCGCTCCGGTCGCCCGCTGTGCAGCATGCGCCGATCTTGGCGTGCGGGACGGCGCTTGGTGGGAAGGGGTCCATGATTCGGCCACAGCACACTCCCACCGCACCGGCCCACGTGGCGCGGCGCACGCGGGACGGTGGTCGTACCTGCGCAGGCGACACGATCGTTCCGGTGCTTGCTCTTGCGCCGGTTCTCTGGTACGTACGCCGACACCCGCGGGGTTTTCGCCCCGCTCCGCCGAGGCCCTCGGGGCCGCTCGCCGCATGGGTCTCGGGAGAGCGGCAGCGCCACCGTCCGCGACGCCGGGCGGCCGGTTCGACGGTTGACCCGTTCGCCGGGACCGAGAAGGGGGGCACGATGATCCATCCTCCGCGCACGCGCACCGGGCGGCGCGCCCCGACGAACGGCCCAGGACCCCGCGCGTCCGTCGGCGCCCGGCGCGGGATCCTGGCGGGGCTGCTCGCCGCGTCGGTGCTCCTTGCCGGAGCCGGGCTCGGGGCAACGCCCGATCGGGCCGACGACCTCCCCGCGATCCTCCACCCACTCCTCGGGTCGCCGCCCGCCGAGGCTCCTTCTCCGGGAACCCCGGCTATCCTGCTCGTCGCCGGCGACATCGCCGAGTCGGGCGGCGCCCAGGCGCACACCGCCGCGATCATCAACGGCCGACCGGGAACCGTGCAGACCTTGGGCGACAACGCCTACGAGTCCGGGAGCGCGTTGGACTACGCGACCTACTACCAACCGACCTGGGGCGTCTTCACGGATCGCACCCACCCCGCGCCCGGCAACCACGAGTACGAGACCAACGGGGACGGGGCAAGCGGCTACTACGGCTACTTCGGGGACGCCGCCACGCCCCTGGACCCCGGCTGCCCCGCCCACTGCCTCGGGTACTACGCCTACGACCTGGGGGACTGGCACGTGGTCGTGCTCAACAGCGAGTGCTTCCGTGACGCGAACCCGAATGTCCCGAACCGCTGTGCCGCCGGTTCGCCGCAGGAGCGGTGGCTCAGGGCCGAGTTGGCCGCCCACCCCGGCTGCCAGATCGTCGCCACCCACCACCCGCGCTGGTCCTCCGACGGCACGCACGGGAACGACCGGCAGATGCAGGCCTTCTGGCAGGCCGCGGCCGACGCCGGCGTCGAGTTGTACCTCGCCGGCCACGCCCACGACTACGAGCGCTTCGCCCCGATGGACGGCAGCGGCACCGCCAGCCCCACGGGGGTGCGCGAGATCGTCGTCGGCACCGGCGGCGCCGACCTCTTCCCCTTCGACCACGTCGTTGCCAACAGCGAGGTCCGCAACAGCACCGCCCACGGGGTGCTGGAACTGACGCTGTACCCCGACCACTACGAGTGGCGCTTCCTGCCCGTGGCGGGGCAGAGCTTCACCGACGCCGGCGAAGGCACCTGCCACTGAGCGGCAGGCGGCATCGCACGCTTCCCCTCAGCGTGATGTCTTCATGGCAGAACCTGGTGCACCGAGTGGGCGGGCGAGGGACGGGGCCGTGGAGCGTTACGTGACCCGGGGGTCCTCGCCCGCCGTCGCCGCCACCAGGTCGGTGCCCAGCTCGGCCTCCGCGCACAGCGCCTCCAGCTTGCCGATCGCCCCCGCCGCCACGGGGTGCCCCCGCATCGCCGCGATCGTCTCCATGCTCGGCCACGGCCCGGCGGAGGGGCCCAGAATCAGGCGCAGGCAGACAAGGAGGGCCTGCCCCAACGGGTCGTGACTTCTCACTAAGGCTGATTAGTGGAACAACGGGCGGTCGCGGAGACGGGGGGAGGAGAGCATGGAGGCATACCCATCGATCGGGTGGAGCGCCCAGTTGATCATGCCGAGGATCGGCTCGACGCCAACCAGCAGGTCGGCGGCATCGATGTCGGCGCATCGTGAAACGTCGCGAGCATGTCCGGGATAGGGGACGTGCCCGAGAACGAGATCTCGTTCGGCTCGACGTCAGCGCCCACCCGCGATGTCGGGATCGCCGGGGTCGAGAGCGAGCAGTACGATGGAGCGGTACGATGGAATGAATCGGCGCGTTGCCGACGGCCTGGAGAGGAGGTCCATCATGCTGATCAGCCCCAAGATGAACGACGCTATCAACGAGCAGATCGGTCACGAGTTCGCGGCGATGCTCCAGTACGTGGCGATCGCCACCTACTTCGACGGCGAGGCGCTGCCGACGCTGGCCCGCCACTTCTACCGGCAGGCGGAGGAGGAGCGCGAGCACGCGATGCGCTTCGTCAAGTACGTCGTCGACGCCGGCGGCAAGGTCGCCATCCCGGCGATACCGGCGGTCAAGAGCGGGTTTCGCGCGGCGGAGGAGGCGGTCAAGCTATCGCTCGACCGGGAGCTGACCGTCACCAAGCAGATCAACGGCTTGATGGACCAGGCGATCAAGGAGAACGACCACACCACGCGGAACACGCTGGCGTGGTTCGTCGAGGAGCAACTGGAGGAGGTCTCCAGCATGGAGACCCTGCTGCGGATGGTCCAGCGCGCCGGCGAGGCCGGACTGCTGTTCGTCGAGAACTACCTGGCGCACGGCCAGGGAGCCCATCACGCCGAGCCGGTCGCCGAGCAGGCGTAAGGCGCGGCAGCCACCGGCGCGGCCTGACAATAGAGATCGACCGAAGATCGGTACGCTTGTCACATGGCGTGGACACCCTCCTCGGACCAAATCCCCTTGCTCCCGATCGACGTCTTGGGGCTATCCATGCTGCGCCGTTTCACGGAGGAGCCCGGCAGGGCCATACACCGGAATAGCTTTGTTCGAGTAAACGGGCGCGTCACCTCGTTGGGTCCTGAATACAATCGCCCTGCCATCCTTGATGCCGTCAACGAAGCCTGGGATTGGCTGTACTCCAACGGCCTGATGGTGGGCGCCGGTGGTGAGTTGCGGACACCATCGGGGGGTCTGGAGGGCTACCGGGGAATTTCTACGAAAAGGCGCGCGCTCACGCCTCGCCACGACTTCCTGGCTCTCCCGCGTTCTCGGTGAAGCGGTCGACCCGTTGGGGCGGCGGTGGTCGGACGACCCCAACCGCTTGTGGTCCAAGCCCGCCTTTCACCAGCAGTGCGGAAGTGGCAGGATGTCGCGGCGAGGCGTGCCGGCCCCGGCCCGAAGGGGCTACGAGGTGGATGCCTTCGAGCCGTCGGGGCCGCTGGTCGCCGGTGTGGCGAGGCACATCCCTGAGGGTCTCCAACTCACGGCCTACCGGGCCAACGACGCGGATCTCGCCCATCTCGCGCCCACCCTGCTGGGAGGAGAAGCCGCCGACCTCACTACCCTGCCCCGGTTCGACCCTGCGATCCTGGACCGGGGCAGCCTGTCGCTCCCCCTCTCAGAGCAACGGCAGGTCGCGGCCCTGCGGGCGATGTCCGCCTTCACCGATGGGCCAGGGCTGATTAGCTTCCGCACCGATCCCCACGCCGCCGGCGAGGCCCGCTCACAACTGGAGCAACTCAAGCGCCGCCTCTCCGGGCGCAACAAGATCCACGGCAACTACTTCAACATGCAGATCGGCTTTTACCAGGCCTTTTCGCGGGAGCAGTTGGAGTCGCTCTTCGCCCAGGCGGGATTAACCGTCGAAAAGCTCGACCCGGCGGATTCGTCTGGGCTCTGGGGCACGCCGTATTCAGCAAACGGTAGCAGGGTCCGGATCGCCGTTCCACCAATCCTGCCCGGCGGAATACGTCAAATGGCAGATGCGTATCGGCACGCGGACAGGCACCCTGTGACACGGGTGGGGCCGCAGCCCGCGACCACCACCGGCGAGCGTTCGTCCGGTGGCGGTCGGTTCACGCATGGAGTCCACGATGTCGACCGTTCAAACCCCTCTGCTCCCCCGGTTCGTCCCCCTCGCGACCGGCGTCACACTGCCGTACGTTGAATCCGGAGATCCCACTGGCACCCCCGTCGTTTTCTTGCACGGTATCACCGACTCCTGGCGGTCGTTTGAGCCAGTGTTGCCCCACCTCCCGGCGGGTATCCGGGCCTTCGCCCTGACCTTGCGCGGCCACGGTGAGGCAGACCGGCCCGCGTCCGGGTACCGCCTGGCGGACTATGCCGGGGACGTCGCCGCCTTCCTCGATGCGCTGAACCTGGACCAGGCAATCATTGCCGGGCACTCGATGGGCAGCAGCGTGGCCCAGCGGTTCGTCCTCGATCACCCGGGGCGCTGCCGCGGTCTGGTGCTGATCGGGTCCGCCCCAACGTGGCGGGGCAACCCGGACCTCTTGGGGGTGCAGGAGGCGCTGGCCGGGATGGACGATCCGCTCGATCCGGCCTTCGTCTACGAGTTCCAGGCGAGTACCGTCGCCCGCCCGGTGCCGGAATCGCTGATTGCGACCGCGGTCGCGGAGAGCCTGCTGGTGCCGGCCTCGATCTGGCGCGAAGCGTTCGCTCGGCTGCTCGCGACCGACTTTCCGGCCGAGCTTGGGCACATTGCCGTCCCGACGCTGCTCCTGGCGGGCGAGCGGGACGAGCTCGCGCCGATCGCGGCGCAGCGGGCCCTCGAAGGGACGATTCCCGACACCCACCTGATCGTCTACCCCGGGGCCGGCCATGCCTCCCATTGGGAGGACCCGGCGCAGGTCGCGGCCGACATCGCGACCTTTGTCCGGGCCCTCCCCTAGAGCCAGTTATGGACTCGGGGCGAGCGCTGCATCAGGCAGGCGAAGGCCCTCGCCCCGCATTTCGGGCGAACGTCGTCCCCGCCCGGCGCTACGGCGCGGCGATCTCGATCTCCTCGTCCAGCAGCAGGCGGGTGCCGCCCCCCGGCGCGGCGACCTCCCGCAAGATGTGGAAGGTGACGTCGATGGTCCGAGGGCCGGGTGTATCGACCACCCCGAGCTCGACGACGGCGCCGATGCGCCCGTCGGAAAGGAGCCGCACGTCCCGCACCGCCACGAGGACGTACTGGACGCCGGCGACGGGCGGCGTGCCGACGGAGCCGAACAACTCGGCGACTCGCTTGGGACTCTCTGGGTAGTTCCGCAGGACCGCGTCGTCGGTCATGAGCGCCAGCACGCGCGGCCAGTCGCCGGCGCCCACGCAGGCCACGAACGCCACCTCGACGGCCGTCACCGCGGCCACCGTCGCCGCGTCCGCGGGGCTCCCCTGCGGGAGGTCGGCTTCACTGGCGACGGCGGCGAATCCGGGGACCGGCGTCGCGTTGTCGACCAGGGCCAGGACGCCCTCGAGCGAGCGCGGGTCGACGTCGCAGTCCGAGGCCACCGGTACCGTCGTGAGCGCCACGGGCGTCCCCTGGTCGCCGACGGGCAACGCGACCTTCGCCGCGAGCGCGATCCCAACCAACCCCGAAGCGAGGAGCCGGTACATGCTTCAACCCTCCCATTTTCCCGAAGGCGTCGTTGCCGTGGCGCAAGCGTACCAAGTTCACAACAGCCTCTAGAGCACGGCCGCGCCCGGGTTCATCCTGTCCAACGGATAGCACAGCGGCAAACGGGCCCGGTGCCCCGGTTGGCGGCGGAAGCCAACCGGGGCACCGGGTTCTCTGATTAGCAAGGGTGGGACGCACATCCCGATCGCAGACCAGATCGACGCGCTAGAGCGCTCGTGGGAATGGTTGACCGCGTGTTCCCTGCCGCCCAGGGCTCACGGCCCAAGGTTGGCCCAGGGTTGGCCCAGGGTTGGCCCGGGCTGAACCCGACAGCCGCTCCGAGGCGAGCGGCGACGGCGGCCACGGTGTTCGGTGAGCGCATTAGTCCCGTCCAGGTGTCGTCTTCCATCGAGGACCATCCGCATGGGCAGACCTGGTTTCGGGGGAGATCGCTGGCTCTCCAGGTTGACCTCGAGCTTGACAGGTGGATATCAAGAAGATAGGTTCGTCCCGGCCCAAGACAAGCACGCCGCGTCCTCTGGACAATCAGGCTCCGGGCGGACGCAAATTCGTCGTTGCCCCAGCCAGGCACGCTCGCCCGGCGCGGTCTGTCGATCACGTCACATTGAGGAATCGGATGATCCCAACGTCGCCGTCCCTGCTGCGCTCTGCCCCGGGCGCGGTCCTGTCCAAACCTCGGGTCGTTGTCACGGGCCTGGGCGCCGTGACCCCGTTCGGGGTGGGGGTTGCCCGGCTCTGGGAGGGGATGCTGGCGGGCCGCTCAGCCATCCGCCCCATCACGGGGTTCGACACCGCCGATCTGCCGGTTCGGATCGGGGGTGAGGTGCCGGACTTCAAGGCCGGTGACCACATGGACCGCCGCTCGGCTGGGCGGATGGACGCTTTCGCCCGGTACGCGGTCGCGGCCGCCCGCGAGGCGATCGCGATGGCGAACCTGACGGTGACCGACGAGAACCGGAACCGGATCGCGACGGCGATCGCCTCCTGCCACGGCGGCATCGCCAGCCTGGAGAAGGCCGTGGCGGCGCTTCGGGAACACGGGGCGGCCCGGGTCGGCCCGCTTACCATCCCGCTCAGCCTGCCGAACATGGGCGGCAGCCAGATCTCGTTGGCGCTGGGCCTGCACGGTCCCACGGTCACGCCGGCGGCTGCCTGCGCGAGCGGCACTCAGGCCATCCTCGACGGGATCACGATGATCGAGCGGGGCGAGGCCGATGTGGTGATCGCCGGTGGGACCGACGCGACGTTGACTCCGCTCGGGATCGCCGGGTATGCGGCACTGGGGGCGCTCTCGCCGGGCAACGGCGATCCGGCCCGGGTGAGCCGCCCGTTCGCGGCCAGCCGCGACGGCTTCGTCCTCTCCGAGGGGGCGGCGGCGATGATCCTCGAGTCGGAAGAGCACGCCGTCCGCCGGGGGGCGACGGTTTTGGCGTTCGTCCCGGGCGCGGGCGCCACCTCCGACGCCTACCACCTGACCAGCCCCGATCCGAGCGGGGCCCAGGCCGCCCGCGCCATGAGCATCGCCCTGGAGCGATCCGGACTCCGCCCGGAGCATGTCGACTACGTGGCGGCCCACGCGACCAGCACCAAGGTCGGGGACATCGCCGAAACGAATGCGATCCGGACTGCCTTTGGCGAGCACGCCGACCGGATGGCCGTCTCCGCGTCCAAGTCGCTGGTCGGGCACCTGCTCGGTGCGGCGGCGGCGCTGGCGGCGGTGACCTGCGTCCTGGCGATCCGGGACGGCGTGGTCCCCCCAACGATCAACCTCGACGACCCAGATCCGGACTGCGACCTCGACTACGTCCCCCACACCGCCCGCCAGATGCCGGTCCGCGCGGCAATTGCGAACGGGTTTGGGTTTGGTGGGCAGAACGCCTCGGTACTGTTCGCGCGGCCGTAACATCGAATGCGGCCAAGTTGGCACCACCTAACGGCGGTGGTCGGGGAGAGGGCGCATGCCATCGCGCCCCTACAGGCGGTTGCGCGCAGGCGATGGCGCGGCGGTTGTCCCCGCGGTCAGTCGGTCTCCAGGGCGATCAGGAATGTCTGGTCCGCTGTCGAGGCGGAGAGGTAGACGCGTCTCGTCGGTGATGCTCAGGATCTCCGGCTCGCTCAGGTCGTCGTAGGCGGCGTCCCAGACGAGCGAGCCGTCTTCCAGGTCCAGGGCATGAAGCCCCGATGACGCGCCGAAGTTGGCGGCAATGTAGGCCTGCCCCGTCTCCTCCGACACCGTCAGCCGGTAGCCGATCCCATAGGCGATCGGATCCGAGGTCCAGACCTCCTCGCCCGATTCGAGATCGATGCCGGTCAGGGTGACGACGCCCTCAGCATCGTCGGTCCACTCGACGACGGCGAGGTCGTCCGTGTGCTGCACCACGGTATTCGGGAGACCGGCCCGGTTCTCCAACTCCTCGGCGCGCCACAGTTCGTCCCCGGTCTCCGGGGCGAGGACCAGGAGTGAGACTTCTCCCAGGAGGCCACCGCGCAATAGCAGCCCTTCATCAACGATCCCGGAGAAGAGCCACAGATCTTCGGGATCGAACTCGGTCCGCCAGACCTCGTCGCCGGTGGCGGGGTCGAGCGCAATTGCCGCCTCCGCCGCCAGGAACGGATCCCCGGCGATCGCGTAGGCCAGGCCGTTGTCCTCGGCCCGGACGCTGATCTCGACGTCGCCCTTGGGCAGCGACCACAGTTCGTCGCCGTCTTCGGGGTCCAGGGCGATGGTCTCCCAACGGAACGAGTCGGCCTCGCCCGTGCGCAGGGGAGCGATCAGCGCCTCGTCCGAAAGGAAGAAGTTGCTCGTATAGCCGTCCAGCGCCACCGACCAGATCGGCTCGCCGGACTCCACCTCAACCGCCGTCACGATCGAGCGTTCGAGGTCGCTCTCCAGGACGATAAGGAGGTTGTCGACCACGCCTACCGGATCGAGGAAAGTGTTCTCTCCCTCCAGGCTCCAGGCCGCCTCGCCGGTGGCGGCATCCACCGCGGTCAGCCCGGACACTTCGCCGTCGAAGACCGGGAAGAGGATCCGGTCCTCGAACTGCTCGACGAAGCCGGAGACGTCGCCATCCAGGTTACCCCCGGTGATTTCCCACTCCGCTTCGCCCGTCTCGTCGTCCAGGGCCACGAAGGTCGAGAACCCGTAGGCGCATCCCGGGGTGGAGATGCCGGCGTAGAGGGTGCCGCGGTCCTCGCCCGTGATCTGGTAGTGGCCGGCCTCGGGATCGAGGTAGCGCCACCGCTCAACCGGCTCGTCGCCATCCGGGGCGGCCAGCGTGTCGATGCTGCCACAGCCGCGAGCGGTTGCGGGGCTGTGCGGTGTTAGGAGCAAAGCGGTCAGCAGCGAGAGGAAGAGGAACGCGCGTGAGATTCTCGGCATGGGAATGTCCCTTGTGTCAGGCCTCCCCTCATCAATGGCGGGAGACACGCTTCCAGAGCCGGGCGTCCGGTGATTAACAACGTAGGACGCGGACCTTCCGTGGCTCTTCCGTGCTGGGGCGACGGATGAACAGCCCACTCACTCCTCGGCCTCCTTCCCCCACGGCGGGGCAGCCAGGGGTCGGTATCTGTCGGGAGGTGGTCAGGGGGGCCCACCGACGACGACCAGCCCGGCGGCGCCCCGGGCCCCCACGCCAGTGCCCAGCCCAGCCCAGCAGCGGCTCGAAGCTCGCCCGCGCAGCGACCTCGGCGCGGCCGGGGCGTCCTTGTCGGCCCCGCCCCGCGCCCCACGCCCGCCGCGGGCCCCCGGGGCGGCCCGCCAGAGCGGGCCCGCGCGTGTGGCGCGGGGCGGGCGCGGCCGGTGGGGTCGGCGGCAGCGCGCATCGGGTCGGCCCCGCCGGGCACGCGCCCGGGGGGCCCCGGCCGGGGGGGGCGGCTCGGCGCCGCCATCCCGCCGGCCCCCGGGCGCGTCCCCTTCCCCCCTCCGCATCGCCGCTGCCTGTCCGCGACCCACCCCTGACGGCAGAAGGGCGGGGACGAGCGCGCTCCCCCGGCTCTCGCGGCCGGAAAAGGGGGCTGGGGGTGAGGGCCATTCCCCCGCCGCTCCCCCCAGTTGTCACATTCCCAATCCCCTCCCCGTCTACTGATTGACGGCCCGCTCCCAACGCAGCAATCCCTGCGGCGGGCCAGGCAACAACGGCACACGCCCGGCTAGGGGGCCGGGCCTGACAGGGGGTACTTCGATGCATCCACGACTTTCCTACCCGACCATCGCTCCCCACGTCCTCCAGGCGGCACTCACCATGAGCAAGCCCGTCCACGAATGCGACCTGGAGCGTGAGCTGGTCGAACTCGTCAATCTCCGGGCTTCCCAGATCAACGGCTGCGCCTTCTGCCTCGACATGCACGCCAAGGCGCTGCGCAAAATGGGTGTCGACCAGATGAAACTCGATCTACTTGTCGCCTGGCGGGAGTCACCCATCTTCTCCGAGCGCGAACGGGCCGCGCTCGCCTGGGCGGAGGCCGTCACCCTCGTCGCCAACAACGGCGTCCCCGAAGACGTCTACCGCAGCGCCCTCTCCCACTTCGGCGAAAAGGGGCTGGTCGACCTTACCTATGCCGTCGCCGTGATCAACACCTGGAACAGGCTCAACGTCTCGTTCCAGAACCCGCCGGCGAGCTAGGGGGCTGGCCAGCAACGACGACGAACCGCCGAGCCGCCGAGCCGCCGAGCGTGACGACCGGGAGCCGATGATGCCGCCGACCGTACTTACCACAAGGCCCGCATCCCAGGTGTGCTATACACCCGGCATGCACGATCACCAAGACCCCGCCGACGAACCAGCAATCAAGGCCCCAGGCAACCAGACCAGCCGGTCCGGCCCCTCACCTTCGGGTGAGGGGCTATCGGCCGTTTCCACCCGGAAACGCGGTCGCACCCAAGCAACGCCGGCCCCGACGCTCGACGCAGAGGCGTTCGAGTCCCTGCGCCGCTACCTCTTCTCCATCGCCTACCGGATGCTGGGCAGCGCGGCTGAGGCCGAAGACATCGTCCAGGATGCCTACCTTCGCGCCCGCGATGTCCGCCAGGACGAGGTCCAGTCGCTGAAGGCCTATCTCTCCACGATCGTCACCCGCCTCTGCCTCGACCACCTGCGCTCCGCCAAGGCCCAGCGCGAGGTCTACGTCGGTCCCTGGCTGCCGGAGCCGGTCCTCACCAACGACCTCACCGCCCTCCCGGCTGAAGCGACCGAGCAGGCCGACGAGATCTCACTCGCCTTCATGCTCCTGCTGGAGCGGCTGACACCTGAGGAACGGGCTACCTACGTCCTGCGCGAGGCCTTCGCCTACCCCTTCGAGGAGATCGGCGCGGTCCTGGGCAAGTCCAGCGCCGCCGTCCGCCAGCTCTCCCACCGCGCCAAAGAGCGGATTGCGACCGGAGGGCCGCGGTTCATGGCCTCCCCGGAGACCCAGCGTCAGCTTGCCGAGCGGTTTATCGCCGCCAGTCGGATGGGCGATATCGCCGCGTTGACCTCACTCCTGGCCGAGAACGTGACCGGCTGGGGCGATGGTGGCGGCTTGCGACGGGCGACCCGCCGCCCGACGGTCGGGCGCGACGCCATCATCCGGCTCACGACATCCGGCTACAAGAAGTGGTTCCAGGGCGTCAAGATCACCTTCGCCGACGTCAACGGCGCTACCGCGATCCTCCTCTGGATGGAGTCGAAGCTCGAGGCCGTGATCACGGCCTACGCCCAGGACGGTACCAGATCCAACAGATCCACTCAGTTTTGAATCCTGAGAAACTCGCCTACCTGGAACGCCGCCTCCGCGAAACGGGTCATCCTGTTCCGGCCTGAACCCCACCAGAACGCACGAAGCCGGGCGAGATCTCTCTCGCCCGGCTTCGTCCTCTCCAGTATGCGGCAGAGCCATTGATGGGTTGAGGCGACGAAGCCTCGCCCCTCCGAAGATTTACGGCAATTCGAGGGCTAAAGCGCTCGCCGCAATCCTTGGCCGCCGCCCTGCCACCCCGTGCTCGGTCCCGGAGGGACGTCCGTGCGGTCGCCCGGGATTGCCATCCCGGGCGGCATGCAGACGCGGCCAACCGTTGCCGCGAGCGCTCTAGGCCATGCTGAAGGCGGCCGTCACCGCGACCGTGACGCTGGTTACGCCCGGGGAGACCGGCGGGCCACCTGCCGCCTGGCCGCGGGCACTGGCGGCGTCGTAGTAGGCGATCGGGGTCGAGCCGCCGCCCTCCGAGATCGAGATGACGTTGCCCAGGCTCAGGCCGGCGTTCTCGGCCAGCTCGGTCGCGCGGGTCCGGGCGTCATCGAAGGCCATGCGGCGCGCCTCGGAGTTGGCCTCGGTCGGATCTTCGAGGAAGAAGGTAATGCCGAAGATGCTATTCGCCCCGGCGGCGACGGCATCGTCGAGCAGCGCGCCCAGGTCGTCCAGGTCGTGGGTCGTCACTCCCACCTGGTTGGTCACCTGGAAGCTCGTGACCGCACCGGGGACGCCGGTCACCTGATCGTATTCCCGGATTGGATTGACCATGAAGGTCGCGGTCTGGATATCGTCGTCCGGGATATCGTGCCCCTGGATCGCGGCGATGATCGCTTCCATGGTCGAGGTCGCTTCGGCCTGGGCCTCGCCCAGGGTCGGCATGGTGACATCGACGCCGATCACGATCGAGGCGCTGTCCGGCGCCACATCGACCGTGCCGGTGCCGACAACTTCGACAATAGCCTGCCCCCGCGCGATCGCGTCATCGGTCGCGGTCGGCGTTCCCTGCGCGGCCTTGGCCATTCTGAGCCCGCCGAATCCGAG
Source organism: uncultured Chloroflexia bacterium (assembly GCA_963849635.1). Taxonomy (GTDB): domain Bacteria; phylum Chloroflexota; class Chloroflexia; order Thermomicrobiales; family UBA6265; genus CAVRUD01. The sequence continues at coordinate 42,640 of CAWKIA010000026.1, read as the reverse complement.
CGCGCCAAGCGAACCGAGGGAGGTACCTACGACGGTGCGGCGGTTGGGACGAAGGGTCTGAGACCTGGACGATCCGATAAATGCCATGCTGTACATCTCCATGGTGCCCGTAAAAGGATGAAAGTATGACGGACGGACCGCCCTGGCATCGCTGCCACCGCAATCGCGCTACAACCAAGACGTCCAGCCTCCCGATTTTGTTTCCATGGGCTCTCCGGGCCCTCGTGTCAGCGCCGCTCGATTCTCGGCGCATCCTCAGTAGCGGCGGTATCGATTGCACCTGCATTGTGCAATCGGCGCCCGGGTGATTCACGCCGCAGGGAGCGTGAGACGCCCCTATTACCCCCTGCGTTCACCCCGCACAATTCCGGACGGCGCGTCGAACCAGCCGCTCCCCCTCTGCGTATCGCGCTACGATGCCCCGGTTGCACGAATGCGATTCGCGCTGCACGCCGAGGAAAGGAACTCCACCATGACCGCGCCAGCCCATCATCCCCCGATCGACCCGATCGCGCGGGAATACCTGGAGATCGCCTGTGGGATCGAGCGCCTGCGCCCTGGCTTCATCGACAGCTACTTCGGGCCTGAGGAGATCAAACTCGCCGCCCTCGCGGCGGCCCCGGACGCCCCCACCCTGCTGCGCCGGGCCGATGCCCTTCGCACCGCCATCGCCGGATCAGACCTCCCCGACGATCGCCGCGCCTTCCTCGCGATCCAGACCCGGGCGATGGCCACCAGCTGCCGTGCCCTCGCCGGCGAAACGATCCCCTACGAGGACGAAGTCCGCCTCCTCTTCGACATCGAGCCGACCAGGACGCCGGAAGCCGTCTTCGCCGAGGCCGCCGAGGCAATGCAAACGCTCCTCCCCGGAGACGGCACGGTGCAGGACCGGCTGGCGGCCTGGCGCCGGCAGTTCGAGATCACGCCGGAGCGGGCCCGCCACCTGATCGACCTGATCATGGCCGAGGCCCGCGCCCGCACCGCCGCCTTCATCGACCTGCCCCTGGTCGAGTCGATCGAGGTCACCTTTGTCTCCGACAAGCCGTGGAGCGGCTACAACTGGTACCTGGGCGGAGGTCGCTCCCGCGTTGACGTCAACACCGACCTGCCGATCCGGGCCAACGCCCTGCTCGACCTGATCTGCCACGAAGCCTACCCCGGCCACCACGCCGAGCACGCCTTGAAGGAGCTGACCCTTTACCGCGACCGCGGCTGGGGCGAGTTCGCCGCCCAACTGATCCACACCCCGGAGGCGGTCGTCTCCGAAGGGATCGCCACCCTGGCCGAAGGGGTCATCTTTCCCGGCGACGAGGGTGCCCGTTGGACCAACGACGTGCTCTACCCCGCCGCAGGCGTCTCCGGTGATCCGGAGCGGGAAGCCCGCTTAAGCGCGGCGATGCGGTCCCTACGCGCCGTCAGCGCCAACGCCGCCCTCATCCTCCACGCCGACGGTCGCCCCGAAGCGGACGCCATCGCCTACCTGATGCGCTACGGCCTCTCCACCGAAACCGAAGCCCGCCATCGCCTCCGCTTCGTGGCCGACCCGATGTGGCGGGCGTACGTCTTCTGCTATCGCGCCGGCCGCGATCTCCTTGGCGCCTGGCTCGACCAGGCTGGCCCCGACCAGACGGCCCGCCAATCCCGCTTCCGCCGCCTCCTCATGGAGCCGATCTCTCCGTCTCTGGTGGCGGAGTGGCTGTAACGACCAAACATCGCACCCCTCGCGTGTTACACTAGCTGCTACCCGTTCTATCCTTCGGCGCGCCGACACTATGACGGGGGTGAGTGCATGGTTATGACCGACGAAGAAATCCTCAAGGCCGCAGCGCGAATCCGAGCTGCCCGGCGCAGAAAAACCACGAAGACCTGCGCGGTCTGCGGGACCGAATTCGAAGGCATCGCGACGAAGCGGTACTGCTCCGACCGCTGCCGGGTCCAGGCATCGCGGGAGCGGGCCGAAGACACGATTGTGTCGAATCCCAGCCCCCCCGAGACGCAGGAAGATCACGGCCCGGCGGCTGCCAGGCACGAACTCGCCAAGGTCGGCATGGACCGGCGGGAGGGCGAGGACATCGTCTCTTACTTTGACCGCGTCCGCGCCCACATCTCGCAGGGGCGCGTCTTCGATGATTCCACCGAGATTATCCGGCAAAGCCGGATCGAACGAACCAACGATCTCATGCGCGCCCTCGGTTGGGATGACCTTATTGAAGAGCCGTGAGCGAGTACGTCGTCGTCGACACGAGCTTCGCGATCAAATGGATTCTGCCTGAGGAATACAGCGCCGAGGCCAGGTTTCTCCTCGTAACATGGGAGCAACAGGACGTCATCCGAACCGTTCCATCGTGGTTCGCATGTGAAGTGACCAACGTCCTCTTCAAGAAGGTTCGGTCAAGCGCACTTGATCCCCTTGACGCTCAGGTTGGACTCCTAAGTCTGATCGAGGGAACGACCCTGCACGATGTCGAACCGCTCATCTCGGCGCGGGCACTCGACATCGCCATTTCCCTCAACTTACGAGCAACCTACGACGCCCAATACCTCGCCCTAGCCGAGCATTTGGATTGCGAACTCTGGACCGCCGACGAGCGTTTTTGGAACGCGACCCGAGCGGCGTTCCCGCGCGTGCGCTGGATCGGCGAGGCCACAGGTTGAATCCCAGAACATATAAACAGTAATCACTTGCTTTATTGCCTTTCCGGGTGTAGGGTGAGTGCGTTGTCGATCTGGGCACAGGCCGTTCGACTACTTGGTGAGACGGATCTGACGAGGTCCCACTTTTTGCGTTATACCCCGGTACGGTTTGCCGGACTGGCGTTCCGACAAACGCCGAGAGGGGGCACCACTGTTCATGGATCGTTCGACACTGACGCTGGAACCTCAGAGCCAGAACGGATCGACACAGGCCGAGCTCAGGCCACCGGCGGTGGTTCAGACCGGCGCCCCGGGGGCGGTCACGGCCGAAGGGCTCGTCAAGGTCTACAAGGGACGCAAGTCGGAAGTTCGGGCCCTCGATGGGCTGGATCTCACCGTTGCCGAAGGCAGCGTTCTTGGCCTCCTGGGGCCGAACGGCGCCGGCAAGACCACCACGGTCCGGATCCTCGCCACCCTGCTGAAGCCGGATGCCGGGCACGCGACGGTGGCAGGGTTCGATGTCGTTCGCCAGGCCCATGAACTGCGCTCCGTTATCGGCCTCTCCGGCCAGTACGCCGCCGTCGACGAGAACTTGAACTGGGCGCGAAAACCTCGTCATGTTCGGGCGGCTTTACCAGTTGGCCAAGGACGCCGCCCGCCGGCGGGCGGACGAACTACTCGAGCAATTCACCCTGACCGACGCCGCCGACCGGGTTGTCAAAACCTACTCGGGCGGCATGCGCCGTCGCCTCGACCTCGCCAGCGCCCTGACCGGGCGGCCGCGCATCCTCTTCCTGGACGAGCCCACGACGGGGCTCGATCCCCGCTCCCGCCTCGGTCTGTGGGAGGTCATCCGCGAACGGGTGCGCGAGGGGACGACCATCCTTCTCACCACGCAGTACCTGGAAGAGGCCGACGAGCTGGCCCACGAGATCGCCGTGGTCGATACCGGCAAGATCATTGCCCGGGGAACCGCCGACCAACTGAAGTCGCAGATCGGCGGCGAGCGGATCGAGGTCGTTGTCCACGACCGGACCCGGATCGCCGGCGCCACGGAGATCCTGCGCCGCTACGGAGCGGGCGAGACCTCGCTCGATGAGCACACCCGCCGCCTGACGGTGCCCGCCCAGGGAGGCGCGTCCTGCCTCATCCAGATCGTGCGCGAGCTCGATCAAGACGGGATCGTCATCGACGACATCGGCCTCCGCCGCCCGACGCTGGACGATGTCTTCCTCACGCTGACCGGCCACGACACGGTGTCCGATGAAGGCGCCCCCGAGAACGGCGCGGGCACGCAGAGCGGCCAGAGTAACGGCCGCGAGGATCGGAGGACGGCATGACCGATACCACCTTCGCCCAACCCGTTTCCAGCGGCGGCTTCCGTCAGGTCATCGTCGATGGCCTGATCATGACCCAGCGCAACCTGCGCCGCGTGCCGCGCATCCCGGAGCTGGCAGTCTTCGCCGTCCTCCAGTCGATCATGTTCGTCTTGCTTTTCGCCTACGTTTTCGGAAACGCGATCCCGCTGCCGGGCGGCGGCGACTACACGGAATATCTGATGCCCGGCATCTTCGCGCAGACGGTCGTCTTCGCCTGCGTGACCACCGCGATCGGCATGACCGACGACGTCAACAAGGGCATCCTCGACCGCTTTCGCTCCCTGCCGATGGCCCGGTCGGCGGTGCTGACAGGCAGGACGCTCTTCGACCTGATCTATCAGGCCTGCATCCTGGTCGTGTTGATGCTCTCCGGCCTGGCGGTCGGCTGGCGGGTCCACACCAGCGTGCCGGAGTTCTTCGCCGGGGTTGGCCTCCTGCTCCTGTTCACCTTCTCGATGTCCTGGGTCGGCGTCTACATGGGCCTCTCGGTCCGGACCGTCGAAGCGGCGAACCAGATTGGCTTTACCGTCCTCTTCCCGTTGACGTTCCTGTCGAACGTCTTTGTCCCGACCGAAACCCTGCCGAGCTGGCTCCAACCCATCGCGGAGTGGAACCCGGTCAGCACTCTGACGGCCTCCTGCCGCGAGCTGTGGGGCAACCCCAACCCGTATGCCACGGACGGCCTCCCGGCAGAGCACCCTATCCTCCTCACCCTCGGCTGGATCGTCTTGATCGTCGCGGTCTTCGCTCCCATCGGCGTCCGCCGGTACCGCTCGATGAGCAGGTAGGCGGAGAGAACCCCCTAACCCCCAACCCCCTTCCCCCCGTTGCGACAGGGGGAAGGGGGAGAGTTCCCCGCATCGGCACGACGTGGCCGGGCCAGTTTGGCCCAGGCAGAGATGGGTCTAGCCTCGGAGAGGCTGTAATGCTTAGCCCGGGCCGTGAGCCCCGGGCGACCGACAACACGGCGGCATTCGCTACGAAGGAATGCACCTATGGATGCGCAGACTCCGATTCGGGCGGGGCGCAAAGAGTGGATCGGGCTTTCCGTCCTCGCCCTGCCGTGTCTGCTCTACTCGATGGATCTGACGGTCCTCAACCTGGCCGTGCCAGAGCTGAGCGCCGAACTCAAGCCGTCATCCTCGCAACTGCTCTGGATCATCGACATCTACGGCTTCATGGTGGCCGGCCTGCTGATCACGATGGGCACCCTGGGCGACCGCATCGGCCGTCGCCGCCTGTTGCTGGCCGGGGCGACTCTGTTCGGGATCACCTCGGTCCTGGCAGCCTTCTCGACCTCCGCCGAGATGCTGATCGTCACCCGCGCCCTGCTCGGCATCGCCGGGGCGACCCTGGCGCCTTCAACGCTCTCGCTCATCCGCCACATGTTCTACGACCCCGGCCAGCGCACGGTCGCGATCGGCGTTTGGATAACCTGCTACTCGGTCGGTGGGGCGATCGGCCCGCTGGTCGGCGGCGTCCTGCTCGAATACTTCTGGTGGGGCTCGGTCTTCCTGATCGCCGTGCCGGTGATGGCCCTGCTGCTCGTCCTCGGCCCGATGCTCCTTCCCGAGTACCGTGACCCGAATGCGGGCCGCCTCGACATCCTCAGCGCCGCCCTCTCCCTGGTCGCGGTCCTGAGCGCGATCTACGGCCTCAAGCGGATCGCGGAGCACGGCTTTGACGGCCTGGCCACGCTATCGATCGTTGCCGGTGCCGCCCTTGGGGGCATCTTCGTCCGCCGTCAGACCCGCCTCAGTGACCCGATGATCGACGTCCGCCTCTTCAAGGTGCCGTCATTCACCGCCGCCCTGGCCACCAACACCATCGCCATCTTTGGCGCGTTCGGCGCGTTTCTGTTCACCGCCCAGTACCTGCAACTCGTCGAAGGGCTGTCGCCGCTGCAGGCCGGTTTCTGGTCGCTGCCGTCGTCGGCCGGGTTTATCGCCGGCGGCCTGCTCTCGCCGATAATCGTCAAGCGGGTCCACCCGTCCCACGTCGTCGGGGCAGGCCTGGCCATCGCCGCGGCCGGCTTCCTGGTTCTCACGCAAATCGAGAGCGGCAACGGCCTCGCGATCCTCGTCGTCGGCTCGGTGTTGTTCTCGCTCGGCTTAGCCCCGGTCTTCACGCTGACCACCGACCTGATCGTCGGAGCCGCCCCGCCGGAGCGCGCCGGAGCGGCCTCGGCCGTCTCCGAGACCGGCGCCGAGTTCGGCGGCGCCCTGGGCATCGCCATCCTGGGCAGCATCGCCACCGCCGTCTACCGCCGCGACGTCGCCGACGCCATGCCTGCGGGAATCTCGCCCGAGTCGGCCGCCGCCGCCCGTGACACCCTCGGCGGCGCGGTCGCCGCCGCCGCTACCCTGCCCGAGCCGGCCGGAACGGCCCTGCTCGACTCCTCCCGGGAGGCCTTCGTGCAAGGAATGCAGATCTCCACCGCCATCGGCGCCACGGTCCTGATCGCCGCCGCCGTCCTCGCCATCATCATGCTCCGCCGCGTCCAGCCCGCGCAGCACGACGAGGAAGCCAACATCGAACCGATCGATAAGCTGGAGCCGGCCGAGCTGGCGGAAGCCGCATAAAGGGGGGGGACAGCACTATCGCGCTGAGGGGGACACGGCTGACGCCGTGAGGGGGAAAGGGGGAGAGAAGATCGTCCTCTCCGTCCCTCCCCCTCTCCCCCTCAAAGCATTAGCTTTGTCCCCCTCACGGCGTCAGCCGTGCCCCTTTCGTTTAGGAGTCGCCCATGAGCATGGAAATGACCGCGTGGACATCGATGTACAGCGCGATGACCGCGCAGGAGGAGAAACGCCCCTTCTCTCGGGCCACCCTCCGTCGGATCGCGGCGTTCGCCCAACCCCACCGCCGCGCGATCGCCTGGTTCATGCTCCTCAGTGTCCTGGCCGCCATCCTCGCGGTCGCCACGCCGGTCCTGGCCGGGCGGGTGCTGGACGCGATCGTGGACGGGGATTCGAGCCGGGTGGTCATCGGCCTGGCGGCCGTGATCGCGGCGATCGCCATGGTTGAAGCGGGCGTCAGCATCGCCGCTCGCTGGCTCTCGGCCAGCATCGGCGAGACCCTCATCCTCGATCTGCGCTCGGCCGTCTTCGACCATGTCCAGAAGATGCCGATCGCCTTCTTCAACCGGACCCGGACCGGCGCCCTCGTCAGCAGGCTCAACACCGACGTCATCGGCGCCCAGCGCGCCTTCAGCGATGTCCTCTCCGGGGTCGTCACCAACGTCGTCACCCTGGCCCTGACCCTGATCGTGATGGTGGGGATCTCCTGGCAGATTACCGCCCTCTCGTTGGTGCTCCTGCCCGTCTTCGTTATCCCCGCCCGGCGCCTCGGCCCGAAGCTGGCCGAAATGGAGCGCGAGTCCTCCAACCTCAACGCCGCCATGAGCACTCAGATGACCGAGCGATTCTCCGCGCCGGGGGCGACCCTGGTCAAGCTCTTCGGCCGTCCGTCCTACGAGTCGGCGGAATTCGCCAACCGCGCCCGGGGCGTCCGCGATGTCGGTGTGCGGATCGCGATGACCCAGTGGATCTTCTTCACGGCCCTGATGCTGGTCTCCGCCCTGGCCCTGGCCCTTGTCTACGGCCTCGGCGGCTACCTGGCCCTCCAGGGGAACCTCGAAGCCGGGGACGTCGTCGCCCTTGCCCTCCTCCTGACCCGGCTCTACGCTCCCCTGACCTCGCTCGCCAACGCCCGCCTGGAGATCGTCAGCGCGCTGGTCAGCTTCGAGCGCGTCTTCGAGGTCCTCGATCTAAAGCCGCTCGTGGCAGAGCCGGAGGAGCCGAAGCCGCTTCCGGAAGGTCCCCTCTCGGTCGAGTTCAAGAACGTCCACTTCGCCTACCCGGCGGCGGACAAGGTCTCCCTGGCCTCGTTGGAGGAGGTTGCCAAGCTCGATACCCGTGGCGGCATCGGAGTGCTCCACGACATCTCGTTCCGGGCCGAACCGGGTCAACTCGTCGCCCTGGTCGGCTCCTCCGGCGCGGGCAAATCGACCATCGCCCAGCTGATGCCCCGCCTCTACGATGTCGACGAGGGCGCGGTCCTGCTCGGCGATGTCGATGTGCGCGACCTCTCGTTCGACTCGATCCGGTCGGCGTTGGGGATGGTGACCCAGGACGGCCACCTCTTCCACGAGTCGATCCGCAGCAACCTTGCCTTCGCCCGGCCGGAGGCCAGCGAGGAAGACATGTGGGACGTCCTCCGCCGGGCCCGGTTGGACAACCTGATCGCCTCCCTGCCCGACGGCCTCGACACCGTCGTCGGCGAGCGCGGCTACCGCCTCTCAGGCGGCGAACGCCAGCGCCTGACAATCGCCCGTCTCCTCCTGGCTCGCCCACGGGTCGTGATCCTCGACGAGGCCACCGCCCACCTCGATTCCACATCCGAAGCGGCCGTCCAGGCCGCCCTGACCGAAGCCCTCGCGGGCAGGACCTCGATCGTGATCGCCCACCGCCTCTCCACCGTCCGCGCCGCCGACCTCATCCTGGTCCTGGAGAACGGCCGCATCGTCGAACGCGGCACCCACGCCGACCTCCTCGCCGCCGGCGGCCGCTACGAAGAGCTCTACCGCACTCAGTTCGAGCAGCCGGGGATGCCGGTTGCGGCCCGCTAATAGACCAGTGCCCTCGCCTGACCCCCGTAAGCACCAGACATCGCGCCCCCATTTGTCGGGGCAGACCGACGTGTCTATCCCCAGGTATTGCCCTGCCGCGCCCGACTTCATCGATCTGATCTCTTCCCGTCTCGGTGCAGCCGATCGGGTCGGCCCGGTCAGCCTGCTCAGTCCGGGTACGCTCGGAACCGGTCTATAACGCTCCAGGACCCAGGTACCCTTGTGCCTCCCCTGGCCATTCTTTACGATCGAAGAGACCGGTCGGGTAGGGGACGAAGTACCGCGATCTCCCTTCGGATACAGGGTTTTACTCTGAGCCGTGAGTGCGAGACGGGGCGCCGGGCATGGTGATACCGTCGTCGCGGTGGGGATGGTCCGATGCATGCTAACCGGAGCTGGCCAACAGGTCCGGCGCCCCGGGTTGACCGGCGGAGCAGGCGCTCTTCCCGGTTCTCCCCGTTCAACGCTCCCGTCCGCCTGGTTCGCCGGGCCACGACCGCCATCCGCCACTAGGCGGCCAAAGACGGAATCTACCTCGTGCCCCTGCGGGCCTTCATAGGCATCGACTGGATCCGGGCCTTCGCCGAGAGGGCCACCGATCCCAACTGGATCGGGGACGGCACCGTGACCGAGTTCCTCGACAGCCACCTCGCCAACAACCAGTTGCCCTTCCCGTTTTACCGGGACATCACCACCGGCTACTTCCTACCCCGCGCCGCGACGCTCGCCTGAATCGTCCTCATCGGCCAGCTCATGGCGGGCATGGGGATCTTGACCGGCACCCTGACGACTGCGGCCCTGCCGGCCGGCGCCACCGACCCAAGCCCGTTCTACATCGTCATCCAGGCGCTGCATCTCGTCTGCAGTGCCGGGACGATCATGGGCGTCCACGGCTGGATCGCGGTCCGGCGCCAGGCCAGGTGGCGCAACTCCCAGCCATCGAACGCCAGCGGCCGCGTCCGGTTCCGCAGCTTCCTGGTGCGGGCGTTGAGCATTCCCCTCTCCCTCGCGGCCAGCGTCGTCGGCGTCTACTCCATTGGCTACATAAAGGAGTTTCGCCTGCCGGCTCCATCCACGACCCGGCGGCGATCGTGTCGATGCTCGGCTTCGTTATCGGCGGCTGGGGGATCGTCGCCTTCCTCCACACCGGCCGGCGAGCGGCGAACCTGCGCCAGACCAGGGTAAGACTTGATCTGGCCATCGCTCCGGTCGGCGCGATCAATGCCCGAACTACGCCTCGTCCTCCACCCAGCAAGCGGCGCAACGTTGGCTGAGCGTGCTCCCGGCAAGAACTCCCGATTCGCGGCGAAGACGCTGGCATCTGTGCCAGGGCCTTTCCGTCATTGTTCTCTGGCGCGGGGAGATGCCCCTGTTCTGTCGATCATTCGGATAATGATGTGGCATGGCAGCATTGAGCCATTTGCTCTGATGGCGGCACGTTCCTTGCCGAAGTATTGGGGAGATATCCAGGAGCGAGGCGCACGCCTTGTGACCGATCTCCGACCAGAAGGAGTACGTCCCAATGCCCGCCACTGACCGCACGCAAACCACCGCCACCCGCCACGAGACCGCGCTGGCGGAGAACCTGCCCGGCATCATCGAGCGACTGGCCAACATGCCGCCCTCGATTGAGGCGCCGTACCTTACCGCCTACATCGACTGGCAGCCAAACTCCTATTCCCCTGGGCGGCGCGACGGCATGCGCGTCTACATCGACGCGATCGAGCCGTTCCTGGCCCACCACGAGCCACACACGCCGTCGCGCGAGAGCCTGGAGGCCGACATCCAGCGGGTGACAGCGTACCTGGAGAACGAAGCCCCGAACGAGGCCCAGGGCATCATGGTCGTCGCCTGCAAGGCCAACGGCACCTTCGAGACGTTCCCGCTCGGCGTCCGCGTACCCACCGAACTGAGCCACGGGCCGACGCCCGCCCTGCGGACCCTCGTCCGCGCCCTCAACGACGCCCCCAGCTTCGGCGTCGTCCAGCTCGACCAGCGCGAGGCCAACATCTTCGTGGTCCGCCAGGGACGGCCCGCTGCCACCCTCGATATCGACTCGACCGATATGACCCGCGAGGACGGAACGACTAGCGGCAAGGACATCACCTTCCAAAACCGCGCCGAGGATCAGATCGAAGTCTTCGTCCGTGCCGTCGCCGACAAACTGCGGATCGCGCTCGACCGGGGCAACCTCGACGGCTTCGTCGTCGTCGGCGACGAGGTCGTCGTGCCGGTGATCGAGCGCGAGTTCCCGCGGGCGCTGTGGGAGAAACGCATCGGCACGGTCCACGGCGAGATCCGCGACACGCCGGAAGAGGCGATCGAGCGGGCGCTGCCGGTCGTCCTCGCCTACGAGCGCGAGCGCGAAGCGGCCGCGGTGCAGCAGGCACGCGACCTCGCCAAGTCGGGTGGCCCCGGCGTCATGGGACTCGACGACACCCTGACCGCCCTCCAATCCGGCCAGGTCGAAACGTTGGTCATGACCGACGACTTCAACGCGCTCGGCTGGGCCGACTACACCTTCCCGGTCTACGGCACCGGCATGCCCCACAGCGAGCACCCCGCCGGCGGCAAACCGGAGAACATGATCCCGGTGTCGATGCCGGATGAGTTGGTCCGTCTCGCGGTCCAATCCTCGGCGGCGGTCGAGACGGTCCGCAGCGCCGTACCCGTCACCGCCGAAGAGGAAGCAGACATCCCCGACGCCCACGCCGACGGCCAGATGCCCCGCTCAAAGGCCGCGACGATGCTGGACGACCTCGGCGGCGTCGCCGCCATCCTCCGCTTCGCCCTCGCCGACGACCAGCAAACGGCGAACTGACCTGCGGTTTGCGTTCCGAGTGACCCCCTAAGACGTACCCGCATCCTCATTCCCCGCCCGGAGTCCTCGCGGAGAGCAGGATACTGCGATCCCCTTGGCTCACCGGGCGGTCGTGGCGGAGGCGATGCTGAGTAGCGGCTCAGGGCTTCGAATGGGCTCGCCCTGTGCGCGATATTGGTTGCGTTCCCTACGACAGCCCTCCGAGCGCGCCGCTGACAAGCCTCGTGACAAAGAAATTAGCGTGGATGACCAGATCGTCGAGGCAGGAGAGGACATTGAGGAGTCGAAGCAGCTCGTCCATTCGTGGAACTCTTCCGGTTAGGTCCAGAACGAATCGACCGAGCGCGGACGAGCTACCACCCACCGCGGGCGTCGCCATCGACGCCCGGCAGGCCGGTGCAGAGCCCGACGCAGGAACCCACGAGGTCGGAGCGGATTTCGATCCCGAACCCATCGGCGAGGCGGAACGCATCGAGGCGGAGGCGCGGCAGCTCGTTCGGCAGACGATCGGAGACGTCGAACTCGGTTCCGACGGACGGATCGAGTTGGGCCAGGCTGAAGTCCGGGCGGCCGATCTTGCCCTCGATCGCGCTCCGATTGTCGGGCGACGGAGCGTGCAGGGAGTCCGCGGCGGCTGGGGCAACCGAGCCAGCAACGGCGGCAGCGAACCCGACCGCGAGCAGGGAGATTCGGGCGACGCGGATGGCATGAGCGGCGACGGTGGTTGTTGCGTTCATCGATGGCTCCTTCGTCCTTGGCCTTCGGGGCGCGGCACCCTGCCGCTTCGTCATGTCCACACGATAGGGCGCCACGGTCCGCTTGGCGCTCGCGACAAGCACATTCGCGCTGTGTTCTGCGACACAGGACCGCGGTGGATGGTGCCCGTCGTGACCGATGCGCTACGATTCCGACGTACACCAGTTGAAGAAGCGACCCGGCATCGAACGCGGCGTAGCGATCGGTGATCGGCCTGTCCGTCACGGGGGTCCGACGGATATGAGGACGGCAGATTGGCCGCGGGGGACGGTGGCGTTCCTCTTCACCGATGTCGAGGGCAGCACCTCCCTCTGGGAACGGTTCTCGGAGGAGATGCCGGCGGCATACGCCCGCCACGACGCGATCCTGCGCGGCGCGATCACGAGTCACCGTGGCGTCGTCTACAAGACCATCGGGGATGCGCTCCAGGCCGCCTTCCCAACCGCCCCGGAGGCCGTGGCCGCCGCCCTGGAAGCCCAGTTGGCGCTCCAGGCAGAGGCGTGGACGTTGCCGGAACCGCTGCGCGTCCGTATGGCGCTGCACACGGGGGCCGTAGATCCCGATCCCGACGGCGACTACCGATCCCCGGTCCTCAACCGGCTCGGGCGCCTGCTGGCGACCGGGCACGGGGGTCAGGTACTGCTGTCGGCTGACACCGCGGAGCTGAGCCGTGACCACCTCCCGACCGGCTCCGTGCTCGACGATCTCGGCGCGTACCGCCTCAAGGACCTGCACCAGCCGGAGCACATCTACCAGCTGCGCCATCCACATCTCAAGCGTGACTTTCCCGCCCTCGCCACGCTCGATTCTCGCCCGAACAATCTACCGCGCCAGCCAACACCCTTCCTGGGGCGCGAGGCGGACGTGCGACACATCGCGGACCTCCTCCGGAGGGATGGCACCCCCCTTCTCACGCTGACCGGCCCGGGCGGGACGGGAAAGACCCGCCTCGCGGTCCAGTCGGCGGGGTTGGTCGTCGACACATTCCTCGATGGATCCTGGTTCGTCGATCTTGCCCCGCTGACCGATCCCGCCTTGGTCCTCAACGCGATTGCCGAGGTACTCGGTATCCGTGAGACCGGTGGTACGGGCCTCTTGAGTCTCATGCGCGATTCCCTCGCTGGGAAAAAGCTCCTGCTGGTCCTGGACAACCTGGAGCAGTTGCTGCCGGAGGGTGCGCCCGACATCGGGCGGCTGCTGGCGGCCACGCGGGGGCTGACCGTGCTCGCGACGAGCCGGGTGCCGTTGCGTCTGCGGGCAGAGCGAGTGGTTGCCGTCCCACCGCTGGAACTGCCACCCCGTATGCCGCTACCGTCAGCCGAGGACGTCCTCCAATACGATGCGGCCCGGCTCTTTGTCGAGCGCGCGCAGGCGGTGAAGGGCGACTTCGCCCTCACGGTTGAGAACACGCCGGCGATCGTCGAAATCGTGCATCGCTTGGACGGGCTGCCATTGGCGATCGAGTTGGCGGCCGCACGTGTACGGATGCTGCCGCCACAGGTCATGCTCCCCCGCCTCCAGAGTCGGTTGCCATGGCTCGCGGGCGGTGCGCGGGACCTGCCCGAACGGCAGCGGACGCTCCGGGGGGCGATCGCCTGGAGCCACGAGCTGCTGGACGAGCCGGAGCAAGCGCTCTTCCGGCGCCTGGCGGTCTTCTCCGGGGGCGCGACGGTTGACGCAATCGAAGCCGTGGCGGCAGGGGACGATCTGGGGCTCGATCTCCTCGAGAGACTTGAGCGGCTGGTCGAACACTCGCTGCTACGAGAGATCGACGGGCGAGAGGACGTGGCCCGCTTGGGGATTCTCGAGACGATCCGGGAGTACGGGCTCGAACAACTCGAGCAACAGAACGAAGCCGGTGAGGTCCGTGGACGCCATGCGGCGTTCTTCCTCGCGCTGGCGGAGGAGGCGGAACCTGGGCTCTTTAGCGGTGGACAGGATCGTGTTATCCGGGACCTGGAGGCAGAGCACGACAACCTCCGTGGTGCCCTCGAGTGGTCCTTGGTGCATCAACCCGAGGTCGCGCTGCGGCTCGCGGCTGCACTGCACCGGTTCTGGCGAATGCGTGGCCACCTGAGCGAGGGTCAGGCTTGGGTGCTGCGTGCGCTTAGTGCGGACCCCACTCCTTCCGTGAGCCGTGTCCGCGTCCTCGAGGGCGCCGGCGTCTTCACTGCGACGCTGGTGGGGTGGTCGGAGGCGACGGTCTTTTTCGAAGAGAGCCTCGCACTGGCGCGCTCGCTCGGGGATCGATATGGCACTGCGCTGACTCTCTCGGAACTTGGGGTAATCGTGTCACTCGAAGGTGAATACGAGCGGGCCGAAAGGCTCCTCGAAGAAGCTATCGCCCTCGCCATGGAGGAGGATAGTGAGCGCAGGCTTTGGATCAGGATGACAACGATAGGGAATCTTGGTTTGCTGGCTCGGGCTCGGGGTGATATCGACCGAGCGGTGACACTGATAAGCCAGTCGATCGTACTGTCTCGCGAAGCGGGTGACACGTACGCCATAGCAACCGGGTTGAACAACCTCGGCGAGGCTGAGCGAACTCGCGGTGACTTGAGGGCTGCTTTACCGCATTACCAGGAGGCGATACGGCTCCAGGACGCTATTGGGGACCGCGAGGGTCTCGCCTACAGCTTTGCGGGTCTGGCGGGTCTGGCGATGGCCACTGGAGACGCCTTCTATGCTGCCCGTCTGGCAGGGGTCGCGACAGCGCTCTGCGAAGCCATTGGCGCCACGCTCGAGACGAGGGAGCAGGGTGACCTAGAGGAGTCGAAGAAGGTGGCGGAGGCCATCCTTGGCGCGGAACCGTATCTGGCCGCCTATGCAGGCTGGTAGGGACCTGTCGCTCGACGATGCGATCACTGAGGCGCGGGCGTACGCCCAAGCTGGGGACCCGGAACCAGGCGACGGTTAGGGCGGCGCTCCCTCGCGCATTGGCAACCGGTGCGGACCGCCGTTCGGCCAGCAGCCGGGTCGCGGCCGGTTTCGACGGCCGGGACCCCACGGGTCCCTCAATGCAGCCGATCGCCCTCGTGTGTCGCACGACACACCGTTGCCGTGTCGCGCCGTAATGCGCGATCTCGAGCACGCTCCTAACATCGTCTCATCGGAAAACCGATGGGTTCGACGGAGACGCGTCGTTCGACGCGTCACACCGGGTAGGAGGTGCACCATGCGGAGGTTGTTCGCGCTCGCCGTCCTCGTCGCCGTGCTGACGCCGGCTCTGGTCCTGCCCGGCGGCGCCGCCGCCCAGGACGACGGGGGCGCCGGCTGGTACGGCCCGTTCGACGACGGCTGCTACTACTGGTGGGACGGCTACGACTACACCTCTTCCGACTGCTCCTCCGCCGGCGACTCCGGCTCCGCGGCAGGCTGGTACGACGGCGGCGACGGCTGCCTGTATTACTACGACGGGTACGACTACACCGGCGAGTCTGATTGCGGCAGCGCGTACGCCGGCTGGTACGACGGGGGCGACGGCTGCTACTACTGGTGGGACGGCTACCAGTACACCGACGATTCGTACTGCGACACGGCCGCCACGACCTACGCCGCCAGCTGGTACGGCCCGTTCGACGATGGCTGCTACTACTACTACGACGGGTTCAACTACACCGATTCGGATTGCGGCTCGACCGCCCCAGCGACCTCCTACGCGGCGGACTGGTACGGCCCCTTCGACGATGGGTGCTACTACTGGTGGGATGGCTACGACTACACCGGCGAGTCTGACTGTTCCTACGTCTCCCAGTCGTCGACCGTCTCCCAGGTCGGCCCGGCCAACTGGTACGGCCCCTACGACGACGGTTGCTACTACTGGTGGGACGGCTACACCTGGACCGGCGACGTCGACTGTTCCCAGTCCGGTTACCAGTTCGCCGCGGCCGGGTGGTACGGGCCGTTCAACGACGGCTGCAACTACTACTGGGACGGCTTCCAGTACACCGGTGACAAAGACTGCCCAAGTGCCGCGGCCAGCCTGGCCGCCGGGTGGTACGGCCCCTACCAGGACGGGTGCACCTACCTCTGGGACGGCAGCACCTGGTTGACCTATTCCTGCCCGGCCGAGGCCGTCGCCGGGGCAGGGACCGCAGCCATCATCGGCGCAACGACCGTCGGCGGCACGAGTCAGGGCTGGGAGCTGGTGACCGACGGCCCGGTGCTGGGCCCGACCGTGGTCGGCGGAGCGACGCCGAGCGACTTGGGATCGTTGCTCTTCAATTCCATACGCGCCGGCACCCTCAACCCGAGCGTGCTCTGCTCCTACTTCGAGTACCAGGGCCAGGTCTACTGCGACCTCTGATCGACCGCCACGCATTAGGCAACGGCCCCGGAGACCATCTCCGGGGCCGTCGTCGTGCCCGGGGAATCCCTACCGGGCGAGGTCGCGGAGCCCCGCCGGATCGCGGAGCACGAGGCGCTCCCCCTGGGCATCCACCAGGCCCAGCCGCGTCAGCTCGGCCAGCGCCCGGTTGAGCGTGGACCTGGTGGTGCCAAGTTCAGCCGCCAACTCGCCCTGACTCCGTCCCACCGTGACGATAGCGCCCCGTAGCACCTGTGCCCCTTCCCGCTCCGCCCGCGCCAGGAGCCACGCCGCCAGCCGGCCCGGAACGTCCAGCCCCAGGAGCGCGGCCTGCCGGGCGTTGGCGTGGCGCACCCAACCGGCCAGCGTTCGCAGCAGCCCCTCGACGGCGCCCGGCTCGGCTCGCAGCAGAGCCAGGAATGCCGTCCGCGGCACCAGGCGCACCGTCACCTGACTCTGAGCCGTGAGCATGGCGTCACGGGGCGCCCCGTCCAGCAGCGCCAGCTCTCCGAGGGCGGCCGGGGCTTCGACGACAGCCAAGACCGCCTCTTGGCCGCCAGCCAGGAGGCGGGAGACACGCAACTGCCCGCTCTCCAGCACATAGAGGGAGTCGCCTGGATCGCCCTCGCTGCAAAGGATCTGGCCAGCCGGATAGCGGCGAACCCGGCTGGCTTGGGCGAGCGTCTCGCGGGCCGCTGGGGAGATCCCGGCGAAGAGGGGAATCTCGGCCAGGCGGTCGCTCGGACCGGGGCTGGGGCCGGGCATGGGGTTTCTCCAAGGGGGCGACGGTTGATTAGGCCGGAACCTGAAGTATACCCGTCGTCTCTCGAATTCCGTTTCAAGGGCCGGATCGCGGCCGCCCCTCACAACCTCAGATCACCGACCGCCTTCACCCGGATCCTGGTCGCGTTGCCGGGCAGATAGGCCAGGGGAACGTCTTCAACATCGACGATCTGGATCGTCCCCGGGTCGGCGCCCGCCGCCACGGCCCGCTCGCTCGCCTCGCCCTTGGCTTCCTCCAACGCCTGCTCCCGGGTCAGGCAAACGAGGGCGTAGACCCGGTCGACCTCGCCAGAGATCTGGGCAATCGCCGCGCCAACCGCGTTGGCGGCCTCGAAGTGGTCGGGTTTGACCATCTGGGAGGTCCCCTGGATCGGCGAGGCGATCAGGATACTGCCGCCACCGACGACAATGACCGGCACCGGCTCGGCGCTGGTCTTCATCCGGTCGACGACCTCCTCAGCCATCGCCTGGATCCTGGCCAGGGCCGCCCGCACCAGTGCACCGTCGAGGTTGGCGACCAGCGCGCGGTCGCCGATCTCGGCCACACCCGCCGCCACGGCGATATCGGTCGTCGTCAGCGTGTCGCCGCCAAAGACCAGCGCCTTCTCGGTCAGGCGATACCCAACGCTCTGGGGCCCGACCGTCAACGGGTCTTCCTTGACCAGGGAGCCGCCGCCGAGGCCGATCGAGGTAACGTCCGGCATGCGGAAATTGGTCCGCACCCCGCCGACGTCGACCGCGACCGACGCTTCCCGCGGGAAACCGTGCGTCAGGGCACCGACATCGGCCGTCGTGCCGCCGACGTCCACGACCATCGCGTCCTTCAGTCCGGAGAGGAAGGCCGCGCCCCGCATGGAGTTCGTCGGGCCAGACGCGAAGGTCAGCACCGGGTACTCCTCGGCAAAGTCGGCGCTCATCAGGGTGCCGTCGTTCTGGGTGAGATAGAGCGGGGCGGCAATCCCCAAGTCCTCGATCGCCCGCCGAAACCCATCGATTGTGATCCGGGCCAGGTTTCGCAGGCAGGCGTTCAGGATCGCCGCGTTCTCGCGTTCCAGCAGGCTGATCCTGCCAATCTCGCTGGAGCGCGTGACGCTCACGCCCGGGATCGTGGCGGCGATGATCTCCGCCGCCCGCTCCTCCATCGCCGGGTTGACGGGCGAGAAGACGGCCGACACGGCGACCGCCGTGATCCCCTTCGCGGCGATATCCTCGGCCGCCCGGCGGATCTCCTCCGGATCGAGCGGCGAAATCTCGCGCCCGTCGAACTCGTGTCCCCCGTGGCAAAGGTAGGTGTGTCCCCCGAGCGCATCGCGCAGCTCGTCCGGCCAGTCCACCATCGGCGGCAGCGCGGCGGTGGCGGGCAGGCCCAGCCGTACGCAGGCGGTCGGTTGCAGGCGCCGACGCTCGACGACGGCATTGGTGAAGTGCGTGGTCCCGATCATCATCCCGGCGACGTCGTCGGTCGCGGTGCCGCTCGACTCAAGAATATGGCGCAGAGCAGTCGTGATCCCGCCGGTGACGTCCTCGGTCGTCGGGGTCTTGATCTTGGCGATCACCGTCAGACCGTCCATCAGGACCGCGTCGGTGTTCGTGCCGCCGACGTCGATCCCAATCCTGATGTTGCCCTTCGCCATCGACGTCCTTCCTATCTACCCAGACGCGCGCGGTCGCGCGATCGTCCCCGGCGTCACGGAGCAACGCCGGGGAGAGGTCCACCTCGACCCGGGTCCGACCCTCGCGACCCTTTCTTGCTGTTCCTGGAGAGATTGTCCCGTGAGATGGGATGCGCGTCTAGCGCACCTTTAAATGGCCGGGAGAACGGCCCCCTAACCCCGAACACCCTCTCCCCCGTCTGGGGGAGAGGGGGACGAAACGAGGCGCGTGCGCGCGAGAAGACCCTCCCCCTCTCCCGCGCACGGGAGAGGGGGCTGCGGGGTGAGGGCTGTTGCCGAACGCCGAACGCCGAACGCCCGCCGCTAAAACCCCGTCACCGGGTCCACCTGATTCAGCAGCGGATCGCCCTCGTGGTAGCGAATGAGGTTCTCGCGAAAGATCTCAACCACGCGCCGCTCCTTCGGGGCGGAGGCGCCGGCTGTGTGCGGGGTCAGGATCAAGTTCGGCACGTCCCAGAGAGGGCTGTCGGCCGGCAGCGGCTCCGTCTCGGTCACGTCCAGCGCCGCCCCGGCGAGCTTGCCGTTGCGCAGGGCCGTTTCCAGGGCCGCCTCATTGACGATGCCGCCCCGGGAGACGACGACGAGGTAGGCGTCCGACTTCATCCGGGCCAGCGCATCGGCATCGATCAGATTCCGGGTCTCGGCCGTCAGCGGTGTCGAGACGACCAGGACATCGACCAACCCCAGCATCTCGGGCAGGCGGCTCGATGGCCACACTTCCTCAATGTAAGGATGCCCGTCAACGGCGCGCGCATCGACCGCCAGCAGATTCATCTCGAACCCGTGAGCCCGCTGGGCAATGCCGCGCCCCAGGGCGCCGTACCCGAGGATGCCCATCGTCATCCCCATGGTCTCGCGGTTCGTCCGGTAGAGGACGTTCCGTTCCCAGGAATGCTCCTGCTGCTGCTTGAAGCAGATATGCAACTCTCGGGTCATCGCCAGCAAGAGGGCGATGGCGTGCTCCCCGATGGACGGCCCGTGGGCGCCGCGGGAGTTGGTCACCGCGATGTTCCGCTCCAAGATCGCCGGAATCTTGACGATGTGCTCCACACCGGCGGATGGCGCCTGAATCCAGCGCAAGGCGGGAGCAGCATCTGTCAGTTGGATGTTTGGGAACCCGAAGAAAATCTCGGCGTCGGTCACCGCCGCCATCGTCTCGTCCGGCGTCAACGTATGGACGACCTCAAGGTCGGGCAGATCCATCTCC
Organism: uncultured Chloroflexia bacterium; assembly: GCA_963849635.1. Classification (GTDB taxonomy): domain Bacteria; phylum Chloroflexota; class Chloroflexia; order Thermomicrobiales; family UBA6265; genus CAVRUD01. The sequence goes on along the minus strand of CAWKIA010000026.1, from coordinate 22,451 downwards.
TTGATGAGATGGAAAAAGGCCTCGCCCTCACGGCCGGTCATCACCACCTTCATGCGCAGTTTCCCTCCAGTTCCCTATGGGTGCCGACGAGGCCCGACGGAAAAAAGCCGGTCCTACGCCGCCACTCCGGCCCGAGCCGCAACCCAGGCCGCCATCTCCGTCAGATAGCCGTCGACAAACTGGAACGGCTCGCCGACGCGGATCCGGTGATCCCGACCCGGCCAGCGTCGACCGCCGGATGCTCGCGCAACCAGTCGATTGCCGCCAGCGCCTCGTCGGCACTGTCAAAGAGCGTCCGCTCGCGCCAGTCGCCGCTCGATTCGCCGACCCCGGGCTTGTCCCACGATAGGACGCCGACCCCGGCATCGAGGAACGCCGACCGGATCGGCGGGAAGAAACCGCCGCTCTCCCGATCGGCCACACCGGAGCCTTGCAGCATCACCATCGGCCGGGTGCGGCCCCGCCCCATCCGGCAGATGGAGCGTCCCGGCGAGCGCCGCGCCGGGCACCTCGAACGAGCAGGTTCGGATCGCGCCATTCCCGCTCCTTTCAGGCCGCCGGCTTGAACCGGCATCGAGGACCTGCACGCCAGTCGAAAGGCTTGGCGACGCCAAGGCGGCGGCTGGCTATTGCCGCAGCGTCCGCCACCGGGCGGCCTCACCGCGGCATCACCGTTTGCCCCAGGCCCCGCCCAGGCGGCGTGAACCATGGCCGCCGGGCGCCTCCGAAACGACGCAACTGTACGACGAGCGCCCTAGTACCGGACCGTCGTCGCCGCCTCGTGGCCGTACGACGGCTGCCACCCGGTCGACGCCAGATCGGCCTTCAGCCCGCCCATCATGTAGCGCATCTCGCTCGCCATCGCACAGAACTGGAACCCCTGGGCGATGCGCATCGCGACCGCATCACCGTGCGAGCAGTGGATCCCCGGCGCGACGCCGTTGGCGTTGCAGGTGACGCGAACATGCTCGATCGCCTTGACGATCTCCGGATTGTCGCTCTCCAGGGGAATGCCGATGCCGATCCCCATCGAGGCGGCCATGTCGTTCGGGCCGATGAAGCAGGCATCGACACCAGGCACGCTCAGGATCTCCTGGGCATTCTCAACCCCCTTGATGTGCTCGATCTGGAGGACGAGCAGGATCTCCTCGTTTGCGGCCCGGAAGTATTCTTCCGCTCCGCCGTCCCATGAGATCGCGTGGCGGCCACCGCCGACGCTGCGCGCGCCGGCCGGTGGATAGCGGGTCGCCTCGACCGCCTGCTCAGCCTCCTCGCGGGAGTTAACCATCGGCACGACGATGCCCCAGGCGCCGGCGTCCAGCACGCGCTTGAAATTCTCCGGCGTGTTCCAGGGGATGCGGACCATCGGCGCGGTCAGGCTCGACGACATCGCCGTAAACATGAGGGCGAGGTGCGGATATCGACCGCGTTGTGCTCCGAATCGACCACCAGCCAGTCGAACCCGATCCTGGCGACCTGCTCGGCCGCCTCCGGACTCGGCAATCCGAGCCATGTCCCGATCGATGGCTCACCCGCCCGCAACCGGGCCTTTACGTGATTGTTCCGCATTGTTGATTCCCTCCGCGCTCGCGCGCCGCGCTGTTGACATTGTCCCGCGCATCCGTGCGGGGCATCCTACCCGGGAATGGCGATGAGCGGAACCCGATTGCCACGCCTCGCCTCACCGAGAATGGTCCCTTCTTCACAACCGTTAGAATTGGAGGAGACGCGCATTCCCCTCACGATTCCCAGCCCAGCGCGTTCCTCTGCGCAAGGAGCGATCAATGGTCACAAAGTCGATTGAGTTATCGACATCGTCGAACCAGACGACCTGTGCGGCTCATCGACGGCTCGAGGAAACCCATCGCCGGGTGATCCTCCGGCGCGGCGGCCGTGACGTTGCGATGCTGTCCCCGCTCGTTCTGGAAATCTCCCGCGAAGCGCCGCCGCGCCGGGAAATCACCGATAAGGACCGAGCCGCATCGCGGGCAGCCGCCGGAAGCTGGGCAGGAAACGTCGACTTCGAGGCGTGGGAGCGGGCGAGGGCAGAGAGTCGCAGCCTCCCACCCAAGCCACCGGTCGACCTGGGCGACTTTGGGAAGCCCGAGTGATGCTACTCGACACCGATTACGTCGTTAACTTCCTTCGGGGCAGGAACGCTACGGTGCCCTTCGTCAATTCCCTGACGGATGCTGGAACTGCTCGGGTGAGCGCGATCACCGTAGCTGAAGTCCTCGAAGGCATCTTCTTCGGGCGCAACCCAGTTGCAGCCGAACGGGCCTTCCAAACGTGGCTACGATCTGTCCCCGTCCTGGATGTTAACCAAGATGTGGCCCGAAACTTCGCGCATCTGCGAGGCGAACTTCGTCAGCTCGGCCAGATCATCCAGGATATGGATCTCCTCATCGCCGCCACCGCCCTCCACCACGACCTGACCCTGGTCACCCGGAATCAGCGGCATTTCGGGCGGGTGCCGGGGATCAGGCTCTATCCGTAGGAACTAAGAGATCCGGATGAGCCGCGCGTCTGTCCTCAGCCTCACCGAACCGAGTGCGTTCAGCCGTGCAAAGGAGCGAGAGATGGTTACGAAGTTCATCAAAGTCATCGACATCGGCGAGTTCGCCGAGATCTCGCGGCTCATCGATGACGCAGAGGAAGCAGGTGGACCAGTTGTCCTCCGGCGCGGTGGCCGAGATGTCGCCGTCCTCAGCCCGCTTGCTCCAGACCACATGCCCACCGAGTCGATACCCCACCAAGAGGTCACCGACGAAGACCGAGCAGCGTTCCGGGCCGCCGCAGGGGGATGGAAAGACTTTGATGCCGACGCGTTCCTGGAACAAAACAGGGCGTCGCGGGAGGCGGGTTCTCGTCCGCCCGTGGATCTATGACCGAAGCGGTAAGCGGCTGTCTCATTGACACGGATTGGTTCATCGACTATCTGGCGGGGCGGAGTCCTGCAATCGCCCTATTCGAGCGGTTAGACAAGACCGCCAAAGCGATCAGCCTCGTGACTTATGGCGAGGTCTACGAAGGAATCTACTTCGGCAGGAATCCGGTGGAGTACGAGAGAGTATTCCTTGAGACGCTGAGGGAGATCAGCATCCTTGGACTCTCTGAGGAGATTGCTCGTCGCTTTGCGAGGCTCCGCGGCACGTTGCGGCAGCAAGGCCTCCTCGTCCCGGACCCAGATCTCCTCATCGCCGCCACCGCTATCCACCACGATCTGACCCTGGTCACCCGGAACCAGCGGCATTTCGGGCGGGTGCCGGGACTTAAGCTCTACCCCCAATAGGGCGACGGGTATACTCGAACGGTTCTGACGCCACGATGATCGCCGCCCTAACCGTCGCGGCTTGAGAGGATCATTCCCGTATGTCCGCCCCGACCGATTCCACCAACGCCCTTCCCGCGCATCTATCCCGCGTAAAACCCGTCCGGGTCCGGTTCGCGCCCAGCCCGACCGGATCGCTCCACGTCGGCGGCGGGCGCACGGCGCTGTTCAACTGGCTGTTCGCCCACGGCGAAGCGCGGCGACTAGGGATCGAAGGCACGTTCATCCTCCGGATCGAGGACACCGACCAGAACCGGTTCGTAGAGGGCGCCACCGACGAGATCTTCCGCGTGCTGCACTGGTTCGGGCTGGAGTGGGACGAAGGGGCAGACGTCGGCGGCCCGTTCGCGCCCTACACCCAGAGCGAACGTACCGCCCTCTACCAGGAGCACGCCGAAAGGCTGCTCGAGACCGGCCACGCCTACCGCTGCTTCTGCTCCCCGGAGCGACTGGCGAAGGTGCGCGAAGCGCAGGTCGCCCGCAAACTCCCACCCGGCTACGACCGCCACTGCCGCGACCTGCCCGCGGAGACGATCGCCGCCAACCTGGAGGCCGGCAAGTCGTTCGTCGTCCGCTTCCGTACGCCGCTGGACGGACAGACGCTGGTCCAGGACCTGCTCCGGGGCGAGATCGTCTACCAGAACGCGAACCTGGAAGACCTGGTCCTGCTCAAGTCGGACGGGTTCCCGACCTACCACCTCGCCAATGTCGTCGACGACCACCTGATGGAGATCAGCCACATCCTCCGTGGCGAGGAGTGGATCCCGACCGCGCCGCTCCACCTGCTGCTCTACGGCGCCTTTGGCTGGGACGCGCCGGTCTTCGTCCACCAGCCCCTGATCCTGGCCCCGACCGGCGGCAAGCTCTCCAAGCGCCACGGCCACGCCGCCATGCAGGACTACGAGACGAACGGCTACCTGCCGGAAGCCCTGATGAACTACCTGGTCCTTCTCGGCTGGAGTTTTGATGGGCAGCGCGAGTTCTTTTCCAAGGGCGACCTGCTCGAGCTGTTCCGCCTGGAGAAGGTCAATCCTTCCCCGGCAAAATTCGACTTCGAGAAGCTGAAGTGGTTCAACCAGCACTACATCAACCACATCCTCACCATCGAGGAGCTGACCGAGCGGGTCATGCCCTTCCTGGAGCGTGCCGGACTGCTCGACGCGATGACCGTCGCGGATCGAGTCGGCCTCGTGCGTGAGACAGCCGCCCTCTACAAGGACCGCCTGACAACCCTGGCCGAAGCAACCGATCTCTACCGGCCCTTCCTCCTCGATGATCTCGATCCCTACGACGCCGCGACCCTCATCCCGAAGAAGGGCGACCCCCTAGGGACGATGGCCGCGCTGGAGCGGGTCGAACCGCTCCTGGCCGAGGTCGATCTGAACGACGAGGCCGCCACCGAAGCCCGCTTCCGCGCCCTGGCCGAGGAACTCGGACTCAAGGCCGGCCAGCTCTTCATGCCTATCCGGGTCGCAGTCACGGGCCGGACCGAATCGCCCGGGCTCTTCGGCACCCTGCGCGTCGTCGGCCGCACGCGGGCCATCGCCCGCGTTCGGCAGGCAATCGAGGCCCTGAAGGCCCACGGTGACGAGGCGATTGCTGGGTAGCCCGGCGCAACGGGCATGTCCCGCTCCGGGCTCCGGGCTCCACGCTTCGGACCCCGATCAGATCGAGACCACCTGATAGGTGTGCATCATCACGCCGTTGTCGAGGGCGCGGTTCTCAGCCAGGCGCAGGGGAACCTTGCGGGGCGACTGAGGGAAGAGGCGGCGGCCACTGCCGAGGATGACCGGGTAGACCATGAGACGAACCTCGTCGACCAGGTCGTGCTCCAGAAGCGTTTGCACCAGCGAGAGGCTGCCGGCTACCAGAATCGGGGGGCCGTCCTCCGCCTTGAGGCGGGTCACTTCCTGGACGACATCGCCCGAGATCACCGCGGAGTTGGTCCACTCCGGGTCGCGCAGGGTTGACGAGACGACGTGCTTCGGCATGGCGTTCATCCGATCGGCGAACGGACCGGTGTAGGTCGGCCACGCCCCGGCGAACGACTCGTAGGTCACCCTGCCGATGAGCAGCGATCCGGCTTCGAAGACCTCATCACGTTTGAATTCGGTCTGCTCGGGGCTCTGGATCTCGCCGGCCCACCCGGTGTGCGGGTGGCCGGGCTCGCCACCGGGAGCCTCCGCGATGCCATCAAGGGTAATGAACTCGGTGATAATCAGTTTCTTCACGATCTGTCCTTCTCGCTATATATAGCCATTTGGCTATATGTACGCTAAACCGGTGCGCCACGGACGCCACAGCGCCCCAACGTGTCGTCAACGGATGTCGCTCGCACCTGACCGTCGTCCGCGTCGAACTGGCCCGCATCCGGGCAGCCCATACCCGACATAGGGGTCAACGCGCCGGGGAACAATTCGTTTGCTCTTGCCACGACCTGTCTCACGGCCACGGCGAGCGAACCCCTAAGCAGGGACGGGCACTTCGGTTTCGGTGAGACCGGCTATCCGCGCCCGGCTTTGCCCATTGGTCGCATCCGCCAGCCAGCGCTCGAACCCAGGAAGCTCCGCCTCGTCGAGGCGGATCTCGAAGGTGACGCGCTCGGCGTGGGTGACCGGGCCGAGTTCGTAGTCGGTCGCGCGGAGGGCGTTCTCCAGGCGGCCGGCGTCGCTGTAGTCGGCGTCGACGGCGATCAGGGAGACCGGGCGGCGCTCGACGATACCGACCGCGTTGACCGCATCGGTTACGGCCTGGCCGTAGGCGCGGATCAGGCCGCCCGCGCCCAGGAGCGTGCCGCCGAAGTAGCGGGTCACGATCGCGACCGTGTCGGTCAGGTCGCGGTGAACCAAGACCGCCAGCATCGGCGCGCCCGCCGTCCCCGCCGGCTCGCCGTCGTCACTGGTCCGCTGCCAGCGGCCCCCGACGCCGATCCGGTAGGCGGTGCAGTTGTGGTTGGCGTCCCAGTAGCGTTTGCGGACGGCGTCGATCTCCTTGCGCGCTGCCTCCTCCGACGCCGCCCTGACCAGGGTGGCGATGAAGCGCGACTTCTTGACGACGATCTCGTGGCTGCCGGGAGCGGCGATGGTGCGGGGATAGGTCGGCTGATCCGGCATGGAAAACCTCTTGGCGGCGATGAAGCGGGGAACCCGACGCCAGCTTAGCGCGACAGACGGCCACCCGGATAGTCCGGATGGCCGCCACCACGTCATGTTCCCTGCTTTGCTTTAGTCGCCGGGCGGGCCATCCCGCTGGCGCACCTCCCCGGCCAGCCGCTCCCGCAGCCGGTCGATCCGAACCAACGCCTCCTCCCGTTCGGCGGCATCCAGGTCGCCAATGTCGGCGAGGGACTCCGCCCGGCGCAGGGCCGCCACCAGTCCAGCCCGGCCATAGCCGTCGACGTTGAGGTAGTCGCCAGGCTCGATGCCGCTGCCGGCCTCGCCGTAGGTTTCGACGCCGGGCGAGGTCACGCTCGGGCTGTCCTCGGAGGTCGGGTCGAAGTGGGGATCCTTGTAGGTGGCGCGGGCGAGGGCAAACGCACCTCCCGCGATCACGACCGGGACGATCCCGACGATCGACCAGATCGCGCGCAGGCTCAGATCCAGCTCCCGGTGGAACCCGGCCAGGAAGAGGGTACCGAGCAGTGCCAGGACGTAGACCCCGGCCGCCAGCCGGACGCCGGACTGGCGAGGCGGCTCCAGGTACTCGAACCGGTTGACCGCGTGCAGGTTGGAACGGTCCAGCCACGGCGCCATCGTGATGATGCCGAAGAAGACCGTCGGGAAGGCGATCCCGGCGATGAAGTTCGTCGTGATCGGCTCACCGAAGAGGTTGAACTCGACCTCGGCCGGCAGGATCTCCAGCAGCCCGTAGATCCAGAGCAGGTACCAATCCGGTTTTACCTCCGGCGTGCCCGGCCCCGGCGGACCGTAGGCATCGAGCGGATGCGCCGGCGCAATCGCCGAGAGGATAAAGAGCGCCCCGAACATCAGGAGCAGCAACTGGCCCGCCAGGAGCGCCTGATAGGGCCACAGCGGCACCCCCAGCACCCGCCCCGGCTCCGCCATCTTCTTGGCGTAGCCCGGCTGGGAGTGCTTCTGCTTGGTGATGATCAGGAGGTGCAGGCTCATCGTCAGCGCGATCAGGGCCGGCGCGACGAAGACGTGGATGGTGTAGAGACGGGGCAGGCTGCCGAGGGTCGGGAAATTGCCGCCGAAGAAGAGCTCCGCGGCCGTCTCCCCCACCCAGGGGATCGAGCGGGCGATGGCGTAGCCGATGCCGGTGGCGGTGACGGCGTAGGAGTCGAACGGCAGCGAGTAGCCGACGAACCCGGCCAGCAGCGTCAGCCCCAGCAGGACGACGCCGATCACCCAGTTGACCTCGCGCGGCTTCCTGTATGTGCCGGTGAAGAAGATCCTGATCGTGTGCAGCAGGATGCTGATCACCATCAGGTGGGCGGCCCAGTGGTGCACGTTGCGGAAGAGGTTCGCGACCGGGATCGACTCGATCAGCTGGGTGCTGGCGTAGGCCTCGGGCAGCGTCTGGCCGTCGATCGTGACCTCGGCATTGGAAGGGACATAGATCAGCCCAAGGTAGATGCCGGTCAGCACCAGGATGATGAACGAGAAGAGAGCCATCTCGCCGAAGAAGAAGGTGTGGTGGACCGGGAACGCCTTGCGCCCAAACTTCTCGTAGAACGCCCTGATCCCCAGGCGCTCATCCAGCCACCCCCGCCGCGGTGGCGCCGGTGGACTCCGGTCAATTGCACTGCGGCCCGGTGCCCGTGCGGTTCTCTGCATCGGCGTTCCCTTTACGAGACGTGAGATCGTGAGACGTGAGTCGTGAGTCGGAGCAGAGCCGAGAGCCGAGAGCCAAGCAAACCCCGTCATCCTGAGCTTGCGAAGGATCTTGGCCGTTTACGGCCTTTGTCGCCGGCCGCGACTTGGTGGTCTGGAACGATCACGAAGGCGCTAAAGCGCCAAGATCCTTCGCAAGCTCAGGATGACGGCTGTTCTCGGCTCTCGGGTCTCCGTACTTCACTCACGTCTCACTGCGGCCCCACCGGGCCGTCGAAGTCGCCGGCGACGGCGAGTGTGCCGTCGGTTTCGAGACGGATTGGCAGGGCCGGGAGCGGGCGGCCAGCTGGGCCATTGACAACGGCGGCGCCGTTGGCGGGGTCGAAGACGCTGCCGTGGCAGGGGCACATGATGTGGCCGTCCCCCTCCAGCTTGGCGTTGACCGTGCAGCCCAGGTGGGTGCAGATCGCGCTGTAGGCGGCGAAACTCTCGATTGCGTCGGCGTCGCTCAGGCGGACGAGCTCGACCAGATTGTTGGGGTTGTCCGACTTGCCGTTCGGGAAGACCTGGACGCCATCGCCCGGGCTGACATCGGCGATGTTGACCGGCTGGCCGGTGCGGTCGCCGGTGGCGTAGACCAGGGCGTCGCCAGCGGCGACCACCTTCTCTTCCAGGCTCAGGGTCTTGATCGCCAGGGCCGGGATCGCGAAGGCCAGCGCGAAGGCCCCATAGGCGATCCGGATCATGCCCTTCAGCACGCGCCGCCGGGTGGCCAACTCGCCATCATCGTTCTCGGTCCAGTCTCCAGGAGCGCGCCGGTCACTCGGCCCGGCCGAGTAGGCGGGCGGTGAGGTCAGCGACGCGTCGCTTGGGCCACTCACCCCCTGAGATTGTCGATCTTGCTGTTCGTCCATCGGCTCCTCGTGGGCAATCGGGATTCAGGGTCGGTCGCCGTGCCCTGCACTACCACGGCACGCCGTCATCGCGGCGGTCGAACGAGGCTTCGTCGCCGATGAAGGCCTCCTTGTAGCCGACCAGGAGGAAGGCCAGGATCAGACACCCCGCCCCGGCGAGGAGGCCCAGGGCAATCGGGCTCCAATCGGCGGCGAGGCCGTAGGCCAGCGCGATCCCGTCGAGCAGGAGCACGAACGAGACAGTCACGATCGACCAGCTGAGCGGGTTTGTCAGGTGGGGAGGCACGCGGCCGGGTCTCAACTCCTCGCCCTCGACCCAGACCGAGATCAGCCCCTGGATGCCGAAGATGATCAGGCCGAGCGCGGCGGCCGTCCCGCCGATCTCGAGCTCGTTCAGCGGGTGATCGCCGATGCCGTGCGTGAGCAGGATCACGACGATCAGGATGGCCGCGATCGCCAGACTGACGAGCGGCAGCCCCAGCGTATTCCGCATCGTGTCGTCCTTCCGGAATGGTCGTGGGACGGGCGGCACTGCACCGAGTAAGGTCAACCGCGCCGGTGCGGGATTATGCGGGAAACCGCCGCCGTCGCTGCACGATTGATGCCGCGAAACTGGCACCTATGTCAACTGTATGGCCGCCCAGCGCATCAGGCGAAATGGCACAAAACCCGCGTCGTTATCGGCTTTTTCCTTGCGTATCCGGTGGGGCACCGTGCATCGCGTCACCGGGCGGTGATGCCGGGGCGGAATATCCCTGACAAGCGAGGGTCGCCGTGTTGCCTGCCTTACTTCGATGCCCAACAATCCCTGACGTGATCTCCCGACAGCACTCCAGTTGGGTAATACGAGTGGGTATCGGGAAGACGAAGAAATCCCGACACAACCATCCACGACCTGCGTCGTTTATCTCCCGGGTCTACCGCCTCTCCAAGTTGAGTCGCAGCGAACGCCCGTGTCACCCCGCAACCTCAATGGTCCGAACGGAACGCATTAGTCGCGCGCGAGAGTATTGTGCAAACGTGTTTCCGAGGGTATTGTTGATACATTACAAAGCATAACGCAATGCGCCACGCCGCATCGGAATGCCGGTGCAACCGGCCTCATGGCCTGACCCGCGCGGGAGTTGCCCGCAAGGGCTGGAACCCCGATGGTCTCAGGTGGACACTCTGCCTTCGGCCTGAGCTTGTCAGAAACTGGTTGTCTGGGACGAAGCCATTGCCGGCGCTTCAAACAAAGCGACAGGGGATTCAAGGCGTGCGAGGACTCACTCTCGTAATTTGATCGGCAGATCAAGGGGGGAGGAGAGGCAGCAACGGCGAAGTCGGGCGGCGGTTGACTTCCACGATTCACTCGGCAACGAATGCCGACTTTCCCGGGGAGGGGATGTATGCGACGCGGCGTGGTCGTGATGCTGATGATCAGGTTGATGCTATTGGCGGGGCTGCTCCCAGTTCCATTGCCCAAGACGACGCAACACGGTATCGGTTTGGTGGAACCGAGAATGACTTCACCGACAAATATGGGGAGCCAACAAAGACCGTCGATCTTCTGGGTCGTGAAGACACAAGCGTTCTCACGTACAGCATCTTCGGGTTTCAGGAAGTCAGCACGGTTGTCTATGACGGCAAGGTCATCGGGATGACCTTGCGTCCAGTCGATGGGGATACGTGGACGACTCAAGCAGCGCAAGTCGTGCTGAACGACTTCGCGCCGGCCGATGCCGAGTACGACGATGTCCAGGTACCGCTTGGCCAAAGCGACACAGGAAATCAAATTGCCCTTCAGGGAACCAGCGATGGTCTCTCGGAAGAGATCGAGCAAGAGATCTACGATGAGTTCGAAGCGGAAGGCGAGCCGGGCACCTTTTACGCCATTCTCTACGAAGTTGGCACAAATCAGTACTCCGGCTTGTCAATTAACCTGGGGACTGCCGAGGCTGCCTCTGCTGGAGATTCCGTCGCCGAGGAAGCCGAGGCCGCGACTCGACCGATCACTGTTTCCGGGGCTGGGACAACGGTCTCCGAAAACTTCACGCTTCCGGAAGGCCGATATCGCGTGAACGCAACGGTAGAAGTCGCAACTCAGTTTGGCTTCGACGGCTTCATCATCTATTTCTACGACGCCAACGGGGGCGAGTCCCTCCTGTTCAACGAACTGATCGATCAGAACGGAACCTGGACGGGCTCAACAGTGCTCAATAACCCCGAATCGGGAGAGGTGTTCGTGTCCTCAGAGAATACCGAATCGGCATGGGTCCTGGAGTTCGAGCCTTTCTAGGCCGACGATTGTCCATCCCCAATCAAATTAAGGATGCAAAGCATATCCGCAAGAGGCCGAGTTGAAGGTCACAGGCTGGCTGGCCGTGATAGCCAATCTCCTCGCCCAAGGCTGGGCGTTGTTGGTGCTGCTAGGTGCCGGCATCGTGATCGGGGATGCCGCCCTCATCGCGGCGAGTGACGCCATCCTCCCCATCGTGTTGGAGTCCATTGCCGGCGCTTTCACCCTGGCCTTGGCGATCCAACTCCTTGTGTGGAATCCGGAGCGCAAAGCCGCGCCACCACCCAGGTCGCCGGGCGTGCACTATGGCGGCATGCTCAGGAGACCACCAATCGACAGCACTGAACCTATGCGCCTGTGCACGGCATGCAGGCAGGAGAACGTTCTCTCTGCCAGGAACTGCGCCTGGTGCGGACACAAACTCAAGTGAGGTGGTTCGACTCCGCCTGACCAGGAGGTTGTTCCTTTGTCCCACCTTGAATCGACGCCCACGCCCCCTCCCGAGCGTCAGGACCCGATACGTCCACCTGATAGCTGGCGATTGACACGCACCATAGTTCCAGTCCAACAGGAGGGCACCAAACGGTGGGAGAGCGCACCTTAAGTTCGGCGCGGGCATTCCCTGGGTGACGGAGGACATCCTCATCTACCGTTCGGGCCTATCCGGAACCATCTACTCAGTACATCGAAACATCGTGCGTGGCCGGGGTTACCACCACCGGAGATCTTCGGCGCCTTCATCCGATCCCGGATCGCCTGATTGAAACTGACAAGCGCTTCAAGAAGTACGACATTGTTCGCATCCAAACTTCACGGTCACAAGACAACCGTCCAGAAAGCCGCCGTATCAACTCGATACCGGATACTCAGTAGAGGGGCACCCCGCCACCAAGCGAGGCTGGCGGAACGGAACCGATGGGTTGAACCATTCCGGGCCCCCTCAATGGAAGCCATCAAGATCGTCGAGACTGCCAACTCGCGGAGCTTAGCGCTTGTTCGTCCTAAGGAAATCACACGATTTCGGATAGTTGAAGATGACGCAGACTGAACGACGAGCAGAGGGGGTAGCTGCTGCGCGACGACATGTTCCTGCCAAATAACTACAAGCCTCTCCAAAAGATTCCCTACAAGTTCTACTACGACTGGAAATGCTTCGGTGAAGAATGCCGGGGACACCAGATGATGTGTATCGACTGGGAGATAGCGCACAAGCGCATCGATCCTGGCGAGCAAAGTACGGCAATGAGGCGTGGGAGGAAAATGTTCCACCAAAAGTTTGAGCACGAACTTCCAGCAAAGAGTCTGGAATTCTTTGTCGGGACAATTCGAGCACATCCGCACCGTTGGACAATCAACTCGGTCTCTACTACCCACCGAGACTAGAAGTGGGCAACTACAGATGCCTAATCACCAACTGTCGTTCATGGACTAGATGGTCGGCAATGACGCCACGTGGCATTGGCACGATCGCCTCGTAGCACATGAGCAGACAAGTGCCCGACGCTTGCTCCACCAGCCGATCAAGCCCTTCTTCGATCGTTCATCTCGTGGCGATATGCGTTGGGATCGGCGTGTTGTCTTTGAAGTCCCGCAGCCCAAGAGGTCTAGCGGCATGCCGAGTTCGGGCAATGGACATAGGTAATCCTATTCCCGGCGAGAAAATGGCGAGAGCCTTCTTGGAGAACCCGGCCTTCCGGCTGATCGGCTTTGAACGGACGTCGACGACCGTGCTCACCGACGCGTCGACTAGGGCATCAACGAAGTCTTGAAGGGTCCGACCCTGGTACCCGATTGTGCATACGACCATCGGCTCAGCCATCCCGCAACGTTCCTCCTACCATTTAGGGGCGCGTCGCCCTATGGTACGACGCTCCTGAACTAATCGTACAGGACGTCCCTGGCCGTATCTCTGCTCCCGCAGGATGTTGACCATCACGTCTTGGGAATCATCGGTGTCTATGAATAGTGCCATCGGTATGTTCACCCGTTCTTGGCCCGTAAGGAGAGACGACTTCACCAGTCTCAGGCACAGCGTGCGGTTGTACAGCGAGCCTCTACAATCAGCCCCCATCGGTACACCGACAATATCTGGAAACCCTCCCTACGCCGCCCTCCGCCCCCGATACACCCCGCGATTCCCGCCAACGCAATCACCCCCGCCAGCCCGATAGGCGCGCCCGAACCGCTCGACTCTTCGCCGTCGTCCAGCCCCACCACCGTCTCCTCCCCCGACCTCACCACCACCTCGCCGATCCTGATACGCGGCGTCCCGCTGATCTCGATCGTGTAGGTGCCGGGCGGGACGGCGACGGCCTCGCCGCCGACCTGGCCGGTGCCGACCGGGTCGCCGTCCTCGTCGAGAATCCGGTAGACGGGCAGGACGGCCTCGGCGACGGCGGCCGTCAGTTCCGCCTGGTTGCCGGCGTCGATATAGCGGCCGTTGCCGATCCGGGCCCACTCCTCGAACTGGGCCTTGAGGGCCTCGTCGTCGAGGGCGAACCCGACGATGTTGACCCGGACGTCGATCCCGGAATCGACCAGCGCCTGGATCGCCGCCGCCGAATCGCCGCCGCAGGTCTCCTCGCCGTCGGTGACGAAGACCACGATCTTCGGCCCCGGCGCCCGGCCCAGGTCGACCGCGACCGCCTCCAGCGAGGCGCCCAGCGGCGTGCGGACCAGATTGACGACCTCCAATTCCTGGATCGTCTCGACCATCGCATCCGGGTCCAGCGGCAATTGGCGGCACCACCAGGCGGGTGTCGCACGAGTCGGGGACGACGCCGAAGGCGCGCAAGGAGACCCGCGTGCCGGGCGGCAGGGTATTCGTCACCAGGTCGATCAGGGCGGCCTTGGCGACATCTGCCCTGGTCCCGCCTTCCAGCGGCTGGAGCATGCTGCCGGAGGTATCGAGGATCAGGGCAACGCTGGCATCCGCCGCCGCCGGCACCGCTCGTCACCCGCCCCACCGGCGGCGCCTCCACCCGGATGCTGCCGTCCTCGGCTGGCTCGGGTTCGGGGGTCTCCGTCGGCTCTAGCTCCGGCGTCTCGGTCGGCTCCGGTGTTTCGGTCGGTTCCGGCGTCTCGGTGGGCTCGGCGTCTGGGTAGGCTCGGGCGTGTTTGTCGGCTCCGGCGTGTTGGTCGGCTCCGGAGTTGGTTCCTCGATCTCGGCCGCATCGACGGTAAGACCGTAACCCGACGGCCGCCGGAGGGTTGTCGCCGCCCGGTCGAAGGCCACGTCCATCTCGCCCTGGGTCACCACGTAGGAGTAGACGCCGTTGTTGACGGTCGCCCAGTCCTGCATGAGGTGCTGTTCCAACTCCGGGTTCTCGCCGCCGCTGATGTGGACGGCGAAGATCCGAGGCGCCGTCCCCGCCAGCGCCGGCCAGAGGCGGAGCAGTTCGTCGGGCGTCGGGGTGGTCGCCGCGTCGGTGATGAGCACGATCGCCGCCGTGCCCTCTCGACCTCCATCGCTTCCAGCGACGCAATCAAGGCGCCCTCGGCATCGCTGGAGCTCTCCGTCTGCGGGTAGTTGGTCACGGCCGACTGGAGCACGTAGGGATCGTCGGCGAACTCCGGCAGCAGCATCTGTCGCTCCGAAGGGGAAGATGTTGCCCGCTTCCTGTCCGGCCCGGACATCGCCCGCGTAGCGGTAGAGCCCCTGGTAGACCGTCGTGGTGTACGGCCCGATGCTGAAGCTGGTGTCGAAGGCAAAGACGACCGAGGTCGGCGGCTCGGTGACCCGCAGCCTGTACGTCTCGCCCGGCTCGGCCGGGGCGGTGTAGACGGTCTCCCGGGGCGAGGCCGCCTCGGCGTCGAGCTCGACCTCCTCGCCGTCCTCGTCGAACAGCGCCACCTCGACATCGACCGTCGGGTCGCCGGTGAGCGTAAACGCCAGGCCATTCTCATCGTCGGACGCTTCGATCTCGTACCAGTCTTCGTCCTGCCCGACCCAGGCGGTGTCATTGACCGTCTCGCCAAGGTCCAACGGCGTCGCGTCGTCCTCGGTGTCGCCCGCGTCGGGATCGAGCGGGACGGCGGGCGGCACCACGAGTCGCTCGTAGATGGCATCGCGGGAGTACAGCCCCCACTCCCCCAGAATCGAGCGGTACTCGTCGTCCGGGGCGCGCTCCCGCACCCGGACCGCGTCCGGCAGCTCCCAGGTCACGGATTCCACCGTGTCGTCGGCCGGCTTCGATGCACCCGGTCAGGCGGACGAACCGGGCCCAGGTCGGCTCGTCGAAGGTGAAGACCGGCTCCTCCCCAGGCTCCCGCTCCAGCTCCCAGGTGCCCACCGTGGTCCAGGGACCGGTCGGGCCATCGACGCTGACCTCGACCGTCACCTCGTTCAGCCGCTGGTCGGGGTTGTCCCCGGGCAGATCGACCCAGGCGAGCGAGTCGAGCTGCGCCGCCCGGTTATCGCGAAACCCGATCGTCCACGACACCGGCGCCTGCGGGGTAACCGTCAGCGTCTGCACGTCCACGCCATCGACGACCGTCATCGACTGGAACGCGAGCGATGAGTAGAGCTGCGGGGTCATGTCGACCACGTGCCCCCCACGGCTGAACGCGCCGATATCGAGCAAGGCGTCCTCGTCCAGGCTGTCAGGATCGGGCATGGTCCAGCCCGGCTCGGCGATCACCGCCCACTCGCGCGATCGTCGCGTACGAGGCCGACGCGATGGCCGCCGAGCGCACCCGCAACCGGGCGTAGCTGGCCTCGGTCGGACTATCCAGGACAAACGCCTGCTCGACCGCCAGCGGCGCCAGTTCGCCGGAGAGCGCCGGCTCGAAGGTGACACCGTCTACCGAGAGTTCCAGATCGAACTCCCGCAGCCCTTCCCCGACGAACCCGTCCATGTTGAGGGTGAGCAGGGTGATGCCGGCCACGGGAACCGGCTCGTCCCCGGCCAGATCGACCGTGACCTCCAGCGGCAGGCTGGCGACATCGCCCCTCCAGGCGTACCCGGTCGGGCTGACGCCGTTGAACATCTGCTCCTCGGAGGAGGCGGTATCGACCGAGAGCGGATTGACCGCCGCCCCACCCAACCCAGACCAGGCCACATTCAGGCCCCCGAGCAACTCGGGCGGCAAGGGCGCCCACCGTTCGGGATTCAGCTGGCGGCGCGGCGCCATCGGGAACGACGGTGGCGGAGGCCGTCCGCTGGCCGGCATCCGCCGTGGCCCGGACCGTCACCAATACCGGTTGCCCGGCCCAGGCATCGGGCGCGACCAGGACCGAGACCGGCACCGTCTCGCTCTCGCCGGCGTCCAGCGTCAACTCCGGCTCATCGAATTCAACCCGCCAGGCGTGATGGCCGGTGGCGGCGTCGAGCACAAGGTCGAGATCGTCGTCGCCGGAGTTTGTCAGGGTGACCTCACCCTCGATCCGCTGGCCGTCGGTCAGGTAGGCCGCCACCGGCGCATCGCCCAGATCGAGGTCGATGGCGAGGCCAAGCCTGGACCCGAGCCCGATACCGCCCTCATCCTCCGAGCGGCCCAACCCGCCCAGCAGCCCGCCCCCACCGTCCTCCTCCTGGCGCAGGCTGATCCGGTACTCACCGGTGCCGGTGACTTTGACCAGGATGGGGGTATCCGGCAGCAACTCGACATCGAACCGGTTCTCGCTGCTCCCCGGGATCAGCGGCAGCGATGTCTCGGCGAAGTCGGCGCGTCGCCGGGGCAATCAATTCGACGGTGACCTCGCCATCAACCAGCAGGCGGGCATCGCTGGCCTCGTCCAGCGGCGCCAGCAGGTAGTAGTCGATGTCGGTGCCGTTGTTCATCCGCGGATCGAGCACGCCGCTGGCAGTGCCGTCCTCTGGCAGCGGCCGGGCATGTTCGGGATCGTCGTTTGGCTCGGCGTCGTCGGGCGGGCTCAGCGGGTCGACGGGGTCGATCCGGAGGGTGTACCGCTCGGGTCCGGGGACGGATGAGCTCAGCCACAGGGAGTAGTCGCCGGGAGGCAAGGTCGCGTCGTACTGGAGCGAATCGCCCGGGGCCGCCGAGCCCATCCTGGCCACGTTGCGCCCGGACCAGGCCAGATCCATAGTGATCTGGACCTCCGGCGGCACCTCCAGGTCGATCACGATCCTGCCCGAGTTCTGGAGCGAGAACCGGTAGATGTCGACGTCGTTGGCGTCGATCAGGCGGCCGTTGCGCTCCTCGCCCAGGCGGATCGGCTGGGAGCGGTCCAGGCCGTTGTTAGGCTCGCGCTCGGCGGCGGGATCGGGGGGACCCAGCGGAATCGCCTGGATCGTGTACTCCCCCTCCGCCCCGTCTGCTCCCCTGGATCGAGATGAAATGGTCCCCGGGCAGGAGGTAGACGTCGTTGATCGTGCTCGTGCCATCGACGAGGGTGCCGGTCACGTCGGAGGAGCCGACCGCGTTGAGCACGTCCATCCGGCCGATGCCGGGGCCGGTGCCGGTGATCTCCCAGAGCTGCGGCTCTCCGGTGACGGTCAGGCGGAAGATGTCGTAGTTCGCGCCGCTCAACCGCCCCTGGATCGTCGGTTCATCGCCGCTGATGTCGAACGGGTTGGCGAAGGCCACCGCGTCGTTCGGCTCCGATTCGAAGCTGGCCACCGGCTCGATGGTGACGTCGAAGCGCAGGAGGTAGGGAACATCCGGCGCGGGCTCGCCGGAAACGGAGATACCGTACTCCCCCTCGGGCAGGACGAGATCGTTGAAAGCGACTCCCACCCTCGCCCGTCTCGCAGCGGACCTCCTGCTCCAGGCTGTCGAGCAGGCAGAGATCGCGCGGGATCTCGCCATCCCAAAAGAGCCGGATGTCCATCTGCCGGTTGGCCAGATCGTCGTCTACGGTCAGGCTGTAAACATCTCGATCGGTGGTATCGGTGACCGTCGCCAGGCGTCCCGAGATCGGGGGAGTGTCCTCGTCGATCTCGAGTGGCTGGGCGCTGGCGAGGGTGTCGTTCGGCTCCTGCTCACCGCCCGGCTCGGCCATCGCCCCGGGCGCGGCTTCGAGGATGTAGGTGCCGCTCCGCGTCGGTGACGGACGGCACCGAAATCAGGTAGGTGCCGGCGGGTAAGCCAATATCGTCGAGTACCGCGCGTCCGTCGGGGCCGACGCCGCCGTCGAACAGGGGCGTCAGGTCCTCGCGGTAGAGCCGCAGCGCCCCGCCGCCCTGGAGCGGGAACTGGGCCGAGAGCCGCCAGAGCTGGCCCTCGGAGGCGTTGGGAATCTGCCAGGCGTACCAATCCTCCGTACCTGTCCGGTCCCCGGTCAGCGCGAACTCGCCCGTCACCGACTGGGCGGTCGTGGCGTCGTCGTTCGGCTCCGACTCGTCATCATCTGGGGTTGGATCACCAGCGGTGATCGTCAACTGGTAGGTCCCGGCGCCGCTGGTCGCAACCCCGATCAGGTATTCCCCGGCGGGCCAGAGCAGGTTGGTCAGGCTGGTGCCCTCGTTGGCGCCGCCATCGGCACTGGCCAGGGCCGTCTGGTCGACCACGACGCCGGCATCGTCGAGTTCGCTGTGGAAGACATTGATTGAGATCGCCTGGTTCGGGAGGCCGGTGGTGGCGATCGTCCACCGCTGGGCGGCGTCGTCCTCAGAGACGGTCCACAGGTAAAAATCCTGGCCCGCGTCGTCGTGTTCGGCGGTCAGGCAGGCCGTGGTTTCCGGCAGTTCCTGGGCGTCGACCGCCTCGTCGTTCGGCTCCGTGGCATCGTCGCAATCGGGGTCAGCCTCCGGGGTCGTCTCTTGCGCCCCGGCCCGGGTCGGAACCACCGCCGGTCCAGGGCCAAGCACGGGCAGGAGCAGCACCACGAAAAGGGCGAGGACGGCAGTGAACCAGCAGCCACGAGTCATGGTCTGATTCTCCAGGCTACCCGGGCGACGATCGGGTCAGGTCTGTCCACGCGGGCGAAACGGGCGATGCCTACAGGGAGTTGTACCTATCGTAGCGATGGCTCGCCGCGCTGGATACCGGGAAGATTCCCTATTTCTCGGGGCCCCCGTTTCCCGCTCCGCCGGGTCGTGTCTGCCTTGTGCTCGGCATCAAGCCTGTGTCCGCGCGTCCCGTCGCCTCGGACCAACACGGTGCGCCGTATGGGCACCGCCCGGGGTCTTTCGCCCCGGGCGGTGCCTGGACCGAGTCAACCCGAGCGACCAGCGATGTGAGGCCAACCGGATACCTGGGGCAATCCGCAATCGGGCAGCGCACGTATCTCTTCCGGCTGGGGTGGTGCGCGCGCTTAGGCCACCCGATACCCGGGTTCGCCTGGAAAAGGCAGGCAACCGCCGCGGTACGGTATCTTTAGGGACGAATAGCGCCCCGCTAATCCGGCGGCGACACCTCCGGCACGCTGTTGGATCCGGAGGTGGCTTTCGCAAGCAGTGCGTAGGGTACTGGGCACGGCCGGCAAACAGAACGGGCCGGACGATGAGATCCGGTCCACATCGTTGCACCCGCTCCTTGGGGTGGGTGAGGATTGAAATTAACTAGGAGCGACCGAGTCAATGGGTACCACGACGAACCAGACATCCCCCTTTGCCCGCCGGCTGTCCCGGCGCCGGATGATGCAGGCCGGCCCGGCCGCAATCGCCGGACTCGCCGCCCTGACCGCCATGGGTATGGGCGCCTCCGCCGCCCGCCAGGAAGAACCGACCTCGGCTGGCGGCACCGTTCCCACGACCGGCGGCGTTCGCCCCGGCCCGCTGGGATACAACCCCGGTCCGGTGGCCCTGAAGAACGGCCCGCGGCCGATCGCCCTCAACATCGACAAGTTCGCCATCGCCGCCGATGTCGAGACCCTCAACATCACACCAGAGGGCCAAATGCAGAACCCGACCGGCCCATTCGTCGTCTCCTGGTACGAGGAGACGGCCGGCCTCGGTGAGATCGGCAACGTCGTTCTCGCCGGCCACGTCGACTATTGGAACGTCGGCCCTGCTGTCTTCTACGACATCTTCTGGGGCGAGCAGATGACCGAAGGTGACCGGATCACCGTCACCGGCGAAGACGGCTCGGTCTACACCTACGACGTCCAGTTCCAGAAGCTGTACCACATCGAGGAGCTGACCCCGGAGGTCATCAACGACTTGATCTTCCCGGGCTCCAAGGCCGAACTGATCACCCTGATCACCTGCGGCGGCGAATTCGACGCCACCGTCGGCGAGTACAACTCCCGCGTGATCGTCCGCGGCAAGCGCATCAAGGTCTAGACGCGACCAACCCAGGAATGTATGAGGACGCGTCTGCCGGGATTGGTCTGCGCGTCTCCTACATCTGACCCACCCCAACATCTGCCGATGGAGCGCGTTCCGTGGCTGGCCCCTACTACGTTTACGTTGTGGCCAGTTGGACGCGCGTCCTCTATATCGGTGTTACGAACGATCTCCTGCGTCGTGTATGGCAGCACCGCACCGGTGTTGTCCCAGGATTTACGTCACGTTACAACGTCAATCGTCTCGTCTACTTCGAGATCTACCCAAATCCGTCCGATGCGATTGCCCGCGAGAAGGAACTCAAAGGTTGGCTTCGCGCCAAGAAGATTGCGCTCATCGAGTCAACCAATCCGACCTGGCGAGATCTCTACGCTGAGATTCGCGAGTGACCAAATACCACCGTCATCGTGAGCTTGCGAAGGATCTTGGCGCTTTAGCGCCTTCGTGTTCGTTCGCGGACGAAGAGCATCGCGGGTGCCCCGAAGTGTCGGGGTCGGGGACAAAGGCCGTAAACGGCCAAGATCCTTCGCAAGCTCAGGATGACGGCTGTGGTGGGCGACGCTCACGCCGGACGCCGAGCGCTAGGCGCCAATCCTCGCCTTCCCCTCTCTCCCCCTCGCGACACCGCAACCGCCCCTCGTGCGTATATGATGGAAGAACACGAGCGACCGGGCACCGGGGCCAATGTGGGGCGCCCTGGCGATCCCGGCCCAGCGAGCGTCCAGACGGCAAACGGCCATCGGGCGGGCCGGCCAGACAGTGCGGCCCGCGATCCACATACGGCGTCACCCGGTACTTGGGGCACGGTGCTCGGTACGCGAAACGGAGACGATTATGTCACGCATCATCACCCCCGCTCCGGCAGGGTTGGACGGCCTGGCGGGACTTCCCTCAGCCCGCTTCAGCCGCCGAAGCTTCGGGCTGGCGATCCCGGCCGGCCTGGCGCTGCTGGGCCTGGGGACGCTGGGTAGGGCCTCGGCCCAGGACGACGACCAGGAAGAGGACCAGGGCGTCCCGATCGTGTCCACCCGCCCGGGGGATGTTCCCTCCACCGGGGCGCTCGACCTGGGCCGATGGGGTTGGATCCGGGTCCGGTCAGCAGCGCCGCCGGCGTCCCCCGATCGCCCTCCAGGTCGAGAGCATCGGGATCAGCGCCGAGATCGAGCAGCTCAACATCGTCGACGGGATCATGCAGGATCCGACGGGGCCGTGGGTCGTCTCTTGGTACCAGGAGACCGCCGGGCTGGGCCAGATTGGCAACCTCGTCGCGGCCGGTCACATCAACTACTGGAACGTCGGTGACGCCGTCTTCGCCAACATCGACGACCTGCAAGAGGGAGACCTGATCGTTTTCACCGGCGAGGACGAAGTCCAGTACACCTTCGCCGTGCAGTGGACGCAGCTCGTCGAAGTCGCCACGATGGACACCGACACCCTCCAGGAGCTGGTCGGCCCGACCGACGCCGAGAACGTCACCCTGGTTACCTGCGGCGGCGAATTCGACTACAACACCGGCGAATACCTCTCCCGCACGGTCGTCCGCGGCGAACGCGTCCCGCCCGAAACGACCGAGGACGCCGAAGCGGATGAGGACGCGGACGCCGACGAGTAAGCGCCCATCAAAACCGCCGGGTCGGCGGCTCCACCCGGGGTTGATGGAGGTGGCGGAATTGATCGGGTGTTTGCGGGGGCATCGATGGCCGTGTCGCCCGCCCGCCCGGGGCTCACGGCCCAGGGTTGGCCCGGGCTGAACCGGCCAGCCTCTCCGAGCCCAGAACGCCCGGTTCCGTTAGCCTCGGAGAGGCTGTGACGCTGAGCCCGGGCCAACCCTGGGCCAACCTTGGGCCAGTGAGCCCCGGGCGACAGGGGAGACGGCGGCGCTCCAAGAAACCCGCGATCAATTCCGCAAGCTTCTTACACCCCGGGCTTAACCGACGAAGTCCC
>CAWKIA010000025.1:0-275305 GCA_963849635.1 uncultured Chloroflexia bacterium | reverse complement strand
GAGCCATCCGCCGCGCGTAGCGCCGGCCGAAGGCAAGGTGCTCCTCCTCGCTCATGCTGCTCGCGAACTCCGGCTGCAATCGCTAGAAGTGGAACTCGGGGAAGTCATCCGGAGAGGTCATCGCCTGCAGGATCACCTGGAAATTGTCGACCTCGGTCAGACCGACCCCATAATGGCGCGCGAGGCGGTAGCCGATCTGCGTCTTGCCAACGCCGCTCGCGCCGCCCAACAGGAGCACATGCCAGCCGCGATCACCTGGCGAACGAGGTGAGTCGGACATGAGGTAGTCCTCCGCGTGGCGAGCGTGGATGACCTATCCGCGCAGCGCCGTCTGCCGCTGCGGCGAGGACTCGACGAGTTGCATCAGCTCGATCGCGTTGCCGTCCGGGTCTTTGATCCAGGCCTGGAGGTTGCCGTCCAGGCCCTCCTTGATCTCGCGGTCGATCGTCACGCCGTTCGCGCGCAACGACTCGACGGCGGCGGAGATGTCGGCCGTCAGCAGGCAGATATGCCTGAAGCTGTGGGTCCGGCCGCTCTCCGGCTCCGGACCGTTGGGGAAGAGCTCAAGGAAGCGGTCGCCGCTGATGTGGATATAGATCAGCATCAGGGAGCCGTCGGCGTGGTTGAGCCGGAACGACTCGGTCAGCCCGAGCTTGGCGTAGAAGGCGAGCGCCACGTCCATATCGTGGACGGCGAAGGCCGTGTGCCCCATATCCGTAATTATTTCCCCCACGATTCCCTCCATTGCTGCTGCCTTTCGGACGGCCCGCTAAACGAGGGCCGGCAAACGGGGTCGCACTATACCGCCAGGCGTCAGGGCGCGGAACCCGTCGGACGGAATAAGCAGACTTGCCGATGCGACGACGGGTAGCGATGGTCAGGATAGGCAACGTCTGGCCGGCTAGCTGACAAGCCGGCATCGTTCGCCGTCTGGATCGACGCAGGAGAAGGTTTTCCCATGGCCCTTGCCTCTCCCATCCACCCTCGCCGTCCAACCTGGATGTCATCGTCGTCGGCGCTCGCTGCGCCGGGTCTCCGACGGCCATGCTCCTCGCCCGGGCGGGCTTTCGCGTCCTCCTGATCGACCGCGCCCACTTCCCCAGCGACTCGATGCGCTGCCACTTCATCCAACGGACCGGCATCGAATACCTGACGGTCTGGGGTTGCTGCCCCGCGTGGCGGAGTCCGGCTGCCCACCGATTTTCACCAAGAACGTCAATTTGGGCGACTTTCGATGGCGATGCCGCCCGAAACCGGACCAGACTTCGCCGCCCATTACGCCCCCCGCCGCTACGTCCTGGATGCCATCCTCGTTGAAGCCGCGGCCGAGGCGGGTGCGTCGGTGCTGCAGGGGTGTACGGTCCACGATCTGATCTGGGAAGACGGCCGGGTCGCCGGGGTGCGGGGGCGAACCGCCGGAGGGATGGACATCGTCGAGCGGGCTCACCTCGTCGTCGGCGCCGATGGGATCTACTCGCGCGTCGCCCGGTCCGTGGGCGCAGCCACCTATGACGAGAGGCCCATCGCCACCTGCTGCTACTACAGCTATTTCGCCGATGTTCCGGTCGATGGCCTGGAGGCCAACTTCCTCGAGGACCGGTTCGTCGTCGCGTTTCCCACGAACGAGGGACTGACCGGCGTTGCCGTCGCCGTCCCCATCGCCGACTTTCCCCGGTTCCGCGCCGATATCGAAGGAGCGTTCCTGGCGACCCTGGAGAGGACCCCGTCATTGGCAGACCGCGTCGCGGCCGGCCGGAGGGCCGAGCGCTGGTTCGGGACGGGCGACCTGCCCGGCTACTTCCGGCAATCGCACGGTCCTGGGTGGGCATTGGTGGGCGATGCCGGCCACCACAAGGACCCGATTCCCGCCAACGGCATCAGCGACGCCTACCACAGCGCCACCTTGCTTGTAGAAGCGATCGAGACGGGCTTCTCCGGCCAGATGTCGCTCGAACCTGCACTGGCCGAGTACGAGCGCAAGCGGAACGAGTCTGCCTTGCCCGGCTACGAGGAGGCCAACGCTCGGGCCGCCTTCGCACCGTTCCCGCCCGAGGTCTATGCGATGCGGGCAGCGCTGCGGGCTACCGCCGCCTGACGGTCGAGCTGCCCGATCCGGAAGCGATCGCTACGGGTGTACCCCGGGGCTGGCTGACCGCGGCTCTTGCCGAGGTACGACGGTCTCCCGAATCGCGGCCCCGTACTCTTGCTCGGCGAGCCGGAGATCGTACGAGGCTTGCAGGTTCATCCAAAAGTCCGCCCCCGTCCCGAACCATCGCCCGAGCCGCAGGGCGGTGTCGGCGGTTATCGCCCGCTTGCCCGCCAGAATCTGGTAGATCCGATTTTTCGGCTGGCTTATCGCTATTATTGGGAATGTGTAGTTCTCGCCCGAGTTGGACCGCACTCACGCCGATCTCGGCCAGTTCGTCGGCCAGGATTTCGCCAGGATGGATGGCTGGCCGTGTCATGGCTATCCACTCCTCAGCGCTAGTCAACAATCTCGATGTTGAACGCGGCGAATTCTTCGCTGGCCGAATGACACCGATCGAGTCCTCACACCGAGTCTCGCAATACTAAGTTCCCATATCGAAATCCCGCGTCGGCCCCGCCCGGGACTCAAAGTCCCGGGCTACCTATCGGAAGTCGGCTCAAGCCGACTGACGACGTGCAATCCGATGGCAAACCCGCGTTCGTAGTCCCGGAGGGACTTCCGTCGGTTAGCCCGGGACTTCGAGTCCCGGGCCTGGAGTTTGGCTCTTTGCGGGCAGGAGGGGGTCGTGCTGCCGGCGCGGACGGGGTCAGGTGTGGCTGGCGGCGCGGACCGCGTTGGACTGGGCGGCCGCCCGGTCGGCCATTTCGGGCCAGTTGCGCGCCGTCCCGCCCCACACGGGCCGAAAATCCCCGAGATCCCACAGCTCGGCCCGCCGCGCCGCCCAGAGCCGGTCCGGGCTCCACCGGCCGCTGCCCCGCCACCACCGGGTCGTGGGCACGGCGGCGGGGGGGCGGCCCAGCCCCCAGACGGTGAGGCCCGTCAGCACCAGCAGCCCGTAGAGCCAGCCGGCGAATGGCCCCGAGGTCACGGTGGAGCGGCGACCCCAGCACCGGGGGTCGCCCAGGCCGAAGGCGGTCTTCTGCTCGCGGTGGGCCACCTCCCCCTCCCAGCGCCGCCAGGCCCAGGCCAGCAGGGTCGCGGCGGGGACGGGCAAGGCCCAGCCGCCGTCGGGGGTGGCCTCGGCGCTGACCAGCCAAAAGGTCGGCTCGCGCCGCACCCGCCGCCCGCGACGGCCCGGGCGGTCGACGCCCTTGGCCACCAGGAGGAAGACGGGGTGCGCGGCGGCGCGCTTCAGGCGATACGGCCCCTCGACCCGGTAGCGCGGGCGCAGCGTTCGGCCCCGGACCGCCAAGACGGCCCGGCGCCAGCCGCCGCGCTCGGCCAGCCACCCCCCGGGGTGGCGCGCTTGCGCCCCGTAGCGCCGGGTCCGGCCCTTCTGGCCGGGTCCGGGCGGGGTGGGCAGGGCGAAGAGGGCCCGGTTCGTGGCGCAGCGGGCCAGGAGCACCACCCCGGCCGGCAGGCGCTTCCACAGCTCCACCGTGGCGTCGGTGCCGTCGGCGACCGCCACCAGGCGCTGGGCGGCGCGGCCCAGGGCGTCCAGCTCGCGCCGCACCCAGCCGAGCGCCGCCAGCCCGGCCGCCCACTCGGGGCACGGCGGCGACCCCGCCGCGGGGACCGCCTTCGGGGTGAAGGCCGGCAGCCAGCGCAGGGGCAGCGCCCGGCTGGAGCCGTCGGGCGACGGCCGCGGCAGCCAGCACAGGTCGACGAAGCGCTGGCACCGCGCCAGGCCCCGGTTGAACGGGGCGGTGCCGGCCGCCCGCAGCCAGCCCGTCCCGGGCATCGTCCGGCTGCGGCGCGGGATGGCGGTGCCGTCCACCGCCACCAGGTAGGGCCCATCGGCCGGGGCCAGCGCCAGCGTCTGGCGCAGCAGCGTCCGGCAGAGCGCGTCGTAGGCCAGCCGGTCGCGAGCGAAGAGGCGGTAGAACGCGCTCCAGTCGACCTCCACCAAGCCCAGCGCCGCCAGCACCCGGGGGACGGTGTGCCGCCCCAGCGCCAGCAGCCAGCCGACCGCGAACCCGCTGAGCCGGTGGAAGGTGCGCTCCTGGCGGCAGGCGGCCCGGTGGGCGGCGAGCAGCCCGAAGAAGACGGTGGAGAGGGGGAACGGGGTCGCGCGGCGCGGGGCGTTTGGTAGACTCCATGCGGGCGGCCTCCGGTGGCGGGGTGTGTGGTTAGAGGCCATCGAGCGTACCGGCGGCCGCCCACGTCCGCAATCCCCCCAGCCGAAAGGGCCAAAGTCCAGGCCCGGGGTCTTTAGCCCCGGGCGACACCTACATTGCGTCGCCTCTAGTGACGGGCTCTCTGGCTCGGCCGAACTGCCGATCGCGCACACAGTCATGGCTCTGGCTACCTTGCTTAGCCATGCGATACTCAATCTCGCCGAGCCCCGTGGCAATCGGAGGAATGATGTCGGACACGACCACAAACGAAAGTGCACCAACCTACTGGATCATCGTCGGCTCCCCGGACAACTTCGCCCGGACCGCCGAACTCGGCTTCACGGTCCAGGGCATGAAATCCCGCCACCGGAAAAAGGCGGAGCGGATGGCGCCGGGCGACAAGCTCGTCTGGTACATCACGGGGCAGAAGGCGTTCGCGGGATACGCCACCATCACGTCGCGTTACTTCGAGAGCCATGAGCGCGTGTGGTCCAGCGGCGACCCCAAGAAGGCTGCCGAGGACTACCCATACCGGGTCGAGATCCGGCCGGAGGTCGTTCTGCAGGAGGGCGAATTGTTGCCGGCCGAGGGTGTCGCCCGCCAGATGGCCTACGTCGCGAAGTGGCCCGCCGCGAACTGGACGCTGGCGTTCCAGGGGAACGTCCACGTCATTAGCGAGGGTGATTTCAATCTGATCCGGGAGGCGATCGAGGCGCGGGCACCGGTTGCCGCGACACCGGTGGGTTTCGAGGCATTGAGTGGTGTGGCGGGATCGTAGCGACCATTCCGATGACGACGCGGAGGCGGCCCCCTCGAACAGGGTCCACCTCTGCTTCGGCCCGAATTGCACGCCCCGCGGCAGCCGTGCGCTGCTCCCGGTGCTCGAGGCGGCGGTCGCCGCCGAAGGGATCGGCGACCGGGTCGAGATCATCGCCAGCACCTGCCGCGATCGCTGCGACTACGGCCCGTCGATGAACGTCTACCCCGGTCCCGTCTTCTACAACGAGCTCACCCCGGAAGCGATCGAAGAGATCGTGCGCGAGCACCTGCGCGACGGCCGCCCGGTCGCCCGTTGGTTCTTTCGGCCAAAGATCACCAACCGCTCGTCTCCTTCCAAATATCCCCGGCCATACCGGCGATAGAGCGAAGAATCGGTTTAGAGCGCCTATCAGGACCGCCGGGCGCCGCGCCGTTCGGCCCAGTCCCGGCGGGACGTCGTCGGTTGAGCGCCAGGTTCCAACCTGGCGTCCGCCGCCGAGGAGGTTTGATGGGAGGTCTAAATACGCGTGGTCGGCGGGTGGGCGGTAACGTTCAGTCCGCGCGCCGCGAGTCCTGAGTCCCCGGTCGGTTAGGATGCGCGGGCAGCGGCGGAGGCATGATCTCGCGGACGACGCGACCGCTGCCCAAGACGATATGGCCACTCCACCTCGAAAAGGAGATCGATCCACGATGCGCGGAGTTTCAACCTGGTCCCTGCACCGAACGCTCGGCCGGTACGCGGCCCCAGACTCTGCCGCGCTGGGAGGGCCGTTCATGGCTACCCCGCCAGGGGCACACGGACTTGCGCTGCTCGATCTCCCCGCCGAATTGAAGCGGCGCGGCTACGACGCTCTCCAGATCTGCCACTTCCACCTGCCGTCGCGCACTCCCGGGTACCTGGCCCAACTCCGGGAAGTCCTGGACATCTCCGGCATCCAGCTGGAAGCCCTCCTGATCGACGACGGCGACATGTCCGACCCCGCCCATGCTGATCACGTGGAAGCCTGGATTGGAGAGTGGCTGAATGTGGCGGTTGCGCTTGGCGCCGCCCGCGCCCGGGTTTCCGCCGGACGTTCGGCGCCGACCCCCGAACGCCTGCGCGAAAGTGCCCAGCGGATCGTGCGTCTCTCAGAATCTCATCCCGGTGTGCGAGTTGTGATTGAAAACTGGATGGGGATGCTCCCGGACGCGGACTCCGT
The DNA here is from genome assembly GCA_963849635.1 of uncultured Chloroflexia bacterium. Classification (GTDB taxonomy): domain Bacteria; phylum Chloroflexota; class Chloroflexia; order Thermomicrobiales; family UBA6265; genus CAVRUD01. The sequence goes on along the minus strand of CAWKIA010000025.1, from coordinate 269,081 downwards.
CCTGGCGCTTCTCGACGAAACCGGCGATGGGGTCGGTCTATTGATCGACCTCGGGAACTGGACCGGCCCAGGCAAATACGACGAGCTGGCCCGCATCGCCCCCCTGGCGGAGTCCTGCCACGCAAAATGTCATTACGTCGGAGACGCACTCGACACCGAGGATTTCCGACGGTCGTTGACGGTGTTGAACGATGCCGGCTACCAGGGCATTCTCACCTGTATCTACGATGGGTCCGACGACGATGAATGGGGCCAGCTTGACGCGGAGTACGCGCTGGCCAAGCGGGTTTTTGGATAGCGTATCGGGAACCGAGTGGCCTCAGCCGGCAGTTTGGCGGAGGATGCATTCCCTCCTGGCGGTAAGCAAGGCGCCGATCGCTACAGCCGACCGTACCGGCGCCGGTTTCAGCGGGTGGACAGGCTTACAGAGCGGTCGGGCGTCCGAAAGGTGGGATCATTGCTGGTGGGTGGTACTGGCACGCCGTTCGCCATCTTCCGGGGAGAAGTCCGTCGTGTTGCGGAGGGATGCTTCTGGAGAGTGGAATGACGCTGATGCAGTTAGGGAGGTGTGGCACCGTGCCTCTTGGAGGGACGCGTTAGGTTAACCGGGGCGGCTACGTCGCCAACGACGGAGACGAACACGGGGAGCAACACCTTCAGCAATAGCTCTCCCGGTGCGGCCGCATTGGACTCGTCGATCACCACATTGCCCGGCCGACCGAGGTGACGGAGCGGCGTGAGAAGTAGGCGAAGAGGATCAACGCGACCGTCGGGATGATCGCTACAAGGAGCGCCTTGTCGGCCGTACCGAGCAGGACGCGGGATCCACCCAGGATCGTGAGCGACCTCCTAATGCGTTCACCGAACACCTTGGCCGCTATCGCCCCTAGCCTCGGAGAGGCTGTGACAGTGAGCCCGGGCCAACCCTGGGCCAACCCTGGGCGGCAGGGGACACGCGGTCTACCGATCCGATGAGCGCTCTAGGGCACAAGAAGATCGACAAGACTCTCAACATCTACCCGCACGTCTGCGCCGGAACTCCGGCGCGTGGTCGCGGACGACCTGGGCCGACACCTCTTCGGGGATGGCAATACGGACAGGGAAGGCGACATAAACGTTCGCCACATGAGAATCAGAACCTGGGACCGGTACGAACACGGCGGAACTCAGGGCGGAAGACGACGAAACCCGCGCATTGGCGCGGGTTTCTGACGAGTGGTGGAGATGGGGGGAATCGAACCCCCGTCCAGAATCCTTAGCCGAGCGTGTACTACATGCTTAGCCGATGCTTTGTGTGCCGCCACGGACCCCCACCGGCCGGGTTCCGCCGCGGTTAGCCAGACTGCCTTTGGTGCTCGCGCTCCGGCGAACTAGAACACCGCACCCTCTCTTGGTGACGCCCGCATCCGGTCCCGAAAGGGGGAGAACCGGGCGGACGCGCTCCTAGAAGTCTATGACTTTAGGCAGCGAGAGCAACAGGCTCAGTGCCAGTTACTTGGTTTGCCCGTTTTAACGAGGCCTCGGGCACCTCGGCATGCAACGCTGGGACCGCCGACCCTGTCGAAGCCAAACATCCCCAGTGCCGTAATTATAGCACGAGCCCCCAGCTTTTACTAGACACGTTATCGCTCGATATCGAAGACCAGCACCGACTCCGAGACCGCGTCGATCAGGGGATGAACCGCCGCGTGATCGGGGTGCGGGAAGTAGGCATCCCGGGCGTCTATGCTCGCAAAGGTCATCACGAACCCGTGGGTGTAACCATGGTCCAACCCCTCCGGATTCACGTTCGCGCCCCAGGCGTAGTCAACGATGCCGGGGATCCTCGTCGGCAGGGCGGCGAGCACATTGGCCAGCTCGCCGATCGCGGCCTCGTCCGCGTCGGCCTTTGGCTTGAACAGGACAACGTGCAGCACCATGGCGGAGATGAGTCCTTTCGCTGGGAACTCTAGTCGCGGTCCTTCAGGGACCGCTCGATATCGCGCTTCGCTTGCCGTTCGGATTCGGCGGCGCGCTTGTCGTAGAGCTTCTTGCCCTTCGCCACGCCGATGTCCACCTTCGCCCGGCCGTTGTGGAGCTTCAAGCGCAGCGGCACCAGCGTCAGCCCCTTGCGGTCGAGCTGTTCCTGCAGGTGGTTGATCTGGCGCTTGTGTGCCAGCAACTTGCGCGGCCGGTCTGGCTCGTGGTTGGCGTACGCGCCGTGGGTATACGGAGCGATATGGGCGCCGATCAGCCACAGCTCGCCATTGTCGATCCGGGCGTACGCTTCTGAGATGCCAGCTTTGCCGGCCCGGATCGATTTGATCTCGGACCCGGTGAGGGCGATGCCGGTCTCCAGTTCTTGTTCGATGAAGTAGTCGTAGAAGGCGCGGCGATTGTTGGTCACGACCCGGTCGGCGCCGCGTTTGCTCTGTGTTTTCTCTTGTCCCTTAGGTGCGGTCTTTGTAGCCATCTGCGGACTATAGGAGGTGCCAGGTAGAGCGTCAATCTCCGCGTGGAATCGGAATTAGGAGGCGACGGGTGATTATGAGACCTCATTCGGGCCATAGCGGTGCCTCCCGTCGCCATAAGCTCCCGTTGTTTCCACCGAGGCGAATGCACGGTCCGGACATGAGCCGTTAAAAGGGGGGAACGGAGCAAGACCTTATTTCGGCGCTGTACCGAGCCGCTAGCACCTGACAGGGAAATCCTGTGAACGGTCCACCGGCCAGGGGTCTTCTGGACTATCACCCGCGTGCCGCTTCTCCAGGATCATGGCACTTGCGTTGCGACGCGGCCCGGTGCGTTTCTCGGCTGGATGCCTGTTCCGCAGTCAGGATCCAGGCGCCGTCTTCACCGCAGTGATGTCGCTGGGCTGCCTTGTATGTGACTAACCCGCTGGGCCACGCGAGGTGGGGAGCGCGGAACCACCGAGTGCTGGGTCCGCGTCCACGGCCGATCTCAGGGTTCGACGCGCGCGCCACCCCGCTCGAGAACCACCGGCTCGTTCGGCGCCGGGCCGGCGCTCGACGCCGCGGCGGCGGCGCTGCTGCCGGGCGCCTCCTCCCCCTTACCCACCCGCGCCGCATCCGCCCGGGCTTCGTCGAGCGTCATCCGCCGCCCCGCCTGCCACGCCGCCGCGAAGGCGACCTCCCCCAGCGCCGCGCGCAGGACCGCCACGTTCGCCTCGTATGCCGGCAGCAACCCCGGCACCAGGACGACCCCCAGGCGCTCACGCAGCGCCTCGGACGCGCCGAACAACCGGGTCGCCCGTGCCGCCTCCCCGCAGGCGACGGCGATGGCCCCCAGCTCTTCGAGCGCCCAGCGTTGCTCCCAGCCAAACCCAGTCAGGTGCAGCCGCTCCTGCCAGAGGGCCGCCGCCTGGTGGTAGTCGCCCCGCCGGAACGCGACCCCGGCCAGGTTGCTGAGGGTCAGCGCCGTGAAGTACGATTGCCCACGCGACGGAAGCGGGCCAGCGCTTCCTGCAGCAGGCGCTCCCCCGAGTCCGGGTCGCCGTCCAAGACGGCCAGCCAGCCGGCGTTTCGCATCGCGCCGGCGGTCCAGTAGGGGTGGTCGAGGGGCCGGGCGAGGGCGAGGGCTTCCTCATGCAAAGCGCGCGACCGGGCGACCTCGCCCCGGTCCTCGGCCACGTGGCCGAGCAGGGTCAGCGCGTCGATCACGGCCAGATCGTCGCCGAGATCCCGCGCCAGCGCCAGCCCGTCGCGACCCAGGGCGTCGGCCTGGGCGTGGTCGCCGCGAAGCCGGGCGATCCAGCCCGCCGTCCGGACGACGGCCGCCCGGAGCGGCGGGGGCACCGATTCGGACACCGCCAGCGCGCGGGCGAGCCAGTCGTGCGCCTCGGTGAACCGTGCGAGATAAACCCAGCGGCCGCACACGCCCGTTGCGAGGCGCACGAGGACCGTCGCCTCGCCGCGCTCGTCCGCCCAGGCGAGCGCCGCGCGCAGGTTGTCCGGCTCGGCGCGCACCCGGTCGAGGGCGTCCGTTGGGTCGGTCCCGTCGAGGGCCCGTGCGGCGGCCTCCGCGGCGAACGCCGTGAAGTGCGCGGCGTGCGCCTGTCGAATCGCCTCGCGCTCTCCGCTCGCCGGCCAACCGCTCAGCGGCGAACTCGCGCACCGTCTCAAGCATGCGGAAGCGCGGCTCGCCCGTCGTGTGCTCCTGCCGCACCAGGCTCTCGTCCACCAGCGCGGCGAGAACGTCCATCGTCTCGAACCCGGCGTCCGGGTTGACGACCGCGTCGGCCGCTTCCAGAGTGAACCCGCCCGCGAAGACCGCCAGCCGCCGGAAGAGCGCCTGTTCGTCTTTGGAGAGCAGGTCGTGGCTCCAGGCGATCGCGCCGCGTAGGGTGCGCTGCCGATCGGGCAGGTCGCGCGCCCCGCTGGTCAGGAGCGGCAGGCGGCTCGCCAGCTTGGCCAGGAGCGCCTCCGGCGCCAGCAGTTTGACCCGCGCCGCCGCCAGCTCGATCGCCAGCGGCAGGCCGTCCAACCGGGCGCAGATCGCCGCCACAGTCGGCGCGTTGGCGGCGGTCAGCCCGAAGCCGGGCCGCGCCTCGTCCGCCCGCTCGGCGAAGAGCCGCACCGCGGGGGAGGCGGCAAGGTCGGCCGGCGCCTCGCCCTCGTCCGGAAGGGGCAACGGCTCGACCGGCAGGATGCGCTCCCCCCGGACCGCCAGCGCCGCGCGGCTCGTGGCCAGCACGACCAGCTGCGGGCAGGCGGTGAGCAGCGCGGCGATCCCCGCCGCCGCCGCGACCACCTGCTCCAGGTTGTCGAGCACCAGCAGCAGCCGCCGCTCCCCGAGCGCGGCGGCCAGCGCCCGGTCCAGGGGGATGCCCGGCGCCTCCCGGACCTCCAGCACCTGGGCGATCGCCGGCAGGACGAGGGCGGGATCGCGCAGCGGCGCCAGGTCGACGAAGACCACGCCGTCGGGGAACGCGGGCGCCGCGGCGCGGGCCGCCTCGATCGCCAGCCGGGTCTTGCCCACCCCGCCGGGGCCGGTCAGCGTCACCAGGCGGTGAGACGCCAGGAGACCGACGACCTGGCGCACCTCCGCGTCGCGGCCCAGGAGCGCGGTAAGCGGCGTGGGTAGCCGGATTGGACCCGGGGTGTCCGTGCTGCTCGGGGGAGCATCGCGGGGAGGCGGAGCGACCGCAACCCCCGCCCGCACCAGGCCGTGCAGCACCTCGGGCAGCCAGTCGCGCTCGGGCCGGTCCAGCACCTCGACCCACTGGGCGGCCTCCAGCCAATAGGCGAGGTCGTCGGGGACCGTCGCCCGCTCAAGCAGCAGCGGTAGGATCGGGCGCTCGTGCTTCCAGGCGAGGGCCACCTCCTGGCGGACGTTGCGCGAGGCGAAGGCCGCGGCCGAGCAACAGACCAGCAGCGCGCCGCTCTCGCGGATGGCGGCCACGATCTCCGGCCCGTAGTTGGCCCCGCCCGGGATGCCGGTCCGGTCGAGCCAGACGGGGATGCCGGCGCGCTCCAGGGCCGCAACCAGGGGGAGCACCCGGGCGTGGTCGGGACTGGCGTAGCTGACGAAGACGTGGGGCGGCGCCGGGTCGTCCACGGGCAGATCCTGCGACGGAAGCGAGGCGGGCGGCGGTCGGGTGGATGCCCCCAGTGTACGGCACCCGCCGGTGGCGATGAACCCGGATACGCGGCCGTGCCTCCTGTAACCGCTCCATGCGTCGCGTGTCCGTCTCTACGGCGGTCAGTCGTCGTGTCCCCGAGCGATCGTCTGCACCGCATTGCCCCTCATCCTTCGGCAAGCATCCCTGAGGTGGCGTTCCGTGATCGGTGCGCGGTTGGGCGAGACGAGCAGCAGGAGGTCGGCGACCGGAACCACGATGTCCGCCAATTGGCGCCTCTGTCCGGTGGGCAAGCCTGCCGCGTTGTCGCGACGGCAGCGCCGCCGCTGCTAGAACGTGGATCGTTGGTCGGGCAAGGCTACGCGAGCCGGGATGCAGTCCTCAGGCTGTCCCGACGGGGCTCTACCGCGCTACCAGTCCGACGCCGAGGGAGGCCAGCGCCGCTACCGCGTGGCGCAGAGTCGATCGAGCGCGGCCAGCCGGTTGCGGTGCGGTCGAGGGAGCTGGTGCAACCCTCGGCCGGCGTCGTGATCAGTCGTCGGAGGTAGGGATCGGCCTGGTCCCGATCGGATCGCATTCGGGCTCCTTGTATTGATCGAGAGGGATCCATGGGTCGAGCGCCGGCACCGGCGTCGGGGTCGACTCCGCCGGCGTTGGAGATGGCGGGTTGGCAACCTCGACGGTGACGACCACGCCAACGGGCGAGAGGTTCGACGCCGCGTCCGACTGCCACCGCGCTTCCGCGATTGCCAGGCCTGACACAAAACAGGGAGCGCCGTCAGCAGCCAGGCGAGGCCAGGGACCTTGGCGAACACGGTGTACCTCCCTGGCGCAACGAGCGCGGCGTTCATGCGGGACGCCGTGCCCGGGGTGCCTTGCACTGGTGCCCGGTGCCGGCCGCGGTGGACGGCGTGATGTATGTGTCGGAGAACGGGGAACCGCTACCGCGTCACCAGCCCAATACCGGCGGAGACAAAGGCCGCGACCGCATGGCGGAGAACGGATCGGACTCGGTTGGCCGCTCGGGGTGCGGTGACCGCCGGGGGCACGGCCCGCGGGAGCCCGGCCACCCGGTGGGCGCGGGCGGCCGCGGCGAGCATTTCCTGACGACGCACCTGGTCGACGCGGGCATAAGTCTCGGGCGACATGGCGGCGCTCCTTCTCGACAGAGTGCTCCAGCATCCCCGGTGGGTCCGGGGGCGGCGCCCGGCGGTCTGATCCCGGGCACACATCGAGCATGGACCGACGCCGCGACGGGCGCGTCCGTGGAGTACCCGGAATCCTGGGAACGACGAGGAAGGGGGCATCCGTAGAAAGTACGGAGCCGCGGATCCGGGGAGGTGTCAGACGAGGCCGAGACGGGCGGCGAGCGCGGCGGCTTCGCGGCGGTTGGCGACGCCGAGCTTGGCCAGCACGTGCTTTGCGTGGGTCTCGACGGTGCGGTGGCCGATGAAGAGCGCCTCGGCGATCTCCTTGTCGGTGTAGCGCCGGGCTATGAGCGCAAGGACTTCACGCTCGCGGGGGCTGAGGCCGAACTCATCGCCAGCAGGCGGGGCGACCGGGACGGGAGGAGCAACGGCGATGGCGTCGGCCAACGTCAGGGCTTCCACCTCGAGGTCCGAAGCCGACAGGCGACGACCTGCCGCGACGGCAGCAGCGTACCCCTCGGCTCCGAGCGCCGCCCGCGCGACTCGGGCCGCGTGGTCACGCACCTCCGGCCACTTCAGGTCCGTGGCGCCCGTCCGCTCCTGGATTGCCTCGACGGCCCCGAGGAGCCTCGCCGCCGCCTGGACGTCGCCCCGGTCCGCCGCCAGCCCGGCCAGACCGACCAGTGAGCGATCGAAGTGGGTTGCCTGTCCTGCCCCCCACATCAACCGGAGGCTTTCGCCGTACCGCGCCGCCGCCGAGGCTGGGTCGCCATCGGTCTGGGCGACGTGGCCGAGCCGCGCGAGAATCAGGCCAGCGTCAGAATCGGCCCCTGACTGCTCGGCAATAAACCAGTGCCTCCTCGATGATGGCCAGGCCGCGTGCGCGCTCGCCTCGATCCAACAACGTGGTACCCAGGTTGCCAAGGATGATTCCCCACCACACCGGTGGTGGGTCTAGTCCCTTGCCCAGGGCGGTCGCCTCCTCCAGCACCTCCACCGCCTCGTCCAGGCGGCCGTGGTACCGTAGGGCAAATCGCGTGATGTAGACAATGCCGCCGTCAGGGCGTACGGGTCGCCCCCTCGCGGGCAAGGGGCACGCTGGCCGTGCTGTACGCGAGGGCGCGCTCCACCTTCCCCGCCTCGCCGCACAAATAGCCGAGTTCGGACAGGGCCTGGGCCCGGATGGCCGGCGGGGCAGCTCCCCCGCGCCCAAGCGCCGCCTCCAATCGGGCCATCCCTTCGCGAAGCCGTCCGCTGCTAAACCAGAAGTGGCCCAACGCTCCCGCCAGCCGAAGTTCGGTGACCCCATCCCCCTCCGCCGCGAACCACTCCAGCGCCGCTAGAAGGTTGGGATATTCTGTCTCCCATGGATCGAATCTCCCGCGCTTCGTGTCCGGCTCGAAGTCATCCACATAATTGGCCCGCTCGGCGAACGTCATGAAGTAGGTCGCGTGGCGTTGGCGGACGGCAGCCTCTTCGCCGCTCGCCGCCAGCCGCCCCAATGCGAACTCCCGCACCGTCTCCAGCATCCCGAAGCGGGGCTCGTGTCCCGCGCGTGCTTCCAAACGCAGGAGGCTCTTGTCCACCAGCGACGCGACGAGGTCGAGGATCGTGAGGGAGGGAACGGCCTCGCCTTCCCCCGCGACCGCTGCGGCCGCCTCCAGCGTGAACCCACCGACGAAGACGGCCAGACGGCGGAAGAGCATCTGCTCGTCCGGGGAGAGCAGGTCGTGGCTCCAGGCGATCGTGTCACGGAGGGCGCGCAGGCGCGGCGGCGCGTCGCGGGGGCCGCCGGTCAGAAGTTCCAGGCGCCGGTCGAGGCGGGCCAGCAGCGCCTCGGGCGTGAAGACCTTGACCCGGGCCGCCGCGAGTTCGATCGCCAGCGGGAGTCCATCCAGGCGGCGGCAGATCTCGGCGACCGCCGGCCCATTCTCGGCCGTCAGTGCGAAATCGGGCTGAACGGCCCGGGCCTGCTGGACGAAAAGCGCAACCGTCTCCACCTCCCCCAAGGCGTCGAGATCGGACTGGCTCTCCGGATTGGGCAGCCGCAGCGGCGGCACGGAGTACTGATGCTCGCCCGAGAGGTGCAGCGGCTCCCGGCTGGTGACGAGGAGCGAGAGGCCTGGGCAGGCGACCAGGATCTCGGCCAGCATCGGAGCCGCATCCAGCACCTGCTCCAGGTTGTCGAGCAGGAGCAGCCGCCGCCGCGAACCGAGGACCGCCCCGAGTTGGACCGGCAGCGGCCGCTCTCCGTCCGGATGGACACCGAGCGCCTGGGCGATCGCGGCGCCGACCGCTGCCGGATCGGTAATGGGGGCCAGCGCCACGAACACGGGAGCGTCCCCGGAGGTTTCCGCCATCCGCGCCGCCGCCTGGATGGCAAGCCGGGTCTTACCGATGCCGCCGGGTCCGGTCAGGGTCAGCAGCCGCACCTCGGCGCGACTGAGCAAGGCGCAGACCTGCTCGATCTCGCGTTCCCGTCCCACGAAGCCGGTCAGCGGGGCGGGGAGTGGCGTGCTCGGATGCTCCCGGCCCGGGACGGCGACGAGGGCGACCGGGTGGGGGCGGCTCGGGCCGGCGAGCGTCGGGTCGGTCATGGGCGGATCCTGCGACGGGATCGGCGCGTGTGGCGTTCGGTCGGACACCCTCAGTTTACGTCAACCAGTGGCGGAGATGAACCCACGCGCCCACCCGTGCGATTGCCGATCATGGTCACAACCGGAATCGAGTCTTTTGACTGTCGAGCCGTGCGCCGGGCTGCGGTGATGGCGACGGGTGCCAGGTCGAAAAACCTGGCGCCGTCGGCGATTGCATCAGCGAGTTCAGTCGCCACCGCAAGCGTAAGGCGGGTCTTACCCATTTATCCTGAACTGCCAAAATCATTGAGTCCGGTGAAGGCCGCCAGCCGGGTCTTGCCGAGAGTACATGGGCGTCGCCTGTTATTCTGCTGATTCGTAGACGCGCATCGGCGGAACAGTGCCGTGGTTCGGGAAGGGACAATTCGATGACAAGTCAGATGGGCGGCGCCGGTCCGATCGAAACCCTGCTCTTTGGCGTCCCGATTCCTGATGAGCACCTGGCAAACCTGCGGGAGAAGTACCCCGAGATTACCTTCATCCGGGCCCCGTTCGAAGACATGGACCCCCACTTGCCGGACGCCGACGCCGTGATCGCCTGGCATCTCACGCCAGAACAGATCGCGGCCGCGCCCCGGTTGAAGTGGTTGCAGAGCTTTGCCGCAGGTGTCGATCGGATGCCGTTTGCCGAACTGGCGGCCCGCGATATCGTGGTCACCAATTCCAGCGGCGTCCACGCCGCCAACATCGCCGAACACATCCTGGCGATGATGCTGGCGTTTGCCCGTCAGTTGCCCTGGCTGCTCCGCCACCCACCGGCCGGCGACTGGTTCGAGATGCCGGTTCGGAGCCGCATCTTCGAGCTGGGCCAGCAGGAGTTGCTCGTGGTCGGCATGGGCGACATCGGGCTGGGGCTGGCCGAGCGGGCCCGCGGCCTGGGGATGACGGTCAATGGCGTCCGCCGCCGGGTCGATCTGCCGGCGCCGGACGTCCTTCCGAAGATCTACCCGGTGTCGGATCTTGCGGAGGCCCTCCCATCGGCCGACCACGTCGCCATCTGTCTGCCCCTGACTCCTGGCACGCGCGGCCTGTTCGACGCGGCCATGCTGGCGCGGATGAAGCCCTCTGCATACATCTACAACATCGGCCGGGGACCGATTATCGACCAGGACGCACTGATCAAGGCGCTAGACGAAGGTACTGTCGCCGGTGCCGGACTGGACGTCACCACCCCGGAACCGCTCCCGGCGGAGTCTCCATTGTGGGCGATGGAGAACGTCATGGTTACGGCCCACACGTCGGGATCAACCCCGCGATACTGGGAAAGAATCCTGGCAATCCTGGAAACCAACATCGACCGCTTCCAGGCCGGCGAGCCGCTGCACAACGTCGTCGACGGGGCTGCCGGGTACTAGGTACCCCCCCGTACTTCTTGGCCTATCTCATCGTGTTGACAGAAGATCAACTGAACGGATAATGTACGTACACCGAAGTGGAGGAATCCACCTTCCTGCTTTGGTGAATTCGTTGGCTCCAGCGATCTCGGCAAATTTTGGGACCGTCGACTCTCGCTGGGAAAGGAGAAGCCGATGCGCGATCATCGCGTGGCGTTTGTCTCCCGGCATGCCAACCAACGCCTCGCACGGCGCAACCTCAGCCCCGAAGACGTGGACTACGTGTGCGCTCATGGGCGCAGGCTCCACGCGGGCAAGGCCCTCTTCATCCACCTCGGTCTGCGTGATATCCCCGATGACGACCTGCGCGACGATCGCCTGCGCCGGTTAGAGGGCACGGTCCTGGTGCTCGATCCGGGGACCGGCCTGCACCTGACCACGGCCTACCGCAACCGGCGCCGGGGAATCCGCGACATCAAGCGAAAGTCGAAGCTGGCGCTTTCAATCTGAGGCGATGTCCGTCTCGACCCAAGCTGGTCCGGCGAAGGCACAGGGTTGGATGACGCCCGGTCGTTCTTCTAGACCGTACTTTCGGTAATACCCTGCTCGGAGCGCAGTCTCCAGGGCGGCAAGCTGGTCGCTGCGCAGCAGCGTCAGAGCCGTTCCTCCGCCCCCGCCCCCCATCATGCGTGCCCCCAGGACCCCATCAACCTCTAGGATCTCCTGAACCAGCTCTTCAACCCGGGGATGACTGATGTCGTAGTCGGTCGCGGATGAGCGTCCTGACTCGGTCATCAGGCGCCCGAACTCGGGCCAATTGGCCGCCCGGAGCGCCTCCATCCCCGCTTCGACGCGCTCAGTCTCGGAGACGATGTGGCGCAACCGGGCCGCCAAATTCGTGTTGAGTACCGGCTGATCGCCGCCAGTCAGGCGGTCGAGGGCATCCCGGTTCAACTGAGCGGGATGCTCGACCGGGTAGCCAAGCGCTTCGCTCGCCAGCGTTCGGATCTGGTTCGCCTCCTGAACACGAATCGGGTAGGCGGATGCTCCCAGGGAGCGGTCGACGGCCGAATCGGCCACCGCGAAGAGGTAGTCACCGAGATCGGGTTGCAGTTGCTCGACGGTCAGCGTGGCGCCGTCGTAGCGAATGACGCCGCCGGCCACCGACGCCGACTGATCCATCGTTCCGCAGGGGGTCCCGGCCCGGTGCTCGGCAGCCTGGGCCAGCAGAACGGTCTCCTTGAACGTCAACGTGTCCGGCACGAGCGCCATGGACAGGGCGACGCAGAGCGCGGCCGACGAGGAGACGCCAAATCCAATCGGCACATCCCCCGCAAACGCAAGCCGCGCCCCAGATCGGGGTCTGTGCGCGCCATCGGCCTGTATCGCGGCGACCAGCCCGCGAGCATAATCGGCGGGCTCGCCAGGAGCGCCACTGTTCGCCCAGTCGCGCAACTCGCTGATTAGGAGTTCAGAGGTGGCCATCTCGGCATCGGCGGCCACGATAGTGACGGCGCCGGGGGAGCCACCTTCGTCGAGGAGCGCCACCACTCGCCTATCGATGGCCGCGGCGAGGACCGGCCCACCGTTGTAGTCGAGGTGGTTCCCGAGCAATTCGATCCGGCCAGATGCCACCGATCTCACACTCGGCCGCCACGACGAGCCAAAGGCAGACCGTCCCGCCGCCAGCGCACGGTCATACGCTGGCTCCGCGTCGATGATCCCTGACGACTGATGCTCCCCGCTCGTCACGACCGATTCCTCGGCACTACCGGCGCAGCTGTACGACTTTAAAGGCCTCTGCCATCTCGAAGGGCTGGTCAACGGCGACCTCGCGGCCGCGCTCGCTCAGCCGTTCGAGCAGCGTCTCACCGTCTCCCACTTGGGAGACATGCGCCTTCAGCGCGTCGACCTTGCCATCGATCGAATCGGTGATATCGACGAACTTGTCCGGGTGCTCTGGTCCGGCAAACCACAATTCGGCCACTTTCCAGGTGTCGTACCCCTCATCGAAGTGCTCCGGGTACGCCCAGGGATCGCGGGCGCAGGGGTAGACGGCGTCGGTTGTAGCCAGGCCAACGTGCCGGTGATCCGGATGGAGGGCATATGGCCGGAAACCGTCGTGCGTGATGACAACGTCCGGCTGGTGCTTGCGGATCTGGCGGACGATGTCGCCGCGCAGCGTAACATCGTGCGGGACCTCGCCGTCCGGGTAACGCAGGAAGACCACCTCGGAGACACTGAGGCGTTTAGCGGCTTCCGCCTGCTCTAGTTCGCGCCGGGCCGAGATTTCCTCCGGCTTCACGTTGCGATCCGAGGTCCCTCGGTTGCCCGAGGTCACCTGCACGAGCACGATCCGCTTGCCGAGCCGGCCAAGCTTGGCGATCGTGCCGCCGCAAGAGAACTCGAGGTCATCCGGATGGGCGACCACGACCATATAAGCGTCGTATGGAAACTCTTCCGTGGTACCAGTTGTCTCGGCCATCAGGCGTAGAACACTCCTGCTTTAAAGCGAACGCGTCGTGGACGAGGTCTCAACTCGCATGGCCCGCGCCATGTCTCGGCTGGACCGACGGAACTGTCAAGCGGAATTCTCTCCGAGAAGATCGCGGACCGCACCTGGCAGTTCGATCAGGGGTACCGTCCGTTGCTCCCCAGAAATCAGATCCTTGACCGCGACCGTCCCCGCCGCCAGTTCGGCCTCGCCAGCGATCACGGCGACCGGGACTCCCTTGCGGCCGGCGTACTTGAGCTGATCTCCGATCCCGCGGTTAGGAAGCAGCGTCAGGTCCACCCGGTGTCCGGCGGCGCGCAGGTCGCGGGCGATCCCGGCCGCGCTGCCCAGCGTCTCCGGGAAGGCAGCGACGAAGACATCGACGACGGTCTCCTTGACCGGCAGCAGCGAGAACTCCTGCACGACCTCGATGATCCGTTCGATGCCGAGGGACATCCCCGTTGCCGGAACTGGCCGGCCCAGGAAAGTGCCGATCAGGTCGTCGTAGCGGCCGGCGCCGCCGACTGATCCGATCTTGGGTTGCTCGACGGCGGCTTCAAAGACCGGTCCGGTGTAGTAATCCAGCCCCCGGGCCAGCGCCAGATCCAGCGAGTACGCCGCCGCCGGAACACCGAGCTGCGCCAGGTAGTTGAAGACCCGTTCCAGGTCGTCAATCGCCTCGATTGCCCCAGGGACATTCGTGAGCTCGTCGCGGAGCGTCGCCAGCAGCGTGTCGGGCTCGCCCGTTCGCGTCACGAGATCGAGGATATTCGCCGCCGCGCGCTCTTCGACGCCAAGGTCGATAAGCTCACGCCGGACTCCCTCGGCTCCGACCTTGTCCAACCGGTCGATCGCCCGGTAGACGCTCCCTGCCCGGTCGGAATCGACGCCGGAGAGCAGGGCCAGAGCGGTGAGGAGCTTGCGGTGGTTGATCTTGATCGTCGCCTGGGGTAGTCCGATTGCCGCCAGTGCTTCGGCCATCACGGCGATCGCTTCGGCGTCGGCGAGCTGGCTCGTACTGCCGACGATATCGGCGTCACACTGCCAGAACTCGCGGGTTCGTCCCGCGCTGCGGTTTTTCGGCCCGCCAGACCGGTGCGATGTGGTAGCGCTTGAACGGCAGGACGATCTCGTTCTGGTGCATTGCCGCCACCCGGGCCAGGGGCACGGTGAGGTCGTAGCGCATCCCAACTTCGCGGCCGCCGGCATCCTCGAACTGATACATCAGCTTTTCATTCTCGCCGGCCTTGCCTGTCAGAATCTCCAAGTACTCCAGGGCCGGCGTGTCGAGCGGCTCGAAGCCGTGACGCTCGAAGATCTCGCGGAAGGTGCCGATGATGCGCTGGCGCAGCAGCATCTGGGAGGGCATGTAATCGCGAAAGCCCTTGAGTACCTGTGGCTTGCGGGTTCCTAATCTGGTGCCCGTGGTGGGCGCGGTGGTCGTGTCTGTCATTGAACGTGATCCAATCTCGATACGGTCGGCTGCTCTCGTTCAATCAGGCATCCCAATTAGCAGCTATGGGCCGGGGCGCCGGTACCCGGCGCCCGTGTGCATTCCTCGACTTCCATCGTCAACCACCAATCCATAGCGTCACACATCACGGCGCCAACTGCTTGTTGATCTCGGAAAACGACGTGGGCCATCTCCGGCAGAATCAGCTTCTCCATGCCGAGGCGGACGGCGTTTGAACTGCCCGGCAGGGAGAAGATCACCGTCCGGTCGATCACACCGGCAACCGCCCGTGAGAGCATCGCCGCGGCGCCGACCTCGGACCAGCTCAGCATCCGGAATAACTCGCCGAAGCCGTCCAGCCGCTTCTCAATCTTGCCTGCCACAACATCGTAGGTCGTATCGCGAGCGGCAATCCCAGTGCCCCCATTGGAGATGATGACGTCGATTTCGGGATTCGCGGTCCACTCATCGAGCAAGGGACCGATTTGTCCCGGCTCATCTGGGACGATCCGGTAGGCAACGATTGGATGTTCGGCCTCACTCAGCAGCTGTTTGATGAGGTCGCCACTCTTGTCCGTCTCCGCGGTCCGCGTATCACTAACTGTCAGGACGGCGCAGCGAACCTGATTGGTTGCGGCTGCCCGGTGCTCGGCGACAGAGGCGCTTGCCGGCGCGACGTTCGGGTCGGACTGGCTCATGCCGTGCCCTTCGGCAGCGCGGTCAGATCGAGCGCGAGGGCGGCGTTGCCGAGCAACGCCTCGTGCATCTTGGCGATGTCGCACTGGTCATGAATCGTGTGAGCGAAGCGCTCCTCACCGGGCGCGAACCCGATCGTCGTGATCCCGTGGCGGCTGAGATGGCCGCCATCGGTGGCGAAGGTCCACGTCCCGACATCGATCGGGCGGCCCAAGGTCGCTTCCAGCGATGCCTGCGCGCCAAGGACGAGCGGGTGGTCTGCCGCCGTCTCAAAGCCGTTCGTCGGCGGCATCACCTCGCTGACGCCGGTGTACGACGTCACTGGACGGCCCATCACTTCGACCTGTGCACTGACACCGTCGACCGCCGCCGCCGCCGCGTTGGCCAGGGGCGTAACTTTCGCGATGATGTCATCATGCGACTCGCCGGGGACGTTTCGCCAGTCGAGATAGAGGTCGACGATCCCGGGCGTGACATTGCCGCTGACCTGATCTGTGTTGGTGAGGGTCGGAGCCACACTGGAGCCAGCGAAGGTCGGATCGGTGACCATCGGCAGGTCCTCGAGCGCGAGCAGAAATCGTGCCGAGGCGTAGTGCGGGTTGTGGCCTCGCTCGGGCGCACTGGCGTGAACCGATAGACCGGTGAACGAGACCTTGACGAAGGTACGGCCTCGGTGTCCCCGGCGTAGCCCGTTATTGGTTGCTTCGGCCAGCACGGCGTAGTCGGTCGGCATCTCCTTGGCCAGGATGGCGCTGCCTAGTCCCCCGACCTCCTCCAGGACGACCCCGACGACGTACACATCCCCAACCGGCAGGAAACCAGCCTCTTTCAAAACCGGGCACCAAATAGACCTGGGTGGCCATCGCCCCTTTAACGTCGGAGGCGGCCCGACCATATAGGATGCCGTCTTCGATCACTCCCCCAAACGGCGGGCGTGGCCAGAGCGCATGATCGCCCGGCGAGACATGATCGATGTGGGCGTTGAACTGGACGGTTGGACCGCCGCTCGTGCCCCGGATCACCCCGATGACACTCCCAGCCCGGTCGATCCAGACGTCGTCGTACCCGATCCTTCCCATCTCAGCAGCCGCCAGGTTGGCGACATTCCGCTCCTCGCCCGGCAGGCTGGGCGTTTGGATGAGCCGCTGAGCGAAGTGAACCATCGCGTCTGCGTGTCCGGCGGACGCGGCCTTAAGTGTTGCGGTCCGTGCGGCAAGTGAGGTGGTGAGTTCTACCGCCATCCGTCCATTCCCGAAGCATCTCTGGGCGTAGCTATGTCGCCTCAATTGAGGCGAATACGCGATCTTAGCGCAGAATGCGACGGGGCGCGGCAAACGACGTTCGCCGCGCCCCATCGTGCAGTCGAATGTGACGCCGTCGCGAGACTATGCCGCCGGCGTGGCCTCCTCGCCACTCGCGTCCTCTGAGAGCAGGGACGCGATCATGATCGTGACTGTCGTCGAGGCGCCGTCGCCGTTGTCGTGCAGCCAGGCTATGCCGGCGATGCCAGAGCCGTTCTGCTCCCGCAAGCCGATAAAGAGGTCGCCATTTGCGTCGGGCTCGCCGCCGATTGCGCCGCAAGTGACATAGACATCAGCCTGCTCGGGGCTGAGGTGGACAATGATAGCGTGCTCTGCAGCCAGGATATCGGCCAGCGACAACGGCACGTTCGTCGTGCTATGACCACTCTCGATTGCCGTGGTCGAGCCCATCGCGGTCCCAGCTTCCGGCGAGCCCTCGGCAACCGGAGTTGCTCCGTCGTCTTCCTCGGACCCTGCAAAGATGACGCTAGCCAGCAGCGCGAGCGGATTCGGGTCGAGCGTCTCGCAGTTGCCCGTGTGAATGAGGGCAGAGTGTTCGGCGCTGACAGAGACCTGCTCCTGGGCAACAGGAGTGGCATCTTGCGCCCGCGAAGAGACAACTCCGATTGTCGCCACTCCGATCAGCGCCATGGCGATACCAATGCCAATCCACCGTCGCCGTGCCTCGGACATGCGAATTCCCTCCTCAGGTATCTCTGCGGTGAAACCGAGACGGGGATGTTTCGGCCCACCATTTGCGAGCCCCGCAGTCGATAGGGACCAGACGAGTGTATTCCAAGATGTATGCCAACCTTATCTGCAAATCATCATCTCTTGGCGGATCGCTACCGCTCGCTACCACTCACCGATCGCGTTCGGGATGTGGCTCAGCCGCCGGACGGCGCCGGTACGGTCGAGCGTGATAGCAACCAAATCGATCCGCCAAATCAGATCTTGCACATCGGGATGAGAAGCAACGTAGATTGCGCCGGTTCGCAGCAGCTTCCGGGATTGGCTCCACGAGACGCTCTCTTCGGCCCGGCCCATCCCTTCGCCATGGCGGGTCTTGACCTCGACGAAGACGAGGTCATCGCCGTCGCGCATGATGAGATCGAGTTCGCCGGCCGGGCAGCGCCAATTAGCCTCGACGTACCGCATCCCTTGCGCTTCCAGGTAACGCCGGGCATGGTGCTCGCCGGCGGTTCCAAGTGCGCGCCGAGGTGTGGTCATTCTGCCCTGATCAGCGTGAACGACCGGCGATGGATCGGCCCTGGTCCGTGCAACCGGATCGCGTCAAGATGTAGTGCTGTGCCGTAGCCCTTGTGGATCGCGAAGTGATAGCGGCCATCACGCTCGTGGTGGTTGCGCATGATCTGATCGCGGGTGACCTTGGCGACGATCGACGCCGCGGCGATCGAGAGGGACGAGGCGTCGCCCCGGATTGGCCCGACCTGGGTGATGCCGAGATCGACGACGCAGGCGTCCAGCAGCAACGCATGGGGCGTCTCCGGCAAACCCAGGACCGCTCGCTCCATCGCGATCCTGTTTGCGGGACCGACGCCGATCTGGTCGAGCTCATCGGCTTCGACCACTCCAATCGCCACCGCCGCGGCGCAGCCTGTGATCTGGCTGAGCAGGGCTTCCCGGATTTCGGGCCTTAATGCTTTGGAGTCTCGCACCCTGTCCAGGTTGGCCCTGAGTCGGCGAAGGTCCCAGCCCGCGCACGCCTGGAACACGACCGCCGCAGCAACCAGCGGCCCGGCCAGGGCACCCCGCCCGACCTCATCGACTCCGGCCACAATCGTATGGTCGCAGCGCCAAAAGGACCGCTCTGCGTCAAGAGAAGGCAAAGGCTGGCTGGTTGTCATGGCGCGCATCGTCACGGCTGAACGATAGCAGGAATTGCGGAGTGGAAATGACGAAGCCGGGGAGGACCATCCCCGGCTTCGTTCTGGTTTCAATACGAAGAGTAGCTATTCCTCGGTTGCCGCTTCGTCGACCTCTGTGGTCTCTTCAACCTGAGGAGTCTCCTCTACCTGAGGCGCGAGCGGCGCCACGGCGGTGGGAACCACGCCGCCCTTGCGGCTGGGGAAGATTCGACGCTCTTTGATCCGGGCCGCGCGGCCGGTCCGGCCTCGAAGGTAGTACAGCTTCGCCCGGCGCACCTTACCGCGGCGAATCACCTCGAGGCGGTCGATGCGCGGTGAGTGGAGCAGGAAGGTTCGCTCGACGCCAATGCCGTGAGAGGCGATCCGGCGCACGGTGAAGTTCTCGTTGATTCCGCCGGCCCGCCGCCGAATCACGACCCCCTCGAAGACCTGGATCCGCTCGCGAGTGCCCTCGACAACCTTGGCGTGTACCCGAATGGTATCGCCAGGTCCGAAATCGGGAACCTGGGAATCTTCTTTGAACTGCTCGGCCTCGATCGACCGAATCAACTGCGCGACCATCTGCCTACCTTACCTTGGAGTTCAATCGACGACGGCGAATCATCAGCGGCGAGTTGGCGATACCCCGTCCAGGCAAGCCATCCCAGCACAATTCAATCAGAGAACACAAGCCGACCGGCCCACCGGCGGCGAGAACCTGCGGAGTGTACCAAACCTCCGCCCGGCGGACAATATTGCATCGCCTAGAGTAGGGCCTTTGCAAAGTCGTGAGCGTCGGGGAGGATAGGCGCATGGAGGTGTGCCATGCCCGCGACGTCTGCGGTTCCCGACGAATTCGGCCTGCTGGTCGCCCGGTTCGCGACCTTGACCGACCCTCGGCATGCCCGCGGCAAGGTCCATCCCCTGCCGGGGGTGCTGGCCCTGGTGGTGCTGGGATTGCTGGCTGGGTGCCGCTCCCTGAGCGCGGTGAGCCGCTACGGGGCGATCCACCCGGAGGTGCTCGCCCCGCTCGGCCTGCGGCGGAGCCCCTCGGTGGCGACGCTGCACCGGTTGCTGGGGCTGGTCACGGTGGCCGACGTGCGGAGCGTGGTCCGGGCCTTCGCCCAGGACCTCATCGCGCGTCGGACCCCTCCCGCGGCCGTGACCGAGGTGGCCCTGGACGGCAAGACCCTGCGGGGCACGCACGAGGAAGGAACCCCACTCCACGTGCTGCGGGCCTTCGCCCAGCACGCTGGCCTCGGACTCGATCAGGCACTTGCCGCCCCGCTACGCGGGGAAGTGAGCGCGGCAACGCGCTGGTTGGATGAGGTCGCGGACGCCTTCCCGGGCCTGGCGATCCTGACCGGGGACGCCCTGTTCGCCGAGCAGTCGCTGTGCTCCGCAGTGGTCGCCGGGCAGCGCGATTACGTCTTCCGGCTCAAAAAAACCAACCAGCCCTCTTCGCGGATGTCGCGATCCTCTTCACCGACCCCGGTCCGCCCGATGTCGTGACGACCGAGAAGGGGCACGGCCGCCTGGAGCGGCGCGAACTGCGGGTGCGCGCCGACCTCGCGGGGTATTCCGCCTTCCCGGGGTTGGCGCAAGTCGCTGAGTTGAAGAAGGAGGTCGTCCACCTTGCGACCGGCGAGGTCACGCGCATCACCCGCTACTTAGTGACCAGCCTCGGAGCCGCGGCGGCCGACCCCCCGCGCCTCCTGGCGGTCGCGCGGCGGCACTGGGGGATCGAGAACCGCTGGTTCCACGTTGCCGATGACAGCTTCGGCGAGGACCGCCAGGTGCTACAGGACCACGACCGGGGGCAGGTCCTGGGGTTATTACGCGGCGCGGCCATCAATCTCCTGCGCGGCCGCTGCGTGCTCTGGTCCGAGCGCGCGCCGATGACGGCCCGGGCCGAATGGGTCAACGGCCACCCGCTCACCGTCCTCGCCGCCCTCACCGCGCCTTCGCGACTTTGAAAAGGCCCTAGCCTAGAGCTTGGTATGTGGCGACGTCCAACCGACGATGAAGTCCATCACATCGAGGACCGATTCTTCCGCCTTATCACGTCCCGATGCCTGTAACTCACCCCTCATGGCCTCAAGGTCCGAAAGAAGTGCTTCCCGATCATGGCCGTCTGCAAGGAGACCCCGAACGACTCCTCGCAGTTCCCACACAGGCTCTACAGACTCTAGAGCCTCACTAAACAGGTCGTGCGTCGTCATCCCAGTTGCTAATGCCGCCATATGGTCACCCTCGTCCACAATTGTCTCGTGTCAGCAATCTGATGCTGGTAATGATCGAATGACATTGGATTGGCAGGCTCAATATACCCATGTCCTTCCGGATTCTGCGGGTCCGACCGGTAGACGAGACCGTTTGGAAGCAGTTCGGTATCGAGCCAGAAGGTCGGATCACGTCCCGTTCCGCCCAGTTCGGGAGGTCGGCGGTGACGTGGCAAGCGAAGCGGGTCGACCGGGGTTACCGACATGCTGCCGACTCCGGGTTCAACATAACCATTTCCCGCCAAGATGTCGATTCCCAGCCTGATTCCAAGGCAACGTCCACTGGCACCGAGCTGTGGAAAGCCATCGTCTGCGGCCTGCATGCTCCGGAAAACGATCGGCATTCGGTTCGTCTCCGAACGTTTCTCCGACGGTCATCACCATGGAAAAAACGAAGGGGGCTGGAAATGCTCCAGCCCCCTTCGACTATCGAACGCGGTATTAGCTGGACTAGTAGTCCATGCCGCCCGGCATGGCCGGGGCCGGCGAAGCCTCTTGCGGCTTCTCGGAGATGATCGCGTCGGTGGTCAGGATCATGCCGGCGATCGAGGTCGCGTTCTCGACGGCGGAGCGGGTGACCTTGGCGGGGTCGGTGATACCGGCCTTCACCATGTCGACGTACTCCTCGGCGATGACGTCGTAGCCGATGTTCGGGTTCTTCTTCTCGGCCTGCTGGCGGCGAACCGTCTCGATGATGACCGAGCCGTCCTTGCCGGCGTTGGCGGCGATCCCGCGGAGGGGCTCCTCCAGGGCGCGGCGCAGGATGTTGACGCCAGTCCGGATGTCACCCTCGGCCGTGATCGCCATCGAGGACCGCGACGGCGTTGATGCAGGGTCGACGCCACCACCCGGGACGATGCCCTCTTCGACGGCGGCGCGGGTCGCGCTCAGCGCGTCCTCGACGCGGTGCTTCTTCTCCTTGAGCTCGGTCTCGGTCGCGGCACCGACCTTGATGACGGCTACGCCGCCTGCCAGCTTGGCGAGGCGCTCCTGGAGCTTCTCACGGTCGAAGTCGCTGGTCGTGGTCTCGATCTGAGCGCGGATCTGCTCGACGCGGCCCTTGATGTCGCCTTCCTGGCCAGCACCCTCGATGAAGGTGGTGTTGTCCTTGGTGGCGACGACGCGGCGGGCGCGGCCCAGATCCTCGATGTTGGCGCTGTCGAGCTTGCGGCCGATCTCCTCGGAGATGACCTTGCCGCCGGTCAGGATGGCGATGTCGCGGAGCATCTCCTTGCGGCGATCGCCGAAGCCCGGGGCCTTGACCGCGAGCACGTTCAGGGTGCCGCGCAGCTTGTTGACGACCAGCGTGGCCAGGGCCTCGCCGTCGACGTCCTCGGAGATGATCACGAACGGGGCGCGAGCGCCGGCAACCTTCTCGAGGACCGGGAGGATGTCCTGGATCGAGGAGACCTTCTTGTCGGTGATCAGGATGTACGGATCCTCGAGCTCGGCCTCCATCCGCTCCGTGTTGGTCACGAAGTAGGGGGAGATGTAGCCGCGGTCGATCTGCATGCCCTCGGTGTACTCGGTCTCGAACTCGAGGCCGCGGGACTCTTCGACGGTGATGACGCCGTCCTTGCCGACCTTCTCCATGACCTCGGCGATCAGGTTGCCGATTTCCTTATCGGCAGCCGAGATGGAGGCGACCTGGGCGATCTCTTCCTTGCCCTGGACCTCGGTGGCCAGCTCGCGGATGCTGCGCGGTGATGGCGTCGGAAGCGAGGTCGATGCCCTGCTTGAGCAGCATGGCATTGGCGCCGGCGGCGACGTTGCGCATGCCCTCGTGGACGATCGCCTGGGCGAGGACGGTCGCGGTGGTGGTGCCGTCACCGGCGACGTCGTTGGTCTTGGTCGCCGCTTCCTTCAGGAGCTGGGCGCCCATGTTGGCGAAGTGGTCCTCGAGTTCGATCTCCTTCGCCACCGTGACACCGTCGTGGGTGACGGTCGGGGCGCCGAACTTCTTGTCGAGGGCGACGTTGCGGCCCTTGGGACCGAGGGTGGTCTTGACCGCGTTGGCCAGCGTATCGACGCCGACCTTGAGGGACCTACGGGCTTGCTCGTTGAACTCGATAACCTTTGCCGCCACTGCGGGACCTCCTTGTTAGTCGTGAGAATTGAGACGTGAGACGTGAGTGACGAGAAGAGAGTCGCGAGCCACTGAAACCGAGGGGACTTTCGTCCGTTCTCACGGCTCACGGCTCACGTCTCGTTACTCGGAAATGACAGCCAGGATGTCCTTCTCGGAAAGGATGAGAAGATCCTCGTCTTCGAGCTTGAACTCGGTCCCGGCGTACTTGGCGAAGAGGACCTGGTCCCCGACGCTGACGTCGAGCGGGATCCGCTCGCCGTCGTCATCGCGGCGGCCCTGGCCGGCGGCGATGATGGTGCCGCGCTGCGGCTTCTCCTTGGCCGTGTCCGGGAGAACGATGCCGCTCTTGGTCATCTCCTCGCGGCCGGCCGGCTTGATGACCACGCGGTCACCGAGCGGGGTGAGCTTCGAGGCCACTGCCGTTCCGTTTGTTTCCGCTGCCATGATCTTCCTTTCCTCCACTACGAACGCGACACATGTTGCGCCCCGGACTTTTCCTGGGGCGCCCCGAATTGCATTGCGCCCAAGATGGTAGCACCACAATTAGCACTCTTCAAGAGGGAGTGCTAATGAATTAGCAATTGGGTAGGGGGAGTGCCAACCGGGAGAGTATGGAACAATCGCGCGGCAGACTCAAGCCGCCCGCGCCATCTCGGCGGCCTTTTCCGCGCAGTTGACATTGGCAAACCCGAACTGGGCTCCCGAAACCTCGTTCGAGCACAGCACGGTGTTGGCGAAGGCCTCCGGGATGTGAGTGAAGAACCCAAATCCCTGGCCGCTGACCTCGGCCACGTTGCCGTCGATCTGGTTTCCCTTTCCCCAATTCATGTCATTGATCACGTGGGGCTGATAACCGGCGTCTCGGCTGTTGGTCCCGATGTTTCCCTTCCCGTTGTGCGATTCATCCAGATCTAGGAGGCATGCGTCACCTGCTGTCGGAACGATTCTGGCGCAAAGTGGCTTTCGGCGGATTAAATCCAGGAGGCGCCCAGTCCGGCTAAAATGGTGCGGACACGGTCCGTCGTTCGTGACGGCATGCAGCACGACGCGACCACCACGAAAGGAAGATCGATGCAGACCAGTGGAACCGCCGCACGTCGACGGGCGGACGACTTCGTTGCATCCCGAGTACGCGACCTGGCTCCCTCGCCGACGCTGGCGGTTTCCGACAAGGCGCGCCAGCTCAAGGCTCAGGGTATCGATGTCATCGATCTCGGTGGCGGCGATCCGACTTTATCACCCCGGCCCACATCCGCCAGGCCGCCGCGGACGCCATGAACTCCGGCGATACCCACTACGTCGCCTCCGCCGGCACCCCTGCCCTGCGCAAAGCCATCGCCGCCAAGCTCAAGAACGACAATGGCGTCGAGTACGACCCTGCAACCGAGATCATCGTCACTCCGGGCGGCAAGGCGGCGCTCTTCCAGGCGATGTTGACCCTGGCCGAGCCGGGGGTCGATATCCTCGTATTGGAACCGGCCTGGGTTTCTTACGTTCCAATGATCGAGGTGGCTGGTGGCCGTGCAATTCCAGTGACCCTCTCTGGGGACCAGAACTGGCAGGTCACGCGGGAACTGCTGGAGTCCGCCGTGACTCCCGCCACACGCGGCATCCTCTTCAACTCTCCGTGCAACCCAACCGGCCATGTCATGTCGAACGACGAGATTACGCGCCATCGCCGATGTCGCCACCAAGCACGACCTGCTCGTCTTCGCCGACGACATGTACGAGAAAATCCTCTACGACGGTCACACTCACACGACCATCGCCTCGTTGCCGGGGATGCTCGACCGGACCTTGACCTTCAACGGTCTCTCCAAGGCATACGCTATGACTGGCTGGCGCCTCGGCTATGTGGCCGGACCTCGGGCCTACATCGATCAAATCGCCAAGGTCCACAGCCACTCCGTCACCTGTGCGACCTCGTTCGCCCAGGCGGGCGGAGTCGCCGCCCTGACCGGCCCGCAGGAGTTCATCGGCGAGATGGTCGCCGCCTGGGATCGTCGCCGGATCATGGTCTGCGACGGTCTCGATGCCCTGAAAGGGATCACCTGCCCCCGTGTCGAGGGCGCGTTCTATGCCTTTCCGGACATCCGCGGCACAGGAATGTCCGCGATGGAGTTTTCCGACCACATGCTGAAGGAAGCCCACGTCGCCCTCGTCCCCGGCAACGCCTTTGGCGACGCCGGTGAGGGCTACGTCCGCCTCTCGTTTGCCACCTCCGATGAACTGCTCGCCAGAGACGTTGGTGCGCATGGAGCGCGTCCTCGGGAAGGGCTAAGTCACCACCGGAATTCCGCCAATAGCTCCGCAGGTCCGCGCATCCGTAGTCGCCGGGCCAGATATTCGTTTCTGTCGTTAGGAGGAAGATATGTCGTTCGATGCCAGAATTACCGAACTCGGAATTGACTTGCCCGCGCCGGTCAAACCGATCGCGACCTACGTCCGCTACGTCCAGACCGGCAACCTCCTCTTCATCTCAGGGACCGGCCCGAGTGGATCCGCTCCGACCGGTAAGGTCGGGTCCGACCTGACCATCTTGGAGGGCTACGCCGTCGCGCGCGAGGTTGGACTGCAGATCATCGCGACGGTCAAGGACGCGCTCGGCACGCTGGACCGGGTAACGCGGGTCGTGAAAGTGCTCGGAATGGTGAATTCGGCGCCCGATTTCGGCGATCAGCCCAAGGTTATCAACGGCTGCTCCGACCTCCTGGTCGAGGTCTTCGGCGACGCCGGGCGCCACACCCGCTCCGCCGTCGGCTTCGTCGCCCTCCCCGGCCAGATTGCCGTCGAGATCGAAGCGACATTCGAAGTGAAATAACCGTCAGCTTTCCGCTGTCAAGCGTCCGCTCTTGGCCAACAGCCGCCGCCAGCGTTCAGCCGTCAGCGGTCAGCCGATCATCCCGAGCCAGCCTGCCACCTGTCATCCCGAGCTTGTCGAGGGATCTCGAAGGGAACGATGCCCTGACGAAGCCCCGGCCTCAGAGAAAACGCGATCGCGCTCGTGCACACGGCGGCACATCGGAACGCCGCCTCTCTCTAGATCCCTCGACAAGCTCGGGATGACAAGGACGCAGCTCGCCGGTGCAATAGTCTCGAACGCCGAACGCCGAACGCCGAACGCCGAATTCCGCAAGTTTTGGAGGTTCCAGTGGACACCCGGCAAGTACCTGTGACCAAAGACGGATTGGAGCGGCTGAAAGCCGAACTCGAAGAGCTGCGCGAGGTGCGCCGCCCTGAGATCATCGCCCAGGTGGCGGAAGCACGGTCGCACGGCGACCTGCGCGAGAACTCCGCCTACGATGCCGCCCGCCACGATCAGGCGATGAACGAGAAGCGGATCGCCGACCTTGAGGGAATGCTCCGTAACGCAGTCCTCGTTGATGAGGCGTCGTCTGTTTCAAGCGGATACGTCCGAGTCGGGACCACAGTCGTCGTCGACTTCGACGGAGAAGAGGAGACCTACCGGATCGTCGGCGCCATCGAGGCCAAGCCTGCCCTGGGTTACATCTCCAATGAATCGCCGATGGGGCAGGCAATGCTCGGCAAGCGGCCCGGGCAAGAGGTCTACTTCTCCACGCCAGCCGGGCAGCAAAAGGTCGTGATCAAGCGAATCGAAAGCTAGAGTGCCCAAGGCAAACGGAGTTCGGTTCGCCTTCAGTCCCGGAGGGACTTTGTAGGCTGAGCGCCAGGTTTCAACCTGGCGTCCCCCGGTATCGCTCTTCGTCGAGTTGAAAGGGTGCATGGGTGGATGACGCCAAGCAGCGGGCGATGGAGCAGTTCGGGGCCACCGCGGAGTACTACGTCGCCAGCAAGTCCCATCAGGCGGGAGACGATCTGCCGCGGATGATCGAGCTGGCAGAGCCACGCCCTACTGATCGGCTCCTGGACATCGCTACGGGCGGTGGCAACGTCGCCCGGGTCTTCTCACCCCACGTCGCCGAGGTTGTCGCCTCCGATCTCACGCCCAGGATGCTGGCCGCCGTCGAGGCATCGTTCGCTAAGCTGGGCCTGACCAACGTCCGCATTGCAGAGGCCGACGCAGAGCAACTTCCGTTTGAAGATGCGTCCTTCGAAATCGTCACCTGCCGGATTGCACCGCATCATTTCCCCCACCCGGACCGGTTCGTGGCCGAGGCTGCCCGCGTCCTCAAACCGGGTGGCCGGTTTCTCCTTGTCGACTCGACGGTTCCTGAAGGCGAGGTCGATGAATTCTGGAACCGCTTCGAGATGATGCGCGATCCATCCCACGTTCGCACGCTGACGACCGAGAAGTGGACGTCACTGATTCGTCAGAACGGATTGGACCTTCAAGTGGTGGAGGACTATCCGAAGCGGCACGAATTCGCCGATTGGGTCGCGCGAGCGGACGTTCCTGGGACGGGCATCGACGGGTTGCTCGCCGCGATCCGTGATGCGGGTGAGGCGGTAAAGGTACACGCGCATACTGAATGGGATGGCGATCGGCTGATCGCATTTACGGACATCAAGACGCTCTTCTTCGCGAAAAAAGTGGCCTAACTACGCCATCCCCACCGTCGACCAGTCTGCCGGTGGCCGCTTTAGCGCTCGCCTTGCTCATACCGTGGAATCCGCGGATCCCGGCAAAGTCCGTTCGTTTCACCGTTGAAGCGAGGGAGCAATCGTATGAGGTCGTACAGCCGGTCGATTGCGCATGTTGTGCTGATTTCAGTGATCGTCTCGTCGTTGTCCGTTGCAGCCGGTGTGAGGCTCATTTCGGCACAGGTGACTCCAGTTTCATCTCCAACCGCTTCTCCGGTCGCGGGCGACCTGGAGGCGTTTCTGCAAACCCCAGTAGGCCAGCAGTTTCCTGGGTGCTTGCTCTACTCAATGGCGAAGGCGAGGAACTGACGCCGGAGCGCCTATAGCGCGACCTTTGATCCATCTTTCATCCAGGTGGTGCCATTTGATCAGTTCATTGAGATCGCTGCGCAACTGCAGGCCACCGGTCCCTGGATTCCGACAGAGGTTGCTCCCAATGCAACCGATCTATCTGCGCAGGTAACTATTCAGGGGACCGGTGCGGCATTCGCTCTGCGAATCGACGTTGACGATACGCCGAAGCATTTGATCATCGGGTTGGTGCTTCAACCAGCCGCGCCAAAAAGTTGGAATGAGGTCGACTCCGGACTTTCAAGTTTCGGCGCGAGCGTTGGTTTGCTCGCGGCCGAGATTTCGGGGCCCAACTGCACACCAGTCCATGAGTTAAACGCCGATGTGCCATTGGCGATCGGGTCGGTTTTCAAGCTGTACATCCTGGGCGAGCTGGGTCGCCAGATCGCGGCTGGTGAGCTGAGTTGGGACGACGAAATCGCGATCGATGATGCCTACCGGAGTATGCCCTCCGGCGACCTGCACTATGCCCCAGCGGGAACTGCGTATTCAGTTCGCTACCTCGCCGAAGTCATGATTTCGCAGAGCGACAATACCGCGACCGATCACCTGCTCTTCACGCTGGGTCGCGAAAACGTCGAGGCTATGGTCGCGACGATGGGCCACGCCGATAGCTCTCTCATGATTCCGATGCTCTCAACGCGAGAGTTGTTCGCGATCAAGACGGTGCTCACGCCTGAGCGCCAGCAGGCGTATATCAGCGCCGGGCCGGACGAGCGTCGAGCGATGCTCGATGGTGAAATCAAAGCGGCCGCGGACGGCATGACGATTGTCGATGGCGCCAGTTTCGTGAGCCCGACGCTTATCGACTCGGTGGAGTGGTTTGCCAGCCCCGCTGATATGTGCGCCGCGATGGCATACCTGCTCGAACAGTCCACCCAACCTGGGCTACTGCCGCTACGGGAGGTACTTCAGCTCAATCCGGGTGCGCTCATCGATCGCTCCGTTTGGCCGATTGTCGGCTATAAGGGCGGGTCCGAGCCTGGAGTTCTCGTGCTTACCTGGCTGTTGCAACGGGCAGATGGTCGGTGGTTTGTCGTCTCGGCTGGCGTGAACGACGCTGGACGGACGATCGACGAGCAAGGATTCGGAGCCGCAGCAACCCAGGCCATTGCGGCCCTGGCGCAGAGTGCGTAGGTTGTTCGTCTCAGCGGGCAACGCGGTTTGGGATTTCATCCCTGGGCGATGGTGAGTGATAGTCTCACTGCTCCGCGTTCGCCCTATCTTTCTTCCCGTTCCTGACGGATCTGGATGAGGCGGGCAATTGCCTCCTCCTCCGTTCGCACAACGCCCAGCGACAGCTGGAGCCCACCGGCAACCAACGGATTGACATAACCCGCTTGATTGTCGACGCCGGATTGAGCCGGGTTCGGTGGGCTGGAGAGGCGGATGTCGGTCGCCATGCCCAGAACTCCGTAGTAGCGGCCGGAATCGACGAAGCGGGAGAGGCAATCCATATAGCCCGCCTCCCAGTTGGATCCCGAGTCCTCGCTGACCTGGAAGAGGGCGACATTGCTCGCCCGTAACTCATCGATGTCAAAGTTGTAGATCATCTGGGCGGTGACATCGTGCCGGGTCTTGTCGTTGATCGGCTCGCTCTCGTTCGGGCAGTAGACCTCGAAGTCGTTTTCGCGCAGGCGAGCGGCGAGCCGCAAGTTGAAGGCGACCTCAGCGGCGGAGAACATCGGACCCGCCATGTAGATCCGCATTGGTCGCTCCGTTACTCTGCCCGCAAGCGAGCCTCAATTGCATCGCCCATCGCTGACGTAGAGACCGGTTCCTGACCGGCGGCCTGGATATCGGCCGTACGAGTCCCGGAATCGATCACGGCCCGAACCGCGTTCTCGATTGCGGTCGCCTCATCAGCGAGTCGCAACGACGTGCGCAGCATTGCCGCTACCGAGAGGATCATCCCGACGGGATTGACCTTGCCCTGGCCGGCGATGTCCGGAGCGCTGCCGTGGATCGGCTCGTACAGACCGATGACCCGCCCGTCCGCCGCCGCTGCCCCAAGACTGGCCGATGGCAGCAGCCCGATCGAGCCGGCAAGCACGGAGGCCTCGTCCGTCAGGATATCGCCGAACATATTCTCGGTGACAATCACGTCGTAGCGGCCCGGGTTGCGAATCAGCGCCATCGCGGCTGCGTCGACCAGTTGGTGCTCCAGTTTCACGTCGGGGAATTCGGCGGCGACCTCGGTCAGGATCGTTCGCCAGAGCCGCGACGACGACAGGACATTGGCCTTGTCGACACTCACGACGAAACCGCGTCGCTCCCTCGCCTGGGCGAATGCGAGACGAGCAATACGTTTGATCTCATGTTCCCGGTAGATCAGCGTGTCGATCGCGGCTCGGCCCCGGCGCTCGCGCCATTGGCGCGACGGGCGACCAAAGTAGAGCCCTCCGGTAAGCTCGCGTACAACGAGAATGTCGACGCCGCGCACGATCTCTGGCTTGAGTGGGGAGGTGTCCGCAAGCGCATCGAGAACAGCGACCGGCCGCAGGTTGGCATACAGTCCAAGGGCCTTCCGGATTGAGAGAAGACCTTGTTCCGGCCGGATTTTGGCGTTGGGGTTATCCCACTTTGGGCCACCGACGGCACCCAGCAAGACGGCATCGGCGGCCCGGCAGCGCTCGATATCCTCCGACCGCAACGGAACCCCGTGGGCGTCAATGGCCGCCCCGCCAATGGCGGTCTCGAAGAGATCGAACCGATGTCCGGAGCGATGCTCGATGGCGTTCAGGACCTTGCGGGCCTCCGCCATGATCTCCGGGCCGACGCCATCTCCCGGCAGCAGTGCGATCGTCGCGGTAATTGCCATCGAGCGTGTGTGTCCTCCGTGACAGGTGCGTTTAGGTCGACGCCGCAGGTTACACCCAATCCGACTGGTACGTCCGCTCGTTCTCCTCGGTGCCGGTATTGAGGGTGCCCGCCGGCTCGAAAAGAACGATCTGCGTCTCGACCTCGGCGAAGGGCGCGTGCTCGACGCCGTGCGGTACCACCAGGAGTTCGCCCGGTTCTAACCACACCTCACGATCACGGAATCGCAGAAGCAATCGTCCAGAAACGACGTAGAAAAGTTCATCCTCCGTCTCGTGATGATGCCATGGAAAATCGCCCTGCACCTTCGCGAGCTTGACGTGCTGCCCATTCAGTTCAGCCACGATCCGGGGCTGCCAGTGTCCCTCGATCTTGGCGAACTTCTCGGCGAGGTTGGCCTTCTCGGTCATTCCCGCTAAACCGCAGCCGTGTCGACCGAGGGCAACCAGGACGAGCGTTTCGCTTCGTATGCCAGGACGGCATCCTCGTGCGTCAGCGTCAGGCCAATGTCATCGAGACCTTCGAGCAGGCGGTGCTGGGTGAAGTCGTCGAGCGGGAACTCGGCGCGGATCTTGGCGCCAGGAGCCTCGACGACCTTGCGCTCGACATCGACCGTCACGATCAAGTTCGGATCACGTTCGACCGCCCGGAGAAGCGCTTCGGCCATCTCTGGATGAATCGCGGCAGTGACGAGCCCCGTCTTTGTCGCGTTGTTGCGAAAGATGTCGCCGAACCGGGGCGAGACGACCGCCTCGAAGCCGCAGTCCTGCAACGCCCAGACCGCATGCTCCCGAGAGGAGCCCACGCCAAAGTTCGGCCCGGCGACCATGATCCTGGCCCCGGCGAACTCTGGCCGGTTGAGGACGAAGTCCGGCTCATTCTCCCGCCAGGACGAAAAGAGTCCAGCCCCGA
Source organism: uncultured Chloroflexia bacterium (assembly GCA_963849635.1). Lineage (GTDB taxonomy): Bacteria > Chloroflexota > Chloroflexia > Thermomicrobiales > UBA6265 > CAVRUD01. Next base: position 237,556 of record CAWKIA010000025.1, on the reverse strand, counting down.
AGCCGGTCCGCTCGACCCGCTTGAGCCAGTGGGCGGGAATGATCTGGTCGGTATCAACGTCGCTGCGGTCGAGCGGCAATGCCGTGCCGGTGATGATGCGTACTGGTTTCATCGTGTCCTCTCAATCGGTCTAAGGCGTGTAGGTAGGTTGGGATTGGAGGTTACAGGTCGGCGGGCGTCGCGAATGAGCCGACGACCGCTGTTGCCGCGGCAATCGCGGGCGAGACGAGATGGGTGCGGCTGCCGCGACCCTGACGACCTTCGAAGTTGCGATTGCTGGTTGAGGCGCAACGCTCTTTCGGCTTGAGTTGATCCGGGTTCATGCCGAGGCACATCGAGCACCCGGCAGATCGCCACTCAAACCCCGCCGCCTCGAAGATGCGGTCTAGCCCTTCGGCTTCCGCCTGGGACTTGACCCGCATCGATCCTGGCACGACCATCGCCCGCATCCCCTCGCGCACCTTGCGGCCCTCGAGGACAGAGGCGGCGATTCGCAGGTCTTCGATCCTGCTATTGGTGCACGAGCCAATGAAGACCGTGTCGACCGGGATATCGCGCATTGGCGTGCCCGGTGTCAGCTCCATGTAGGCCAGTGCTCGGGTGGCGGCGTCTCGAGAGCTGGGGTCGGTCATCTCTTTCGGGTCAGGAACAACATCGTCGATCGGGACAACCTGACCGGGATTGGTGCCCCAGGAGACATGGGGCCGGATCTCGTGGGCGTCGAAGACGATCTCGGCGTCGAACTTGGCGTCGTCATCGGTCCGCAGTGAGTGCCAGTCGTCCAGTGCGCGCTCCCACTCGACGCCTTTCGGCGCATGAGGCTTGCCCTCGATGTAGGCGAAGGTCGTGTCGTCTGGAGCGATCATGCCTGCCTTTGCTCCAGCCTCGATCGTCATGTTGCAGACCGTCATCCGGCCTTCCATCGTCAGCGCCCGGATGGCCGAGCCGCGGTACTCGATGATCGAGCCGATTCCTCCGCCGGTGCCGATCCGGCCAATGATCGCCAGGATGATGTCCTTTGCCGACGACCCTGGCGGCAGTTCGCCTTCGACCGTGATCGCCATTGTTCCCGGCCGCCGTTGCGGCAGGCTTTGGGTGGCGAGCACGTGCTCGACCTCGCTCGTTCCAATCCCGAACGCGAGCGCTCCGAAGGCGCCGTGGGTGGAGGTGTGACTGTCGCCGCAGACGATCGTCATCCCCGGCTGGGTCAGGCCGAGCTCCGGCCCAATCACGTGCACGATGCCCTGACCGGGATCGCCCATCGGGTAGAGCTTGATCCCGAACTCCTCGCAGTTGCGCGTCAGGTGGGAGAGCTGGGTGGCCGAGATCGGGTCCGCGACGGGCAGGTGAATCCCGACCGTCGGCACATTGTGGTCCGCGGTGGCGACGGTGAGATCTGGGCGGCGCACCTTGCGCCCCGCCATTCGCAACCCCTCGAACGCCTGGGGCGTGGTCACCTCGTGGATGAGGTGGAGGTCGATAAAGAGGAGATCGGGCTCCCCCGGCGCCGAATGAATGACGTGGCGCTCCCAGATCTTGTCGCTCAATGTTCGTGGACGCTCGGCCATCATGGTTCCTTCAATTGACTACATAGTGGGGAGAACGGCGATCCCGGAAACGGCGCCACCTGACGCCCCTCTCCACCGCAGTGGGCTAGGGGAGAGAGGAGGTAGGAGGTGAGGTCCTCTCCCCTTACACCGCCGCCTTTTCCTTCATCTGAACTTTGCTCAGCGCGGCCAGATAGCCGCGGGCGCTAGCCTCGACGATGTCGGTGGCTAAGCCGTGGCCGGTGTAGACCGTGTCCCCGACCTTGATCCGAACCTGAACCTGACCCTGGGCGTCCTCGCCCGGCGTCACAGCTTCGACGTGGTAGGCGATCAGCTCGTTCTCAATTCCGGTGGCGGCCTCGATCGCCTTGAAGAGGGCATCGACCGGGCCGTTGCCCTCGCCGTCGCCGGTGAACTGGCCATCGCCGCGGGTAATAATCACGCTGGCGGTAGCAGGTCCGGCGCTGCCAAGGCTGGCGTTCCAGCGATTGAGGGTAAAGCCGTCGCCGGGAGTATCGAGCTCATCACTGACGAGGGCGATCAAGTCGGCGGCGGTGACGGTCTTCTTCCGGTCGGCGAGCACCAGGAAGCGGTTATAGACCTCGTTCACCTGATCTTCGGCCAGTCGGATACCGAGGTCGTCCAGGGTCGCCTTGAAGCCCTTCCTGCCGGAGTGCTTGCCCAGGACGAGCTTCGTTCCTTCCCAACCGACATCGGCGGGGTCCATGATCTCGTAGGTTGTGCGCTCCTTGAGCACGCCGTCCTGGTGGATACCGGACTCGTGCGCAAACGCATTTGCCCCGACGATCGCCTTGTTCGGCTGCACGACCACTCCGGTCAGCGTGCTGACGATCCGGCTCGTCGGCACCAGTCGCTCAGCCATGACGCCAGTCCAGGTGCCGCCGTAGGTGTCGGGTCGGGTGCGGATCGCCATCACCACCTCCTCCAGGGAGGTGTTGCCTGCCCGCTCGCCGATCCCGTTGATCGTCACTTCGACCTGACGGGCGCCCGCCTGAACTGCCGCCAGAGTATTCGCGGTTGCCATGCCCAGGTCGTCGTGGCAGTGGACGGAGATGATGCAATTCTCGATGCCAGGGACACGTTCCCGGAGGTGGCGCATCAGAGCCGAATACTCGTCCGGCGTCGTGTATCCGACGGTGTCCGGCACGTTGAGCGTGGTCGCGCCCGCCTCGACGGCACGCTTGAACATTTCCGCCAGATAGTCCCAGTCGGAGCGAGTCGAGTCCATCGCGGAAAACTCGACGTCCGAGACGAATGACCGCGCGTAGGAGACGCAGGCCGTCACTCGGTCCAGCGCCTGCTCGCGGCTCATTCGCATCTGGTGCTGGAGGTGGATGTCAGAGGAGGAGAGGAACGTGTGAATCCGGGCGGCTTCCGCCACCCGGACCGCCTGGGCCGCCCGCTCGATGTCCGATTCGACCGCCCGGGCAAGCCCGGCGATGACCACACCCTTGGACCGCTGGGCGATCGCGCGGACCGCCTCGAAGTCGCCGGGAGATGCGGCTGGAAATCCCGCTTCAATCACATCAACGCCGAGAGCTACCAGCGCGTCGGCTACTTCGAGTTTTTCGTCGGCGGTAAGGGTCGCGCCAGGGGACTGCTCTCCATCACGAAGCGTCGTGTCGAAGATGATGACGCGGTTCCGCGGGTCGCGATTGGCTACGTCAGGCTGGCCGGTCGATTCGCTCACGGGTTCCTGCTCCTTGTTCAGATCGGCGGGAGAAGTGGCGCGGGCTGACTGCCGCGCGCCACCCCAACGACCGCCGCGGCTAGTTTCGAATTGATGACGCCGCCGCCGGCACCTTGCCCTTCTTCAACCAGGGCATCATGGCCCGGAGTTCGGCGCCGACCTTTTCAATAGGGTGATCCTGGGCGGCCTGACGCATCGCGAGGAAGTGGCCCCGACCATTCTGGTTTTCGGCAATCCATTCCTTGGCGAAGGTGCCGTCCTGGACCTTGCCCAGGATCTCCTTCATCGTCGCCTTCACCTGCTCGTTGATGATCTGAGGGCCGGCGTAGTAATCACCGTACTCGGCCGTGTCACTGACCGAGTAGCGCATGTAATTCAAGCCGCCCTCGTAGATAAGGTCGACGATCAGCTTAAGCTCGTGGAGGCACTCGAAGTAGGCACTCTCCGGCTCGTATCCTGCCTCAACCAACGTCTCGTATCCCGCCTGAATCAGGGCCGAAACACCGCCGCAGAGGACGACCTGCTCGCCGAAGAGATCGGTCTCCGTCTCTTCCTTGAATGTCGTCTCGAGCACGCCAGCGCTGGTCGAGCCAATCCCCCTGGCGTAGGCCAACCCGTTAGCCTTCGCTTCGCCGGACGCATCCTGCGCGACCGCGATCAGGGCGGGAACGCCGATGCCCTCTTCGTAGAGTTCGCGCACGCGGTGACCAGGAGCCTTTGGCGCGACCATCGAGACATCAACGCCCGGGGGCGGCTCGATCTGGCCGAAGTGGATGTTGAAGCCGTGCGCAAACATGAGGGTTTTGCCGGAGGTCAGATTGCCTTTGATGTCGTCGAAGACCGATTTCTGAATGTGATCCGGGACAAGGAGCATCACCACATCCGCGGCCGCGGCGGCCTCGACAGGGGTGTGGACCGTCAGTCCCTCGGCCTCAGCCGCCGCCCGGCTCTTGCTCGTCTCTGGCAGACCGACCACGACCTTCACGCCCGAGTCACGCAAGTTGAGGGCGTGGGCATGGCCCTGGCTGCCATAGCCGATGATGGCGACCGTCTTGCCGGCAAGGCGGCCAAGATCGGCATCTTGATCGTAGTAGATCACCGCGGGCATCGTTACTCTCCACCCCGGATAGTCCGGGTCTTGCTACGCCCGCGCATGCGGGCCCATCTCACCACACGTCAATGATTTTGTGCTGAAGCGCGCTATAGTCGCCTGACCGGTGGACGATTGGGAACAGCGGCGTTCCTGGCCAAAAGTCGAAGTAAAGAGGAACGCCGCCCGGTGTGGCGGCGTTCCGTGATCGCTAACCGGTCAAGTTGCAATCGATACGATTTCCACTGGAATCTCCGCCGAGCGGCCGTTGGTGCCATTGCTGACGCTCGGCGACGTGGCCGTCGCCGGCTTGGCGCTGACGGTCGAGGCACCCCGGACCATCGCGATCCGGCCGGTGCGCACCAACTCCCGGATGCCAAATTGGCGCAGCATGGCCAGCAGAGAATCGATCTTGTCTTCGGTGCCGGTCATCTCCAGCAGCAGCGTGCTTGGGCTCGCGTCGACGACGCGGGCATCATAAATCTGGGCAATCTGCAGGATCTCGCCCCGGTGCTGAGCTTTAGCTGCCACCTTGATCAGTGCGAGCTCGCGCGCCAGGCAGTTGGAGTCGTCCAGGTCGGTGACCTTCAGGACTTCCATCAGCTTATAGAGCTGCTTCCCGACCTGTTCGACGTCGTTCGCTTCTCCATCCACCACGATCGTCATTCGAGAAACGCCCGGAATCTCCGAGTGCCCGACCGTGATCGAGTCGATATTGAAGGAGCGGCGCCGCATCAAGGAGACCACCCGGTTGAGCACCCCGGGTTGATCTTCGACCTGAACGACGAGCGTATGACGGGACGTACTCATCTCAAACTCCTAGACGAGAATCAAGTTCCAAGTCTCAAGTTCCAAGTCTCAAGGTCCAAGTGACTTGCGCCTCACTTCTTGGAACTTGAAACTCCGTCTACTCCTCGAACCGCTCGTGCCACATCTCGGAGTTGCTTCCGCCTGGCGGCACCATCGGGTAGACATTGGCTTCCGGGGTAATCACGAACTCGACCAGGACCGGACCGGGGATGCTCCGCGCCTTTTCGATGGCCGGCACAATCTCGGCGTCGGTCGTGACCCTGATCCCCGTCATGCCATAGGCCTCAGCGAGCTTGACGAAGTCCGGTGCGGAGATCTGGACTTCGGAGTAGTTCTTTCCGTGGAAGAGGTCTTGCCACTGGCGGACCATGCCCAGGTAGCCGTTGTTGATGATCGCGATATTGATGTCAAGCCCTTCCTGAACGGCGGTCGCGAACTCGTTCAGCGACATCTGGATGCCGCCGTCACCGACGATCGCCCAGACCTCCAGGTCAGGCCGGCCGAGCTTGGCGCCGATGGCGGCCGGCAGGCCAAAGCCCATCGTGCCTAGGCCGCCGGAGGTGATATTTCGGTCAGGGTGATTGAATCCGAAGTGCTGGGCGGTCCACATCTGGTGCTGGCCGACATCGGTGGCAACGATCGCCTCGCCGTTGGTTGCCTTCGCGATGGCTTTGACGATTGCGTACGGCTCGGGTGTCGTCGGCAGGTCCTCCAGGGCGGCTTCGAGCACCCGATTCCGCCGGGAATCGATCCAGCCCATCCACGAATCGTGGCGGCGCTCCTGGACCTCGCCCAGCAGGAGGCGCAATGCCTCGCGCGCATCCCCAACGACCGGCACGGCGGTCACTACGTTCTTGCCGATTTCGGCTGGATCGATGTCGACGTGGACCACCTTCGCATGTGGAGCAAAGCCGTCAATTCGCCCGGTTGCCCGGTCGTCAAAGCGGGCGCCAATATTCACGAGCAGATCGCACTCTTCGAGCGCGTCATTGACATGCTTGTGCCCGTGCATGCCCATCAGGCCCAGGGCGAGCGGATGATCCTCCGGGAAGCAGCCGAGGCCCAGCAAGGTAAAGATCACCGGCATGCCGGTCCGCTCGACGAACTGTCGAAACTCCTCCGTGCCACCGGAGAGCAAAATACCGTGCCCCGCCATGATGAGCGGCTTCTTGGCTGAGTTGATCGCCTCGGCCGCCAGCCGGACCTGGCGCATATTCGGCGTGTGAGATGGCTGGTAGCCGCGGCGGGAGACACTCTCTGGGTAGTAGAACGGTGCGTTTGCTTGGAAGACGCTCTTGGGAATATCGACCAGGACCGGTCCCGGCCGACCGGAGGCGGCCAGGTGGAATGCCTCTTTGATCGTGGGGGCGATATCCGCCGCCGTCTGCACGAGATAGTTGTGCTTCGTCACCGGCAAGGTGATCCCGGTGATGTCGACCTCTTGGAAGGCATCCCGGCCGATGAGGGCCTGCGTCACCTGGCCGGTGATGGCGACGATCGGCACGGAGTCGAGTTGGCTGTTGGCGAGGCCGGTGACGAGATTGGTGGCGCCAGGGCCGGAGGTGGCAATGCAAACGCCGACCTTGCCGGTCGCGCGAGCATAGCCATCGGCGGCGAGTGCGGCCCACTGCTCGAACCGAACCAGGACATGATGCAGATCGAATCGCGGCAGGGCATCGTAGAGCGGGATTACGGCGCCGCCGGGGTAGCCGAAGACGGTCGTCACCCCTTCGGCGACAAGGCTGGCGCAGGTGATCTCGGACCCGGTGAGTGTCGGCTGCTCACCCCGGGCGATAGCCTCGAAGATTGCCCGCCCCAGCGAACCCGAGTGCGCGGCCAGCGGGGCGATGGTGCCGCGATTGGGAGGACTGGCAACCGCCATGATCGTTCTCCTTGATCCTGCTCACTGGCGGCGGTAAGACCCGCCGTCTTCTGTCTTGCCGTGGGCCACTCGGTGACCTCGCGCCGCGCCGTTGCGGCAGGAACCCGTTTGCCGTCGTTACTAGCCGTCTTGCCGGCTTGCCGCGTCGATCAGAGGACAACAAAAAAGCCCCCCTATTCGGGAGGCCCGTCGCACCGCCGTCGGTGCTCATCTTGGTGCGCGCTGCGCTAGTGCTTCGGGCCTCGCCAACACGAATAGCTCCCTACTGGGAGCTCGATAAGTACGAGGCCAATAATGATGGAGCTTGGGCGAGCCACGAACGTGTTCATCAGTCTCTCTTTTGCGCTTTCGGTCACGTTTGCACGATTCCTTCTGTCATCCTAGACGGTTCGGATAGGCGTGTCAACCACGAGACGTTTTCGTAAGGGCTAACGATCGTAGCTGACGACGCTCGGCTGCACAACCGCAAGCGAATGAGACCCGCTTCAATCCAAACCGCAATACCTTTGGCTGTACGCCATCAAATGATTGATGGTGAGGCTGCCCAGTTCACGATTGGCGCGCCTCTTATTCGGCGTCCTCGTCCACCTCGGCATCGTCGAGGACGAGCGGCAGGTGACCGTTCATGTGTGGGCAGGTGTGACCCTCAGGGCTCATCGGCTGGCCGCACATCGTGCACCGCGGCCGGCCAGCGGAGACGACCGCGGCGGCATCCGCGCTGATCTCCCGGGCCTGGGCGCGGGTCAGGCGGCAGGCGAAGTTAGGTCGGCTCCGCTCCAAGTCAATCGTATCGTCATCGTCATCGTCGTCGTCGCGCTGCATATCGTGGGCGGCGATGACCAGTCGGTCGCGGCGCTCGTCATAGCCCAGTTCCATACGACCCGCGCGGAACTGGCTGGCGGTCTGGGTGTCAAAGTCCAGGGGAAGATTCGCCGGGCCCAAATCGGGCCCACCGTCAGGCAATTGCTCCAACAGCTGCTCCAGCGCCAACCCAAGCGCCTGCAACTGCTGTTTCTCCATCCACACGATGTGGGTGTCGCCATCGACTACGGCCAGGAGACGAAACCGGCGTTGCCCGGGCTGCCCTATTGCTTCAACTCGGAGCCGCTGCGCCTCGAGGGCCGGGCCGGAACCGGTTTCAAACGCATCGTCGGCCATCCGACCACTTTCCACATTCCAAAACGCCCCGAAAAATGGTGGGGTGCGCACGGGGCGACGGGCGGTTAGGCCACCATCCGCGCAAGGATAGCACGCTCGTTCGACTTCGCCGCCAGACCATCAAGCGTGGCCGTCCGGCCGATCCTGAAAACGTGTGGGGCGCCTCGAATGAGGCGCCCCCACGTCCATATGCAGTGTTGAAGAAGACCTACTGATCGACCTCAGGTGCCTGGGTCGGCTCCTCGGTGGCCGCCGGTTTGTTGGCGGGTTTGGCAGTCGGAGGTGCCGGGGCGGCCACGACCGCTGTCGCCGCGTGACCGGCCGCGCCGCTGTTGCCGTTCTGGTAGGCGCTGTCATCGCGATTTTCGCGAACCTTGGCGACGCCGCCCATCATGTCGGCGAGGTTGAGACCGGTCAGCGACTCCAGGATCGCCGGTACCTGGGCGATCATCTGGGTCATGTCTCCGGTAACACGGTTGATCCCCGTGCCCGCGCCGTTGCCATTGCCATCGCCGGTCGAGACGACCGTGATCTTATCCACCCGCGACAGCGGCTCGGCCAGCGCCTTGACGATCTCGGGCATGCTCGCCGAGCATTCGATCGACGATCGCGGCCTGGTTGTACTCCTGGTAGGCTGCCGCCTTGGTGGTCATCGCGCGGGCTTCGGACTGACCCTTGGCATCGATGATCTCGGCCTCCGCCAGACCCTGGACCCGAATCACCTCGGCTTGAGCCTGACCGGCCAGCCTCACCGCTTCGGCCTGACCGGTCGCATGGAGCACCTGCTGCTGCTTGTCGGCCTCGGCCAGAGTTTCGATCCGCTGCCGTTCGACCTCAGCGGCGCGCAGAACGGTCGCGATTAGTTCCTTCTCGCGCCGCAGGATCTCGGCCTCCTGGACCGCGATCTCTCCCTGCTTCCGGACCTCGTCGATCTTGACCTGCTCCTGGATCACCCGCTGCTGCTGAATGTTAGTTTGGATCTCGTAGGCTTTGTCGGCCGCGGCCTTCTGGGTTTGGACGGACGCGGCGTATTCCGCTTGCTTCAAGTTGAGGTCGCGGGTGGCCTCGGCTTGCTTGGTCTCGCTCGCCATTCGGGCGATGACCTCGTCCTGCTGCGCGACGGCCTCGGCGATGCGCGCCTCCCGGCTAGCATTGGCGCGTTTGATCGCCGTGTCGCGGTCGGCCTCGGCAGTGGCGATGTCAGCCTCACGCTGGACCAACGCAATGTTCGGGCGGCCCATATTGAGGATGTAATCGTTGCCGTCCCGGACTTCCCTGATGGTGAACGAGATGACCTCGAGGCCCATCTTGCTCATGTCATCGGCAACGTTGCTGCGCATCCGGTCCGCGACCATCTCCGGTTCCTTCACGATCCCTTCGACCGTGAGTTGACCGACGATGCCGCGTAGATGGCCTTCCATCACCAGGCGGATCAGCGCCTTACGCTCCTCCGTCGGTTTCGTCAGAAACTGCTCGGCCGCGGTCAGGATGCTCACCGGATCGGACTTGACCTTGATCTGAGCCACGGCTTCGACGTTCACCGCCACGCCCTGATTCGTGTAGAGATCCTGGGTAGGCGCTACGTCAAAACTCATGAGCTCCAGGGAGAGCTCTCTCGACTGCTGCACCATCGGCCAGACGACCTTGCCACTCCCCTTGATCACCTTGGTGCCGCCGAATCCGTAGACGATCAGCGCCTGGTTCGGCCCCACTTTGCGGAAAAGCGTCGCCGAGATCGCCAGAATCGCTAAGACGACGAAGACCAATCCGATAACGATGACGATGAGTCCGCCCATTTTCCGTTCCTTTCGTTGGCCACCGGTTACGTCGTTGGCCCCTTGAACCCATATCTAAGCGTCGTGTGCCTCAGCACAGCACCACTGTCCCAGTCAATCCTTCCGCCTTCCTTCCTTACGCTTCAGGAGATCGTGCTGATTGGGGGACAAGTGGAAACTCACACCCGCGCCACCGGAACACCTTCTCCGCTGGCGAGCGAGGGAGCGGACTCGGCATGCTCAGCGAGCAGTGATTCCCATAGCTGCACGTAGGCGATGCCGTGCTCCGACCGCAGGATTACGACTTCCAATCCACGTGGAATCGCTTCACCGTCGACGCTCTTGGCGGCCGAGACCTGGCGGACTCCTTGCTGCTCGAATAACACCTCGCCGACGCCACCCTGGCGGATCGAGGAGGAGACCCGCCCAATGGTGCCTGGCAACTCGTAGTCCCTGGGATCGAGCGGCTTATCCGACGGCACGATCAGTCTGACAAGCAGTGTGTAGACCACCACCGCTCCAGCCAGACCACCGAGGATCGCCGCGATGATGCTGAGGATGGCCGGACCATCGAGCCCGTTCTTGACGAGGTAGCCGATTCCGCCAAACCAGGCAACGAAACCGAGGATCGTGCTCAGGTTGAACGGACCGAATTCCCCGTTGTGGTGTCCGCCGACGTCGACGGAGCCCAGCACGATGGTGGCCAGGACGAAAAGGATGCCGAAGAAAAAGGCGCCGAGGTAGATTGCGTCGAGAGCATCGTTGACCGCCAGCATTGCCGGCCTCCTAGAAATCCGAATACTGAATAGAAGACGACATCCAGCCGGAAAATGTTCCCGGCTGGGACGCCGCGCGGCGCGCGGGTTGAACTCGCGCCGGTGGGCCGAAATCACTTCCGGCCCGCGAGTTGCGTCCAACCTATCCTAGCACTCGGTTCTAGAGGGTAAATAGTCGGTAGAAATGCGTAAAAATCAGGCTGCGGAGGCCGCACGTGCGGACAACGCTGGCCGGGCGTTGATCCATTCCGTCGCCCGCTCGTAGGCATGCCCGATCTTGAGGATGGTCGCCTCATCCCAGGCCTTGCCCAGAAGCTGCAAGCTCACTGGCAGCCCGTTGCTCAAGCCGCAACGCAAGGCCAGTCCGGGGATCCCCGCCATGTTAGCCGGTATCGTGAAGACATCGGCCAGGTACATCTGGTACGGATCGTCGGTCCGGGCCCCGATCGGGAACGCCACCGTCGGTGAGGTCGGCGCGACGATCGCGTCGACCTGCTCGAACGCCTCGTCGAAGTCCCGCTTGATCAGGGTCCGCACCTTCTGGGCTCGCACGTAGTAGGCGTCGTAGTAGCCCGAACTGAGGGCGTACGTGCCGAGCATGATGCGGCGCTTGACCTCGGGCCCAAAACCCTGGCCACGGGTGCGCTCGTAGGTCTCCCGAAGCGTCTCGCCCGGTACGGAGAGCCCGTACTTCACACCATCGAAGCGAGACAGATTCGCGCTCGCCTCCGCCGGGGCGGTGATGTAGTAGGTCGCCAGGGCGTATTCGGTGTGGGGAAGGCTTACCTCGATCAACTCGGCGCCGAGTGCTTCGAGTTGCTTGATCGCCTCGCCACAGGCGGCGGTGACGCCCGGTTCCATGCCCGCAACGCTGTACTCGCGCGGCACCCCAATTCGGACCCCGGACAGATCCGGCTCACCAGTGCCAAGGCGACCAACGAAGTCCGGCACGGGAATAGAGCCGGAGGTCGCGTCGTTCGGGTCCTTGCCCGCGATGGCGCCCAGCAGGATCGCGGCGTCTTCGACAGACCGGGTAAACGGACCGATCTGATCGAGGCTGCTCGCGAACGCAATCAAGCCGAAACGCGACACCCGGCCATACGTCGGCTTGAGGCCGACCGTGCCGCAGAACCCGGCGGGCTGCCGGATCGAACCACCGGTGTCAGACCCCAGGCCCAGCGCGGCCAGCCCGCCACCCACCGCCGCCGCCGAACCGCCCGAGCTGCCACCAGGCACGCGGGACAGGTCCCACGGGTTCTTGGTGGTGAAGTACGCCGAATTCTCGGTCGAGGAGCCCATCGCGAACTCGTCGGTATTCGACTTGCCGACGAAGACCGCACCCTGGGCTCGTAACCGCGCCACGACCGTCGCGTCGTACGGAGACCGGTATCCCTCCAGGATCTTCGATCCGGCGGTCGTTGGTGCATCGACGGTGCAGAGCACATCCTTGAGGGCGATAGGAATGCCGGTCAGTGGAGCGACATCGTGGCGGGCGATCCGCTTGTCCGCTTCGGCCGCTTGCGCCCGAGCGACATCGTCCATGACGGAGATGAAGCAATTCAGATCGGGATCGAGCTTGGCAATGCGGTCGAGATGCGCTTCGGTCAGCTCGACCGCGGAGAACTCCCGGGCGTCCAGTTTGCGCCGCATCTCAGCGGCGGTCAGCCAGACGAGCGTGTCGGTGTCGCTCATTCCGGCTCCTCCTCGGACCCGCCCAGCACCGCCTGCACGGCGAAAAAGCCATCAACCGAGCGTGGGGCGTTGGCGAGAATCGCTTCGCGCGGCAAGGAAGGACGGATATCGTCGTCCCGGAGGACGTTGGCGACTTCGATCACCTGGGCGGTCGGCGGAATGCGCGACACGTCGAGCCGGTTGAGCACCGAGATATGCTCTAGGATCGAGGAGAGTTGCTCGGAGAGGCGCTCCTTCTCGGACTCGGACAACCCAAGCCGGGCAAGTGCGGCGACATGCTCCACGTCAGCGATTGAGAGCGTTGGCTGGGACATATTAGATTCCTCGAACTTCGTGGGAGCATGCGCTCGGGCTCGGGCAACGACGAAAAAGCACCAAATACAGCGTCTTTTCAAGGGCTGAGTCTAGCATAGTGCTTCTGGCGCCTCGCCTTTTGTAATGAAAAATGGATGCTGTGAGGAAGGATCCAAAACGAGTTTGAGACGGGATCGATGCGATCGGTGAGATGGATCTGTACAATCCTGGGACAGCCAGCCGCTCCATTGGGGCATCTATGGACAGCGTCACTGCGAACTTGGGCCGCACCGACGGTCGAATCGGCATTCACTCCGGGCGCTCGGCGTCCGTCCTCGTCGGCCGGACGTTGGAGCAAGTCCTCCTGCGCGAAGAGCTCGCCGCCATTCTTGGCGGGCGAGGCCGGCTCGTGCTTATCGGTGGTGAGGCGGGCATCGGCAAGACGGCTCTCACCCGCGATCTGGCCGCAGCGGCAGTGGCACGGGGCGTTCGAGTGTTGGAGGGTGCGTGCTTCGACCTGACGAACACGCCGCCGTACGGCCCGTGGCGCGTACTGTTCGACGCCAGTGAGCACAGCGGCGATCTGCCGTCCGCCCCGGCTACGTTCGCCGGTGGACGGCTCGAGCCAGTCACAAACCAAGCCGCGCTCTTCGCCGACGTTCGCCGGTTCTTCTCCGCGCTCTCCACGGTTGGCCCGATTCTCCTCCTCCTTGAAGATCTCCAATGGGCCGACCCTGCCAGCCTTGAGCTCCTTCGGCACATCGCTCCCCGTCTAAGACACTGGCCAGTGTTGTTGATTGTCACATACCGCGGTGAAGAACTGACGAGGCTCCATCCCTTCGCCGCGCAGCTCCCGGCGCTCGTGCGCGAGGCAGACGGGCTCCGATTCGAGCTGCGGCGACTCGACACGGATGCACTCCGCGCCCTCATTGCTTCGCGTTACCGTCTCGGCCGAGCGGATGAAAATCGGCTCGTCGCCTATCTCGACCGGCATGCTGAGGGCAACCCGCTGTTCGCCACCGAACTCTTGCGCGCCCTGGCCGAGGAAGCGGTACTCTCGCTGAGCGACGACGCCTGGACGCTCGATGAGCTCGACCGGGTGGTCGTGCCATTGTTCCTGCGGCAGGTGATCGAGAGTCGCATTGCGCGCCTCGGTGAGAAGACGCGGCAAGCGTTGGCAGCCGCAGCTGTGATCGGGCAGGAAGTTCCGCTCGGACTCTGGGCATCGGTGACTGGTCTCAATGATGACGTGCTGCTCGATATTGTCGAACGGTCGGTGGAGGGATATCTGCTGGAGGCGAATCGCGACGGCGCTCGCGTCCGTTTCGTCCACGCCCTGACCCGCGAGGCTCTTTACGAAAGCATTCTCTCGCCTCGGCGGAGAAACTTGCACCGACTCGTTGCCGATGCACTCATCTCGGCTGGACGCCCCGATCCCGACTCGGTCGCCTCCCACCTCCAGGCGGCCGGCGATTCGCGCGCCTGGGAGTGGCTGGTTGAGGCAGGCGACCGTTCCCAACGCTCCTACGCCTGGATCACCGCTGCCGAGCGGCTGCGAGCTGCAGTCGCGCTCCTCGAAGGCGTCGAGGGGGAAAAAGCCACTCGGTGCCGGCTTGCTTGCCGTATCGGCTATCTCACCCGGTTCTCGGACCCGGCCGGCGGCATCGAGGCCCTCCAGGAGGCCGGCCGAATCGCCACGCAGCTTGGCGATCCGGTCGTCACCGCCGAAGTTCGTTGGTTGCGTGGCCTCTTGCTCTGCTATCTGGACCGCTTCCGCGAGGGATTGACCGAGATGCGCGCCGGGATCGACGCGCTCGAAATGATGTCGCACGATGCGGCGGTCGTCTCATCCACCATACGGACCTGGTTCGCTGGCGCGCTCCCAGACGCCGTCCCTAAGTCGTCTGATTCGAGCCCACCGACCGTCACCGGGCTCGATATTGAGGGCATCAGCACCTGGCCTACCGCTCCCCTCGGCCTCGGTCGGTTACTCGCCTCCGCCGGCCACCTGAGCGAGGCGATGCTTGGCAGCGAGATGCGCTTCTCCCGGCTCACCGGCGCACCCGACTTGAGCGGCGGCGGAGCCGCCGTCGGGTTCGCTTCCAATGACCTCGGCATCGCGCAAGCCGCCATGGGCCGACCGGCGGAAGCCCGCGAGTCGCTCGGCCGGGCGGCGTCGATCTTCGCGCACCTCGACCACCACGCCCTGGTCGCTTTTGCGCGCCTCAACGAGCTGTCAGACGTTGTCCTTACCTACGACGCGACTCAACCGGTATTGCGGCGGCAGTTGGCGGCCGAGGCGGAGGTCGCCCTGGACCGGACCGGGGGCGCCCTGCGGCCAGGAGTTTCACCGCGCCTGGCCTGGCTCGGCTGCTTGATCCTCGATGGCCGGTGGGAAGATGCGACCCGCATCCTGGATGACATCCCTGACCCCGGCAACGCTTTTCTTCGGCGGGAGGTCACCGCCGCACGCGCACTCCTCGCCCGACATCGCGGCGACCCGGGGCGTGCCTGGGAGGAGATCTGCGGCCTGCTCCCCAACGGGCCGAGGACCGAGCCCGGCGACATCATTCACCAGGAGGGGCTTTTCCTCCAGCGGCTCGCGGCCGACCTGTGTCTCGACGGGAATGATCTGCCGGCGGCCCGCGCCTGGCTGGAGGCGCACGATCGGTGGCTGGCCTGGAGCGGAAGCGTGCTCGGCCGGGCAGACGGTCAGGTCGCCTGGGCGCGCTACCACTGGACGGTCGAGGATGTGACCCGCGCCCGCGCTGCCGCCGTCGACGCCCTCGCGCTCGCCAGTACGCCAGGCCAACCCCTGGCGCTCCTGGCCGCCCACCGTCTCCTCGGGGAAGTGGAGACAGCATCGAAGAACCGCGTGGCGGCCGAGGAGCACCTCATGACCGCCCTTGACCTTGCCATCACCTGCGACGCTCCCTTCGAACGGGCGCTCACGCTCATGGCCCTCGCGCACCTGCGCCTGGCATCTGGTGTGGCCGACGAGGTGTCCCCTCTCCTGGACGAGGTTCGCGGTCTCTGCGACCCGCTCGGTGCGACGCCGACGCTCGCACGCGTCGACGCACTCGTGGAGCGATCCTCACCGCGGCACCCTGCTGGTCTGACGCCGCGCGAGCTGGAGGTGCTGCGGCTCGTCGCGGCCGGCCACACCAACCGTGACATCGCCGACGCCCTCTTTATCAGCGTCCCCACGGTGAAGCGCCACCTCTCCACCATCTTCGGCAAACTCGGCGTCCCTTCCCGCGTCGCCGCGACTGCCTACGCCCGCACTCACGGCCTCGCCTGACGCCCTCCTCCCGATTTCCCGGGTCTGCCCCCTACAACCCCGGTTGTAGATCGACGCCGCTCGGCCCTTGCCGAATTACAACCCGCGGTTCGATGCGCCGACGGGGTCGTACCGCCATGATCGTTCCATCCCATCCGGCGCCAGCCCCCTTTCGGCTGGCGAACATCGTCGTAGGATCACAGGATTCTACTCTGACCGCAGAGCATTGGAGGTTTCCAGTGACCGCCACAGCGAACTCAAACCTAGATCCTGTTGCGATCGATACCTTCGCTGGCAGGCTGCGTGGCAGTCTCATTCGTCCCGGTGATCCTGCCTACGACGAAGCCCGGCGGGTCTGGAACGGAATGATCGAGCGGAGGCCGGCTCTGATCGCCCGGTGTAGCGGCGTGGCAGACGTGGTTGCCAGCGTCCGCTTCGCCGCCGAACACGACCTGCTCCTGGCGGTTCGCGGCGGCGGCCATAATGTCGCAGGGTTCGGAACCTGCGACGGCGGCCTGGTCATCGATCTCGTCGGCGATGCGCGGCGTCCGCGTCGATCCCGTGCGCCGCACTGCCCGCGCCGAAGGCGGTGCCACCTGGGGTGACCTCGACAGGGAAACCCAACTCTTTGGATTAGCTGCACCCGGCGGCATTGTCTCCACGACTGGCATCGCCGGCCTCACGCTGGGCGGCGGCCAGGGCTGGCTGCGGCGCACCCACGGCATGACCTGCGACAACCTGCTCTCGGCGGACGTCGTGACCGCCGACGGACGTCTCCTCGTCGCCAGCGAGTCAGAGAACGCGGACCTGTTCTGGGCGCTGCGGGGCGGCGGCGGCAACTTCGGCGTGGTCACGTCCTTCGAGTACCGCCTCCACCCGGTTGGGCCGCTGGTCTCCTTTGCCGGCCCGTTCTACCCACTGGAGGAGACAGGACCGATTATTGCCGGATTTCGCGAATACATCGGTAGGGCCCCGGACGAGATCAACGTCGCGCCAACGTGGTGGACGATCCCGGCGGTCCCCGGATTTCCGGAGGAGTTACACGGCCGCACCGGGCTCATCCTTGGCGCGGTCTACGCCGGTCCCCCGGATGAGGGAGAGACCCATCTCAGACCGCTACGCCAACTGGGCACGCCGCTCCTGGATCTATCCACGACGTTACCGTACACGGCGCTCCAGCAGATCTTTGATCCCTTCTTTCCAAAGGGCGAACTGCGTTACTACTGGAAATCGCTCTACCTTGCCGGCTTCGGCGACGAGGTTGTGGAGGAAATCGGGTCCTGGGTGGAGCGCCGGCCCTCGCAGCTGTCGATGGTAGGCTCCTGGGCGCTCGGCGGGGCGCTCGGTCGGGTCGCTCCGGACGCGACCGCGGCCGGCGACCGCAATGCCCCCTTCCTCCTCGAGATCCTGGCCAACTGGGCGACACCCGAGGAGAGTGAGCGGAATGTCGCCTGGGCGCGCGACTTCTTCGCCGCCATGGAGCGCTTCGGCACCGGCAAGTCGAACATGAACTTCCCGGACTCGGGGAGGATCCCCACTTCGTGCGATCGGCGCTGGGCCAGAACTACGGACGGCTCGCCGCGCTGAAGCAGAAATATGATCCGACTAACCTGTTCCGCTTGAACCAAAACATCAACCCCCGCGACAGTGCCGGAGAGATCGGCTAACTCGGTAAAGAGCCGTTAACCCTGCCGAGTGCTCTACACCCACGGCTCAATCGGCACGTCGATGATCGTCGGCAGGTCGCGGTCGAACGCCGCGACGATCGCCGCCGTCATCTGCCTCAGGCGACTCAGCACGGACTCCTTCGATGCCATACGCGGCGGCGAGCTTGACGTAATCCGGGTTCACCAGATCGACTCCGATGTACCGGCCCCCGCGAGAGCGGCCCTGCTCGTCCTTCACTGCCGAGTAGGTGGAGTCGTTGAAGATCACGATCGGGACGCCGATCCGGTGCTGGACCGCGGTGCCGACCTCCTCCATCGTGTATTGGAAGCCGCCGTCACCGCAGACCGCCACCACCGGCGCGTCCGGCCGGGCGATCTTGGCCCCCAACGCCGCCGGCACCGCGAACCCTAGCGTGCCGTAGCCTGACGGAAACATGAAGGTGCGCGGCTCGTACACCGGGAAGAGGCCGCAAGACACGTAGCTCATCATCGTCATGTCGAAGGTCACGACACCATCCCGAGGAACGGCGGCGCGCAGGGCCTCGACATACGGCAGACGGTCTGCCCCCCATGACTCCCGCCGGGTGGCCTCCCGGACCTCACCGATGCGCTCCACGCCAAAGCCCGGGTTGCGGACCTCATTGCCAGCCAGTAACGAGGCGATCCCTTCGGCGGCCAATCGAGCATCACCGAGAATCGGCAGTGTCGGCTTGGCGTTCAAGGTCAGCTCGCGGGCGTCAACATCGATCCGGATCAACTCGTCCGGAATTGGCAACCGGAACGTCGAAGTTGCCTGGACGCCGAGCTTCGAGCCGATCACCAGCAGGCAATCGGCCTCCTTCATCATCGCGTCGACCGTGTTGCCGGGACCCCACAGGCAGCCGAGCACGTTGGGATGGTCTTCCGGGACGCTGCCCTTGCCCATGATGCTTGTCACGACCGGGGCGCCCAGCCGCTCGGCCATCTCGAGGATGTCCTCGGTCGCCGACGATGTCACGGCCCCGCCGCCACAATAGATGACCGGCCGCTTCGCCAAAGCAAGACGATTGGCCGCCTCGCGTAGCTTGTCGGGGTCGGGCCGTAGCGCCGCCGGCCGCCGCCCGACCGTTGGCTCCGTTGCCGCAACCGGCTCATCTAGGACATCCATTGGGACCTCGACGTGGACCGGCAGCGGCCGGCCGGTGCCGAGGCGATGCATTGCCTCCGCGATCGCGGCCGAGATCCGATTCGGATCCGTCACTCGCGTGTTCCATTGTGTAACGGCCGCCATCACCCCGAGCTGGTCTTTGAGGTCGTGGAGGCTGCCGCGCATGTCGTCGACGTACGCCCGCTCGACGTTCGAGGAGAGGATGAAGACGGGAGACGAATCCGAATAGGCCTCGCCGACTGGAGTGGCGACGTTCGTGATCCCCGGCCCAGTGATGATCACTGCGACGCCTGGCCGCCCGCTGGCACGGGCATAGCCATCCGCCATGAAGCCCGCCCCCTGTTCATGCCGGGCCAGGACATGGGTAATCGCGGAATGATGAAGAGCGTCGTAGAACGCCAGCGTGTGCACGCCCGGGACCCCGAAGACCGTTTCCACGCCGTGTGCTTCGAGGGTGGCAATCGCCAGTTCGGCGGCGGTCGTGGTCGAGTGATCTGCCGCGTTCAAGACGGCGGGACGATCGATCTCGGTTGCGGTCATCTCGGGCAAACTCCAGTCATTCCGAAGAGCGGTAAAAAGATGAAGATCTCTACAAAATTTCGGATCGCCAGTGCCTTCCCCGGGCTGAGACTCGCCAGCGGTACCGGCCACGAGATCCCCGCGGCTGAAACGGCTCGACGAGTCCCCGAGTGCTGGCGCTGGTGAACAGGGCTTCGATAAAAGGCGTGGAGACATTGCAGGCATCCGCGGCGGCGGTCACGTCCGATGAGGTCGCGGGCGCGAATCCAGCCGGCAGCGTGTCGAGAAAGTCGAGAAAGGTATGGATGTGGCCATCGAGCGGCGACGGCGCTTGTTGTTGAAACGGGCGAATAGGCATCGCGAGCGTGGGCACTCCTGAGCTGATCCACCTGTTTGGAGCCGTTGGCGTAACAGCATCGCCGAGTTGGGAAAAACCGCGCCTGCGAGTCTAGCACGACGGACCAGCTCGCTTTGGTCGTCGAAATCCTCCCTGGTATGATTTAGGCAGAATGATCATCCGCCCATCGCCAGGACATCGAGTTGTCGGAACAGATAAAGAGCGAGTTGCGTCCTCAAGTCTCCAAGATACCGCCTGCGTCCCAGCGCGAGCACCGGCGAGCCGGTGACAGCCGCGACGGAACAATTCGTGCGCCCCGGTTGCCAGGTGGCGGCCTCATCGAGGCTGTGCTGGACCGCACTGTCATGGGTCTCGCCGACAAGGGCGGCGCCAGCGGACTCGTCGGAGCCCGCTGGGCCGACCTTTGCGCCGAGCACGTAGCCGGTTGGCACGGCCGGACGCTGAGCGTCCCCGCCAATCTCAACCGCGCGGCGCCGTTCGAGGCCCATAGAGTCGACCGTGTCGTCCGCCTGGATGACACCCCGGCCATCGCCGCGACCGCCGCCAGCCAGGCCCTGCAGAATCCCGACTTCTTCATCATCGGCGAGCACGACGGTCGGCACACCCTCCAGGCCGCCGATGCCAAGTTCTCGGTCGAGACCGCCCGCGCGAAGCAGGTCAGCAGCGAGGTGCTCTCCGGACTGCTCACCCTCGGACCGCTCATCGAAGACCTGCTCGGCGATCTGCACGAGCCGCTGCTCGTCGATGGGCTGTTCATTTGCCCCGACTTTCCCCTGACCCATCTCATGCTGCGCAAGCGGCACGGGATCGTGCGCAGCACGGTTCGCGCCGATCAGGTTGAGATGTTTCCAGCGAGCGGAGCTGAGTTCTTTGCACCAGTCGCGGGCGCATCGATTATGGCGCCCTTGGCCGCTATCGACCGCCTGCCGGTATCGATCGACGACAGCCTCCTGGCCGCGCTCTATTACTTCCGCCTCGCACGGGCCGCCGGTGGCTGCTGGATGGACGCGACCGGGCCCCTGCTCACCTATGCCGACACGCGCCTGATGGACGAAGAGGCCGTCCGCGAGCACGTTGTCGCCCGCAGCGTCGGAGCACGCTCCGCCTGGGAGCTAATCCAGAACTGGGATCTCGAGGTCCAGAGCGTGCGCAACCAGCGCATTCAGGTGGAGCAGGTGGCTGGCCTGCCGATTATCAACCGCGAGTTGCGAGAGTTGATCAACCGGCTGGCCGTCAACAACGGCGGCGAGGCGCCTTCGATGAACAAAGTGCGCCGCCGGATCGGCAGCTGGTACCGCGCCAAACTGCGCGCCGAGTTCGGGCCGATCCAGCCTCCGGTCACCAATCTGACTCCACTTTTGCGCGATATCAGCCGCTACTCCGCATCGCTCAACGGTGCCCTCCGCCAGGAGACGGTCCGGATCATCACCGAACTGCTCACGGATCCGAACGGGCGTAGCGAATCCGTGGCGGTCACGGGCGAGGTGGTTTCTTAGATGTTGCGCAGCGCCTGCGAGCGGAACCCGACAATCGCCGCCAGCACGGACGACGTGATCGCCCCGCCGGCCACCGCCGCCTGCGTGCTGAAAAGATTGGCCACGATCCCCATCGGCATCGCGCCCAGCGGCATCAACCCGAACGTGAGCAGATAGGCGGCCATCACTCGACCCCGCACCTCATCCGAGATGCGGAGCTGGATCAGCGCGTTGTTCGAGCTCATATACATCGCGCCAACTGCCCCAGCTACGAAGAGCAGCGGCAGCGAGAGCCACACCCACGGCGACAGCGCAATCCCGACGACAAACGCCCCA
Source organism: uncultured Chloroflexia bacterium (assembly GCA_963849635.1). GTDB lineage: Bacteria > Chloroflexota > Chloroflexia > Thermomicrobiales > UBA6265 > CAVRUD01. The sequence continues at coordinate 216,039 of CAWKIA010000025.1, read as the reverse complement.
TAGATCACGGTCAAGATGACATTGAGCCGCCCCGCCCCGGCCGTGTCCTGGCGCTTCGCCATGAGCAGCGAACCGGTGACCGCCCCCAGCCCGGACGCCCCCATCAAGAGGCCCATGCCGGCAGCGCCGATCTCGAGGATGTCGCGGGCAAAGATCGACAGGAACTGGATGTACGGGAAGACGAAGAATGTCGGGATGCACGCCAGCAGGAAAAGCGCGCGCAGATCCTCGCGCTGAGCGATCAGCCGGATCCCCTCGAACGCGCTCTTGACCCCACCCGCCGCTCGCCGCGGCATATGAGCCGGCAGATGGAATCCGGACAATCAAGAAGAACGAAACGACCAGCGCAATCGCCTGCAGGACAAACGCGGAGCCAGCCCCGGCAAACCCGATGAACGCCCCCGCGATGAATGGCCCCCCCGCGCGGGTGATATTCATCCCCGCGCTGTTGAGCGCAATCGCGTTGGTCAGGTCCTTCCGCTCGACCAGCGCCGGCATGATCGACTGCTGAGTCGGTGTCATCGTTGCCTGCAACGAGCCATTGAGGAACGCCGCGATCAGCAGCTGCCACGGCTCCACGAGGCCGAGGATAACCACCGTCGCCACAGTCACCGCCAGCACCGTCGCCAGCACCTGACAGATGAGCAGCAGCTTCCGCCGATCCATCCGATCGACCAGCACCCCCGCCGGAATCGACACCACCAGGAACGGCAGCCCCGCCATGAACCCGACGAGCCCGACGAAAAACTCCGAATCGGTCAGATCGAGCGCAATCCACGCCAGGGCAACATTCTGCATCCACTGCCCGAGCGAGGCACACAGCATCCCGACCCACAACTTGCGGTAGGTCGGATACCGCCGCAGTGCGGCGAACATGCCGTCACCGCGCTCGGCCTCAACGCCAGGAATCGCCTGAGCGGCAGGCACAGCCGAAAGCTTGGCGACTCCCGAAGTTGCCAACCGGGCCGCAAAGGGATTACGCACCAGACTCTCCGACCTGCGACGTGGTCTGGTCCCAGGCCACTAACTGTTTATCGGGTCGGCGACACTATAGCACCGAGAATACAATGCTCCACTCGTGATCCCGCGACGGGTTTCACTGCATTTTCGCGGCGCTTATACCGTGCTGCGGAACGCCTTGGCGACATGGGCCAATCTGATTCCGAGTTTGTGGTTGACGAAGTCGACCTCCGGGAACGACATCTATGGTGAACCACATCAACTAGTCGCAACTCCAAAGCATTTTGGACGCCGTTACTGAGAAGCCGGCAGAGGTTGAGTTTGTCTACGACAGTCCGAGTGACACCATGCTTGTTTCACTTTTCGAGCGTCCTCGCCGGGCTACGAGCTTCCTTATTGACGACCCATTCGACACCGTGTTCGTGCGAATGGACGAGTCGACCGGATCCCCTGTTGGAATTCAAATTGAGGGACTCACCGCCGACTTCGTGTTTCGCCACCCTGAACTCGCTGACACGCTCGAGATTGCTCGTCTCCGTGGAATTGGCCGGGACGACGCTCTTGCAATTGAAACCGTGGCAAAGCAGCGTGGGCCCAAGGTCGCCACGATCACGCATTTCTTGGAGCAACTGATCGCCGACTAGTGCTCCACTTCGATGGACTCGTCACACGATCAATACGTCCCAAACCACACTCAGAAGAATCCGGCGGGGAGGAAGTCTGATCCCGCACTCAGGCAAGCGGCACACCCGGCTAGGGCACGGGCCCGGGCAGCGCATCAAACCGTCCGGCTCGGACAGCAGCCATCATCCAGTCCCCGCCAGTTCGCTCCCGGAGGGCCCTCCTCGCAGGTTGTAGCGCGCCCGGTCGCCCCGCTCCCGGAGGTTCCCGCCTCGCAGGTCGCAGCGCACCATGCCACGGCAGCCCCACTAGGCCATCGACTGCCCAACGCTGGGAAGGCGCCCCGCCACCATCGTCATCCTGAGCGGAGCGAAGGATCCTGGCCGCTCTGCGGCCTTTGCCGCCGACCCCGACGCCACTCGGAATACGTGATGCCCGTCTTCCCCAACGAGCACGAAGGCGCTGACGCGCCAAGATCCTTCGCACGCTCAGGATGACGCCGGGGTGGGGAATGACGAAGTCCGATACTCGCCCGGCAGGATTCCCCCTTCCCCTGCTGCGCTATGGAGGAACGGGGGGAAGGGGGCTTGGCGAACTCACCCCGTCGCCGGATACCTCCACAGACTTCATCGGCCAATCCACGGCTGCATCCTCCCCTTCAACTCTCCGAGTCAGAATGTAATTAGTCAATAACTGAGTAACGTTCTTCGACCGCGCTTCCTTTACACCCTCTGCTGTTGCGGTAAGATCATGCAGTTGTTCCTACGGCCATTCGGTATCGGTTGACGCCCCGCGCGCTGGTGCGCACCAGAAGGAGAGGCAGGAAGCATGGCGGAAGCTCCCGCGAAGGTTGCCATCAACGTTACGGTCAACGGTACGGCCCACTCGGCCGAAGTCGAGCCCCGGCTCCTGCTCGTCCACTTCCTGCGCGATACCCTCGGTCTCACCGGCACCCACGTCGGCTGCGACACCAGCCAGTGCGGCGCCTGCGTCGTCCACCTCAACGGCGAGAGCGTCAAGAGCTGCACCGTCCTCGCGGTCCAGGCCGACGGCGGCGAGGTCCTGACCATCGAGGGCCTGGCCCAGGACGGCCAGTTCCACCCCGTCCAGGAAGGCTTCTGGGAGATGCACGGCCTCCAGTGCGGCTACTGCACCCCCGGCATGATCATGGCCTCGGTCGCCCTCCTCAATGACAACCCGAACCCGACCGAAGCCGAGATCCGCCACGGCCTCGAAGGCAACCTCTGCCGCTGCACCGGCTACCAGAACATCGTCAAGTCCGTCCAGTACGCCGCCAACAAGATGGCGACGAAGTCGTGAGACGTGAGACGTGAGACGGGAGCAACGACGAAGTACTCACGTCTCGCGTCTCACGTCTCACGTCTCGTTCCACGCCGTCGTGGGAGGTCATGGATGAGCGAAGCCCTCGATGCGGTTGAAAAGCCGCGGAAGATGGTCGGCCAGGCATTGAAACGGCGAGAGGACCCGCGGCTGATCTCAGGCAACGGGAACTTCCTCGATGACGTCAAGCTCGCGGGCATGACCCACGCGGCCATCCTGCGGTCACCATACGCCCACGCCAATATCTTGAGCATCGACACCAGCCGGGCGAAATCCATGCCCGGCGTGATCGGCGTCTTCACCGGCGACGACTTCATGGACGTCAACCCCCTGCCGGCGGCGTGGCAGGCGGCCAAGGTCCAGAACAACGTCAACACTCCCCGCGTGCTCCAGGTCGGCGAGGTCCACCAGGTCGGCGACGGCATCGCCGTCGTGGTGGCAAAGCGCCTCGAGCAGGCCGTCGATGCCCTCGAAGCGATCGACGTCCAGTACGAGGAGCTACCCGCCGTCGTCGACGCCAAGAAGGCGACCGAGCCCGGCGCGCCGCAACTCCACGAGAACGCGCCGAACAACATCGTCCTCGAATGGTCCTGCGGCAAGGAGACCGCTGAGGTCGACGCCGCTCTGGCCTCCTCCGAGGTCCGGCTCGAGCAGCACCTGATCAACCAGCGCCTGATTCCGACCCCGATGGAGACCAGCGGGTCGATCGGCTCCTGGGATCCGGGCACCGATCAGTACACGCTTTGGGCCACCTCCCAGGCGCCGCACGTCCACCGGCTGCTGCTGGCGGCGTTCGTGCTGGGCGTGCCAGAACAGAACATTCGGGTCATCTCCCCGGATGTCGGCGGCGGCTTCGGCTGCAAGATCTTCCTCTACTACGACATGGCTCTGGTGCTCGCCCTGTCGAAGAAGCTCGGCGGTCGCCCCGTCAAATTCGTCGAGGATCGGTCGGAGAACTACCTGACCACCACCCACGGCCGCGACCACATCACCGACGTCGAAATCGGCGCCACCAAGGACGGCAAGATCACCGCGCTGAAGGTGAAGACCTGGGCCAACATCGGCGCCTACTTCTCCACCATCGCCGCCGGTATCCCGACGACGCTCTACGGCCGGATGATCGCGGGCTGCTACAAGATCCCGAACATCCGCGTCGATGTCGTCGGCACCTACACCAACACCGCGATGGTCGATGCCTACCGCGGCGCCGGCCGGCCGGAAGCGGCCTTCGTCATCGAGCGGGTCTGCGACCTGGTCGCCGACGCCACCGGCGTCGATCCGGCCGACGTTCGCCGCCGCAACTTCATCCAGCCGGCCGACTTCCCGTTCGACACCGGCATCGGCATGCTGCCCTACGACAGCGGCAACTACGAGCCCGCTCTCGACAAGGCGCTCCAGATCGTCGGCTACGAGGATCTCAAGGCCGATCAGGCGAAGCGCCGCTCGGACGGGGCGAAGAAGCTGCTTGGCGTCGGCCTCTCGACCTACGTCGAGGTCTGCGGCGTCGCGCCGTCGAAGTGGATCGGTCTCCCCGGCGAAGGCTGGGGCGCCGGCCTCTGGGAAAGCGCCAACGTCAAGGTCCACCTCACCGGCAAGGTCGTCGTGACGACCGGCAGCCTGCCCCACGGCCAGGGCCACGAGACGACCTTCGCCCAGCTCGTTGCCGACGAGCTCGGCGTGCCCTACGACGACATCCAGATCAAGCATTCCGATACGCTCGGCACGCCGTTCGGCTTCGGCTCCTACGGCAGCCGCTCAATGGCGGTCGGTGGCACCGCCATCTACAAGAGCGTGGCGAAGGTCAAGGAGAAGGCCAAGCTCCTCGCCGCCCACATGCTCGAGGCTGCCGCGGATGACATCGTCTGGGAGGACGGCAAGGCCTACGTCAAGGGCAGCCCGGCCAGCCAGAAGACCATCGGCGAGATCGCTCTGGCCTCCCACGTTGCCTACGACCTGCCCGAGGGTATGGAGCCATTCCTCGACGAGACGACCTACTACGATCCGCCCAACTGCACCTTCCCCTTCGGCACCCACATCTGCGTTGTCGAGGTCGACCAGGATACGGGTACAGTCGAGCTCATCCGCTACGTCGCGGTCGATGACGTCGGCAACGTGGTCAACCCGCTGATCGTCGACGGCCAGATCCACGGCGGCATCGCCCAGGGCCTGGCCCAGGCGCTGTACGAAGGTGCCGTCTACGATGACAATGGCCAGCTTCTCACCGGCACGATGAGCGACTACGCCATTCCGAAGGCGCACATGGTCCCGGTCTACGAACTCGACCGCACCGTGACGCCGTCGCCGACCAACCCGATGGGCGTCAAGGGCGCGGGCGAAGCTGGCACCATCGCCTCGACCCCGGCCGTCGCCAACGCGGTCATCGACGCTGTCTCCCATCTTGGCATCCGCCACATCGATATGCCCCTGACCCCGGAGCGTGTCTGGCAAGCGCTACGCTCCGCCAATCAAGCCACGCCGATGGCCGCCGACTAACGAACGAACACCCGACCGTCACCGATTCGCTAGAGGAGAGATGCCGTGTTCCCAGGTCAATTCGCCTACCACCGTCCCGGCAGCGTACAGGAAGCGGTCGCCCTCCTGGCAGCCGACCCAGATGCCAAACTGATCGCAGGAGGGCATTCCCTGCTCCCGGCGATGAAAATGCGCCTGGCCGCGCCGAGTGCGCTGGTCGATCTGGGCCGAGTGCCGGGCCTGACAGGCGTCAATGTCAGCGGCGACAACGTCGTGATCGGTGCGATGACGACCTACCGCCAGCTCCAGAACTCTGCCGAGCTAGCGTCGGCGGTGCCGCTGCTGGCGTCGTCGGCGGCCGTCGTCGGTGACATGCAGGTCCGCGCGCGAGGAACCCTGGGTGGCTCGCTTGCCCACTCGGATCCCGCCGCCGACCTGACTGCCGTCTTCCTGGTCTTGAACGGGTCGGTCAAGGCAGTCGGCGGCTCCGGTGAGCGGACGATCGCCGCCGATGATCTCTTCGTCGACCTCCTGACGACCTCGCTTAACCCGGAGGAAGTCATCACCGAGGTTCACGTCCCGAAGCAAGGGAGCGTCAAGGCCGCATACGAGAAGATGGAGCACCCTGCCTCCGGCTACGCCGTCGTCGGCGTCGCTGTCGCGGTCACCGTCGGTGGCGATGGCACTGTCTCCTCCGCCCGGATCGCCGTCACTGGCTGCACGACCAAGGCAACGCGGGCGACCGCCGCCGAGAATGCCTTGGCTGGCAAAAAGCTCGATGCGGACGGTATCGGCGCCGCGGCCGCCGTCGCCGCCGATGGCCTTGAGATCAACGGCGACCACTACGCTTCCGCTGAATACCGGGCTCACCTGGTAGGTGTCGCTACCCGGCGGGCCCTTGAGAAGGCCGCCGGCTAAAATCCCCGACTTCGACCTGATGCACAATGACGGCGGGGGACGGTTCGAAGCGAACTGTCTCCCGCTCAGTCTTTCCAGATCGATCACATCACCCGAGTTGAACGCAATGAACCAGAGCACATCCACCGTCGATATCGGCAGCATGCTTCGGACCGCCGAATACTTTCGCGATCCGTACCCCACCTACCGGACATTGCGCGATTTGGGGCCGGTCATTCGTGATGAGACCGCCGGAACCGTGGGCCTGTTTGCGTATGACGACGTCTCGGCCGCGCTTCGTGACGCCCGCCTGATCGCGGCCCGGTCGGACAACTTCTTCTCCTGGCTGGAGCCAGAGGAGAAGGAAGCGTTCGCTCCCTCTGGCCCAATCGCAGCGCAACATGATGCTCTTTGCCGATCCGCCCGATCACACCCGGTTGCGCGGTCTGGTCAACAAGGCCTTTACCCCTCGGGTCGTGGACAGCCTCCGGCCCCGGATTCAGATGATCGTCGATGATCTCCTGGCCCCCCTCCAGGGCCGGGACGAGCTTCGACGTGATGGAGTCGCTGGCGTATCCGCTTACCGGTTCTGGTCATCCTGGAGTTGCTCGGTGTTCCCGGCGAGGATCGAGTCAAACTCAAGGCCCTGTCGGACGCGTTCGCCGCGTTTCTCGGCGGCAGCGGCGACATCCCCGGCGTGCGCGAAGCGGCCAATGCCGGCATCCTCGAGCTAAACGATTACTTCCGCGACGTCATCGCCCGGCGCCGCATCGAGCCACGTGACGACCTGATCTCGGGGTTGATCGCTGCCGAGGAGCAGGGGAACGTCCTCTCTGAGGACGAGATGCTGGCTACCTGCGTCCTTGTCCTGGTGGCAGGACACGAAACGACGACCAATCTGATCGGCAACGGCCTCCTCGCGTTGTTCCGCGACCCGGCCGCGATGGCCGTGTTCACATCAGATTCGCTCAACCCACGGTCCGCGATCGACGAGCTGCTGCGCTTCGACAGCCCGGTACAGGTCACCACCCGGTTGACCAAGGAGCAGATGCTCCTCGGCGACCTGGAGGTCGAGGCGGGAACATTCGTCGACATCTGGCTGGGCGCCGCCAATCGCGACCCCGACCGGTTTGCCAGCCCCGATACGCTCGATCTGGCCCGAGCCGACAATCGGCACATGGCCTTTGGCTACGGCATCCACTTCTGCGTTGGCGCACCGCTTGCCCGCCTCGAAGGGGAGATCGCCTTGCGATCCCTGCTGGACCGGTTCCCGAGTCTTGACCCTCAGCGATGAAGAGCTCACCTACCATGGCACGCTCGTCTTTCGCGCCCTCAATCGCCTGCCCGTGTGGACCGGACCGATTCGTGATATGAACGGGCATGTATAGTTCCGCTTTCCAGCACGAGGAGAAATCCACATGGGCGGAATCATCTCGCGTGGGTTCCGTGGCCGGAGGCAGCAGCCGGATGTCAGCGGCCGTCTGCCACCCGGACAGTACCTGACGACCGACTTTCCGGTGCTCTCGGCCGGTCCGACTCCCAAGGTGAACCTCGACAACTGGAGTTTTGCCATTACCGGTGAGGTCGAACAGGCAAAGCGCTGGACCTGGGAAGAGTTCAACGCCCTCCCCAGTGAAACCTTTACGGTCGATATCCACTGCGTCACCAAGTGGTCCAAGCTCGACACGACCTGGACGGGCGTCTCGGTCGATACGCTCCTGGAGGGCGTGGAGACCTCGGGCGACTACATCGTCGCCTACTCCGACGGCGGCTACACGACGAACATCCCGCTAGAAGATGTCACCGGCGGCAAAGCCTGGGTCGTCCATATCTTCGACGGCGAACCGCTCGAACCCAAACATGGAGGACCGGCGCGCCTGCTGGTGCCACACCTCTATTTCTGGAAAAGCGCAAAGTGGGTCCGCGGCCTTGAGCTCCGCAGCGACGACGAACCCGGTTTCTGGGAGTCGCTCGGCTACCACAACTACGGTGACCCATGGCAGGAACAACGGTACTGGGGCGACTGAACTGGCGCGTCGCCGAGGCTGTCGACATCATCCACGAGACCGCGCGGACGACGAGCATCGTCCTCGCCGTCCCAGGCTGGCCGGGGCATCGCGCCGGGCAGCACGTCGATGTCCGCCTCACCGCCGAGGATGGCTACCAGGCCCAGCGCTCCTACTCGATCTCCTCGTCACCCGAAGACGGCGAGCGGATCGCGATCACCGTCGAGCGCCTGGACGACGGCGAAGTCTCCCCATATCTGGCCAGCGAACTCCGGGTCGGCGACCCGCTCGAGTTGCGTGGCCCGATCGGCGGGTACTTCACCTGGACGGTCGCCGACGGCGGCCCGCTCTACCTGATTGCCGGCGGCTCCGGCGTCGCGCCGCTCATGGCGATGTTACGCCACCACGCCGCCCAGGGTAGCAGCATCCCGGCGACATTGCTCTATTCCGCCCGCACCGCGGACGATGTCATCTTTCGGGATGAATTGGATCGGCTCGCCGCCGAAGGCAATCGCCAAGTTGTCTACACCCTGACCCGCGGTCAGCCGGCCGGTTGGACCGGTTACCGCCGCCGGATCGACCAAGCGATGCTGAGCGAAGTGATTGGATCGCCGTCCGATCGCGCAATTGCCTACGTCTGTGGACCGACCCCTCTCGTCGAGGGCGCCGCGACGCTCCTGGTGGGGATGGGATTTGCAGCCGACCGCGTCCGCACCGAGCGGTTCGGTCCGACTGGAGGGTAATGACGTGGCGAGTACAGACCCACGCGCCGACGATTCCCAACGCCTGGATGGCAATGCGGCCGCCGGGCTGCTCGCGGATTGCTTTCGGTTCGACCTGACTACGGCCTGGATCATCTGCGCCGGATGCGGCGCCGAAGGCATGCTCGGCGCCCATCCCGTCTACGGCATGGCGATGGGCGCCGTCGTTCGCTGTGCCTCGTGCGACGGCGTCGTCGCCCGCGTCAGCGAGACGAGCGGACGCATCTGGGTCGACCTGCGCGGGGCGAAATCGATGAGGATAGAGCCGACGAACGAAAGTGCTGGGGTGGCGTATAAAACCCCGGAACGCCTTGGAGGGGCTGCCCACGCCGCCAGTCCCGGTCGGCCCCGTCCCGCTCCTGCCTCTCTACAGCGACAGAGCCGGCACGATCGTCGCTGGGACATCTGTGCATAGCCCGACCGCGCCTAGTTGCCGAACTCGGTTCGCCTCGGCGACATCGTTGATCGTCCAAACCGCCATCCCGAGTCCGGCCGCCGAAAGCTGCTCGGCGACGTCCGCCGTTGCCCCGATCGAATGCAACGACACTGCCGTTGCCCGGACCTCGGTGGCGCAGGTGAGTACCTCATCCGTCAGCATGACGGAAATCGGCCAGAGTTCGGCGGTAGCTGAGATTGAGCGGGCCTGCCGCAAGGTATCGAGATCAAACGAGGCGATCAGCCATTCCGCATGGGGATATCCCTCAAGGACGTCAATGACCGTTTGCGCGATTCCGGCCTGCTTGACCTCTACATAGAGCTTGAGCTTGCCCGCGACCAGATGTAACACCTCAGTCAACGTGGGGACCCGCTCGCCATTGCCGGCGTCGAGGCCCTTGATCGTGCCTAGATTGAGTTCGTCGATGTTGCCCCGGCCGTTGGTTGTGCGGGAGACATCCCGGTCGTGGATCACGACCGGTACGCCGTCGCTGCTCAGGTGAACATCGAGTTCCACCCCGCCTGCGCCGTCGGCAATAGCCTGGCGGAACGCGCGGATCGTATTTTCTGGTTCGGTTCCCGACGAGCCCCGATGGGCGTAGATGAGCATCGACCCGGCCCTCCTGCATCGCTCGGCGCCACGCTGTGGCAATCCTATCCGACCTGAACGGTCGATGGTGGACGCTTGTTTGCGGCTTAGTGTGACGGATGTATGTTGACACGAATCGTATCAATGTTTATACTTCGCTACAGTTAGTCATGGGAGGCGAGCGCATGCCTGCGCGGTACAGCGAACCACTGTTCGTGATCAGCGTCGCGGCCCGGTTGGTCGAGATGCATCCCCAAACGCTGCGGAAGTACGAGCGTGAGGGTCTGATCGCGCCGTCGCGCACGACGGGAAATCTAAGGCTCTATTCCGATCGGGATATCGAGCGGCTTCGCCAGGTGAAGTATCTGGTCGAAGAGCGTGGGCTCAACCTGGCCGGCGTGCAACTCGCGCTTGAACTCACGCACCGGCTGCGCGACGTTCGATCCAGGCTGGCGTCCGGCGGTCACACCGAAAACGGTACCCAACCTGATACCGACGCCGGCATCGAAATGAGCCGCGAGATGGAGCGACTGCTGGCGATGCTTGGCTTCGTTGACGAAGCCGAGGTTCGCCGGGGCCGCTCCGAGCGAGCGGCCGGGGTCGGTTCATCCGCCCAATCGTTCGACTAGCTGGCTAGCTTCCAACCACGACGTTCGACGATATGGCCCGCTCGCGAGTGATCGCGGCGGTGCTTTGACGCACGCGCTCACGGGCGCGAACGCTCTCCGGCACTGAGTCCGGAAGGTGGTGACTCAAGATGGCATCAAACCAACGATTTACCGAGAAAGCCCAGGAGGCCATCGTCTCCGCCCAGCGGATGACCCAGGAACGCGGTCTCGCCCAGCTGGAGAGCGAGGCGTTGCTGGTGGCGTTGCTGGAGCAGGCCGACGGCGTTGTGCCCCAGGCCCTCCTCAAGATCGGCGTTGATCCGAGCCGGATCCTGACCGAAGCGGCCGCTGAGGTGGAGCGCGCTCCCCGCTTGCAGTATTCGGCGGAGCCGTCCATCGGGGCCAACTTCCGCAAGGTGCTGCAGACCGCCGAAAATTCGGCGAAGCAGTTCGGTGACGAGTACGTCAGCACCGAGCACCTTCTCGATCGGCGTCATGGATGCCGAGGGCACTCCGGCGGCAAAACTGCTTGGCCGGCACGGTGTGACCCGCGACAAGGTCTTCGCCGCCCTCAATCAGATTCGGGGCAGCCAGCGGATCACCGATCCCAACCCGGAGTCGAAGTACCAGTCGCTGGAGAAGTACGGCCGCGACCTGACCGCGTACGCCCGCGACGGCAAGCTCGATCCGGTCATCGGCCGCGACGAAGAGATCCGGCGGGTGATCCAGGTCCTGTCGCGCCGCACCAAGAACAACCCGGTCCTGATCGGCGAGCCCGGTGTCGGCAAGACGGCGATCGCCGAGGGTCTCGCCCAGCGGATCGTCCGTGGCGATGTGCCGGAGGGCCTGAAGGACAAGCGCATCGTCGCACTCGACCTGGGCTCGATGATCGCCGGCGCCAAGTTCCGCGGAGAGTTCGAAGAGCGCCTCAAGGCAGTCCTGAAGGAAGTTCAGGATGCTGACGGCCAGGTGATTCTCTTCATCGACGAGCTGCATACCGTCGTGGGCGCCGGCGCGGCCGAGGGGGCGATGGACGCCTCCAACATGCTCAAGCCGATGCTTGCCCGGGGCGAACTCCATGCCATCGGCGCGACAACCCTGAACGAGTACCGCAAGTACATCGAGAAGGATGCCGCCCTGGAGCGCCGGTTCCAGCCGATCCTCGTCGGCGAGCCGAGCGTCGAGGACACGATCTCGATCCTGCGCGGTCTGCGCGAGCGGTACGAGGTCCACCACAAGGTCCGCATCCAGGACGCCGCCCTGGTCGGTGCGGCGGTCCTCTCCGATCGCTACATCTCCGACCGGTTCCTGCCCGACAAGGCGATCGACCTGGTCGATGAGGCGGCGGCGCGACTCCGGATGGAGATCACCTCGATGCCGGTCGAATTGGACGAGGCCGAGCGCCGGATCATGCAGCTCGAGATCGAGCGCGAAGCCCTGAAGAAGGAGAAGGACACGGCCTCCGCTGAGCGCCTCAAGGTATTGGAGAAGGAGCTGGCCGACCTCCAGGAATCGCGCAACGCCCTTCGCTCCCGCTGGGAGCAGGAGCGCCAGGCGATCCAGGCCATCTCCGAACTGCGCGACGCGATGGAGCAGACGCGCGTCGAGATCGAGCAGGCGCAACGCGCCTACGATCTGAACAAGGCTGCCGAACTGCAGTACGGCAAGCTCGTCGAGCAGGGCCGCCTGTTGAAGGAGGCGGAAGCCACCTTCGATCAGCTCCAGGCCAATGGCAAGCTCCTCAAAGAGGAGGTCGACGCCGAGGATATCGCCGAGGTCGTCAGCCGCTGGACCGGCATCCCGGTAACCAACCTGCTCGAAGGTGAGATCGAGAAGCTGCTCAAGATGGAAGAGCGGCTGCACCTCCGGGTCGTCGGTCAGGACGAGGCCATCTCCGCGGTTGCCAACGCGGTCCGGCGCTCGCGGGCCGGTCTGCAAGACCCGAATCGGCCATTGGGCAGCTTCATCTTCCTCGGCCCGACGGGCGTCGGCAAGACAGAGCTGGCCCGGGCGCTGGCGGAATTCCTGTTCGACAGTGATCAGGCGATGATCCGGATCGACATGTCGGAGTACATGGAGAAGCACGCCGTCAGCCGCCTGATCGGCGCGCCCCCGGGCTACGTCGGCTACGAGGAAGGCGGTCAGCTCTCCGAGGCGGTTCGCCGCCGTCCCTACAGCGTGATCCTCTTCGACGAGATCGAGAAGGCCCACCCGGATGTCTTCAACGTCCTGCTCCAGATCCTGGACGATGGCCGGCTCACCGACGGTCAGGGCCGGACGGTCGACTTCAAGAACACGGTCATCATCATGACCAGCAACCTTGGTTCGGCCGCGATCACCGGCATCAGCCCGGCGCAGCACGACGAGGCCCGGCTCAAGGTGATGGAGGCACTCCGGGCCAACTTCCGCCCGGAGTTCCTGAACCGGATCGACGAAGTGATCGTCTTTACGGCGCTGTCCCGGGACCAGATCGGGCAGATCGTCCAGATCCAGCTCGATACGGTCTCCAAGCGGCTGGCGAGCCGCCGGATCAACCTGATCCTGACGCCCGCCGCCCGCGATTGGCTGGCGACCCGTGGGCTACGACCCGGTCTACGGCGCCCGTCCGCTGAAGCGCCTGATCCAGAAGGAAGTCCTGGACCCGCTCGCGTTGCGCCTGCTCAACGGCCAGCTCCACGAGGACGAGGTCGTCACCGTCGACTCAATCGACGGCAAGCTGACCTTTAACGCGAACCTGACCGAAGCGCCGATGGTCGCGTAGGTTCAGAAACAATAACGAGACGCGGCGGCCTTCGCGGAAATGCGAGGGCCGCCGCGTTTTCCGTCGGATGTGGGGAAACATTTAGGGGTCGCCCGGGCCGTGAGCCCCGGGCGGCAGGCGCAATGTTGGTCATCTTGCGAATCGCGTTAGCGTCCCGCCAGTTCGGCAATCAGTTCGCGCCTCTCATCGAGACGGAACGATGCGCGCATTTCGGGCCGTGGTTCGCGCTCGGCCAATACGCCCGGTCGTGATGATTCAGCCAGATCCCGGACAGCGACCCCCTGAGCAATTGCCGCCGCCTGAATGGCGGCTCCCCTGGCGGCGTGCTCTCCGCCGCCGCGGACCGTTACCGGCAGGCCGGTGGCGTCGGCGATCGCCTGTTGCCAGGTTGGGTGGGCACTGCCGCCACCCACGAGCGTTACCCGATCTTTGCGAACTCCCAGATCGGCGAGTGCCTCCTGGCAATAGGCGAGTCCCGCCGCGACTCCGTCCAGGGCAGCCCGGACGACGAGGTCCGGCGCCGCATTGGATTCGGTCAGGCCAAGGAGTGATCCGGTTGCGTTGGGTAGATTCGGCGTGCGCTCGCCCCCAAGGTAAGGGAGCATGACCAGGCCTCCAGCTCCAGGTTCGATGCCTTCGAGCCGGTCGAGAGTCGTACGCGGATCGATCCCGAACATCCGGGCGATGATATCGACGACCCGGGTGCAGTTGATCATGCAGGCCAGAGGCAGGAAGCGCCCGGTCGCGTCGGCGAAGCCGCAGACCGCCCCAGAGGGATCGCATGTTGGATGGTTGCTGACGGCATAGGCGGTGCCGCTCGTCCCCAGGCTGATGACAAGTTCGGCATCAGTCGCGCCGATGCCTAACGCGGCGGCCATGTTATCGCCGGTTCCCGGACCGACCGGAATGCCCGCCGGCAGGTTGAGTGCTGTCGGCGGCCGTGGGGGTCAGCAAGCCGGCAGGTTGATCCGGACTGCATACCGAAGGGACGTTGAGCGTCTCCGCTTTCTCCGGACCGACCGCGAGCGCCAGGAGATCCCGTCGGACTTCACCGGTCGCCGGTGACCACCAGCCGGATCCAGAGGCATCGCCGCGGTCGGTAGCAAGTTCGCCTGTAAGGCGGTAGGTCAGCCAGTCATGGGGCAGACAAACTGACGCCGTCCGCTCCATGGCTTTGGGATCGATGCGGGCAAGGTGGGCGAGCTTGGCGATCGTGAACGAGGCCACCAGGCGGGAGCCTACCTCGCTGGCAAAATCCGCCATCTCGTTCAGCCGCTCGGCGTCCGGGGCGGCGTCGACATTGTTCCACAACGATGCGGGCCGCACGATCTCTCCGCTACGGTCGAGCGTGACGAGGCCGTGCTGCTGCCCGCCAACAGAAATCGCCGCGACTTCCATCTCCGGTCTGACCGCCGCACGAACGGCTGCGACGAGGGCATCCCACCACTCGTGCGGGTGTTGGGTCGTGCCTCCGGTGTGGGAAGCACGTCCTTCGCCGGCGATCTCCATGCGGTCGATGTCCAACGCCACAACCTTGGTAGATTGGGTGCCGGAGTCGACGCCTAACACGACCCTGCGCTGCATCGCGCCACTCCACTAGAATCACTCCCTGCCGCCTCAGCGATGGCAGGTCAGCTCGAAGTCCGAAGATCCGGCATTCTAGCGGGAGCGGCGCCAGGGTGCGCCGGTGAAAAAGGGGAAACGCGGTGGGTGAGGCGGTGAACTGGCAGCCGATCAAGGTGACGTACCACGTCCGAAACTACGCCTTCGGCGCCAGACTCATCCCCGAGATGCTCGGTAAACGAGGTACGCCCGAAGGGATCGTGGCCGAGACCTGGGAGATCAGCGACTACGCGCACACGTCAGGGACGATCGTTGAGGGTCCACATGCTGGGCATCATCTTCATGAGTTGATCCGGGCGCATCCAGAAGAGGTGGTTGGAGTTGGTGGAAGCGGACTTCATTTTCCGTTGCTCGCTAAGTTCCTCGACGCCTCCCATATGCTCCCGGTCCATCTGCATGCCGACGATGAGACTGCCCGTCGATTGCACGATGCTCCCCACGGAAAGACCGAAGCCTGGCATATCCTCTGGTGCGCGGACGATGCAACGATTTTGGCAGGCATCAAGTCAGGCGTGACACCAGAGGAGTTGACTGCAGCATTCAAGGCGCAAGACTACGATCGGGTGATGCCGCGTTATCCGATCCATTCCGGCGATACCGTCTACGTACCGGGAGGCATCTTGCATTCGTTCGGACCAGACACGCTGATTTTTGAGATCCAGCAGACCTCGGATCTGAACCAATCCGTCATGCCGACCGATCTAGCGGGCAACCGCCTGCCGGACGACGAGTGGGATCAGAACATCGCGTCCACCCTGGCGGAACTGAAGTCGGACTATCTGCCGAAGCCAAACGGTGGATTGAAGAAGACCAATCATGCCGAGAATGGAAACCGGTTTTCCGTCGGCGCAGCTGGCCCGCACTTCGCTCTTGAGCGTTGGTCGCTGGTCGCTCCGTATCGGCATACAGCCCCAATCGGTAAATGCCTGACGTTATCCAACCTCGGTCCGATGGTCAGCATCGCCTTCAACGGCGGCGTGACAACGTTGGGTCAGGCTGAGTCATGCATCATTCCGGCGGCATTGGGTGAATTCACCATCGTTCCGGACAACGCAACCGCGCTGATTGCCTGCTATGTCCCGGATCTGCGCACTGACATCGTCCAACCGCTTCGCGAAGCGGGCCACTCCGACGACGAGATCGCGGCGCTCGGCGAGGTGCCGAGCGCCGCGTTCGCATAGAGACTGATCTGAACCGTGGGCCGGACGGCACGCTGCCGTCCGGTCCCGCGTGACTAACCGCTGCGCTTCAGGCGGCCCGTTCGCTTGGCGAAGTTTTCGCCGAGCTGGAAGATCCAGACGCCGAGGGGAATGCAGACCGAGCCCATGATCAGGAGTGGCCAGATGTCGTTCCAGCGCGAGGAGAAGCTGGCGCCCTCAGTCAGGGTCGCCCGCATCCCGCGCAAGGCGTAGTAGACCGGCGAGATCCGCGCCAGTACCTGCATCCACCCCGGTAGGACGTCGATGCTGTAGTAGACCCCCGAGACGAGCAGCAGGAATGAGCCAAAGATGAACGTCACCTGCTGGCCCTTCTCCGGCGAGAGCAGTGGCATGACCGCCGCCACCATGCCGAAGCCGACCAGGGAGATCGAGCAGATCGCCAGAATCGAGAAGGCGCCGATGTAGTTGGCGTTCTTCAGTTCGAGGTCGAAGAATAGCGAGATCACGCCGAGCATGATCACGGTCCGCGCGATACCGTAGGCGACCGCGTAGACGCTCGTGCCGAGCAGGTGGGTCGCGCGGCTGGCCGGAGCCATGAAGGTGTACTCGATCGTCCCCTCCCAGCGCTCCCAACTCACCGTCTCCGACAGAATGTCAAAGAGCATCGAGAGGTAGCTCCATAGGAGCGCGCCGATCAGCAGGAACGTGGTCAGTTTGGCCGTATCGACCTGGTTCCCATTGGTGGCGACCTGGGCAGCGCCCGCGCCGATGAAGCCAATGCTCATCGCGTTGGCAATCGTGTAGGCCAGCCAGACCAGCTCCCACCAGAAGTAGCGCTTGGTCAGGTAGTAGTTCCGTTGGGCATAGCCCCAGGCTGCGATGAGCTCGGTCAGCCACCGCGCCTTGGTCGAGGTCGCCAGGCCGCCCGCGGGCGGTGTTGGCGCAAGTTGCATCAGCTCACCCCTACTTTCTCTTCTTCACGGAGAACGCGGTCATCGGCCTCCTCCAGGGAGGAGCCGGTCGCTGCCATAAAGACCTCTTCCAGGCTGGGCAGATGACCATCGGACTGGTAGCGACGCTTCAGGTTGAAGGCCGTATCCATCTCGATGATGTTGCCGTTCATCATGATCCCGACGCGGTCGCACAGCTCTTCGGCCTCGCCCATGTCGTGGGTGCAGAGGAGGATCGAGGCATTGTGCTGATCGCGGATCGCGTTGATAAATCCCTGGACATCCTTCTTCGAGCGGGGATCGAGGCCGGTCGTCGGCTCATCCAGGAGCATTAGCATCGGCGACGTCAGCAGCGCCCGGGCGAGGGCGATCTTCTGCTGCATGCCGCGGGAGAGGTGCTCCATCGGCTCGTTGGCGCGGCTGTAGTCGAATCCGATGCTCTCCAAGATCGCCTTGATCTTGGGACGGGCCTCAGAATTGGTGACGCCGTAGAGCATGGCACCGTAGAGCAGGTTCTCGATCGCGGAGAGCTTTTTGAAGAAGCTCGCCTCGACGCTGACCCGGTTCATCGAGCGTTGCACGACCTTGGGGTGGGCAACGGCGTCGACGCCGAAGACGCGGACATCGCCCGCGTCGGGCAGGATCAGGGTCGAGATGATCCGCACCAGCGTGCTCTTACCGCTGCCGTTCGGACCGAGGATGCCCACGACCTCACCGCGACGGACTGTGAGCGAGATCGAGTTGAGCGCGTTGACGTACTCGTTCTTCTTCTTCTTGAAGCGCTTTTCGACTCGGTCGAGTTCGAGCGCAAACTCAGATAGCATCGCGTCCTCTCCTTGTCCGCAAGCTGGCACGCCGGAGTACGACGCGCCGCGGGATTCGATATCAGATCTCCACCGATCGCCTTCGGGTCAGACCTTGCAAGCGTGGCGGAGGGGCGAAGCGGCAACAAAAAACCCCAGGCGTGGTGCCTGGGGAGCGTCCGACGATCGATGGATTTGATGCCTGTCTGACCTAGCGAGGCATTCTCCATCTCGTCGTTCGGACGCACTTCTCCCCAAGCAGGGCCCGCATTCGCGTAGAGCGATTGATTGGGCAGAAGGCTTGAGGCATTCGATGCTCCGTGAAATCAAGATGACCGACGCCAACCAGCCTAGGGCAGGTGGGGGGCGCTGTCAATACGCCAGCCGTTAACGAATAATACGTTGACGCTGGCTGACTTCACGCAGCACGAAGCCTTCCCTGGTGGGAGGGCCTCGTGCTCGTGTGCGTTGGGGCGATTGGACCTAACGGCGGCGGTTCCAGTAGGAACGGCGTGACGATCCAGAGAAGATGTTGGATCGGGTGATCACGCCGGTACCGGTGTCGCCGCCTGTCGCGGCGGAAACGAGTTCGCTTAGGGAGGAACCGCCGGATGCACTGAATAGGCCGCCCGGGGTCGGCACGGAGACGCTGCCCCCGGCGCCACCGGCTGCCGTTACGGTCGTCGTGTTGCCACCGATACTGAAACCGGAATCCGGTACCACGCCGGAGCCCGGCGCGTTGCTGGCATTCGATGGGGTTTCGGTTCCGTCGCCCGCGGCCGAGACGCTGGTTGCGCCACCGCCGACAGTCTCGCTGCCGCTGGAGGAGCCGCCGCCGGCGCTACCGGAGGCGCTACCGCTCGACGAGTTACCACCGGAGCCACCAACGCCACCGGTTCCGCCGACACCACCGGTCGCGTCGCCGCCGGTTGCCGTGCCGGCATCGCCGCCGATGCCGGCGCCGGCGTAGCTATCGCCGCCGGTGGCGCTGCCGCCGCTGCCGGCCTGATGACCGCCGCCAGCGGTGTTGCCGCCGGAGGTATTGCCGGTCGTGGCGCCGCCGCCGGACGCGTCGCCGCCGGTGCCACTGCCGCCGGTTGAACCGCCGGCGCCACCAGAGCCGCCGGTACCGGTGCCGCCGGTGTTGTCACCACCGGTCACGTCCTCGGTGGCGTCGCCGCCAGTCGAATCGCTGCCGGAGTCCTGCGCGGCGACTCGCAACGTGGCGAGCGCGGGAACCGCGAACCCCGCCGCGGCCAATCCTCGCAGGAGGCGCCGCCGGTTCAGGCCGGTTGTCTGCATCTGCTCGTCGAGATCCATCAGATTGTCCCCTCCACTGGCCCAACGACCTTGGACCTGATTGTGCATTCCATCCACCACCCTACACCGCGGCGCGGTCAAAGGCAATGCCCTCAGAGGCACACTGGCAAGCCAAAATATATCTCGCGCGGCCGGCATCTCCGTAATCCTGGGCAGGGAGGCTGCTTAACCAGCTCCGGCAGGCGACCGTGGTCGCTGTCCGAGATGGGCGAGCGTGTGCATCTGGTCCTTCGTCTGCTCGTACAGTGCCCGGGATATCTCGATGTAGGGCAGGTATGCCGCGGTGATCTCCGGCCGCGGTTCCAGGATCTCAGCGATCGAGACCCAGTCCCGTTCTAAGGCATCGAGGTTGGGAATGATGCCGCTGCCCAGACCGGCGAGAAAGGCGTCGCCATAGGCGGCGCCGATCGTTCGCTCCGGGATCACCTGAGGGACATTGCCGGCATCCGAAACGATCTGGAGCCACAGTCGGTTTTTCGCGCCGCCGCCGACCGCGACCAGTCGCTTTGGCGCGGCGCCCATCGCGGCCATCACTTCCAGGTTGTGGCGCACGCCGAAGGCGGTCCCTTCCAGCACGGAGCGATACAGGTGCGCCCGGGTATGCGTCAGGTCGAGGCCGGCGAACATGCCCCGGGCGAGAGGGTCGTTGATTGGCGTGCGCTCACCGCTAAAGAAGGGCAGGCAAACGAGCCCGTCCGAGCCAGGCGAAATCGACTCGGCCTGAGCGGCCAGACTGGCGTAGGCGTTTGCACCTCCCGCGGCCTGGGTTGCCATCTCGAGCGGGGCAAGGTTGTCGCGGAACCAGCGGGTCAGCGCGCCTGTGGTTGAAAGTCCGCCGGCGATGTCGAACAGGCCCGGCAACAGAAAGCCCGTGGCCCACATGCGCGGATCGGGCACCGGCCGATCGGTGACGTTGATGAAGAACATCGTCGTGCCGTACATGCACATCATGTCACCGGGGTTGATCACCCCGACGCTGATCGCCTCGGCCGCCGCGTCGATCGTACCGGCCGTAACCGGCGTTCCTGGGCGCAATCCCGTGATCTCCGCCGCCGACCTTGTCACTTCGCCAGCGATCTCACTGGACCACAGCAGCCGGGGCAGCTTTTCTCGCTCCGTGATCGGCTCCATGAACCGCTCGTCCCATTCCAACCTTCGGAGGTCAACGAGCGGGTTGTAGTAGGAGGCGGTGTGCCGGTCCATCACGTGCTCGCCGGTTAGGCGGAGAACGAGGAAGCCGGCGGCAGAATGGAGCTTATGGGTTCTTGCCCAGATTTCGGGCTCGTTGCGGCGGAGCCAGAGAATTTTTGGCCCGATCGCCTGCGCGGTAAGGGCCATCCCGCCCAGGTCGAACAGCGCGTCCTCGCCGTAGCGGTCGTTCAGGAGGGCGATCTCCTCGGTTGCCCGGGTATCAATGCCGTAGAGGATCGCCGGACCGCAGCGGATTGCCGTTGATGTCCACCGGCAGCAGGCAGGCGCCGATGCCGCTGACCGCGACGGCGCCGATGTCCTCACCGCTGAACTTCCCCGACAGCAGTTCCCGGCAGATTGTGACGAATCCGCCCCACCAGACGACCTCGGGGTCATGCTCGGCCCAGCCGGGGCGGGGAACGATGAGTTCGTGCTCGACGGTATGCGTAGCCAGAACCTCGCCGCCGGGCGTGCAGACAACGCCCTTGGCGCTGTAGGTCCCGATGTCGACACCCAACAGCAACTGGCCAGCCATGTACGTTGTCCTCTCCCGAGATCCTTGATAGGAGGGCGATCATAGCAGAGGGATTTCCAGGAATCGGGGAAGAGAACAGTTGAACACGACAGACGGGAGATGCCTGTCGTGGCAGACTACCGAGCAGACGGATTTCTGCCGGAACGAGCAGGGGAGATACGAATGACTGACGCCGGAATAAGCTCCGCCATCACACGAGTCGCCGTCATCGGCGCCGGCACGATGGGGTGGCAGATCGCGGCCCGGACCGCCAACAGCGGCCGGAACGTGGCCCTCTACGACGCGATGGATGGGGCCGTCGAGAGGGCCCTGGGCAAGATGCGCGATGAGCTACCGCAGTTTCTGGCCGAGACCGGAAAGGAGTGGGATGTCCCCGGCTTGATTGGCCGCGTCCGAACGGCGACATCCCTGGAGGATGCGGTAGCCGGGGCAGACCTCGTGATCGAGGCGGTCCGTGAGCATTTGCCAACCAAATTGACGGTCTTCGCCGAACTCGATCGGCTGGCACCGGACGCGATCCTGGCCACGAACTCGTCGTCATTGCCTTCGGGCAGGCTGGTGGAGGCTGTCACCCGTCCCCAGCGCCTGGTCAACATGCACTTCTTCTCGCCCATCCGGCAGCGCGAGATGCTGGAAGTGATGAGCTGTGGCCACACCGATCAGATGGTGATCGACCTGGCGGTCGACTTCGGCCGCTCCCTGGGGTTGATCACCGCGGTGGTTCAGGGCGAAAGCATGGGCTTCATCATCAACCGCGTCTGGCGGGCGGTGAAGCGGGAGTCGCTGCGGGTCGTCGATGAGGGGCATGCCTCGCCCGAGGACGTCGATCGGCTCTGGATGGGCTTTTTCGGCACCGCCAGCGGGCCGTTCGGAATCATGGACATGGTTGGGCTGGATGTCGTCTCCGACATCGAGGCCTCCTACGTGGCGGTAACAAAAGACCCGACCGACCGGGTCTCTCCCATCCTGGGTACCAAGATCGCCGCCGGTGAACTTGGTGAGAAGACCGGAAAGGGGTTCTACAGTTATCCCCATCCCGCCTATCTCGAACCCACTTTTCTCCGCGGTCCGCAGCCCTCGACCGAGTCGGAGGACTAGCGGTTATCCATGAGTGAATCCATAACGATGCCAGGTTCGTTGCCCGATCCCTGGCGAGATCTCGGTGAGATCGCAACTGCTCACGTGATCATGCTCCAGGATGTGGGCATCATCGACGATGCCGTGCTGGCGGCATTGCTCACGGCGCTCGACGGTGTATCGCGCAACCCACTTTCCGGCACATTTGGCAGCCTCGCCGACCTCGTTGCTCGCTTCGATGAACGGGTTGATGCCTTGACACCCGCGGGCGTGGTCGGGACCGTATCAGTGGCGCGCAGCCGCTTCGACACGACGGCGACGCTGGTCCGGCTAGGCCTGCGGCGCGAATCCATCACCCTGGCCCGCTCGCTATCCGAACTCCGGCGGACGGTGATCGATCTGGCGGGACAGCACGCCGCCACGACGATGCCAGCAATGGTGGCGGGCCGTCCGGCCCAGGCAACGACCCTGGGTCACTACCTGGGCGGCCTGATCGCCCCATTGGGGCGAGCGGCGGGCAGCCTGCAACTCTCCCTCGAAGAGATGAACAAGTGCCCCCTAGGGTCGGTGGCCATGGCCGGGACCAGCCTGCCGATCGAGCGCGAGCGAACGGCTGATCTGCTCGGTTTCAATGGACCCGCCGACAACACTTTCGATGCGGTCATTGCCGTCGATCACATCGTCGCAATCGGCCAGGCGGCCGCCGCCGTCGTTCATCCGGTGCGCCGCTTCGTGGGCTGAACTCGGCGAGTGGCTGCGAACCAATCCGGCAAGTTTCCAGTTGACAGATGCCTGGACGGTCCGCGAACCAGGATTACCTCAGTTCGTCAATCCCACCGGCCTGGACCGGCTCATCGCGAATGCCGAATCGGCCGCCGCGAGCGCAACGGCGTGTGAACGGGCGGCGGCAGCCCTCGGCTACGAACCACCTGGACAGACGCTCGACGCCATCGCCTTGGCAGCGGTCTCCGCGGTGCGAATGGCGACGGCGGTGATGAGCGAAACCAACGATCTGCTGACAACCGGGCTCGAAGTCAACCGAGCATACCTGGCGAACGTCGCTGGCAAGGGGCACACGACCACCAGCGACCTGTCCATCTTCCTGATGGAGACGGAAGGGCTCGACCCGGTCTCGGCCGCCAACATCGCGGCGATGGCGGTCAACCGTGCCATCGCCGACGAGATCGAAGCCAGCGGCATCAACACCCAGATGATCGACGCGGCCGCGCTCATGGTGATCGGACGGGAACTCGCGGTTGAGTTCGAGGCCATCAGTCGCTACCTTGCGCCGCGAAGATTCCTGGAGCGCCGCACCAGTACCGGCACCCCTTCGCCGGCGCGGACCAGGGAATACCTCGGGCGTGAGGAGGAGTTGCTTTCCACCCACGATTCCTGGCTCGCGGCGCTGCAACGGAGGATCGAGTCGGCAGATAGAGAGCGGGAGCGGCTTGTGGCCGAGGCGCTAGCAAGCGTGGAGTGATCGGACGTCGGGCGACCGCGTTCTTGGTGCCCGGGGCTAACGGCACGAGCGACAAGAAGGCGTGGTCAACCGTTGCTTGCCAAATCCGCCAGAAACCCCATATCCGCTTGTAACGACTGGTACGTCCGCTGAAAGATGCCGAACAGATCCTGGTAGAGCGCACGGTTGCCGTCGATTGGCATCGTCGTCCCGGCTTCCGTTCGCCACGCCCTGGCCGCGACAATCGGATCGTGCAGGCCGGCCGCGGCTCCGGCCAGGATCGCAGCTCCAATCGCCGTGTGGTCTTCGCCTTCCAGGGCGACGACAGGTAACCCGAATAGGTCTGCGACTGCCTGCCGCCAGATGCGGAATCGGGCGCCGCCGCCTGCCAGGTAGATCCGCTCCGGTGCGCCACCGAGCGACCGCAGGGCGAGATAAGCGTCGTAGGCGGCGAACGCGA
Source organism: uncultured Chloroflexia bacterium (assembly GCA_963849635.1). GTDB lineage: Bacteria > Chloroflexota > Chloroflexia > Thermomicrobiales > UBA6265 > CAVRUD01. The sequence continues at coordinate 192,010 of CAWKIA010000025.1, read as the reverse complement.
TCCCCTCGATCGTGGCGCGGACCAACTCGGCGCGGCCATGGGCGGCGGAGAGTCCGAGGAAGACGCCTCGCGCGCTGGGGTCCATATGTGGGGTCCGCTCCCCGATGAGGTACGGCAAGAAGATGAGCCCCCGACTTCCGGGCGGAACGTCCTCGGCAGCGGCGACCATCTCGGCTGTCGTCTCCGCGGACGATTGGAGCTTGAAAGATCTGCTCTGATAGCCAGGTGAGCGCCATCCCGGCCGTGAGGGTGGCGCCCATCGTGTACCAGCCTGGGCTCGCCGCTCCCGGCTCCAATACGGAGCAGAAGGTGTGGAGCCGTCCAAGGTGGTCGGTAGCGACCTCATAGCGCGGCAGCAATACCTGCGCGCCGGTACTGAATGTCAAGAGCAGTGAATCTGAATCAACCACGCCGCAACCAAGGGCGGCGCAGGCCGCATCGGCGCCGCCAGTGGCCACTGGGGTTCCAGGCGGGATCCCCAATGCCTCTCCAGCACGCGCGGTCAGAACCCCGGCGAATCCCGACGATGGGAACACATCCGGGAGTGCGTCCTGGCTGACTCCCGTCGAGTTCACGATCTCGGCGGCCCATTCCCGCCGGCGAACGTCGAACAGCAGGGTGCCTGACGCATCGCTCGGATCGATCGAGTGCTGACCGGTGAGTTGGAATCGGATGTAGCCGCCCGGCGTCGTCACTCGTCGTGTTCGATCGAGCAGGTCGGGCCGGTGCGTCCGAAGCCAGCGCAGCGTGGCCGCTTGAAATCCGGGCGCCACCGGGCTGCCGGCCAGCTCGATCAGCCGCGCTGCGCCGATCTCTTCGGTAAGCTGCTTGGCCGCGCTGGCGCTACGGCCGTCGGCCCAGATGATCGCGGGGCAAACTGGTTCGTCCTCCTCGCCCAGGAGCACGGTGCCATGCATCTGGCCGGTGACCCCGATCGCGGCGACGGCCGGGCGGCCAGCGGCCTCAAGCGCGGCGCGAGTTGCCGTGACCGTCGCCTGCCACCAGGCGCCGGGCTCCTGCTCCGCGAAGAGCGGCTCGGGTCGGAGGATGGGGTAATGCGCTGACGAAGAGCCTGTTACCACCCCGGATGGATCAACGACGACCACCTTGACCGACGACGTTCCGAGGTCGATGCCAACGAGCTGGGGCGGGGAAGTCACTCTGCCTCTCGATCGGTGGTGGGCTCCTGAGCCTCTGCTGAGTCGGTCAGGAAGTCGTCGATTGCATGACTCAGGCCGCGTATCGCCGGGTAGAGCTGACGAAAGACCCCGGAGTATAGGCGATCGTAGATCCGCGCCTCCCTTGGTTGGGGTTCGATCTCGGTGGCCCGCGACGGCGACAGTCGATACGGCGTCAGCCGTGTCGCGGTACACCCTGGCGCCGATCCCGCCGAGCATGGCGGCCCCCAACGCGGTCGCCTCCGAGATGTCGGAGATCACAAATGGCAACCCGAGCGACGACGCCTTGATCTGCATGAGCAGTTGGTTGCGGCTGCTGCCGCCGATCGCGATTGCGTGTTTGGGCATCGTCACGCCACCATACCGCTCCAGACCCTGAAGTGACTGACGGGACTCCAGCGCCAGACCCTCCAGCACCGCCCGGAACAGGGCGCCGCGCCCGGTATCGGTGTGCAACCCAACGAACGCACCGCGCGAGCGAGGGTCATCGTACGGAGGATTGGCCAACCGCAGGTGGGGCAGGAACGACACCCCATAGCTGCCCGGTGGGATCTCCGCCGCTTCGGCGACCAATGCGTCGATCGGTAGGTTGTCCCCGAAGACTTCGGTAAACCAGGTAATCGACGCCCCGGACGTGTACTGGCTGGCGAAGACGTAGTAGGTATCGGGCACGACGTGGCATCCCTGGGCATAGCCATCGATGCCCATCTGGGGATCGGGAATCGGTGAATCCAGCGGCAGAAACATCGCCTCGGCCGTGCCCAGCGAGTTGAGCAGTTGTCCCGGCGCGGTCACTCCCGCGCCAAGGGCGCCGACGACGTGATCGTGGCCACCCGCGCAGACCACGGCCGAGGTGGGCAGGCCGGTCGCCTGTGACGCCTCCAAGGTGACTGTATCGAGCCGGGTCCCGCTTTCGACGAGAGGCGCGAGGATTCCGACATCGACGTCGCACGCTCGGAGGATGCTCTTCGTGCCAGACCCGGGCGGTGATATCGAGTGCGCAAGTGCGCGATGCCAGGGAGAAGTCCGTCGCCGGTACACCGCAGAGCCGGTAGGCGATGTAGTCGGCCACATGCAGCCAACGCGCGGTCCTGCGCCAGGCATCGGGCGCCTCTTCCTTGAGCCACAGCAGTTTGCAGAGCGACCAGATCGGCTGGAGGGAGAGTCCGGTGATGTCAAACAGGTCATCGCGACCGAACCGCCGGGTCAGCCAGTCCACCTGTGGTCGCGTCCGGGTATCGAACCAGGCGATCACCTCATGGACCGGCTCGCCGTGCTTGTCCAGCGGTACTCCGGATTCGCCGATGCTTGCGACTGAGACGCCGGAGATTGCCGCGCGTTGCGTAAGCGAAAGGTCCTCCAGAGCTGTCCGCACTGCCCGGACCACCTGCTGCCAGATCTCCTCGGGCAGGTAGTGCGCCCGGCCTGGCCGTGGCACATGGGTCATCATCGGGGCGCTGCCAAGCGCGACCTGGCTGCCAGTCCGATCGAATACTGCGGCCTTGACGTTCGTCGAGCCGACGTCGATCCCCAGGAGCAACGCCTCTTGCTGGCGGGCGGGTCCGGTCACCCCTTGACCGCTCCGAGCGAGAGCCCGCGCACGATGTACCGCTGGACGGCGAGGGCAGCGATCAGCGGGACCGATGCCACCAGGAGCATGCGCGTGCCGATCGCCTGGAAGTCGACGCCCCTCGTTTGGTCGCCGCCGGCCAGGAAGACGGTCACCGGGCGAGCCTTATCGATCGTCATGGCAAAGCCGAACAGAAACTCGTTCCAGGAGAAGGCCAGGCAGAGCACCCAGCTCACCACGATGCCAGGCAAAACAAGCGGTACTGCGATTTTGAGGAAGATGCTCAGGCGAGAGGCACCATCGACCTGAGCCGCCTCTTCCAGCTCCAGCGGGACCTCGCGGAACATCTGGGTGAGGATGATGACCGGGAAGGGCAGGTTGAAGGTCGCGTTGACGAGGATCAGCGCCCAGACGGTGTTGGTCAGGCTGAGCTCGCGCATGATCAAGAAGTAGGGTGTGACGAAGACGACTGGTGGCAGAACGCGCTGCGAGAGAAACCATGTGGTCAGGCTTCCGTTCTGGGGTCGGAAGAAACGGAACCGGGCGATGCCGTAGGCGGCGGTCGCACCTAAGACCACTGCGACGGTGGCCGCGCCAACGGCCACGATCGAGCTATTCAGCATCGACTCTCTGATCTCGCGGATGCTCCACAGATCTCGCCAAGGCTTCAGGGTCGGTTCGAATGAGACGAATGGCAACCACTTGTTGCCATAGTTATCGGATGGATTCTTGATCGAGCTGATAAACGCCCAGTAGAACGGGAAGAGGGTCCACAGGAGCAACACGGCCATGATCACGGCGATCAGAACCGACGTGATCCGACGACGAATGGCCTTATTGCGTCGAATGGCTACGCCTGGGTCTTGGATGCGCGGCAGGGTTGACTGGCTCATGATCGGACCCCCTCAACGTCGTAGATGTGGCGAATCCGACCCCAAACGAGAGATACCAGCACCATAACTATGAAGAGCAGGAGGAAGGCCTGGGCGGCGGCATCCCCGTAGCTCAGGTTTTCCCGCGCGGTCTCGTAGTTGAGGATGCTGTAGTACTTCGTTGCCCGGCCCGGACCACCCAGCGTCAGTCCGGAGACGCTTTCGAGCACCTTGAAGGCGTCAATCGCTCGCAAGAGGAAGATCAGCCAAAGGATCGGCGCCATCAGGGGCAGGATGACGTAACGCAGCACCTGCCATCCGCTCGACCCGTCGACCTCCGAGGCCTCAACGATGTCCTGCGGCAGCCCTTGCAGGCCGGCGAGGGCGATGATGAAGACAAACGGCGTCCACTGCCAGACGTCGACCAAGATCGTCGAGATTCGGGCCCATTCCGGATCGGAGAGCCATGGCGGGGAGATGCCGAACGTATCGAGGGTGTCGTTGATTGGGCCACCTTCCTCATAGAAAATCGCCCGGGCGAGATAGCCGAGAGCGATCGGCGTAGCGAAGATGGGCAGCGTGATCACGGCCCGGAGCAGTCCCCGCCCGCGCAGCTCACGGTTCATCAGGAGAGCGATCAAAAAGCCGAGGACCATCTCGATGGAAACGGCGCAGGCGACGAAGAAATACGTGATATTGAGTTGATCACCGATGTCGTCATTCAGGATCGAACGGGTCAGGAAAATAATGGCCGCCGGGATGGCGGCCAGAGGGAATAACCCCAGCGCGCGACTGACGTCGGCCCGGCGCACTTCCTGATTGCTGACGAGCGTCACCAGGAGGCTCACCGCGGTGATCGCCCCACCAGCGATCACCGCGACCACAACCGCTAATCCGAGATTTGACCAGATCGATTCCGTGTCAAACAACCGCTTGTAATTGTCGCCGCCGACGTAGCGACTGATTCGACCATATCGGAAGACATAACGACTGGTGGTAAACGCATAGATGAGCGGAAAGACCGTCAGCAAGATGAGCCAGCATGCCGCAGGTAGCACGAAGAGCCAACGCGACCAGTCTCGTCTGAGCGATGTGGTGCCGCGGTCCCAACCATAGATCCCCAGCCACGGGAGAACGGCGGCGATCCCATAGCAGATCCACGCCAGGACCAGGCCGGTACCGAGCGACGACGCCGTTTCGTCCACATCGGTCAAGTGATTATTGATGTAGAACGGGATGAACATCGCCGCAATCGAGCCACCACTGACCGCCAGCGCCTGGATCAGTCGTTCCGTCCGGGGAAAGACGATTGCGGCAATGATCGCCAGTGCCAGCGCAAACCAGCCGAGCGTGATGACCCAGCCGGCGTTTTTGAACGTGATCGCGGTGCTGGCATCCTGAATCGATACCGAGGAGCCGTCGTCCAGCCACACCGCTGGCAGGGTGTAGGCAAAGAGACCGCCAAGGGCCAGAACCAGCACGGTGCCGATTCGGGCAGACCAATCACGCCGTGCCAAATGCGTTTCGATTGAGGGGCTGCCGGTCGATTCCATCGGGACGGGTGCGATGGGCGCATGCCCGGCGAATTCCTGCTGCGCCATTGCGCCTCCTCCACAGTGAGGGTCGTGTGGCCGCTGATTCTGATGGGAAACGAGGGCCGGAACTGGTCCGGCCCTCGCTCAGCGAACACCAATAGACTGGAATCGTGTGACCTGCGGACGGGCTACAGCCCGAGCGACTTCTTGTAGATCTCGAGCTGCTGCTCAACGCCGAGGCGCTCGTTGATCTCGCGGAAGGTCTCCGCCATCGCTGCCAGAGCCTCGGCCGGAGTCGACTTACTGGTGACAGCCTCAGAGAGCTGGTCGTCCATCGAGGTCCAGTACTCGAACGTACCGGGGATGCGCAGGAACGGCAACTGGTTCGGGTTCTGGTAGTTGTCGTAGTACGCCTTGACGTACTCCTCGGCGTCTTGGGCGACCCAACCCTGGCTGACGAAGTCGTTGATATCACCCGTGCCCTCTGGCACCAGATTGGACGGGATCTGGGAGAGTCGGCCCGGATCGACGCCGTCCGTGCCGCGGCCGGCGTAGAAGCGCTGCTTCGGTTCGGTCGCGGTCAGGGCGAGGAAATAGTAGGCCAGCTCGGGCTCATCGGAACCTGCCAGGATGACGCCCGCCCACGAGCCGCCGGTCGTGTTGCCGACGATATTCGGCGTTTCGACGACGTACTCTTCACCGGTCTTCGGGTTGGTGTATGCCAGCGTGCCGGGCAGGGGAACGGTGCCAACCTTGCCCTTGACGAATGAGTCGCGCTCCACCGCCAGGGCAGCCACGTCGCCCCAGGAGTAGGTGAAGACAGCGTTGCCCTTGAGGAAGTAGTCCCAGGCCTCGCCCAGCGCCCAGGAGAGCATCGCCTCCGGGCCGTACTGGACGAGTTCCAGGTAGAGCTCCATCGCTCGCTGGTGGCCCTGGCTCTCGACGAGCGGCTCCATGTTGTCGGGATCGAACCAGTAGAGCTTCGGATTCTCCGGGCCGATCACGAAGGGGGCGGAAAGGGACATGAAGTGGAACATGCCCTGACCGCCGACCTTGAGGTGCATCGAGATGCCGTGGCCGTTACCGGCATCGCCGCCGAGCGGCTTGCCATTGAACCACTTGGCGATGTCGCGGAGTTGCTCCCAGGTCTGCGGGGGGGCGAGCTCGTAGCCGACCTCGGCCAGGAAGGCGTCCTTGTTGGCCTGGTCATCGAGCAGGTCGCGCCGGTAGTACAGAACCTGGCCGTCGGCGTCATAGGGGACGACGTACTTCTTGTCGTCGTACATGCGCAGGGCGCGCATGCCGGGAAGTTCATCCTCGAAGTTCACCGGTGGGAACTTGCCGCTGGTGTCGGCGATGTAGTCGTCATAGGGGACGACGAACTCGCCGGCGACGAGGTCACCTAGCCACCACATGCCGATCATGGCGGCATCGAAGGTGTTGGTGCCGCTGGCCGCATCCTCGATCAGGCGAGGGAATGCCTGGTCGATCGGATCGAGCACAAGATTGAGCGTCGCACCGGTGGCCGCTTCGAATTCGCCGCGGACCTCTTCCCACGGGATCTTGACCGAGTCGTCGATGCTCTGCACGGTCAACGTCTTGCCGGCCCAGAGACAGCCATCACCGGAGCACGGCTCCATGACGACCGGGGGTGCTAAGGCATCCTGGGCCTGAGCAACATTTGCGGCGCGCAGAAAGTGCCCGATCGCCGCGGCGGAGATACCGAGCGCCATTGCCCGCCGTATGAAGTCGCGCCGTGAAAGTTCGCCGCTCCGGAGGCCCCGATACAGGTCGTGGATGCTGAGATCTGCCATCCGCACGTCTCCTCCTTGAATCGTGCCGGCACCATCGCCGGCGACCTCCGGGCGACCGCCCATGCGATCACACGTCTAGACGGAGGCCAGAGACTAGCTCCCGCAGTACGGAGACGCGAGACGTGAGACGTGAGTAGTACGAAAGGTTTTCTCACGTCTCACGTCTCACGTCTCACGTCTCACCATGGATGACCGCCCGCAGGCGAGCCGACATGCCGGCGGGATCCTCCGCCTGCCAGACGTTGCGGCCGTAGATGACCCCTTTGGCGCCCACCGCGACGGCCTGGCGCGTGGCCTCGACAACCGCATTGGGATCGTTGGATTTCGCCCCACCGAGGACAAGAACCGGCGCCGGGGTGCCGTCGATGACCTGTCTCATCGACTCTGGATCACCGGTGTACTCCGTCTTGATCGCGTCTGCCCCGAGTTCGACGGCCATCCGGCTGGCGAATGCGATGCGCTCGGGGTCCTTCGTGTTCTCGATCCGGGTTCCCCATAGGACAGACTCGACGATGAGCGGTAGACCGGCACGGTGGGCCGCCTGGGCCGCCTTCCCGATTGCCGCCACGTTGTCGGCGAAGAGCTGGCCGTGCTTGGCTCCCGCCATCAGGAACATCACTATTGCGTCCGCGCCAAGGGCAACGGCTTCCTCCGGCGTCACGGTCACACGGTAGTGTTCGCCCAGATCGTCTATGAATGGGTGGTTGACGATGAAGTCACCCCGGATCAGGACCGCCGGAGCACCGCGGTAGGCAAACTGCTCATGCGTCTTCGCGAATAGTCCCGGTCCAATCAGGACAGCATCCGGCTGGCAGGAGATCACCCGCTTGACGGTGCCGACCCCGTCTTCGGCGCCAGGGGGCACGCCAAGCGTGACACCGTGGTCGACCGCGGTGATGAAGGTGCGGCCGCTTTCTGCGCTGAACAGGCGGCCGAGTCGAAGTTCCGCTCCGATCAAGCTGGTTTCTCCCAGACGTAAGAAGCACCCGGCGATTGGTCGCCAGCGACGACCTTGCCGGAGGCGCCCGCAACGGTGACGTCGTCCGCCTCTCGGGTTCAAGGACTATTCACCGCGCAGAGGTGCAGCTCATTCGTTTGTCGTCAACGGCTCCGGATCATAGGGCGCTGTATTCAATGCGTCAAGCGCGTGAAATCCCAACGAATACCGGACCAGCATGGTCGGCGTCGCAACAGATCTAGCGAGGGAAAGAGGTCCTAGGAGGCCGAAATCGCGGGTTCGTCCATCGGAATGGGTGTCGCCTCGGGGGAACTCGCGGACTGAACCGTGAGAGCAGGGCGATTGACAAGGTGAATGTCGCGCGGGCCGTGCGGGCCAAGGAGAGCGAGGACGCGCTCTCCGCGGCCGGGGGCATGAACGAGAACGATCGCGGATTCCGATGGGCGATCACCAAGATTCAGGTCGCTCTCGGATACCCGGACATTTGCCCGGGCGAGTTGGGCGGCGAGGTCTCCTCGCGCGCCGTCGAGAACACGGGTATTCGGGCCGTATCCGGAGCCGTGGAGGGCGGCGAGTACGGCGCTCAGCCGATCGCGATCCACCACCGCGACGACGGATTCGCCGATGGCGGCCTCCTGGCGCGGCGCCCAGCCGATCGATGCCGCGGGCCGCGAGGTCCTGTACCGGCCGTTGGAGCGATGACGTGACGGGGCAGACCAGCTTCCTTTGCCCATGGATCGGATCCTTCCCTCGCCAGCCAACGTGCCCTTAATCCAGCACCAGGCAGACCGGGAATTATCCGTAAGAAGACAGGGTGTGTCTAGGGGTCAACGATGCTGAAGTTTTGAACGCGCTCCGGGGCCGTCATGGCGGCCCTACGACGGCGGACCCTAACCCCCTAAAGCAAGAATATCTGCGCTAACGTCATGTAGATGATCAAACCAGTTCCATCGACCAGAGACGTGATCAACGGCGCCGACACCACAGCTGGGTCGATTTTGAGTTTGCTCAGGATCAGCGGCAGGATCGAGGCGACCGTCGCCGACCAGACGACGATCCCGAGGACGGAGAGTCCGACGGTGATGCCCAGATCGAAGCCGCCGTCAGCGGCGAACAGCCCCCGGGCGAACATCAGAACCGCCATGACCGTGCCGAGGGCCAGGCCGGTTGCAATCTCCTTGCGCACCACCCGAACGATATGACGAGGGCGAACGTCGTCGACAGCCATCGCTCGGATGAGCGTTGTCACCGTTTGGCTGCCGACGTTGCCTCCCGTGCCGATCAGAATCGGAATGAAGACTGACAGCACCACGATTGTTTCGATCTCCGTCTCGTAGTGCTGGAGCACGGCGATCGTCACGAACTGGCCGAAGAAGAGGACGATCAACCAGACGATTCGCTTGCGAAACAGCAGGAGCGGGGAGGCGCGCAGATACGGCTCGTCCAGCGGCTGGGAACCACCGAGCAGGGCGATGTCTTCCGTGGCCTCCTCTTCCAGGACATCGGCGACATCGTCCGCCGTGATGATGCCGACCAGCCGGTTGTCGGCATCGACGACGGGCAGGGCCATCAGGTCGTGGTCGATGAGGAGATGGGCGGCGGCTTCCTGGTCGGTATCGACCTGGACCCGAATCGCGTCTCGAATCATGATGTCCTGGACCGGGGTCTCCGGCCTGGTCAGGACAAGGGCATGGAGCGAGAGAACCCCGAGGAGATGCTCCTCGGGGTCGACCACGTAGACGTAGGAGATGGTCTCGGCCTCTTCGGCCACCCTGCGCAAGGCATCGACTGTTTCATCGGCGCGCAGGTCGGGGGCGATGGCGACGAAGGCCGGGGTCATGATGCCGCCGGCGGTGTCCGGCGGGTAGGCCATCAGCTCCCGCAGCTCGGCCGCTTCGGCCGGCTCCATTTCGATCAGGTAGGTTTCGGCGACGGCGGGATCGACCTCGTCGAGGATATCGGCCGCGTCGTCCGGATCGACCTCTTCGAGAATGTCGGCCACTTGCGCGACCGTCATCCGGGTCAGGATCCTGGCCGCATCGTGCTCGTCAAGCTGAGCAAGCAGGTCGGCCAGGGCTTCATCACCGAGGATGGAGAACAGGACGGTCAACTCTTGCGGCTTCAAGTCTTCAAGCAGCGCCAGAGCATCGTCTTCCAGCATCCTGGCCGCGCAGGCTCGCGCCCGGGTGGCATCACCCGCGGCTACGGCCTCGCGAATCCCGGCAAGCAGATCCGCTCCACTCTCAGTCGATGCTGGAGGGCTGTCGATCATCCTACGTTCTCAGACGGCCGGCGTTAGCGACTCGACCGTCCGATGTGGAGAAGGTGGGGACGATGGAATCGTCCGGCCGCGCGGTGGGAGAAGGCAGCGACGCGGGATTCTGGCCGATGTCCGACATCGACAGCGGATTCCGCCTGAACCGTCGGGACATCATTGGAAAGGCCGAGGTCCACCCGCGGCGGCGCGGCGCAAACAGACTTTTGCACAGGCACGCTCTTGATGACCGCATGGTCATCCGCCCGGGTGATGTAGAAGCGCTTTGAGGTCGTCGGCATCGGGTCACCATCCTCATGGACCGGCGCCGTGGAGAACGGCGTTCCGGCTCATTGCCCCGGACTATCCGGGGCGGGTGACACCGAATCGGTGGATACCCTGGCCCGCTAGTCCGAGACCGCGACTAAGTTGTCGAAGCTAGGACTGCCAGCGTCCAAGATGAGTCCCTTCACGAGGGCGAAGCGCGTCCGGTTAGGTCATAAAACCCACGCTGGACCGGCACACGCATTCAGCGATATCGCTTCGCGACATCAAACGAATTGTAACCGGCAGGGGTCGAATGGGTCAACGCCGGAAATCGTCGCTGGGTGTACATGCCCGAACGGGCGTCCTATACTGATCCCGCCAGGGGAGTCGGGGCGGTTTGCCACCGGCTCTCTCTCAATTAAGCGTTTCAGCGCCAGGAATTGCGGAATTCACCGTCACGCGGCGCGACGCTTGCAACACATTGTGGTTGCGACCGTTACAGCAGACCGGGATGCCGACGAGCGTTCCGGTCTTACCCCGGTGCGCTGTCCTCCCAGGAAAGGATCCTTCGATGGTCAAGGAGCGCGGAATCCAACTCACGGTCGCCGGAAAGGCTCGGCTCGAGGAAGAGTTGGCGGCACTTAACACCCAGAAGCTCCCTGAACTTCGCAGCCGCATTCTCGAAGCCAACGAGCACGGCGATATCTCCGACAACGGCGAGTACGAAGAACTCAAGGAGTCCCTGGTGCTGGCCGAGGCTCGCCTCCAGGAACTCGAGCACCTGATGGACCGGGCCGAGATCATCCAGCGCGACCCGAACGATGACACGATCGGCCTTGGCTCGATCGTCACCCTGCGAGGGGACGACGGCGAGCAGGAGACGTGGACCCTGGTCCGGCCGGAAGAGGCCAATACCATGGACGGCACGATCTCGACCGAGTCTCCCGTCGGGAGTTCCCTGGTTGGCCGCCGGGTTGGTGATTCGGCGGTCGTGACCACACCCGGTGGCCAGATCGTCTACACGGTGCTCAGCATCGCCTAGTGAGTCTTGATGTGAATCACTCTTCCAACGAGCAGGACGCGGGAGATGAGCAACAAGTGCCGGCGATCTCGATGGACTCGGGCGGTAGCGCGTCTGGAGTCGTGGAGCGGGCTACGCTCGAGCAGCACCTCGCCGACCTTCAAGCTCCGAGCAAGCTCCTGAGCCTGACTGAGCTCCAGGAGATCCGGCGTGAGAAGGCGGATCGATTCCGGGAGGCGGGAGTCGATCCCTATCCGCACCGGACGGAGCGGACGCACACCACGGCCGACGCAATCGCCTACTTCGAGTCGGTCGAGTCCGGTCTGGTGGGCGATGCTCCGGAGATTGTGACTGTCGTCGGTCGCGTCATGAGCCTGCGCGATATGGGCAAGACGCTGTTTGCCCATATCGAGGATGGCCACGGCCGCCTTCAGCTCTACCTTCGCAAGAACGATCTCGGCGAGGAAGTCTTCGAGGCTTTCTCGAAGCTTGTCGACCTGGGCGACTTCATCCAGGCGACCGGTACGCTCTTCCGCACCCGCACGGAGGAAGTAACGCTCCGGGTGAGTCAGTACCGAATGCTGAGCAAGGCGCTCAATGCCCCGCCGGAGAAGTGGCACGGCTTGCAGGATGTCGAGACCCGCTACCGCCAGCGATATGCTGACCTGCTCTCGAACCCGGACGTGCGCCGCGTCTTCGAGATCCGGGCGCACACCGTGACGGCGATCCGGCGGTTCCTCGACAGTCGGGACTATCTCGAGGTTGAGACGCCCGCCCTGCAACCGCTCTACGGCGGCGCGGCGGCGCGCCCATTCACGACCTACCACAACGCGCTTGGCCAGACCTTTTACCTGCGCATCGCCGACGAGCTCTACCTGAAGCGGCTGATTGTCGGTGGCTTTGAGCGCGTCTACGAGATCTGCAAGGATTTTCGGAACGAGGGCATCGACCGGAATCACTCGCCCGAGTTCACGATGCTGGAGTTTTACGAGGCCTACGGCGACTACTACACGATGATGGATCTGGTCGAAGCGATGATCGTGTCCGTCACCGAGCAGGTGCACGGCGGCCACCGCTTCACCTTTCAGGACCACGAGATCGACGTCACGCCGCCGTGGCGGCGAATGACGCTCCGTGAGGCCATCCTCTCAGAGAGTGGGATCGACTACGCCGCTCACCCCGACGTCACCGACCTCATTGCCGCGGGGCGCGCGGCGGGGGCGGACATTGAGACGGGCACAGTCTGGCCCCGGGTCGTCGACGAGCTGCTCAAGCAGTTCGTGCGGCCCAAGTTGATCCAGCCGACATTCCTAACCGATTACCCGGTACCGCTTTCGCCGCTGGCGAAGCGCAAGCCGGAGGATCCGACCCACGCCGAGCGATTTCAGCCGTACATCGGCGGCGGCGAGATCGGCAATGCATTCACCGAGCTGAACGATCCGCTTGACCAGCACGCCCGCTTCGTCGATCAGCAGGCCGACCGGGAGGCCGGAGATGACGAGGCGATGCCGATCGACATGGACTTCATCAACGCGCTCATGTTCGGCATGCCTCCGACGGGAGGAGTCGGTATCGGCATCGACCGGCTGGTGATGCTGCTGGCCGACCAGCCGACCCTGCGCGACGTTGTCCTCTTTCCCGCCATGCGGAACCTGCCGTCATCAGGCTCCTGAAACGCCCGACTTGTCTAATCGCGCTATCATGTCCGGCGACATGAGGAGTTCGAGCAACCGGCCGCTGCGGGCGGGTTGCGTTGCTGAATGGATTGCGGCATGGGTGGGCTGATCAATCGGGTCAAAGCGTTGTCGGGCATCTACGGGCTGGGTTTCGACCGCGAGTCGATGGCCGGAATCTCGATTCCGATCATCATCGTGATCGGCCTTGGCGCGGTCGGCTGGGTGCTGATCCGCAACGTCCTCTAGCGTATTCCAGCAGACTCCAATCTGACGCGGATACCGGCGGCTGGGTGAAGATCAGCCGCCGGTTCGCCGTTTTCTACTATGCCGCGCCCGCGAATGTCACCCGGAAGGTGCTGCCGACGCCCGGCGTACTCTTGACCGAGATCTCGGCATTGTGATCCCCCGCGATCACCTTGGCGATTGCGAGCCCGAGTCCGGTCCCACCAGTTGCCCGGGCCCTGGCCGTGTCGATCCGGTAGAAACGCTCGAAGATGTGGGGCAGGTGCTCCTGCGCGATCCCTTCGCCGTTGTCCTGGACGGTGAGTTCTGGTTCGCGTTCGCTGTTGAGCGATGTGGTCACCCGAATCACGCCGTCCTCGGCGGTGTGGCGCAATGCGTTGTCCAGCAGAATGATGACGAGTTGTCTCAGTTGGTCCGGGTCGGCGACCACCGTCGTCGCCGACCCAGTGAACTCCAGCTGCTGGCCATTGGCGAGCGCCCCAGCGGTGCGAACGGCCTCGGCAACAATCGTATCCAGCCTGACCGGAACGTGATTCGTTGCGGAGACTGGGGCGTCTGACCGTGCAAGCAGCAGCAGTTCGCTGACGAGACGGCTCATCCGCTCGGCCTCACGACGGACATCGTCGAGTGCCGCCAGGGCGTCCGCTTTATCGGGCACACTGGTCCAAGTCTCCGCCTGCCGCCGCAGGACATCGGCGTTGCCCCGGATCGCGGTGAGCGGCGTCCGCAACTCGTGAGATGCGTCCGCGAGAAACCGTCGCTGGGCGACAAAAACGGATTCCAACCGGTCGAGCATCGCGTTGAATGTCCGAGCCAGACGGGAGACTTCGTCGTTGGCGTGCGGCTCGTCCAGTCTGGTCGAGAGGTCCACGCGCCGATCGCTTCCGGTGGCGATGTGGGCGGCCGTTGCGGTGATGCGGTCGATCGGGCGCAATGCCCGGCCCGCCAACAGCCAGCCGCCAATTATCGCACCTCCGATCCCGATGACAGCGCCGTAGAGGAGTAGGCGTTGGAGCAGATCGACTGTGCGCTCCACGGATTCGCGCGAGGTGGCGACAGAGATTTCGCCCCCGTACAACTCGTCAGGTGTGTAGTACGGGGACTTCAATATGCGGAGGTCAACGCCGTTAATGCTCTCGGATGTGAACACTGGCCCATCCAAGCGCCTCTCACCTGGGATTTGAAAGGTCGGCAGACTGGATGTGCCGAGATTACTTGAGGTATCGCTCAGGCCCCGAGTGTTCGTCCATTGGACGAAGACGCTTCCCGAGGAAAACGGGTCGAGTTCCGGTACTTCAATCTGCATCGGGGCGGTGCGCTCGACCAGGAAGTTGAATTGCTCCACCGTGTCTGTCAACCGCGTATCAAGATCCTCCTCAAGTTGGCGTTCAAGAATCACTGACAGGGCGACCGCCAGAGCGACGATCACTGTCGCGAGCAGCACCGTATAGAACGCGGTGAGGCGGAACCGAAGGGAGCCGAGCCAGGCTGGCATTGGACGGTCCTCCGGGATGGCGCAAAAGGACCTCTAGCGACCGAGGCGCAGGACGTACCCGACACCGCGGACCGTCTGCAACAGACGCTCCTCGCCGCCAGCTTCAAGCGCCCGGCGGAGGTTGCCGACGAAGACCTCGAGGACGTTGGAGTCGCCGAAGTAGTCGTCGCCCCAGATTCGGCTCATGATCGTGCCACGGGGCAGGACCTGATTTGGGTGGCGCAGAAAGAGGGCGAGGAGATCGTATTCCCGCGGCGTAAGTTCAATCTGGCGGCTCGCCCGGACCGCCGTGCGCCCGCCGAGGTCGAGGACCAGATCGTCGAAAGTCAAGCGCTCCGAATCGATACCGCCGCCCGTCGGTCGAGCGCGGCGCATTATGGCCCGAATCCGGGCGAGTAACTCGTCGAAGGCGAACGGCTTGATCAGATAGTCGTCGGCGCCTGTCTCCAGGCCGGCGATCCGGTCGGACACGGCGTCGCGGGCGGTGAGCATTAGGATCGGGATTGGTCGCCGGTTTTCCGCCACTTCGAGCGCCCTGATCCGGCGGCAGACTTCGATGCCGTCGATTTCGGGCAACATAATATCGAGCACTATCAGATCAGGTTGTTTGTCTGCCACCGACCGCAGTGCCGACTTTCCATCTTCGACAACTTCGACATCGTATCCCTCGTAGATCAGGCCCCGACGGACAAATCCCGAGATACTCGGCTCGTCTTCGACCACCAGAATTCTGGCCGGCTCCGGCCCGCGTTCGCGCTCCGATGTAAAAGGCCCGTTCGTCGAAATAGCAGTCATTGCCCGATCCCTATCTCAATTGCCAGTCGCACGATGATAGCCCAGGTCCAGATGTAGAACCCACCGGAATCCCACCGAGCGGGCGCCTGGCTGTGGCGCTCGCTCGGTGGGATGGGGAAAGGGGAGGGAAGGGGGAGTAGAAAAGGAGTGAGCTGGTTGAGGAATGGGCGAGGACTAGAGGTCGCCAGGTCGCTCGCCGAGCGTCACCGGGAGGGTGATCTCCTCGTTGTCCCGTTGGACTGTCAGGGTGACTTCGTCGCCCGGCTGGTGAGTGAAGAGGACGCTTTGCAACGAGGTGTCGGCGTCGATCGCAGTACCATCGATCGCGGTGATCACGTCGCCGGCCTCAAGACCGGCATCGTCAGCCGGGCTGCCATTTTCGACCGAAACCACGCCATGGCCGTCGGCAAGAGCCTGACCCTCGATGCCGAGGTACGGGCGGGTGATGCTGCCGGTGGAGATGAGCTGGTCGACGATCGCCTTGGCCGCATTGCTGGAGACCGCGAAGCCGAGTCCGTCGGTCGTGGCGGCGTTGAGCTGGGATCCGGTGGCCGCGGCGGTGTTGATGCCGACGACCTCGCCGTTCATGTTCAGGAGCGGGCCGCCCGAATTACCAGACGAGATGGGAGCGTCGTGCTGGATCAGGTTGTCGAGGATACCGTTCATGTCCGAAAGCGTGCGATTGACGCCAGCGACGATTCCGGCGGAGACGCTATTGGTGAACTCACCCAGCGGAGTGCCGATCGCGATCACATCGTCGCCCGGGCGGATCGTATCGGAGTCGCCCCAGTTCAGGGTTCCGGGGACACTCTGGCCGGAGTCCAATTCGAGTTGGAGCACGGCCACATCCTGCAGTGGATCGCGGCCGACCAGCGTAGCGTCCACGGTCGTGCCGTCGATCAGCTCGACGATGAATGAGTCGCCTTCGGCCACAACGTGGTTGTTGGTGACGACATGCCCGTCTTCGTCGATGATGAACCCAGAGCCGGCGCCCGTGATCTGACCGGCGTCGTCAGAGTTATCGTTGCCTGGCTGCTGACCCTGGAAAATGTTCGGCGCATTCTGGTCGATGCGCTGCTCGACATAGATGGTCACCACGGCCGGATTGGCCGCTTCGGCGATGTCGGCGCGAGATTGGGTTCCGGTTTGCGCCGCGGCGTTCTCCGTCGAAGTATCCGGGGGCGTCGACTGCAATTCGGTCGCGTTCGGGGAGCTGTTTCCCGGCAGAACACTGGCCACTGCCTGGAGCCCGCCTGGAAGGACGAGGTTGAGACTCAGCACCAGCGCGAGCAAGGTCGGGAGGACGATCCAGCCCCGGCGGGCTTTGGGTTGTGGCCGGTCGCCGGGTGACGCCGGAGTGTAATCGGACATGGCGAGACTCCTCCTGGGAGAGTTGTGACTGCAACCGGTGCGAATCGCGAGCCGCGACCCCAGTGCCGCGGCGGTTTCGCTCCTGTAACCAGTCTCAACTTCTCGCCTTAAGCCTTGCTGAAACAAAGCTGAACAAACCCTGAAGACGAAAACTAGCGAGTGGGCCGGACACCAGTCCGGCCCACTCGCCCAATATTGACTAATGGATGGTCGAGAGTAAGTTACGCGCTCATCGCCTGCTTCATCAGGCTCGGTACCTGGGACGGCGCCTGGGCCACACGCACGCCGGCCGCCTCCAGTGCAGCTATCTTGGCGGCAGCCGTACCCGCCCCACCGGCGATGATCGCGCCGGCGTGGCCCATTCGTTTGCCGGGCGGCGCGGTCTGACCGGCGATGAAGCCGACGACAGGCTTGGTCACGTGCGCGGTGATGAACTCGGCTGCGGTCTCCTCATCATTGCCGCCAATCTCGCCGATCATCACGATCGCCTCCGTGGCGGGATCGTCCTGGAAGAGGCGGAGCACATCGACAAATGATGTTCCGATGATCGGATCACCGCCGATTCCCACCGCGGTGCTCTGCCCAAGGCCGGCGCGGGTTAGGGCGTCGACGACCTCGTAGGTGAGCGTGCCGGAGCGGGAAACCAACCCCACCGGACCGGCCTGATGAATGAACCCCGGCATGATGCCGACCTTCGCTTGCCCAGGAGTAATGAGTCCGGGGCAGTTAGGGCCGATCAGGCGGGCGCCTTTGGCCTGAACATAGGAATAGACCGGGACCATATCGCGGACTGGGATGCCTTCGGTAATACAGACCACCAGGCCAATCCCGTTGTCAACGGCCTCATAGATGGCATCCGGGGCGAACCGAGCCGGCACATAGATGATGGAGGTATTCGCGCCGGTCGCCGCAACCGCTTCGGCGACCGTGTTGAAGACCGGCACGCCGGCGACATTTTTGCCCGCCCCGCCCGGGGTCACCCCGGCAACGACGTTCGTGCCGTACTCGACCATCTGAGTCGTGTGGAACGACCCTTCTCGCCCGGTAATCCCTTGCACAAGCAGTTTGGTGTCGCTGCTAACCAGTACGCTCATCGCTCGATTGCTCCTGGGGTTCGGCGATTAGGCCGCGGCCGCGGCGACAACCTGGGCGGCCGCCTCATCCATCGTGTCCACGGCGGTGAGCCCGGCGCCGGCCAGGATCTCCTTTCCTTCTTCCGCATTGGTTCCGGAGAGACGGACGACGATCGGCACGCTGACCTCGACCCGGCCGAGCGCCTCGCGGATTCCGTTCGCGACCACGTCGCCGCGAGTGATACCGCCGAAGATATTGATCAAGATCGCGCGAACGCTCGGGTCGGCCGTGACGAGCGAGAAGGCCTTGGCGACCTGATCGGCACTGGCGCCGCCACCGACATCGAGAAAGTTCGCCGGCTCGCCGCCGTGCAGCTTCACCGCGTCCATCGTCGCCATGGCCAGACCCGCGCCATTGACGATGCAGCCGACATTGCCGTCCAGCTTGACGAATGAGATCCCACTTTGGCGGGCATCGACCTCCGTCGCGTTCTCCTCGTTTGGATCGCGTAGCTCTTCGACGCCGGCATGGCGGAAGAGGGCGTTGTCGTCAAAGCTCATCTTGCTGTCGATTGCCAGCCACTCGCCCGCGCTGGTGAGGATGAGGGGGTTGATCTCGGCCAGGGTGGCATCTTCGGCCACATAGGCGTTGTAGAGCTTGCTGGCGATGCTGGCGAAGCCGTTGACCTTGTCGGCCGGAAGCCCCAGCCGGAAGGCCATTTCCCGTGCCTGGTAAGGATGAAGCCCAAGGAGGGGGTCGGCGTGGACCCGCACCAATTTCTCAGGACGCTCGCGAGCGACCTCCTCGATGTCCACTCCGCCCTCGGCACTGGCCATGACGAGGATCTTGCGTTGCGGGCGATCGAGCACGACGCCCAGATAAAACTCCTGGGCGATATCAACACCGGGCACCACGAGGACTTTGTTGACGGTGTGCCCGCGAATGTCCATCCCGAGAATCGCGGTCGCGGCCGAATGCGCCTCGTCCTGCGACCGGGCCAGCTTGATTCCGCCGGCCTTGCCGCGCCCGCCGGTGTGCACCTGGGCCTTGATTGCGACCAATCCACCGAACGACGAGGCGGCGGTGGCAGCCTCTTCCGGGGTCGTTGCCACTGACCCAGGATTCACCGGGATCCCGTGGCGGGCCAGGATCTCGGCCGCTTGATACTCGTGGACATCCATCTCCGGGACGTACTCCTCGTGAGCGGCGCACGCCCGGTATTTCGTGGTCCGGAGGCGGCGCGGATTGACTGCGCGGAGGACAGGTTGGGGTTCCTGAAATCCGTACCGGTCGAGCATCCTAACATAGTCTGGAAGGCCGTCCACAAAAGGATTTTGCCCGGGTTCAGCCATTGCCTTTGCCAGGCTGTGACCTGTTGACAATTCATGGCTAATGGGATAATCAAGGGGGTAAGAGACGGTTTCAAAGCGCACGGATCGTCGGACCCGCTCAGTCAGCGTTTCCCGGTGTCACGTTCCGCCAGAATCGGTCTCGTCGGTGGTTGTTTGGTTCGGTTTAGGTCGTGGTGAGCCACGACGCAGAAAGGTTCGGGCGGGATGGATCGCACGCTGACGTGCAGGGATTGCAATCAACAATTCACGTTTACCGCTGGCGAGCAGGCGTTTTACCAGGAGCGAGGGTTTTCTGAGCCGCAGCGCTGTCCGACTTGCCGGCAGGCGCGCAAAGCCCAGCGTAACGCTGGCGGCGGCGGCGGCTACGACTCTGGCGGATACGGCAACGGTGGCGGCGGTTACTCCTCCGGCGGCTATGCGGCGGCGGGGGCGGTGGATCCTACGGCGGTGGTGGCGGCGGTGGATACTCCAGCGGACCGCGCCAGATGTACCCAGCCGTCTGCTCCGGCTGCGGGAAGGACACGGAAGTCCCCTTCCAGCCGCGCAACGACAAGCCCGTCTATTGCAGAGAGTGCTTCCAGGATCGCCGGAGCTCCACGCCGCGCTACGGCAGCTACTAGGCCGTTCACGGCAATACCCGCTCGCTCACGATGACGTGAGTACATCCCAAGCAGGGCCGGTCGGTACTTCCGATCGGCCCTGTTGTTTGTCTAGACTCCGGGATCTTGTTTGGCAGATGCTCGAAATCGCGCATGTATACTGCCGTGAGGATCGAGATCCGCGCTCCGGATCTTCAGTGCCGGGCTGGGTTTTCCGTGTTGTTCGCTATCACCTGGGTCGGCCGCCTGCTGCGAGGTGCGCTGTGGATCGCCGGAGCGATCGGCGTCGTCGCAGGCGCCGCGTCAACTCGACTGTCGCCCTTGACCGCGCGGCTACATGAGCAGCTCCTGACGCGAACGACGGACCTCCGTCTCCGTTGGGCTGCCGCCAAACATGTCTGGAATGAAGTGCGCATGATCGATGGTTACGCCGGCATTTCCACCGAGAGTGACCCGGCGAACCCGCAACCCGTCGGCGAGCTCGTTCGCGAAGGGGATGGGGTGCGGTTGCGACGGCAAGTTCCGGCCAACCGGGCCGCGTTTCAGCGCTGGTACGCCGATCCCGAGATCGCTCGCCTCCTTCGGCACGACCAGGAACCGCTCTCCAGCATTCAGTCCAAGGGTTACTTCGACACGATCATCCTGCCGCTCTCCGCCCGGGGCCATTGCTTCGCCATTCACGAGGTCGAGACGGACGAGGTCATCGGCATGTCCGCGCTGACCGACATCAACACCGGCGCGGGTTCGGCGCTCTTTCGGATCGTCATCGGGGAGAAAGACCGCTGGGGCCGGGGATACGGCACCGAGGCGACCCGGCTGGTGGTGCGCGAAGCGTTCGAGCGCCTGAGTCTGCGTGAGGTCCGGTTAGAAGTCTTCCGGCACAACCCACGAGCGAGATCAGCCTACGCCCGGGTTGGATTCGAGGTGACCGGTGAGCACGTCGAGTGGGTGCAGCACCTGAACATCCAGCTCAACGTCCTCGAAATGAGGCTGGATCGCGACGAGTTCTACCGGCGCGAGCACGAACGGAAGGAACAGTCCGAGCCTGTCCCCACTGATTAGCAAGTAGCAAGTCCTGTGTCCCACTTGCCTGAGATTCAGCCCTGCGGTGACCGGTTGGACGAGAACGCCCGCGCTTTGCGCCGGATCCGGCGCCAGTGCCTTCGAACGTCGTCCAGGCTCTGGCCAGTGTGGCTTGAGACATCCGGAAGGGAGAGCGATTCCCAGGCGTGCAGGGCCAGAATCCGCCGTTCCAGCGGTGAGAGGAGGGCGACGAAGTCATTGAGCATCGCCCGCGATTCGAGCCGCTGGGCAGGATCGTCTGTCCCCTCAGCTGCAATCCCATACTTGATCCAGGGCTGGCTGCCATCGAGACGGCGCACGGCGGTCGCAAGGCGTTTCGGAAAGACGGCGTAGAAGTAGGCGACGAAGTCGCCGGCGCCGGGCCAGGCTCCGAGCACTTCGACAAAGACCAGGAACGACTCCTGGTGCAGATCCTCCAGGCTCCAGACGGGGCTCTCGTAGGCCCGCCTGGCGTAGCGAGCGAAGAATCGGGCCATGGCGGGGCGAAACGTGTCGAACAGGGCATTCCGCGCCGCCCGATCCCCCGCCTTCGCGGACAGCGCCTCCCGCGCTACCGATACGACGTCAAGCGAAACCGCGTCGGTGCCCATCGAACCTCCGGGTGCGGCGAATCGCCAGGTGGCCCGGGGATGCCTGGGAGGGTAGGAAGCCGGGCGCGGGAATCAGCACTGATATAGAACATTAGTTCTATATCAGAGCAGTCTATCGTCCCTACCCGCGCGCCGTCAAGCCGAAGGCGATGCCGCAATCTTGGTTTTGGAGATAAGGGAATACAGGCCAGAACCCGTGCTGTGACCAGAAGGCACGGCTCTAGAGATAATTCCGTTCCATTAGAACTACGGGTGCTGCCGCGGCGGACCAAACTGGTCCGCGGTCGGCTCTGCTCAGCAGAACCAGCTCTCAGTAAGCCGAGGCGTTTTTGGCCGCGTCTTTTTAGGTTCCGGCAGGGGAGGTGCGCCGAGGTCAGCATCAACGCCGTATGAGGCGTTCCAGATCTGGGTGAACGTCTCCCGATTTGACGCCATCGTCCGCGTAGCCATCTCGACGATCGCTGATACGTCGCGGAACAGCCGGTCCATGCGTGGATCAGGATGGGTCCACCGGTAGGTGAAGGCCTCCGCGTCGAGTTCCCCAAGCCACGCGTCGCGGTCTGGATCATCCAGAATGGCGGATCCCGGTGGGATCAGGAGCCGGATTGCCATCATCACCGGGTCGATGTTGTCATAGAGATCGGCCTCGGCGATCCAACGAAGCAGATTCCGGTAGCCCTCCAGGTTTTCCCATGGGCTAAAGGGAAGGAGGGAGGGCCGCATCGGGACGCCCACGTCGTCGAGGGCGGCGAGCGCCTCTTCGATGTCTTGTCTCGTATGCCCCTTGTCCAGGCGGAGCAACACGTCGTCGCTCAACGACTCGACCGCGGAGACGACAAACGCGCAGCCGAGTTCGGCCAGCTCTGGCAGCCGCTTGCGATGCTCCAGCACGTGTTCAATCTTGATCGTGGCGTCGAAGGTAAGGTTCGGGAACTCGGCGTGCAGCTCACGGCAAATGCGCAGCGAATGGGCGGGGCCATTGAAGAAATCGGGATCGCCAAAGGTAATGTGCCGTGCTCCCGCCGCAATCTGGCCACGGGCATCGTCGAGCACCAGATGACGTGGGACAACTGCCAGCCTGCCACCGTAGACGGGTGTGATCGGGCAATGGCGGCAGGTGTGATGGCAGCCGCGAGTCGCCTCGACGTAGCCAGCCGGGACGATGACGCCGTCGCGCTCAAGGCCCGCGTAGGAGCGTAGAGGTGGGAGTTCCTGGCGGAGGGGAACGATCGGTTCTGGACGTTGCAACACCGGAGGCGCGGGTCGCGTTCGGTTGCCGACGCCAGCGATGTCAACGCTGTGAAACCGGGGTTCCGGACTGCCGTCCAATGCCCGGGCAAGTTCAAGGAGCGGTGCCTCGTACTCTCCCCCGATGACGCTGTCGCCGCGGTCGGTGCTGAGCAGGTAATCGGCGTTCAGGTTGGCATACAGTCCGTAGAAGCAGATGTGGGCGGTTGGATTGAGTTCGCGGACTTGTGCGGCAATTGCCGCCCCCAACCGGAGCGCGGTGTGCATCGGGACCGAGATCGCGATCAAACTAGCGGCGCGAACCTGGCCGGATTGCAGCGATTCGACACTCGTGTCGAGCGTTGCGGGCGCAAACCCAGCATGGGTCAGATGGGCGGCCGGAGATGCCAGGGTAAGTGGTTGGTGGCCGAGTTCGTAGCAAGAGATCAAGAGGACACCACCGGGGCGGCGTAAGCAAGTCGTTGTTTGCTCCCGGTCGATATGCAGCTGTACCGGGGCAACCACCGAGACTGTTCTCCTACCTGGATCGGGACTTCATGTCCCGAATCCCACCATATAGACTTCGCCATTGAACCACGACCGGGATCAGGTTCCCAATCCGCGCTCCGCGGAGCGCTCGATGTGAGGATGATCGAGGTGCCTGGACCCAGTTATCTCACCGGCGAGCGGATCTACCTGCGCGCTCCGCTCAAGGACGACACAGCCGCGTCAGCGAGTTGGTTCCCGAGTGTCTTTCCGGTCGGTTCCGGAAAAGCAGAGAGCCATCTCAAGGACCAACTAAAGCGGGTTTGGTGGCCTGGCGATCGTCTCCACATGATGGTCGTGCGCGCGGATGACGATCAGATCGTCGGCGGCGTCATCGTCGAACATCCCACGGGCCCGACAACCACCGTTGCCCTGCGCTTTTCGCCGATCCTGGCATTCGCCGACGCCGATCGGATGCAGGCCGATACGCTCAAAATCCTCGTGCCCTGGCTTATCAACGAGGCTGAAGTGCTCACAATCACCGTCGACGTCGGTGCGGATCAAGACCTGACCCTCGCGGCTGCCGGAGAGCTTGGCATGTCGCAGCAGGTCCGCCTGCGCGAGTTCCTGGCCCGGCCGGGAGGCAGGGTCGACATGATTCAACTCCAGGCATTGAATCCGCGCCGTGCTGCCTGCGTGACGGACGACGGGTGCGCTGATCAGGAAGTCCAGCCATGAAAAACCCGTTCATGGTCGGCGAGCGAGTCTATCTTCGAGCCCGGGAGGTTGATGACGGCGAGGCGCTAACCAATGGCCTGACGCACGATCCTGAGACCTTCTTCGAACGGGGACGGTACCCTGTCAGCCCCATTGCCTGGGAGCACTACCTTGAGCAGTCCGCCAAGCCGGGAATGCCGGAAGATGCGTCATTTGTCGTGTGCCTCGTCGCGACCGACGAGGTCATCGGCACCCTAAACATCAACCATCTCGACCTGATCAACCGCACCGGAGAGACCAGCAGCTTCCTGTTTGCGCCCTACCGAAACCAGGGATACGGGCCGGAAGCCAAACACTTGCTGCTTGAGTACTGCTTCGACCATCTCCATCTCCACGCGATCTGCTCTCATGTCTGGGAACCGAATACCCGGTCGGCCGCTGCATTGAAGAAGCAGGGGTACAAGTTCGCTGGCCGGCTCAAGTGGGATGACTACAAGGATGGCGTCTATCGCGACACGCTGGTCTTCGACCTGTTGCGTGAGGACTGGCTGGAAGCACGAGACGCCTGGCGACAGAGCCGCCAGACGTCTCGATGAAGTGATGATTCGATTCGATAGCTACGCGGCTCCGCCGACCGCACCACGAGCCAGCCGAGCAAACATGCCGGCGGCGGCGTTCATCAGGTGCAGGGCGAGCAGGATGACTACCGGTGCCAGGATGGTGCAGGCGAGTGCCTCCTGGATTGTGTTGACCTCCACGCCGAGGAAGTCCATCCGGGCATCCTCGAACGGGAAGGTGGCCAGACTCAGAGCGAGGGCGATTGGCACACTGATGGCGAAGGTCGTCAGGGCGAACGACGCGATTCCAATCGGCAGCTTGGCCAGCAGGAAGGCGATCCCCTTGTAGGTCGACGGGTGCAACAGGCGTGCCTTGAGCCGCGACCAGAAGGACGGCTGGTGGTCCGCTTCGGTGAATGGAGCCGGAATGTCTTGGCCCAGGACCGATCCGGCGAGATGGCGTTCGAGCGACATGAACTTCCAGGCCAGCGAGATGGTCAGGATCAGCACCGGCACTCCAAGCACGACCATCAACGAGCCGAGCCCGACCGCGAACCCGACGATGAGGAAGGTGAAGTAGGCGATCCCGAGCGGCAGCGAGAGCAGCAGATAGGCGATCGACATGTAGGTCCGGCCCTCGAACGGGACCGCGATCATCCTCAGGAACTTGCTCTCGTCTTTCGGCGGTCGGGAGCCGCAGCGCGCGGCTCTCTCACCGCAGCCGTCGCCGTTGCGGCGAATGCAGGTGCGGGCTGTTCCACTTGCGGGTAGGACGTGTACGCGACCCTCGGATCAGCCTGGAATGCGTGGGCGCTCGCCGGGGCGTGTCCGAAGTTTCCGGCCGGGTAGCCCTGTCCCGCGAGACCGGCCGAAGCCGCCCCTGGGGCGGCTTCGGGGAGTTCGGCTTCGGCGGGACCTTCGACCCGGAGGTCGGGGAGCCATTCGAGCCAGCGCGGGAGATACCAGTTCCATTTGCCCAGGAGGGCCATGCTGGCCGGGACGAGCACAGAGCGGACGATTGTGGCGTCGATCAGGACCGCGACCGCCAGGCCAAAGCCCATCTGCTGCATGTCGACCAACCGGCCGGAGGCGAATCCCCAGAAGACCGCAACCATGATGACCGCCGCGCCCGTGATGATCTTGGCGGTGGCGTGCAGTCCGAACGCGACCGACTCGCGGTTGCGCTTGGTGATGTCGTAGTGCTCCCGGATCCGGCTGAGCAGGAAGACGTGGTAGTCCATACTCAGGCCGAAGAGGATGCAGAAGAGGAAGATCGGGATCCAGGCGGTGATGACCGGCGACTCCTGGACGCCGAGGAGATCCGCGCCGACACCCTTCTGGAAGACCAACACCAGCAGTCCGTAGGCGGCTCCGACCGAGAGCAGATTGAGCAGAATCGCCTTCAGCGGCACCACGATCGAGCGGAACGCGACCATCAGGAGCAGGAAGCTCAGACCTAGGACGAAGGCGAAGACGATCGGGGTGTAGTCGTTCAGGATGACGTTGAAGTCGCGGTTGAAGGCGGCGTCACCGGTGACGTAGACCTCAGCGTCGATCCCGTCAAAGGCTGCCGGAATCGTCTCTTCGCGCAGATCCTTGACCGCGATCTCGGCGGCGGGATCGGCGGCATCCAGTGTCATCGGCACGGAAACGAGGGTCAGGTCACCTGCTGCGCTCGTCTCGATCGAAGGTGGGCCGTAGAGTGGGTTCTGGGCCAGGGCGTCGATGAGGGCGGTCACGCCTGCCTGTGTCTCTGGATCGTTGGCGGGCGCATCGATGACGATCTCGACCGGATCGACAACCCCGGCGTAGAACTCAGAGCTGATGATCTCGTAGCCGGTCTTTAGGTCGCTATCGGGCAGACTGTTGAGGCCGGGCTCGCCGGTCTTCAGGTCGGTGGCGCTCCAGGCGGCTCCGACGAGGATGGCGATCGCCAGGAGCGCACTGATCGCCGGGCGGGCCATCACGATTCTGGTAATGCGGCCCCAGAAGCCGCGGTAGATCGCGTCGGGATCGTGCGCGGATTGTTGGGATACGGACTTGCGCTTGCGCCGGGGCCAGTCGATCTTGTCGCCGAGGATGCTCAGCATCGCAGGGATCAACGTCAGGCTCGCGAGGACCGCCACGATGACGACGAGCGCCGCGCCGATGCCAAGACCCTGGAACACCGTGACCGGGATCAGGAACATGCCGAGCAGTGCGATGATCACGGTAACGCCGGAGAAGACGACCGCCTTGCTGGCGCTGGCTCCAGCGCGCTCGATCGCGTCACGCTTCTCGATGCCGCGCCGGCGCTCTTCCCGGTAGCGTTCGACCACGAACAGGGCGTAGTCGATCCCGACCGCGAGGCCAATCATCGTGATCAGACTGATGACGGTGTCTTCGAGCGGAAGCACCTGGCCGACCAGAGCGGCCAGCCCGACGGCGATGAAGATCGAGACCAG
Organism: uncultured Chloroflexia bacterium; assembly: GCA_963849635.1. GTDB lineage: Bacteria > Chloroflexota > Chloroflexia > Thermomicrobiales > UBA6265 > CAVRUD01. The sequence continues at coordinate 164,832 of CAWKIA010000025.1, read as the reverse complement.
GGCCAGAATGAGCGGCAGGCCGACGGCGACCAGAGCGCCGAAGACGACGATCAGGACGACGATCGCGATCGGGATGCCGACCATCTCGCCCTTGGCGATGTCCTCTGAGACGATCTCGCCGAAGGTCACATCCGCCGTGGCCGCACCGACACTGTAAACCTCGAAGCCGTCGCTGCCGAGCGTTTCGACCAGGTCGACGTATTGTTCCGGCTCGGCCACCATCTCGTCGTCGACGGTCAGGAGCTCGACCGGGATGATCGTCGTATGGCGATCGGCGGAGACGAGTTGCTCGGCGGTGGGATCACTGGCCGCGAGGAGATCGTAGTAGGTCGCGGCACTTGCGACGCCGTCGGTGAAGCCGAGAAGTGTCGCGGTAGTCTGTTCGACTTCCGCCTTGAATGCAGGATCGTCGACCGTCGCCGTCTCCGAGCGGACGATGACCGTCTCGTTCATCGGATCGGAGCCGCGCAGGCGCTCGGCGATGAGATCTTCGCCTTGCTTGGCGTCGGGGTTGTTGGTGAAGCTGTCGTCGCCACCCAGTGCGCTATCGAGGTTGCCCTGGGCAACCGCGGCGCCTGCGATCAGGACAATCCAGAGTAGAAGAATGAGCCATGGATGGCGCGCACTCCCGCGAGCCAATCCAGCAGTAGAAAAGAGCGCCACAGACCGTCCTCCCGTATCTCGAGTCCGATTGGCCCCGCGGCGTCGTGCCGTTGGACCACCCGTCGGAGTACGAGATTAGGGAGAGGCTGTGGCACCCTCTGGTCGATTCTGTCGCGTTCCGGTCGACTGCCTGTGCGAGTTTTGACACAGGTGCGAACAAACTGTTGCCAACCGTGGTGGCCAATAGCGCCCCGAACGGATCGGCGGGACCTACTGGGCGGTGACCACAGCACGAGCAGGGGACAGAATGTCGTCGATGATCCCGTAGTCCTTCGCCTCAGCGGCGCTCATGTAGTAGTCGCGCTCGCTATCCTGCTTGACCTTGTCGAAGCTCTGACCCGAATGCTGGGCAATGATCGAAACGCATTTGTTCGAGAGCGTCAGCGTTTCCCGGGCGGCGACTTCGATATCGGGCACGTTCCCACTGAAACCGCCCGAGCCACGGTGGATCAGGATCCTCGCGTTGGGGAGCGAGAAGCGCTTGCCATGTGTGCCACCGGCGAGGATCACCGCGCCCATGCTGGCGGTAAAGCCGACCGCATAGGTGGCGACATCTGGCTTGATCATCTGCATCGTGTCATAGATCGCCAGGCCGGAATAGATCACTCCACCCGGAGAGTGGATGTAGAGGTGGACGTCCTGGGTCGGGTCGTCGTGCTCCAGAAAGAGCAATTGGGCGATGATCGCGTTCGCGACCTGATCGTTCACCGGAGTGCCGAGGAAAATGATCCGATCTTTCAGTAACCGGGAGTAGATGTCGTACGAGCGCTCACCGCGATTGCTTGATTCGACCACCATCGGGATCAGATTCTCGATTGTCGGGATTTCCACCTGTGGCGTTCCTTTCGCGCGCATGATTTCGACTGACATGGATAGGTGATTCGCTGGACGGGATTCAACTACCCGTCCGGTCAGGTACTCACATCACTTGGGATCACGCTGAGGCGATTGGTGTCTGACTCCAGGCCGCCAGAGACTGCTCAATCAAGTCCAGCGTGGATTTGGTCGAGCGCTCGCCCCGGGCGCCGGCGCCCGGGTTCAGACCGGCAATCCCGGCGGCAGCAACAATACCAGTAGCGAAGACCGTCCCCATCGCCCCGGCGGCCTCGGCCACGGTGAGGCCGGTTGCGGACGGCGTTGAGGCGCTGGGGACGAGGGAAGGATCGAGAATATCTAGATCGACATGGAGGTAGATCAATTCACACGAAGCCGCCAGCCGTCGAACCGCCTTGCTCAAGGTGTCTCCAGAGCGGACGTCATCGGTCGTCAACAGGCGCACATCGGTCGAACGGATGAGGTTCGCCTCCTTTTCGTCCAGGTCCCGCGCCCCGGCGATCAGGATTCGGTCGGTTGGAATTGGAGCATCGAGATGGGCCGCTCCGCGCCACAGCGGCCCGGCCAGGCCGGCGAGAATTGCCACTGGCATTCCAGCGAGGATGCCGCTGTATGAGGTCTCCGGCGTATTGAAATCGCCGTGGGCGTCGAGCCAGACGATGCCGATTGCCGCTCCGGCTCCCGCTGCTTGTTGGAGACCGGCGACGGCGCCGATCGCGGCGGTATCGTCGCCGGCGAGAATGAGCGCTCCAGCACTATTCCGACGGGCATCCGCGACAAGGGTCGCTGTTTTCGCGCCCAGCTTGCCGATGTTGATCGCGACCGGCCCGGGTGTCCGCTCTTCGTCGGTCAGGACGGACTCGACCGGAGGAGCCACGTCGTGGCCAGCGGCCTGAAGCCTTTCTACCAAACCGGACTGCACCAGAGCCCCTGGCCCGCGACCGAGGCCCTCGTCACGCTCGTCGTAGCGGTAAGGAACGATGACAGGTTGAAGTCGCATCTGCCGACCCCTTCGACCTCGACTTGAGCGAGCGCCGCACCGCGCTGGAGCGACCAGTCATTCTACACGCGAGTACGGTCGGAGCCATGGGAGACAGCGCCCGTTTATCTGGCGAGCGATGCTGCCACTTCTCGACGCTACAATAGTGCTGGCGCTACCAGTGCCACGTGACCGAGCACTGAGAGGTTTGCGTGCCGGGGTTCAGCGATCGACCGTTCCACTCCCACAGCTCTCAGCCGGGCGAGCGGACCCAGCGGACGGCAGGCGGCGCCGGAACACCACCGGGGCGCGACGCGGCGCCACCGCCCGAAGAAACGCACTATCAACTCCTGGGCATTCAGTACGGGGCCAAACCGGCCGAGATCACCCGAGCCTACCGGGAAGCGATGAAACGAAACCACCCTGACCGGGTCCACGCCGAGCGCCGGGCCGCGTCCGAAGAGCTGGCCAAGCGCCTCAACCACGCCTACGCGGTCTTGTCCAAACCGGCATCCCGAAAGCGTACGACGAATCGATCCGGGTGCAGGGCATCCAGGAGCAGATCATGGGCCGGTATGTCGGCGGCTTCGCTGGTCCCGGACTGGGGGAGCCCACGATCCGTTCGCCCAAGACCTGCGCCGGGAAAAATCGGCCTTCGAGTCGCGCGAGCAGGAGCGGGCCAAGCGTTCAGCGACGTTGACGATGTTTGCGGCGTTCGCGAGCGTCGCGGCGGTGATCATCGCCGGAATCCTGGCATTCAGTGTCCTGGTGTGGTTGGCGGGTCAGGTTTTTTAGAGAGCTTACAGATTGAACCGCCGGAGGTACGTTCGTAGGGGCGAGGCACGCCTCGCCCAGTTCACCAGCTCGCAGGTTCCGAGTGTGGAAGGGGTTCCGTGTTGGTCCAGCAACCGGGCGAGGCATGCCTCGCCCCTACGGAATATGGACTGCAGATGCCAGATAACGGGCGATCAGATTCACGTGGATTCTCTAGGGGTTCTCAGCCCGGCGCGGCGTCCGCGGCCGGGAGTTTGGCCGCCGCGCTAGGCCATCAGGGCGCGGTTGCGGACGTCGTGGCTCCCACTTGCGCTTGATCGGTTTGATGGGAGCATCGCCCCGAAGAAGTACCGGCGTCACGACTTCAAGCGACTCGACCAGGGCCGTTGCGCCCATCGTGAGCTGTGAGGACGCCGCCTGGGCGGCTCGCTCCGGCAGGGCGAAGGCGATAGTGAGCAGCCAACCAGCCTCGGCGATGACGTCAAGGGTTGCCACCGCCGGGAGGAGCCGCCGCTCCTCGGGGGTCAAACGCCGGATTTCGCTGTAGATGCCCATCGCCGTTTCCGCGCGTTCGGCGGTCCAGCCGCCGAAGTGGGTGACGAGATGGGCCAGATCGACGAGTGGGGAGCTCGCCGCCGCTTCGGCAAAGTCGATGATTCCACCAAGCCGCGCCTGCCCGCCACCGCCGTCGCGGCCACCACGGAGCCAGAGGACGTGTGACGGCCAGAGATCCTGATGACCACCGATCGCGGTCGACTGCGCGAGATCCGGTGCCGCCTCGATGGTGGTCAGCGCCGGAAAGAGCGCCCGCTCCGCCACGCGTATCCAGCGCTGGATGATCGAATGTCTTGGCGCCAGCGGGCGCAGCTGCTGGCGGTGGTATTCCCAGGTGCGGCGGGTTATTTCGCCGATCGCCATCAGCGGCATCTGCGGCGCGTTACGTGACGTGGCCGCTTCAAAAGTGGCGGCATGCAGTGCGGCAACCGCCTGGATAGTTAGCTCCCACGGGGCCGGTCGAGCGAGCACGGGGAGATTGACATGTTCGCCATCGGGCCCCGATTCCTGGGCAATGGTGGCCAGAGGCGCGCCAGGAAGCCAGGTCTCCGCATCGAAGATTCGATTGTTGATCACGAAGGTACTGCCGCTTCCGTCGGCGAGGTCCGCGGCGGCCGGGATGGCCTCAATTCCGGCTGCTCGGCCGGCCGTGAGTACGCGATGGACGAACCGGACGCGCTCTGGGGTCGCGCCCGGTCGCCAGCGGCGCACCTTCCAGACCCTGTCGTCGTGCTCCACGCGCAGAAGGTCATCGCCGTAAGCGGTCATCGCCGTGGCATCGGGGAAAAAGGCAAGCGCGGCCCGCCGGATATCGGCGGGCGTCTCAGTAGGAGCCGGTAGGATCTTTCCGTCGGCCGGAGCGAGAGCGTCGTTCATTCCCGGAGTATACGGCCTAGGAGGCGTTGGACTGGCCGACGATGTACGTGATCAGGACTAGAACGAGCGTGATTGCGTTCGCGATGGCGCCCCACTGAAATCTGCCTTCCGCGGTCGGCCGTGCCCGGGCGTATCCATGTTCGAGTCCCAGCGAAAGCAAGGCCGCAATCGCGAGGACATAGTGGGCGGCCGAATTGTCTTCGCCTTCACCCAGGAGCGAAAACCCGAGGACGATCTGGAGCAGAAGCAACGCCGACCCGGCCATGGAGACGTACCGGCCCCAGCTGAAGGTACGACCGGTCAGGCCAAGGCCGTTCACGATCAGCGACGCGAGAAACGCGACCAACACGAGTGTGCCGACCGTCTGGTGCACCGCAGACATCAGTTTCCCCTTCCCCTGTTATCTATCTGGCCCAGAGAACGCACTGTCGGGGTTCAACCCGGGTCCAATCGCGACCATTGGAACAGTTTGCTGTCGCCCGACGCAACGTGGGACCGGTGGCGCCCGGAACCGATGCACGACAGCGGAGCAGATAAGGGAGAGAATCCCGCTTTGTATACTGCCGTGGTAGGTAGCAAGGTCGGCCGGTTCGGTTCCCGGCGCGTGGGCGGAATCGAACATCCCCGGCCAGGTCTGATGGAGGCATCGATTCAATGGCGAACGAGGAGCAGACGAACAAGGCTCCAGCGGAGGACTCGGACGCGACGATTGAGTCTCTCTTCGTCGAGGACCGCACTTTTCCGCCCCCGGCGGAGTTTGTCGCTCAGGCGGCCGTGCAAGATCCCGGCATCTACGACCGGGCCGCCGCCGATCCAGAGGCCTACTGGGCCTCTCAAGCCGGCACGCTGCACTGGTACAAGCCCTACGAGAAGGTGTTGACCTGGGACCCGCCTTTCGCCAAGTGGTTCGAAGGCGGTCAGCTTAACGTCGCCTACAACTGCCTCGACCGCCATGTCGAGGCGGGCAACGGCGACAAGGTCGCGTACTACTGGGAGGGTGAACCGGGCGACCGGCGGGCGATCACCTATGCGGAACTGCTCACGGAAGTTGCGAAGACCGCCAACGCGCTGAAGGAGCTGGGGGTCAGCCGGGGCGACCGCGTAGCGATCTACATGCCGATGATCCTGGAACTGCCGATCTCTCTGCTGGCGTGCGCCCGGATCGGAGCGCCGCACACGGTGGTCTTCGGTGGATTCTCGGCGGAGGCGCTGCGCGACCGTATCAATGACGCGCAGGCTAAGTTGGTCATCACCGCCGACGGGGGATACCGCCGGGGCAAGGCCGCCGGCCTGAAGCCGCAGGTCGACGATGCCATCGCTGGCGATCTTGCTCCCAGCGTCGAAAAGGTCCTCGTCGCCAGACGTACTGGCCAAGAGACTGCCATGCAGGATGGCCGGGATGTCTGGTGGTCGGACACCGTCGATCGCCAGAGCGATTCGTGCGAACCGGAGCGGATGGAGAGCGAAGACATGCTCTACCTGCTCTACACCTCCGGAACGACCGCGAAGCCCAAGGGCATCGTCCACACCACCGCTGGCTATCTGCTTGGCGTCTCCGTGACCCACCGTCTGGTCTTCGACCTCAAGCCGGATGATGTGTATTGGTGCGCCGCCGACATCGGCTGGGTCACCGGCCACTCCTACATCGTCTATGGGGCGCTGGCAAACAATACAACCAGCGTCATGTACGAGGGCACGCCCGACCACCCCGATTTCGACCGCTGGTGGGACATCATCGAGCGGTATAAGGTCACGATCCTCTACACCGCGCCGACCGCGATCCGGGCCCACATGAAGTGGGGACCTGAGCACTCCGCCAAGCACGACCTATCGTCCCTGCGGCTCTTGGGGACGGTCGGCGAGCCGATTAACCCCGAGGCCTGGATCTGGTACTCCCACTACATCGGCGCCGACCGCTGCCCGATCGTCGATACCTGGTGGCAGACCGAGACCGGCGGGATCATGATCTCGCCGATCCCCAGCCTGACGACGACGAAGCCAGGCTCCGCCACGTTGCCGATTCCGGGAATTGAAGCCGATATCGTCGATCGCGATGGCAACCCGGTTCCGCTTGGGCAGGGCGGTTACCTGGTGCTGAACAAGCCGTGGCCATCGATGCTGCGCGGCATCTACGGAGACCCGGAGCGCTACAAGTCGACCTACTGGAGCCGCTATCCCGGCCGCTACTTCCCCGGCGACGGGGCGAGGCGCGACGCGGATGGCTACTACTGGCTGATGGGCCGGGTGGACGACGTGATGAACGTCTCCGGCCATCGCCTGAGCACGACCGAGATCGAGAGCGCCCTGGTCTCGCACCCAAGTGTCGCTGAGGCTGCCGTCGTCGGCGGTCCAGACCCTGTCACCGGCGAGAGCATCAACTGCTTTGTCATCCTCAAGGGCGGCGTGGAGGCGAGCGATGCCCTCGGCTCTGAGCTGCGCCAGCACGTCTCCACCAAGATCAGCCCGATCGCCCGGCCGAAGACGCTGATGTTTACACCCGATCTGCCCAAGACCCGCTCCGGCAAGATCATGCGACGGCTGCTCCGCGACATCGCCTCCGGACGCACCCTCGGCGACACCACGACGCTTGCGGACGCTGGAGTCGTCGAGGCGATCCGTGATGCCACGGCAAGCGGCAAAGAAGACGATTAGCGATAGAGATCGCTTGTCAGGAGGGGATCGCTGCGGCGGTCCCCTCCTGCATTTAACGTCCACTGGCGAGGGGGTTGCATTATGGACGATGCGGCGGCGTACAACAGGAAACGCTGGGACGCGCTCGCGCGGGCAAACGCCCTCTACACCCGACCGTGGCTTCACCTTGACGCGGACTCTGCCCTAGACCGGGTCAATCTGGCTGGAGATTGTGGGGATCTGCGCGGCAAGCAGGTGCTCTGCCTGGCGAGCGGCGGTGGGCAGCAGTCAGCCGCGTTTGCATTGGCCGGAGCCCACGTCGCCGTCATCGACCTCTCGGCCGAGCAGATCGAGCGGGACCGAAAGGCAGCACGCCACTATGGGCTCGACATCGAGGCGATTCAGGGTGATATGCGCGACCTCTCGGTCTTTGCATCAGAGCGATTCGACCTCGTATACCACCCCTACTCGATCAACTTCGTGCCAGATTGCCGAGAGGTGTTCGACCAAGTAGCGCGGGTCGTCCGCTCAGGCGGCATTTATACGTTCATGGCGGCCAACCCATTTGCCGCTGGGCTCGGGACGCATTCCTGGAACGGTAGCGCCTTCGAACTCGGCGGGCTCTACGTCCAGGGCGCGGAGATCACCTATGGTGACGAGTCCTGGGTTTTCCCAGATGGCGAAGCCCCGCCCGTTAATCCGGTCCGAGAGTACCGCCATTTGCTCAGCACGCTGGTTGACGGACTGTCTGCGAATGGGTTCGTCATTCGGCACATTCGCGAGTCGATTCCACAGTGGTCGATCGATGACGCGGAACCGGGAAGTTGGGACCAGTTCATGGCCACCATCCCGCCCTGGCTGACTTTCTTCACGGTGAAGAGGACCGCCTCGTCATCGTGATTCCAGTTCGCTAGCGCCGGGTGCCTACGGAGACACAACTCGGCAGCGCAGCCAGAACGACTTTTGTTCTCGCGGACCGAATGTCAATGCTGTGCCGTTCTCGACCGCCTGTGCCAATCCACCGCGGGACCAGGACGAAAATGGCTCCAGGCCGACGTTGTAGTGGCGCCCGTACCATGGGTAGCCAGTGTCACCCTCGAACTCCATCCAGTACCACAGGTACGGCATCACCGTTTGGTCCCACTCAACCCGGAAGCTGGTCTGCCGGCCGGGGTGATGGACCTCATACCAGGCCTCGTCCTTGAAGCCCTCCAGGTAGGTCATCTCGCTCTTCTCGCCGCGGGTCGGCATCTTGCTCAGGTCGACTTTGCCACCGTGCATGCCATCGGCAATCGGCCACGGCCAGCGGCCTCCTTCCACCACCCGCCGCTCCTGCGAGCCGGGATGGGCAAAGAGCGTCAAGTCATCCGGGACACGGATCCTGGTGGTCTCGTCCAGGAACGGCCGCCCGTAGGCGATGTGGTGACCCCACATCGCCCTGACCGTGAGTGGGCTCTCGTTGGTGATGGTCTCCTCGACGTACAGCGTCGGGTCACCGGCCACGAGGCGCATCGTCTTCTCGACAAAGTAGGGCGATTTGAGTGTCCGAATCGAGAACTTGATCGCGACCTCCTTCTCGGAGTCAGCCACGATCGCGACATCCCAGGGCAAATGGCTGACTTCGGCGTGCTGGCCGAACTTTGCGCCGTCGAACGTCGAGGGTAGCCCGCCGTTGGGGAAAATCTCCTGCCAGCAGCCAGGAAAGGTGTCGGTGAAGGTGTCGATGGGGTCGGGGTTCGAGGGCATGTTGCCGGCGGTGTTGCGCACTCCGCCGGCCGTCAGCCAGGCGAAGTCGAGATCCTGCGGCTTGAAGTTGAACTCGATCACGTCGGTGCCTTTGCCCGCAAGCACCCCGATTCGGAGCGATTCGTTCTCGAGCTCGATCAGCTGCATGCCTTTGTAGGTCACTTCTCGCACCCTGGTTCCCCAGTTGCGTTGCGGCCGATAGATTCCGAGGCTTTCGAAGCTCATCTCGTTCACTCTCCTATAGGCGACGAACGGGCGGATGGCGGAGGGATTACCTGGCAAAGTGGGCCGGAGCGTATGTCCGCCGCGCGGGTCTGTCAACGAATCGAACAACCCGCCCGGCCAAACTTCCGGGTAGGATAGTCCCCAGTTGATTGACTTCGGGCCTGGTTGGCCAATGCCGGGCACTGACGGGCTCGGTCGAACGCATCTCTTGGGGGAACAGGCGAGATGACTGCTCATGTGGCCGGTGCACCCGGCACCGAGATCGTCGGGGACGTGCTGCCCGGCGACGAGACCATCCTTTCCGACGCCGCGATTGCGTTTGTGGCCAATCTCCACCGCCAATTCAATCCGACGAGAATCGCCCTGCTGGTGGCTCGCGAGGAGCGCCAGGCCAAGATCTTGGCCGGCGCGGAGCTCGGCTTCCTAGCCGAGACTAAGGAGGTCCGGGACGGCGAATGGTCGGTTGCCCCGGCCGGACCTGCCCTGGACGACCGACGCGTCGAGATCACGGGTCCCTGCGATCGCAAGATGGTGATCAACGCTCTCAATTCCGGTGCCAAAGTCTTCATGGCCGATATGGAGGACGCCAATGCACCCACCTGGCGCAACGTCGTCGAGGGCCAGCAGAATCTCTACGATGCCGCCCGGCACACGATCACCCTCGATCAGGACGATGGCCGCCACTACGAATTGGGCGACGATCCCGCGACACTCCTGCTCCGCCCCCGTGGCTGGCATCTACTGGAGCGCCACGTCCTGGTCGATAGCGAGCCGATGTCGGCCAGCCTGTTCGACTTCGGCATCTACTTCTTCCACAACGCCCGCGCGCTGATCGAGATCGGAGCCGGACCGTATTTCTACCTGCCCAAGATGGAGAGCCATCGCGAAGCTCGCCTCTGGAACGACGTCTTCAACGCCGCCCAGGACGCGATCGGGCTGGAACGGGGCACGATCCGGGCGACTGTCCTGATCGAGACCCTCCCCGCGGCGTTCGAGATGGAAGAGATCCTCTACGAGCTGCGCGACCACGCCGCCGGGCTCAACGCCGGCCGTTGGGACTACATCTTCAGCGCGATCAAGACCTTCCGCGAGCGCCCCGACAAGCTCCTGCCCGATCGCGCCCAGATTACGATGACCGTCCCGTTCATGCGCTCCTACTCTCAGTTGCTGGTGCGGACCTGCCACAAGCGCGGCGCTCATGCCATCGGCGGGATGGCGGCATTCATCCCCTCCCGCCGGGATGAAAAGGTGAACGAGGTTGCTTTCACCCGGGTGCGGGAGGACAAGGAACGGGAGTCCGGAGATGGCTTCGACGGCACCTGGGTGGCCCATCCGGGCCTGGTGCCGATCACCCACGAGATCTTCGATCGCGCCCTGGGAGATCGCCCGAACCAGAAAGACAAGCTGCGCGAGGACGTGCAGGCCGAAGGGCCGGAGCTGACCGACTTCCAGGTATCAGGCGGCACGATCACCGAGGCGGGCGTGCGCACCAACGTCAGCGTGGCGTTGCAGTACATCAATGCCTGGCTAAATGGGACGGGAGCGGCCGCGATCTACAACCTGATGGAGGACGCCGCTACCGCCGAGATCTCGCGTGCCCAGATCTGGCAGTGGATCCGCCACGGCGCCCGCACCGAAGACGGCCAGCCGGTCACTCGCGAGCGCTACATCCAGATTCGGGACGAAGAGGTGACAGACCTGGGAGGACCCGGCACGTCACGCTATCGGGAATCGGCGGAGATTCTGGACGGGCTCATCCTGACTGACGATTTCCCGACATTCCTAACGCTGTCGGCGTATGGCTACCTTGACTAGCGCGACCGGCGTTCCGTCAACGAACGCGCTGTGGACGATCGCGGAGGTCAACTCCTGGGATACTGAGACGTTCGTCGACCGCCTGGGTGGCGTCTTCGAGGCGTCCCCCTGGATCGCTGAGCGGGCCTTGACGTATCGTCCTTTCGAGGACCTCATCGCCCTTCATCGAGTGATGGTCGGCATCATCCAGGAGGCGTCGGAGGCGCAACAGCTTGCGTTGATCCGCGCCCACCCCGATCTGGTGGGCGCGGCTGCACTGGCTGGAACGCTCACTCGCGAATCAACCGGCGAGCAGACCGCCGCCGGGCTCGATCCGGGGTCGCTGACCCAGGAGGAAATCGCGGAATTCGGTACGCGCAACGCGGCGTACAAGGAGCGGTTCGGGTTCCCGTTCGTGATCTGCGCCCGCGAAAATCGCAAGGCGACCATCCTGGCGGGCCTGCGCACCAGGATCGACCATTCGACCGAGCAGGAGCGACAAACGGCTCTAGACGAGATTGACAAGATCGCCTGGTATCGGCTGACCGATCTCATCGTCAATACGGACGCTGTGCAGCGTGATGGGTAGTACGGAGGGCGCATGAGCGACATCCGCCACGAGATTTCGTACGGCAAGATCGCCGTCCCGATCTACCGCGTCTACAGCTCGCCGCTCCGGGGTGTAACTCCAATACCGGAATCGCCGTTCACGGGCAGGGACAACATCCTGGTCGCCCGTGAGATCGATATCCAGGTCCTGGGCGAGAATTTCCTGCCTGCCTACACCGAAGGGGACAATTCCTCCGTCGTCGCCACCGACAGCATGAAGAACGTCATCCTGCGCGAAGCGCTGACATACATCGGCGCCACGCTCGAAGGTTTCCTGCATCACCTGGGTGAGGTCTTTCTCACGACCTACCCAGAGATGCATCGCATTCGCCTCAGCGGGCGAGAGTTGCCGTTCGCCGCGGAGCGCGTTCCGGATGGCGAGGGTGGATTCGTCGACAGCGATGTCCTCTTCGGTCGGACAGACGGGGATTTTTCGACGGCGATGCTCGAGATGGATATCGACGGCGGCACAGTAGTCGTCCACGATCACTACTCCGGCCGCGAGAAGTTGCGTCTGCTCAAGGTCACCGGCAGTGCGTTTACCTCGTTCGTGCGCGACGGCAATACGACCCTCCCGGAGCGCCGCGACCGGCCGCTGTACATCTATCTCGATGTCCAATGGCGCTATCGCTCAGTGGCGGACCTTCTCGGTGAAAGCCACACCGCCTATGTCCCGGCGGAGCAGGTCCGCGACCTGGTGACGGCGGCCTTTCACGAGTTCGTCAGCGAGTCGATCCAGCACCTCGTCCACGAGATGGGAACGCGCATCCTGGAGCGATTTCCGGGGCTGAGCGAAGTGTCATTCGCGGCCCAAAATCGCACTCGCGACCCGTTCTACCGCTCGGAGAGCGATCCGCGGGTGGCCGTCTATAGTGATCCCTTCCCGGCCTACGGCGAGATCACCCTTCGCATGATCCGGGACCAGGGGTGAACGAGATGGCCGGGCGATTGACTACCCATGTCCTCGATACCGCCCAGGGACGTCCGGGAGCGGGAATTACCGTCGAGCTTTGGCGGCTCGATGGCGATGAGCCGGTTCAGCTTGTCGACGGCGGTGACAAACGGTGATGGCCGAACCGAAGGCCCGATGCTCTCTGGCGACGCCTTCGTTCCCGGGCGATATGAGCTGCGGTTCCACGTCGGTCCGTACTTTGCCGGCCATCAGCAGCCAGGCGGCGGTACCGGCATTTTCGATGTCGTGCCGATCCGATTCATCCTGACCGATCCCAACGGCCACTATCACATCCCCTTGCTGGCGTCGGCCTGGTCATACACGACCTACCGTGGAAGCTGACGTTCCAGGATCGGCGGCTCGGGTAATGGCGCGGTGCGACCGTCTGGCCGAGTTCAGCGAGGATCCGGATCGCCTGACCCGGACTTACGGAACCCGGGCGCTGCGTCTAGCCCAGGATGAGGTCGCGGGCTGGATGAGTGCCGCCGGAATGGCCGTCCGCCGGGACGAGGTTGGCAATCTCATTGGTCGCTGGGAGGGTGCGGACCCTGCCGCTCCGGCCCTGCTGCTTGGGAGCCATCTCGATTCGGTTCCGGACGCTGGCCGTTACGACGGTCCGCTGGGCATCCTTGTCGCTATCGCGGCGATCGAAATCCTGAATTCTGAGATGGACCGCCTGCCGTTTGGGGTCGAGGTGATTGCCTTTGCTGACGAGGAGGGTTCGCGGTTTCACACGACCTTTCTTGGAAGTCGTGCACTTGCCGGCACCCTAACCGGCACGGATCTTGACCGGATGGACGCCGCGGGCATCAGCCTACGGGAAGCAATCAGCGAGTTTGGTGGCGACCCAGACAACATGCTCTCCTGCAAGCGGACTGACCGCGCGCGGGCGTACATCGAAGTCCATATCGAGCAGGGACCGATACTTGAGGAACTGGATTGTCCAATCGCAGTCGTGACCGGGATCGCGGGACAGTCGCGCATTGCGATCACCTTTACCGGCCAGGCGAACCACGCTGGGACCGTGCCAATGCACGTCAGGCGCGATGCCCTGGCCGGCGCAGCTGAGTTTGTGTTGGCGGTCGAGGGATTGGCGAAGCAGACAGCAGGACTCGTCGCAACCGTGGGCACCATCGCGGTCAGTCCGGGTGCGAGTAACGTCATACCGGGCCTGGTATCGCTGAGCCTTGACATGCGCCACGCCAATGACGAGACGAGAGCCAGAGCGGTTGAAACGGCCAGGAACTCCGCAATAGGTATCGCGGCTGCTCGCAACCTCGAACACTCATGGGAGACGGTGTTGGACGCGCAAGTGGTCTCCTGCGACGACGAGCTGATTGAGGCGTTGTCCCGCGCCGCAAAGGTAGAGGGCATCAGTGCTCCGCGTCTGACCAGCGGCGCGGGACACGATGCCATTCCAATGGCGGCGATAGCTCCGGTAGGAATGCTCTTCGTCCGCTGTGAGGGCGGGATCAGCCATCATCCTGATGAACGAGTGACGGAGGCGGACGTCGAGGTCGCGATCGACGTCCTGACCAGATTCATCCGGGACCAGATGAGGAGCGCAATCGCGTGAGCCGCTATGACCTGATCGTGCGTGGCGGCATCGTTGTCGCCGGTCCACAACCTGCCGTCGCCGACATCGCCGTGGCGGACGGGCAGATCGTCGAGGTCTCCCCAGAGATTGAAGGCGGCGGAACCCAGGAAATCGATGGGGCGGGGTTGTATATCTTCCCGGGAGTCATCGACGCCCACGTCCATTTCAACGAACCGGGGCGGACCGAGTGGGAAGGCTGGTCCACTGGCAGCCGGGCTCTGGCGGCTGGTGGGGGCACAACCGCATTGGAGATGCCACTCAACGCCAATCCACCGACGACCACCGCGAAGGCATTTGCGGCGAAGCGGGCGATTGCCGAGGAGATGTCCGTCGTCGATTTCGGCCTCTGGGGCGGGATCGTTCCCGGCAATCTGGTCGAGCTGGATGATCTGGCTGCCCTAGGCGTCGTCGGATTTAAGGCGTTCATGTCGCGCAGCGGCACGCCCGACTTTCCAGCTGCCGACGATCTGACCCTCTATGAGGCGATGGTCTCCGCCGCTCGCCTTGGCGTCCTCGTCGCGGTCCACGCCGAGAGCGACGCGATCACCGCCACGCTGGCGGAACGGTCGATCGAGGCTGGTCGCCAGGGCGCGATCGACTACTTCCGCTCCCGGCCGGTGATCGCCGAGGTGGAGGCGGTCGGTCGAGCGATCCTGCTGGCCCAGGAGGCAGGTTGCCGCCTCCACATCGTTCACCTCTCCAGTGGTCGGGCTGTGACTCTGGTCGCAGAGGCACGCCAGCGCGGCATCGACGTCACCTGCGAGACCTGTGCCCACTACCTGTTCTTCACCGAAGAGGATGTCGAGCGATTAGGCGCAGTCGCGAAGTGCGCGCCGCCCATTCGGTCCTCCGCAGAGCGGGACGCGCTCTGGAGGTGCGTAGCTAACGGCTCGATCCAGATGGTCACGTCGGATCACTCGCCGGCACCGGCCGATATGAAGTCTGATGCCAACTTCTTTCGGATCTGGGGTGGTATCTCCGGGTGCCAATCCACCCTGCCGGTCATGCTATCGACTGGCTGGCACGACCGCGGGGTTCCGCTCACGACCATCGCCAATGTCCTGTCTGCCGGAGTTGCAAACCGGTTTGACCTGCTCTCCAAAGGTCGGATCGCTCATGGTATGGACGCTGACCTGGCCCTCGTTGCCCTCGACGATGGATACACCCTTGCCGCTGACGACCTCCTCTACCGTCACAATCACAGCCCCTACATCGGAGCCCGGCTCCACGGCCGCGTTGTGCGCACCATCCTGCGCGGTCAGACAATCTGGCCGGAAAACGCGACCGACGCGCAGGCACGAGGCAGGATGGTGTCCCCAGTCTTGAGCGTACGCTGAACCGCAAAAACCGCAGCCCATGCGATGCCGCCCGGTTGCGTTCCTCGACGGTGTTGCGCGTAGACTTCAGTCCATCGTTTGCAGTGGACTACGTCTCTGACTGCGTCCCTCTTAAAGCCGGTGCTCCATGTGGTCGACGTACCTGCAGCCTTCTTCAATCGACGATGTCTTAATCCTCCTGGCGGAGCGTGATCCAGGCACGCGGCTCATCGCCGGCGGCACAGATATCCTCGTCGAACTATCGCGCGGCATCCGTCCAGCCAAGCGGCTGATCGATCTCACCCGAGTCGACGCGCTTGACTTCGTCCGCATGGACGATGGGATCGTGCGGATCGGGGCTCTGGCGACGCACAACGATGTTGTCGCATCTTCGATCTGCGTCGAGCATCTCTTCCCTCTGGCACAGGCCTGTTGGGAGGTCGGAGCACCGCAACTCCGCACCCGGGGCACGGTCGCAGGGAACCTCATCACCGCCTCACCGGCCAACGACACGATCACGCCGCTGGTGGCGCTCGGTGCCGAGGTGGTGCTCCGAAGCAAAGAACTGACACGGAGAGTACCGATCTCGGACTTTTACGTTGGACCGCGGAAGACGGTACTCCTCCCCGACGAACTCCTTACCGAGATCCGTGTTCCGGCGATGAAGTCCACTGAGCGCGGGACGTTCGTCAAGCTCGGACTTCGCCGCGCTCAGGCGATCTCGGTGATCGACCTGGCAATTGTTGTTGGCCTGGACGAGCAGACAGTGACGTCTGCGGCTATTGCCATGGGCGCGGTCGCGCCGACGATCGTGCGATCCACCTCGGCAGAGGACTTCCTCGTTGGCCAGGAATTGACCGCGGAGGTGTGCCGGAGAGCGGGAGAACTGGCCGCTGGGGACATCTCCCCCATTGACGATCTCCGCGGATCAGCCGCGTACCGCTTGGCCACGGTGTCGGCCCTGGTTGCGGACGCTCTCGACCGGCTCTCCCGGGGCGTGGAACGGGATGGCTGGCCAGTCTCCCCTGTTCTGCTCGAGACGACGCATGAACCGAACCCTCAATCGCCGGGTTCGCTTGACGATGGCATTGAGGTTGTCCTCAACGGCATACCGCGCTCCTGGGCAGGCGCCACAACCAAAACGCTGCTCAATGCTCTGCGTGAGGATGCCGGCTCTCACCGGGACGAAGGAGGGGTGCGCCGAGGGTGAGTGCGGCGCCTGCACCGTCTGGCTCGACGGTCAGGCCGTGATGTCGTGTCTGGTGCCGGCCGCCCAGGCCCACGGCGCCAGCGTCACCACGATCGAGGGCCTTGCGGGTCAAGTCGAGGGTGACCTTCATCCCCTCCAGCAGGCGTTCATCGACAGCGGGGCCGTCCAATGCGGCTTTTGCATCCCGGGCATGTTGATGGCGGGCGCGAAACTGCTTCAGGAGCGCCAGGATGCCGAGCCGGACGCGATCAGAACAGCTCTCTCGGGCAACATCTGCCGCTGTACCGGCTATCGCAAGATCATTGAGGCAGTCCAGAGCGCGGCGACGACGGTAGCGGTGCGATGACCGAATTGTTCGCACCGCCCAGCTACATTGGCGCGTCCCTGCCCCGGCCGGACGCGGTCGGGAAAGTGACCGGCGATGCCCGGTATCCCGCCGACCTCATCCGGCCCGGGATGCTCCACCTCAAGGTCGTCTTCGCCGAGCGCCCACATGCCCGCATTCTCTCGATCTCGACCGAGGCGGCCCTGGCGATCGAGGGGGTGGTCGCCGTCATGACTGCCGCCGACGTGCCCTACAACCGGTTCGGGTTGGTAGAAGCCGACCAGCCGGTACTCTGCGACAGCAAGGTCCGGTTCACTGGTGACAAGGTCGCCCTGGTGGTCGCGACATCGGCCAGCGCCGCCGCCGCCGGTGCCCACGCGGTGGCAGTTGACTATGCCGACCTGCCGGCGGTGACCACCCCCGAGGCGGCCTTGGAGGCGGATAGCCCGCTCGTCCACGATGACCGCGATAGCAATGTCCTTTTCCGGATTCCGATCCGGAAGGGAGATATCTCGGCCGGATTCGACGCTGCCGATATCGTGATCGAGGACACCTTCCAGACCACCTGGCAGGAGCACGCCTATCTTCAACCAGAAGCCGGGATCGCCTTCGTCGATGATGACGGCCGGATTGTGGTCGAGACCGCGGGCCAATGGCTGCACGAGGATCGGCGTCAGATCGCCGAGATACTGAAGTTGCCCGAGGATCGTGTTGTCGTGCGCTACGCCGCGATTGGTGGAGCGTTCGGTGGGCGCGAAGATCTGTCGATCCAGCATCTTCTTGCCCTGGCAACATGGAAGACCCGACAGCCGGTGGCGATGGTCTGGTCGCGCGAAGAGTCGATGATCGGCCACCACAAGCGCCACCCGATGACGATCAAATGCCGATGGGGGGCGACCAGACAAGGTGACATAACCGCGGTCGAGGCGACGACTCCTCGCCGATGGTGGCGCCTATGCGTCGACCTCGGCCGAAGTTACCAAGGTCGCGACGCTGTTCGCCAATGGCGCCTACAGGGTGCCAAACATCAGCGTCGATGGAATCGCCGTCTACACGAACAACATCCCCAGCGGGGCATTTCGCGGCTTTGGCGCCCCGCAGGCCCAGTTCGCCGCCGAGACCATGGTGACCAGACTGGCCCATGCGATCGGGATGGACCCGGTGGAGTTTCGCCGCCGGAACCTGTACCGCGAAGGGGATCTTGAGTCGACGCAGGAGTCGCTTCCGCCCGGGGTCAGTATTCTGCCGGTCTTCGACCGGTGCGTGAAGGAGGCAGTCATCCGGTACGGCGGGACATCCGCTCGGAACGATCATGGAACCGCCCGCCGGCCACCGGAAGCGCGGTATCGGCCTCGCCTGCGGGATCAAGAACGTCGGCTACTCATTTGGCTTCCCGGAGCAATCGACCGCGACGGTCGAATTGTTTGGCCGCGGCGAGGTAGAGCGGGCGATCGTCCGGGTCGGCGCGGCGGATGTCGGACAGGGCAGCCATCTGGCGATGCGCCAGATCGCGGCTAGCCGGATTGGGATTGCACTGGATCAGATCGAGCTGGTCGCCGATGACAGCGAGCTCGCGCCGAACGCCGGCAGCGCCTCGGCATCTCGCTTGACGCTCATGGCTGGGCGAGCGGTCCACGATGCCGCCGCCGAGGCGATGGAGCGCTGGCCCGAGACCGACGATGTGCACGTCGAGGCAACGGTGCAATACCGCCCGCCCGCGACCACCGTCCTCGATCCGGTCACTGGACGAGGCACGCCGAACTACTGCTACGGCTACGCGGCCCAGGCGGTTGAGGTCGAAGTCAATACGCTGACCGGTGAGGTCGCGGTCCTGTCGGTCGTGAGCGTGCACGACGTTGGCCGGGCGATCAATCTCCAGCAAGTCGAGGGCCAGATCGAAGGGTGCCTGGCCCAGGCGGTGGGCTACGCCCTACTCGAGGACTTCCAGATTGAAGGCGGGCACGTGAAAACGCCGTATTTCAGCACGTACCTGCTGCCCACCGCCCGCGACATGCCGCCCGAGATCATCCCGGTCGTCCTTGAGTTAGCCGATCCCAACGGACCGTACGGCGCCCGAGGTGTGGCGGAGATGCCGCTCGTCCCGTTCGCCCCGGCGGTCGCGGCGGCGATTCACGATGCCACCGGGGTGTGGCTGACCCGCCAACCGATGACACCAGAGCGCGTCTTGACTGCTCTCACCGTCCAGTCGGCGGATGTGGGTGCAATCCAGGCGCCGTTCGAGTCATAATGACGATCCCGACAGTGAAGTCGCCGTTGCATTTGAAGAGAAGAGTGGAGGCCGAAGCGTAAATGCTGCGCATAACGGTGGGTGATCTCGTTTTCACTGCCAGGTGGGAGGAGGAAGCAGCTCCAACTACCTGCGCCGCGTTCCGCCGGCTGTTGCCTTTCCAGAATCGCATCATCCAGGCCCGGTGGAGCGGAGAGTCGGCCTGGATTCCGCTCGGCGACCTGGATGTTGGCCTGTCCTTCGAAAACGCTACGTCCTACCCGTCGCCGGGCGAGATCTTGCTCTACCCGGGTGGGTTCTCCGAGACGGAGATCCTGTTCCCCTATGGTCATACCTGCTTCGCGTCGAAGCTCGGCCAGCTCGCCGGGAACCACTTTCTGACGATCGTCGACGGCAATGCCGGTTTGAAGACGCTCGGGCGGCGTGTCGTCTGGGAAGGTGCACAGGAGATCACATTCACGGAGCAAGACGCCTGAGATCGGGTGGGTGGACGGTTGGTCGCGCAAGATGGACGCGACCGGGTTTTGGCAGTCAGGGAGATGCGGGAATGGGGATGAGTGGAGTGATTACCCGGCGCCAGTTGCTCGGTACGGCGGGGGTAGCGACGGTCTTTGGGGCGGGCACCGCTGGGCGACGGCGAGCCAGTGCCCAGGATGAACCGTTCCGGGTGGCCTTCGTTTATGTGGGCCCGATCGGCGATCTTGGCTGGACCTACGCCCACGATGAGGGACGGAAAGTCGTGGACGAGATGCCGAACGTCGAGACGACCTACATCGAGAACGTGCCTGAGACGGCCGCGGATGCCGGTCGCGTCATCCGCGACTTCGCGGATCAGGGGTTTGACGTCGTCGTCGCGACTTCGTTCGGCTACATGCAGCCGATGTTTGATGTCGCCCCAGACTTCCCTGATACCGTTTTCATCCACATCTCCGGCTACATGACGGCCGACAACATGGGAACGGCCTTCGGTAAGATCGAGGAGCCGCGCTACGTGTCCGGACTCGTGGCCGGCAAGATGACAGCAGCGAACTTACTGGGCTACGTGGCCGCGTTCCCGATTCCGGAAGTTCTGCGCGGGATCAACGCCTTTACGCTCGGCGTTCGTCAGAGCGCGCCGGACGCGACCGTGAAGGTCGTCTTCACCAGCACCTGGTACAACCCACAGCAGGAGCGAGCGGCGGCCGAAGCGCTGCTCGATGCCGGAGTCGACGTCGTCGCTCAGCACCAGGACACCGCCGGGCCGCAGCAGGCTGCCGAGGAGCGCGGCAAGTACGGCGTCGGCTACAACGCGGACATGGCTCCCCTGGCGCCGAAGGCCGTCTTGACCTGTCCGATCTGGCACTGGGGCGTCTACTACGGCCAGATGGTCCAAGAGGTGATTGAAGGCACCTGGGTCTCTAGCCAGGTCTGGGACGGCTGGAAAGAGGGCCTTGTCGGTCTTTCACCGCTCGGACCGATGGTGCCGGATGACGTCAAGGCCATGACCGAAACCGAAGTCGCTGCCTTTGAGGCCGGAGAGAAGACCATCTTCACGATCTTTACCGGTCCGCTCAACGATCAAGAAGGCACCGAACGGGTTGCGGCCGGCACAGCGATGACGGCAGAAGAGTTGCTCTCGATGGACTGGCTTGTCGAGGGTGTCGAGGCGGAGTTGCCTGACTAGGGTGTGTCGCGAAGTCCTTGGCGGCGCTTCGCGGTTACGATCAACGACGTCTCCAAAGCGCCGGGGCGAAAGACCCCGGGCTGAGCCAGATAACCCCCCTTAAGGGGGCTGCAACAAAGGGGCTGTGTTCGGATCTTTCCGACATTCGAGACGGGTGGCAGCCGGCTTCAGCCGGGTTATCTGGGATAGCCCGGGGTCTTTAACGCTTGGTGTGAGTTGCGGAGTCGGCATGGTGTTACCAATCGACGAGATCGGCGAAGCACAAGAGGCCGCGGCCATGGGTGCGGTTGAGCCAGGCGCAGACGTTGTGCAAGCCCGACCGCGGCCGCCAGCCGCGCCAGGAGGCCGCTCCATCGGCGTGGGGCCGCTCGCGCTCCAGCCCGCAGACGAGGAGGAGCCGCCCGTTCACCGACTCGATGGGTTGGCGGATGCCGGCGATCCACCGTCCGCCACGGCTGTGGACCAGGCCCGCTTGCTTCCCTGTTTGCGGGGCGCTGACGACGACGGCGGCGTAGGCGGCGTCCCAATGCGGCTGACAGTCCAGGCCGCTGAAGCCCATGTCGGCGACGGAGCAATCACTGGTCGGGGCGCCGACCCCGGGCAGCCCGGCTGCGGGCTCGGCACGGGCGGCGAAGAAGGTCTCGGCCAGCGTCCGGTCGTTGGCCGAGGCCGGAGCCGATCCCCCAGCCAGTGATCGCCCCGGCCGGCGTGGCCGTCACGAGGAGGCGGACGCCCTCGTACCAGCCGAGCCGGGTGCGCCAGCCGATGTCGGCCTGCCCCCACAGCCAGCCCCGCGCCCCGGGCGAAGCCGAAATGGTACTAACCCCTTCGACGACCGCTTTAGGCACGTAGAGTCGATTGTCCTTTCACTCCACCAGCAGCGCCTCAGAGCATACGCGCGTCGATTGCCAGGACCCCGAGTGGCGGATATCCAACTCCACAACCAGACCGCGCCAGCGATCGAGATGCGAGGCATCTCGAAACGCTTCGGGCACGTCGTCGCCAACGATGACGTGCACTTTGACGCGCGATTTGGAGAAGTGCACGCCCTGGTCGGCGAGAACGGGGCCGGCAAGTCGACCCTGATGAGCGTGCTGGCCGGAGTCTATCGGGCCGATTCTGGCTCGCTTGCAATCAACGGTAAGACCGTCGATTTCAAGTCACCTCGGGATGCTATCGCTAGCGGCATAGGCATGGTCTACCAGCACTTCCGGTTAGTGGAGTCATTCACCGTCGTCGAAAACGTCGCCTTAGGCGACGCAGATACTCCTATCCGTCTCGAGTTGCGCCAGCTGGCGGACACGTTGCGTGATCTCGGGAAAAGATTCGGTCTGGACGTCAACCCGGAGGCCCGTATCTGGCAACTCTCCGTGGGCGAGCAACAGCGGGTTGAAATTTTGCGATTGCTTCACCGCGGCGCTCGGATCCTGGTCTTCGACGAGCCAACGGCGGTCTTGACCCCGCATGAATCGACCTCGTTGATCAAAACGCTGCGCGAGATGGCCGCCCAGGGTTTCTGTGTCATATTCATCTCGCACAAGCTCAATGAGGTCCTGGCAGTGGCCGACCGGATCACGGTCTTGCGCCGGGGTCGGACTGTCGCGACAAAGGACGCTGCAACGACGTCACGGGCCGAATTGGCCCAGCTCATGGTCGGCCGGGAACTGGCGTCGACGCTCTTGACGGAGCGCTACGTCACCGATCACGAGATGCGAGAAGTGCGGTTGTCAGCAAGCGGCCTCGAGGCAATGAGCGACAGTGGACTCCCGGCCTTGCGCTCCGTGTCATTCGAAGTCCACGGCGGTGAGATCCTGGGCGTCGCTGGAGTTGCGGGAAACGGGCAGCGCGAATTGGCGGAGGTGTTGACCGGACTACGGCCAGCCGCTTCCGGTTCGTTTCGAATTAACGGCCTCGAGATGACTAACCAGTCTCCAGCGAAGATCGCCAGGGCTGGTGTCGCTCACGTGCCGGAAGATCGAATCGGAACCGGCCTCGTGCGTGGTCTCGACCTGGCCGGCAACGCCATCCTACGGGCCTACCGGAAGCACCCGATCGCGCGGAAGACGATCATCTCCCGGCGATCGGTGGCGCACTTCGCCGACCGGTTGATCGCATCTCACAATGTCCAACCTGCTTCGCGCACAGCCCGGATGCGAGATCTGTCAGGTGGGAATCAGCAGAAGCTTCTTATCGGCCGGGAACTGGCGATGAACCCGACGGTGATGATCGCGGTCCATCCCACCAGAGGCGTTGATGTCGGCGCCTCGGAGGCAATCCACGCCGCGTTCCGGACGCTCCGAGAGCAGAACGCCGCAACCTTGCTCATCTCCGAAGACCTCGATGAGTTGTTCGAGCTCTGCGATCGGATCGCGGTCCTCTACGACGGCGCCATCCAGGGGACTGTCCCGGCCGACCGTGCCCGCCTTGACGAGATCGGGCTGATGATGGCCGGCGGCGCGGTCGAGTACATCCTGGCATGAGTGGACTGCCATTTGGCTCTGAGTCTTGGCTGCGCTTCGAGCGACGCCAGCAACCGAGCACGGCGTCTGCCGTCGTCGTGTCGATTGTATCGGTCTTGCTGGCGTTTGTAGCGGGCGGCGTGGTCATTCTCGCCTCGGGAGAGAACCCAATCGAGGTCTACCGGGCCATGCTCCAAGGCGCATTTGGATCGCGCACGGGCGTGGCGGAGACGCTCGTCAAGACGATCCCACTGCTTCTGACAGGTCTGGGAGTCGCCGTTGCGTTCCGGATGCAACTCTGGAACATCGGGGCGGAAGGGCAGCTCTACTTCGGGGCGATGGGCGCGACCTGGATCGCTCTCTTCGTCCTGCCCGATGCTCCCTCCAGCGTCGTCATCCCGGCGATGGTCGTGGCGGGAATGGCGGGAGGCATGCTTTGGGGAGCCGTGCCGGGTGTTCTCCGAGGCTATCTCGGCGTCAACGAGATTATCACCAGCCTGATGCTCAACTACGTCGCGATCATTTTCGCCGACTACCTGGTTCACGGCGCCTGGCGGAACCCGGTCGGTTTCGGCTTCCCCGGCACTGAGCAGTTTCCGCGTGATGCCTGGTTACCTCGATGGGATACGACCCGTGTGCACCTTGGCCTGCTCTTCGGACTGGTAGCGGCCGCCGTCGTCTGGGTCATCCTCCGCCATACTCGGTGGGGCTACGAGATCACGGTTTCCGGTGAGAGTGAGCAAGTCGCCCGCTATGCCGGCATGGCGACCAGACGAAACATCGTCCTGGTGATGGGCCTGAGCGGTGCGCTTGCTGGACTCGCCGGTATGAGTGAAGTGGCCGGCGTCGCCCACCAGCTCCAACCGAGTCTCTCGTCCGGGTACGGTTACACCGCGATCATCGTTGCCTGGCTGGGCCGATTGAATCCATTTGGTGTGGTTCTTGTCGCGTTTCTTTTGGCCGGCGTGCTCACCGGCGGCGATCAGCTCCAGATGAGCATGGGACTGTCGTCGGCAGTCGGCCCAATGCTCCAGGGGACGATCCTGTTCTTCATCATCGGCGGGGAGATGCTCGCCCGGTACCAGGTCGTCTGGCGGCGGCCGACGAACTCTCCGGCCCCGGCGTCCCAGGGACAGGGGTAGACAGCATGGACGATGTCTCCTCGGTCTCGTTCTGGACGGCGGTGCTGGCCGCGGCGGTTCCCGCGGGAACGGCGATTCTGTACGCCTGCCTGGGTGAGATACTGGCCGAGCGCGCCGGTGTCCTCAACCTCGGAGTTGAGGGCATGATGCTGATGGGAGCGCTGGCCGGGTTTGCTACCTGCTACTGGACCGGGCAGGCCTGGCTTGGCGTCCCCGCCGCCCTGGCAATCGGCGGGGCGATGGCCGCCATCCACGCCGTCTTGACGATCTCTCTGCGCGCCAACCAGGTCGTGAGCGGTCTCGCATTGACACTCTTCGGTAGCGGATTATCGGCCTATCTCGGACAGGATCTGGTCGGCAAACGGGCGCCGGATAGCTTTCACCGCCTCAAGATCCCACTGCTCGGGTCGATCCCGGAGGTCGGCGACATCCTCTTTCGCCAGGATGCCCTGGTCTACGGCTCCTTCGTACTGGTTCCCGTTCTGTGGTACTTCGTCTACCGGACCCGTCCCGGCCTAAACCTCCGCGCATTGGGGGAAAGCCCGGCTACAGCCGACGCGATGGGGCTCAACGTTGTCCTGCTCCGCTACATCTATGTCATTCTTGGTGGTGCGCTGGCCGGACTTGGCGGCGCGGCAATCTCGCTGGCGACGAACCCCGGGTGGAGCGAGAACATGACGTCCGGCCGTGGTTGGATCGCGGTCGCGTTGGTCATCTTCGCCACCTGGAATCCGGCCCGGGCCGCACTGGGCGCCTACCTCTTCGGCGGGGTCGAGGCGGGTCAGTTCCGTCTGCAATCCGCCGGAATCCCAGTCTCGTCGTTCTTCCTCAGCATGCTCCCGTATCTCTTCACCATCGCCGTCTTGATCATTGCGACCCGGGCAACGACTCGCTTACGGATCGGCGCTCCGGCCGCGCTGGGCCAGCCATTCGTCCGTGAGGAGCAGAGCTAGCTGAAAGACCGATGTGCGGATGTACACTCAACCAGAAGGATCATCGGATTCAGGAAGGCAGGACGCCATGCCTCTGTCAGAGCGTACATACACCGCAGTCGTCCTCGAAGACCCCGAAGGTCGTTGGGAGCTCCACCAGGGCAAGCTGCTGGAGAAGCCTCTCATGTCATCCGCCCACAGTGACGTCATGATGGATTTGGGAGTTCAGCTTGCAAACCAACTCGATCGATCGAAGTTCCGTGTCCGGGTGAATTCATCCCGCCTCCGTCGGTTGGACGTGACGTACTTCATCCCCGACGTCATGGTCGTACCGGCCGACATGCCCATACGCAATCGGAACGACCCGTCCGTCCTCGAGGTGTTCGACGAGCCGGTCCCCTTCTTGGCTGAGGTCTGGTCTCCTTCCACGGGCCAGTACGATATCGAATTGAAGTTACCTGAATATCGTAGCCGGGGCGATCTGGAGATCTGGCGAATTCACCCCTTTGATCGCACGGTAACCGCGTGGCGGCGCCAATTGGACGGATCCTACGTCGAGCTGAGCTTTGACAGCGGACTGGTTCAACTTGCGGCGCTACCAGAGGTCTGGATCGATCTCGATCTCCTCTTGGCGTAGTGGTGTTCGCTCACTGCTCGGAGCCCCAGTGACCGCAATTACACACCCATCTGCGCAAACGCAATCCCAGCAATTGGCTCTTCCCCGTTACGAACGGCCACGGGAGGAAGTCACGGACGCGCCGCCGATCGATGTCACGGCGTGCATCCCGTTCGCGGATTGCGAGCGGGCGATCGAAAAGTCCGAGTTGTCAGTTGGCTCGAAGGCATTGGCGCGAGGCCTGCTGCGCTTGGGATCGACGCGGACTTTTGGTGGCGGTGGTGTCGGGATCGAGTATGGCAGCCTGCTCAAGACCGCCGTTCGCCCAGATCTGCTTGGCGAGCATGTGCGAGAGGCGGCGGCACATCTCAATGATCTCCAGGTAGATGTGTTGCTTGTCCCCGGGATGTCGGGCTACCCAGTCGGGGCGATGTATTCGCTCGCTGCTGACGTGCCGGCCGTCCTCCTCAAGAAGGTCAAGTTCTGGGCCGAGGCGCCCGCCTCCTATCCGCCTGGTGCCTTCGTGATCCCGTCCTACACCGGCGACGGCGACGTGGTGATGCACGCCGACCAAGATGCTCTTCAGGACATCGTCGACGTTGTTGCCAGGCGTCAACTCGAAGCCCAGGAGGGTTCCAGCACTCCGTCGATTGTCCTCCGGGTGGCGGGCGCCGACGACATCATCGACAAGGCGACGATGAGCCACGCGGTTAGCGAGAGCGCCCTGGTCATCGGCCGAGCCGCCGTCGATGACTTCCTGCGCCGCTATCGATCGGCAGCGAGGCGACGGCTGCGATGTTGCCGTTGATGTGCGCGTCGTCACCTGGGTGACGCCGCTGATCAAGGGCTACAACCGCCCGGTCGAATACATGCGGCGTACGATCGGGGTAACGCCGTTCGCAGGCTTGACTGTCACCAGCGTCCACCTCGACCCGGCTGCGATTGGCATCGAGGGCCTGGGAATCGTTGTTTTTCCCGGAGCTTGACCTTGGACGCCCTGTGCTATGGGTGACCAGGCCTCCCTGTCGCCTGGATCTCACCGCCCGGGCGACCTCTCAGATTCGGTCACCTTCCCTTGTGAACGTTTGCTGACTCTTCGCCGGTGCCAAACAGCCTGTCCCCCGCGTCTCCAAGGCCCGGCAGGATAAAGGCGCGCTCGTCGAGCTGACGGTCCAGAGACGCGACGTGGATGGGAACATCCGGATGGGCGTCCAATACGTGCTGGACTCCTTCCGGGGCGGCCTTGATCCCGACGAACTTGATGTGGGGCGCCCCCCAGTGCTTGAGGACGGAGATCGCGTCCGTGGCCGAGCCTCCGGTGGCGAGCATGGGATCGAGCAGGATGACGAGGTCATCCTCACAGCGGGTCGGCAGCCGGTTGTAGTAGCTCACCGGCCGCTTGGTCAGTTCATCGCGATACATGCCGAGATGCCAGACACGGGCCGTGGGCAGGGCATCTATGGCGGCATCGACCATGCCGAGTCCTGCGCGCAGGATTGGCACGATTCCGATCCGGGCCGCGATTCTGATCCCTTCGGTCTCCTCGAGCGGCGTGTGGTAGCGAATCTTGTGGACCGGCAGATCGGTTGTCGCCTCATAGAGCAAGAGTGTCGTCAGTTCCCGCACCAGCTCGCGAAAAACCTTCGATTCGGTGCGCTCGTCCGAAAGCAATGTCACCTTGTGCTGGATCAGCGGGTGCAGGCTCAGGCGGAGGTTGGGAAAGGCGTGGCCCGGTTGCGCCGGGCCAATGTGCTCTCCGGAATCGCTCACGCTTCGTCCCCTTCCGTGGTGGCATCAACCTGCCACTCATATCGATTCGGGCTGTGCAGGCAAGATGATCGACTGCAACTGGGCAGGACGCAACCTCCCTGGCGCATGGACGCTCTCCTTTGGTCCATCAGGATTGCGGCCGATGTCCCTCGCACGAAACCTGCTCGATAGACGTATGATCTTCGTTCAATGTCAGTCTGCGGGAATGTGTTTTTTGCTCGGGAGGTAGGACGGTGGCTGTCGTTCGATTGCAACATGTAAGCATCCCTATGCCCGCCGACGGGCACGCCGAGGCGCGTCGATTCTTCGGGGAAGTGCTGGGAATGACGGAGGTTCCGCAGCCCACCACCCTGACCCACAACTCCGTGGTCTGGTTCGCCGCAAGCGATGATGGCCAGGAAGTCCACTGCTACGTCGATGAGCCTTTCCGCCCCGGCAGCGTCGAAGCACATCTCTGCTTGCAGGTCGACGACCTGGAGGCGATGCGCGCCCGTCTCGCCGAGCACGGCGTCGTGCCGGAGGATACCGTCGTCATTCGCAACCGGCCTCGGTTCTTCATCACCGATCCGTTCGCGAACAAGGTCGAGGTCGTGCAGGTACTCGGGCAATACGACTGACCTCGATTGAGGTCAGCCCCTCGTCGAACGTCCCGGTCGAACAGTGTGCTGGCCGGCGGTTGATCGTGGCGTCGGAGGAGTGATGATGGCGGTAGCGGCGGGACAACGAACCCGGGTTCAAGTAGAAGCGGAGATCCTGGCGGAATTTCGCAGCCGCACTCCGGGCTCAGCCCAGCGCCACGAGCGTGCTTCCCGGGTGATGCCCGGCGGGGATACGCGTACGGTCGCGTTCCATGCCCCCTATCCGGTCTACATGGATCGTGGCTCAGGCGTGGAACTGACCGATGTCGATGGTGGCCGCTACCTCGACTTCCTCAACAACCACACCTCATTGATCCACGGCCATGCCCACCACGGCATCGAAGCCGCGGTCAAAGAGCAATTGCCGCGTGGCACCGCCTATGCGGCTGGCTGCGCGGCTCAGGCTGATCTGGCCGAGATTGTTACGAGCAGGGTTGCCTCGGTCGATCTCGTCCGATTCTGCAACTCCGGCACCGAAGCGAACATGAATGCGATCCGGGCGGCCCGGGCGTACACAGGTCGCGACCTGTTGGTGAAGATGGAGGGCGGATACCACGGCACCTACGACGACATCGAGGTCAGCGTCCATCCCCATCTCGACGATCCGCTGCATTGGGCCGAATGCCACCCCGAATCCAATCCTCGATGGCAAGGGTCTTCCGGGGAACACGGTTGAGAACGTCGCCGTGACGCCGTTCAACGACATTTCCGCCGCCGAGCGGTTGATTACCGAACGCCAGGATGAGATCGCCGCCGTGATCGTCGAGCCGGTGATGGGATCGGGCGGCATGATCCCGGGCGAGCCGAACTTTCTGGCGGCCCTCCGCAGCCTGACGGCTGAGCGCGGCATCGTCCTCATCTTCGACGAGGTGATGTCGTTCCGCCTGGCTCCGGGAGGGTACCAGGACGTGGTCCGGGTCCGGCCAGACTTGACGACCTTCGCCAAGATCATCGGGGGCGGTTTCCCGGTCGGCGCGTTCGGCGGACGTGAAGCGATCATGAGCCAGTACGATCCGGCTCGGCCAACGCCACTCTGGCAGAGCGGCACCTTCAACGGCAACGCGATCACCATGGTCGCGGGTGCGGCCGCCATGGCTGCCTACACCGCCGATGAAGTCGCCAGGATCAACGCGCTGGGGGGTAGGCTGCGCTCGGGGATCTCCGAGTTGCTGATCAAGCACCAGTTCCCAGGAGAAGTGACCGGATACGGCTCGTTCGTCAACATTCACCTGACCGCCTCCGGCGTACGGGACTACCGCACCGCCGCTCGGGGCGACCAAGGGCTCCAGCGATTGCTGCACATGTCCCTACTGCTAGAAGGGGTCTTCTGCGCCCCGCGCCTGATGATGTGCACCTCGACGGCCATGAACGATCAGATCGTCGATCAGGGGCTGGCGGCTGTGGATCAGGGCACTGGAGCGGGTGCGGCCGGCGCTGGCTGCGTAGGGCCTCCCTAGTCCGGACGGTCGAGATTTCGGACTCTCCGACTTGGCCGCGACATCACCTGTTGTAGGGGCGGACCGGTGTGTCCGCCCGATGACCAACCGGGGCGTTTCGGATCAGGGACGGGTTCCCAGCGGGCGATGTCGGGGTTGGCGGTCGGGCGGACACACCGGTCCGCCCCCACAGTTGCGGCATTTCCGGCACGTGATCAATCGTGCTGCTGAGATACAGTGGCCGATGATTCCGAGTTTTCCAGAGCGAGCAGGTGGCGTCTCGTCAGGTGCTCCTGCGCAATCGCCACGACGCCGCGGCTTGGCGTGGCCGCGCCCGTGCTGGGGCGAGCAGGCCGCTGGCAAGGGTCGCCAGGAGCGCGAGTCCGCCGCCGACGAGGAAGAGGCGTTCGTAGTCTGCGCCCGATTCTCGCAGAATCAGACCGCCAATCACGGGCACGGTCGAGACGACAGCGAGGACCAGGTTGGCCAAGCTGATTGCACCGGCGCGACCGGCGGCCGGCAGCGACTCCATCAGGTAGCCGAACGTCGCGGTTTGTAGACCACCGAGGGCAAGGCCGATTGCGACGAAGACGATCCCGAAGGCAATCGGGACCGCGTTCGGTTCGGTGACGTGATCCCGCCACACTTCGGTGTCGATCAGATAGGGCAACGAGATAGCTACGAGCGGTGGCAGAATCCGGAGCATGCCAGCCGCTTGCAATGCGGCACGTGTGCCGTGGACACGGTTCATCCAGGTCCAGAACGGGGCAGAGACGATCCGCGCGGCGACGAGTGCCAGGAGGAACCATCCCAAACGCGTCGCGGCGATTCCCAGCTCGCGTTGGGCGTAGAGGATGAAGAACGGGTCGGCAATGGCGGCTAGGCCGAGCGCGACCCGGAAGAACAGGAACCGCCGGAAGGTCGCATCGGCGAGGGCAGGCAGGCCGGCTCCGCGGACCGCGGCGGCCGAGCCGAAGCCTTCACCCCGGGCACTCGCGGGCAGGCGACCTGGCTCGCGGGTGAGCAACTGGAGAAGGCCAACTCCGCTTGCCGCTACCGCCGCGGCCAGGAACAGCCGCGAAAAGTTGTCCGGGTAGTCGGGCCCAGATGATCCGAGCACGCGCGCTCCGAGGACGCCGGCGACCACGGCCGCCACCGCCGCCGCGATCTGGGCCAGCCGGAAAAACAACGTTTGGTGTTGGGAGGGAACCGCCCGCGTATAGACCGCCGTGCTAGCAGTGACCGCGAAGCCGGAGGCGAACGAATATGCGGCGAAGCAGATCAGGACCGACCTAAGGAGCTCATCAGTGCTGACGCGGTCGGCGCGGTTGACGACGTAGGCGAGCAGGCTCAGTGAGGCCGCGCGGACGACTGTCGCGCCGGTTGCCCAGGGCAGTTTGCGGCCATAGCTGGCAGTGACCGGCGCCGCTAGGAACTGCGCAAGATACCAGCCCACGGCCCCAATCGCTGGGACGACGCCGACAACCAAGTACGACTCAGTCAAGCCCGCGACGAATGCGGCCAGGATTAAGGCAGGCAGCAGCAGGGTATCGCTGACGACGGTCAACGCCGCGGCCGCGACTCCAATCAGAAAGTTACTCGCCTGTCCCCGGCGGTCTTCGGAATACCGTCGGATCTCTACGCCCGCCACACCGAACTCCCTGCTTCCGGCATACACCGGACCGCACATCTTCGGACGGCCAGTCTCCGACAGGAAGCGATTATAGGCTGATCGACCGGCCGGGGCCGGCATCTGGCGGTTTTGGCTCTCTTGGACGCCGCCTGGCTAACCGTGTTCATGCTTCAGTGCCGCCGCCAGCGTGGCACGGTCTTTGTCGTTGGCAAGCGACCTCACCGCATCCAACCGGTCGACACGAACGAAGCCGGCGTCGCTCCCCGCGGTGATCTCCCGGCAGACAATCCGGAGCACCGCCGCCTCATCGACGAGCGTCGAAGACGCTCCTGCCCAGCCGATCAACTCCGGCTCGACCACGACCCGAGATACGCCTTGGAGGGCGGTTCGCCACAAGGGCCGATCGGCGTCCGCGCCGAAACGCGGCAATTGCGGACCCGACTCGGACGCCTGTAACAGAACGTCTCCATCACTCGAAGTGACGACGGCGAGCACATCGTCGCGAAGTGGCGCCTCCACTGGGAGCAGCTCCCGCCGAAGTTCGGCCCGCACCTTGGCATAGGTCACGGGTATCAATTCCGGGAGCACCATCGTCCCGGCCAAGGATCGGCATGAAGTTGGCATCACCGGTCCAGCGGGGGACCACGTGCTGGTGAAGATGGTCCGCCACACCCGCTCCCGCCACGGCACCGACGTTGAAGCCGACGTTGAACCCATCGCAATTCAGGACCCGGCGAAGGGCTCTCGAAACCGGCTGGAGCAATGTGCCCAGCCGCGCCAATGCCTGTTCGGAGGCGGACTCAGGGCTGCTCACATGGGTGGTGGGGACGATCATCAGGTGAGCGGTGTTGTAGGGAAACAGGTTCATGATGACAAAGGCGTCTGGTTCGCGGTGGAGGATGAGTGAGGCCGTATCGTCCGCGCTGGCGAGCCGGTTGCAGAAGATGCAGCCCTCCTCCTTCGCACCCCCGCCAATGTACCGCATCCGCCACGGGGTCCAGAGTCGCTCCTGCCGCCCGTGGTCTTCGATTGTTGTTTCCCAGTGGGCGTCTTCCGTCGGTCCGCTCATCGCCCGATAATAGCGCAACGACATGATGCTCTAGCGTCCGCGGCCCGCCGCGGACCCGATCGTGAGGAGACCTGCGTGCCATTCGAACCATTCGCCCTCGAACGCTGGATGTCCCACTACGAGACCCGCGTGACCCACGACATCGGCGAGAGCGGCATCGCCCCGATGACCATGGCGGAGTTGATCGCGTTCGAGCCGGAGGACGAGCAAGAAGAACTGACCCGGTCGCTGCTCAATCTGCCCCTGGGCTACAGCGAAGCCCGGGGCACGGAAGCGCTGCGGTCCGCTCTGGCGGCCACGTATAGGACCGCGACGCCGGACGAGGTGCTGGTCACCACCGGCGCGATTGAGGCGAACTTTCTCTTGGCCTCTGTCCTGATCTCACCGGGCGATCATGTAGTCGCCGTCTATCCGGCCTACCAGCAGCTGTACAGCGTGCCCCGAGGCCTTGGCGCTGAGGTCGGCTTGTGGCAGGTCAGCGAGGGCGATGATGGCTATCGATTCGACCTCGACGAACTCGAACGCCTGATCACGCCTCAGACACGGGTGATCATCGTCAACACCCCCCATAACCCGACGGGTGCGGTTCTCTCCGAAAGCGATCTGCGGCGGGTGTACGCACTGGCCGATGCCGCCGGCGCCTATCTCATCGTCGATGAGGCCTACCGCTGGCTCGATATTCCCGGTGGGATCGCCTTGGCGCCCCCTGCTCGCGACCTGGGTCCGCGGGCGATCTCGGTCGGTACGCTGTCCAAGCCGTTTGGCCTGCCTGGCCTGCGCCTCGGCTGGTTGGTCGCGCCGGCAGACGTTGCCGCCGCCTGCTGGGCCCACCGGGACTACATCTCGCTTTCGCCAGGGAAACTCAGTGACGCGCTGGCCGTCCTGGCGCTCCGCCACATCGACGAAGTGCGGGCCCGCAATCACGCGATCATTGCCGAGAATCTCGCCGTAGCCGAGCGCTGGTTCGCGGCCCACGCGGATCTGGTCAGCTGGACGCCGCCACGGGCCGGGTTGCTGGCCCTCATGCGGTATTCGGTGGACATTCCGTCGCTGGAACTCTCGAATCTCCTCGCGGAGCAGTACGGCGTCCTGCTGGTGCCGGGTTCGGCGTTCGGCTACGAGGGGCATCTTCGCCTGGGAGTCGGGCAAACACCTGCGATCTTCGCGGAAGGACTGGATCGGGTTGCAAGTTGCCTTGAGGATGTCAGATCGACCTTGCCGGTCGCAGCTTGTTAGTGCTCGCGAGCGGATCGGAGTATCGGCACGGGGACATGGGACGCCTTGGCCGTTCGCAACGGTGATCATGAGACTGCCCCGGCGTATCCACCACATCACGTGTCGAACCGAGGAGCACCCGCAGAATGAGTTCCCGCTCGCTCCGCTTGCCTGCTATGCCTGCATGCAGAGCCAGGGTTCGCCACACCGCAGGCGAACGCGGCCGCGTTCGCCCGGTTTGGCTCAACGACATGCTGGCAGTGGGTGCGGTCCTGCTCATCACTGTCATCATTGCTTGGGATCGGTTCCGGTACGACGAGTGGCTCACACGGACGGATCTTCTTGCCGCCTATATCCCGTTCTATGCGTTCCTCGGTGAGCAGCTTCGTTCCTTCGACCTGCCAGGGTGGAATCCACATCAGTTTGGCGGCATCACGTTTGTCGGTGATCCCCAGTCGGGATGGATGTACTTCCCGGCGATGCTCTTCTTCACGATCTTGCCGCCCTTGACCGCGATGAAGGCGGTTGTAGCATTCCAACTCGTTTTCGCGGCTCTGTCGATGTACGCCTTTGCGCGCGTCCTCGGGATGGGCATCGCGGGAAGTCTCGTCGGGACCCTGGTCTTCGCGTTCGGTGCGAACATCTTCCACAACACATGGTGCTGCACTATCTGGTCCCAGGCATCGACCTGGGTGCCTCTGTCGCTCCTTGGCGTCGAACTCGGACTGCGGCGCTCGACCTGGAGCGGCCGCGCCGTCGGGTGGGGTCTTGCCGGAATTGGACTGAGCCAGATTCTGGCTGGATGGCTTGGCCAAGGCGCCTACAACGCGTTCCTGTTGGTAGGCGGATACCTCGCCTATCGGTCACTGATCTCGCCTCCGGTGGGGTCAAGTCCGCTGACAGACCGGCTCAAGCTGTTTGTCGTCTCATTCCTGGCGGTCTTCGGTCTCGGTCTCTGTCTCGCCTCGGCCGGACTGCTGCCGAGGCTCGATGCGAACCAGTACACGAACCTTGCCGGAGGGCTCTACGGCAATGTCGAGCGACTAAACAGTAGCGGTTGGCCGTGGGAGGCCGTCGTGCAGAGGCGCCACCACGGATAACTTCCTGACTCGCCGGTACTATGTCGGTGGTGTCGCCGTCTCTCTTGCACTGGTGGCGCCGTTCGTTGCGGCGCCCGCCACGCGGTGCCATTCTTCACGCTTTACACTGGCTTCTTCTTGCGCTGGTCCTCCACTCATTCTGGCTGCACCGGCTGTTCTACATACTGCCTCGCTACGAGGACCTCCACGCGCACGCACAGTTCCGCGTGTGGGGCTTGCTCATGATCGGCCCCGCGGTCCTCGCCGCCACCACGGTAGACGCGCTGGAGCATTGGTCGCGGCGGCGCTGGGCCATATTGGCCGCGATTCTTCCTCTTGTTGCGGTCCCTCGCGGTCCGATTCGTATCTGAGCGGCAGGAGCCGATTGGCCGCCCATCCTTTGGCGCCGCGGTTGTGGTAACCGGGTTGCTGGGTGCTGCAGTGCTCCTCCGGTGGCCCGAAATCCGACGTACCTTCCCCCGTGTCCAGTTCATCGAGTCCGCGGTTCCGATCCTCCTTGTCATAGCATTGATCTGGGAGCCCACTGGACGACAACTCGTGGACGGGGGGGGGGCCTCGATACCCACAAGTGTCGAAGAAGCGGCCATGATCGAGGCCAACGCCGCCGACACCGACCCTGGCGGGGCGGGCGAGTTCCTCCACGAGCAGATGCGGTTGGGCGGGGAGCCGTTTCGGTATTTCGGCTACAACGGCATCGGCTTGCGCACTGAGGAGCAAGACCGGCAACCTACCAACGACGGGTGATGGACCCCTGGTCGTGATGCTCCTCGTTAGTGCTCGCGCCACCCGGCTTGGCCTTGACGACATACAGGGATACAACCCGATCCAATCGGCCAGGTACGTCTCGTTCCTGTCGGCGGTCAACGGCGGGATTGCCCAGGACTACCATGACGGCAACTCCTCTCCTCCGGGCTAGACTCTCCATTACTTGATCTGCTCAACGTGCGGTACATCTTGATTCCGGGAACCGTGCCGCCAGGGCGGCCGGACCTCTTCCACCTCTGGCAGCGCTATCCTGTCGTGTTCGCGAACGACCGCCTCCGGGTGCTGGAGCGCCCGAGCGCCATGCCACGGGCCTGGATCGTCCACGAGGCCCACACCGTCCCCGACGAGGAAGCCCTCTCCTCCCTCGCGACCGGCAGCGTCGATCCGATGCTGGTGACCTTGCTCGCAGATGCGCCACCGGTCCTCGCTCCGGCCGCGAATCCGGCGGCCGACGCGGTCGAGTTCGAGCGAGAAGACGAGAACCGGATTCGACTCACCACGACAACGGACGCGGCGGGGCTGCTCACGCTGAGCGAGGTGTACGATCCCGGCTGGAACGCCTACGTTGACGGGGAACCCGTCGATCTTCTGCGGGCCAACTACACGCTCCGGGCGGTGCCGATCCCCGCTGGCATCCACTCCGTGGAACTTCGCTATGAGCCCGACTCGTTGCGCTACGGGCTGCTGATCTCCGTCGCCACCGCCCTCCTGATGGCAGGGATCTTTGGTGACGGCAATGTATCGCCGGTTCGTCCGCCGGACGCGACTCGTGAGTAGGCGGGGCGCCGCTCCGGATCTGTCTCGATGGCGGACCTTGCTCGGACTATCTCGGCCCAGGAAGAGGCGGCCGGGCAGCGAGCGGGTGACCGGGGGAACCGCTCCGACCAGCCGACCACGCTGGCAGCTCGCCTGGTCGCGACCGTTGGCGCCGACGGATTCGCGGTTGCCGGCCTCCTTGTCCTGAGCCTTTTCGTCTTCTGGGTCCGGGTTCGCCTCGACGAGGGGTACTTCAACGGCGACATCCTCACCCAGTTTATGCCGCTCTATACAGAGGTCGCCGCCGCCTGAAGGACGGCGACCTGCCTGGTTGGAATCCAGCGCTCTTCTCCGGTATGCCGCTGGCGGGTGATCCAATCTCAGGGTGGGGCTACCTGCCAGCGATGGGCTTCTTCGCGGTCTTCGGACCGCTGGGTGCCTACCAGGCGCATGTATTCTTCCACCTGGCGCTGGCCGGAGTCGCCACGTTTTTCCTCGGGCGCCGTCTTGGCATGGGTGTGATCGGTGCCCTTGTCGCCGCCATCGCCTACGAACTCGGGCCTCACGCCTACTTCACCAAGTGCTGCACCGCCCGGATGCAGCTCGGGCCGTGGATCCCGCTCGGCCTGCTCGCGGTCGAGTTAGGTGTACGCAGTCGCTCATGGACCGGGCGGCTGCTGTGCTGGGGCGCGGCGGGCGCGATTATCTCCCAGATCATTGCCGGGTACTTTGGCAAAGGCGCCTACTACGGAATCCTGACGATTGGGGCCTATGCCGCCTACCGAACCGTCTTCGACCCGCCGGAACCACTTGGATATCGGCGGCGTATCGTCGGCGGGGCCACGCACTGTGGGGCGATCCTCGGGTCTGGGCTTCGCGCTCTCTGCAGTCACTGTCCTGCCCCGATTGGACTTCTTGGAGCGAGCGAACCTGGCAGGCGGAAGCTACGAGGCGGTCGCTCCCAACGTTGCCTCTGCGCCGGGCTGGTCGGTCGGCCGCGCCCTTACAAATATCCTCAACCCCGCCGATCTCAAGTTCTACGTCGGCGCCGCGACCTTCGCGCTCGCCATCGCGGGAATTGCGCTCGCCGGGCGGAGCTATGCGGCACCATTCTTCGCCCTCTTCTCTGCCGGCATCCTGGTCCTGACGATGGAACATACCCCCGTCCATACGTTCGCCTACCTGCTACCCCGGTTCGAGGTCATCCATGAGCACGTGCCGGCCCGCATCCTGGTGGTCTTTAACATTGGGCCGGCGATGCTCACTGGGGCGGCAGTCACTGTGATCCACCGCAACCTCGCGAGCCCGTCTCGCATTGCAGCGGCGGCGGTCGCCGTATTTGGAGCGGTCGCCGCGTCGTGGTCGATCACGGATCGCGACGATGTCCCGTTCAACGGCGACATCGGCCGGACGGCCTGCCCGTGGGTGCGATCCTGGCGGGGGCAGCGCTGCTGGGCTCTTGGCTGCTCGGTGGTTTCCGGCGGACTGCGGCGCGGCTTCCGCGAATCGTCGCCGGGCTGTCTGCTTGTGGCGGTCGCCTGGAATCTCGGCTCGCCAACGGTCGAACGTGCCCGAGATCAAGGATTCGGACTTCCCCCGATCCCTGCCGTCCCGCTCGCCTACGCCGACCGCGACGATGCTGGACAGGCGGGCGCGTTTCTGGTGGGCGCGACCGAGTGGAGCCAGGACGCTACCTTGGCTACGACGCCGCGTTCCTCAACGGGCAATCCCGGGACAGCACCTACTACCATGCCTTTGAGGACGATCTCGCGCACCGAATCGTTGCTGGCAAACAACCGTGCTGTCCTTCTCCACCTCCAGGATGCCCAGGGCTACAACCCGGTGCACTCCATGCGCTACGTCGAGTTTGTGGACTCCATGAACGGTGTCACCCAGGAATATCACGAGACCAATCTTCTGCGGACAGGGATCGGGTCTCCCCTGCTCGATTTGCTCAACGTGCGCTACATCGTCGTGCCGGCGAAGGTTCCCCCGGGACGACCGGATCTCCTGCGCCTCAGCCAGCTCTATCCGACGGTCTTCGTCGCCGCGGACATCCGTGTGCTTGAAAACGGAGGGCTCTGCCGCGGGCGTGGGTCGTGCATGAAGCGCGGTGGCTAGGTGAAGGCGAGGCCCTGTCGCTCCTTGCCTCCGGCACGGTCGATCCCCGGCGGGAGGCGCTGCTCGAATCGCAAGTGCCGCCGCTTGGCGACCCGGAACCCGGGGTTGCCGAAATGGTACGGGTTACGGACTACGAGCCGGACGCGATCACGCTCTCTGCGAGTACCTCGGCGGCAGGATTGCTGATCCTCAGCGAGATTTATGATCCCGGCTGGCATGCCTACGTCGATGGCGAACGGGTTCCAATATCGGTCGCGAACTACTTATTGCGGGCGGTGCCGACTTCCCGCTGGTGCGCACGAGGTGGAGCTGCGTTACGAACCCAGGTCGCTTCGGCTCGGACTCGGTATTACCTGCGCGACCGTCGCGGGACTGATGATCGTAGCCCTTTACAGGATGCTGAGTGGGCTGTCGAGAAGGCGCTATGAGTATGACTGACGGGCTAGTTGTACCCGGTCGCCAGCAGGAAGAGCAGCACGATCCCGAAGCCGATCCGGTAGAAAATGAAGACGGCGGTCGAAGTT
This sequence comes from uncultured Chloroflexia bacterium, assembly GCA_963849635.1. Classification (GTDB taxonomy): domain Bacteria; phylum Chloroflexota; class Chloroflexia; order Thermomicrobiales; family UBA6265; genus CAVRUD01. The sequence goes on along the minus strand of CAWKIA010000025.1, from coordinate 125,659 downwards.
CGTTGTAGGAGCTTGAGCAGCCACCAGATGGCCAGGTAGCCGACGATGGCCGACGCCGCCGCGCCGACAATTAAGTGGACGGCTTCGCTCCGTGATATCCCCTCGGACAGAGCATCGACGATCGCCTTTGTGCTGCCGGCGAGGGTGATCGGCGTCCCGATCAGGAATGAGAATCGGGCCGCATCCGCCCGAGCCAAGCCCTGGAACAGCCCCGTCGTGATCGTCGATCCGGAGCGAGATACGCCCGGGAGGAGAGCAGTGGCCTGCGCCAGCCCAATCATGACTGCATCTTGCCAGGTCATGTGATGCAGCTTGCGGTGGTGGGCCGCCGATCGCTCCGCCGCCCAGAGGAGGAGAGACAGACCGAACATCAGCAGGGCGATGGTCGCGATCGCGCGGGTGCGATGGGAGTCGCTGCGAAAGTAATCGTCCAGTGTCTCTTGCCCGAACAGTCCCGCCAATGCGGCAGGGACCGTCGCGATAAGAATCAAAACGCCAAGTCGCGCACTTTGGTCACGAGGAGGGGCTGTCCGAATCCATGTCGGATCTGGATTGCGAACAAATCCTTTTGGGTCTTGCAGGGCGCGCGGAACCGCCATAATTAGTGCCAGCAAATCCCGCCAGAAGTACGCAATGATCGCCAGGAGCGTCCCGAGGTGGAGGGCGGCGTCAAACGACAGACTCGGTTCGTCCATGTCGAACAGCCAGCGGGCGACGATCAGGTGGGCTGAGGAGGAGATCGGTAGAAACTCGGTGATGCCCTGTAGCACTCCCAGTAAGATCGCTTCAAGCACCGACATAGCTGTCCCCAGATCTCGGGTCGGTCTCTTCGGGGGCAGCAGTTTCCTCTGCCCGGACATCGACGAGGCTGAGGTGCTGACGCCACCATGCGACGAGGCCGATCAGCGTGATCGGGAACCACAGGGCGGCGTGGACGACGATTGCATAGGACAGCGCTTCGCCCCTGGGTACATCAAGGGCACCATTCACCACGAGCGTTACTCCACTCTCGAATGGACCGACATAACCCGGTGACGACGGGATCAACGTGGCGAGGTTGGCGACACCTGTCGTGAGCAGGGTGGCGGCGATGCCGACCTTCTCCTTGAGAACGTCGCCAAAGCCACGGGCTATGGTCCAGTACATCCCCGCTTCGCACAGCCAGGCAAGGACTGATGTAGCAGAGACGAATATGAGATCAGTCTTGCGTTTGAACACGCCCAGACCGCTCAGGAACGATTCGGCCAGCCGTTCGACCCTGTCGGCCAGGGCAACAGGAAGCGGCCCGAGCACCAGTTGCAACAACCGGTCGCGGAACCCTCCTCCAAGCGTCAGCACCACCAGGCCGAGAAGCAGTCCGGTGAAGAGCACAAAGGCGATGATGGCCAGATGCTGGAGCTCGCTGGTGAAGGAGACGAATGCGGTCGCGCTGAGCATGAACGCCAGCATCGTCATCCCGTCGAAGAGCCGCTCGATCGCGATCGTCGCCAGCGAGGTCGTCTTGCGCACACCGAAGCGCCGCCCAAGCACGTACGCTCGGACGAGTTCTCCCGTACGCAGCGGGAGGACGTTGTTGGCCATGTACCCCACGATGACTATTGGGAACGTATCACGCGGTCGGATGGCGATGACCGGACGCAGTAGCGCGCTCCAGCGGATCGCCCTGATCCAGACTCCCAGGAAGTAGAGTGCCAGGGCGGGGAAGAGATACCAGTAGTTGACCTCACCCAGGGCATCGCGCACTTCGCCGAGGTCTTGCCCCCGGAACGCGATGAATAGGAATACCAAAGAAATAGCGATGCCAACCCAGACGCGCCATGATCTCATGGCGCGGTTCCTCGGGAGTCGGTGCATCCTAGGCGTGATGTTCGCAGAGGAGTATTACTGGAGCGCGAGAAGATCGGGGATGGCACGCGTGTCCGGCACTCCAGCCTAACCGTAGCCGCAAACCAAGCGGTCCGAGGCGGGCCGCAGTATACGCGCCCCTGTGAAATGACGTCGACCCGGGGTCCTGAGTTACCGCTAGCCGCGCTGCCGCGGATCCAGCGCGTCACGAAGGCCGTCGCCGACCAGGTTGAAGGCAAGAACGGTCAGCGAGATCGCGACTCCCGGAACGATGGCGATGTGGGGATACGTCCTCAGGAACGCGCGCCCATCCGACAGCATGCCGCCCCACGATGCCGTGGGCGGTTTGATGCCAAGGCCCAGAAACGATAAAGCCGACTCGAGAATGATGATCGAGCCGATATCCAGACTCGCCAGGACGATGATCGGCCCCATGATGTTCGGCAGGACATGGCGCATGATGATGCGTGAATTCGGCACGCCGATAGCGCGAGCGGCCTGAACATATTCACGTTCACGCAAGCTGAGCGTGTCGGCGCGTGTCACGCGGGCATAGGATGCCCAGAACGTCGTTCCGATCACGACGATGACGGTGAAAAGGCTGCCGCCGACGAGCGCCGAGAGCGTGACCAGCAACGCGATTGTCGGAAATGCCATCAGGGTGTCAGTAACTCGAGAGAGAGCCTGGTCGACCCAGCCACCAAAGTACCCGGCCGAGACTCCAATGGACACTCCGATAATGAGTGAGATCGCCATTGCGCCGATGCCGACCATAAGGGCCACACGGGTGCCATAGATCAATCTGCTCAGCACGTCCCGGCCAATTGAATCGTTGCCGAGAAGGTACTCGGACGAAGGCGACGCGCCCCGCATACTGCGCGGGATGTCATTGGGATCGTGCGGCGAAATGATTGGGGCGAAGATGGCGAGGATCACAAGTAGACAGATAAAGCCCAATCCGACCATACCTGGTTTGTAGCGGCGGAACCGGCCGATCGACCGCGCCCATTCTGACCGACCCTTTACCGGTCCGCCGGTGAGCACTTCTTCTGAGCCGAGGTGGAGAGTGGCTTTCTGTGCCTGTACCGCCATTATCTTACCCAGATCGCGTTCGCCCAGGGGCACGGCGTACTCAACGAATTCTGATCCGGGGATCGATGAAGGCGTAGGCAATGTCCGTCACAAGGTTGCCGACGACGACCAGCGTCGAAAGCAACAAGACGACCGCCTGGACCACCTGATAGTCGAGCCTGATGACGGAGTTGAAGAAGAGTTGACCGATGCCAGGCCAAGCGAAGACCGTCTCAATAATGATAGTCCCGGAGAGAATGAACGCCAGGCGATACCCCATGATGGTGACCACCGGCAGGAGCGTATTTCGCACGACGTGCCTGGAGATGACCACAGACTCGTGAAGGCCTTTGGCACGGGCAGTAGTGACGTAATCCTGATGCAGCACCTCGATCGTGGCGCCCCGTGACATACGTGCCAGGATCGCCATTTCCTGAAACGCCAGCACTCCCACCGGTAGGATGTACGCTCGCCATCCATTTGATCCGTATGGAGGTAGCCAGCCCAACGTCAGCGAGAAGAGCACGATCAGCATCAACCCGATCCAGTAGTTGGGTACGGCGATGCCAAGCGTTGCGCCGACCATGCTGCCGTAGTCGAAGGCTGAGTGGCGCTTAACGGCTGCCACGACTCCGATTGGAATGGCGATGAGCGTCGACGCAAGAAACGCCAGCAGGTTCAACCGAAGTGTGGCCGGGGCAGCGTCCAGCAACATCTCGCGCACCGGCGTACCCGTTTGCACCACCGACTTGCCGAGGTCGCCGGTGAAGACATTCCCGAGCCACGTGAAATATTGGACGTACCAGGGATCGTTCAATCCCCACTTGTCTGCAATGAGCTGACGCTGTTCTTCGGAAATCCGGGCCTCACCGACCAGAACGTCGATCGGGTTGCCAGGCGCCAGCTGCAGAATCATGAAGGTGGTCACGCTCACCAGGAAGATGACGACCACCCCTTGAATTAGCCGCTGGGCGACATACCGTAGCATGGCTCACCTATACGAGACGGTAAGACGGGAAGACGGGAAGGCGGAAGGACGAAATTACGTCCTTCCCGTCTTCCCGCTCTGCCGTCTTCCCGTCTCAGTTACTCCGCGGCCCAGTACTTGTACGCCCCGGCGTACACGTAGAAGAAGTCCAGGGGCGCTTCCGGCAGGCCCTGAATTCGCTTTGTGAAGATCTGGTACCAGTCTCGGTAGAGAAGGAAGAGGAAAGGCACCTCTTCGGCCACGATCGCCTGGATCTCCTTGTAGATTGGCGCCCGTTTCTCCGGATCAACTTCGAGAAGACCCTGAGCCAGGAGTTCGTCCACGCGCTCGTTCGAGAAGGAGGACCAGTTGTTCACTTCGCCGGTCTTGAGCGTCTGCGTGGAATCTGGCTCAACCGTGCCATAGGTCCACTCGAAGATCGCGGCATCCATCTCACCTTTGGGCATCTGCTCGAGGATGGTGGCGACGGGCGCCTCTTCGATTTCAATGCTAACGCCAACATCGGCGAGATACTGTTGGACCGTCTCAAGAATCGACCGGCGCGTCGTGTTTCCGGCGACGTTGACAACGGTAAAGCTGGCGCTTACGCCATCCTTCTCACGCGTGTCGCCATTCAACACCCAGCCCGCCTCATCCAGAAGTGAGGCGGCCTTTGCCGCGTCATAGGGGTAGAGGGGAACGTCCGGGTTGTACCACTGCGTGAAGGCCGGCGACATATTCGAGGTTGCGGGCTTCGCGGCACCCTGAAAGATATCCTCGATCAGCGCATCCCGATCGATTGCGGACAGAAGAGCCTGACGAACCCGCTTGTCGCTCAGGAACGGATGCTTGTTGTTGAGCGGGATATGCAGGGGACTCTGGCCGGAGGTGACCAACACCGTGTAATTCTCGGTGTCCTCTTGAAACCTGAGATTGTCCTCGGTGAGGAGTGGCCAGCCAGAGGAGTCCGCCTCGCCGGTCTCCAGACCAATGGCGCGGACGGAATCTTCCGCGACGACGTCAAGCCGGAATTCATCGAAGTTCGGGGCGCCGCGGAAGTGATCCGGGAACGCAACCATCCTGGTCGCCGACGCCGGCTGCCAGTCTTCGAGCATGAAGGCACCCGTGCCGATCGGATCGCCCTTGTATGCGTCCTCGCCAACTTCCTGATGGTGCTTCGAACTTGGGATGAAGATGGTCGCGACATTCGTCAAGAAGGCTGCGTCGATCTGCTTCAGCTTGATGACCACCGTGTACGGATCGGGAGCTTCGACCGATTCAACGGACGCGAAAAGGGTGCCGTTGATGGTGGCGTTGTCAGGGTTCATGTTCCAATCGTAGTAGTACTTCACGTCGGCGGAGGTGAACTCCTCACCGTTGTGGAACAAGACGCCCTGGCGAAGCTTGAAGGTGTACGTGAGGTAGTCTTCAGAAATCTCCGGCAAGGATTCGGCCAGAACCGGCTGGGAGACGAAGAACTCATCTATCTCCACAAGGGCGTTGTGGATTTGGGTGATGCAGGTCCACTCGATCGAAGCGCCCTGGAAGTCTGGACTCAGCGTCGCCACCTCCTGGTGGCCCATGACGACGAACGTGCCGCCCTTGACCGGGGTGTCCTGGCCTGCATCGCCGGAGCCGCCGCGACTGGCTTGACACCATCGCGCGCGAGCATGGTCATCAAGACCGGCGCGGCGATGCCACCTTTGGCTGCGAGTGCGAGGATCTCACGACGGGTTTTGGGGCTTGCCTGCTGGAACATCGCGTTGAGATCGAGTTGACGACCCACGGCGCACTCCTCCTTGATGCATATCCACGTCCACCCCACCCGGGCAAACGTCTACCAAGCGTTGGTGTCGAAGCCAGTGCGAGACCGCCGAATTGTCCGTATCCGACCGCCATTCTGGCATAGCTTTGATCAAGCCACAATACAAAATCGGAACAAACGCACGCTTTGCGCGGAAGATCGCCCCGTCTGGGCCGTTCGCGCCAGCTTTTCGTGGGCGCTGTGCACGAATCTTGCGGGCACTCGTTCGTGCCGCTCGAAGTGAGCGGAGAGCATGCGTGCGTCCGTCCGATCCCGGTGCGGCTGGTGCTCGCGAGGAGAAGGAGTGTTTGGTGTCGATCCTTATCGATCCAGATCCGATCGTCCCTGCGCCAAAGTCATCGCCTATTGACAGGCTCGAGAACCTCAATCCGATGCAGCGCTATCTGGTGCACGAGTTCGTCGAGGATTATCAGGACGGCCTGATGTCGCGGCGAGACTTGCTTAGCCGCGTCGTCCATATTGCAGGCGGCACGGCAGCCGGATTGGCGCTGCTGGCTGCCCTGGGCGTCTCCGCCGAAGAGATCTACGCCCAGGAGTCGACCCCACCGGCCCAGCAGCAGCCCACGGAGCCACAAAGCCCGCTGTCGGTCCCGGAGGATGATCCTCGGGTTGTCGGCGCGGACATCACGTTCCCGAGTGGTGATGCGACGATCTTGGCCTACGAAGCTCGGCCTGCGGCAGGGACGGCGGCAACGCCTGTAGCGGCCGGGGAGGCGACTCCAGTCGGAGACGGCCGCACCGCCCTCGTCCTCGTCTGCCATGAGAATCGCGGGCTGACCCCGCACATTCGCGATGTCGCTCGTCGCCTGGCGGTCGCCGGCTACACCGCCTGCGCGCTCGACCTTGTGAGTCGTGAGGGCGGTACGGATTCAATCGAAGATCCATCGACAATTCCGGATCTTCTCACTGCCGGCGATCCCAACCGGCATGTCATGGACTTCCAAGCCGCAATCGCGTTCTACGGCAATGACAGCGCGGTTGACGCCGCACGAGTGGGCATGATCGGGTTCTGTCTTGGTGGCGGAATCACCTGGCGCACGGTCACTCAGACTCCTGAACTCCTGGCCGCGATCCCGTTCTACGGTCCGCCGCCGCCGCTCGATGATGTTCCTAACATCACGGCGGCTGTCCTCGGCGTCTACTCGGATGATCCCGACGACTTCGCCAACGAGGGGCGTGACGAGCTCGGCGTCCGCGTTGATCGACGCCGGGATCACGGCGGATATCCGGGTTTACCCTGGCACCCAGCACGCCTTCCACAACGATACCAGCCAGCGTTACAACGAGGAGCAGGCTTTGGCGGCGTGGGAGGATTCCCTCGCTTGGTTCGCTGAGTATCTCGGCGCTTAATGGTCTCGATACCCGAAGTCACAACGGCTCGACAACAGTAGACGCCCAGGGTACGCTCGGCGCTTGATTGCCAATTGGCGCGATCACGCCGGGCCGCCCCGGGCGGCAATGTTCTGGACCTCTAACCCATGACCATCGCTGCTTCGTCCCAGGCATTCGCCGTTTCCTACGCCGACATCGAGGCCGCCGCCGCGCGACTGGCCGGTGTGTCCCACCGGACTCCCATTCTGACTTCGCGGACGCTCAACGAGCGAACCGGCGCACAACTCTTCCTCAAAGCCGAGAACCTGCAACGTGCCGGCGCGTTCAAGTTCCGTGGCGCCTACAACGCGGTCGCCTCGATCGAGCCCGAAAAGCGGGCACTGGGCGTGATCGGCTTCTCCAGCGGCAACCACGCCCAGGCGCTGGCGCTCGCAGCGCAGCTTCACGGTGTGCCGGCGACGATCGTCATGCCGGAGGACGCGCCCGACTCTAAATTGGCGGCGACGCGGGGCTATGGCGCGGACGTGGTGATCTACGACCGCTACAAGGAAGATCGTGCCGCCATCGGTGCCCGGATCGCTGCCGAGCGCGGCGGAACGTTGATTCCACCTTACGACCACCCCTCCGTCATCGCTGGCGCGGGCACGGCTGTTAAGGAACTGCTCGAGGATGTGCCGGATCTTGACCTGATCCTCGTCTGCACTGGCGGTGGCGGGTTTCTGGCCGGGAGTGCGATTGCGGCTAAGGGAATCTCACCGGGCGTCTCGCTGATCGGCGTCGAGCCTGCCGCCGGCGACGACTGGAAGCAGAGCCTGGAAGCAGGTACCAGAATCGCCCTGACCGAGGTGCCACGCACCATCGCCGATGGGCAACAGACCCAATCGCCAGGCGAGTTGACCTTCCCGATCGTGAAGGCGCTTGTCGATGACATTGCCCTGGTGACCGACGATGAACTCGTCGAAACGATGGCGTACTGCTTCGAGCGCCTCAAGGTCGTCGTCGAACCGAGCGGGGCAACGGCTCTCGCGGCGGCGTTCGCGAACAAGGTCGACGTCGCCGGCAAAAAGGTTGGCGTGACGCTCTCCGGTGGAAACATCGCCATCGACCGGTTCCTCGAGTTGATGGCGGGTCGCGTATTGGCCTAGCCGCGTCTCTCACAAATCAGATTGACTCTGCGTTGGCCATGCTGCACCTTGCGCGGCGGGGCGCTCTGTATCATCGTGTTCTCTTGCTGTTCGCCTCTGGCATTTCGTTCGGGAGTACCGTTGCCGTGAGCCTTCTTGCCCAAGCCGCCGGAATTGCCCATGCCCACGGCGGCAACCAGATTTTCACTGGCCTGGGCTTTGAAGTGAAGCAGGGGGACAGGCTTGCCCTCATCGGAGAAAACGGCGCCGGGAAAAGCACGCTTTTCCGCATTTTGGCACGCCAGCTGAAGCCCGAAGCCGGTCTCGTGACGTACCGCCGGGGATTGACCGTCGGGTACCTCACCCAGCACTCGTCGCTCGATTCCAGCCAGACCGCCTGGCAGATCGTCGCGGCGGCTGGTGGTGATCCCGATGCGCTCGAACTGCGCCTGCTCGAGATCGAAGAGCACCTCGCAAGGCCGCTCGGCGACGATGAGCTCGGCGACCTCCTCGATGAGCAGTCCGCGATCTTCGCGAAGCTTGAAGCAGGAACTGTAGCCGGCGACGAGAGTGCCGCCGCGCGAATCCTGACCGGACTCGGCTTTCCGGAAGACCGCTGGCAGACCGCCGTTGGTAAGCTCAGCGGCGGTGAGAAGAAGATCGTCGCGCTGGCCAGGCTGCTCCTTGATGAGCCGGAACTCATCCTGCTCGATGAGCCCGATAACCACCTGGACGAGCGGGGCAAGGGGTGGCTCGAGCAGTACATTCTCGACCACACGGGAGGAGTCGCGGTCATCTCCCACGACCGTTACCTGATCGATCGGATTGCCAATCAGATCCTCGAGCTCGAAGACGGCCGGATCGTGGCCTATCCGGGCAACTACAGCACCTTTCTAGTGACGAAACGGGATAGGCTGGGCCGAGAGACCCAACTGCGTGACCTTCAAGAGCGGGAATTCAAGAAGTTGAAAGCGTCCGCGGAGGCGCTCACGCAATGGGCTCGCCAAAATCCCAAGTTCGCGACACGGGCTGAGAACATGCGTCGCCGCGTGGCGGAAGAGCGCGCGAAGCTCGATGCAAATCCGCGGCCGATCCTGGAGCGCAAGCGAATCGATGTCGATTTCGCCGCTGAGCGCGGCTCCACTCTGGTGCTTGAGGCGAAGAATGTCGCCAAACGATTCGGCAGTCGCGAGGTCTTCAAGCCGTTCGATGTCTTGATTCGCAATGGTGAGCGGATCGGATTGGTTGGCCCGAACGGCGCTGGCAAAACGACGTTCTTCAGGCTAGTCCAGGGCTTGGAAGAGCCGACGGGTGGCACTGTTCGCCTCGGCGCGAACATCCTGGTCGGCTACTACGCCCAGGAGCAGGAGACGCTCGACCCGAAGCTCACGCCGATGGAGCTCGTGCGCAAGCTGAAGCCGCTCAATGAGCAGCAGGCGCTCTCGTTCCTCGTCGGTTTTCTCTTCGACCGCGACGACACCATGAACCCGATCGCCAACCTGAGTGGTGGCGAGCGCTCCCGCCTGCAGATCGCGACGCTCATCCTGCGCGGCGCGAATTTCTTGCTGCTGGACGAGCCGACGAACAACCTCGACCTTGCCTCAATCGAAGAGCTCGAAGAAGCGCTGCTCGACTTCCCGGGCGCGATCCTGACGATCTCCCACGATCGCTACTATCTGGACAAGCTCTGCACGCGGATCATCGAGCTCAACGACGGTATCGTGCGGGACTATCCAGGCGGATTTTCTTACTACGACGCCAACCGCGAAAAGGGGACGGAACTGACTATCCGGCCGCCGGCTCCTCCGGTCACTGCTCCTGTTCGGCGTCGATAGCGATCGCTTACTTCGGGGAACCCGGCGCCAGACCGGTGACCCGGGTTTCGACCCGGTAGACGCTCGTGTGGGCAGTGAGGAAGATACTGGTGAAATCCGCTCCGCCAAAGGCGATATTGGCGGGAATCTCGGGAACGGCCAGCACGCCGAGCCAGGTCCCGTCCGGCTCGATCACCCAGACTCCGCCCTTGCCTGTCGTCCACAGGCGGCCGTCCCGGTCGACCTTCATGCCATCCGGCCCACCAGGGCGGCGGTCGGGGCGCATGTCGACGAAGATATCGCCGCCGGAGAGGTTTCCGGCGGCATCGACATCAAAACGGCGCACCGTCGCCTTGGCCGAGTCGCCAATGTAGAGGATGCGTTCATCAGGGGAAAAGGCCAGCCCGTTTGGCTCGGCGAAGTCGCTCACAAGTAGCGTGAGGACGCCATCAGAGTCGAGTCGGTAAACGCCCTGGACATCAAGATCTTGCGAAGCTCCGGCGTCGTTCAAGCCGTAGGTTGGATCCGTGAAGTAGATCGACCCGGATGTGTGGACGACAACATCGTTCGGGCTATTGAATCGCGTGCCGTCGACGAACTCGGCGATGATCTCTATCTCTCCGTCTGGCAATGCGGCCCTCGTTACTCTCCGGGCCGAATGCTCGCAGGCGATAAGCATTCCGGCGTGGTCAAGTGTCAGCCCGTTGCTGTGATGACTCGGCTCGCGGAAGACTTCCGCGTATGTGCTTCCGGGCACCCACCGATGGATCCGGTTGTTTGGGATATCGCTGAAGAGCAGGTAGTCACCATCGGGAACCCAAATTGGTCCCTCGGTAAAGCGGAAGCCGCCGCAGAGCGTCACGTCCGAATCCGAGATGACGAGTTCACTCAGGCCATTGTCGTCTTCGATATGCACCGTGGTGACCTCACTCCTTAGGATGCGAGCGGCTCGTCTGCTGGACGGGCGTAGGCGTGATACTGACCGTCGACCACGAATCCACTCCGCGAGTAGAGCCCGTGCGAAGCCGCGTTCGTCGCGGAGGAGAAGACGATTGCCTCGGTGGCGCCGAGAGATCGGAGGCGCCGGAGACCCTCGTGCATCACAGCAAGGCCGTAGCCCTGGCGCCGGAATCGCTCGCGCGCCCCGACCGGCTCGAACTCGCCGATGCGGTTCAGGGGGTCGTACCAGCAGATGCAATAGGCAGCGATGGTTCCATCCGGCGCCACGGCAACGATGTCGAGCTCCGGAATGAACCCGGGTGCCGCCCGAACCGCCGCGTACGAAGCCGCCGTGAACCTGGAGGGGTGCCATACCTCTCGATGGATCGCGACCCGGTCGTCCAGATCTCGATCAATGTCTACCGCTCGGACCACGGCGCCATTGGGATTTGACACCTCCAATTGCCTTGACCTCAGATCCTGACGAAAAAAGTCGTAGCGGTCTTCGTCGGTGACTCGGAAGCCGAGGTCGGTGAGGATCGAGATCTTGCGGGTATCGCGCTCATGAGCCTCGGCGGACAGTTCTCTTGAACTGTCCCCCGCTTCAATTGCCTGCCGGGAAACAGCCCAAGCCAGCATTTCGCGTTCGATCTCGCCTGCGGGCGAGGCAGCCGGATCGACCTGAATCTCTATCCGGCCCGACTGAAGCCAGCAGAATCCCTGGACCTGGTCAGTGTCGTCGGTCCAAATCCTGAAGTTGTCCCGGGCGGCAGGCAGCTTGTCCTCGCGTAAGTGGAGTTGCCACAGCCAGTCGCCGATGTGCATCACTTGGTCCTGGCCGATCCGGAAGACAAGTTTGGCGATGAAGTCGCGGATCCGGACAACGTCCGAATCAGGGTTGAATTGGCGATGTCTCATCTGCGTTGAGTCACTCCAGATTTAATGTCAAGCGGCGGGATCGATCTGCTCCTTCAGTCCGCTGCCTGCCCGGACAGTTGCTTTGGCTTCGTCGAAATCATCAATGCCGAAGGTGTGGGTAGCCATCGCCTTTGCGTCGATGACCCGGCGTCGGATCGGTCGACGACGGCGGCACTCATCCCTCGTTCTCCTGCTGGACCCCGATCGCCATTGCCGGGTAATACGGATCGACTCCACCAATGAATCCTCCGCTCTCGCCGCGTTGAATCACGACAGCGGAGGCAAACTCTCCGTGGAGATGGATCTCGTCGCGCACGGCGATTTTGTGCCCCAGGCTGGCGAGTGCCTTACGCGTCGCGACTGGGAGCCGCGTACTCGCGATGAGATCCGGCGTTGAGGCGTCGATTCTGGGCGCTGCAATCGCCGGCTGAGGCGTCAAGCCGTGATCAACCAGATTCATGATGATCTGGGCGTTGCAGTTCATGATGCGCCGGCCACCGCTTGAGCCAACTGAGGCGACCGCGGCGTCGTTCTTGAGTACCAACGACGGGGCCATATTGCTCACCGGGCGCTTGCCACCGCCGACTGAATTCGGGCGGCCCGGTTCGGGGTCGAACCACATCATGCCGTTGTTGAGCAGGATGCCGGTGCCTGGCGGAACGACGCGGCTCCCCCAGCCGCTCAGCAGCGTCTGGGTCAAGGAGACCGCCATGCCATCCTTGTCGATCGCCCCGAGATGGGTCGTGGACCCGCCTGTGCCGTAGTCCTGCATCGACCCCTGGAGCGAATGGCGTACGCCCAGTCGCTCGCGCGAGCCGGGCACGATCGGCGCGATTGACTCCGCCTGAACCAGGGCCGCGCGTTCGGCGATGTAGTCGCTCGACAGCATGGTGTCCAGGGGAACATCAACGTGGTCGGGATCGGCGAGATAGGCGAATCGGTCGACAAAGGCCAGCCGGAATGCCTGCGCCACGGCGTGCAACGTCTCCACCGAGTTGTGCTCGCACGCTCCCAGCCCAAGTCTATCAATGAGCGCCATCGATTGGGCCAGCGTCGTGCCGCCGCTCCCCTTTCCGGTTGTCGCGATCTGATGCGCTCCGTACGGAACATTCAGGGCAGGCACGACCGTCGCTTGATAGCGGGATAGGTCGTTGAAGTCCATCGGCGAACCGTTGGCCTGCAACTCGTTCACGATCTGCTGGGCGATCTCTCCCTCGTAGTAGGCCCTCGGTCCCTGGTCCGCGATCGTGCGGAGCGTCTGGGCGAGGTCGGGCTGGCGCAGATAGGTCGGATGGCCGCCGTCGAGGGTAAAGGGCGGATTGCCACGGGCATCGAGGAAAATCCGCGCCGTGGCCGGGAACTTGCCCAAATTGACCATATCGCGGGTGATGAACTTGGTGGCCGACCAGGTGACGAGCCAGCCCGATTCTGCCAGCTCTATCGCGGGAGCAAGCGCGGCGGCGAGCGAGATAGTGCCGAATCGCTCCAGGGCCAGAGCCAATCCCGCGACGACTCCCGGCACAGCAACAGCCTTGTGACCGACAATGTTGGCGTTGTCGACGACGCCCGCCCACCCAAACAGCGCCAGATCAGGACCGGTGCCGGACAGCGGAAACATCTCCGGCGTCGCGCCGGCTGGCGAGACCATCGGAAACTCGACGACGCTTGCCGTCGTGTCTCCGGGACGGTGCGCGACCAGGAATCCTCCCCCGCCAATGCCGCTCATCCACGGCTCGACGACGCCAGAGACAAATGCGGTCGTGACAGCGGCATCGACCGCGTTGCCGCCCGCGCGCAACACCGCGGCCCCCGCTTCGGCGGCCTCTACCGACTTAGCGCCGACCATCCCGCCGTTTGCCCGGGCTTCCACCCGATCGAAGATCCACGTCGTCCGGTCGGCCATCGTCTGCTGTTCCCCTCTCCGCTTGCAATCGACGACCGGCGCCGCGGTCAGTCGTCTCGTAGCCGCGGGATCATAGCCCAATCGATCCGCGATTCAGCCGCTTGCCGATCGGATGGCTGTGCAACGAATCGATGGCCCCAAGTTGACGACTGACTTTGTGGACTCGTAGCATGCTGACCGGGGGAGTCGCGAGCCGTTGCGATCACGGTCGGGCGCCATGCGTTCGGCCGAGCAGAGGGAACCAACGATGCAACCCGAACCTCAGGAGTCTTCACTGTCCAGCAACGCTTCAGCCTCCGCTGGTATCGGTCCGTCCTGGGAGTTCGAGCAAGAGGTCGATGGTGAGCTCGATCTGACGTGCCCGAGCTGTGCTCAGGATCTCAGTGGGAGTGAGGAGTTCGCCACCTTCCGCGTCTGCTCGACCTGTGGCCGGCACTTTTCGATTCCTGCCCGCGAGCGGCTGGTGTTGCTGCTCGACCCGGACACCTTCGTCGAGACGAATGCCGTTCTCGTCTCCGCCGATCCACTTCGGTTCCAGGATGCGGACACAGGACCTGGCGCGAATGCGTCCGATCTCTCGGATGCGGTAACTGGGGGAGTGCTCACGGGGTTCGGCAAGATCGCTGGGGCTCCGGCGGCGGTGATCGTGCTCGATCTTGCCGTGCTGGGTGGCGGAATCGGCGTTGTCGCCGGTGAAAAGATCACCCTGGGTCTTGAGCAAGCATTCGAGCAGCGTTTGCCGGCCCTGGTTATCTGCGCGTCCGGACGCAGTCCCATCCGGTCGCAGGATGGCGTGTTGGCCCTGGCACAGCATGCCAAGATCGTCTCGGCGACCAGCAACCTGAAACGGGCCGGGGTTCCACTGCTCGCGGTTCTGACCGACCCGACGGTGGGCGGCGTCTTCACCGGCCTGGCAAGTCATGCCGACATCATTCTCGCCGAGACTGGCGCCCACGTTGGCGCCGACTCGCCGGTCGAGTTGGGCGGAGTTCCCGCATCGGGCAGCTCCACCCCGACGGTGGAGGTCGCCCTAACCCACGGCCTCCTGGATGGTGTGATTGCTCGTCCGAACCTGCGCCACACCCTGGGAACCATCCTGGGGCTCTTTCATAAGCGTGGATCGCTCCACACCCGGTCAGGAACCGACGTGCGAGTCGTGGCCACATCGGCGAGCAGTGCCGCCCCGGTGTGGGACGCGGTGACACTCGCCCGCCATCCAGACCGGCCAACCTCATCGACCTTGCTAGATCGCATCTTCACCGATGTCGTTGAACTCAAGGGAGATAGGATCGAAGCGGACGACCCGGAGTTCCGGTGCGCCATCGGGCGTCTCGCCGGCGCGTCAGTGGCTATCGTCGCCCAGGAGCGAGGCAGGTCGTCTGCCGCCGGATTCCGCAAGGTTGAACGAGTCATTCGTCTCGCCGGACACCTGGAGTTGCCGGTCGTTCTTTTGATCGACTCGACAGGTGTGGCCCCGTCCGATCGTCGGGGGAGAGACGGCTTCGCCAGCGCGCTCGGCCAGACAATGCAACTCCTGGCCCTGCTGCCGGTGCCGATCGTGGCTGCGATCATTGGTGAGGCGACCGGCGAGACGGCAATCACCCTATGCGTCGGTGATCGCCTGGTCATGCTGGAGCACGCGGTCTTCACCCCGATTGCGCCCGAGTTCGTGCGTGTGCCCGAACGCCTCGGCTCCGCGACCCGGTCTGTCACCGCGCGCGAGTGCCTTCGCCTGGGCTTGATCGACTTTGTCGTGCCAGAGCCGTCTCCCGCCGCCCACGCCGATGCGGCCGCCGCCGCGAAGAGTCTGGAGGAGGCGTTAGTGCAGGCGATGGTGGATGCTCGCTCGCTCGGACCGCGACGCTTGATCGACGAGCGCTCGCGCCGGATGCGCCACCTCGGTCAAACGACCCCTGAGGGTCGGGCTGCCGCAAAGCGGGAAGTCATTCACTTGCAGGAACTGCAACGGAATCTGGCGCGATCGTTGGCGGAGTGGCGGGAGCGGTGGGAGGAGCGGTCGCGGCGCAATCAGTGGCGTGGCCGGCCGCAGTTCCACCTGCCGAAGCCCGATCTTGCCGGCCGGATCGCGTCGATAAGGAGTCATAATCCGAGCGAACATCCACCCGCCAAATCGGAGTAGCCTTCAGCCTGCTGGCGGGCCGCCGGTGTGTTAGGTTTGCGGGCCGGCATTGCCTGGTCCATTCGTTCGTCAAGTCACCGGATCCGCCATGCGAACCGGCCGTCGAAAGGGATTGGATACGGATGAGACACAGGCCGCCGAAGGTTACCGTTCTGGTAATCGGGATTGGCACAGTCGGTGGCGCGCTCATCGAGCAGATCCTGGCTGGCCGCGAGCGCTGGAAATCGCAGTTGGGTTTGGACCTTGTCGTCGGCTCTGTCGCTGGTCCCAGCGGTGCCACCGCTCCGGATGCCGAACTCATTGATCAAACGCTACAAATGCTCGTATCAGGTCGCCGCTCCGGGAGCCCAATCGCCTCGGTGGCCCGTGACGCTGGATTTGAGCTTCATCCGATCGAGTCGTGTCATTTCTGCGCTGGCCGATGCCGGTCCGATCGTGGTGGTCGATGCCGCCTCGGGCGAGCGAACGGCGGATGCGGATGCGTTTGCTTTGCACCGGGGCGCTGGCGTCGTCCTCTCCAATAAGGCGCCGATGGCGCTGCCGTCGGACCATCCGGCTGGAAGGGCGTTGTGGTCGGAGGCCGGCATCGGCGGGCGGCTGAAATACGAAGCGACATGCGGAGCTGGGCTGCCGGTTTTTTCGACGCTGCGCTCGCTGCTCGATACGGGCGACGAGGTCCGTGAGATCCAGGGGGCTGTGTCGGGGACGTTGGGCGCGATCTTTGCCGATCTTGCGACCGGGACGACCTTCTCGGCCGCGGTGCGATCGGCGATGGAGAACGGATTCACCGAGCCTGATCCCCGCGATGATTTGAGCGGGCTCGATGTCGCCCGAAAGGCGCTAATCCTGGCGCGTACCTTGGGCGTCTCCACCGACTTGGCGGACATCCAAGTTGAGGGTCTTGTTCCTGAGGAGCTTTCGAGTAGCTCCGGGGTCGATGTGCGCGGCTTTCTGGAGCGGATGGACGAACTCGACCAGGATCTGGCCACCAGGGTCAGAGACGCGAGTCGCGAGAGCCGGTCGCTTCGGTATGTCGCGACTGTGACTCCGGCGGGCCCGCCCCGAGTTGGCATCGATGCCGTCCCTGTCGCGAGCGCGCTCGGTGGTCTGCGCGGACCGGAGAATGCCTTCTCGATCCGGACCGCGCGCTACGATACGTTCCCGTTGTCGATCTCGGGACCTGGAGCGGGCGCGGCGGTGACGGCTGCTGGGATGCTCGCCGACGTGCTTTCCCTGGCGACGGGAACGCTGGCGTCATAGCCGAGTGAGCGACGTCACGATCGACCCATCCATGGGTCCACGGCAGCGGTTTCCCCTCGTTGCACCGCCAAAGAGCGCGATCAGCGTCTGGCGCGGACGTCGAATGCGCGCCGTTGTGTGCCTCTGCTTGCTCGTGCCGGTGCTTGTCGCCTGCGGGGATGACCCAGATTCATCGGACCCGACCGAGGTTGCCACAGCGGCTGCTCCCGAGCCGGCGACCGAGGCTCCTGCGGCGACCGAGATTCCGGCTCCGGTCCAGGTGGTGGCTGCTGATCCGGTGTGGGCGACCTCCATCGAGCCTGGCACGAATCGCCCGCTCACTGAGGTCGAGGACGAATTCGACGCGACCGCTCCGGTCATTTTTGCGGCGGTGTCGGTCGTATCCGCGCCGGCCGGATCAATTCTTGTTGCAAACTGGACCTACAACGACACGCCAGTTCAAGGCATGGACGCGACGGTGCAACTGCCGGAAGTCCGGTTTGAGCCGATTTGGCTGGAATTCCACCTTGAGCGCCAGTCAGGGGATGAGTGGCCGGATGGCGAATACCGCATCACGCTGCGCGAGGGCGACCGGGTCGTCTCCGAAGGGGCAGTCACAGTCGTGGCTCCGTGACCTCTGTTGCCGGTAGTCGTGCTGGGCGAAGGCCATTGTTCCTGGGTAATTTCGGTAAATGGGGCGTGGCGACGCGGTTTTACCTTGCACGGGCATTGGTTTCGGTGCTACGCTCAGACCACAACGCGAAGAGACCGAGGCGGTGTGGCCGTGCCAGCGTGGCCCTTGGTTAGGTATTCCGATTTTCGGAGCCAACCGCTCGGTGTGATCGTGATGTAACGAAGTCGGGCGAGTTCCCCCCATCCTGTTGCCCGGGCCGATCTGACTCGGGAGTCGTACGAGGACGTCCGGAATGGCTCAGTCCACCCCGCCGACGAAGGATCCGGAATTTTATCCTGGGGACGGCCCGTGCGAACCCGCCCTGGAATCCCCCTCTGACCATCCGCCGATGGCGGTCCGCCCGCCGTCGATGCCCTTTGCCTGGCAGCATGAGCAGGTTTTGCTGATGTTGGATCAACAGGATCGGGGTTGGACCGTCGCGGAACTCCGGTTTGAGCCAGAGCGCCTGCGCTACATCGAGGTCAGGCGGGCGTTTTATCGCTGGCCGCGTGAGGCGATGGGCGCGGTGATTGCTCGTGGGGTTCGCTGCGGAGAGACGTCAATGGAACGGCTCGCCAAGTCAGTTGATGCCTGGCTACAGAGCAGACATGCCGACCGGGCAAGCCGTTCGAAAGCGTCGAGTCGCTGATACCGATTCCTTACAGTTCGTAATCAGCCCGGTCCGTGAATGCCCGCTCACCGGCCTCGATGCGGGTTTTTGTCACGTTTTCCCGGGGCGGGATTGGGCAGCTCCAGCCATCGCCGTAGGCGCAATACGGGTTGTAGGCGTAGTTGAAGTCGACCAGGAGGTCGCCGTTGGGGCGCGCCCGGATGTCGAGGTAGCGGCCGACGGCGTAGGTGTCGACGCCAGCGGTGCCGTCGCGGAAGGGTAGGTAGTAACGGCCCCGCGCCTGTTCCTTGAAGACGGTAAAGGTGACGGGCTCGCCGTTCGACTCGAAGGTGATGCGGCCCGCCCGTTCGAACTCCTTTGCCCGGCCATCGGTTGTGCCGATTGTCAGGACCTCGCCGATGCCGTCACCGCTCGTGTCGAGTTGCAGTTCCATCGAGAGTGATGGATTCTCCGGGAAGTAATCCAGCGTGGAAAACCGCTCTTTCTGCTCCGGGGTGAGCGGGGAATCTGGCTCCGACTTGAAGAATTCGTCGCGGCGAACGCGGAATGCCTGTAGCCGGTTTCGGGTGGTGGTGTCTGTGCTGCTCATCGGTCTCCTCATCGACGAGTGACCAGCCGGGGTTGACTGGATCGCCAATACTTTCATTTTGATAGTATAGCGCGGGTGTCAAATCCGAACGTTCATTGTAGGTCAGACCGCCGGGAAAGAGCAGCCGGTCATCCGGTCCCGGATCGTCTCATCTGGCTAGTTCGATGATCGATAGAACGCCAGCAGGCGCCGGACCACGTGGTCCGGCGCCTGCTGGCCTTAGTCTGGTTGTCCGCTTGTTAGAGCTTCGGCTTGGCGTCCACGCCTGGCTGGGCGGTGTAGGCACCGTCGATCGCGTTCTGAGCGCGGCCGACTGAGGTTACGCCGCGCCGACCGTAGTAGGCGAATCCGAGGGCCGCGACGGTCGGAATGATGGCCATCAGCATTGCCTCGTCCGCTGACCCGAGGAGATTGCGTCCGACTCCCCAAGAGACCAGTGCGGACAGGACACCGAGGATGCCCGCGGAGGTGATGACCGGTTCCCGGTCGACGTATGACCCTGGCGCGTCAGCCAGGTACGTGTTTGGAGCGGCAGACGTGACATTTTTGCCCGGGGGTGGGTTGGTGCCGTGCTGCCCTTGCGATCCCCCTTCGGGGGGATCGACGAATTTGATATCAGGTGCTGGGTTGCCTGCCATCGTTCAGCTCCTTTGCGGTGATGGCTCTGGTTGCCGATGGTTGTGCTCGTCGCGCTCGCTTATGCCGGCACGCGGTCATCGAGGCCTGAGCTGTGAATGAATCCGTTGTTCGAAGGTCCCCGGCTCTTGATGAGGAACCATTCTGTCGAGTTGTCTGCTTCGTCTCCCTGTGCCTTGCCGACGATCCGGAGCGCGGTCAGTCTCCGGTATGTGACCTTGATTTCGGCGCTGAGTTCGGGACGATCCCGCACGACGGCGCCCGAAAAGGCGTGCGCGACGGTTTCGGCTATCGGCTCGACGACGATTTCGTCGACGGCGCCTCCACCGGTGGAGGCGCCGGTCTGATACTGCTTGAGGATGGCGGTGGCGCGGGCGATCAGCGCGTTCGTCTGGTTCATTACCACTGCGCATGGGCATTCCTTACCGGTGCCGAGGGTGAACTCCTGGTGCCAGATGACGGCGCTGATTCCCGTCGCCGGGTTGATCGGGGCCGACGTATGGGGGATGTCCATCTGGTCCCACCAGTACGCCATCAGGGCGGCGATCTCCTCGAAGGCGACCGGATCGAGCGGCGTGTTCCTGAACCCGCTGATCTCGATGCTCACGCCGTCGCGGTTGACCGCGTTGAGGCCGTACGCGTTCACGATGGCCAGACCATCGCCGTAGGCGCCTTTCACGGGTCCAGAGGCCCAGCCAGCGCGGACACCGCGGGGGTCGTTCCAGCGAATGATGACGCCGGCCTGGTCGCCGTCCGTGTCCGCGACACCGACGCCGTAGTCTGTGAGGGCGTTGACGTCGGGCTGACGGAAGAAGCCGTCCGTGCCCCACAGCGAACCGACCATTCGGTGCAGCACGACAAACTTGGGCTGGCGCTGGCCGAGGTTGTCCCAGCCATGACCCTCTGGCTTATCGATGGGGCGGTCGAGGTAGCCGGGATGCGGCACATTGCCGAATGTGATGGCCATTTCGGTCTCCTTGTATCCGTAAGCAGACAGGCGTTCGCGGACGACCTTCGCGTACTGGACTTCGTTGTTTCCGGCACTCGCCGGGGCGTAAACGCTGATCAGGTCTTCGAGCGTTGTAGTGCCGGCGTAGACGCCGCCTTTGTAGGTGGCGGCGTTCGTGATGAGGCGGCTCGTCCACTCTGCCGCCGCCTCGCGCCAGGTCGGAAAGCTGAGATAAGCCCCGTCCCGCATGAGAGCGACGGGGTTCTTGAACGAGGCATCGATGGCAGCGACGGTGAACAGCGTTGCCAGCTTGGTCTCGTGGAACGCCATCGCCAGGAAGAGGCGCGAGTGTCCAGAGACGGCGGCGTAGACCGGTTGCGCCTCGATCGACATCGGGGAGGCTATGCCGGTGAGTTCGGCTTCGAACGCGGTAAGTGGCATGTCGCCGTAGGTGCGCCAGTTGATTGGCATGGGTGTCTCCGTTGAGTTTGGACCGGGACTGGTGGTTTGTGTGCTGGGTTCCCGGGATGATCCGGCGGTAGGGCGGTGCGCGCGCTGCCGCGCGGTGCGTTGGCGATCTCCGTGGGTCCATGTTGTGCGGCCTCCGTGGACGGGCCGGCCGGTGGTTGAGCGGAGGTCGTGTTCTGCCCCCTTTCCGGCCGTTTTTCCTATCCACGAGTCTGTGGCTAGCCGCCTGGTTCTCCCACGACGTTTACCCCCACATTGCCCCCACATTTCGGAGGCTGGGGTGGGGTCTTCTGTTCTTTAGATTCAGTGGCCGCTGTACTGCCGATCTTTTAGCGGTAGCTGTGTGAGACCGGTGAAAGCACTTCCAGGATGATGTCTGCCGGGTTGGTCTTGCCGTCCGTGAGGGTGTCGGTCTCGCGCGGATCGAGGGTGATTTCGGGGGTGGCGTTCTTGTCGGCGAGGGTGCCGATGACCTCTACCAGGCGGTGGAAGCGGGTGGCGATGATGTTGATGTTGCGGTCGGAGCGCTGCATGGTCCCCTCGACCAGGAGGAAGGGCTCCGTGCGGACGAGCAGCCGGTAATCCTGGTAGAGCTTTGGGTAGACGATCACGTTGACGAGGCCGTATTCGTCCTCAAGGAGCAGGAAGGTGACACCCTTGGCGGTGCCAGGGCGCTGGCGGCAGACCACCAGCCCGGCCATCCGCAGCGGGGTGCCGTCCGGGATGGTGGCGATGTCCTGCGAGGGGACGCAGCCCGACGGCAGACGGGTGCGGAGCAGGCCGAGGGGATGGAAGTGGGGCGAGAGGCCGAGAACCTGGTAGTCCGCGGCCATCCTGTCCCAGGTGGGCATAGGAGTCAGTTCGACCATGTCCTGCGTGACCGGCAGCGGCAGGGTCGCCTGGATGGCCAGTGTCTTGGTGGGGGCCGTCTGCTGATTGGCTTGAGCCTGGAGTTGCTTGCCGACGCGCCGGGTTGTGACAAAGAGGCCGAGTTGCCAGAGGGCCTCGCGTCGGCCCAGACCGAAGTCGTCGAAGGCGCCGACCATGATCAGGCGCTCCGCGATCTCCATGCTGAGCGGCACCCGGCGGATGAAATCGGCCAGGGAGCGGAAGGGGCCGTTTGCCGTCCGCTCGGCGATGATCGTGGCGGCGTCGTCCTCGCGCAATCCCTTGACGTATCCCAGGCCGATCCGGACCACCCGGCCGGGCTCGACCGAGCAGCCCGGGAGGCTGGCGTTCACGTCCGGCCGCACCACCCGGATGCCGTGGCGCTTGGCGTCGTTGACCAGTACGTGCGAGGGGTAGAAGCCCATCGGCTGGTTGTTGAGCAGGGCGCAGACAAACTCCGCCGGGTAGTAGAGCTTCAGCCAGCACGACTGGTAGGCCAGGACCGCGAACGAGGCCGCGTGCCCCTTCGGGAAGCCGTAGCTCGAAAAGCCCATCAGCTTGCGGAAGACGGTCTGAGCGATCTCTGGCGTGACTTCCTTAGACTCCGCACCCTGCCGGAACTGTTCCCAGAGGGCCATCATCGCTTCCTCGGATCGCTTGCGGCTCATCGCCCGGCGCAGGGCATCGGCCTGGCCGGCGGTAAAGCCAGCCAGGGCCATCGCCACGTCGATTACCTGCTCCTGGAAGATGATGACACCACGGGTCTCCTCCAGTGCCGGAATGAGGAGAGGATGGTCGTAGACCGGCTCGGACAGCTCGTCGCCGCGGGAGCGGATATAGGGCGTAGTTGCGCCGCCCAGGATCGGGCCGGGGCGGACGATCGCGACCTGGATGACCAGATCGTCCAGTTTCTCGGGGCCGTGTTTTGAGGACGGTCTGGATCTGGGCGCGGCTTTCGATCTGGAAGGTGCCGATCGTGTCGCCGACGCGGATCATCTCGAAGACGGCCTCGTCCTCCAGGTTGATCCGGCTCAGGTCTGGGACCGGATCGCCGGAGGTCGCGATCAGGTCCATGCACTCCTCGACGAGCGAGAGCATCCCCAGGGCCAGGAAGTCGATCTTGACGAAGCGGGCGTCGTCGCAGGAGTCCTTGTCCCACTGGCAGAGGTAGCGGTCCTCCATGGCGGCTGGCTGGACCGGCACCAGGCCGGTGATCGGCTGTGAGGAGACGATCATGCCGCCGGAGTGCTGCGAGATGTGGCGGGGAAAGCCGGCCAGCTCCTTGGCCAGGTCGATCAGGTAGGACCAGGGCGGGACATCCTTGCGGGCAGCGTAGGCGGGGATCCGCTCCAGTTCCTGGGCGAGCTTGGTGGCGGAGCCTGGCTCGCTGACCTTGGAGATCCGATCCAGGTCGGTCGCCGGGATGCCCAGCGCCTTGCCGACATCGCGCACGGCGGAGCGGAGCTGGTAGGTGGCGAAGGCGCAGACCTGGGCCACCCGGTTGCCGTAAGTCTGGTGAATCCGGGCGATCAATTTCTCGCGGATATCCCTCGGAAAATCGAGGTCGATATCGGGAACGGAGCGGATCTCCTCGTTCAGAAAGCGGCCGAACGAGAGCTTGTAGTCGACGGGGTCGATCGGGGAGAGGCCGATCAGGTAGCAGACGATCGAGCTGACCGACGAACCCCGGCCCCGGCCGGGCGGGAGATGGGACGCGGCCCGCGGGGTATCGACGCCGCGGACCTCGATTGCGACCTCTCGGGCCAGCTCCAGCAGATCGTGGTGGATCAGGAAGAAGCCGGCCAGATCGTGCTTGCGGATGAGGCGCATCTCGTCCCAGAGCCGATCCTCGGCGATCTGCCGGTTCTTCGGGTAGAGCTCCATGATCCGTTCGCGGCAGAGGCGCTCCAGGTAGTCGGGGGCCGATTCGCCGGTCGGAGTCTCGTATTCCGGAAAGCGGTAGGCCAGATTCTCGGTGAGGTCGAAGGCGGCGCAGCGCTCGGCGATGGCGACTGAGGTCCGCAGCGCCTCTGGGTAGTCAGCGAAGAGGGCGGCCATCTCCGCCGGGGAGCGCAGGTAAAACTCGGCGTTGGGGCGGCGCTGGCGGTGGGAGCCGTCGAGGGTGGTGCGGTGACGGATGGCGACGAGGACATCCTGGAGGCGGTGGCGTTCCGGCCGGTGGTAGTGGACGTTGCCGGTGGCGACGTAGGGGACGCCTACCCGGTTCGCCAGGGCGACCAGCGCGCGGATGCGCTGGGTGTCGCCGTGGACCAGATTCTGCTGCAGCTCGACGGCGACGTTTTCCGAGCCGAACCACTCGACATACCGGCGGAGGGTCGCCTCGGCCTCGTTCAGGTGCCCGGCGTCGACCAGTTGCGCGAGCTGCCCATGGCGGCAGCCGGTGAGCAGGATCAGGCCA
This sequence comes from uncultured Chloroflexia bacterium, assembly GCA_963849635.1. Taxonomy (GTDB): domain Bacteria; phylum Chloroflexota; class Chloroflexia; order Thermomicrobiales; family UBA6265; genus CAVRUD01. The sequence goes on along the minus strand of CAWKIA010000025.1, from coordinate 101,289 downwards.
TCGGCGTGGCTGGCCAGCAGGGCTGGATCGAGCCGGGGGGCGAGGGATGGGTCACGATAATGATCGTAGGTGTCATCTTCTGAAGAGGGTGTGCCAGCGTCTGATTGCTCAAGCGATTTAGCGGTGCGGGTTCGCGCGGGCTTTGCAGGTTTGACGACGGCGTGACCGGTGTGGACGTAGGCCTGGGTCAGGAGGCGGCAGAGGTTCTCGTAGCCGCTGTGGGTCTCGACCAGCAGGGTCAAGTGGCTGCCGTCGGTGAGCGTGATCTCGGCGCCAGTGATCGGGGCGATGCCGATGGCGCGGGCGGCCTGGGCGAATTCCATGGCGCCATGCAGGCCGTCGTGGTCGGTGATGGCCAGGGCGGGATAGCCCAGTTCCGCCGCACGCCCCAGCAACTCCTGCGGCATCGAGGCGCCGTCCAGGAAGGAGAAGGACGTATGGGCGTGGAGTTCGACGTATTCGATGGGTGCCAGCATTGGGACGGCCCCCTAACACCCTGGAGCCGGAGAATTGCCCCCTAACCCCCCAGCCCCCTTCCCCCCGCTGCGGCAAGGGGAAGGGGGAGAATCGCGCGTCAGACCTGTAGGGCGCGCATGGCATGCGCCCGACCGGCGACCGCGTTGTTGCGATGGTCAGACGGCGGACCCTTGACACGATCCCAGGGCCGGGTTGGCCATCGCGCAATGCCGCCCACCCACAAAGGGCGCATGCCATGCGCCCCTACGACCGATCCCGACAGAAGGTCGTCCCGATCGCAAACGTCTCCCCCTTCCCCTTGCCGCAGCGGGGGGAAGAGGGGCCGGGGGATGGGGGTCAAGACGCGGCGCCACCGACCGCCCCTCTCCACCGCAGTGGAGAGGGGGTAGGGGGTGAGGTCCGTTCCCACTCAATACCCCTGCGCATACCATGCGTCGGTGGCGCAGTCGTGGAAGACGGTCAGGCGCAGGCCGTCGACCAGGGCTAAACGGTAGTAGCGGCGGCAGATGCGTTGGCGCCACCATTCGTCCTCCAGTAGCCAGGTGTCCTCCAGTCGTTCGATGGCTCGTGTCTGTCCGTCCTGGAGGAGGGCGACCGGGAGCGGTCCCGGGTGATCGGCGCGTTGCTCCGTCAGGACATCAATGGGGCGCGGCTGGTTGAGAAAGCGGAGCGCGTCCTTTGGCCGCTCGCGGCCGGGCCGGCGTCCGTTCATGGGTCGTAGGAGAGCAGGGCGTGGCGCCGCTCCGGAATCCGGGACCAGGGCTCGACCTCGATGATCTGAAAGAGGGGTGAATCCCCGTAGCGCTGCTTCAGGTGGCGGGTTGCCTCGATGAGCGGTGTGGTCCAGCGGGTGCGGTAGCCGGGTAGCCGCTCCTGGATGCCGGTCTCGGCGGTCAGCCCCGCCAGATCGAGCGCGACCGATTCGGCTGGTCCGGGCAGTTCCAGATTCTCCAGGCGTAGCCGGAGGGCGCGGATCAGGTCGGAGGCGACGTAGGGGGAGCGCAGCGTCAGGGCCTTCGCCCACGAGCTGCCGCCCTCCAGCCGCAGCCGCAACCTGGCCTGGCGGACCGCCCGCCCGCGGAGGATCGGTTGACGAAACGCCCGCTCGACCAGTTGGCCCAGGGCCAGGAGCAGGGTCTCGCGGCTGGTGGCCGGGGCGGGCAGATCCATCCACTCGGTGACGATCGGTTCGCGCTCGCGGGGTCGGACCGGATCCGGGTCGTTGCCCTGGGCCAGATCCCAGATGTGGCGGCCGGTCGGGCCGAATCGGGCCGCGAGCTTGGCGGCAGGCAGGGCAGAGAGTTCGCCCAGGGTGTGCAGCCCCAGCGCTTCCAGGCGGAGGATGTCATCGACCGGGAGCGGCAGCCAGCGGACAGCCACCCGCGAGAGGAATGCGGCGGTCTGGCCCGGTGCGACGACGTAGGGCTCACCGTGGGCGGCGTGTCCGGCCGCAACCCGGGCGGTGAACTTGCCGGAGCCGACCCCGGCCCGGGGCCGCAGGACCGAGGGCAGGGTCGCCAGCAGCCGGGCTGCCGCCTGGGCCGGCGAACCGAGGTGACGCTCCAGGCCGAGCAAATCGACGTACCAGATACCAGGGATCGCCTCGTCGGCTTCGACCAGCGGGCTGAGTTGCTCCAACTGAACCAGGAGTCGCTCCGCCACCCCCGCCTCCCGGACGGGGTTGGGGGAGAGGATGACGGCCTCTGGGCAGAGCGCGATCGCCTCGCGCACGCTCATCCCCGGGCGGATGCCGCGGCTCTGGGCCTCCGGGGTGGCGTCGCTGACGTTGGCGCGGGTGCCCGGCAGCGGACCGAGGACGAGCGGTTCGCCGTCCAGCTCCGGTCGCTCAAGCAAGGCGACACGCAGGGCGAAGTGCGGGATGGAGATGCAAGCAATTGGTCCGGGGTTCCCCTGGTCTTGCGGTGCTGCAAACGACGCCTGGGACATGGTCCCCTCCTTGGCTGGGGGATGGCGATGACTCTGCCCTCAGAATAGAACATATGTTCTTATCACGCAAGGGGTTGAACCTTGGTGACTTCGGGTCAATGATCGCTAGGCCAGCGGAGACAAAGCGAAACTCGATTGCATGGCACATTCGCGCGCCGAAATCGCGGGAAGGCCGAACATCAGGCATGTTCGATGCGAGAGGATTGCCCTGGGGAGATTCGCAACCGTGCCAGTCCGGCACCGGCTAACTTGTCGAAGAACAGCCTGAAAACCGGAAAGAAGAGCCAAAAGGTTGTACCGTATGCCTACACCCCAACATACGCGTCGCCGGCGCACCCGCCGCCGGTTCCGGGAGCCAGATACGCCGTGACCGAAATCTCTACCGCGCCACGCCCTGAGCAAGCCGACACCGCCAACGTCGAGTTCGCGGTTCGGCCCGGACCTGATGGCCTGATCGGGATCTCCCCGACCGATGTCTCGCAGTACATCCGCCTGGAGCAGTGCGCCCGTTACCTGCGCCTCCGCCTCCATGAGCGGACCGCGGGACTCACATTCATGACCGACCAGGGGCTAGCGCCGCAACAGTTGCCGCCCCTGCTGAGCCGATCCGGAGCGGAGTTCGAACAGCGCGTTTACGACGCGATCGGCGAAGGACACACTGTTGTCGACTTCGACGCCGACCGCACAAAGAAATCACCGCCCGACAACGATCGCCTGCTGACGCTGATCGCTGATCTGGGTGCCGGCGAGACGGTGGTCGTCACCCAACCACTCCTCGCCGTTCCCATCAGCGGCTGGCGAATCCGGGGGGCAGTCGACCTCGTCCGTATCGGCAGATCGGTCGATGGCGCGCTCTCGCTTCTGATCATCGACATCAAAAGCTCAGCCCGAGTGAAGGTGGAGTTCTTCCTCCAGGTCGCCTTCTACGCTGAGATGCTCGACGCTCTGCTCGCCGGAGCAGGCCATGGCCGTGTGCCGATCGACCTGGGCATCGTCTACCGTGGACCGGCCGAAGGCGATACCCGCCTGACCGAAGACGACAAGAAGCGCCTGGAAGCCCACCGGGCTGCCTACCTTGACACGTTCGGCCCTGGGCCGGGCTTGCTCGAACTCGTCGCCGATCCCCAGCCCTATCGCGATGCCGTCACCGATCTCGTCACCGGACCCGACGCAAACGCCCGTACCCTGGCCGCCGCCGAGTTCGACAGTCTCCCCTTCCACCTCACCGGCAAGTGCGACAACTGCCTCTACAACGAGTTCTGCCTGCGCCGCAGCGCCGACCACGACGATCTCTCGCTGCTCCCCCTCATGACCGAACGGGACAAGGCCGCCTTGCAGCGCAACGGCATCACGACCGTCTCCGATGTGGCGGCACTGAAGGAGCAAGTTGATCAGAAACTGGTCGTGGACCCTGACCATATCCAGATGGTGCGCAAGCTGAGCGGCACCTGGCCGATCGGCGGCCGCCTGGACGAGTTGGTCCACCGGGCACGCCGCTACCGGGCATACAAGGGCGACGACATCAAATATCTGTCCTACATCCCTGACTCCGGCTACTCCTCGCTGCCAGCATCGAAGCCGGACCTGAATCCTAACCTGGTCCTGGTCTACCTGGATGCTCAGCTCGACCACCTCCAGGACCGGGTCTATCAGGTTGGAGCACTCATCGTTGGCCATGAGGCGGGTAAGACGTCCCCGAAACGTCGCCGGACCGTAATCGCGACCACCGACGGCCCGCCGGACTCCCTGGAACGCGAAGGCGATCTCTTCATCGCCTGGATTGCCGATGTCCTGGCCGCAATAGCGGAGGTTGCCGCTCCGGACGAGGATGGCCAACCCAAGGCGCCGATCCACCTCGTCTTCTACGATGCCTATACCCAGAAGATCCTGCTCGATGGACTCGCTCGCCACCACGGCCGAGTGCTGGCGACCACGCCGCTCTACGACTTCGTTACCCAGATCGCCGCTTACGACTCGCCCATCCTCACCCATCTCGAAAGCCAAATCCGGTCCCAACGGAACTATCCGTTGCTGGCCCAGACACTGCAGTCCGTCTCCGCCTGGCTGCGCTACACCTGGCCTCCAGAGATCAAGCAGGTCTTCCGCCACCGACTGTTCGATTCCCTGGGTCGGATCCAGGGCACATCGGCAGCCGATCCAGAACAGGGCGACGCCTACTACGTTCGCCGGGCGAGATTCTCCAGTCAGGTGCCGCTTGAGTACGCCTACGCCGCGTGGGATCAGCTTGCCAGGACTGGATCGGGCGGAGATGGCTACAAGCCGTATCGGGCAGCCACACCCGACCTGCTGAACGAGTTTGCCGGCCAGCGCCTGAAGGCGATGGAGCACATCGCGAAGGACCTGAAACCAAACCCGGAAACATCCCTGAGCACGTTCGCCATCCCCGATCTGGCCGGATTCGAGAGTAAAGCAGAGAACCTGGCCAGGGCGCTCGAAGAGTTCGTCATGATCGAGCGCCACGCCGACATGGCGGCCTGGAAAGCCGCCCACTTGCCGGCACCGGAGCGGAGGGCTCTCGTCGGTGACACCTTGATCGTCGGTTACCGCGATGCAGATCAGGATCCCGCGGTCGTTGAGGAAAGCAAGGAAAACGAGCGGCGCAGGCTCCTCAAGCTGAAGTATGAATCCCAACTCGACGGCGACGGCCAGCCCTATAAACTCACAAAGGACGAAAAGAGGAGACGAAGTGGACCCAGGAGGGGATGCGGCTTCGGCTTGAACTCAAAACCGACGGCCTGGATGCATCACTGACCGAACTTCTCGCATTGACCCGGATACGGCCGGGCGAGCGTGTCGTCCTCCATCCGCGGTGGACAACAGACACCCGACTCCCAAAAGACCAGCAGCGTCCGCTTACCCCAACCGCGAGATCGATGCTCTACGGCCTGCGCGCTGACGTCGAGCAATTGCTGGTCGAACGAGCCGATGACCACGGAGAGCCAATTCGAGCGATAGCTACGGTGCGTATTACTTCGAATCACTACTACGATCCCCATAAATTCACGTTTGGGACGATGGGTGCCCACAACAGACCGCTCGTGGATGGCGAGCTGTATACCCTGGGGCCAGACCCGAACGACTTCTATGGGTCCTGGTGCGCCAAGGTCGTTCACGGGCTTGAGGAGAACGGCCAGGACCACGCGCTTTATCGCCGGTTGGAACGTCCCGACCAGGCCGTTGCCACCTGGCCCGAAGCGGCCGCCGAGGGTCAGGCCACGTTCTTCGCCGGGCTCGAAGCGCTGCATGATGCGGGGGCGTTCCACTCCTTCGAGGAGAGCAAGAAGAACTTCATCGGCAGCCATGGCGACGTTCCGACCCTGATGGTCCAGGGGCCGCCGGGCACTGGCAAGAGCTTCACAAGTGGCTTCGCCGTGCTGGCACGGATGCAGGGCGCCATGGCCGCGGGGAGGGACTACCGGGTCATCCTCTCGTGCAAGACCCACGCGGCCACGGACGTGCTCCTCGAGAACGTCGTCGCCGCCCGGGCGACCCTTGCGAAGATGCAAACGACCCAGCCCGAGATCTTTGCACGGTACTTCGACGCCAGATTGCTGGACGTTCCTTGCTTTAGAGTCGATCCCCGCGAGCAGTTGCCTGAAGAGATCGAGCCGCTCCGGACGAAGCACCGGAAACTTCCTGGAGACCCCAAACCCGTCCAGACGGTCGAAGGGCAGCGCTGGTGTGTCATCGGCGCGACGCCCGGCGGTGTCTACAACCTCATCGGTGATCGATGGGGCGCCAAGCTCTTCGGCCACCATTTCATCGACGCGCTGGTTCTGGACGAAGCGTCCCAGATGAACCTGCCGGAAGCGATGATGGCGGCCCTCCCGCTCAAGCTTGATGGCCACCTGATCGTAGTCGGCGACCACCGGCAGATGCCGCCGATCGTCAAGCACAACTGGGGCAGTGAGCCGCGGCGCACATTCCGCGAATTCCGCTCGTTCGAGTCGCTTTTCCTGACCTTGCTGCCGATGATGGAAGCGGGCGATCAGCCGGTGATCCGGTTCGCCGAGAGCTTCCGCCTCCATGCCGAGATGGCGGAATTCCTGCGCCGCGAGATCTATCACCAGGACGGCATCGCCTATTACTCGCGCAAGACGAAGATCATCGCCGGCCATCCGCTCGACGATCCGTTCCAGGCGGCCGTGCTCGATCCTGACTACCCGATCGTGGTTGTCGTGCATGAGGAGTCGAGCAGCATCCAGCGCAACCTCTTCGAGCAAGGCGATGATCGGCAAGTTGCTGGCGACGCTGGCAGACCCGAGGTTGCATGCCCTCGATGCGGAGGAAGGGATCGGCGTGGTCGTGCCCCACCGGGCGCAACGCGCCGACCTCCAGAATGCGGTACCGGAACTGACCCTCAAGGACCCGCTTACAGGCAAGACGATCCGATCGGCGGTCGACACGGTCGAGCGGTTCCAGGGCGGCGAGCGGACGGTCATCATGGTGGGGGCGACGGAGAGCGACCGCTCCTATCTGGTAGCATCGCCCGACTTTCTGCTCGATCCGCGCCGGCTAACGGTTGCCCTCAGCCGGGCGAAGGAGAAGATGATCCTGGTTGCCAGCCGCTCGATCTTCGACCTGTTCAGCGCCGACGATGAGCTCTTCGCCAACGCCCAGCTCTGGAAGAACCTGCTACGGCGGACCTGTACGGTGCCATTGTGGGACGGTGATATTGAGGGAATTGGGGTGAAGGTTTGGGGCAATGCCACGCGCGTAACGCCGCCGGGTGCGGAGTTCCTCAATGACTGAGTTCATCCGGCCGGCACGGGCCGCGATCCTTGAGTATCTCTACCGCGTGGCGGCGTGGCGCCGCGCCAAAGCCGATGAATATGATCGTGATCTCCGCAACATCCGCTCGGCGGATGCGATCGAGGAGTTTGCGGAGTTCATCGCGGATCTGCCCGAGGACGAATCGCGGATCGTCCGATTGGGACAACTCGGGATGGAGGGTGACATCTTCTATCCAGGACAGCAATCGTCGTACGAGATCGGGCGGTACCGCTTCTTCGACGACGCTGGCCCAGTTCACCACGATGCCTTCTTGACCGCGATGGTGGAGCTAGCCGAGAAGGATGCGGGGGAACATGGCCACTTTGGTGGAACGCTACCGGAAGGTGACGATCCCTGGGAATAACGTGCTTGAAGAAATACTTCACTGTGGCCAAATGGCCAGTATCGACCCGGCGGCGGACGGGGTTGAAACCCGGGCTACGCCATACGAAGCCCTTCCAGGGCTAAGAACGAGTCGTTCCCACCCGCCAACCGCTCATTGCGTACGCCTCTAAGAGGGCCTCATGACCGCGAGCAACAACGAAAATCTGGATCAGCAAGGAGATTCATTCGCGCCGGATGTAGATACTCGCAACTACACAAACATACTGGGCCGACATCTGGACGAGCTACGAGATTGGCAAGCGACGTGGCCCGCGTATGGGGGAGACGATACCCTCGCGTTGTCGACTGATGCGATAGATGGGGTACTTACCGAGCTTGTCGGGCGGTTGACCGATAATTTCCCGTACTTTCATCCCAGCTATGCCGGTCAAATGTTGAAGCCGCCACATCCGGTGGCGATGCTGGCCTACGCGCTGGCTCAGACGATCAACCCCAACAACCATGCGAATGACGGAGGCCCGGCGACATCGAAAATGGAGTTCGAAGTCGTGGCGGCACTGGCCGGGATGTTCGGATTTGAGCGCCACGTTGGCCACCTCACTGGTGGCGGCACGGTCGCCAACCTCGAAGCCTTGTGGGTCGGCCGCCAGTTGCGTCCAGGAAAGGCGATCGCCTACTCGAGCCAGGCGCACTACACCCATGGTCGGATGGCGGGTGTGCTGGGGGTGCCAGCGGTGCCGATACCGGTCGATTCCGCTGGAAGGATGGACCTCAACGTCCTTGAGTCTCGTCTAGCGGCCGGCGAGATTGGGACCATAGTCGCGACGGCTGGAACAACCTCCTTCGGATCGGTGGATCCGATCCCAGACATGCTGACACTCGCCAAAACGTACGGCGTTCGGTTGCACGTAGATGCGGCGTATGGTGGCTACTATCGCCTCCTGGCGGATTCGGACCGAACATCTTGGCGCGGATGATGCCGCCTCGTTTCGGGCGATCAAAGAATGTGACAGCGTCGTTGTCGATCCGCACAAGCATGGGTTGCAGCCGTACGGGTGCGGGTCAGTGATCTTCAATGACCCGGCGGTTGCCAGCATCTACCGGCATGATTCGTCGTACACCTATTTCACCGACGTGCCCCTTCACCTGGGCGAGATCAGCCTGGAGTGCTCGCGCGCCGGGGCAGCGGCGGCGGCGCTGTGGGCAACCATCAAGCTATTCCCGCTGCGGGCGGAAGATGGGCTTGGACCAGTTCTGGCCAAATGTCGCGCTGCTGCAAAGCAATGGGCGGAGCTGATCGAGCATGAAGAACGGCTTCGGCTCGTCATGCCACCGGCGATCGACATCATCTGCTTCTACCCAACGACCGCCGAGATGACGGCGACCTCGATCTCTGCGAAGGTCGATGAGATCTTCACTGCTGGAATGACGGACACGGCCAATCCGGTCTACCTGGCTAAAATGAGTGCTGGACCGGAGGTGGTGCGGGACCCGGACCTCGTTTGGAATGCGCCGACGGTGACGATCCTGCGTAGCTGCCTGCTCAAGCCAGAGCACGATGCGGAGATTCCCCGGTTGCACCGGCGTGTCGTTGAGCTGGCTGGCGCATAGCTGGCCGTGTCATCGAAAGTCGACCCGGCACATCCCTGTGTCACATGGCAGAATGGGCCGCCTTCGGCGCGGCCAACGTCTGTTGATCCGCATAGGTTCGAACATGGTGTCTCGACGTAGGGGGTAGGAATGGGTTCGTTTTCATTCGAGTTTCCAGCACTGTCGGCCGAGCAGGTCGAGTTCTTGCGTGGGGTCGATAGCCCGACGATTTCCAATGCAATCGAGCCATTCCAGGTCCGCGACCGCTGCGATGGGTTCATCGGCGGGAACGCGCGCAGCCTCTTCCCGGACCTGCCACCGATGGTTGGTCACGCCCTGACGATCACCGTTACCAACCGGCCAGGCCCGACCCTGGGCCGCAATGCCTGGTGGGAGATGTGGGAAGCGCTCGACGCCATGCCATCGCCGGCGGTGCTGGTGATGCAGGACATTAGCGGCGCGCCAGAGCGGGTCGCGTATTGCGGCGAGGTGATGGCGACCTATGCCACTCGCCTGGGTGCGGTCGGACTGGTCACCGATGGCGGTGTGCGCGATCTTCATGAGGTCAAGGCGCTCGGGTTCCACTACTTTGCTCCCTATCCGGTGGTCTCCCATGCCAATTTCGGGATCGTCGATGTTGGTGTCCCGGTAGCGATTGATGGCCAGGTCCTCACGACCGGTGACATCCTGCATGGAGATGCCAATGGTGTCGTTGTGATTCCCGCTGAGGTCGTGGACCGACTGCCGGATGAGGTCGGCAAAATCCGCGACCGGGAGCGGGAAACGATGGAGTTCGTGCGGGGCGATTCGTTCAGCTTTGCGGAGTTAAAGAGGCGCAGCGGGTACTAAAACAGACGCGTCCCCGGTCCAACTGTGCACGAATTGGTCCCCTAAAACGCACGAAAAACGCAAGTGGTCCTGGTCCACTTTGGCGAGAACACCGATCATGTGCATCGGATTAACCGTCTGCTAACGCGGGCGGATCCGGTGCACATCGTCGTTGTGAGCAGGTGGATGACTAGGCGTGAGCGCGTTGATGACCGAATCGAGCACCGCGGTCGACCGGGGGCAAGTCGGTTCGCCACTGCTTGAGATTCGCGACCTGACAAAGCGCTTTGGCCCGATAGTCGCGGTCGATGGGGTTTCCCTCGCATTTGGCGCGAGCGAGATTCTTGGCGTGCTTGGCGAGAATGGCGCCGGTAAGTCGACGCTGCTCAATATGCTGGCGGGAATGATTCGTCCCGACAGCGGCGCCATCGAGATTGGCGGCCGGCAGTTTGCGGCGCTGACCCCGGGATCGGCGATTAGCTATGGCATCGGTACCGTCTACCAACACTTCGCCCTGGTGCCCAGCCTGAGCGTTCGTGAGAACTTGCTTCTGGGTTCGCACGTGAGCCCGAAGCCTGGCCGGGATGGTGACGCTGTTCGGCTGCAGCAGGCTCTAGATCTGCTGGATCTCCCGGTGGCGCTCGACACGCAAGTTCGCTCTTTGGCCATGGGGGAGCGGCAGCGCCTGGAGATTGCCAAAGTCCTCGCCCGGGGTAGCAAGATCCTGCTTCTCGACGAGCCGACTTCCGTCCTGACGCCTCAGGAGGTCGGGCGCCTGTTCGCGGTCCTGAGGCGGATTCGGGATTCTGGAGTCGGCATTGTTCTGGTGACGCACAAGCTCGGCGAGGCACTCGACCTGTGCGACCGGATCGTGGTCATGCGGGCCGGGCGGCTTCAGGGCGACGTCAGGCGATCCGAAAAACAGGAGATCGGTGGGGCACGTGACCGTGTCGTTGAGCTGATGTTTGGTCGGAACACGGCCCCCGGCTTCGTGGCGAACCAGGCGCCGCAACCGGCGCAAGCGCGATGGTGGTACTGCGCCACTTCTCCAGCTCGATCGCGTTTGCATCCACGATGACCGTGGCCACGTGGCGGTGCCAGAGTGCTCGCTTGAGCTATTCCCGGGTGAGGTGTTCGGGATCGCTGGAGTGGATGGCAACGGCCAGCGGGAACTGGCCGAAGCGATTGCCGGCCAGCGTCCGCTCTCCGCCGGATCTATCTACCTTGCTGGGCGGGACATCACGGCGGCCGGAGTACAGGAGCGCCGGGCGGCGGGGATCGGGTACGTGACCGATGATCGCCGAGCGGAAGGCGCCGCGGTCGAGAGTGATATCGCCGCGAACCTCGTCCTCAAGGCGATCGACGCCGACCCGTTCAGCCGCCACGGCCTTATCGACCGCCGGGCAATCCGGGAGTACTCCACGAGGCTGATGGCGCGGTTCGATATCCGGGCGCCGGGACCAGGGGGCCTCGCCGGCCGGCTATCAGGTGGAAACCTGCAGAAGGTCCTGCTTGCCCGGGAACTCGCCGCGGCGCCGCGATTGCTCGTCTGCAAGGACCCCACACACGGTCTAGATATGAGAACGGCGACCCGAGTGCTTGAGGAGCTGCGAGCCCATGCGGACCAGGGCAATGCCGTCCTGCTCATCTCCTCCGATCTGGATGAATTGCTGGCAACGTGTGGTCGCATCGGTGTGCTCTACCGCGGCGAACTCACCGAAGTCATGCCCAGGGCAGAGGCAAACCCGATCGTTTTGGGCGATCTCATGTTGGGCGGGTCGCCAGCGAACGTCCAGGTGGCGATAGGGGCACGGTGATGACGACGCCGCGGGTAGTTGCCGCCGTTGCTCCAATGATCTCGTCCCTTCTGGCCATCGCGGCCGCGTTGGGGATGGGCGCGGCGTTGCTCGCCGCGACGGGGCACGACCCGTGGCCGGTCTATCGGACGATCTTCGGCCGGGGACTCGGCTCGAAGTTCGGCATCACCGAGTCGCTGGTCAAAGCTACTCCGCTGATCATCGTGGCCGCCGGCCTGTTGGTTGCCGTCAAGTCGGGCGTCTGGAACATCGGCATCGATGGCCAGTTTCTGGTCGGTGCACTCGCCGTTGGCTTTGTCGCCCCCACCATTGCGGGAGATGTCCCAGATCCGCTGCTCTGGATCGGCGGCGCGTTGCTCGGCATGATCGCCGGATCGCTTTGGGCTGGTCCGCCGGCGTTCTTGCGGGCGAGATACGGGCTGAACGAGATCATCACGACCATCATGCTCAACTACGTCGCGATCTCGTTGACCGGCTATCTGGTCAAGGGGCCACTTCGGGATAAGGACGTGGTCGCGCCCCAGACCCGATCGGTCCCGGTCGCGCACAGGCTGCCCGACATTCCCGGGACCGATGTCCACATCGGCTTGCTGGTCGCCCTGGCCGCCGTGGCGGCGGTCGCGTTCGGGTTGACCAGGACAACATTCGGGTTCAAAGCCACCATCTTGGGGCAGAGCCAGCGGGTGGCGCTCCACGCCGGATATCCGATCAAGCGGTACACGGCTGCCGCCCTGATGATCAGTGGCGGATTGGCTGGGCTGGCGGGGACCAGCGACGTCCTGGCGACGAAGGGACTCTTTCAGGCGAACTGGTACCCGGAGTATGGCCTTGGGGCGTTCGCGCTCGTCTTCCTGGCCCGTTTGCAGCCGGTCTTGCTCATTCCAGTTGGTCTGCTCTTTGGCGTTCTGGCGCTTGGCGCAGACCTCCTGCGTTCGGACGACGTACCCAACTATTTCATCCCATTGTTGGAAGGGCTGATCTTGGTCAGCCTTGCGGCGACCGTTCGGCTGGAGCGCCTCAGACCCGTTGCCAGGATCGGATCGATCTGGTCGGACCGGTCGATAGCGGCCGGGAGCGGCTCATGAACGGTATCGACGTTCAAGAGCTCTTCACCGTTCTGCTCCAGACCGGGCTGCTGGCGGCCGCCCCGTTGACCCTGGCCGCCCTGGGTGAGTGCTTCGTCGAGCAGGCCGGGCTGCTCAATCTGGGCATCGAAGGGATGATGCTGATCGGAGCGTTTGCCGCGTACTGGGCCGCCGATAGATCGGACTCCGTCTGGTTGGGGCTCGCGGTCGGAATAATGATCGGTGTTGGACTGGGACTGCTCTTCGCGGTGCTATGCGTCAGTTGGCGAGCCGATCAGGTGCTCGTCGGCCTGGGGATTACCATCGCCGCCGGGGGGCTCACCGGTTTCCTCTACCGCGATATCTATGGCCGGCAACAGTCGCTCGATGTCCGCGTCGATCGCCTCGGCATGCCCGGGCTGAAGGAGATCCCGGTTGTCGGTCCGGCGCTGTTCGATCAGACCATCCTGGTCTACCTGAGCTGGGCGCTGGTGCCGGCGGCGGCGTATGTCCTGCTCCAGACCCGCTTTGGGCTGGCGGTGCGGGCTGTGGGGGAAAACCCGTTTGCCGCCGACGCTTCAGGCATCTCTGTTCCCGTGATCCGCTACGCCGCCCTGGTGCTGGGCGGTGCTGGCGCGGGCCTGGGCGGCGCGTTCCTCTCCGTCGTCGAGCTGCGGTTCTTCACGCCGGGCATGACGGTCGGGATGGGCTTTTTTGCCCTGGCGATCACGATGGTCGGCGGGTGGCGGCCGTATCGCATCCTGGCGGGAGCGGTCGTTTTCGGCCTGCTCAGATCACTGGAGACCGGGTTGCCAATCGCGGGTGTCGATGTCCGCACCGAGTTCTTGCAGATGGTTCCCTATCTCGGCATCGTGGTCGCCCTGTGGATTCTGGCGAGGAGAGCCGCACTGCCCGCCGCGTTGGGGCTGTCGTACGAGCGCGGCGTCAGGTGAGATTCGGCCGCCGGCGCATGATGGTTCAGGAGGAGAGCACATGAAATTGGGTCGTCGCTACGTCTGGATAATCAGCTGCTTGCTCCTAGCGCTGCCGGTTGCCATCAACCCGGCGAGCGGGCAGGACGCAACCCCGGTTCCCCTGGCTAATATCGATCGGGTCGCTCTGGTGACTCCGGCCGACCGCACCAATCAAGGCTGGGACCAGCAGGCAGCCGATGGGATCGAGGCGGTCGCGGCGAATCTCGACATCGAAGCCGACGTGGTCGACAACGCCGGCTACGACGACATCTCGCCGGTGTTGCGAGACCTTGCCTCCGACGGCGCCGACCTGATCATCTGCCACGCCTCTGGCTATCAGACTACCTGCCCGGAGTTCGCCGCGGCGGAAGGTGTGCCGGTGGCGGTGATCGAGAATCCGGGCGCGGTCTCCGCGGGACTCGTCTCAGACATCGAGACCCAGGCCCAGGAGGCCGCCTATCTCGCCGGAGTTCTGGCCGGGAAGACGACGGTCACCGGGATTGTGGCGATCGTAGTCTCCGGTGAGCCTCCGACGTGGAACTTCATGTCGGTCGGGTTCGCCGAAGGGCTGAAGGCGGCCCGGCCAGATGCAAAGCTGCTCTACTCCGTTATCGGTGAGGCGGCCTACGACGATGCGGCCGGGGCGAAGCGGGTGACGGATGCCGTCCTCGGCGCTGGGGCCGATATTGTCTTCGGCATGGGCGATGGCGCGTCGTTTGGCATGATTGAGTCGGTCTCGGCCCACAATGCCGAGAACCCGGATCAGCCGGCCCGATTCATCGACGTTATCGGCGACAAGTCCGCCGACAACGAGGACGGCGCAATCCTGACCTCCGTTCTGTTCGATTTCGCCCCGACGTACGACCAGATGTTGCACGACCTCGATGCCGGGCAGTTCGGTGAGGTCTACACCCTGACATTGCGCAATGGCGGCGTACGGCTCAATGAGCTACCGGCCGATCTCGCGCCGGACGTCTCCGCCGCCGTCGCTCAGGCTCAAGCTGACATCCTCTCTGGGGCCATTGTGGTCTCCGTCATCGGCGATGCGGCGGGAATGAATGCCCGCCTGGACGAACTTTTCCCTGAATAGCCCGGGCATTCGAACGGGCCAAAGACGAGAGGGACATGATGACAGCCTGGCCAACACTCAATCTTGCCGCCGGACCCGTGGAGGTGTCGCAGCGCACCCTGCGCGACATGGCCCGCCCGGTCCTGCATTTCGAGGACCCTGTCTTCGTCGAGATCTACGACCACACCTGCACGATGTTGCAGGAACTCTTCCAGACCAAGAACGATGTCGTGATCATGCATGGCGAGGCCATGCTCGCGATCGAAGCCGCCGCCGCGAGCCTGATCTCGCCGGGCGACAAGGTGCTCAATCTTGTCTCAGGAGTCTTCGGCAAGTGGTTCGAAGAGTTCATCACCCGGTTCGGTGGCGAGACAGTCGAGCTGGCCGTGCCGTACAACGAGGCGATCGACCCTGATGATGTGCGCAAGGCGCTCGATGCCAACCCGGGAATAACTGTTCTCTCCGTCGTCCATTCGGAGACGCCTTCAGGCACCCTCAATCCGGTCGGTGAGATCTGCAAGATCGCCCGCGAATACGGCGTCATCTCGATCGTCGACACCGTGTCCGGAGTCGGTGGGGAGCAATTCCGGGCCGACGAGTGGTGCGTCGATGTCGCCATCGCCGGCCCGCAGAAGTTCCTGGGAGGGCCTCCAGGGCTGGGGATGCTGAGCATTAGCCCACAGGCATGGGCCGCCATGGAAGCCAAGTCCACGCCGCTGCGGATGTCCTATCTCTCGATTCTGGACTGGAAGGACACCTGGCTGACGAAGAAGGGCGCTTTCCCGTACACGCCGTCCGTCAGTGACATCTATGCCCTGGAGTCTGTTCTGGCTCAAGCGCTTGAGGCCGGGTTGGAGCGCACACAAGCGCGGTACCAGCAGATTGCCACCGCGTCGCGACGCGGTATCCAGGCGATGGGGCTAGAACTGTGGCCGGCGCGGGCCGAGATCTCTGGTCGTTGCGTGACGGCGGTCAAAGCGCCGGGCGGCATTGCCGTCGCTGACCTGCTCGCTCACATCCGGCGCAAGTACGGCGTGATGCTGGCGGACGGCGTCGGCGATCTCCAGGGCAAGCTCTTCCGCATTGGGCACATGGGCGTCGTCGCGCACCCGACCTATCTCATCGCGGGGCTGGGGCTGATCGAGCGCGGACTCTCTGACCTAGGCCATCCTGTCAAGCTCGGCGCGGGAGTTGGAGCCGCCCTCGAAGCGCTGGCATGCTGGGACGATGCGGAGTAGTCGTCAAGGATCGACTCCGGTCGTTCGCTCAGGAGCCTTCGTCCTCTGGGTCTTGATGCTGCTGGGGTTCGCAGTTGTCCTAGCGCAGCCCGCGCTCGGGGCGCGGGAGCAGGCCGCTCAGCTGGACGACCTGGCATCGCTTGGTGGCTGTGACGTTGCTCCTCGATCGTTTGAGGATGTCAGCGAGTTAATCCAGGTCGGGCGTCAGGCTCAGCAGTTGACGGCTTTGCCCGCGGAGGATGCATCCCCTCGCCGTGCGACGCTAGAAGATGTTCGCGCGCTGCTCTTGGAGTTCGTTGCCTGTTCCGGCGCCGGGGAGCCCCTGCGGGTATGGTCGCTGTACACCGACGCGTATCTGGCTCGCCTGCTCTCCCGCGAGCGCGGGTACGACCGCGTTCGCTACGACCTTGACGCCGAACCGCATCCGATCGCGACCTCCGACTGGCCGGTGTTGACTGCACTTGATGGGATACGATGTGGACAGCACTGGCCGAATCGCGGCCGATGCGACGATCCACTACCCCAACCTGGACCTGACCAAGCACCTCCGATTTTGGTTTGCCTGGCAGGACGGTCAATTGCGCATCGACGAGGTTGACGGCGAGATCACGTTCGCCGTTCCCTAGGAACCATGCTCCTTCGCGTAGAGTTGCTTCGTCAGTTGGATGTGGGCCAGGTGCTCACGGGCATGACCGTAGTTGAAGAGCAGCCAGTACATCCCCGTCTGGGGATCTCGGTTCGGCCGGGGCCGGATCGCCGCCAGATCCTCCTCGGTGATGCCGGTCGCCGTCTCGTCGATGAAGCGCAGCGCGGCGGCTAGGCGGTCACGCAGGTCCTGCTCTGCCAGGTCATTGGGTATGAACTCGGCTTCGCGATCCCGGTCGCTCGTCATGCCCCGAACGACGCGGATCACCTCTTCGGCTGAGCCGATCGTGTGGACGACCAGGACGGCGATCGAGTTGGTCTCTGGGGCGGGAGTCCAGGTGAGCTGGTCGGTGCTCAGGCCGCTAACTTCGGCGTCAAGGTTGCGATAGACATCGCGGAAGAGGTCGAGCGTTGTCGAGGTACATAGATCCACAATGATCCCTCTCCTCTGGCGTCGCGGTCACAATCAGCTGCCGCATCGTACGGGCGAGGACAACCTGTGGCAACTGGCGATATCGAGCCATCCGCCCGTTGACCGGGCTGCTTGCCACGGCTAGGATGCTCGGCGTTGACCGGCCAGGGCAGGCGGCAGCGTGTACGTGACGCCGGCGCCGGCCCGAACTGAACGGAGCGACAATGCCGCGATTCGCCGCGAATCTCTCGATGCTGTTCACGGAGTATCCGTTCCTGGAACGGTTCGACCGGGCTGCGGCCTCCGGGTTCGAAGCCGTTGAGTTTCTCTTTCCCTACGCGGAAGATGTTCCTGGTATCCGGGCCGCGCTGACACGCACGGCCTTACCCAGGTGCTGTTCAACCTGCCTCCTGGCGATTTCAGCAAAGGCGAGCGCGGGCTGGCGAACAACCCCGCCAAGCAGGCCGAGTTTCGTGAGGGCGTGGCCCGAGGTCTGGAGATTGCCGCTCAACTCGGTTGCGGGCAACTGAACTGCCTGACCGGCATCGCGTTGCCATGATGTCCCGCGGGAAGACCAGTTTGCGGTCATGGCGGAGAATCTGGCCTACGCCGCTGAGCAGGCCCAGGCCGCCGGAGTCAAGCAACTCGTTGAGCCGCTCAATCGCTACGACGCACCAGGATTTCTCCTCGGGACCACGACCGATGCCGTTGCGATGCTCGATCGTGTTGGGCATCCAAACCTTTGGCTCCAGTTCGACGTCTATCACGTCCAACGGGTCGAAGGAAACCTGATCGAGACGTACAAGCGCTACCAGTCCCGCGTTCCCCACATCCAGATCGCAGACAGCCCGGCCCGGAACGAGCCAGGCACAGGCGAGATCAATTACCCGTTTGTCTTCTCCGAGCTTGACTCGCTGGGTTATCGAGGTTGGATCAGTTTGGAGTACCGGCCGAAAACGACGACGGAAGCATCTCTGCGCTGGCTCACTGATTGGGGAATCTGGCCAGCGAAGGCATAAACATCTAGACGCAACGTTCGCTACAGGAGGACAGGATGGCGGATCGGATCGGGTTCATCGGACTTGGCATCATGGGCAAACCCATGGTCCGCAACCTCGTAAAAGCTGGATTTGAGGTCGTCGTCCACAACCGCAGTCAGGCGGCAGTCGACGAGTTGACTGCCGAGTCGGACAAAGTCACCACGGGTGGCTCGCCGGCGGGAGTTGCCGCCGCTGCCAGCGTGGTCATCACCATGCTGCCGGACTCGCCCGATGTCCGCGATGTGGTCTTCGGCAAGGATGGCCTGGCCGAGTCGATGCAGTCCGGCGGTCTCCTCATCGACATGAGCACGATCGCGCCCGCCACGGCGATCGAAGTGCACGACGCCCTGGCCAAGCGCGGCGTCGGTGCGCTCGATGCCCCGGTCAGCGGTGGCGACAAAGGTGCAATCGCTGGGACGCTGTCGATTATGGTCGGCGGTTCCCAGGCCGATTTCGACCGGGCGAAGCCGTACTTCGAGGCGATGGGAAAGACGATCGTCCTCGTCGGCGGCCCTGGCGCGGGCCAGACGGTCAAAGCCTGCAACCAGATCGTTGTCGCGCTTGAATTACGCTGCCGTCAGTGAGGCCCTCGTTCTCGGGGCAAAAGCCGGAGTCGATCCCGCCAAGATCATTGAAGTACTCTCGGGCGGATTGGCAGCCAGCCGCGTCCTCGAGATGCGTGGCCCGACGATGGTCAGCCACCAGTTCGCACCGGGCTTCCGCGTCAACCTCCATCGCAAAGATCTCGGCATCGCGATGGCGACCGCGAAGGAGAACAGCGTTCCTCTGCCGGTCACCGCTCTCGTGAGCCAGCTCTACGACACGCTGGCCGCGACCGGCAGTGGCGATCTGGATCATTCCTCGCTGGTTACCGTGGTTGAAAGACTCGCGGGCTACTCGATCGGCGAGTAGGGGCGGTATTTCGACCGTGTCTGCGACCCCGACGGATCGAATGTCGGGGCGCGATTCATCGCGCCCGGTTCTCAACGCAAACGATCGCGTGAGGGAGCGAGGGCGCGATGAATCGCGCCCCTACGGGCAATTGGTCTGGCTGCGGCCACGGATGCTAGAGATTCGCCAAAATCGCGTCTCCAACCTGGCGGGTATTGGCTGATCCGCCCAGGTCAGGGGTCAGTGTGCCGCCGGCAGTGGTGCGGCCGATTGCGTCCATGACCCGGTTGGCCGCGTCTGCCAGACCCAGGTGGTCGAGCATTAGGGCAACGGTCCAGATCGCGGCGATCGGATTGGCGATGCCTTGGCCGGCGATGTCCGGGGCCGACCCGTGGACCGGTTCGAACATGCTAGGACGGCGGCGCTCCGGGTCGATGTTGGCGCTGGCGGCGATGCCCATACTTCCGGCCAGTGCACTGCCCAGGTCCGAAAGGATGTCGCCGAAAAGGTTCGACCCGACCACGACCTCGAGAGTCTCCGGGCGGAGGACGAAGCGGGCCGCCATGGCATCGACGAGCCACTGCTCGGTTTCGACGTCGGGGTAGTCGGCAGCGACTCGCCGAAAAGTGTCGTCCCACAGAACCATGCCATATTGCTGGGCATTGCTTTTGGTGACACTCGTCACCTTGTGGCGCTTGCGCGTCCTGGCCAGGTCGAACGCGTACCGGATGATCCGCTCGCAGCCGGTGGCGGTAAACATTGCGGCCTGAACGGCAACTTCCTGGTTCGTGCCGCGCCCAGCGAAATTGCGGCCGCCGACTCCGGCGTACTCACCCTCGCTGTTCTCGCGGACGACGACCCAATCGATCGTTTCTGGAGTCGCGTTGCGTAACGGGCTGGCGATGCCAGGCAGCAACTTGACCGGCCGTACGCAGGCGTACTGGTCAAACCCCTGGCAGATCGCAAGTCGCAGCCCCCACAGGCTGACATGGTCCGGGACTCCCGGCCAGCCGACTGCGCCGAAGTAGATCGCATCGAAGGATGCTAGCCGGTCGAGCCCGTCGGCGGACATCATCTCGCCGTGCTTCAGGTAGTACTCGCATCCCCAAGGGAAGGTCTCAAAGCTGAATGAGAATTCCCCCCCGGACGTTGCCGCGAGGTGGTCGAGGACACGCAGCCCTTCCGGCACCACCTCTTGGCCAATGCCGTCGCCCGGGATGACCGCGATTCGAAACTGCTTCGTTTGAGGCACGCGTGGCTACCCTTCCGCTGCTCGATGTGGGTCGATACCGTGCGGCAGGATAACAATGGTCCGCCGATACCGCGTAGGGGTGCTTGACAGCCTCCAAAATCACGAGTTACATGGCCCGACTCTGATGACATTTGACGCATCGCCGCAAAGTGGAGAGGTTCCCCCGATGCTGACAAATCCCGTGAAGGCAAAGCTCAAGGCTGGTCAGGTGGTCGCGGGACCCATCATCGCTGAAGCAAGGTCGATCGGGACCGTTAAGCTGATGGCGCGTGAGGGGTTCGACTTCCTTTTCCTCGATATGGAGCACGCTCTCTTCAACTGGGAAACCATTCTGACATTGGTCCAGTCGTCCTTGGTGCTAGACATTGTTCCGATCGTGCGCGTGACGGACCTCTCGTACCCGCTGGTTGCCAGGGCGCTGGACACCGGCGCGCGCGGAGTGATCATTCCTCGGGTCGAAACCGGTGAGCAGGTCGCCAGTGCGGTGAACTTCGCCAAGTACCCTCCATTGGGTCGACGGGGCGCCGGTGGTGACGGACGGACAGGTTATGAGCGCCTGACGGCCGCTCAGGCGGTCGAAATCTCGAACGCGGAGACTATGGTCATCGTCCAGGTGGAGACGCAGACCGGCCTCGACAACCTGGAGGAGATGGCGGCCGTACCGGGGGTGGATGTCATCTGCGTCGGTCCCCAGGACCTGTCGATCTCCTTAGGGGTCCCGGGCGATTTCGGTCACCCGACCTTCTTCGAGGCGATGAAGCGCGTATCTACAGTATGTGCCGCCCACGGCGTTGCCAGTGGGATGGTCGAGCGCGAGGCCTCAGACCACAAGCGATGGTACGACCTGGGGATGCGCTTCCTCTGCTGCGGGACCGATGCGCACTTCCTGGCCAAGGGCGCGGCCGAGAGCGTAGCAACGGTCAAAGGGTTTTAGCTCGACTACCAAGAGCGGTCAACCACATTGCGTGGCGCAGCGCCTCGTAGGGGCGGACCGGTGGAGCGTGTCTCGGAGCGGTGCGTGGTGCTGGTAGGATCGCGTCCGCGAGCACAACGCGATCGACGAGGAGCCCCGCCATGCCGCTGCGCCCGTGGACCCGTGACCGCGAGGGCGTCTTGCCCACGAAGTTGGAGGATTGGGTGGCCGCCGACCACCCGGTGCGCTTCGTCGCTGCCTTTGTCGAGGGGCTGACGGACGCGGAGTGGGCGGCGTTGGAGATCGTCCCTGGCGGGCACCCCGGAGGTGCCCCGGCCTACGACCCAGCCGTGCTGCTGGCGGTCTGGTTCTACGGGTTCATGAGCGGGGTTCGCTCCTGCCGCAAGTTGGCGGTGGCGTGCGCCGAGCAGGTGCCCTTCCTGTGGCTGAGCGGCGGCCAGCGGCCCGACCATAACACGTTGTGGCGGTTCTACCAGCGCCATCGTGGCGGGATGCACGTCCTCTTCAAGCGCACCGTGGCCACGGCGGCGACCAGCGGCCTGGTGGTCTGGGCGATCCAGGCGGTCGACGGGACCAAGATCGGGGGCAATGCCGCCAAAGATCGGACCCTGGACGCCGCCGCGTTGGCCAAGCTGCTGGAGCGGGTCGAGGCGGCGATCGCCGATCTGGAGGCCCAGAACCGCCCGGACGGGCCGCCGACTCCGCCCCGGCTGCCGGCCGAGCTGGCTCAGGCGGAGCGGCTGCGGGTGCGGGTGCGCGCCGCGCTCGACCAGGTCACCGCCCCGGACGGCCCCACGCGGCTCAACCTGACCGATCCGGAGGCGGGGCTGGTCAAGGGGCGGCACGGGGTGGTGGCCGGGTACAACGCCCAGGCGGCGGTCGCCCGGGTCGACCTGCCCGGCACACGCCCGGCGCGGCTGCTGACGGCGGTCGCCGTCGTCCCCGACGCTGATGACCACGGCCAGCTGCTGCCGATGCTGGCACGGGTGGACGCCACCACCGGCCGCGGGTCGCCACGGTGTTGGCCGACGGTGGCTACCACGATGGGGCGACGGTGGCGATCTGTGCCGCGCGGGGGCAACGGGTCGTCATGCCCGAGGCCCAGCAGTCCGCGCTGGCTGATCCCTTCCATAAGGAGCACTTTGCCTACGACCCGGCCGCCGATGCCTTCACCTGCCCGGCCGGGCACGCGCTCACCTTCCGGGGCATCAAGGCGCGGACCGCTCGCCCGATGATGCGGGTCTACCGGGGGACGGCGGCGGTGTGCCGGGCGTGCCCCCACTTCAGGGTGTGCACCACAGACGCGCGGCAGGGGCGAGCCCTGGAGGTGGGACCGCACGAGGCAGCTCTGCGCGCGCATCGGGCCTGGATGGCGACCGAGGAAGCCCAGACCCTCGCCCGGCAGCGCAAGGCGCTGGTCGAACCCGTCTTTGGGATGCTCAAGGAGGAACTGGGGGCGCGCCGGTTCCTGCTCCGCGGACGGGCCAATGTCGCGGCCGAGTGGACGCTGGTGGCGACCACCACCAACCTGCGCACCTGCGTCCGCCTCTGGCAGCACGACCGGCTCTGTCCGCCCGGCAACCTACCGCGTTGTCTCAGGTCAGGAACGGCGTTTCCAACCGGGAATTGGTCGGTCTGCAACCGGGCGGACACATCGGTCCGCCCCGACACGGCGTTGCGCCGGGCCCAAATCGGAACCCACCCGAGCGGGACGAGGAGCGCCTAATTCAGGTGGCGGCAGACGGCCTTAGTCGGACGATCCGGACCTATTGAGGTGCCGCCGATTGGGTGAACGCCGCCGCATGATCGAATTCCAGCAGCGGTCGGCCTGGTAATAGCGGAGGATCAGCCGCTCCTGCCCCAGCCAGAGTCGGCACCGACTCTGGTTGGTGGAAATGCCCGTTGACCGTCGTCGGGATCGTCAGTGGGGTGCCGGTGAGCGGGTCGATGATGACGTTCGCGTCGATGTCGAAGACCTGCTTGATCAATTCGGGGGTGACGATTTGCTCTGGCGGGCCCTCGGCGATCACCTTGCCCCGTTTCATCGCGATCAGGTGGTCGGCGTAGCGGGTTGCGAGGTTGAGGTCGTGCATCACCATCACGACGGTGCGGCCGTGATCGCGATTGAGTTCCCAGACGATGTCGAGTAGCTCGATCTGCGCCGAGAGATCCAGGAACGTTGTCGGTTCGTCCAGGATCATCACTGAGGTGTCCTGGACAAGGGACATGGCAAACCAGGCCCGCTGGCGTTGACCGCCGGAGAGGGTATCGACCTCGCGGTAGCGGAGGTCGGTCAGCCGGCATCGGTCGAGGGCCCATTCCAACGCCGTTTCGTCGTCTGCCGTCCACTGCCGCAGCCAGCTCTGGTGCGGGTACCGGCCGATGGCGACCAGGTCCTCGACCGTCAGGCCGTCCGGCGGGGAGGGACCCTGACCCATCAGTGCCAAGCGGCGGGCCAGTGCCCGGTGTGATCCCCGGTTGACGTCCTGGCCGTTGAGCCGGATCGTGCCCTTGCTGGTCTTCAAGAGCCGGGCGCAGGAGTGCATCAAGGTCGATTTGCCGCAGGCGTTCGGGCCGATGATCGCGGTGATCGCGCCGCTCGGAATCGACAGCGTCAACCCATCCGAGACGACCGCCTTGCCGTGGCCGGTCCGGACCTGCTCGATCGAGAAGCCGTTGGCAGCGGGAGAGGCGCCGCGGCCCCGCGCGTACGCCCGGCTGCGCGGCACGCAGAAGCGATCACACATGGCGGGCATTGGATGCGGATGCACATCGCAGGCAATGCCATAGAGGTCGGAGAGGAGATGCGGCGTCAGCACCTCGGAGGGAGGACCTTCGCCAATGATGCGGCCATCGCGCATGGCGACGAGCTTGTCGCTCACGAGGGCGGCCTCGTTGACATCGTGGAGGACCATAACGACTGTCCGGTCGGCCTCCTGGTTGAGCTTCCGCACCAGCGACATGATCTCGAGCTGGTGGGAGATGTCCAGGTACGTCGTCGGCTCGTCGAGAAGCAGAATCGGCGTCTCCTGAGCGAGGACCATTGCGATCCAGGCCCGCTGGCGCTGACCGCCGGAGAGGCGGTCGACCTGATGGTGGCGCAGATCCGTCATCCCGGCCAGGTCGAGCGCGTGCTCGACGGCGAGGTTGTCCTGTTTGGACGGCGGTTGGAAGAACCCTTGGTGAGGGTACCGGCCGCGGCGGACCAGATCCTCGACGGTGATGTTGCCAGGCGGGGTGGATTGCTGCGAGAGCAGTCCTAGCCGCAAGGCGACCGAGCGGGTCGGGAGGCGGTGGATCAGTTCACCGTCCAGGAGGACGGCGCCGTTGGTGGGCTTGAGGAGACGAGAGAGGGCGCGAAGGAGCGTCGACTTGCCGCAGCCGTTGGGGCCGATGATGGTAGTGATGGCTCCATCTTCGATGGCGAGGCTCAGGTCGACCACGACCGGGTCTACGTCGTAGGTGAGGGTCACGTTCTCTGACTGAAGCCGGCTCATGCACTTCTCCCGGTCTCGATTGCCCAATCAGACACGTGCGTTCGAGCGATACAGCAGGAAGAAGAAGTACGGCGCACCGACCGCTGCGGTCACGACGCCGACCGGTAGGGTGACCGGCAGCGCGTGCTGGGCTATGACGTCGGATGCCAGCAACATCAATGCCCCAAGGAAGCCGGTGAAGACCATCACACTGCCGGACGGCGGCCCGGCGATCATCCTGGCCATGTGCGGCACCATCAGGGCGACGAAGCCGATCGGCCCGGCGAACGAAACACTCACAGCGGCGAGCGCACACCCGACCAAGATCAAGCCGAGACGGGTCCGCTCAAGCGGAATACCGACACTTCGGGTCAGGGCGTCGCCGAGTTGGAGGGCACGGAGGGGGATCATGAGGATCACGGCCAGGGGGGCCGCGACCGCCAACACAACGCCGACGGTAACGACGTCAGACCACTTGCTGCCGTAGATCGAGCCCATGGTCCAGACGATCGCCGGCCTGACCATCTCTTCGGGAAAGCGGACGGTCATGAAGGTGGCGCCCGCGCTGACCATCGAGCCGACCCCGATGCCGACCAGAATCAGGCGGTTCGGGACGATCCCGCCTTTCCAGGAGAGGGCGTAGATTGCGGTGGCGGTGACGGTTGCCCCGATGAAGGCTGCGACTGGAAGGAAGTCCGCGTTTTGCCCGGACACCAGCCAGAAGACGGCGCAGACCGTTGCCCCGGCGTCGATGCCGATGATGTCGGGGGAGACCAGCGGGTTGCGGGCCAGGCCCTGGAAGATGGCCCCGGCAATCGCCAGCGAGGCGCCGATCAGGATGGCGCTGAGCATCCGCGGCAAGCGCAGCGTCTGCACGACCAGATCGGTGTCGCCGTCGCGGCGACCGACAATCGCCATGATGACGTCACTGAACGGGATGCGGACCGAGCCGAGCGTCATTGCCCAGGTTGCTAAGAGCAGGACCAGGAGGGCGGTGATGCCCGCGTAGGCGAGCACGCGCATGTTGAGCCGCACAGCGACGTGCCGGCCTCGGACTGTCCGGTGCCCTGGGCGTTGGGCGGGAGCAAACGTGTCGCCAAAGGAAGCCATCTTAGCTTGCCACGCTACGCTGGCGGGCGAGGTAGACCATGAAGGGCCCACCGACGACAGCCGTCACGATGCCGACCTGGATCTCGCTGGGGCTCATGACGATCCGGCCCAGGATGTCCGAGGCCGTCAGGAAGACCGCGCCGAAGACGAACGAGTAAGGCAGGACCCAGCGGTAGTCCGGCCCCACGATTGAGCGGACGACGTGGGGAATCGCCAGGCCGACGAAGCCGATCGGGCCAGCCACGGAAACAGCCGCGCCGGTGATCAGAACCACGAGGAGGGATGTGATCAGCCGGATCCGGGTCGTGCGCACGCCGAGAGCCTTGGCGGTGTCATCTCCCAGGCTCAAGGCGTTGAGCTGGTGGCCAAGGAAGATGCAGGCGACCGCGCCGCCGAGCAGAAACGGCGAGACGATCCAGAAGGTGCTCAGTTCGCGGCCCGCGACGGACCCGGCCAGCCAAAAACGCAGACTATCCAGCGTTTCCCGGTCGATGAGGAGCAGGGCGCTCGTCCAGGACCCGAGCAGCGCCGAGATCACCACGCCGGCCAGGGCCAGCTTGACCGGGGTGGCGCCGTCCCGCCCGGCGGACCCGACCGCGAAGACCAGAGCCGAGGTCGCCAATGCGCCGAGAAAAGCGAGCCAGACGTACTCCTGGGGTGAGTTCAGGCCGAGGTAGTACACGGAGATCGCAATCGCGAACGATGCTCCGCTACTGACGCCGAAGATCGAGGGATCCGCCAGCGGGTTTCGGGTCACTCCTTGCATCGCCGCCCCGGCGACCGCCAGGCAACTGCCGACGCCGAGGGCGATGATGGTCCGAGGGACCCGGAGGGTGCGCACCACTGTCTGCTCGAACGAGTTGGGATCATAGGCAAAGATGGCGTTCCAGGCGTCGGCGGTCTTGATCTGAAGCGAGCCGAACCGAAGGCTGAGCAAGGCAACCACGCAGGCGGCCGCTACGCCAAGCAGCAGGCCGCCCACGCGGAGAGAAACTCCCAGCCAGCTTGGCGAGGGGAGGTTAATGGCGGTGCGGGGTGCGTTGGTCGCGACCACGTCCCTACCCGGCCAGGTGGTATCGGCGAAGCGGAGTGCGAACCATCGTCTAGGTAACTTTGTTCGCGTCGCGGATGGGGGCAATGACAGTATTTAGAGCTGCCGTCATCCCCTGGTAGCTCATGATGAAGTCCTGGTTCCAGGGTCCGATCTGGCCGGCCTTGATGGCGGGGTGCAGGCTGTAGGTGGGGTGCTCCTTGAGCTCGTCTACGGTCATGTTGCCGGGACGGGTCGAGTTCAAGATGATATCGGCCGGGTACTTCATCACCTGTTCCGGGCTGAGTTCCTCCCAGAAGGTGCCTGGCTCGGCATCGGGCTCGATCGCGTTCAGTCCGAGCGATTGGTACATCGCCAGGTCCGCCCAGTCGGGGGGGTAAGCGACGTAGATCTCCTCTGGTGAGATATACAAGAAGAGGACGGTCAGGTCCTTCTTCGATTCGGCAACAGCCTGGAATTCCGCGAAGGCGGCATCGTAGGTCGCCTTCGCTTCGACCAGCTCCGGCGTCTCGAGATCGGCGCCGAGGGCGGCGGCCAACTCGGCGAATCGCTCGGTGTTGACATCGGCCGAACCGGTCGCCGAGATCGCGATCAGCGGCGCGATCGGCTGAACTTGTTCGAGGATGGCCGGGTCGATGCTCCAGTACTCGGTGGGGTCGTCTGGCGACCAGGTGATCGTGATCAGTACGTCGGGATCGACCGCAATAGCCTTCTCGGGCTGAAACGGCTCGGCGGTCACACCGACGACCTCGACCGCGGCCGGATCGACGTTGCCACCGGCGTCACCAAAATCACCGGTGTCGGTGGCGTTCCAGCCGAAGACGGCGACTGGGCGGATGCCGAAGTCCCAGAGCGGCGCGGCGGCGTTGACGTCGGCGACGATCCGTTCCGGCCGGGCCGGCAGCGTGACGGTGACGCCCTTGTCGTCGGTGAACGTCCACTCGCCGGACGCCAGTGATGCAGGCGTACTCTCCTGAGCGGAACCCCGTGTGGTGAGCGCGAGGCCCGCCGCCAATGCGGCAGTCCCTGCCAGCAGTTGGCGCCGCGTTCCGATCAATGCCGGCAAACTCGACCGAACATCCCGAACTGGTGACACCTGTGTGCTCCTCCCTCTCGATGTTGCCGGCGCCTTGGGGGCGCGTTCGACATCTCAGCATCCGTAGAATCGAAAAGGCAAGGCAAATCCATCGGATCCACGTTGTCCGTGGTCCGCGATCGTTTGTTCCTCGCCCCGTGCCCCACGCCGGAGTTCGGCAGTGAATCCCGACTATTATGGTCGGGATTATGGCCAGCCTGCTGGCGGCTGTCAAGGACACGACAAGACATTCGCCAGGCTGAATTGCGGCAGTGCCGCATTTTTCGGTGTGTTTCGGTTGATCGAGTCGCGACGCTAGCCGCCGACGGGTACGACGAACGGGACCGTGATGGGCTCGGCGCCATCACGATCGACGGTCACATCGATGTGCCAGTCGCCGCTCATCGTGATCGGGACCGCGTCTACCTGGTATTGGCCGGCACCAAGGGGCGTTGCCGCTTTCGAGGCCAAAGTCATTCCCATTGCCGGCATGACCCCATCGATCGACACCTCGGCGTCGTCGATAGGAGCGCCGGACTCATCGGCAACGCTGATCGTGAGGCTACTCTCACCGAGCACGCCGAAGTTCGACGCGAGCGCCACTTCGATCCCTTCCGTTGCCACCGGCGTGCCGGGTCGAGCGGCTTCGTTTCGTGATTCGGCGTCCGGGGGCGAGATCATCGCCCCATAGATGAGCAGCGCCCCGACTGAGATGCCAAGCCCGCCGGCGATTGCTCCCTGCGGTCGCCAGGTCGATGCGCGCACGAGCCAGGCAATCGCCACGGTCGCTACGCCGAAGACGACGAACGCGAGGCCGACGAGGCCGGGCCAGTCGATCAGCCAGAAGGAGCGCTCGGGTCGGCCGGGCGGCGCGGAGTCAAGCGTGATAGGGAGCGTTGAGCGGCCTTCAAGGGTGCCGGGCTTGCGCACGATCACCTCTAGAGACCATTCCCCAGGAAGGGCCAGTTCGCTGCCGCTGCCCGTGTAGGTATTCGTCCCTTCCGTGCGGGTGAGTTTGATCTCCTTTTGGCCGATGGAGTCGTCGCTCGGGTTGACGCGCAGAACACCGTCGGTCCCATCGGGCAGCACATTGCCTCCGACTTCGAGGTGGTAGGAGTTGGGACCCGGACGGCCAGGAGAAACCGAGAGTTCGCTGGGCCGGTTAACGGCCTGGGTGACGAGCGGAACGTTGAGCTCAATACCGACCGGATTCCGGGCGGCAATGACTTCCCGGGCAGGTTCCTGGCCGACCAGGCGACCGACGAAGAAGAGGACGATGAGGACGAAGATGAGTTCTCCCGCGACCGCCCATCGAATTCGTTTCCCAGATACCGCGGCGCGAACATCGCTTGAGCGCAGGCGAGGACTCTGGACGAGCAAGTTGGCGGCGGCCAGGAGGAGGGCGGGGCTCAGCGCGACAAGCTTGAGCACGAGCGAGTCGCCATAGGCCGTGTGCCAGAGACCACCCCAGCTGCCAACTTGCAAATACGCCATGTAGATTCCGCTCAGGGCAAGCGTGACCCAGGCAGCCAGGCCGAGGACGGAGAACCGAGGGATGACGCCTGCCAGAACCCGGCGACTGACCCCCGCGGGCCCCTGCACGATCGGCGGTAAGAGGACATACGTCAGCACCGCGAGGCCACCGCCCCAGATCGCGGCGGCGAGGAGATGAACATAATCGAAGGCGATGGCGGTCGACCGGTGTTCGACCTGGGCGGACGCGTGCGCCAGCATGCTGACCGGGATCGGCAGGGCAAGCGACGCCGCCAACCCAATGAGGGGAATGGGCCGGCGATAGGAGTCACGTGACCACGACATCAGCCAAAACACAGCAGCCAGTACTACGAGCAAACCTATCCGCACCAACCAAAAACGGCCGTACCTTGTATCAAACGTCGTATTCGACAAGACAGACCAGATTGACTCATCGCCGGCATTCCCTTTGGTCTGGACGATCAGGGCAAACAGATTGACGATCGCCGCTCCGGCCACGCCCCAGATCGCCAGGCGACGGATACGCTCGGCCAGGAGAACAAGATGCTCGGAATCGATTGCTGGAACCGGGCGGATTACAAACAGCCATATCGGCAGGAGGGACGCGACAAGGGCGATCCCGAGAAGGGCCAGCCAGCGGGCGACCCCGCCGAGCCAGAACGGGATTCCCTCATCGACGCTGACGCTCGCAATGGCGCCAACATCGGCGGCTGTCCCGACCGTAAAGGCGAAGTAGCCCTGTAGGCGGTGTCCGTCCGCGGCGGAGAGGTTCTGCCACGAGACGGTGTAGGTCCCGTTCGGCAGCGAAGGGGGCAGAGCAAGGATCAGCCGGTGCTGGTCCGCCTCGTCGATCCTGAACGACGTGTCGGGGACCTCATCGCCGTTCTGATTCAGGAGCGACGCGCCAGTGTAGGTGTCTTCAAGCGGTTCGGTGAACCGGATACTGACCTCGGTTGGCGAGTTCTCTACAACCGAGTTGGCGACGGGGTCGCTGGATTCGAACGCGGCATGGCCCAGCGTGCGCTCCGGTGTGAGCATGAACGTGGCCGCGACGACGATCACAGCGCCTAGTCGAAACAGCAGCAGCAACACGCGGTGAGCATTTCGGGACAGTCCAAGTTGGCCGGACTGATAGGCCGGGTGTGTCGTGTTCATGGAATAGCCTCCCGGAACGCCCTGCGTCCGGTGTGGCGAGACCGGGCGGGGTCCGCATCGTGCGGACCCCGCCCGATCAAAACGTCAATGCTTACGCGGTTCGAGCGGACAGCTTGCGGTTCTGCGCCTTGCGGCCCAGTGCCCAGATGCCGACGACGCCGGCGATCCCGCTGCCGAGCAGAAGACCGCTGCCGCCGATGCCGTTGTCGTCACCGCCCGGAAGCGGGCTGGAGATCGAGGCAGCGGAGACGGCCTCGCCCGAGTTCGCCGCCGTCTCCTTGGGGAACTGTAGCGGGGCCGGGTCTTCCATCGGGCCAAACGTGTCCGGTCCGGAGGTGAAGGTCTCGTCGATGGCGACGCCCTCGATCGTGCCGAAGATGTGAAAGGAGTAGTCGCCAGGCTGGGTTGGGAAGAAGACCGACTCGTATGAGCCGGGCTCGCCGAAGCTGGCCGAGATCACGAGTGGCATCGACTGATCGGCGAAGAAGACTTCGGCCTGAAGGGTCGCGTCCAACCCTTCGACGGGAGTCGTCGGCGGATCTTCGCCCTCGGCAACCGGCGTGGCGGCCGGATCGAGCTTCGCTACGCGCAGTTCAAGACCGTTTTGCTGGCCGGAGAAAGCCGGCTCATTGAGGAAGCCGACGACGAACCGGTACTGCCCATCGGCAACATCGCGGCGCTCGTGGGCGGATGTTCCGGCACTGATGACGACCAGGGCAACGGCGGCCATGAGGACGCTGGCCCCGGCCAAACGAATGAGGCGCATGACATAACCTCCCAGCGCCAGACCTGGTTGGTCCGGCGGGTATGCAAGTTTCTTTTCATGGCGATCGTGGGATCAGTGAGCGGCTACGATCCGTGGTGGAGGTTTGTCGGGGAGGACATCGATGCCCGAGAGTCGTCTAGCCATCGCGCCGACGTGCGGACGTCCAGCGAGGAACAGGGAAAATGCGGCCAGGATCACCGAACCAATGAGGGCCACGCGCTCCATGGCTCCGCCCGGCACGGTGATGATCGGGGTGTCATCTGGAACATCGGCCAGGAACACTTCGCGGTGGATTGGAGGCGCGTGGTGGACCATTCCGGCCATCTTGTGGTGGTTGGTGGTGCCGTGGGCTGCGTCAAAGAAGAGCTGGACGAACGCGTGAGGGTGGGCGACGCTGCGGCCGCCCGTGTACGACACCGGCATCGTCAGGGCGCTTACCGCCACAAGGAGAAGTACCGCCTTGCTCAGCCTCGCATTGGTTGTCCAGCTCGGATGCCGATACACCATAAATTCTCGGGTACCTTTGGTGCTGGAGAGATCGAAGTTGGGACTACGAAGCCAACGCATTCAGCTTCATCGTAGCATCTGATGTCGTTTTCGCGGACGCTCAATCTTCATCAGGCGCTTATTGCCTCCAGATTCGTTCCCGCGACTCCGGTAGGATGCCCCTAACGAATAGCCCAGCAACCTTCCCAGGCTCTTCCGGACAGTTCGACAGCGGCCTAGACGAGAAAGGCAACGGCGTGAATTCCTATGGCGATGGCAACTTCGGTTGCCCTCTGGACGAGGTCGAAGGGTTCGACGTCCCGACCGACCACTTCTTTATACGGAGCAATGGCCCGGTTCCGATCATTGACGCCAAGGACTGGCGCCTGAAGGTTGACGGGCTGGTCGAGCGGCCAGTCAACCTTTCCTTAGCCGACCTCCGTCAACTGCCCGCAAGGACGCTTAACGCGTTCCTGGAGTGCGCTGGCAACGGGCGGACGCGATTCGATCCCCCCACTGATGGCACCCCCTGGGAGAACGATGCTATCGGGAACACAACCTGGGAAGGCGTTGCCCTCCGGGACGTGCTCAATCTCGCCGGGATCAAACCGGAGACCCGAGAGATCGTCTCCCAGGGCGACGACTTCGCCAAGATGAACCGGGGGCTGCCAATTGATGTCGCGCTGGACCCCGACACGTTGCTGGTGTTCGGGATGAATGGCGAGTCCCTTACTCCTGAGCATGGTGCCCCGGCGCGGCTTTTCGTCCCCGGATGGGCAGGTATCTCGTCTACAAAGTGGCTCGTTTCCCTGACCGCGATCGATCGGGTGTGGGATGGCTTCTACAACGTCCAGAACTACGTCCTCTTCGACGAGGGAGGCAGTCCGATCCGGCCGGTGACCACGATGCCGGTCAAGTCGACGATCGCGACGCCGGTAGAAGGGGCGGTCCTCTCGCCTGGGAAGGCAGTTGTTACCGGTTTTGCCTGGTCCGGCGATGCCGCTATCGATCGAGTCGAAGTCAGCACCGACGGTGGTGCGGCCTATTCCAGCGCTCAGATTGTCGCGGCATCTGGCCCTCGCGCCTGGGTCAAGTTTCAGTTTCCCTGGGATGCCGCTCCAGGGGCGTACCGATTACGCTCCCGGGCCTATGACCGGGCCGGGAATGTGCAGCCGGAGCAGGCGTTCTGGAACCTAAAGGGTTACCAGATGAACGGTATCCTGGAAGTGGGCGTTCGAGTGGCGGACGTTCAGTAGAAGGCCACGTCTGTGCCGTCCTGGCACCCTCGTACTGCCCAAGATAACGCCGCTGGCGTATCATTGCGCTGCTGTACGTACCGGTACCGGTACCGGAATTGGCTGCCCGATTGTATGTTGAGGTCATGGCGAGTCGGTAGGGGTAGGAAAGACGTTGCACCACACTGGCACCCTTGCTACCGCACCCGCGACTGGACGGCCGGTGGCAGCCTGGCTGAGCGGCCGGCGTTTCCTATGGATCCGGCGGTCCGGGCAGTGCGTCTCCGACGCGGCCCTAATGTGGTTCGCCTTCGTTCTGGCCCATTACGCCCGCTATGACCTCGAAGTGGGCGGTGAGATTCAATTTTGGAACGACCAGCCGTTCTCTACCTTTTATAAGCCTGCCCTGCTGTTTCTGGGTTTGAGCCTCTTCGTTTTCCAGGTACGTGGCGTCTACACGCTGCCCCGATCGACCAGCTTCCTGGATGAAACGACCCTGGTCCTCGGGGGGCTGATCACGGCCATGGCCGGGGTAATTTTGGCGGCCTACTATTTCGGCTTCTTCCCGTCCCGGTTGCTGTTTACCTACGCTATAGCCGCCGCGGTTGTCCTTCTCGTGGCCAAGCGCGGCCTGCTTCGCCGATCACGCAGGTGGCTGTGGGAGCGCGGGATCGGCGTCGATCGTGTCCTGGTGGTTGGCTCGGGAGCGGCCGGTCAGCGGGTCATGCAGGCGATGCTGGGCCAGCCCAACCTTGGGTGCAACCTCGTCGGCTTCGTCGATGACGGCGTCGAGGATCGCGTGACGGTCGCGACCGAATCCGGAGTTGCCCAGGCGGTGCGGCTAGGGACGCCGGAAGAGGTCGGCGAACTGGTCAGCCGCCAGAGCATCGACGAGGTGATTGTCGCGCTGCCGGCGTCGGAGGCAGAGCGGGTTTTCCGCATCGTCGATAGCTGCCGGGAGCGGGAAGTCACGTTCAAAGTCGTTCCCGACCTGTACCAGCTCTCATTTGACCGCGTCGATCTGGCCGAGATCGCGGGTGTGCCCCTGATCGGGTTCAAGGGCCCGTCGATTATCGGTTGGAACTATGGGCTGAAGCGGCTGATCGACATCGCGATCGCCTCGGCGATCCTGATCGTCGGCGCGATCCCGATGGCGTTGATCGCGTTTTCGATCCGGCGCGATTCGTCCGGCCCGATTCTCCTTCGCCAGCCTCGTGTCGGACGCAACGGTGCGGTCTTCAACGTGATCAAATTCCGGACGATGGTCGAGGATGCGGATGCGCAACGGGCCGAACTGATGCGCCAGGCAAACTGCTCCGATCCGCGCCTCTTCAAGATGACGGACGATCCCCGCCGGACCAAGGTCGGTCGCATTCTGCGGCGCTGGAGCCTGGACGAGCTTCCCCAATTCTGGCACGTCTTCCGGGGCGACATGAGCGTCGTCGGACCACGGCCGCAACTACCGGAGGAAGTCGAAAAGTACGAGGAGTGGCACCGGCAGCGGTTGCTGGTCACCCCCGGCCTGACCGGTCTCTGGCAGGTGAATGGCCGGAGCAATCTCTCGTTTGATGAGATGGTCCGGCTCGACCTCTACTACGCCGAGCACTGGTCGCCGTGGCTTGACACGAAGGTGATTCTTCGGACGATCCCCGCCGTAATTACGGGCCGGGGCGCGTATTGATATTCACGTCGCCAGGTTCCGCCCGGCGGCGCGACTATTGGAACCCTGGCGCGGTCGGCATCGTATGTGCTAATTGAAGTCTGTTGGCGTGCTCTTCCCGAGCACTGGACCCTAAAACGTGCGCCTGCCACCCCGGAGTGACGGGCCGTTCGTTCGACTACCGTGTTGGTGATGCCTCGATGGAACTTCGACGGGTCCTGATTGTGATGCTCCGCCGCTGGTGGTTGGTGGCGGGGGTTCCCATCATCGTGCTTCTCGGGACGCTCATCGCGTCCTCCAGCCAGCCGTTCGTCGCGACAATTCGGGCCGAGGTTCTGCTGCCCGGTGACACCGAGATTACTGGAGATTCCGAGCGGCCGGAGTTGATGATCCTCGACGACGCGCCGATCGTAGTGACATCGTCGACATTCGTCGATCTCGTCCATGCCCAGCTCGATACTCCGATTGGAGGCGGCACGGTGTTGACCGACGATGACATCCAGGACTCGCTGTCGGCAACTCGATACAGCAGGATCGTTGAAATCAAAGTCTCCCGGGATGACCCCGACTCGGCGCTCGCGATCGGCCAGGCTGTCGCAAATATTCTTCCAGATGCACTAAACAACTTGATGGTGCCCCCTGGGACCGACAGGGCGACGGTCAACCTCCTCGAAAGTCCGGAAAGGGCGCTTCAGGACGCGGAGAGCCGCAGATTGCTCCTGGTTGTGCAGACGCTGGTCGCGCTAGCGGTTGGTTGTGGCCTCGCGGCTTTGGCCGCGGCGCTTGATGAGCGGATCTATCCGGAGAATTTCGGGATGACGCTCGGCTTGCCGATATTGGCCGACGTCCGCGCAAGACGACGGCGATGGTTTGAGTTTTGGGTTCCGCGCGGCGGCGCGGCGTGAGTCAGATGATCCAGAAACCCTCGTCGAACCCAACCGAGGCAACTGATGAAAACGGTAAGCTGCGGGGCAGCCGTGTCGCGGAGCAGTACCGCAGCTTGCGGGCGGTGATCGAATCGGCCGTTCCGACGCAGAGCGATTCATATTCTCTGTCGCTGGCTGTGATGGTTGTCGGAGTCGAGCACAGTACCGCCGATATCGGGATCAGGCTGGCGGCTGCCTTCGCTGACGGCGGCAACGAAACGCTGCTACTCGATGCCGATCTCACGTCCCCGGCCTGCCACAGCCTACTTCAGAATGCGGGCCCGCCCCCGGCGGGCTTGATCGAATGGTTGCATGATGACGGCCAGCGGCCGCTGCCAACCTACTCGTCTAGCTTGACAGGGTTATCCGTCCTGCCCGCTGGTCGCCCGGGAAAAGGCCGCGACCCGTTGCAGTCAGCCCGGATCGAGGCGCTGTTCGCATCCGCGCGGTCGACCTACAGCCGGATCGTCGTGGTGGCGCCACCGATCTCGAACAGTGCCGATGCCCTCTTCCTCGCCCCGTCGGTCGATGGAGTTGTGCTCGCGGTTGTGCCAGGAAAGACGGGCGGACCCGCCGCCCAACGAGCTCGCGATAGCCTGCTAGCAACCGGCGCCCGTATCTACGGTGCAGTCTTCGCCGATTCCGAGAGCCGCTGAGTTCA
Organism: uncultured Chloroflexia bacterium; assembly: GCA_963849635.1. GTDB lineage: Bacteria > Chloroflexota > Chloroflexia > Thermomicrobiales > UBA6265 > CAVRUD01. Next base: position 64,877 of record CAWKIA010000025.1, on the reverse strand, counting down.
CCACGGTTTGAGTGTTTGTCCAAGGGGTTGGTCGACCGGTTGTCTGCGGACCGGCGCGAAGGGCAACGCCTGGACGGCGCTAGAGTTACCGCGACGCGCGCTCAATCGTTCCTGTTGAATCGAAAAAGCTGGCAAGGTACGAGCGGCCCTTGAGATCGTCAAGGTCCTTGGAAACAACCGTGTACGCGTGGTGCCCCGCGGCCGACACCGCTTGGCCAACCAATCCGAGGGCGGCATGCAACCGCGTCGCCAAGGGCGAGGTTGCGTGGTTATTGGTGCGCCAAGATGTCGCCTCTGCTCGGAGGAGTTTGGCGACCATGTCGGTTGTCATCCCCTCAACCTGGGTGTCCAACGCTCGATCGGGGCGCACGTCGTCCCACGTGGCGCCCGCCCGTAGGGCAACCAGGGTGGACCAATACAGCACCTGGGTGCCTTCGAGCAGGACATCGGCCGCAAAGTCCTGATGGCGATGGCTGCCATCCAAGCGCGCCGGCGAGTTCCTCGAGTTCATCGCCCAGGCGGGATGTGACGTCGTCTTCAGTCGCCCTGAGGCGCGCCGAGGTGCCCGACACCGCCTCCAGGTCATTGTCGCGAAGGAACGTGTAGGCGCCGTACAGTTGTTTGGTGAGATCAGTCAAGCTGTCTTGACGCCGATGACCCGTAGACCGTGGCCGGGTCGAACGTGCGGTCCATGACGATTTCGAGGGTGTTGTCGTCGGTCAGGCGGCGGTAGAAGCAGGTCGGGTAGCCGTCGTGGCAGACCGCGCCGATCTGGGTGACGGTGATCAGAAGGCTGTTGCGCTCGCAGTTGACCCAGATCTCTTCGACGACTTGCTCGTGGCCAGACGTCTCGCCCTTGCGCCAGAGTTTGCCCCGGCTGCGGCTCCAGAAGTGGATGCGGCCGGTCTGCCGGGTCAGCGTCAGCGCTTCGGCGTTCATGAAGCCGATCATGAGCACCGTGCCGGTTTCGCTCTCCTGGATGACCGCCGGGACGAGGCCGTTCGGGTCGAAGCGGAGCGGGCCAGTCCGCGATGGACTCTGGAAAGGTCATGGCCGGACCGGAATGCCGTTCTGGGCGAGGTGGCGCTTCGCCTCGGCGACCCTATACTCGCCGAAGTGGAAGATGGTGGCGGCGAGGACGGCGTCGGCGCGCCCTGGCGCGAGCGCTTCGACGAGGTGATCGAGGTTCCCGGCACCGCCGGAGGCGATGACGGGGATGTCGACACGCGGCGCGATCGCCTCCAGGAGGTCGAGGTCGTAGCCGTCTTTGGTGCCGTCCCGGTCCATGCTGGTGAGCAGGATCTCTCCGGCGCCCACTGCGGCGGCGTCGCTTCACCCACTCGACCGCATCGAGCCCGGATGCGTGCGGCCACCGTGGGTGTAGACGCCCCAACCGCCGCGCTCGGGATCGCGGCGGGCGTCGATGGCGACGACGATGCACTGGCGGCCGAAGACGTCGGCGCCGGCGGTGATCAGCGCGGGATTGTCGATCGCCGCGGTGTTGATCGAGACCTTGTCGGCGCCGGCGCTGAGCATCTCGCGGATGTCGGCGAGGGAGCGGACGCCGCCGCCGACGGTCAGCGGGATGAAGACCTGATCGGCGGTCCGCTCGACGACGTCGATCATCGTCCGGCGGCTGTCGCTGCTGGCGGTGATGTCGAGGAAGACGAGCTCGTCGGCGCCCTCGGCGTTGTAGAAGGCGGCCAGCTCGACCGGATCGCCGGCGTCGCGAAGATTGACGAACTCGATGCCCTTGACGACGCGGCCATCTGTCACGTCGAGGCAGGGGATGACGCGTCGGTAAGGAGCGATTCAGTTCCCGCAATGGACTTGGACTGAGTCGATGTGGTGGTGAGGGTCCCGGTGGTCATGATGAGGTTCCGATCTGTGCGGGTTCGAACGCGCGAAGCGCACGGAGGGCCTCAGGAAGATCGACCCGGCCGTCGTAGAGGGCGCGGCCGATGATGACGCCGGCGACCCCTGTCTGCGGCGATGGCGAGCAGGTGATCGAGTGCGCCGACGCCGCCGGAGGCGATACACCTGTCCGGCCGTGAGGCGGTCGCGAATACCGGCGAGGGCTTCGAGGTTCGGCCCCTGGAGGGTGCCATCGCGGCGGATGTCGGTGAAGATGAAGTGCCTGGACGCCCGGCGCCGAAGTCGCGCGGCGACGTCGGTCGCCGCGACGTCGGTCTGTTCGAGCCAGCCGGCGGCGGCGAGCAGCCGTCGCGGGCGTCGAGACCGACGGCGATGGCGTCCGCCCAGCGGCGACGGCGGCGGGAACGAGTTCGGGGGTGCGGATGGCGGCGGTGCCGAGGACGACGCGATTGATGCCGAGGTCGAAGGCGGCGGCGAGGTGGTCTTCGGTGCGCAGACCGCCGCCGAGTTGGATCGGGACTCGACCGCCTTGCGGATGCGGCTGATGGCCGCGATGTTGACTGGCTCCCCTGCGACCGCGCCGTCGAGGTCGACGACGTGGAGCCATTCGGCTCCGGCGGCTGCCCAGCGGCGGGCCGCGTCGGCCGGGATCGGCGTCGAAGGCGGTTTCGCGGTCGAAGTCGCCTTCGACGAGGCGGACGCACCGGCCGCCGCGGATGTCGATGGCGGGGTAGACGATCATGCCGGCGCTCCCCGACGACGCTCGCTGTCAGGTCCGTCCCAATTCGGGCGTTGCCGAACTCGACGAACCGGCGAACGAATGCGAGACCGTCCTCGCCGCTCTTTTCGGGGTGAAATTGGGTTCCCCAGACGTTGTTGCGTGGACCACGACTGAGGGAACCTCTCGCCGTATTCGGCGCTCGGCGGCGACGTCGCCGGGATCGGTAGGTTCGACGATGTAGGAGTGGACGAAGTAGTAGTACTGCTCGTCGCCGGCATCCCCGAGCGGGGCCGGGCTTGACGACGCTGGACCGGTTCCAGCCAATGTGCGGAATCTTGACGTGGCCTGGACGGAGCGGACGCGGCCAGGCAGCAGGCCGAGGCCGCGGGTGTTGCCTTCCTCCTGCTCCTCGAAGAGCACCTGCATGCCGACGCAGATGCCGAGGAATGGCTTGCCGGCGTTGACGACGCTTCTTTGATCACCGGGTCAGGCCCATCGCGTTGAGTTTGGCCATGGCGTGCCCGGCGTTGCCGACACCGGGAAAGACGACCGCGTCGGCGCTGGCGATGACTTCGGGGTCGTCGGTGATGACGGTTTCGGCGCCGGCCGCTTCGAGGGCGCGGCGGATGGAGCGGAGGTTACCTGCGCCGTAATCGATGACGGCGATCATGCCAGGACTCCTTTGGTGGATGGCACGCGGGTTGGGTCTCCGGTCAAGCGGAGTCGCTTCCCGGAGTGCGACTGCCGCGGCCTTGAAGATCGCCTCGGCGGCGTGATGGGCTGTTGCGAGAGCGGATGAGGTCGATGTGCATCGTCAGGCCGGCGTTCATCACGACCCCTCGCCAGAACTCCTCGACCAATGACGCGACGAAACCCGGAGCGACAAGCTCGGCTCCGGCAACGCCGCCTCGAAATGGAGAAACGGCCGCCCCGAGCAATCGACCACCACCCGGCCAGTGCCTCGTCCAGCGGGGCATAGGCATGGCCGAAGCGGGCGATACCCGCGCGGTCGCCGACGCTCTGCCGGATCGCCTGCCCGAAGACGATGCCGACATCTTCGACGGTGTGATGCGGGTCCATCTCGGCGTCGCCAGTGCAGGCGACAGTCGATGTCGAAGCGGGCCGTGGCGGCAGAGCGCGTCGATCATGTGGTCGAGAAACGAGGACACCGGTCTTGCGCCGAAACGGCTCCTCGTCCGTCGATGTCGAGCGCGAGCGCGATTCTTGTCTCCAGCGTCTCCCGCTCGATCTCGGCCTCGCGGATCCGGTGGACGGCAGGCTGGGCGACCACGTTCTGGCTCATGCGGCACCCCGAACGCGCTGAAGGGCTCGTCAAGCTCGTTGAGGAAGATCTCATTCTCCTCGGCCGTGCCGATGGTGACGCGGAGGCAATCGCGCGATACCGAGGGACGGCCGGGGAATTGCGCACGAAGATGCCGCGCTCGGCCAGTTCGCTTTGATCGACCGGGCCGGCATCCTCCACCGGCAGGCGCACCAGGATGAAGTTTGTCGCCGTGGGCAACGGCTCGACGCCGGGGATCTCGCGGAGGTTGTCGGCGAGCGCTTCCCGGTCGGCGTTGATGCGGGCGACGATCCCGTTGAGATAGGCGAGATCTTCGAGCGAGGCGATGGCGGCGGCGGTGCGACGCGAGAGACATGTTGTGGAAGCGGGTGGGACGACGGCCATAGATAGGGCATCAGCGGCGGTCGGGAAGACACCGTAGCCGACGCGCATCCCGGCCATCCCCGCGAACTTGCTCATCGTGCGCAGGCATGACAGACGTTGGGATAGCGAGTCCATGAGCGGGAGTGCGGTGTCCCGGCGAACTCCGCGTAGGCCTCGTCGATCGCGACCAGGCAGGGCGCCTCGGCGACGATCCGCTCGACGGCCGCGGGGTCGAGGATGTTGCCGGATGGGTTGTTGGGGGTGCAGATGATGATCAGTTTGGTGCGCGCGGTGACGGCGCCAAGGACGCGATCGACATCGAGCGAGAAGTCGGCGGTCAGCGGGGCATCGACTGCGGTCCCGCCGTGGAGCGAGACAAGACGCGATAGACGCCGAAGGTCGGCTCGGAGATGATCGACCTCGTCGCCGGGATCGACGATGGCGTGGGCGAAGGTTGTTGAGGACGTCGTCGAGGCCGGCGCCGCAGATGATCTGCTCGGCCGGGGCGCCGGTGTAGCGGGCAATCGCCTCACGAACCGGCCCGCGTCGAACTCGGGATAGCGATGGGTCTCCGTCGAACGCCGCCAGGGCCGCCCGCGCTTTCGGCGACGGACCGTACGGCGACTCGTTCATGTCGAGTCTGATCGATGCGGGCCGGTTTCTCCGCCGGCGGTTTCGCGGGCACGTAGGACGGAACATCGCGCACGGCCGGCCGGACGAATGCGGAAACGTCGAATGTCACGAATGCGTACCCGACACCCCGGATACTCCTCACCCGTGCGGCGGGAGAGGCGGAGGACGTCAACGGACAGCCGGTTCAGAGCAAGCAACTTGTCGAGTGAGGAGACGAGAATCTCCGAGGCGCCGGCGGCGCGCAGGCGTTCGATCGACTCCCAGAAGACGTCTTCTTCGATGGCGGTGTGGACGGCGACCCAGCCCTCGACGGCGAGGGGGATGATCGTGGGCGATTTGAGTCCGGGGACGACCTGCGCGGATGGCAGGAAGGGCCGAGACCGGGGCGTTCATCATGACATACTTGTAGCGGCGGGCGGCCCGGACGGCGCGGATGCGCATCAGCAAGCGATCGATGTTGGCCGCGTCGTTCGGGGTCGTCCATCGAGTCGCCGGTTGGCGACGAGGACGGCCTGCGATTCGAGGATCGTCACGATCTGGCGGAGATCGTTGAGGATCAGGGTCGATCCGGTCGCGGTCAACTCGACGATCGCGTCGGCGAGACCGAGAGCCGGCGCGACTTCGACCGAACCGCTGAGATCGTGATGATCTCCGGATCGGCGCCGAGCTCGCGGAAGTAGCGGCGGGCGGAGTTCGGGTACGAGGTCGCGATGTTTGACCGTGCGCCACGTCGTCGATCGTCTGGTAGGGTGAGTCGCGGAAGACGGCGACGACGAGCGAGCAGAAGCCGAAGCCGAGCGGCTCGAGTTCGATCGACCGCGACGCCCTCTTCGTGGATCAGGTTGCGGCCGACGATGCCGAGATCGACGGTGCCCAGACCGACGTATTCCGGGATGTCGTCGTCGCGGACATAGAGGATCGAGAGGGGGAAATTGCGGCAACGGAGAAGAGACGCTGGCCATAACTCTCGAACTCCAGGCTGATCGAACGAAGCAGTCCCAGCGTCTTGTCGGTCAGCCGGCCGTTGCGCTGGATGGCGAGTTTCAGCGGCCCTCGCCGTTGAGATTGATCTTCATGCGGAGGGGCACCTCGGCCCGCGGCGGTAGCACGGGCGCCACGCGTCCGGCTGGGTTCGAAGGCGCGTCATTGCACCCGTAGCGGCGCGGAAAGTGTGCCATGGTCTATGAGAGTGGCACAACTGGAGAAGGGATTCATCACGTAATCCTGTTACGCTTGCCTCATGCCAACTCAGCCACCAGCGCGGTCGACCGGCCGCCAAGCTCGCCCAGCCCAAACCTACCGCCGCCCGCCTGCCTCTGAGGGGGATGCGGAGAACACTGTTCCCGAGGTCGTAGACCTCACAATCGACCGGCTGATCCCAGGTGGATTCGGCATGGGATTTGCTGAGCGCAGGACTATTCTTGTCCCACTCTCCGTCCCAGGAGATCGTCTGAGGGTCCAGTTGCGTGGCCGCCGTGGCGGGGCGTCCCTGGGCAAGATCGAGGCGATTTTGGAGCCATCGCCAGAACGCGTCGATCCGCTATGTCCGCACTTTGGCTCCTGCGGCGGCTGCGATTTTCAACAGCTCTCGTACGAGCAGCAGTTGGCAGCCAAGGTCGATTTCATTGCGGATTGCCTGCGCCGGATCGGCGGTATCACCTATGAGGCGGACATCCCGATCGTGCAGTCACCCGATCCCTGGGCTTACCGGGGTGTCGCTGAGTGGCAGGTTGACCCGGCAGTGGGCAAGGTCGGCTACTTTGCCCGTGACTCCCACGACATCGAGGATGTCGAGTACTGCCCGATTGTTGAACCGTCGCTGAACTCGGCGTTGGCTGGCGTGCGGGCCAAGCTGGCTGAATCGCCCGCCTCCGCGCGTCACGAGGTGCGGGCGATGGCAGGCGACGACTGGGCGGTCGTCCATCACACGGAAGAATCGGCACCACCACCGACCGTTACCCGTTCGGTCGGCGACGAGACGTTTCAGTTGGACCCGAGGGTTTTCTACCAGGCGAACGCTGCCCTGCTTGAGGAACTCACCGAGGAGGTCGTCAGGGCCTTCGCGCCCAAGGGAAGCCGATTTAAGCCTGGAACCGCTGTCGACCTCTATAGCGGAGTCGGTCTGTTCACCATTCCGCTTGCGCGGCGGTTCAAGCGCGTGATTGCCGTCGAGTCGGACCCGCTAGCTGTCCACTACGCTGAGTTGAACGCAAAGAATGCTGGACTCGACAACGTGCGCATCAAGCAGGCGGCGGTCGAGTCATGGTTGCTACCGAACGCCCGGCACTTAGGCCGGGTAGACGCGGTCATCCTGGATCCGCCCCGGACTGGGGCCGCGGATGCGGTTCCGGCCATCATCCGGCTGGAGACCCCGAAGGTGATCTACGTCTCCTGCGATCCGGCGACACTTGCTCGTGACCTGAAGAGTCTTCTTGCGGCCGGCTATCGGCTGGATCGTGTCACAGCATTCGATATGTTCCCGCAGACACACCACGTCGAGATTGTGGCGCATTTGTCCTTTGGCATTGGGTAGCTGCGTCTCCCAGTCGCCCGGGGCTCACGGCCCAAGGTTGGCCCGGGCTAAACATAACAACCTCTCCGAGGCTAAACGTATTCAGTCCCGGAGGTGTCACTTGGCGAGGTAAGTGGCGGGACTTCTCGGGAGCTATGTGGCGGGAGACTCAGAGACCGTTCCCATCTTTCGGGCAGTGAAATTAAGGGGATAGGGGAGCGTATTCGACGACGCGAAGCCGCTCACGACGATCCATTTACTGCACAGAAGGGACGTTCCGGGGAGTGATTCCAGCGTAGCAGGTTGGAACCGGGAGCGAAACGGGGAAACCGGGGGAGGGTGCGTCAGAGTTTTCGGACTCGCCGGCCCGTCGTGCGTAGGGGAGGGACCCGTGCCCTCCCGTGGCCCGCAGGGCCACAACCGGGAACCACGCCCACGGTTATCGGCACCCAAAGGGTACCCGGGCCGATGGGAGGGCACCGGGGACCCTCCGGGTGCCCTCCCCTACGACGAACCCGCGGCGACGCGGGCCGCCGAAAACCCTGACGGACACTCACCGGGGGACGCCGCGCCCCCTCGAAGGCCCTGTCCCCCAATGGTGGGTTAATCCCTATCCGCGAGACCGGTGGCCCACAAGGGGCAGTGGCTCCGCGCGCTTGCGCCGCAGCCGGGCGTCGGCGATGCTACGCCCGCTATGGACAAACGGACGGCACGGTGGACACCGAGCAGTGGACAGGACGCGGCCGCCCCGGACTGGCTCTCGGCCAGCGCGGCGGCGACCCTGCTGGGCGTCAGCCACCGCACGATCCGGCGTGCCATCGCCCGGGGCGAGCTGCCTGCCACCAAGCAGGCCGGCGTCTACCGGATCGCGCCGGTGGACTTGGCGGACTACGAGAGGCGACACCGGAGCGCTGCGCTGCCCCGCCTCCGTGCCCGTCCCGTCCTGCCCCGACTGCTCCTGTTCCCTACGCCAGAGCACGAGTCCGGGCCCAGCCTGCCCCGCCCGCTCACCCCATTCATCGGGCGAGCGGGCGAGCTCGCCGCCGTGCGCGCGTTGCTGCTACGCGACGACGTCCGGCTCCTGACCCTGACCGGCCCGGGCGGAGCCGGCAAGACCCGCCTCGCCCTCCAGGTCGCGGATGACGTGACACCCCGCTTCGCCGGCGGCGTGGCCTTCGTCCCGCTCGCGTCGGTGGCCGAGGCCGCCCTCGTCCCCTCCGCCGTCGCCCGGGCGCTCGGCGTGCCGGAGCACGGGGGGCGACCCCTCGGCGAGCGGGTGGCGGCGGCGCTGCGCGAGCGGCGGCTGCTCCTGGTGCTCGACAATCTCGAGCACGTCCTCCCGGCGGGCGCGTTCGTCGCCGAGCTGCTCGCGGCCTGCCCCGACCTGACGGTCCTCGCCACCAGCCGCACGACGCTGGGCGTCTCCGGCGAGCAGCGCTTCCCGGTGCCGCCCCTGACCCTCCCGGACCCCGCGGTCCCGGCGACCGCCGCGGGGGCGAGCCAGGCCGACGCCGTGCGCCTCTTCGTGCACCGGGCGCAATCGGCCCGCCCCGACTTCGCCTTGACCGACGCGAACGCGGACGCCGTGGCGGCGATCTGCCGGCGCCTGGACGGCCTGCCCTTAGCGATCGAGCTGACGGCGGCGCGCATCCCCGTGTTGCCACCACACGCCCTCCTGGCCCGCCTAGAACCGCGGCTCCCACTCTTGACGGGCGGGCCACGCGATGCCCCCGTGCGCTTGCGCACGATGCGCAACGCGATCGCCTGGAGTTACGACCTGCTGGCCCCGCCGGAGCAGGCGCTCTTTCGCCGCCTGGCCATCTTCGCCGGAGGGTGCACCTTGGATGCGGCCGAGACGGTCGCCGGCGGCGACGGCGTGTTGGAGGGTGTCTCCTCCCTGGTCGCGAGCAGCATGCTGCGGCAGGAGGCCCCTCCGGGCGGCGAGCCGCGCTACCTGATGTTGGAGACGCTCCGCGAATTCGGGCTGGAACAGTTAGAGACGGCGGGGGAGGTCGCCGAGACCCGGCGGCGGCACGCGGCCCATTACCTCGCGCTGGTTGAGCGCTGGTCCCCCGACCCGGCGCTGCCCGGGGAAAAGCACCGGCTGGCCGCGATCGCGGCCGAGGACGACAACGTACGGCTCGCCCTGGCCTGGCTCGATACGCACGACGAGGCCGACGGCTTGCTGCGCCTGGCGGGCTCGCTGTTCGAGTTCTGGTTCGCCCTCGGCCGGTACGGCGAGGGCCGCCGGTGGCTTGCGGCGGGCGCTGGGGCGGACCGAACGGGCCGCGCCGGCGGTGTCCGCCCGGGCGCTGATGACGGCCAGCGCCCTCGCGCGCTACCAGGGCGATTTCGCCGAGGCGACGCGCCTCCTCGACGTGGCGCTGCCCCTGGCGCGCGACCACGGCACCGCCGGCCAGCTGGTGACGGCGCTGCTCAACAGCGGACTCCTCGCGTACCACCAGGAACACTACGCCGCCGCGGAGACGCGGTTGGCGGAGGCGCTCGACTGCGTGCGTGGATTGGGCGACGACGTGCCAGCCAAACGCTCCGTCACCGGCATCGTGCTGAATAACCTCGCCAGCACCATCTTCGCGGGGGGGATCCCGCGCGCGCGACGCCACGGTTCGAGGAGGCGATCGCCGTGCTGCGTGCCGCCGACTACGGGTGGGCGCTGGACCATGCGCTGGCCGGGCTCGGTGGGGTCTATTACGTCCAGGGCAACGTCGAACGGGCGGCGCCGCTCTTCGCGGAAGCGCTCGATCTCGCCTGGTCGGTGCCGGACCCACGCAAGGTCGCCAGCGCGCTGCTGGGGGTGGTCGGCGTCGCCGCGGCGCGCGGACAGGCGGACGCCGGGGCCCGCCTGCTGGGAGCGGCCGAGGCGATCACTGACAGCGTCGGGGCGCCCTTCACCCCAACCGACCGCCTCGTCTCGGCCCGCGCCGTTGCCGCCCTGACCGCGACGCTAGGCGACGGACGGGTGGCCGAGGCGCGCGCGGCCGGCCGAACCATGACCGTCGAACAGGCCGTGGCCGAAGCGCGGGCGGTCGTGCGGGCGGACGACGCCGGGCCGAACGCCGACCACGTGGCACCCACTGTCGAGGGACTCACCCGGCGCGAGCGGGAGGTGCTGCCGCTGGTGGCCGCGGGCTGGTCCAACCGCCAGATCGCCGAGGCGCTCTTCGTCGGCGAACGCACGGTCGAGAGCCACGTCGCCAATATCCTCGCCAAGCAGGGGCTGACGAGCCGCGGCCAACTTGCGCCGGCGCCCACTGCCGAGGACCGCCCGCGGCGCTGAGGCGTGTCCAGCACCTTCGTCGTGCGGTCTGCTCCCAAACGTCCGTACTGAACTTCCGTACTGGCGGCGTCCGTCTACGGATGCGCGCGATGGAGGGCCAGGCCCATCCTAGTCCCGTCCTCATCGGCAGGACCGACGCCGGACCCGGCACCGCCGCGCTGCCGGGCGGCGTCGCCGCAGTAGCCCCGTGGAACAGGAGCACCCTATGCCTCGGCTCGTCGTCGTCTGCTCGCTCGTCGTCGCCATGATGGTGTCTGGCGCATGGAGGTCCGGTGACCATGAATGATGACTCCAATCGTTCCCCGTCTCCACTCACCCGTCGTCCCCTCCCCGCCGCACTGCCCTTGTCGGACTCGGCGCCGGCGCGCTCGGCGTGGCCCTGGCCGCCCCCGGGCTCCGCGCGTCCGCCCAAGACGAGGCTGGTGACCTGGCCGATCACCCACTGACCGGCACCTGGGCGGTCATGTCCCCGGGCGGGGTCACTCCGCAAACCCACGGTGCCGACGGCTCGCTCATCGTGGCCTTCCCGCCTAACTACGTTGACCCGATGCTCGGCCTGACCTTCCAGGGACCTGCCCTCGGGCGGTGGGCGGCAGACGGCGAGCGAACCGGTCACCTCACGTTTCTCCAGGCGCTCTCTGATGCCAACGGCGCCTACATCGGCACGTTCCAGCTCGTGGCCGAGATAGAGGCGAGTGTGGACGGGCAGACGTGGTCCGGCAATACGCCACCGCGGGTGATCGTGCGCGACGCGGTCAACAACGTCATCTTCGATCAGGTTCAACCGGTCGACCCGCCGGTGACCGCGACCCGCATCGGCGCGACCGCCGAGTCAGTGGTTCTGCCGGTGGCAACGCCCGTGGCGGCCACCCCAACGTCGTAATAACCAATCAGAAGGACGGGGCGGGACTCTCTCGCCCCGTCTCAACAAACGATTCACCCGAGTCGGCTTCGTGCTTCCACCAGGGCAATTGCATCATGACGTTCCTCCGACCTAGCAGCACGTCGCAGTTGGCCGTCGGCTGTGTTTAGCGCACGGAGGGTCAGTCTCCATGAACAACGATCTCACACGCTCCTCGAGCTCGGTCACTCGCCGCACCGCCCTTGCCGGTCTCGGCGCCGGCAGTCTCAGTCTTGCCGCGACCTTGGGCCTTGGCAGCCGCCTCGGTCACGTCGCCGCTCAGGAGTCCATCCCCTGCTCACCGGCGACGCCGACGGCCTGGGGCCAGACGACAACCGTCAACGGGGCGGACCTCTACTACGAGATCCACGGCCCGGCGGATGGCCACCCGGTGCTGCTGTTGCACGGCGGCCTCGGCAACGCCGAGTGGTGGGCCAACCAGTCGCCCGTGCTGGCCGCCGCCGGCCGCCGGGTCGTCGCGATGGACAGCCGCGGCCACGGCCGCTCGACCTGGGGGGATGCCCCGATCACCGTGGTTCCGCAGATGGCCGCCGACGCCCTCGGGCTGCTCGACCACCTTGGCATCGCGAAGACGGACGTGGTGGGCTGGAGCGACGGGGCGGTCATCGCCCTTGACCTCGCCATCCACCACCCGGAGCGGCTCGGCCGGGTCGTCGCCTACGGGGCCAACTTCACCCCGGACGGGGTCCACGAGCTCGTGCCGAGCGACCAGCTCCTGCCCTTCGAGCGGCTCGTCGCGGACTACCAGCGGCTGTCCCCAGAGCCGGGGCGCTTCGAGGAGCTGGTCGCGACGCTCGACGCGCTGTACAAGGTCGCGCCGAACTTCAGCGAGACCGACCTCCGCAGCATCACCGTGCCGGTCCTCGTGCTCGACGGAGCGGAGGAGGAGTTCATCAAGCCGGAGCACACGCGGCGGCTGGCCGAGCTAATCCCGGGATCGGAGCTGCTGCTCATGCCCGGCACCGGCCACTTCGCCCCGTTCTCCGAGCCCGGGGCGTTCAACCGGATCGTGCTGGCCTTCCTGGCGGGCGAGGCCGTGGGCACGCCCACCGCCGCCACGCCGACCTCGTAACGACCGACGCGACCGATTGCGGCGACGGGCCGGGAAGCACCCCCTGGCCAAGCTGGGGGTGCCGTCCCGCGCCGCGGACGGCGGTGATCCGCCCAGACCGGGAGTAGGTCCCGACATGTCGCTCAGAGGATTTCGCATGCCCAAGCCCGTCGCGCCATTCGCCATCGCCCTTGCCCTCATCACCGGCGCTTGGTTCGGCCAGGCCTACACCCTCTTCACCTCGGTCGAGCCGGTCCAAGCCGAAGACACGGTCGCCAAGGCCGCGGTCAACACCGTCTGGCGCTACTACGACGCCATCGACATCCTCCTGCGGACCGCCGACGCATCGGCCCTGCACGCCGTCATCGCCCCAGACTTCATCGACCACGTCGACGAGCCGAGTTCCCCGACCGACCGAGATGGCCTGGTCGGCTATCTCACCTCCCTACGCGAAACCTACCCGGAGCTTCGTCTCGTCCCTCAGGAGGTCGTGGCAGAGGGCGACCAGGTCGTCGCTCGGCTCCGCCAACCGACCGCGTCCGCGGCGAGATCCTGGGCATCCCGCTCCTCGGCAAAGCGCCCTGGCCGCGGGTCGACCTGCTTCGCGTCCAGGAGGGCCGGATCGTCGAGCGCTGGGGCGATCCCGCCGGGTACGCGCTGTCGACCGTGTGCTACTCGAAGACGCTGACCTTTCCCTATCCCGGCGATCGGGTGCCCGTCCTGCGGCGTGTCGCCGTCGCACCTGGCGTGCGCGATGCCCCCTTTGCGCAGTCGGCGGCTACCATCGTCACGATCGAGTCGGGCGAGGTCGAGATCACCACCGCCACCGAGGATGTCACCGCGACGGGGTTGGGGACCGACGCCACGCCAGCACGTGTTGAGACGCGGGATCTCACGGCCGGAGACACGCTCGCCATCGCGGACGGCGTCGACGTCATCGTCGCCAACCGAACCGCTGCTCCGGCCGTGCTTCTTGCCCTCACGCTCGCCTTCACCGATGCCAGAAGCGGGCCTCTTCGCCAGGGGAGAGGTATCGGCTTATTCCCCCGTCAATGGTTCCGATGGTGTATCGGTCCAGGATCTTGCCGGCAACATTAGCATCACGGCGAACCGAGGTCGCCTATCGATCGAGCTGGCGCGGGTCACCCTGGCGCCGGGCGCCCGGCTCGCGCCCCATCCGGTTACCGGCTTGGAAATCGTGGTTGTCGAGTCCGGAACCGTGGCCGCTTCCGTCACCAAGAGGGCGGTCTCAGCCTGGGTGCGGGATCCCCGCGGTCATTCAGTCTTCGCCGATAGCTGGGCCCAGACTTACGGCGGGGTACAGCCTGGTGGTCGTGAAGCGGCGCCCACACCGGCCTACGCCAACGAGACCGCCCAGGCGGTCACCCTCCTCCTCCTCACCGTGACACCCGGATAGGGTCACTTCGCGAGTGACAAGGGGGCTTTACGTCTCGGTCGCCTCCATCCATCGCCTCGCCAATACTGCGATCTCCTCCGCCCTGCCAGTGGCCAGGGATTCACCATCGAGGTCCAGCACCCCACGATCCGGCGTTGCCCAGGACAACATTCCGCCAGGATCGTCGAAGACGAACCCGGCGGTGTCCTGTTGCTTCACGTGAGACACCGCGTGGCGGAGCCGCGCTGAGACTGCTCATGACCGAACACAGGACCTGCTCCTGCGGGTGCGGGAAGCCGGTCGCGCGCTTCTTTGTTCGCGGCCACAACCGCATCGGCTATTACCCGCCATTCGACGCCAGGCTCGATGCGCGGATCGACCGCTCCGGCGGCCGGACGCGTGCTGGCCCTGGCGGGGCCAGGTCAACGACCGGGGATACGGCCGCATCGCCGTCCGCGGGCGTCTGCTGATGGCCCATCGCCTGGTCTACGAGCGCGCCCACGGACCGGTACCCCTGGGCGAGTGGGTGTGGCACCGGTGCGAGAACCCTGGCTGTTGCAACCCGGCGCATCTCGAATCCGGCGCCCCCGGGGATGAGTTCCTGGGCGTCAGGACACGAGGCGAGGCCCATTACCGCGCCAGACTCACCGAAGTCGCGGTGCGGGAGATCCGGCAGCGGCATGCAGCGGGAGAACGCGCCGCGACGCTCGCGCCTGCATTCGGCGTTGGCCGAACCGCGATCAACGACATCGTCCACCGCCGTCGCTGGCGACACGTCGACTAGACGCCGACGCCGCCCCCAGAGGACTTCCATGTCCAAGCCCGTCGCGATTGCCGCCCTCATCCTAACCCTCATCACCGGCGCCTGGTTTGGCCAGGCGTACTCCCTCTTCGCCTCCGAACAATCGGTCCAGACCGAAGACACGGTCGGTCAAGGCCGCGGTCAATACCGTCTGGCGCTTCTACGACGCCATCGACATCCTCCTCCGGACCGCCGACGCACTCGGCCCTGCTCGCGTCATCGCCCCCGACTTCATCGACCACGGCGATGAGCCGAGTTCCCCATCCGGGTCGGCATGGCCTCGTGCGCTACCTCGCCTCCCTCCGCGACAGCTACCCGAGCCTCCGCCTAGTCCCCCAGGATGTCGTCGCGCAGGAGCGACAGGGTCGTCGCCCGGCTAGCCCCGTTCGATGCGGCCGGCGGCGCCATCTTGGGGTCCCGCTCACCGGCAATGAACCCTGGCCCCTGTTGACATGGTCCGCGTCCAAGGAAACCGCATCGTCGAGCGCTGGGGCGATCCCGCCGGCTACGCGCCGGCGACCACCCTCTTTTCGGAAACGCTGACCTTCAGCCACCAAGGAGGTTACTCCCGTGGCTGCGCCGCATCACGCTCGATCCGGGTATGGGTGATGGTTCCGTTCACGCAAGGCGGCGCCGCGATCATCTCGATGAGTCGGGCCAAGCTGATATCACCGCCACCGGCGGTAACCCGTCTTCGGCGGTGTCTCACGGCCGGCGACACGCTGCGCTTCGCAGACGATGATCGACCTCGTCATCACCAATCGAACAGACGCTCTGGCCGTCTTCCTCGTCTTCACGATTCGTGCAACTGGTGCCGCAGAACCTGCAATCCAGAGCGGCCGAAGTAGCGTTCGAAACGATTACCGAGACCACGGGCGTTACCGTTCAGACCCTCGTCGGCAACCACGGCCACCACGGCAAACCCGGGTCGACTCTCGATCAACCTGGCGCGGGTTACGTTGTTGCCCGGGGCCCGTTGGCGGTCCACCAGTTGGCCGGGTGAGACTCTGGATGACCGATGCCGGAACGGTTACAGCAGCTGTCGCGGGTAACTATCATCCGCCTGGCTGATGATCCACGTGGTCACACGGTCGAGCCTATGAGTTCCGCGCAGCTCACCGCTGGGTTCAGCCTGACGGTGGCCAAGGGTGCCAGCACGACCTACGCGAACGAGACCACCCAGGCGGCCACCTTCCTCCTCCTCTCCGTGACAGCCGAATAGGTTCAATTCGCGGGTGACAAGGCGGCTTTACGTCTCGGTCGCTTCCATCCATCGCCTCGCCAAATCAGCGATTTCCTCCGCCCTGCTAGCGGCTAGGGATTCACCATCGAGGTCGAGCACACCCCTATCCGGCGCCGCCCAGGACAACGTGCCGCCAGGATCGTCGAAGACGAACCCGGCGGCATTCTGTTGCTTCACGCCCCGGTGGAGAATGAGCTTAAGAACACCTAACACTACCGCTGGATCGCGTTGACGCAGATGAGGAAACAGCCGATGTCGAGGAAGGCTTGCATGGATGTCGTGGCGGCGCTCGTATCGGATGGGCAGGCGGCGGAACTGGTCGAGCCAGGCCAGGGTCCGCTCGACCACCCACCGGTGGCCGCCCGAGCCGCGCGCTTGCGCTCGACCCCCTTGCGGGCGATGCGGACCGTGATGCCCCGCCGCCGCAGCGGCGGCGCGGCAGCGCGGCGCGTCATCGCCCTTATCGGCGTGCAGCTTCGCCGGGCGCTTGCGCGGCGCGCCCGGCGGGACGCTTGATCGACTCGACCGCGTCCACCAGCTCCGCGAACAGGACGCGGTCGGGGCGGTTGGCGCGCGCTCAGGAGCGTCGCGAGCGGGATGCCCCGGCGGTCGACCACACCATGGCGCTTCGTGCCCGGTTTCGCCGCGGTTCGTTGGGTCAGGTCCCGTCGCCGCGGCCCCCCTTTGTGCCGGGACGCTGGCGCTGTCGCGGCAGGCCCGCTCCCCGTCGATCTGGCCCGCCGCCCCCAGCCGATCGCAGCAGCGCGCCGGTGCAGCCGATGCCAGATACCCAGCCGCCTGCCCGGCCCGCAGGCGCCGCCAGCAGGTCATCCCTGAGCCTACCGCGATGCCTCGCCGCTCGCCTGGGTCGACCAGGAGACGGTCCCCTTCCTGATCGTTCATGGCGGCGCCGACGACGTCAGCCCGGTGGAGCACTCGCGGCGGATGGTCGAAGCCCTGCACGAGGCCGCGGTCGAGGTGGTCTACGCCGAGTTCCCGGGACTCGGCCATCTCGATGTCTTTGCCTGGGACCTGCACGGGCCGTCACCCTCACCTTCCTCGACCGTCACCTGCGTCCCGCGCGCTGAGGGGACGACCCAGCGGTCCGGCAGCACCGGCTACGGACCCGGCATCATCTTGAACCCGGTCGAGGAGGATCGGCAGGAAACGTCACTCCGTGTTCTCGACCTTCGTCCCGGCCGCCACGCCGGCGACGTAGCCACTGACGCGACCGATGGCGTCGACGGGCCGGGGATGATCCCTGGCCCGTCGCACTGACCCGAATGACGGGATTGCAAACGGTGCGAAGGAATTCCCCGACCTAGACACCCGTGACTCATCTTGAACGGGAAGACCAGACAGCACCAGATAGCGACCATAGTTCCCGCCACCTATCCCACCAAAAGCTCCGCCAAATAGCCCTCCAAGTGACAGTCCCGGAGGGAATTCGTAGGTTGAGCGCCAGGTTTCAACCTGGCGATATCTGGCCGTCGATCAATGCGCGCGGACGAACCGGCCCGGCGTCGCGCCGGTGTGCTCGCCGTCGGCGAGGACCCTGCCGCCGTTGACCCAGACGTCGCGGATGCCGACGCTCAATTGATGTGGTTTTTCGAAGGTGGCGCGGTCGCCCACGGTCTCTGGGTCGAATATGACGACATCGGCGAAGGCGCCGGGCCGTAGCTCGCCGCGGCCCTGGAGATCGAGACGTGACGCAACAGACGAAGTCATCTTGCGGATAGCGTCTTCGAGGCTGATGACGCCCTCCTCGCGGACGTATTTGCCCAGCACGCGCGTGTAGGTGCCGTAGCCCCGAGGGTGGATCGGGCCGCGCTCTTCCGCCCAGGCGGGGTCGAATCCGCCTGCATCGGTCGAGATCTTGATCCAGGGCTGGCGCAATTGAAGGGCAAGATTTTCTTCGGTCATGTTGAAGTAGACAGTAGAGATCCGCTGGCGCTCGGCAGCCAGCAGGTCAATGGCGGCGTCGATCCAGACCTGGCCGCGTTCGTCCGCGATGTCCGACAGGCGCCGGCCGACATAGCGCTTATGCTCCGGCAGCTCAAAGCCCAGCGGCATGGTGCCCTCGGGATTGGCCTGGGCCGCGAAGGTCTCCCACATCCCTGAGGGCTCGAGTACTTCGGCCCTGATCTTGGCACGCATCTCTGGGTCGTTCAGGTTGTCGTAGAGCTTGCCTTCGGCGGACGCCCATGGCGGCAGGATGGCGGTCAGCCCGGTGCCGCTGGCGATGTAGGGGTACATGTCGGCGGTGATATCGATCCCCTCGGCCCGGGCAGCGTTGATGGCGTCAATGACGTTGGGCATCTTGTGCCAGTTCTGCGTCCCGGACGCCTTCAGGTGATAGACCTCGACAGCAACACCGGTCCGCCGGCCAATCTCGATCGCCTCGGCGATGCCCTCTTCCAACCAGTCGGCTTCGGAGCGAATGTGGGTGATGTAGACCCCGCGGTGCTGGGCAACGACCTCACAGATCGCGCAGACCTCGTCCGTATCGGCGTAGGCATCGGGAGGGTAGATCAGGGCGTAGGAGACACCGAAGGCGCCATCCGCCAACGACTCGTCCATGACACGGCGCATGACGCCGAGTTCTTCTTCGGTGGCCTTACCCATCGCCATGCTCTTGCCGATCTCGCGGAGTGTGCCGCCGCCGAGGAACGAGCCGACGTTAGGCGAGACGCCGTACTTCTCCATCGCTCGCAGCCAATCGCCGAACGAGGTCCAGGTCCTGGCTTGCTCGGCCCAATCGCCGGGCGGCAAGTGAAGACCGATCTTCGAAGGGATCGGTGACGTGTCCCGCCACCGGCGCCGGTGTCCACCCTTCGCCCATGATCTCGGTCGTGACGCCCTGGGTGATCTTGGAGAGGCAGCGGCCGTCGTGCATGAGTGGCAGGATCGCGTGAGACTGGATATCGATGAACCCGGGGCAGATGACATGCCCGGCCGCGTCAACCAGTTCGGCGGCGGCCGATAGCGGAATCCGGCCGGCTCGTTCGACGGCGGCAACTTGATCGCCTTTGATCGCGACATCCCCGTAGAACCACGGGTTGCCAGTGCCATCGACGATCTTACCGCCGTGGATCAGGACATCGAACTCAGAACCCGCCATGCCGGTCAACCCTCCAATTGCGCTACGACGATGATCCGACCGCCCTAGCCGTAGCCGGCGGTTGCCCTCGCGGCTAGCTCACTGCGCCCGTGGCCGACCATTTCAGGTCAGCCTGCAACGGCCAGTACTCGCCTTCGAGGCGCGTGATAGGGAATGGCGTGGAGATCAATCGTTGTCGCGCCCGGGGTGTCCGCTCGGATAATCTCGGCCGCGATCGGCACGAAGCCGGCGCGGAAGTGCTGGCTCGATTTCAAGGCGACAATCTTGTACGTCGTCACGTCAATGCCGTGCAGGAGAAAGATCTCCTGATCGAAGACCTGTGACCGCTGCGATGTAACGACGACGTCGATCCCGTCGATCTCTAGTCGGCAAGATGGCCCGAGATCAAAGGGCATTCCGGACATCATCGGCGAACTGGCCTTGAACTTCCCATCCGAGAGCGCAATGACTGTGGCTGTCGCCGTGATCGGATCGCCGTAGAGCGGTCCGGAGCGGCCGCCAAGCGACACGTCGATCGTTGCGCCGGCTCCGGCATCGTGGGCCCGTTTGGCGGTGACTGGATCGCAGATCGCCCCGAAGCATGTCTCCGGCACTTTGGCCGCCAGCAGGGCTCTGAGCAAGTGGGTGGCGTCGCCAGGTGCGCCGCCACCAGGGTTGTCTGCTGTCTCGTTGATGACAACCGGGCGGCCGTCGACGGCAAGCGCACGCTTGATTGCCTCTTCTGGCGAGATTGGGTTGAGGGTGAAGCCGTCGCGGCTGGCCCACAACTCGTTGGCGACGGACTCGGCGGCAGTCCTGGCCAGGCCGGGGTCGCCATCGGTGGTGACGACGATCGTCACGCCGGCTCGCGGGATGTCGGTGTAGGGGAAGCCGTGCATGAAGGTGCAGTCGATCACGCCCGGCCTGGCCTCCCATTCGGCGCAGACCGCATTGATTGCCTTGGCCGGATTGATATCTGTCGTCGAGGTCGGGATCAGCATCGGAGGCTGAACAAGGTATGACACCGGATTGAGCTGACCAGTCGCGAACTTCTCGGCAAGCTCGATCGCCTCGATGCCGCGCTCGTGGGCATCGACGTGCGGGTAGAGGTGGCAGCCAAGCAAGATGGTCGCCTTGTCGACCATGGTCTGCGTGACGTTACCGTGGAGATCCAGAGTTGCGAGCACGGGGACATCGGGACCGACGACGTCCCGGACGGCCGTCAGGATCGAGCCTTCTAGGTCATCGGTGCCTTCGGCGACGCCAGCGCCGTGGAGAGAGAGGCAAACCGCGTCGACAGGCCCGGACTGCTTGGCCGCCCTGATGCCATCGATGAGGTCGCCAAGGAGGTGGTCGTAGGTCGATTTCGAGATCGTGCCCCATGGTTCGGCCCAGGTCGCGAGGGTGGGCACGATCTCATGGCCCCGTTCATGGGCGGCGGCGATCATGCCGCCGAGGTCGCTGCGCACGCCACCATAGCGATCGATTACGTCCTGACCCGAGACCCATCCCCGCGCGCGGAAATGCTCGTCGGTCGTCTGCCCGGGGCAAAACGTGTTCGTCTCGTGGGCAATCTCTCCGATTACGATCCGCATCCAGGAATCCCTTTCATAGACAAACGATCTCCGATGAATGCCATTCTCTCCCAAGTCGAACGAACGTGAAACAATCTCGGGAACGCCTGCAATTCGTGACGTTTCCGCATCTAATCGCTTTTTGGGCATTTGGGGGGTTCGCAATTCGCCCCGACAATTGTTGAACGGCGGCGAAACGACGGAGAACGCGAGACGATGGAACGGCTGATTGACGACGTGCAGCGCGCCTATGAGCGCCAGATTCTCGACGAGGGGAAGGAGGCCCAGGCAGTCATCCTGGTGACCTATGTTGTCACGTTCCTGGCCGTGCGCTTCATCACCCACGCCATTCGCGACGGCAAGTACCGGAGAGTGTTTCGCAACGTCAGCGGTCCAGGGGGAACCCACCTCCACCACCTGGTGCCGGGCATCATCCTGCTGCTTGTATCGGGATTCCTGGGGGTTGGAATCAATGATCGGACGTGGCAGTTGGTCGTCGCGGTCCTCTTTGGCATCGGCGCGGCGCTCACCCTCGACGAGTTTGCCCTTTGGCTTCACCTTGAGGATGTCTACTGGGCGAAGGAAGGGCGCCAGAGCGTCGACGCCGTCTTGACCATGGCGGCCCTGCTGCTGATGGCGGTCATTGGCGGTCGGTTCTGGATCGATGTTGGAAAGGCGATTGCTCGAGTATTTTGACGTTCTGGAAGCCCTTCATGTCCAGCTCATCTGTCGGACGTTGTTGTACGGGCATCCGCTTGCGATGCCCTGTTGCCGAAACGAGGCGTCCCGACCGGCGACCGTGCAGGGCAAGCCCTACCCATACAGGTCGAATGCGGCGGCGACTGAAGTATCACCGGATGCAGGTCGCGGACTCGGTCAGGCTGCGCTTGACTCGTCCAGGCCGAAGTCGCGGAGGCGCTCGGCTTCGTCGGCGGCGCGGAGTTCCTGGATGATTGGCTCGATTTGGCCGTCCATCACCGCCGGAATGTTGCTCCGGCTCAAGCCGATCCGGTGGTCGGTGATCCGATCCTGCGGATAGTTGTAGGTCCGGATCTTTTCGCTGCGCTCGCCGGATCCAATCTGGGAGCGGCGGGCGTCACCACGCTCCTGGGCGAGCCGATCCCGCTCGATCTCATAGAGGCGCGAGCGCAAGACGGTCATCGCCTTGAGCTTGTTCTTGAGCTGGCTCTTCTCGTCCTGGCAGGTGACGACCATCCCGGTGGGGAGATGCGTGATCCGAACGGCAGAGTCGGTCGTGTTCACGCTCTGGCCACCGTGGCCGGTCGAACGATAGACGTCGATGCGAAGGTCGTTGTCGTTGATCTGGATATCGACTTCTTCCGCTTCCGGCAAGACCGCCACACTGGCGGTGGAGGTATGGATCCGGCCCTGACTCTCTGTGGCGGGTACGCGCTGGACTCGATGCACGCCACTTTCGTAGCGCAGGTGACTGTAGGCGCCATGACCGGCGACCTCGAAGATGACTTCGCGGAAGCCGCCTCCGTCCGTCTCCGTCTCGGAGACGACCTCGACCTTCCAGCGCTGGCGCTCGGCGTAGCGGGTATACATCCGGAAAAGATCCGCGGCGAATAGAGCCGCCTCATCGCCGCCGGTTCCGGCGCGAATCTCGACGATCACGTTTTTCTCATCGGCCGGGTCTTTGGGCACCAGGAGCGCACGCACCCGCCGGACCAATTCGTCGCGTTCCGGGCGCAGGGTTTTTAGCTCATCTGCGGCCAGTTCGGACATCTCCCGGTCGTCATCGGCGGAGAGCACTTCGGCGTCGGCGATGGCACTGTCCGTCTGCTTCAACTCGCGGAAGGCGCTGACGATCTCCTCGAGTTCGGCCCGTTCCCGGCCCAGTTCCATCAGGCGGTTCGGGTCGGTGGCGTACTCGGGGTCGGCCATCAGGTGATCGAGCTCTAAGTATCGGCGCTCGATGTCGCTCAACGTCGAAATCAAGCTACTTGCCGCGGTATTGGTGGTGCTCAGGGTCGTGCTCATCGGTGGTCGTTCCTGGGTGGTTCCGCGCTCGCCGTCGGTCGGTGACGTGGTGCCTACGGTAGACGGCGTGGGCGCGAACGCGCGTTCAACGAATCATGATAACGGATTGGGAGATAGAGAAACGTGCTTACGACAGCTAGAAGAGCCGGATCAAGAGAACGCCTCCAAACAACAGAACGACACCCATGACCCGTAGCGGAGATACCGCGTGCTCGCTCACTCCAAAAAGTCCGAAGTGGTCGATTGCCAGAGACGCCAGCATCTGACCGACGACGACCAGGGCGAAGAGAAACGCTGCTCCAAGGCGGTTGATCAGTCCGAGGCTGACCAGAACGAACACGACCCCGAGCAGCCCTCCAGTCCATATCCACCAGGGCGATCCGGACAGCTTGGCGCTTGACGGGACGGAGGTTCTGGTCGCGATGACCAGTACGATCATGGTGAGCGTGCTCACGGTAACCGAGACGAGCGTCGCAGGAATCGGCCCGCCCACGAATGGCCGCATCTGTCCGTTGATACTGGCCTGGATCGGCAGCAGCGCACCAGCGGCGACCGCGATCAGCACCAGGAGCCAGATCATCTTGCGCTCACCCTTCATGACGTTGGCCTGCGGATTGGCATCACGCTACGCCGGTTCCCCGAGCGGGCATCTCAGCAGCGGTAGGTATGTCGGCCCACTCTTATCGAGGATGCTTCGGTACAGGACGACCTCATCGACCGCCAGTGCGATCGCGTTTTTCGACGAGGCACGCCCGGACTCGGCCTCCGCCCGAAAGCGCTCCACGATTTGTCTGGGTAGATCTTTCGTAGACGTGTTGCGCACGTCACGCACCCGGCCCAAGGTGATGTGCGGATGGAATGGATCATCGTCCACGGCGAAGTTCAGCCCGCGCAGAAGCGCCTGAAGGTCCGAGTGCAGCGTGACGAGCCGGTGCGCCGGGCCGTACAGTCCCAGCCAGAGAACTCGCGGGCGTTTCTGGTTGGGGAAGACACCGAGTTCCGCAGTGCGCAATCGAAATCGCTGGTGCCTGGCGACCGAGGCCGGCAGGGCGAGTTTGAGCAATTCCGCCTGCTCAGGCGGAACCTCACCTAAGAAATGGAGTGTAAGGTGGGCGTTGTCCGGTGAGACCCAGCGCACCGGCCACGGCTCCTGGTGGAGATCCTCGATCAAGGTTTGCACCAGAGAACGCACCGGATCGGGCAAGGGGACGGCAATGAACAGCCGGAGCGGGGCCTGCACAGAATCCTGCCTGAGTGGGCGCTCCTTGGTGAACTTCGGGCGCCGTCTGCGCTTTTCGGGAGGTCGGGTGCCGTCATGACAGGAGTATAGGTGAGCGTCCTCCACATGGACGCCGTCTGGACGCTGACGGTCCGATCTTCTAGAGTGCGGTCAGGAGGGTGTTTCGCATGGCATTTGCGTTCCTAGGTCCACGCGGTACGTTCAGCGAAGAAGCGGCGCTCGGCTATCTGGAGCGGGAGGGAGAGCAGCCCGATCTCATCGCGTTCCCGAGTATTCCCGCATTGACCGCCGCGGTCGAGACCGGCCTGGCGGACCGCTCAATCTTGCCGATCGAGAATTCAGTCGATGGATCGGTGAGTTCGACCTTAGATCTGCTTATCCACGAAACGTCGCTCAAGATCCGGGGCGAGATCGTCCTGCCGGTCCGCCAGTTTTTGGTCACCGTGCCCGGGGTGCAACTGAGTGACATCCAGGTGGTGACGTCTCACCCCCAGGGCCTCGGCCAGTGCCGCCGGTTCATCGAGCGCTGTTTGCCGAACGCGCAGCAGGTGGCAGCATTGAGCACCGCGGGGGCCGTCGAGGAGGTCGCCAAGAGCGGCGATACGACCCGGGCAGCGATCGGGCCGGCGCGGGCGGCTGAGCTGTATGGTGGTTCTGTCCTCGCTCATGACATCCAGGACAACCGCGCCAACGTCACTCGCTTCGTCGTCCTGGCGAAAGAAGACGCGCCGCCCACCGGTGCCGACAAGACATCGTTCGCGTTCACCGTCAAGGAGAACGTCCCCGGCGCCCTGCATGCCATCCTCTCGGTGCTGGCCGAGAAGGGACTCCAGATGACCAAGATCGAAAGTCGGCCAACAAAGGCGTGGCTAGGCGCGTATGTCTTCCTGGTTGATATCGACGGACACCGGTCCGACCCTGTTGTGGCCGAATCGCTGGCCACGATCAAAGAGATGAGCGGCGTCTTCCAAGTTTTTGGCTCATACCCCAGGTTCCCTCTGGAGATTTTTGCTGAACTGTTCAGCGGTCCCGGATTCCCGGTCTCTGGGTAGAACCGACGTGAGGGTGCAGCGTTTGGTCGCCCTGGCGGTGGCCAACGATGAGGCCGGCTGGGAGGCGCTGGTGCGAGCAGGTCCGGGTCGCCGGGTCGGTGCTGGTGGTGCTGGAGGCCAGTGGCGGCTACGAGATCGGGCTGGTGACGGCGCTCGATCTGGCCGGGCTGCCGCCGGTGGTGGCGAACCCGGTGGCGACCCGACGCTTCGCCCAGAGCCTCGGCCGCCGCGCCAAGACCGACCGGTCGACGCGGCGATGCTGGCCGAGTACGGCCAGCGGATGCGCCCCGACGCCGCGGCCGCTTCCCGAAGCCACCGCCCGCCAGTTGCAGGAGTTGGTGCGCGGCATCGCCAGCTGACGAAGATGCTGGTCGAGGAGAAGAACCGGCACCACCAGGCGTCGCCGCTGCTGCGCCCCGCGGTCGCGGCCCATATCGCCTGGCTGGAGAGCCAGCGGGTCGAGGTGGACCGCCTCCTGGCAGCGCCGTAGCGGCCGACCCGGCGTCGCGGCGGGGTGGGGTGCTGTATTCGGACTTTTCCGAATCGGTGCCGTCGTCCTCGCCTTTTGGTTCGCCGAACATTGGCGTCAAGATCTGGGGGAACACGCGGCGGCCGAACTGCTCGATGGTGATTGCCTGGGTTGGGCAGACGCGAGCGCCGGCGAAGAGTTGCTGCAGCGTTGCCCGCTCTTCGTTCTCCAGGACGGCTACGCCAGTCTCCTCATCGAGGATGTAGACGCCCGGCGCGGCCGTGGTGCACTTGGCGTTGGCGATACATCGCTTCGGATCGATGACCACCCGTACGCCTCGCTTCTGCGCGGCCTGTTCAGGCGTGAGTGGCTCGTCAGCGCGGTTGAGAGGATCGCTCATGGTGCCTCCAGTCGTATGACCTGGATGAAGGTTGCCGCCCTTCACAGTGAGGGCGCAACATCGCCCGATTCTACGTCACTCGCTCGACCAGAACGGCACCGGTGCCGGGCGATCGAAGGCGACTCCGAGACGGAACGATTGCAAGAGTTCGGAAGTCGTAGCCACTTTGTAACCCCACGGTCATTGCCTTCGGCGTGACGAAATCGTCGGTGCGTAGCCTGAGAGTTGCCCAGTTCGTGGGCAATAACGGCAACGTGTCGCCGGTACGGCGACCCGCAGCGAAAGGACCTCTGGGGATGCATCGGCTCGTTCGATTCCTGGCTGGAACAGGAATGTTTGCGCTGGTACTGGCTGGGCTTGTCTCGTTTGGCCGCGGGGCGGCCGCCCAATCCGAAGTCGTTGGCCACATCTACGTCAATGACAACGCCGCCACGACAAACACGATCGCATCGTTCGACCGCCATGCCGATGGCTCGTTTACACCGACGCCCGGCTCACCGTTCGCAACCGGCGGCGCGGGCACCGGCGCGATCATCGGTTCCCAAGGCGCCCTGCAGATCACCGACGACGGCCGGTTCCTGTTGGCGGTCGATGCCGGTAGCAACCAGATTTCCGTGCTGAGTGTGGCTGAGGACGGAGCGCTCACGGCGATCGACGGCGGAACCGTCGATTCGGGTGGGAAAACACCGGTAAGCATCGCCGTCCACGAAGACCTGGTGTATGTCGCCAATACGGGCGACGGCACGGACGGAGCCAGTTACGCCGGATTTCGGCTCAGCGACGAGGGCATCTTGAGTCCAATTGACGGATCGACGATGCCTCTGTCCGCGACCGCTGCCCCTGGAGACATCCTCTTCAACGACGACGGCACCGTGCTCATTGGAGTGCAGGTGGGTCCGGACGCCGGACCATCCGCAATCGACAGCTTCCTGGTCGCCGAGGACGGCACGCTCACCAAGGCGACGGGATCGCCGTTCACCCCCCAGGCGATCGGCCCCTTCGGCAGCGTTTTTAGCCCGACCGAGCCTAGGCGACTGTACGTGACGAACGCTCATGCCGGCCCGAATCACGGCAGCGTTTCGGCATACGACGTCGACACGGACGGCGCGCTCGCGCCGGTTGCCGGATCGCCCTTTGTCACGCGCCAGAGTGGCACATGCTGGATCGCGATTGCGCCAGATGGGAAGCATGTGTTCGCGGTCAACACTGGAAACTCGTCGATCTCCCGATTTGAAGTCCTGGCTGACGGCGGGCTGAAGCTGCTCGGCAATATCGCCCTGAACGATGCGACCGGCTTGCGCCCGTTCGATGCCCGGCTCGACTCCGAAGGCACCCACCTGTACGTCGTTGACGCGGGTCTCGCGGCTATTAGCGTCTTCGAGGTTGAAGGCGGCGACCTGACCGAAGTCTCAGCGTCGCCGATCGAACTCCCAATGGGTGCAACTCCGTTCGGGATCGTTGTGGTCTAGTCTGGCGCCAATCTGAATGGGCCACGTCGAGCGAAATGCCCGCCACGGTTCAAGTGGCGGGCATCGTTCGCATACGCATGCTGGCGTCGCGGGGAGCCGTGAGCGAACAACAAACGACGGTCCACCGACGACTCTCAAGTCAGAACACACCGATTCCGATATTGAGGGGCCGCCAAGAGCCCAAAGCGCCCCGGGACCAAAGAGTGGCCACGGGGCGCCGTTGGGCATTCGCATCTCGTCGCCTAAACAGCAAACTCGACGAGCGCCCGAATGCTCTAGGTGCTAGCTCGGAGGGTCGCGCAGGGACGAGTGCAGAGATTGTTAAGATGTCGGCGAAGATGTATCGGTCGCAGATTGACCCGAGTAGGGCAGTCGGAGTTGTGTCTGCAGGTGCCGATACTGACGGCGCTGTCGACGCAGTACCGGTCGTCCGTATCGACCGGACCGTGGCAGGAGCAATCGAGCAATAGGCCCCGTCTGAGCAAGGACGGCTCGTATCGAAGCATGTCTGGAAGCAGCCGCCGTTGAGGCAGGAATGGCCGGGCTGACACTCGCTGTCGCCGCTACACTCCGCCGTCCCCGGGGTGACGCCCACGCACACCGGAGGGGGGGTGGTCGTCGTTGTGGTCGTGGGAACGCCGCAGGTGCCGGTGGAACCGATCACCTGGCCGGGTGGGCAGGCGACGGTGCCCGGGGAGCAGGTGCCTGGCGGGCGACAGCGAGAATTGATCACCGACCCGGTGATGGAGTTGGTGTAGGCGCAGCAGACGCAGCCGCTCGCGCAGCTGCCCGGGTTGCTTGCGCACGCCTGATTGCCGCACTGGATCTGCGAGACCTGAGCGTCGGTGCCACGGCTGCTGATAAAGCCGGAGGCGATCGCGGCAAGGCTGCCTAGGAACGAGCGGCGAGAAGTGGGCGCGGCGAGCGAGCGGCTCAGACGATCGAAGGAACGGGCGTCCATTGAGGCTCCTGTGGTGAGCGGTGTTCCCGCGCAATGGGTTCGCCATTAGGCTAAAAACCGCCGGATCGGCACGCAACCCGACAACGTACCCAATTCGGACGCATCACGTACCCATTTCATCCGCTTCATCCGACAGTCGCTCGGCGAACCGCCCATCCAGCACATGCTGCCATTTTTTGGGGGGGGCACCGTCGGTCGTCGTGCTGCGACTTCAGGTGTGGTCAGAGGTGCACCGGAGACAGCATTGCGCGAATTGGTCCGTAGGGCCGTATGCGGCGACAACGAAAAAGGTTGGACTTGACCCGATTGGGGACACCCACGAGGAGCAAAGTCACCACGCCGGTCGGAGTAACCGCGTTCTGGCGGAACCTGCGTCCATTCCCACAAGTTGCCCAATGTGGTCTGCAGGTCAGGAGACGGGCGGACGATAGGGTTCAGTCCGTCTCCTGACCTGGCACAATACGGGGAATATCGAGCCGGTGCGGACGGCGGGATTCGAACCCGCACGGGTTACCCCAACGGTGTTTAAGACCGCAGCGTCTGCCGTTCCGCCACGCCCGCGTACGTCACTCGTCTGTCGGCATGATATCGGCTTCAGGGCAAGATGGGCACCAAAAACGGGCCCCGCGGCCCGTTGGAAAGTCATATGCTGTGGAGCGGAAGACGGGATTCGAACCCGCGACCTTCTCCTTGGCAAGGAGATGCTCTACCACTGAGCCACTTCCGCAGTACGACGGATGCCCGTCTAATGTTGGGTGAGTTTAGTGCCGGTACGAACCAGTGTCAAGGTTTTCACTGAATGCCCGCTGGCTTTGCTACCCTGTAGCCAGACCCGTTCGCAGGGTTCGAATCTAGTGTTGACGATCAGGAGCAGCCGGATGACCAACACCGCCACCATCCTTCCGCACGTCCTTGTCACCACCCAATGGCTGGAGGAACATCTCGCCGCTCCAAACCTTGCCGTGGTCGACATTCGCGGCTACGTCAACACGCTTGACCTGGGAGATGGCCGCCAGGAGGCGGAGTACGTCGGCGCTCGCGACGAATACGATGCCGGGCACGTACCCAGCTCCGTCTTTGTCGACTGGACGTCGGACATCACCGATCCGGACAATCCCGTGAAGGTGCAAATCGCCCCGCCGGAGCGGTTCAAGGCGGCAATGGAAGTCCGCGGTATTGGGGACGACACCGATGTCGTCGTCGTCGATCACACCGGTGGGCACTTCGCAACCAGGATGTGGTGGGCACTTCGCTTTTACGGGCATAGCCGGGCGGCGGTGCTTAACGGTGGGATGGCGAAGTGGACGGCCGAGGGGCGGCCGGTCACGGCCGAAGTCGCTCCGGTGCCAGTGGTGACATTTACTCCGGAGTCGTGTCCGGATCTCCGGGTCGACGCTGACGCTGTGCTGTCCGCTTCGAGTAGCACCTCGACGCTGATCATCGACGCGCGGGATCCCGGCCAGTACACCGGCGCGACCGTGCGCGGTCCCCGGGGAGGTCATATCCCAGGGGCAGTCAATATCCCCGCGAAAACGCTCTTCAAGCCAGATGGGACGTGGAAGCCGCGGGAGGAATTGGCGACGGTCCTGAAGGAGGGAGGCGTGACGGATGACACCCCGGTGATCGCCTATTGCAATGGAGGCGTTACCGCGACGGCCGTTCTCTTCGCCCTGCACCAGACTGGTCACGACGCCTGGGCGAACTACGATGGCTCCTGGAACGAGTGGGGCGAGGATCCGCGCCTGCCGACCGCATCCCCACAACCGGAGTAGCAGTCAAAGGTGCGGGCCCGTCAGTCCAAGGATGATCAACCAGGTGACGATCTCGACGGTCGACACGGCTTTCGCCAGTGCCGGGAGGTCGGTATAAGCTCGTCGTACCTGAAGACGTACTCCAGTGGCTAGTTCATTTGGGCAATCGAGCGTCGAGATTGGGCGTGCAACAAGTCCACCTCACGCTGCGATCACTTCTGAATAAATTGATCGGGAATGACAGCGGTTGTGTGGGGAGCGGGGAAAAGGCCGACGAAAAGCAGAATCGCCGGGAGCGATTGCGCTCCCGGCGATTGCCTGTACACCATCTCGGCTAGTGTTTTACCGACCGAGAATTGGTGCTCAGGGGCAGACTCGAACTGCCGACCGCACGATTTTCAGTCGTGAGCTCTACCAACTGAGCTACCTGAGCAAGAATCTGTCGTCTGAGCACCTGATCCTTGATTGCCGTCCCCGCGGACTGCCAGCGAGCCGGTGGGCGATAGAGGACTCGAACCTCTGACATCCACGGTGTAAACGTGGCGCTCTACCAGCTGAGCTAATCGCCCGCTGACCGAGTGTGGTGCCCAGGAGAGGATTTGAACCTCCACGCCCTAAACGGGCACTAGCCCCTCAAGCTAGCGCGTCTGCCGATTCCGCCACCTGGGCACGACCGAGTTGCGGCGACGCGCAGTATAGGGCGGTCCGTGCCGCGTCGTCAATGGGATGACAGCCGCGATTTTCGGCCGCCGGTACAGGTAGATTTCTGCCGCGCCGCGCTACGTCGCGACGATCGGGAGGGTGAGGAGCGCATGTGGAACCACCAGGCAGGTAGATGGGGTTCCCACCATCTCGATCGCCTGACTCAAGCGCGATCTCGATCGACGGCGCTGTCTGGAAGCCCATCGATTCGATCTCGGCCGGAACTCGGCGCCGGCGACAATCACGGTGACGTCCTCCAGCACCCGGGCCATGACGTACGCCCGTTGTTCGCCAGGGCGGATTCCATCACGCCGGGCCTTGGCAATGATGGCGGCTGGTCCGCCTGGATCGCGCATCGCGTCGCGAAAACGTTCCTCTCCAGAACCCTGGCCGGCGCCTTCCGGGCAACCTGCTGGCAAGACGATCACGCCGCCTTTCCGCACCACGGGGATTGGCGCGAACTGCAAGTAACTCGCCGCTCGGCTTGCCTGATACAGATTCGCGTCCTTCGGATAGCCGACCCCGGCGACGGCGATATCGACCTGGGACGGGATCTCCGCCGTGTACATTTCGCCGGCGATCGCCGCCAGGTGATTTTGGGTTGCTTCGGGCGGTCCGGCGGCAATCGCCACCGGCTTGCCCTCATCGCTCAGAACCGCGTTGACAACGAAGGCGACCTTCGCCGCTTTGGCGACGCGACGGACCGCATCCTGGAAGGGGTTGCCGTCGAGTTTGGCCAGGCGGGTGCCGGGCTGGTCCAAGAAGGCAGGGCCGTGGGTGTGAGCGATGATCGCCTCATCGGCGCAGCCGATGGCGACCGTCTTGCCGCCACCGCTGAAGCCGCCGTATTGGTGCGGTTCAACGACGCCAGTGGCGAGGAGCAAGTCGGCTTCGACCGCGTGGCGGTTGATCCGGAAGGGAATCCCGGCCGGCCCATCGGCAACGGCCACCAGGCCGTCGGGATTGACCGGGTCGTGGTCGATGACTCGGTAGCGTCGCGCGATCGCTTCGCCGAGTTTGGCAACCTTCTCTTCTGGCGTGCTTGGCCGATGGGTTCCGACCGCCACGAGCAGCGTGATCCCGTCGGCGGGGACGCCGGCCGCCTCCAGTTCCGCGAGCATTGGCGGCACGAGAAGATAGTCTGGGCAAGCCCTGGTCGCGTCCGTGACCGCGATGCAGACTGTCCTGGCGCCCTGTGCGAGTACGCGGAGGGGAGGCCCTTCCACCGGCGAGGTCAATCGCCGCGGCGGCGGCAGATCCTGGATCGGCGAGAGCCGGGATCACCTTCGAGGTCGCGACGTTCCCGTTCACTCCGGCCGGTAAGTGGAACTGGGCGGTTCCACGGCCGAATGGCACCTCGAATTGGGCGTTATTGTGCATCTCAATCTCGGTGATTGGCGCGTCAAATCGGCGTTTCATCACGACCTGTCGCGCCACCAAGGGGGTCAGAGGGGCTATGCTATCATGCCGCGCCGCTCGGGCCATGAGCGTGAATGCGGCGATTCACCGGTCGACCATATCAGTGGAGATAGAGGAGTCGGAGAATGGCAGGCAAGCGGGGACGAGCGGGGTCGCGGCCGAAGGTCACGGTCATCGGGGCCGGAATGGTCGGCGGCACCGTGGCGCAGATGCTTGCGCTTCGGGACTACGCCGACATCGTCCTGGTGGATATCGTCGAGGGGTTGCCCCAGGGCAAGGCTCTGGACCTCCTCCAGGTCGGGCCGATCGTCGGCTATGACTCCAACCTGACGGGCGTCGAACGGCTACGACGAGACGGCAGGTTCCGATGTCATCGTCATCACCTCTGGCATCGCCCGCAAGCCGGGCATGAGCCGCGATGATCTGCTTCGCACCAACATGGGCATCGTCCGCAAGGTCACCCAGGACGCCGCCGCCCAGTCGCCTGACGCCATCATCGTCGTCGTCTCCAACCCACTCGACGCGATGTGCCATGCCGCCTTCGATGTGGCGGGATTTCCGCGCGAACGCGTGATCGGAATGGCCGGCGTGCTCGATTCGGCCCGCTTCCGCACCTTCATCGCCCAGGAACTCGATGTCTCGGTTGAGGATGTGACAGGATTTGTCCTCGGCGGCCACGGCGACACGATGGTGCCGCTCTCCCGCTACTCGACGGTCGCGGGCATCCCGATCACCGAACTGCTTCCGGCGGACAGGATTGCCGCGATCGAGGAGCGCACCGCCAACGGCGGCGCCGAGATCGTCGGCCTCTTGAAGACAGGTTCGGCGTACTACGCACCGGGCACCTCCGTCGTCGAGATGGTCGACGCCATCTTGCTCGACAAGCGCCGCGTGCTTCCCGCCAGTGTGCTCCTCCAGGGCGAGTACGGGATCACTGATACCTTTGTTGGCGTGCCGATCAAGCTTGGCGCTAGCGGCATGGAACGGATCTTTGAGATCACGCTTACTGCGGACGAGTCGGCCGCGCTGAACAAGTCGGCCGGTGCGGTGCGCGATCTCGTCGAGGCGATGGCCCGGTTGGCCGCCGAGGCCTAGTCCCAGACTCCCTGGACAGCGCCCGGCCCGAAATCCGGATACGGAGGGACCTCATGCCAGATACTGGTGCCGCACCTCGCGGATTCGGCGCAATCGGGACGGTGCGAAACACGATCAGTGTGCTCCGTGAGGTCAGCATCTCCGAACTGCGCGAGGAGGCCGAACGGGAGCCGGTAATCCTGGTGATCGCACCTGACGAGGAAGCCGCGCGGGCGTTGGCGGGCGAGCTCGTCGGCCCAGATGCACATCGCCAGCCCAGGGTCGCATCGTTGTTCGCAAAGGTTGAGTTGCTTGAAAGCTACGATGCCGTGGTCGTCATTGACCCAAACGGCACGGGACGAGCTGAAGAGCTCAAGCGGCAGGCGCGACGCGAGGGACCTTCGCGGATCTTCACATATAAGGGTTCCAGCCCAACCGACGCCGCGGAGCTCGAATCGGTTCGGTCGGCCATTGTGCGACGGCTTCCCGATCGGGCTCCTGCATTCGGCCGGTTCTACCCGGCGTTCCGCCACGTCGCTGTCAAAGCGGTCATCGACGAGTCTGCCCGAGCGAACGCCGAATTCGCCTTCGTCTCCAACATCCCGGCGGTCATCCCACTTGTCGGCGGACTGGCAGCCGCCGGGGCTGATTTTCTCGTCCTTACCAAAAACCAGGTCATGCTCGTCTTGAAGATCGCGGCAATCTATCGCCAAGATCTGTCGTCCTATCCCAAGATCCTGCGCGAAATTGCTCCTGTCGTCGGTGCCGGGTTCTTCTGGCGCACGATTGCCCGGGAAATGGCTGCGTTCCTGCCCTTCGCGGCCGGGACGGTCCCGAAGGTTGCAATCGCCTATTCCGGCACGGTCGTTGCTGGGCGGGCGGCAGAGTTCTATTTCCGGGTGGGCGAGAAGCCCAGCACGATAGATGTCCGCGGGTTCTATCGCGACGCGGCGGAGGCGGTCGCCAAACTGCCCCTGCCGAAGCGGAGTCATGACCACAAGGACGACTCGACTGCCGCGTAGGTCATTCGGACGTCATGTCATCGCATTGCCAGTGTTCTACAGTCCGAACTGGCCGAGCCGATCCTGGAGGTCGTTGATCGGAATGCCGAGCAGCGACGCCGCCGCGACCCTGTCGCCTTCGGCCTGATTGAGGGCTTCGGTGAGGGCCAGTTTCTCGACATCCGCGAGCAGTTCGCTGAGGCGGGTGCCTTTGCGGACCTGCTGGGCGATATCGACGAAGCGCCGGTTGTCCGCCCCTGAGAAGATGATGTGCTCTTCGGTGATGACTCCGCCCTGGCTGAGCACGGTGGAACGCTCGATCATGTTCTCTAGCTCGCGCACATTGCCCGGCCAGTCGTAATCGATCAAACGGGACATCGCGCCCTGGCTGATCCGGGCCGGCCCCAAGTTGGGCTGGTAGCGGTGCTTGTCGAGGAAATGCTCGACCAACAGGGGAATGTCATCACGGCGGTCCCGCAGGGGTGGCAGGAAGATCGAGATGACGTTGAGCCGGTAGTACAGGTCTTCCCGGAAGCGGCTTTCGGTGATCTCGAGCGGAAGAATCTTGTTCGTGGCGGAGATGATCCGCACATCGACCTTGACCGAGACCGAGCCACCGACGCGTTCGAACTCGCGCTCCTGCAACACCCGGAGCAACTTCTTCTGGGTCGAGAGGGTCATCTCCCCGACCTCGTCGAGGAAGATCGTGCCCTTGTTGGCCATCTCGAACCGGCCTTTGCGCTGGGCCAGGGCGCCGGTGAACGATCCCTTCTCGTGGCCGAAAAGCTCACTCTCCAGCAGTGTTTCGGGCAGAGCGGCGCAGTTCACCTTGACCAATGGTCCGCGGGAGTAGCTCGAGCTGCGATGCAGGATCGTGGCGACGAGCTCCTTGCCGGTGCCGGTTTCCCCTGAGATCAGGACAGTCGCGTCCGACCGCGCCACCCGGCCGATGGTCTTGTAGACCTCCTGCATGGCGGCGCTGTTGCCGATCATCACCTCGTTTGGATCACGCGATCCCAGGCGAGTTGAGAGTTCGATCACCTGCTTATCGAGGTCCTGGCGCTCAAAGAACCGCTGCACGGCGATCAGGACGTGGTCAAGATCGAACGGCTTGGTGATGTAGTCGTAGGCGCCGAGCTGGATCGCCTCGATAGCGACGTTTGAGCCGCCGTAGGCGGTCATCACTAAGACGGGTAGTAGCTTCGAATCTCGGACTGGAGCGGAGGCGCCGATCTCGCGGAGGACCTGCAGGCCATCCTTGTCCGGCATGACGACATCCATGATCACGAGTTCTGGCTTGTCGGTCCCATCCGCGGCGAGAGTGTCGATGACCGCCGTGCCGTTGTCCGCTTCGGTTACGTCGTAGCCCTCGTCCTCGAGAAACTCGCGAAGCATGCCGCGGATGGCGGTGTCATCATCGGCGACCAAAATACGTGGCATGCGGTTCGATCCTCTTGGGGCAACCGGGTCGGTCGGTCCCGTTTCGATCTTGTCAACTGGGAATGTCATCACAAAGAATCCCATATCTTCGCCGATTGGGGCTACTCTATACTGCTCCGATTCAACTTACCCTGTCAGAGTCACTGCGAAGGACGTGCGACGGTGACGCAACGAATCGTACTCATCGGGCTCAGCGGCGCGGGTAAATCGACGGTGGCGCGAGCGCTCGGCACGCGCCTGGGATGGAGCGTGGCCGACACCGATGACGGTATCGCCGGGCGGTTCGGTCAGCCAATCGCCGACATCTTTCGCGAGCACGGCGAGGCGGCGTTTCGGGCGGTCGAGCGGGAACTGCTCGAAGGCGCGCTCGCTCGTTCCGAGATCGTCGTCGCGACGGGTGGCGGCGCGGTGGTCGATCCGCGCGTGTGGGATTCCGATCTGCTGGGAGACCCCGACACCTTGGTGGTCGCCCTCGAAGTGTCGCCGAGCGGTTGCCATCACCCGGCTCCAGGAGCAACAGGCGAGCGAGGGCACCGCGAGTATCCGCCCACTACTGACGGGCTCGGACCCGCTCGGGCGGTTGGAGAAACTCAAGTCGACTCGCCAGGAGATCTACGATCGGGCGGCCATCTCCATCATCGTAGATACGGCGCCCGCGGAGGAGATTGCCGCAGAGATTGCTGGACTGATTACTACAACGGTGAAGGAACGTCCAGACATAATACTCGACGCTCCGTCCGGAAGCTCTGGGATCCATATCCGCCCAGGGGCGGTTCATGACCTGGGTGAACTGGCTAAAGCGCGGTGGCCCAAGGCACGTCGTGTCTGGATCGTCACGGACGAGCACGTCGGGCCAGCACATGGCGAGACGGTCAAGTGTGTTCTGACAGCGGCCGGATTCCAGGTTGACCGGTACACCGTTCCTGCTGGTGAGGGCAGCAAGTCACTGGCGATGACGGGCGAATTGCTCGATTGGCTCTTGCGGGGCGGGATTGAGCGCGGCGACATCGTCGTCGCATTGGGCGGAGGCGTCGTTGGTGATCTGGCGGGGTTTGTCGCGGCGACGTGCCTCCGCGGTGTGCCCCTGATCCAGGTGCCGACCACGCTGCTGGCGATGGTCGATAGTAGTGTCGGGGGCAAGACGGGTATCAACCACGCCACAGGTAAGAATCTGATCGGGGCGTTTTACCAGCCGCCGCTGGTCGTGATCGATCCGGTGCTCCTGCGGACGCTGCCGCCGCGCGAACTGCGCTCTGGCTGGGGCGAGATCGTCAAGCACGCCGTCATCCAGCCGTCGACACCAGATGGGGAGCGGGGTGACCTGCTGGCATTTCTCGATCGGAACCAGGAGCGCCTTGCCCGGCTCCAGGAGCCGGCGATCACGTACGCGATCCGCCGGAACGTCGCCCTTAAAGCCGCGGTAGTCGCCGCGGACGAGCGGGAGGCAGGGGTACGCTCTCTCCTCAATTTCGGGCACACACTCGGCCATGCAAT
Organism: uncultured Chloroflexia bacterium; assembly: GCA_963849635.1. Taxonomy (GTDB): domain Bacteria; phylum Chloroflexota; class Chloroflexia; order Thermomicrobiales; family UBA6265; genus CAVRUD01. The sequence goes on along the minus strand of CAWKIA010000025.1, from coordinate 27,608 downwards.
CGAGGCGGCCGGCTATCGGTTGCTCCATGGCGAAGCGATTTCCGTGGGCATGGTGGCCGCATCTGAGATCGGCCGGTTGATGGGGACATGTAGCCAGGACACCGTTGGTCGGATCGCCTCGCTGATCGAACGATTCGAACTGCCGACATCAGCCGCCATCGACGGCGAGCGTGTCATGCAGTTGATCCAGAGCGACAAAAAGAAATCGGGCGGAACGCTACGCTGGGTCCTGCCGCTTGAAGGTGGTGGGGTGGAATTGCGCTCGGATGTCCCAGAATCGGCGGTACTTTCGGGTCTTGGGGCGGTCAACACGGGCTAGGATCGGTCGTCTCAGGCGGGTACGCGTGATATGCTCAACTGTCAACTACTGACGGTACGCCGTTCGCATCGAGTCGAACGGCGGTTTGTTGTGCGTGTTCGAACAATCACGAAGTAAGGACGGTCGATGGGGGGAACGCAACTGCCAATGAATGGCGCAGCGGAGTCAAGGGTCGTCGTGAGCGCGTCGCTTGCGTATGACTACATCATGACCTTCCCGGGATCGTTCAACGACCACATCATTCCGGACAAGACGCACGTTCTGTCGGTCAGCTTCCTGGTCGATTCGCTCGTCCGCCGCCGGGGCGGGGTCGGTGGAAACATCGCCTACAATCTGGCGCTCCTGGGCGAACGGCCGGCTCTGGTCGGTGCGGCTGGAATCGACTTTGCGCCTTACCGAGCGGTCTTCGACAACCTCGGTATTGATACCCGCGCGGTCCTCGACATCGAAAACGAGTTCACCGCCTCGTGCTTCATGAACGCCGATCTCGCCGGCAACCAGATCGTCGCCTTCTACCCCGGCGCCCTGAGCCATGTTCGCGAGTTCGACGTCTCCGCGTTGGCGCAGGCTGCCGAGTATGGTCTCGTCGGTGCGTCCGATCCGGTCGGGATGCGCAGGCACGCGGCCGAGATCCAAGCCAGCGGCGCGCGCCTGATCTACGACCCTTCCCAGCAGATCGTTACGCTCTCGGCCGAGGATCTGCTCGACGGCATCAGCCGCGCCTGGGCGTTTGTCGGTAACGACTACGAACTTGCGATGATCGCCAAGAAACGGAGATGACGGTCGATCAGCTCACCGAGAAAGTTCCGTTCGTCGCGGTGACCTTTGCTGAGAAGGGCTCCGAGTTGCGCTATGAGGGGAAGGTCATCTCGATCCCTGTCGCGCCGGTGATTGCCCTTGTCGATCCGACCGGCGGAGGCGACGCCTACCGAGCTGGACTCATCAAGGGGCTGCTGCTCAACGCTGAGTTGCCAGTCGTCGGTCGGATGGCCGCGCTTGCAGCCACCTACGTGATCGAGCAGCAGGGTCCGCAGGAACACAGCTACTCCGCCGAGGAATTCACGGCGCGCTTCGACCGCGAATTCCCGGACTACGCGGGCGCTCTGACGCCCGACCAGTTGCGCTCGCCGGCGAGCGCCTCGGCGATGACAGCCGTGGATTAGAGCATCGGGCGTGACGCGCAGGGCGCCAGCCGCCACCAATTCGGAGCGGACAGACCGATCGGCAGGACAATCCATCAGGATCATAACGCCCACGTTGCGCGGTGCGCGGCGCCGGGCGGACTGAGGAAGGAACCAACTTTGGCTACGACTGCACCAAAATCCCGGAATTTCGACATCAAGGACCCCTCGCTCGCCCCCGAAGGCCGTCGTCGGATCGAATGGGCGGCTCGCGAGATGCCGGTGCTTCGCCAGATCCGCGAGAGCTTCGCGGCGGAGCGGCCACTGGCCGGAATTCGGGTGCTCGCCTGTGCCCATATCACCACCGAGACCGCCAACCTGGCTCTGGCCTTGAAGGCTGGCGGCGCCGACGCGGTGCTATGCGCCTCAAACCCGCTCTCGACCCAGGATGACGTAGCGGCGGCGCTGGTCGAAGACGGCATCCCGGTCTTTGCGATCAAGGGTGAGGACAACGAGACCTACTACCGCCACCTTAATGCGGCGCTTGACCACAAACCGCAGGTCGTGATCGACGACGGCGCCGACATCGTCACAATGCTCCACCGGGACCGGACCGAACTGCTCGCCGATATTATCGGCGGGACGGAAGAGACGACCACCGGCGTCATCCGCGACCAGGCGATGCACAAGGATGGCGTGCTCCGGTTCCCAATCATTGCCGTCAACGACGCCGACACCAAGCACTTCTTTGATAACCGCTATGGCACCGGCCAGTCGACCATCGACGGTATCCTCCGCGCCACCAACATCCTGCTGGCCGGCAAAATTGTCGTTGTCGCTGGGTATGGATGGTGTGGCAAGGGCATTGCCAGTCGCCTCCGCGGCATGGGCGCCCGGGTGGTCGTGACTGAAATCGATCCGGTCCGGGCGCTTGAGGCGGCCATGGACGGCTTCGCGGTGACCACAATGAACCGGGCAGCCACTCTGGGCGACCTGTTCGTCACCGCCACTGGGAACATCAATGTCATCGACAAGGAAGACCTTCAGTCGATGAAGGATGGCGCGATCGTCGCCAACTCCGGCCACTTCAACTCCGAGATCAACATCAAGGCGCTGGAGGAGATGAGCGGTGAAGGCCGCCGCACCCTGCGCCCGATGGTCGAGGAGTTCCGAATCGCGCAGGATAAGGCGATCATCGTCCTGGGCGAGGGCCGGCTCATCAACCTGGCCGCCGCCGAGGGTCATCCAGCGAGCGTGATGGACATGAGCTTCGCCAATCAGGCGCTGGCCGCCGGCTACATCGTCAAGGAAGGCCGCAATCTTGGCCCGGGTGTCTACAAGGTGCCCGAGGAAATCGACAAGGAGATCGCCCGCCTGAAGCTGCAGGCGATGCGCATCGAGATCGACGTCCTCACTCCCGAGCAGGAGCACTACCTGAATTCTTGGGAGTCGGGAACCTAGCAAGTCGAAAGATTCAAGTTCCAAGTTCCAAGACGAAGAATGGCTCACGACACACGTCACTTGGAACTCGGAACTTGGAACTTGAATCCTATCTCTCGACTCAAGTCTCGGAGGAACATCATGGCGTCGGGATCAACGTTCGGAACCGCGAAGCAGACATTCTTTACCTCTGAGTCGGTGACGGAGGGTCATCCGGACAAACTCTGCGATCAGATCTCCGACGCGGTACTGGACGCGGTGCTCAAGGACGATCCCGACGCCCATGTTGCCTGCGAGTCGGCAACCACTACCGGGACGATTTTCGTCTTCGGCGAGATCACGACGAGCACGTACGTCGACATTCCATCGATTGTGCGCGATGTCGTTCGCAATGTCGGCTACACGCACTCCAAGCACGGTTTTGACGCCAAGACTTGCGGTGTGATCGTCTCGATCAAGGAGCAGAGCGTCGAGATCGACGCTGGCGTCCGTGACGCGGTCGAAGTTCGCGATGGGAACCGGGCGGACCAATACGACTCCACCGGTGCCGGTGACCAGGGCATGATGATCGGCTTCGCCTGCAACGAGACGCCGGAGCTCATGCCGCTGCCGATCTCGCTGGCGCACAAGATCTGCCGCCGGCTGACCGAAGCGCGGAAGCGCGGCGATCTCTCGTACTTACGGCCGGACGGCAAGAGCCAGGTCACGGTTGAGTATCGAGAGGGCAAGCCCTTCCGCGTCGACACGATCGTCGTGTCGACCCAGCACGCCGATGACGTCAGCAACGATGTGATCGAACGCGACGTCAAGGAGCAGGTCATCCGTCAGGTCGTCCCGGCGGAGTTGCTCGACGACAAGACCAAGTATTGGATCAACCCGAGTGGCCGCTTCGTCCTCGGTGGCCCGATGGCCGATGCTGGTCTGACCGGCCGCAAGATCATCGTCGATACCTACGGTGGGATGGCTCGCCACGGTGGCGGCGCCTTCTCGGGGAAGGACGCGACCAAGGTCGATCGCTCGGCTGCCTACGCCGCCCGGTACGTTGCCAAGAATGTGGTCGCCGCCGGTCTCGCCGAACGGTTTGAGCTCCAGGTCTCCTACGCCATTGGCAAGGCCCATCCGGTCTCGCTGATGGTCGAGACCTTCGGGACCGGCAAGGTGAGCGACGAGACGATCCTCCGCCTGATCCAGGAGCACTTCGACCTCCGCCCGGCGGCGATCATCGAGACTCTGGGGCTGCGCCGACCGATCTACCAGCAGACCGCTGCCTATGGCCATTTCGGCCGCGACGACCTCGACCTGCCCTGGGAGCGGACCGACAAGGCCGCAATTCTGGCGAGCGCGGCGGGAGTCACTCCTGTTGCCGTTGGAGCCGAAGCGGTTAGTTAGTTCGAAGCGAACACAGGGCCGCCGAGCACAGGCTCGGCGGCCCTGTGTTGTTTGCCTCACATGTCATTGCCAGCTAATAGTCCCGGACTCCGAGATGGTGACGAGACGGCCGTCTGGAATCCCTTCGCGCTCCTTCGCGGAGACCAGAACGACCGGAACGGTTCGCCCGCATAGCTCTTCGCCGAGGATTGCCCCTAATCCGATGATTGGGTCTATCTCGGACACGACGAAACCGGCGGGCGACGTTCCGTTCCGGATCGCCTCCAGCAGCACGCCGCTGGCCGAACATGATCCTCGTCCGCAAGGAAGCACGAGGATCCGGCTGGTGAGGCACTGGCCGACGAGAGAGTGATGACGATCGATCACCGTGCCGGTTGCCGGATCAAGGCCCCCCCAAAGGCTGATCGGTTCACCGGTCGTCAACGCCTGCCCGGATGCTGAGCCGGCAACAAGTGGTCGACCCTGAATGATCTCGGTCATTGTGTCCACGGTCCGTCGTCCACCACGCACCATTCCGGCGACCGCCGAATCCACGCACGACTCAGTCGTCGCGAAGATTGCTTCGACGCCGATGATGCCCGGACCGTAATGAGCGTACTTGGCCGAGTTCGTCATCAGCACCTTCGCGTCCCGGCGGACAAGCGGTGCGACGACGATACAGGTGTCTGCCGTCACGGTCGCGCCAAAGGTAGTGAGCCTCTCAAGGTCGCCTGAGCGCTCCAGAATCGCTTTCACGGCTCGGCTGGTGGTGATGAAGACTTCTACGCCATCCGCCTTCCGCCGGCCCCCCATGAGGGCCGCCAGATGGCGGCATTCGGCGACGCTACAGTGCGGACTCCCGAATGCGATGACATCGACAGGACCGGCAGTGTTCGCCGTGGACAGCGAACTTCGCGCCGCCCGTAGGTCGTCCAGGGTGACTTCGATCGTTCGACTCGCTCGCTGTCCGCCAAATGCCTCGGCAGTTGTTGTCGCCTCGGGTGTGATGCCGACCAGATGGAAGAGCGCGATGGCGCCAGAGCTGGCGGCGGCGGCGGCAAGAGCCTTGAGTTGATCTTCGGTCGGACGCACTTCAAGTCCTTCGACCACGGGAATCCCATTCGTGATCGATGTCCCGAGCAGATAGCCCAGAACCGGATAGAAGTCGTCCCGCTCCTGCAATTCCCGTGTGATGCCTCTCAGTCGGACCAGCACTTGCCCAATGCGATGTTCGTCGAGGTGGAGTCCTGCTGCTGGCGCGCGTCCAGTAATCGCGCAGCAGGCGTCGAGGTAGTCGCCGTACCGATTCGTGCGGGCGCCGATGACCGAATTGGCGTACGCGACCGCGTTGGATTCCGACCAGGCGATCTGCTCGCCGAATGACGGCGCCATCTCCGTCTGGTATGGGGCACAGGTGAACGAGGGTATGGCGCCCATGTCAAGGTAGGCCTGACCAAGGCGGCGCGCCTTTGCCGCATATTCAGGGTCGAGGCCATGTGATTGCCAGGATTGCCGGTCCAGGGAGATGACGTTCAAGGATGTGGGAACCCGGACCTTAGCCCCGGACCGAGCAAGGCGTTCCGCGAATTCCAGTCCCGCCTCACCCTCGTAGATACAGCCATCGATATGTGCCTTGGTGATTGGGAGAAGCGATGTCGCACCATAGAGCGGGGCAACCCGAGCGAGGATGCGCATGGCGATCTGGACCGCCTCGCCCTCGTCGCCGGCGACCATTGAATGCTCTTCCGGCGTGAGATGCAGAGAAGAAAGTGCGGATGCGTTCGTTGTGGGGAGGATGCTCATTGTGGGTAGGCGGGATCATCAAGACTCAAGACATCGGTCAGGATCATTTGGGCCAGGACCTTGAATAGCCGTTCTCCTTCGGCGGCAGTCGCCGAAGCTGGATTGCCAAAGTAACCATTCGTCCCGCCTGCCTCGGAAAAAGTCTTTGCCCCTGCGCGAAGTTGGGCGGGCAAGTCTACCCAAACTGGCGCAAGTCCGGGGAGCATGTCCGAGCGTACCCGATCTGGCGTGGCGGCAAGCATTAGCGATGTCTCATAAGCACCAGCGTGGCGCATGCCGGCGCGGAACTCCTCGGACAGGAGAGCAGCCCACGGATCGAGCCGTTTGTCCGGGAACGACACGCGAACCTCGGCGAGGTTTATGTTTCGCTCCATTCGGGCCGCAACGCGAATGAGATTTAATGCGTCTCCGATCGCACTGACATGAGCCGGTTCCAGGTGGGCATTGACGACGCAAAATCGCCGCGGCCCCCAGGTAGCAATGTGCGAGATGATGCTCGTCACGGAGTTGGTGATGGTTTCCGCCTGGACTGGCGTAGTGCCGGGAAAGCAGGTGCCGACGAAGCTGGTCCCGTAGACGATCGCTGGCGCAATGAGCGTCTCGAATCCTGCCTCAGTGAGGAGCTCTGCTCCGCGTCGTGCCATTTCCGTGGCGATGACGACGTCCGTGTCGAGGGGTAGGTGGGGACCGTGCGCTTCGATCGCACCGATCGGGAGAAGGACCACAGTGTCCCGCTGGAGTACCGTGGCGGCCTCCGGCCAGGTGAGTTCGGCGAGGTATGTTGGCACGCTGTCTCATCCCACTTCGGCAGGATCGTACGTCAATCGCAATTCTGAGATATCCTGAAGAACGGTTCGAACATTTCCATCGGCGTCGAATCACTGGACGCCAGTACGGTGACGAAGATGAAACTGATTGTGGCGATTGTGCAAGATTATGATTGCGACCGCTTGCTCAATGCAGTAACCGAATCGCACTATCGAGCGACAAGAATCGCGAGCACGGGCGGATTTCTCCGCACCGGCAACACGACCGTCATCCTGGGTGTCCCTGACGACGAAGTGGCGGACTGCCTGGACGTGATCAATCGATGCTGCAAAGCGCGCACAGAGCGGCGCAGCGACGAGTTCGGCGGGGAAATGGGCGAATGGTCCGCGGGGGGAGTGTGCGAAGTAACAATCGGCGGCGCCGTCACGTTCGTGCTAGCGGTGGAGTCGTTCGTTCGGATCCCGGTGGCGTCGCCGGCGGAGATCTAGGATGGCGGTGACGCGCTGGGCCCGATCCTATTTCGCGGCGTTCATGCTCAACCTGGCTCTGGTCGGTGACCTTCAGAACCGGCCAACTCGACCCCAGATCGGATTCGAACGCGTGTTTGCGCGGGGGACGGACCGGCTAGACCCGAAAGAACTCATCGACTGGACCGTGATCACCGTGCCGCTGGATCTCAAGCGTCCAAGCCGGTCCGTGCCCGATCTGAATTGACTTGCCCTAGGCGTGCACCGGTTCTGGCTCCGGCGCGCCGTACTTCGCCTCGTCGGTCAACATGGTGCCGAGCAACTGCTGCATGGCCATGATGTGGCTGCAGGTGCTCCCAACGATGTGGGACTCAAAGGTATGGCAACTGCACGTCCAGCGGCCATTGTCGAGGCCAACAGCATAGTCATCGTGTCCACCGTGGAACGTTGCCGATATGCCCGAGAGCTTGATACGTTCCGGCTCCTGCGCGTAGCGATGGGCTTTCTCGATTTTCCCGATCATACTCGAGTGCATCGTGTGCACTGCTCCTTTTCCGGGGTCCAGACCCCTTCAGGCGAAACACCTCCACACGACCGATCGGTTGCGACAGTGCCCGAAAAACAGAACAGCACCTCACGGAAATCCGTCAGGTGCTGGCCCCACCGCGGCCAATCCGGCAATTCAACCGGTTCATCTGAGATTGCCTTGCCGAAATGCCATCGTCGACTCCGCTGTCGCACAACCTTTAAGGAGGTGTTGGCAGGAGAGTGTACCAACGGCTACGAACGAATGCTAGCTCCGAAGGTACCAGTTCGAGTGGCATTATGATCGGGCAGCAGGTCAGCGCCGCTGTGCTCGCCGGCGGGGAGAGCCGGAGATTTGGCACCGATAAGGCCCTCGTTCCTCTTCCCGGTGGGACAACCCCGATGCTGGGAGTTATCGTTCACGCGCTCCGTCAGGTCTCACCGGATGTCAGCATCATTGCGCCAGAAAATCGGGAGTACGCCCAATTTGGAGTGCCAGTCGTCTCCGAGACACATCCGGGGCAAGGACCCTTGGGGGCTGTCGAGATGGCCCTCCGACGAGCGACCCATGACACGTGCATCGTCGTCGCCTGTGACTTGCCGTTTCTCAGCCCAGTGCTCCTGCGCTGGATGGTCGAGATGGATTTCTCTGAAGACGCATTGGTTCCAGTTGTCGCCGCAACCGCCCATGCAGGTTCAACCGGGCCGAGCTTCCGGCCGCAACCGCTTCATGCAATCTATCGCCGGTCATGTCTGGACCAGACGCGGCGACTGCTCGATGCGGGCGAGCGGCGCTTGGGACGCCTCCTTGATCTGGTCGACGTTCGATATCTGGATGACGCGGAAATCCGGCCGTTCGATCCCGACTTGCGGTCCTTCATCAACCTCAACTCGATGGAGGAGTGGGCAGCCGCTCAGCACCTTGAGCCTTGATCCTCCCGGACCCGAGGACCGATCCGCTATACTGCCCGGCTGTAATCTAGGTGTGTATTCGCCGCGTCCGGCATCCGCCGTTTGGCCTCCATCGACCATGGTGCCGCTCAAAGCCAGCCCGCTATTGCAGGAGTAGTCCCGGTGAGTTCCAAACCAGCCGCACCGAAATCAAAGCGCTCGCAGCAGGGCGGCCAACAACGGGGCGGACGCGCCAATACCCGAAACCTCAACCGTTCCGAAGAGAATGCTCTTCGGATCAGGGCAGCGGCGACCGCCGCTGCCTTGGCAGCGGCGGAGGATGACGCGCCAGCGCCGGGGTCTCGCCCCGTGGATCAGGCGGCGGTCAGACGGGCGCGCCGGCTGGTCGAGAGCCGGGGGCAAACGGCGAACAAGATTTCAGCGCTTACACGCGAGCAGGAATACACGATTATTCGCCACGATCTCCGCCGGCTGGTGACGATCTCAGGCATCCTGTTGGTGGCGATGATTGCCCTGCTCCTGGTTCTGCCTCGCTAGCCGTCAGACTTCGCTCGATGCAAAAACATGGCGGGGGCCGGCGCAATCGCGCCGGCCCCCGCCATGTTTCGATCAGGGGCTGCAATTGACCGGCTAGATCGGCGGCTCCTCTTCGTCGACGGTGATGGGCTCTTCGGCGAAGCCGTCCGATTCCGTATCCGAGGACTCGAGGTCCTCGCCGGCCTCGACGAGCGGCTCGTCCTCGTCATCCTCATCGTCTCCAAGCAGGAAGTCGGATTCGTCCCGGAGACGCAGCGTCTCGCGCTCGCGCATGTACGCCCTGGTTGCCTTGATCTTACCCGGGAAGGAGACCTTGGTGACCTGGGACGGATCGCGGTAGACCTCGCGGAGAATGACGCGGAGGCTGCCGGCCGCCAGTCCAAGTGCGTAGACCTCGTAGCGATTACCACCGGCCTGCAGGTCGACGACCCGTTCGGCAGTCTTGCTCTGGATCTCGCCCAGGCGCCTGCCGTTGGCGTCTAGAACGTAGAGGCGCTTCCCATCAACCTCCAGCTCAAGTTGCTCACCGGGTGCAATTTCGGCCAGCTCGTCGATCGAGAGAGGATTGACCAGCTCTTCGACGGAAGTCTTGCCGACCTCCTCGATGAAGACATGAGTTCGCGGCACGGTACTCATCCGGCCGCCCTCGCCCTCGGTCCGGCCGCGAAGGTGCTCCAGACGCTGCAAGTTTCGGCGGGCGATCAGGTTGGCGGCGTCGATGCGCAGAGCGGCCAGATACGACTCGTATGCCTCGCTATAGCGACCGAACTCATGGTAGGCGCGTCCGAGTCGATTTTGCGCCTCGGCATCCTGCGGGAATCGCTCCAGCAACTCCAGGTTGCGGGTGATCGCTTCGTCCCACTTTCCTTCGATGGCGGCGGCACGAGCGTCGCCCACGAGCTGGCGCTTGGTTTTGGGTTTCTCACGAGAAGCTTGCATGCCTGTTGGCGTCTCCCTCTAGCAGTCGTGACAGTAAATCTCGGGCACGTACCCGACTAATGCGGCTGGCCAGTTGCTTCACCGATCAAGAACCAAGGGCCCGTCTCGGTAACCTTGACGTCGACCAGGTGGCCGAGCAAGTTGCGATCGTCGGCGAAGTGGATGAGGGTATTGCCGCGGGTCCGTCCCGTCCAGCGGCCCTTCGCTTGGGTTTCAACCAGAATCTCGTATGTCTGTCCGAGGCGCTCCTGGTTCCGCTTCGTGACGATTCGCTCCTGCAGGGCCTCCAGTGCCTGGTGGCGTCGGAGCTTTTCGTCATGCGGGATGTCGTCCTCCCAGCGAGCGGAGAGCGTCCCCGGCCGGGGCGAATACATGGCGAGGTGGACTTTGTCGCAGCCCACTTCTTCCAGGAGATCGTGTGTCTGCTGGAACTGAATGTCTGTTTCCCCCGGGAAGCCAACGATGATGTCGGTCGCGATGGTGACGTCTGGCATCCGCGACCGGGTGTAGGCAATCCGATCGATCCAGAGATCGCGCGTGTAGGTCCGGCGCATCCGGCGAAGGACGTCGTTGTCTCCCGCCTGCACCGGCAGGTTCATGTGTTCGCAGGCTGTGCGCAAAGAGGCCATCGTGTCGATGATCTCGTCTGACATGTACTTGGGATGCGACGTAAGAAAGCGCAAGCGCTCTAGCCCATCGATCCGATCGACAGCCTGGAGGAGGTCGCGCCAGTCCAGGCTTATCGGAAAGGTCGTGGCCGTAGGCGTTGACGGTCTGACCCAGCAGGGTGACCTCGCGTACGCCGGTCGAGACGATCTGCTCGACCTCGCGCACGATCTCGTCCATCGGGCGGCTGCGTTCCTTGCCGCGCCGGTACGGCACGATGCAATAAGAGCAGAGGAAGTTGCATCCGTAGATGATCGGCACATAGGCGGTGACGCCCGCCGTGCCGCCGGCGGCCTCTGGCGTGTAGTAGTGCGGAAGTTGGGCTAGGTCATCATCGAGGTCATCGATCTCAGGGGCGATCTGGTTGAGCTTCCCGAAATCGGATGGGTCGAAGAAGAGGTCGACGTGCGGGAAGCGGGCTTTCAGCTTCTCCTGCTGGTTGGTCACCATGCAGCCGGTCAGCACGACCGACACGCCTGGTTTCTCCCGCTTCAGCCGGATGAGCGAATTCAACTTGCCGGAGACCTTGTCTTCGGCCGCCTGGCGGACAACGCAGGAGTTCAGCACGACGATATCGGCCTCGTTCTCCTCGTCGGTGCGGCGGTAGCCGGCTTCCTGGAGAGTGGCCGCAACCTTGGCGCTGTCCGCCTCGTTCATCTGGCAGCCAATTGTCCAGATAAAGAAGCGCTTGCCGTTGTCCGGTGCTGCCGCAGGCGAGGCCGCCGGATTGAGCGAGATGATCGGGAAAGACGACACCCAGTTCTCCTGACCTGCCTGATCGACCCGGTTGCCTCAGCGAAGTGTCGAACGCACGCTGGTGCCGCTCTATGATCAGGTTGAGCAACAACCTGTGAGTATACATCGCTCGTGGAAAGTGCGACTGAAGATGTGACGCGAGTCGGGAAAGTACTGAATCGGAACACGAGATTCATGACCTTTGGGGGACAGTACAGGGGGTGAACTTCTTACTAGACAGGGAAAATTCGAATAGAACCGAAAAACCCTCTTGATCTGTGACTTCGGGTCATTGTCATGGACTGACGAGAGCAGTATCATCTCGCTCACGACAAATCCGACCTTCCCGCATGTCACTGCCTGCCGAGAGAACAGTTCCGGACCCGTGTGGGGAACCGGGGATGGAATTGTTTTGGCTTCTGCATGTGGGAATCGGTGTGGGCCCGTTGGGGGGGTCACCGTGGGGGACAGCTAATGAAGCGGTGTTGCGAGACGTGCCGGTTCTTCGAAAAGGGAACCCTGGCAGGGTCCGGCTGGTGCCGTCACCCTGAGCGAGTGGAGGCTACAAGTGATCTAGTCCTTGTCCGCGCGTCGCAGCTCACGTGCCGGAAAGGGTGGGACAAGGACTTCTGGGAGCCGATCGCACGAAACGGCCGCACGGTTGATCGCATCTCGCGCGGCGTACAACTCGGGCCGGTGCCGCCGGCATCGCCCGAGGATATCGACGCGATCATCAAGGCCGGCAGAGTCTCCGATGAGGAGCGCGCAGCCGCCGCGGGAACCGTCGAGGAAGATCGGGTCGTGGGCGCCGCCCCCAGCCCTCTGACCCACGTGCCGAAATCGCTGATCACGAAGCATCTGCCGCCCGCGCCAGAGCAGGCACAGACTGAGCGAGATACTCACGAAGGTCCGAATACGCGCGAGAAGATCCTGATCGCAAAGGAAGAGGTAGCACGAAAGCGGATCAGCAATCGAATCCGGCCGTCGGTCGAGCCACTTCCTTCCACCTCGGTTCTGCCTGCCTCTCCGATCAGCGCGGTTCCGGAGAGCGCCGAGCCAATCGAAACCAGGCCTGTTGAACCAGAGGCCGTCCCAGAAAACTTAATCGAGACAGTTGCGGACGACAACACAACGTTTGTCGACGGCGGCCGGCCCCGATACGAGGAGGTTCGCCAGCCACTTCCGTTCGATGTCGGTTCGAGCCAGAGCGAATGGGATGACGAACCGCTCGTCCCGTCGATTCCGCCGACGTTTGACCATTGGAATTACCCGGCAGATCGTCATCCACCATTCCTGTGGCTGGTTCAGGGCGTCAACTCAGGGCGGACTGACGACGTTGACCTAGAGTCCGATAACACGCCTACTCCGGTGGAAGGAGAGGCAGATGTTGTTGCACAAAACGACGTCAACATCGACGACCAACCGTTCGAATTGCCTCCCCCGGTCGATACCACGTTCCACCCGCCAGTTCGTCCAGAGCGTGAAAAGCCACGGTCGCGAAGGCAGCGGCAAGTGCACACCTTCCGGACCCGCTGGACTGACACCCGGGAGCACCCTCGCCGTCGGGAATCTGCGCCAGAGCCAACCTGGGCCGACGCGCCCAGCTGGACAGATGAAGCCGTCTGGCTAGAGGAATCGGACCGGAAGCCAGAGCCACTCCCCGCCGATGCCGTTCTCCCGGCGCTCGTTGAGCGCGAGGCGGGCATACCGCTCGTTCACGTCGAGGAGCCGCTCCTCACACCGGCAGTCGTCGAGACGCCATCCGAGTGGGCCGACGCTGATGACTCCGGATGGATGGAACCGTTTGCGGCTACGGCGCCAGACATACGGTTTGACTCCGGGGCAGACCTGGATGTCCAGGCTCACGCAGCGACTTGGGCTATCCAGGAGGACACGTACGATTCCGGCTACGACGATGTTGTCGTAATCAGCAACGGTATCGGTCCAATACAGTACGATCCTGAGATCGACGACTATGTCGTCGCCCCCGAAGTGCCGCGTATGTGCCGAACCTGTGCCGCGTTCCGTCCGGCCGAGGATGGTGAGCGCGGCTGGTGCTCGAACGGCTGGGCATTCAACAATCGACAATTGGTCAGCGCCTGGGATGTGCCATGCCAGACAAGTTTCGGCAATTGGTGGATTCCAAACGATGACAACTGGAACGACGGCGTCTTCGACCGATTGCACGCTCCAGCGCCGCTTTTCGACCTTCTCATGGCCCAGAAGACGCCGCCGCGCAGAGAAAAGCCGAATGCGCGAAAGCGTTGGAGTTAGGAAAATGTGTCGATTTGACACGCATTGAGGCAGACGCCGGGCGTTCCAATGGGGTAGACTTGACGGATCAGCTTTCCTTAACGTGGTTGCGGGACGCCGGGGACGGGCAGGACTCTGCCCGAGGGCGAGGGGGCCAGTAGTACACCCATGTCAGTGTTCGGGGAGACGCTGAAGCAGGCACGCTCTTCCAAGGGTGTGACTGTGAAGGAAGCGGAGCAGGCGACGCGGATCAACCGCCTTCATCTTGCTGCGCTGGAAGAAGAGAATTTCTCCGCACTGCCGCCGCTGATCTATCAGCGAGGGATTGTTCGCAACTACGCGACCTACCTCGATCTCGATCCTGCAAAACTCATCGGCATGTTCGAGGAGGCCAGGGGCGGCTCCATTGCGCCGATCAGTGTTGTCCCCTCGGTTCCTCCCGTGGACATGCCCCGGCAGTGGGTCCCCAACTTTGCCGTACTGGCGTTCCTGGTGGTGATGAGCGCAGTCGTCTTCACCTGGTTCTATAGCGCTTACTTTGCTCCGGATGGTACTGAGCCAACCTCGACGCCGCCGGTTCCGTCGGTCACTCCCCCGCCGTCGGACGATCCCACGGGCCTCGAAAGTTGGAGCGTGGTCCCCACCTTGGAGCCCAAGCCGACTGAGGAACCCACGGCGACGGCCACCCCTGACGACGCGGAGCCGACTGCAGAGGCGACCAGCGTCGCGGACGCGACCGAGACATCTGACACCGACGATGATGCGACAACTGAGACATCCGACCTCAACACCGCCTCAGAACCGGACGAGGCCATCGAACCGCCGGCGGAGGAGGTCCAGGAGACTCCTGCTGAGGAGATCGTCGAGGAGCCGGTCGTCGAGGATGAGCCGGAAACTCCGAGCGGGGATATGACCCAGCTTCAGTTCGCTCCGACCGCCGACATCACCATCAGCGTCTCCGGCGATGGCGTCGTGCTCTACGATGGATTCCTCGGGGCCGGGCAGGTGATCGGCCCGTTCTCCGCCGTGAGCTTCGAGATCTACACGTCCAACGCCGCTGCGACATCCATCACGAACGTCGCCGTCGGCACTTCATTCGTGGTCTCCTACGACGAGGCACCACTGCAGTTTTACCTTCCTTAGACCGAACTGGAGATGTGACCTAAGAGAGCGCCCGGGCCAATTGGCCCGGGCGCTACGCTGTCTATTGCGTTTCCTGCGTGCGATTTGGAGCATGGCAGCGCCTGTGTCGGTCGTAAAGACTGGACCGACTACCGTTTAGCAGGCTCCAGTTCATCAGGGCCAAATACTCGGTTAATGATCCAATCCGCCAGCCAATTCGCGGCGAAGGTCAGGAGCAGAGCAAGCATCCCGCGCAGCGTGTTGCGAAACATCGTTCGATCCGTCCCTTCGTTACCCCGCTTCATCATCGATGACCGGGTAGGTCATGTGCGTTGCCAATTCCCAGCTTTGCAGGTTTTGGACCAAGGCCACCGAGGCGATGATACGGGACCGACAGGGTGATGTCGCGTACGGCGAGACGCTATTGATGCCCCATGAATCGGAATCCGACTGCTAATTGGATGGGCGGGCGCGAGAGCGGAATGTTCCGCTGGCGGTAAACCCGGGCGTAAAGCTCTCGGGAACGACGATGTCTTTGGCGGTCCGGGGATCGACACCGTGGCGCTCCCGCCGGTGCCGAAGCTCGAACGCACCGAATCCGGTGAGTACGACGCGCTTGCCCTCGGATACCTCCTTGACGATCGAGTCCAGGGCGGAGTTGATCACTTTGGCCGCAACCGCCTGTGAGACTCCCGCATCCGCGGCGACGTGACGGATAAGGTCGCTCTTGTGCATTGTGTCCTCCCCAAAACAATAATGGCGCACCAAACGAACGAGAAAGCAGAGAGCCCCGCATGACTGGCGGAGATCAGACGTACTAGACCCCGACTCGAGTGGCGATTTCTAACTCCCATAGATATCACAGATTTTGCGCAGGTCTAGCCCTTGCCAACGACGCAAATGACACAAGGGCGACCATCGCGGCCAGTGTCGCATCCGGCAGCGTCACGTTTCCCACCAATGTGCGCTCAGATCCGGGGAGAAATTGAAGGATGCGAACGGCAGGATCTGTGAACTGGAAGACAAATTCGCCAACCCAGAGGCGCTCGTCAATCCCAATAGCTAAAAGGACGAGACGGGCCAATACCAATGTCGCGACAATCGAATAGACGATCAAGCCAATTTCAAGAGCAACCTGGGATCGCTCGCCAAAAGGGCGGGCCGGCCAGGAGCTAAACGGCTCCCGGTCCCTCACGGGACGACTTGGCGGCCGCGACTAGCGCCCAAAACTGCCGCCGCCCGATCCAGAATGATGCCGGCGACCTCTTCTTTGGCCAGCGCCGGCAGCAGCTCCTGACTACCATCCGCGAAGAGCAAGGTGGCGGTACTGTCATCGCTGCCAATCGTCGCGACCGCATCGTTGGCAACAATCATCGCCAGGCCCTTGGACTGGAGCTTATCGGCCGCGTTGGCGAGCAGGTCGTCGGTTTCGGCCGCGAAGCCAATCTTGAAAATCCCCTTAGTGGATACCCCGGCGACGATATCTGGGTTGCGGTCGAGCTCAATGGTCAGCTCCCCGCCGACCTTCTCCTTCTTCAGCTTTGATCCAAATTGATTGCGCGGGCGGAAATCGGACACCGCCGCGGACATGACGAGCATGGTGGCATCGAGCACCGCGGCCTGCACGGCCGCTTCCATGTCCCGCGCTGTTTCCGTGTTTACCAGCGTTGCTCCGTAGGGAGGGCGCAGATTCGTTGGGCCCGAGATCAAGGTGACGCTGGCGCCACGATCCAGCGCGGCCTGGGCGAGGGCGTAGCCCATCTTGCCGCTGGAGCGATTGCCGAGGAAGCGGACAGGATCGAGCGGTTCATGCGTGCCGCCGGCGGTGACGACCACCCGCTCCCCGGCCAGCACGCCGTTGCGCCCGAGCACGATTCTCAGGGCACCAAGAATGTCCTCGGTAGGCGCAAAGCGGCCGGTGCCGATCTCGCCCGACGCCAGCCGCCCGCTGTCGGGGCCGACGATGGTCGCGCCGCGGGACTTGAGCGTCGCGATGTGGGCCTGGGTGGCCGGGTGCATATACATCTGGTGCTCCATCGCCGGTGCGATGGTCAGCGGCGCGGCGGTTGCCAGCGACACCATACCGAGTAGATCGTCCGCCAGCCCCAGGGCGAGACGGGCGATGGTGTTTGCGGTTGCGGGCGCAATGAGGAGGACATCGGCGTCGTGGCCCAGGGTGATGTGGCCGGCGGCCGCTTCCGTCCAGGCTTCAAACGGGTCGGCGTGGACCGGCCTTCTCGTCAGGGCAGAGAATGTCAACGGGCGGACGAATTCCTGGGCACTCTTGGAGAGGATCGTTTCAACCGTGGCGCCGGCCTGGGTGAGCTTGCTGGCGAGGTCCGCCGCCTTGTAGGCGGCGATCCCACCGCTAACTGCAAGGACGACCTTCGCGTCTCCAAGTAGCGTCATCTCGACGGCACCATCTTCGGCACGTTCAATCCTTGTGGACTATGGACGGATGTCGACCGCAGCAAGGTGAATCGCTAGGCGACCGCGACTGCAAACACGGCGGCCATCGCCCTGATGGTGCGATCGATCGCTTCGTCGTCAATCTCGTAGTGGGTCACCATTCGCAACCCGCGCAAGCCGTAGTTCGAGACCTTGATGCCGTGATCCCGGAAGGCCGCGATTGCCGCTTCGTGGGTCAGACCGGACGGAGACTGGAAGATGACGATATTGCTCTGCGTGGTGTCGAGGTCAATCACCACGCCCGGCATTTCCGCCAAAGCCTGGGCCAGCCGCTTAGCCCGGCGGTGATCGTCGGGAAGTCGATCGACCATCTCGTTGAGGGCGACCAGGCCGGCCGCGGCGATAACACCGGACTGGCGCATAGCGCCGCCCACGATCTTGCGATTGCGGCGCGCCATTTCAACAAACCCGGCCGAACCGGCCACGATCGAACCAACCGGCGCCGCCAGGCCCTTCGACAGGCAGAACTGGACAGAATCGACGTTGGAGGCGATCTCGGCCGCTGAGACTCCGAGGGCGGCAGCAGCGTTGAAGATCCTGGCTCCGTCCATGTGGACAGGTACGTCACGCTCAGCACAGACCTGCTTGAGGTCGGAGAGGTAGTCCAACGGCAGAACCGCGCCACCACAGCGATTGTGGGTGTTCTCGATGCAGACCGCGCCCGTCCGTGGATAGCCCGCTCGAATTGGCCGAATTGCTGCCGCGACATCATCGAGATCGAGCCGGCCAAATCGAGTGGTCGGTCGCAGGTTGAACGGAATCCCGCCGAGGGCGGCGGCCCCGCCGCTCTCAAACCAGAAGATGTGGCTCTCGTCGCCCAAGACGAGTTCATCGCCGCGGCCGCAGTGGCTCAGGGCACAGACGAGGTTGCCCATCGTGCCACTGGCGACGAAAATCGCCGCCTCCTTGCCGACGAGTTCGGCCGCGCGGCGCTCGAGCTCAGCGACGGTCGGGTCCTCACCGTACTGGTCGTCGCCGACTTCGGCGGTGGCCATTGCTTGCCGCATCGCGGCCGTTGGGCGGGTCACGGTATCCGAACGGAGATCGATGATGCCTGTCGCCACCCCAGCCATGGTTCCCCCGTGTTGTCGTATCTCCCCACGTTAGCAGGGAGGCAGTGTATCGCAGCACCACGGTGGCCATGGCGCCGCGGAACCGGCAACTTGAAAGCACCGGTCAGCCAAAATGAGCCGCTCAACCACGAAAAGACCGGCTAGAGGCAACTCGCAAGACAAGGCCCTCAGGGCAATTGCATCTAGTTGATACGAGTCAGGCAGGGTCGGTAACGATGGGCGATACTTCCGGTTCTCCGTTTGCGCCCGCATCGCCCCGCTGGCAAGGCGACCCCTGTGGACCCGTTGTCCCTCCCCGACCTGATCGCCATCTTTGATGATCTGCCCGACCCGCGGATCGACCGGACCAAACAGCATCGGCTGATCGACATCGTCACGATGGTGCTCCTCGCGACGCTCAGTGGAGCCGATTCCTTCGTCGAGATCGCGATCTATGGCCGGGCCAAAGAGGCGTGGTTGCGCACGTTTCTCACCCTGCCACACGGGATTCCTTCGCACGATACCTTCGGCAGGGTCTTCGCCGCGCTCGATCCCGTCGCCGTCGAAACGCGCTTTTTGACCTGGGTCCAGCAGGCATGGTCTCCGTCGGCCGAGCAGGTGATTGCCGTCGACGGGAAGAGTCTGCGGCGCAGTCATGATCGGGGCCCGGGTCGCTCCGCGCTGCATCTGATCAGCGCCTGGGCGACCGAGACGAGCGTGGCGTTGGGGCAGATCAGGGTCGCCGATCACGAAAATGAGATCGTCGCCCTCCCGATGCCGCTGGAGCAGGTGGTGGCGGCCGGAGCGGTGGTGACGATCGACGCGATGGGCTGCCAGCGCGAGGTTGCCCGCTCGATCGTGGACCGGGAGGGTGACTACGTCCTGGCGCCGAAGGGCAACCAGCCCGTGCTGCACAAGGCGGCCGTGTTGCACTTTGCCGAGGAATGCGAGACGACCCAACCGGGACGACGCTGGCACGGGCGGAGTCACTGGAGCATGGGCACGGACGGACCGAGCGACGCACCTGCTGGGCGACCGACGATCCGGCAGTGATCACGTACCTCGATCCCGGCGGACGCTGGCCGGGATTGCGCAGCCTGGCGAAGGTGACCGCACAGCGCACAACCGGCACGACCACGAGCAGGGAGTCGCGCTACTACCTGAGTAGACTGCCCGACGATCCCGTTCGCCTCAACCAGATCGTGCGGACCCATTGGCGGATCGAGAACGAACTCCATTAGGTCCTCGACGTCGACTTCGATGAGGACCAATCACGGGTCCGTCGCGGCCACGCCGACCAGAATCTGGACCTGGCCCGGCAGATCGCGCTGAGTCTGCTCAAACAGGATGCCTCGACGAAGGGCGGGATGAAGGCGAAGCGGTTGCGTGCCGCCTGCGACAATGCCTATCTCCTCACGCTGCTAGGCAAATAAGAGGTCGTTTCACAACCAGAGCTGCTAGGATGCAAGCATGCTCATGTCGGTGTGGCCGCCGCACGCCGCTGCGCGGTCACCCACGTCCCTGCCCCAGCAGTGAGGTGAACCATGCGCGTGCTGTTCACGACCCAGCCCGGCATCGGGATGTTCCACCCGCTGGTGCCGTTTGCCCACGCGCTCGAGGCGGCGGGGCATGAGGTGACCGTCGCCTGCGCCGACTGCTTCCGCCCGGACGTCGAGGCGACCGGGCTGGTGGCCCTGCCCGCCGGGATCGACTGGCGCAACGACCTCATGACGCAGGCTTTCCCCGATGCCCCGCCGGCCGGACCGGCCCGCATGCCGTGGATCAATGCGCTCTGGCGCTACACCACCGCGCGGGCCATGGTGCCCGATCTGCTGGCCATCGCCGAGCGGTGGCGACCGGACCTGTTCGTGCGCGAGGGGCTCGAGTACGGCGGCTGTCTCACCGCCGAGCTCCTCGGTGTGCCCCACGCCAGCGCCGGCGCGCACTGGTTTCCCCTGCTCGCGCCGCAGCTCGTCCCGCTCGATGCGGCGCGCGGCGAGCTCGGCCTTCCTCCCGATCCGACGGGGGAGCAGCTCTACCGCTATCTCAACCTAGCTCCGATGCCGCCCCGCTGGATCGCGCCCGATGAGGAGGCGCCACCCACGACGCACTTCGTCCGACCGCCATCGCCTGCCGTCGGCGACGGCCCCGCCTGGCTGGCCGACATGCCATCCGGCCGACCGCTGGTGCACGTGACCCTCGGCACGACGGAAGTCACCCAGACGCCGGGACTGTACGAGGCGATCCTCGCCGAGTTGCGCGACGAGCCGATCAATCTGGTCGTGGCGGTCGGGCGCCACCGCGACCCGGCCGCGTTCGGCCCGCAACCGCCCCACGTCCGCAGTCGAGCGGGTTGTGGACCACGGGGCGTTGCTGCCCCGCTGCGACCTCGTGGTGTCGCACGGCGGCTTCAGCACGATCATGGGCAGCCTCGCCGCGGGGGTCCCGCTGGTGGTGATCCCCGTGCAGGGAGACCAACCGCGCAACGCCCGACGTTGTGTCGACCTCGGCGTGGGACGCATGGTCCCCGCGGAGGCCCGTGAGTCCGGGGCGATCCGGGCGGCAGTGCGCGCCGTGCTGGCTGATTCGGCCTGTCGCACCAATGCGCAACGACTTCGGGAGGAGATCGCCGCGCTGCCGGGAACGGACCGCGCGGTGGAACTCTTCGAGCGCCTGGCCGTGGACCAGCAGCCCCTGCTCGCTGCCCCGCCGGTGTCCCCCAGCGAGCCGGCGAGCGGGTAAGGCGCTTCAACGGTGCGGCGTGGCGGGCGCGGGCCGAGCGCCCTGACGTGCCGCGTACTGCCCACCGGCCACGCGCCGACGGAGACGACGCCGCGGGAGTTGCTCCTCGTGCTGCGTGCCCTTGCTAGCGGTCCCCGCCGGCGTCGAGGAACTTAAGGCAAATGAGGGCGCAGGCCAGGTGGAGCAGCCCCTGGAGCAGATCCGCCCGCCGCTCGTAGCGGACGCCGAGGCGGCGGCAGCCGAGCAGCCAGGAGAAACTGCGCTCGACCACCCACCGGTGCCGCCCCAACCGCTCGCTCGACTCGATCCCGCGGCGGGCGATCCGCGGGGTGATGCCCCGGGCACGCAACGCGCGGCGCTTCTCGGCCGAGTCGTAGGCCTTGTCCGCGTGCAGCTTGGCCGGCCGTTTGCGGGGCCGCCCCGGTTTTCCGCGAGGCCCGATGATCGGCGGAATCGCGTCGATCAGGGGCAGCAGCTGGGTCACGTCGTGCGCGTTGGCGGCCGAGAGGCGAACGGCGAGGGGAACGCCGGTGCGGTCGACGACCAGGTGGTACTTGGAGCCGGCCTTGCCACGGTCGGTCGAGTTCGGGCCGGTCGCTTCGCCCCCCTTTTCGCCCGGACGCTGAGGCTGTCCAGGCTCGCGCGGCTCCAGTCGATTGCGGCCTCGTCGCCCAGCCAGTTGAAGTGCCGCTCGTGCAGGCCTTGCCAGACACCGGCCGCCTGCCAGTCGCGGAGCCGCCGCCAGCAGGTGAAGCCGCTGCCGCAGCGCAGCTCCTTGGGCAACAGCCGCCAGGGGCACCCGGTGCGGAGGACGAAGACGATCCCGCCGAGGACGGCGCGATCGGGCACGCGGGGGCGGCCGCCCTTGGGCTTGGGCGGCTCCTCGGGCAGCAGCGGCTCGATGGCCTCCCAGAGGTCATCGGTGACGAGGCATTGGGTCTTCATGACCCAAAGGATGCCACGCGCCTCGCCTATCCGGTTCTGAAACACGCTCTAAGATGCAATTGCCCCCCACGCTGGGGTGGCCGTCAGAGATTTGGGGAGTAGGATAGGTGGGTGAGTGAGGTGGGAGCGGGAGAGGAGCCGGGCGATGGGGACGGCCGAGCGTGCGGACGAGTGGGCGCGGCTGACGGACGAGCTGTGGGCTGGCATGCACGCCTGGCGGGCGCAGCACCCGCGGGCGACGCTCTACGAGATCGAGGCGGAGATCGAGGCGCGGCTGGGGTTGGCGCGCAGCCGGCTGCTGGAGGCCACGGCGCTGGCCAGCGCCGTGGCCGACCCGAGTGAAGCCGACGCGCGGCCGCAGTGTCCGGCGTGTGGGGAGCCGATGCGGTGGGATGGCACGCGCGCGCGCCACCTGACGACCAGCCACAACCGCGACGTGACCCTGACCCGGCGCTACGCCCGGTGCCCGCGCTGCGGGACCGGGCTTTTCCCCCCTGGATGAGGGATTGGGCCTGCTGCCCGGCCAGCTGACGCCGTGGCTGGTGGCGGGCTTGGTGCGGCTGGGGACGAGCGCCCCGTTCGCCGAAGCAGCGGGGATCCTGGCCCACTTCACGGGCACCACGGTCAGTGAGGCGACGGCGCGGCGGGCGACGGAGGCGGCGGGCGCGGCCTGGGTGCAGCTTGAGCTGGCTGCGGTCGCCCAGTTGGAGGCGGAGCTGGGCGATCTGGCAGCGGACCCGATCCCCGCACCAGCGGTGCACCAGATTAGTGTCGACGGGGTGCTGGTCCCCCTGGTCGGTGGGGCGTGGGCCGAGGTCAAGACCCTAGCGATCGGGACGGTCGGGCGCGATCGGGCTGGGGCGGTGCAGACGACGGCCCTCTCCTATTTTGCCCGGCTGGCCGACGCCGAGACCTTCGGACGCGAGGCCCTGGTCGAAGTGCAGCGGCGAGGGCTGGTGACGGCCGCGATGGTGGTCGCGGTGACCGACGGCGCCCCCTGGATCCAAGGCTTCCTCGACCTGCACTGTCCCACCGCCGTCCGCATCCTGGACTTCCCGCACGCCGTCGGGTACCTCGCCCAAGCGGCGCAGGCGGCCTTTGGTCCCAGTACTGCGGCGACCAGGGAGTGGTTGGCGATCCAGGCGCACGACCTCAAGCAGGGGGATCCCGACGGGGTGCTGGCGGCGCTGGACGCACTGCCGCCCAGCCCGGCGCGGGACGACGCGGTGCGCTATCTGACCGAGCGGCGGGCGCAGATCGCCTACGCGGGGTTCGTCGCGGACGGCTTCCCGATCGGGAGCGGCTGCATCGAGAGCGCCAACAAACACGTCGTGCAACGCCGTCTCAAAGGGGCGGGCATGCATTGGGGCCGCGACCACATCAACCCCATGCTCGGGCTGCGCACCGTGGTGGCCAACGACCGCTGGGCGACCGCCTGGCCCCAGATCGCGGTCCGGCTGCGGGGGCAGGCCCGCCTGACGAGCGCCACCCACCGCGCCGCGCGGGGCACCGGTGCCGTGACCCCCGCGCTGGATGCCCTGCCGGTCCCACCGACGACCGAACCCGCGTCCGCACCACGACCCGCCACCACGCCGCCGGCCGCACGGCCGAAGCTCGTCGTCAACGCGCGGCCGACCTCCGGGCACCCGTGGAAGCGCCGCTTCCTCCCTCGCCGTGACCCATCTCCCGCCCTGCCCCCAAATCTCTGACGCACACCCAGGCCCTGACTTAGGGTTGACATAGGCGAGTGTAGATGATATCCTACTCGTTCGCGGTGGCGCGGGGACCTGTCCGTGCGCCGCCCCCGACGGAACACTGGAAAACGCGTGCGGGCATACATCAAGGGCGTTCAACGGCTCACGGGAGGACAGAATTCTGCCCTCCCGCTTCGGCGTTGTGCGCAAAGTTGTGTTCAAACCAGCCGGACCAGCAGCCATCGATCTGTTCAACCGTGAATTTTCGTTGCCTACCCGGAGTCCCAGTGAGCCGTATGCGGCGTCCCCGGCAGGTCTCTCATCGCGGTCGTGCCTACGAGGTCGGATGGTTCATCTAAAGAGGAGCATTGCATGGCGTTAGAGCGTCTTGGTGTATTGGGCAGTGAATCCGACGTGGCCATCGCTCCGCCAGTGGTCGGCGCACGCCAGGTGCTCTCCAACCAGGGAATCTCGCGACGGACGTTCTCCCGCATCCCGACTGTGCTGGAGATGCCGGACCTTATCCAGATCCAGAAAGAATCATTCGATTGGTTCGTGCGCGAAGGCCTGGGGAGCTCCTCGAGGAAATCTCCCCGATCACGGACCACCACCAGAAGATGGAGTTGTACTTTCGAGCACCGCTTTGACCGCCCTGGATGCGGATGGCGAAGGGCGAGGAGCGGGACAGGGCGATGCACGACCAGCGGGTCGTCGAGTCCTACTGCCGCGAGCGCGATATCACCTTCGCCGCCCCGCTGCGGATCTAGGCGCGGCTCGTGATGAAAGAGACCGGCGAGATCAAGGAGACCGGCCAGGACGGCATCTTCCTCGGCGATTTCCCGATGATGACCTCGGACGGCACGTTCATCATCAATGGCGCCGAGCGTGTGGTTGTCTCTCAGCTCGTCCGCTCACCGGGCGTCTACCTTGGTCAAGAGACCGACCCGACTACCGGCAAGCGCGTCTCGACCGCCAAGCTGATCCCGAACCGGGGTGCCTGGCTTGAGTTCGAGACCTCCAATCGCGACATCATCTCGGTGAAGGTCGACCGCAAGCGCAAGATGCCGGTCACCATCCTTCTCCGTGCCATCGGGATCGAGTCCGATGAGGACCTGATCAACGCCTTTGCCGACGTCGATACCAACCCGGATCGCTCGTTCATTCGCACGACGCTGGAGAAGGAGCCGACCAAGACCAAGGACGATGCGCTCCTTGAGCTGTATCGCCGCCTGCGCCCGGGCGATCCGCCCTCCCGCGAGAACGCGACGACGCTGCTGGAGAACCTGTTCTTCAACGAGCGCCGCTACGATCTCGCCCGCGTCGGCCGCTACAAGCTGAATGAGCGCCTGCACAAGAAGCGCGACGACCTGGGCGAACGGCCGATGCCGACGACCCGGATCCTGACCGTCGATGACATGGTCGAGATCATCCGCGAGATGATCCGCCTCAACAACGGCCAGAGCCAGCCGGACGACATCGACCACCTCGGCAACCGGCGCATCCGCGCCGTCGGCGAGTTGATCCAGATGCACGTCCGCACCGGATTCCAGCGCCTGGAGCGCGGTATCCGCGAGCGGATGACCATCCAGGACCCAGAGACCGTCACCCCGCAAGGCCTGATCTCGACGACGCGGCCGGTGATGGCGGCGGTGCGTGAGTTCTTCGGCGGCAGTCAGCTCTCGCAGTTCATGCAGCAGACCAATCCACTGGATGAGCTGACCCACAAGCGTCGTCTTTCCGCCCTCGGCCCTGGCGGTCTCTCCCGAGATCGAGCTGGATTCGATGTTCGTGACGTTCACCCGTCGCACTATGGCCGCATCTGCCCGATCGAGACGCCGGAAGGGCCGAACATCGGCCTGATCGGCTCGCTCGCCACCTACGGCAAGATCAATCCGTACGGCTTCATCGAGACGCCGTATCGCCGTGTTGTCTCTACGATTCTGCTCGACGATCCGGTCATCCCCGCCGTGGGGCAGATCCTGCGCGACGACGCGGTCAATCCGTCCAACGGTAAGGTTGTGCTCGCGGCCGGCGAGATGATCACCGATGCCAATATCGCCGCCTTCAAGAAGGCTGACATCAAGTCCGTCCGGATCAAGCCCGTGGCTTCGGAGATCATCGACTACCTCTCCGCCGATCGCGAAGAGAAGGTCATGATCGCCCAGGCCAATACGCCGTTGGACGAGCACAACCGGTTCATCCCGGATCGCGTCACGGTCCGGGTCAGCGGCGGCCACCGCTTCCCGGTGATCGCGGCCGAAGAAGTCAACTACATGGACGTCTCGCCGAAGCAGGTTGTCTCGGTGGCGACGGCGCTGATTCCGTTCCTGGAGCATGACGATGCCAACCGGGCGCTCATGGGTGCGAACATGCAGCGGCAGGCCGTGCCGCTCCTGATGCCGCGCTCTCCGGTCATCGGGACGGGCGTCGAGTTCCAGGCCGCCCGTGACTCTGGGCAGGTCGTAGTCGCTGGGCATAACGGGACGGTGGTCGGCGCGGATGCGCGCAAGATCAGCATCATGGACAACGACGGCGCGACGCACATCTACAACCTGCAGAAGTTCCGCCGTTCGAACCAGGACACGTGCCTTAATCAGCGGCCCAATGTTCGCCCCGGCGACGCCGTCAAGATCGGCGACGTACTGGCCGACTCTGCGTCGACGGAGAACGGTGAGCTTGCGCTCGGACAGAACGTCCTGGTCGCCTTCATGCCCTGGGAGGGCGGCAACTTCGAGGATGCCATCCTGATCAGCGAGCGGTTGGTCCGTGACGATGTCTTTACCTCGATCCACATCGAGAAGTACGAGACCGAGGCGCGGGACACCAAGCTCGGTCCAGAAGAGATCACCCGAGATATTCCGAACGTTGGTGAGGAAAGCCTCGCCAACCTGGACGAGAACGGCATCATCCGGATCGGCGCCGAGGTTCACCCCAACGACATCCTGGTTGGTAAGGTCACTCCTCGGGGCGAGACGGAGCTGAGCGCGGAAGAGCGCCTCCTCCGCGCGATCTTCGGTGAGAAGGCCCGTGAGGTGAAGGACACCTCGCTCCGGGTGCCGCACGGCGTCCAGGGTAAGGTCATCGACGTCAAGCAATTCCGCCGCGACGACAGCTCGGACCACGAGCTGCCGGCCGGTGTCAACGAGATGGTCCGGGTCAGCATCGCCCAAAAGCGGAAGATCTCCGAGGGCGACAAGATGGCCGGCCGACACGGCAACAAGGGCGTGATCTCCCGGATCTTGCCGGCCGAGGACATGCCATTCCTGCCGGACGGCCAGTCGGTCGACATTATCTTGAACCCGATCGGCGTGCCGTCGCGCATGAACCTCGGTCAGGTGCTCGAGACCCACCTCGGGTGGGCCGCGCAGCGGCTCGGTTATAAGGTGGCGACTCCGGTCTTCGACGGCGCCAAGGAAGAAGAGATCCGCCAGGCCCTGATCGAGGCCGGCCTTCCGGAAGACGGCAAAGTCGATCTTTACGACGGCCGCACCGGCGAGAAGTTCGACCGTCCGGTGACGGTCGGCATCATCTACATGTTGAAGTTGGCCCACCTAGTCGAGGACAAGATCCACGCCCGCTCGACAGGCCCGTACTCTCTCGTAACCCAACAGCCACTCGGTGGTAAGGCCCAGTTCGGCGGCCAACGGTTCGGTGAAATGGAGGTCTGGGCGCTGGAAGCCTACGGCGCTGCGCACATCCTGCAGGAGATGCTCACGGTCAAGTCCGACGAT
>CAWKIA010000024.1:0-463932 GCA_963849635.1 uncultured Chloroflexia bacterium | reverse complement strand
GAGTTGGGATATTGGCCGAGCCCTGAGCCGCCGAGGGCACAAATGAGGGGTTCCCGTGCCCGCTGTGGTCTGCGGCGCCGACGCTCTTGACGGCTACCGCCGCCGCCGCGGCCGATGCCGCGGTGCCGGAGACAAACGTACGCCGGGAGAGATTCCGATCGGTCGTCATGCGGTGCTCCCTTGCACACGAACCGCCACCTCACCATGCACCAGCGCTGGCTGTGGTCGACGGTCAAAACACTTCTCGGACCGCGAAAGATACCTGGTATACGTCGCCGCACGCATGGCGGCGCTCACGAAGGCCAACGATAGGTTAATGCAAGAACGGCTTGAGCGGCAGACCCACCTCCTTCCCCTGGGCCATCGAGGCCAGGCCCGCCTCCAGGATCTCCTGCGCGTCTCGTGAGAGTTCGGGGGAGACGATACCCTGGAATGGCTCGTCGTGGAGCAAGCAGTGAGTGAAATAGGCCGGGGCGGACGCATAATGGGCCGGGAGATCCGGCGCCGTGATCGTTTCGGTGTCGGTCGAACTCAGTTCGCCTGACTGGCCCCGGTTGGCAAGCGTCAATTCGGTCTGCCCGGTCAGGGCGATCGCCCCGTCCGTGCCGTAGATCATCGTTGGGATCTTGGCGGCGACCGCTGGCTGGGTCCAGGTTCCTTCGCAGACCGAGTGGCCGCCAGGATACCCGAGAATCATGATCGCGTTGTCCTCGACGGTGAAGAAGTCCTTCGAGTAGCGCCCGCCCATGCCCGTCACCCGGCTGGGTTGACCCATGATCCAGCGGCTGAGCACGGCCCCGTACGAGCAGAAATCGATCGCGGCCCCGCCGCCGTTCGTCTCCCGCTCGATCAGCCAGCCCCACCCGACCCGGTCCTTCGGGCCGCGAGTCCAGGTAATCCGGCGGCGGGCCGCCGTGGCCTGCTCGGTAGTGGACCTGCCAGACGTGGCCGATGCGGCCATCGTCGACCAGCGTCTTGGCGTGGTGCATAGCAGGCGACCAGTTCGACGGCCAGTTGATCATCAGGCGGACGCCGTTGCGGGCCGCGGTGGTCGCCATCTGCTCGGCGACCGCCAGGGTCGCCGCCATCGGCTTCTCTTTCATCACGTGGACGCCGCGCTCGGCCGCTTCGGCCACGACCTCGGCGGCGCGCAGGTTGTCGGCGCAGGTGATGATCGCCTGCGGGCCGGCCTGCTCGTACAGCTCGGTCGAGCTGGCGAACGCCTTGACGTCGGGATACATATTCGCGAAATGGGCCTGGAGTTCGGGATCGGTGCTCGTGAAGCCCACCACCTCAGCGGTCGGGCATGCCAGGGCACTCTTCAGCAACCCTCCAAAGTGGAGGTGTTCCGCACCCACGAAGCCGAGACGAATCCGGCTACTCGTCATCAATGTTCCCCTTGTTCACGGTTATCTAACACATCCTACCGAATGCCCGGTAGGGACCAAACGACCAATTCGGCCCAATCACGCGACCTGAACGTCCGGCGTGATAACGGTGATCTCCTCGCGTGGCAACGGCAGATCGACCGCCTGGCCGGTTTCCGCCGATTTATAGGTTGCCAGGACCAGTTCGAGGGCATCGCGACCGTGAGCGCCGGTCAGGACCAGGGGAGTGTCGTCGAGCACCGAATCGACCAGGTGGGCGATCTTGCGGTAGTGCATGTCCACCACCGTCGGATCAGAGACCGGCAACTGCCGCCAGCCCATCAGGTAGTCGGGATCGTCGAGTTGCGTCGTGTAGATGCCGATCCCGTCCTGGCCGCTGCGCATCAGGATCGAGCCGCCGTCGCCATCGATCACGGTCGTGCCGTGGCGGGCCTTCACCGCCCAGGCGGACGACCAGTTCCCGATCGCCCCGTTCTTGAAGGACAGCGTGGCGGCGATGGTGTCTTCGACGTCGATGCCGGTAACGAGCTCGCCGCGGACCATCACCTGATCCCGGAAAATCTTGCTCGTGGCGTAGACGCGTTCGACCGGTCCCATCCAGTAGTTCAGGGAAAATGCGGTGTAGATGCCCCAGTCCATGAAGATGCCGCCGCCGGCGAACTGCTTCTGGAGGAACCACTTGGCTCCGTGGGAGGACGGGCCGGCGCCGATCGAGTTGAGCAGCATCGGCCGCCCGATGAGCCCCTCGTCGATCAACCGCTTCACCGTTGGCCAGACGTTGCCGAAGCGCGGCTGGTAGCCCATGGTGAACTTGACGCCCGCCTTCTCGGCGGCGGCCACCATCGCATCGGCGTCTTCCAGCGTCGTCGCGATCGGTTTTTCACAGAGGATGTGCTTGCCCGCCTCCGCCGCCGCGATCACTGGTCCCGCGTGGGCGGTTGGCCAGGAGGTGACGATGACCGCCTCGACCTCCGGGTTGGCGATGACGTCCTCGTAGTCGGCGTAGTGGTGCGCAAAGCCGTACTTCTCCGCGGCGGCTTCGGCCCGGGCCAGGTCGATATCGGCGACCGCGACCAGGTTAACCCGCGGGTTCTTGACCAGATTTGGAAAGTGGGCGTAGTGGGCGATGCCCCCTGCCCCGATGACCCCAATGCCGAGCTTGCGCTCTGAGCCTGTCACGCGATGATCCTCCATGGAGACGAGTCGTGACGTCGTGAGTCGTGAGATTGTGAGGAGCAGTCGTCTCCGTTCCTCACGACTCACGACTAGAGGCGGTAATGGGCGTCGATCTCCTCCTGATAGGCGGATACCTTCCCGCTAAGCACGTCCGCAACTGCAACTGGCCGGTTCGCGGTGGCGGACTCGAGGAGGGCGAACGCGGTGGCGAGATCGAGCAACCCCTCCGCGCCGCTCGCCTCCATCGGCCGTCCTGACCCGATCGCGCTCAGGAAATCGTGCATCTCCAGGGCGAACGAGTCGGTGATCCCGGCCGGAAACTGTTCCCGCCGCAGGTTGGGCGGCGCTTGATGCGCGTAGAGTGCCGTCGTCTGTGCCCGGAACCCGTCATCCAAAATGACCTCAGAGCCTTTGACGCAGCCCTGGGAGCCGAAGATGCCGGGATCGGCGGCGAGGCCGAGGCGGTCGCCGTGGCCGCCCCAACTCGAGAACGTGGTGCCGATCGCGCCATTGCCAAACCGGATGTTGGCGAAGAAAGCGTCCTCGACCTCGTTCGTGACGCGGTTGATGACTTCGCCGAAGGCGTCGCGCTCCACTCGCTCGCGTTCGAGCGTACGAGCGTACGCGCTGATCTCCTCGATCGGGCCCATGACGTACCGGATGAAGTGGAAGATGTGGACACCGATGTCGATAGCGCCGCCGCCGCCGCCTTCCAGCTTGCGGTGGCGCCAGGGGGTGCGGGCGACGATCTTGTCCGGCGACCAGTCGCCGCCGATCCCGCCGGAGACCCACATCTGCGGATCGCCGATCACCCCCTGCTGCACGACCCAGTTGAGAGCGCGGATGCCCTCGGCGTAGCGCAGGTTCTCGGCGACGCCGACGATCAGATTGCGTTTCTGAGCCTCATCGACGATCGCCTGCCCCGCCCGGACCGAGATCGCGAACGGCTTTTCGATGAGGACATGCTTACCTGCTCGAAGTACATCGAGGGCGATCTGGTGGTGGAGGCCGACCGGAGAGAGCACGAGCACGGCATCGACGGCATCCGCTTCCAGCATCTTGCGCCAGTCGTCGTACAGCTCCGGGACCGTGTCCGGGAAGAGTTCGCTGACGTAGATGTGGGGGGCCCCGAGCGGATCGCGCTCGTTCGAGGTGACGGGTGGACGCGGGGGCGGCCCCTCACCGGGGCGGCGGAAGGTGGCGGCGTCCTCGATCTTGCGGGCACAGAGGGCGGTGATACGGACGTTGGCGAGGCCGTTGTCGCGCAGCACCCGCAACCCCCGGAGGTGGGCCGGAAGGATGCGCGCCATGCCGACGATGCCTAAACCGCACAGGTGGTGACGACGCGGTCACGTTCTCGACCTCCCCTGGGTCATGACCGGCCGCCGTGGCCGGTCGAAACGCGCTTTTCCGTCGGGTCCCGATGTTGGTCGTGGGTTGCTGACTAACCTGATCCGCGGAAGGCCCGAGTCCCGGGCGATGCCCCAGTACCGCCGCTCCGCTCCGCGGCGTATCCCAGTTGCCGCGAGAGTCCAGCGGCGGCATCCCGAACCGTTTCCCCCAGGTGTTCCATCCGTTCACGCGAGGTCCGGACCGTTGGAGCGGCGATGCTCAGTGTCCCGGTCAGATTCCCGTCGAGATCGAAGATCGGCGACGCGACACAGCGGACCCCTTCGATCCGCTCCTCGTCGTCGACGGCGTAGCCCCGCCGGCGAGCCTCCGCCAGGTGCTCGCGCATCGCTTCCGGGGTCGTGATCGTGGTCGCGGTTTTCCGCTTCATGCCCAGCGCCAGGATGCGATTCGTCTCGGCGGCGGGCAGGTAGGCCAGAAAGACCTTGCCGGACGCCGTGCAGTAGGCGGGGCGGCGAGCGCCGATATCGGTCTGGAGCGACACCGGTAGTTTGCCCTCGATCCGGTCGATGGTCACGACCTCGTCTCGGTCCAGGCGGGTGAGATGGACCAACTCCTGGGTGCGGTCGCAAAGATCCTGCAGGAACGGCCGGGCGATCTGGCGGAGATCGAGATTGTTGAGGAACGACGCGGTCAGGGTGAGGGCGCCGATCCCGAGCCGGTAGCGGTCGGTGGCGGGATCGCGCTCGACGTAGCCGCGGGCGCGCAGGGTAGCGAGGAAGCGGAAGAGCGTGCTGCGGTGCATCCCGATCGCCCGGCCCAGCTCGGTGAGGGTGAGGCCGTCACCGGGATGCTCCGCCAGGGTCTCGAGGATGGTGAGCCCCTTGTCGAGGGTCGTCAGGATGAGTTCGGACTTAGGCAGCGACGTCGATGCCTCCAAGGTCGGCCCCTCGTTTTCGATATCCGGAAACGGTGTTCGCATACGCGGCAGTCTAGCGCGATCCCGCTCCCTGTCAATAGGCGAAGCGGTTGACGAATCCGAGATTCAGCGGTTCTTATGTAAGATGGGCTCATCGTTGCACACAACATCGATTGGGGGAGCCGCCATGGGCGCGTCGTCTCCGCTCACGCGATCCCAGAATCTACCGCTGCCACGCACCCCGCTGATCGGGCGCGAGCGGGAAGTGGCCGCGGTGCGCGAGTTGCTGCGCCGCGCCGATGTGTCGCTCGTGACGTTGACCGGCCCAGGCGGGGTCGGCAAGACGCGGCTGGCGCTCGAGGCCGCCGCCGGCCTCTCCGCCGACTTTGCGGACGGGTGTCGTCTTCGTCTCGCTCGCCCCGGTTCGTGATCCTGCTCTGGTCGGGTCCGACGGTGGCGCAGGCCTCGGCGTGCGGGCTGCGGACGATCGGCCCCTGGCTGACCACTTGGCGACCGCGCTCGGCAACGTCGGAGATGCTCCTGGTGCTCGACAACTTCGAGCACGTGTTGCCGGCGGCTCCGCTCGTCGCCGATCTCCTGCGAGCCTGTCCCCGGCTCGTGATCCTTGCCACGAGCCGGGAGCGGCTGCGCCTGGGCGGCGAGCGGGAGTTTCCTGTTCCCCCGCTGCTTCTGCCGGAGCACACATCCCCCGGTACCGTCCGCGGTCTGGGCGGGAACGCGGCGGTTCGGCTGTTCGCGGAACGCGCCAGCGAGATCGAACCCGACTTTGCCCTGACAGACGAGAACGCGGGCGCCGTCGCGGAGCTCTGCCGCCGCCTCGATGGCCTCCCGCTGGCGATTGAACTGGCGGCGGCGCGCAGCAAGGTGCTCCCCCCGCAGGCGCTCCTGGCGCGTCTGGATCCGCGGCTGCCGCTCCTGGTCGGTGGCACCCGCGAAGCGCCTGCCCGGCACCGGACGCTTCGCGATACGATCTCCTGGAGCTATGACATCCTCAACACCAGATGAGCGAGCGCTGTTCAGGAGCCTCTCGGTCTTTGCTGGTGGATTCACCTTGGAGGCTGCGGAGGCTGTTGCAAGGAGCCGTTGATCCAGGGTGGTCTGTCACTCGAGCTGGTCACGTCGCTGACCGATAAGAGCCTGATCCGGCGGCTGAGCACGGGCGACGCTGAGCCGCGCTTTGGCATGTTGGAGACGGTTCGGGAGTTCGGGCTGGAACAGCTCGTGGCATCCGGCGAGGAGGTGCCAGTCCGCGATCGGCACGGGGACTGGTGCCTTCGGGTCGCGGAACAGGCGGATGCGGCAGCCTGGGGTCCGCAGCAGCGGACAGCCTTCGATTTCCTAGAGGCGAACTACGACAACATCCGGGCGGCTCTCGCCTGGTTCCTGGATCGGGGCGATGTGCGAGGACTGCACCTCGCGACGAAGATGGACGCATTCTGGTACGTCCGCGGGCCGATCCGCGAGGCGAGCGCCTGGTTGGACCGTGCCCTTGCGATCGCGGCGACAGACCAAACACCGCTGGCGCTCCGTGCCCGGTTGCACTTCGTGGCGGGACGGGCCGCAGGCAGGCGATGGGACAAGGAGCGCTCGGAAAAACTCCTCAGCGAGAGCATAGCGCTCTTCGGTGAGGCCGGTGACGAACGAGGAGTGGCCGAAGCGTGCATCATCCGAATGATTGCCATCCCCAGCGATGAGGAGACTTTCGCGCAGATGGAGCGTGTCCTGCGCGTCATTAGGCCGCTAAATAGCCCGATTACACCTTTTGCCATGATGGACCTGGGGATTCATGCCCACGACCGTGGTGACAGTGATCGGGGACTTGCCCTGCTTACCGAAGCCTTCGATCTGCTCGTCGCCCGCGGTAACGCATGGGGCGATGGGTGCAGGCTATTTTCGCTCTTCGATGCTGTTGTGGAAACGAGGCGACAAGAGACAGGCGGTCGAGCATGCCCGGGCAGGACTCGATATCTTGTGGGAAGAGGGTGATCCGGCGGCTTCCATCGACTGCCTGGTTTGTCTGAGTGGGCTTGCCGCGGAGATGGGGCGGTTTGAGCCGGCGGCGAAGCTCATCGGGGCAACGGACCGGCTGCGCGAGAGTCTGGGGATGGCGTTGAATCCCGATGACGATGAGATGACCGGCAGGTCGGAGGTCCATGCGCGGCTTGGCGCTGATCGGACTGCCGAGATCCTCGCCGCGGGCAGGAGGTTGTCACCGAGCGAAACCGTCGATTTTGCCCGGGCGCTGGCGGCTGAACTCCTGTCCTCGGCCGATAGCTCGCCGGCTCCAACGGCTCTTCATGGCCTGACGCCGCGAGAGGCCGAAGTCCTCCGCCTGATCGCCGCCGGCCATTCGAATCGGCAGATCGGCGAGGCCCTGTTCATCAGCCCGCGCACGGCCCAAACCAGTGCCAACGAACCTTGTCACTCGAAGCAGCTGTTGCCGAGGCGCGCGCGCTCGCGACCGACCTTGTGGCGGATGGAGTAAGTACGTCGCCCGTCCCTCCGGCTCCCCACGGACTAACTCCGCGCGAGGCAGAAGTACTGCGCCTGATTGCCTCCGGTCGTTCGAATCAGGAGATCAGCGAGGCCCTGTTCATCAGCCCGCGCACGGCCCAGCACCATGTTACGCACCTCCTGGCCAAGCTCGGCCTGCCGTCGCGCACGGCCGCCGCCGCCTACGCCCACACGCATGGGCTAGTCTGATCTGTTCCTCTTCGTTCGTATAGGCGGAAGTACTTAGTCCGGTTCGCGATAGCCGCTTCCCCGAAATGGGCGGTTCCTCCGATGCTGCCCGCGCCGTGAGCGTGCAGGCTAGAGACGTTCCGATCATCACATCGATGGCGTCTCAGCCGCCGCCCACCGTGGAGGACCATCCATGCCTCGCCGTGCCTATCTTTCCATCCTCGCTTGTCTCCTCATCCTCTTCAGCGGGGCTGTCTGG
Source organism: uncultured Chloroflexia bacterium (assembly GCA_963849635.1). GTDB lineage: Bacteria > Chloroflexota > Chloroflexia > Thermomicrobiales > UBA6265 > CAVRUD01. Next base: position 456,137 of record CAWKIA010000024.1, on the reverse strand, counting down.
GTCTCGCTCGACGAGTTTTTGGCCGAATCTCCGGCATTGGCGGAGCACGCCCTCGTCGCACGGCGGACGCGGCGGTCATCCACGACTTCTACGGGGCCGTCAACTCAGCGTTGCGGACTGGGATGCCGCCCAACTTCACGGGCATCCTCGCGAATGACGTCTTCGCCCACCTCGATCCCCCTGGGCTTCCCCCGACGCGTGAAGGACTCGTCGCCCGTCTCCAGGCACTGGGCTCCACGTTCCCGGGCATCCAACTCCTGCCACTCAACCTGAGTGACGACGGTGGCGGCACGATCGTGGCCGAGGTCAGCGTCGAGGGCGCTACGACGGGCGCGTTCCTCGGGCTGCCTTTGGCCGGAGATGCCGTGGCATGGGGGCCGGTTGACGTCTTCCGGATTGCCGACGGCTTGATCGTGGAGTTGCAAGGTGGTCGGGTCGATGCCCCGCTCCTCCAGCCGCTCGTCGACCTGCCGATCGAGGTTCCCGTCTCTGCGCTGCAATCCGTGGCGCTGGAGCGCGTTACCGTCGGTGCGGGTTCCGGATTTCCCGCCGGGAGCGTCCTTGGATCCGAGGCGATCCATGTCGAAGATGGCGAGGTTACTGTCGAGATTGTCGAGAACCTTGGCAGCCTGGTGCGGGGTTCGCGGGCCGCACCCGGCGTGAACGAGGGCAATCGCCGAACGATGGGGCCGGGTGAGCGGGCGGTAATTGTCGCCGGAGATGTCCTCCTCCTTCCGCAAGGCGCCCAGGTGCTGGTCCGTAACGATGGTACGACCGCGGCTGAACTTCTCAAAGCCGCCATCCGGGAACCCGGCGGCCCCAACCGCATTCCCGGCCCCGAAGACGCGAAGCCCGAAACCTCGGCGGCGGCGGATGCTCCCGGCGTGACCGTTGCCGACCTGGGACCTCAACCCGTCCTCGCCCTGCCAAGTGGGTTGGCGCGGCTCGGGCTTGGGCGCGTCACGCTGACACCGGGTGCAACGCTTCCCATTGACACGACAGGGGCGATCCTGCTCGTGGTCGATGAGGGCAATCTAAGTGCAATCAACACGGTGGGGACAGTTTGGAGCCGGCGAGGAGGAGACGGTTCGATCACGACTGCCACCGGCGCCACCTACGGCCAGGGAGATGGCATCCTCTTCGAGCCCGGAGCAACCGGGGAGATACGCAGCGTGGGCGCTCAACCGCTTGTCCTGCTCGTGATATCAATCACCCCAACCGTTCTATAGGTCAACCCACGGCTGGGAAGTCTCTCCTGGCGGATCGAATCATACGGTCCGCCAGGACGGGCCCCTATACTCGGATGTATGGATTCTTCGACCGGATGGCAAGCCGTCACCATCGAGCAGATCGTGGATCTCTGCCGCGCCGATCCTGACATCGAGGCGCTGGCCCTCGTCGGTTCGGGAGCGCAAGGCACGGGCGATGCCTGGAGTGACCTCGACCTGCTCCACGTCGCCCGGGATGGGACACTGGCGCGGTTCTTCCCGCCCTTCGCCTGGCTGGCCCCGCTGGGCGATCTCTACGCCAGCGAACTCCACCCCGGCGAGTTCTCGTCGGTGGCGCGCCTGTGCTTCGAGGACCTGCGCCGGATCGATCTGATCGTCACGACCCTATCGGCGCTCCAGCGGCACACCGAGTGGCCGGGTCGACCCTTCGAGGGTGGGAATCAGGTGCTCTTCTCCCGCAATCCGGCCGTCGACGCGATTCTCGGGCTCGACCTGGAGAGCCCGCCTCCGCATGTGCCGAAAGATGCGTTCGATGACCTTGCCAATGGCTTCTGGTTCAAGGGGATCGTCGCCGTCCAGAAGGTCGTGCGCGGCGACCGCCTGGTCGCTTTTCACCTCAGCCTGGAGCTGATCCAGGAGGTCGCCGTCCTGGCGATGCTGCTACGCGACCGCGAGACCGGCTCCAACCAGCACCGGGGCGGCCTCGGCGACGATGAGGTTCTTGCCCTCGAACCCACCCGCCAGCCGCACACCCCCGCCGGCATCCTCGCCAGCATCGCGGCCAGTGCCGTCGCCTTCGACCGCCTCGCCGCCCGCTGGTCGCCCGGGTACCAGCTGCGGAGCGGCCCGCTTCTGGGCTGGGTTGATGCTGCTCGATCAGCGCTTTCCGCAGACGGATAAGGCGCGAAAGAAGACCCTACCGGGCAAGCACCCGGTCGATCAGCCGTTCCTTTACCACCTCAGCGTTGGTTACCGCCCGAGCCAGCGGGTCGTCCTGGTCGAGGTCACGCAGGCGGGGCGACCGGTGTTCGACCATCGGAAAAGTCGTCAGGTTGCCCCGTGGTGTGTACTCCATCAGGACAAAGAGCAAATGCGGGGCAATGGCGGCGACGATGGTCTCCAGGACCTCGGCCGTCGCGGCCTCGTGCGAGATTTGGCGATCCCGAAACGAGTTGAACCACAGTTTGAGGTGCTTCAGCTCGATCACCTTCTGGTCTGGGACGAGCACCAGATGGACCGTGGCGAAGTCCGGATACCCAGACCGGGGACAGCGGCAGGTGAACTCGGGGAAGCGCTGATAGAGGGTCTCGGGGTGCGGCGGCGCATCCCACAGCTCCCACTGCGATGAGTCGGATGCGGCGCTGATCGCGATGTCGCCGTATTGTGGTCCGTCCATGAATCCCTCGCCTATCGCAAATGTGTGCTAAGGGTAACGGCTTGCCTCAGTCGTGCCGAGGGACGCGAAGGGCCCCTTGCGCGTTCCTGGCATGCCCCGCATGATCCCCTGGAATTCCTTCGATGCAGCAGGAGCGCGGAGCCAGGAGGTCGGATCATGAATGGCGCGGCCGCAATCGCCGAGATTCTCAAGTGCGAAGGCGTCGAGTTTCTGATTGGGTATCCCGTCAATCCGATTATCGAGGCCGCAGCCGTGGCCGACATCCGCACGATCATCGTGCGCCAGGAGCGCACCGGGATCCACATGGCCGACGCCGTCAGCCGGGTCACCTCCGCCAAGACGGTCGGCGTCTTCACGATGCAGCACGGACCCGGCACCGAGAACGCGTTTGGTGGGGTTGCCCAGGCGTACGCGGATTCCGCTCCGATCGTCGTCCTGCCGGCCGGTTACGCCCGCCGGATGATCAACGTGCCGCCCCAGTTCAACGCATTCCTGAACTACCAGCACATCACCAAATCGTGCGAGCAGGTCGTGATGGCCGATGCGATCCCGGACGCGCTACGCCGGGCCTTCACCCAGGCGCGCAACGGCCGTCCTCGCCCGGCCCTGGTCGAACTTCCGACCGATGTGCTCACGGACGAGGTCCCGCAACCCCTTGGCTATCACCCCTCCATCAAGGTCCGTTCAGGTCCCGACCCCAGCGACGTATCCAGGGTCGCCGAGGCCCTCGTTGCCGCCGATCGTCCCGTGCTCTACGCCGGCCAAGGCGTCCACTACGCCGAGGCCTGGGAAGAACTGCGGGAGCTGGCCGAACTCCTCGAAGCTCCGGTCACCACGAGTTTGCAGGGCAAGAGTGCCTTCCCAGAAAATCATCCGCTGTCGCTCGGCTCCGGCGGACGCTCGATGCCAAAGCCGGTCCGGGTTTTCCTCGATCGGGCTGACGTGATCTTCGGTATCGGGTGCAGCTTTACCAAAACGGGCTACGGCGTGTCGATGCCAAGTGGTCCGAAGATCATCCATGCGACATTGGACCCGGCCGATCTGGCCAAGGACGTGCCGGTCGACGACGCCCTGCTGGGCGATGCCAAGCTGACGCTGCAGGCAGTACTGGCAGAGGTCCGCGAGCGCCTCGGGAATACCCCACGGGCCGTGCCGCGTCCGTTGCCGCCGAGATCGCCGCGATCCGGGCCGAGTGGCTGGAGACGTGGTCGCCGAAGCTGACATCGGATGAGACGCCGCTCTCGCCCTACCGGGTGATCTGGGATCTCCTGCACACCGTTGAGGTCGAGCGGACGATCATCACCCACGATGCCGGCAGCCCGCGCGATCAACTCTCGCCGTTCTGGGAGGCGCGCTCCCCGCTGAGCTACCTCGGCTGGGGCAAGACGACGCAACTCGGCTATGGGTTGGGCCTGGCGATGGGCGCCAAACTCGCCAAACCCGATCACCTCTGCATCAACGTCTGGGGCGACGCGGCCATCGGCTTCACCGGCATGGACTTCGAAACCGCCGTCCGCGAGCGGATCCCGATCCTCTCCATCCTCCTCAACAATTTCTCCATGGCAATCGAGCTTCCTATCATGCAGGCCGCCACCGAGAAGTACCGCAGCACCGACATCAGCGGCCATTACGCCGATTTCGCCCGCGCGCTCGGCGGCTACGGCGAACGCGTCACCGAACCCAGCGAGATCATCCCCGCGATCAAACGCGCTATTCGCCAGACCGAAGAGGGTACTCCGGCCCTGCTGGAATTCATTACCGCCAAGGAGATCACCTTCTCGGTGTTCTCGGACGCCCATTGAGATGGGTGGCTGTATCTGGGTTGCGCCCGGGGCTCACGGCCCGGGCTGAGCGTAACAGCCTCTCCGAGGCTAATGAACGCGGCATCGTAGCCTCGGAGAGGCTGTCTTTTTGAGCCCGGGCCGTGAGCCCCGGGCATCAAGCAGACGCTGACCGCCAGGGGAACCCCATGCTCGAACGCTTTCACGTCCCAGAAGCCGACCAGATCCGCGTCTCCGAAGCCGCGCTCCGGCGATGTGTAACCGATATCTTCATCGCATGTGGCGTCCCGGCCGACGATGCGGCCGATGGGGCGGATGTCCTCGTCTGGGCCGATCTGCGCGGCGTGGAGACGCATGGCGTCTCGAACATGATGCGCCAGTACGTCTCCTGGTTCCAAAACGGCGAGCTGAATCCCGTTCCGACCACGACCGTTCTCCGCGAAATGCCCGCCAGCGCCGCGTTTGATGGCGACCGCGGCCTTGGCATCTTGCAGGGCCGAAAGGCGATGCAGGTTGCCATCGACAAGGCGCACAACGTCGGCGTCGGCGTCGTCACCATGCGCAACAGCGCCCATCTCGGGGCGGTCGGCCACTTCGCGATGCAAGCCGCGAGTCAGGGGCTCATCGGCGTCTGCATGACCGCGATGAGCAAGTTCGTCCTCCCCACCTTCGGGGCCGAACCCCGTCTCGGCACGAACCCGATCTCGATCGCTGCCCCCGCCGGGAGCGAACCCTTCCTGGTCTACGACGCGGCCACGTCGACCATCGCCGGCAACAAGATCGGGCTGGCCCGCCGGGTGGGCGCCAACATCGAGCCGGGTTGGATCGCCGAAGCTGATGGCACCCCGATCATGGACTCACGCCCGGTCCCGTCCGGCGAGCGGTATGCCCTCAAGGGCTTCAACCTCCTGCCCTTGGGCGGCACCCGCGAGCAGGGCTCGCACAAAGGCTTTGGCCTGGCCCTCATGGTCGAGACGCTGACCACCATGCTCTCCGGCAGCGTCCCAAACATGGTGAAGGACCAGCATCCGTTCGCCCGCCACCACTTCGCCGCCTACAACATCGCCGCCTTCTGTGACCCCGACGAGTTCAACGAGACCATGGACGCGATGCTGCAAACGCTGGCCGCCACCCCGCCCGCCCCGGGTCATGTCCGCGTCGTCTATCCCGGCTTGCCTGAACACGAAACCGAGCTCGAACGGCGGAAATACGGCATCCCGCTGCACCGCGAGGTCATCGACTGGTTCAACAGCTGCACGAAGTCGTTCGGTCTGGACTGTATCGAAACCATGTAGGCGCGAACACGCTGTTTGCCGAGGTACGCCCGGCAGAACCCAAGCAGGTGGCCTCTTGATCCGGAGGCAAGGGACGCAAGACAGGTGGTTTTCGGGCGAGAATCTCTTCCCTTCAGAATGCTAGACCTCTTGTCTTCGGTCCCTCTGGTACATTGGAGCCCATAAGACGCCAAGCGATCCGCTCGGACGGTATGAGATGGCAGATCCCGAAGTCGCTTCTGGGGGTCGCCCGTTTCTGGTAGGGCGGGCACGGGAGCATGCGTTCCTGCGAGAGCACCTCGTCGGAGCACTGGCCGGCCGCGGCAGCTTGGTGCTGATCGGCGGCGAGGCGGGGATCGGCAAATCGGCACTGGCCGAGGCGGTGGAATCGGATGCGTTGGCGCGGGGCGCGCTCGTCCTCCTCGGACACTGCTTCGACCTGATCGAGACGCCTCCCTACGGCCCCTGGACCGAACTGCTTGACCGCTGCCCTCCACTGCCCGAACTCCCCCCACGTCCCGCGCTGCTCGGAGCGGTCACCCCGGCTGGGATGCCCGAACCGCGGGCGGCGCGCTTCGACGCCGTGCGGGATTTCCTGCTGGCGGCGGCGGCGGTGCGGCCAGTCGTGCTCGTCATCGAGGATCTGCACTGGGCCGACCCAGCCAGCCTCGATCTGCTGCGCTTCCTGGCCCGCGAGCTGGCGGGAACCGCATTGCTCCTGTTAGCCACCTATCGTGCCGAGGAGCTTCACCGCCAGCACCCGCTTTACGCGCTCTTGCCGACCTTGGTGCGTGAAGCATCCGCCGCTCGGCTCGATCTGCACCCGCTCAGCGACGACGACCTCCGCGAACTTGTGCGGTCCCGCCACGCGCTCGCCGCGTGGGACGAGGCCCGATTGGTGACCTACCTGCATGGGCGGGCGGGTGGCAACCCCCTCTTCGCGGGCGAGTTGCTTCGCGCGCTGGAGGAGGAAGGCGTGCTGCATCCGGCGACCGCCGGCGATGACGGCGCGGTTTGGCGGCTGGGCGACCTGTCCGCGGTGCGCGTACCCGCGTTCCTGCGGCAGGTGATCGACGGACGGCTGGCGCGGCTCGGGGAGGACGCGTATCGCCTGTTGGGTCTGGCCGCGACGATTGGCCACCAGGCGCCGCTGGGGGTTTGGCGCGCGGTGGGCGACAGTTCCGATGAGATGCTGGCGGATGTCGTCGAGCGGGCAGTGGCGGCTCAGGTGCTCGTGGAGACTGCCGACGGTCTGGGGGTGCGGTTTGCCCATGCGCTGATCCGCGAGGCGCTCTACGAGGGCGTGCCCCTCCCTCGGCGGCAGATCTGGCACCGGCGCATCGGCGAGGTGCTCGTGTCCTCCCCGGCGCCCGATCCGGACGCGGTCGCCTCCCACTTCCGCCTGGCGGACGACGCCCGCGCCGCGGAGTGGCTCGTCAAGGCGGGCGAACGAGCGCAGCGCGCCTATGCCTGGGCGACCGCGATCGAACGCTTCGCGGCGGGGCTGGCGCTGCTGGACGCCCAGAACGCCGATCGGAGTGCAACGGGCATGGCTGCGTCTCCGGCTCGGTCTGCTCCTGCGCTACACCGACCCGCCGCGGGCGGTGGCTGCGCTGGAGGACGCCCATCGCTTGAGCGCGGATACGGGTGACGCGCCTCCTCGACGCGGCGGCGACGTGTTACGCGGGTCACCTGCGGTGCTGGTCCGGAGATCTCAGTGGCGGCGTCCTCCAGATGGCGGAAGGCGTTGAGGCGCTGCACGCCCTCTCCCCCACGGATCGCGACCGTTTTGCCCGCCTGCTGGCCGACGGGACGACCGGCGTGCTGGCCGATAATGCCGTTCCCCAAGCCATTCTTGCCCAGTGGCTTGCCATCTTGGGGCGGTATGCGGAGGCGCGACAGGCGGCGGAGGCCGTCCTGGCCTTGGAGCCTGACAGCGATGGATCCTCAGGGGCATCGTCGGCGTCGTACTACGATGCCTATCATGCGCTCGGGTACGTGAACGCCGCGGAGGGACGGCCGCGAGAAGCTCGGCGCTACTGGCGTCGTTCGCAAGCCTCGCTCCGCGCCATCGGTCACCATGCGGCGCTGCATCAGCAGTTGTTCGTGGACCTGTCCATCGCCGTCTTACCCTATGAGACCGACCGCCTCGCCGAACGCTCGCGTCTGGCGGCGGAGGTGGACGCGGCGCGCCGCGCCGCGCGCGGCGTTTGGCGAGAGGAAGACGAGCCCGCGAGCCTTGCCTTGTGGTTCATCGAAGGGCGATGGGCGGACATTCGCGAGGTCGTGTCGCTCCCGGAATCGTTCCGCCCCCTCGATGTCGCCCAGAACCCCGCCGTCGCGACACTCGGACGGGCCCAAGGCGACGTGCCGTTGGCGTGGCGACTCGTGCGAGAAGAGTTGCCGCACGGTCCGGGGACGCCTCCGGAGGTGTCCCGGCGGTTTCTCGCCGGGACACAACTGCAGCGCCTGGCGGCCCACCTGTCACTCGATGCCAACGATCTGGAGACCGCATACCAGTGGCTCGAGGCGCACGACCGCTGGCTCGCATGGAGCGGCGCCGTGCTCGGCCTCGCCGAGGGTCACCTCGCCTGGGCGGCGTATCACCGGGCCGTTGGCAACCTTGAAGGGGCGCGTCTGCGCGCCGAGCAGTCACTGACGGGTGCGACGACACCGCGCCAGCCCCTTGTCGTCCTCGCCGCCCATCGCTTCCTTGGCGAACTCGACACGACAGCTGGCCAGTATGTCGAAGCCGAACGCCACCTTGCCCAATCGCTGGCGCTCGCCGACGCCTGCGCCGCGCCCTACGAACGAGCACTGACCCTGTTGGGGATAGCGGAACTGCGCACGGCCACAGGGGATTGCGACGCCGCGCGACCGCCGCTGGCAGAGGCGCGTGCCCGCTTCACCGATCTGGACGCCCGCCCCGCGCTCGCGCGCGCCGACACGCTCGCGTCGACCCTCGACGCAGCCGCCGCGGCCGCCATCCCGTCGACCGGGCTGGCCGGCCTCTCCGCCCGCGAGATCGAGGTGTTGCGGCTGGTGGCGCGGGGCTTGAGCAACAGTCAGGTCGCCGAACAGCTGTCACTCAGCCCGCGAACGGTCAATTCCCACCTGACCACGATCTACGGCAAGCTCGGCGTCACCTCGCGCGGCTTCGCCATCCGGTTCGCCCTCGATCACAATGTCCGGTGAGACCCCCTGACGCACGGATTCCGTTCCCGTAGTTCTACTTAATGATCAAAGCTGCGCGGCCCATCGTAGCCATCGACCGATTGCGTACTTCCTCTGATGTGCCCGCGCGCTCATCGGCGTAGTGTCGGACCAGAGCCGCATCGGGCGGCACGGGACCTGACACGGAGGAGGATGCCAATGCATGCGGTCCTGATTACCTTCCAATCGTCGGCCGAATTCGACTCGCTGGTCGGCCCGTTCACCGACTACGCCCACGCCCTCGCAACCGTCCCCGGCCTGGTGACGAAGACGTGGCTCCGGGACGGCACCACACTTGGCGGGTTCCACCTTTTCACTGGTCGTGCGGTGGCCGAGTCCTACCTCAACAGCACGATGGTCGCGGGGATAACCGCTAACCCCGCATTCGGCGAGTACCGCATCCAGCACTTCGACGTGCTGGAGGAGCTCAGCCAAATCACCGGGACCCCGCAGCCCGTCGCCACCTAACGTCGAGACCGCGGAACGGTCGGATCCATTCGCCGCTCATCGAACGACTGGAGATCATCATGCGCTACACGACGGATCGGGACCTTCGCGCTCATCACGGTGATGGGCTTCCTGGCGCTGGCTATCGGCGGCGCTGGCGCTGGCGCCGCGGCGACGATGTCGGCGGAGAGCACGACACGGACGCTGGCGGCCTACACCGCTGCGCTCGATACGGGCACGCCGTTCGCCGAGATGTTCGCCGCCGACGCAGTCCTCACCTTCGGGGATTCGGGCCAGCAGGTCCGGAGCCAGGCCGCCGTCGCCCAGGCGATCGCGGAGCTGTATCACGGCGCTTTCGCCGGCCGGATGACGATTACCGCCAGCGTCGTCGGCCAGGGAGAGGCCGCGACGACCGGACAGTTCGGCGGCACCCAGATCGGCGCGTTCGCCGGTCTGGTCGCGACCGGCCGGACCATGAGCGTGCCCTACACCGCGTTCTTCGAGTTCGCCGGCGGCCAGATCACGGCGCTGCGGCTCGACTTCTCGACGGCGGAGATCCTCCGGCAGCTCGCCTCCGCCCCGGCTGAAGCGGCGCCCAGCCAATGGCCGCGCGGCAAGCCCTATTAGATCGATCCCAGTTCTTCCCCGGGCGAGGGGCTGCGCCGCGGAGCGCGACAACCCCCCGCCGCGCTCTACCGTATAACCGTTAGAACAGGAGCCACCAGATGACCACTTCCCGAACACGCCACCTCCGTCTCCCGCCGCGCCGCCCTCGCCGGTCTCGGCGCCGGCGGGCTCGGCCTCGGCCTCGCCGCCTCGACCCGCCCTGCCGCCGCCCAGGAGGCCACGCCCTTCCCCATGGCCGGCCATCCGCTCGTCGGCGCCTGGGTCGTCGACCGGAACCCCGCCGACCCGACCGAGATCCCGACCTACAACGTCATCACCGCCGACGGCGGGGTCATCGATCCGACGGTCGGCGGGGCCGGGGTCTGGGAGGCCACCGGCCCGGACACGGCCACCTTCACCCTGACCGGCACCATCGCGGAATTGGGCGGCTACTTCCTCGTCCGCGGGTCCCTCGTGGTCGACGCGGGGGGCGGGACCGCGACCGCCTCCGTACTCCTCCACGATCCTCGCGGCCGACGGGACGACGCTGGACGAGCTCACGCTGGCGCAGGGCACGGCCCACTACGTCGCGCATCCGGACCGAGCCGCAGGACGCCGTGGGGCAGCCGCTGGCCGGGTTCCCGGTGTGGACACCGCCGCCGCGCCGCCACCCCGACGGCGTAACGCTCGACGCGAGAGATCGCGATGACGGGCCGGGGAAGTTCCCCGGCCCGTCGCCTTGCAGCGGGAGTCCTAAAGGTCGCTCACGCGCTCAATTCTTTGATCCACGCCTCCAGGCTTTCAATGGTGGGGAGGCCCGGTGCCGCCTCGCTTACCTGCGCCCGGGCAAAGTCATGCTGCTCGGGGTGGTCGTCGTTGAGGAGGAGTTCCGCCTGGGCACCCACGTAGTTGAGGTGAATCACCGCCGAACTAGCGATATGCGCCACGCTGGTGATCTCCGCTGGCCCACCGGCCTGGCGATAGGCACGGTATGTCGATTTCGCGAGCGGCCCCAACCCCCGCAACCACGTCCCTAACTCCTGGTGGGGCACGAACGGTCCCGAGTTTTCCCAGTCGATCAGCCGAGGCCCTTCCGGGCCCCACACGAGATTGCTGGTTCCCATATCGCAATGGCACCACACCGCGCCCGGCTCCTGGACCGTGTTGACGAAATCGGTGAGTTCCTGAATCTCCGTGCGGCGCGCTCGCAGGAGGTCGGCAATGTCGGGGGCTCGCTGGGCGAGCCGTGTGGCCAAATCATCCCAGTCATACGTCACGCGGACGAACCAGTCGTCAACGGGTTGCCCTGCCGGGTCGATGCCAAGGGTGTGGATGCGTCCCATCCAATCCGCGAGCAGCGGGATCGCGCGTGTTTCCTCTGGCTGCACGACCTCGCCCTCGACCCATTCCAGGACTCGATATTGGGTTTCTCCATCGGGTGGGGTATCCACCGTCAGCACAAAGCCCCCGCCGTCGATGCGTTGGATCGAGCGTGGCGCGTGTACCCCGACCGCTTCGCACCGTCCGGTGAAGTCCACCTGCGTTGCGATGTCATGCTCCGTGTACTGGTTCCAGTACGACCTCTTGACGGTCCAAGAGCGCGGCACACCGTGCCGCGTGGTGTCCATGCGGTTGACGGCGCCCATCGACCCACGGGCGATAAAGATCGCGTCCACGGGTTCGCCAAGACCGTACGCATCGGCGATGGCGGTCTGCGTCGCAGGATCAAGTGTGGCGTCAGGTGATAGTCCCATCCGCACAGCGTATCACCCCCGCTGCTACCAGCTCGCGGCGGCGGCGCTTCCGCGATTGACCAGACTTTCGGAATCCTTGGGCCAAACCGCGAGGCAGGTCAGCAAAACCATGACTGATGACGCCTTCGCGAGGGAGCCGACGGGGCTTTCTGCCGGTTAGTTACGCTCGTTTCCGGGCGGAACTACGAGCATTGATCGCGGCCCACCCAACCAGCACCGTCGCGGCGACGATCAGCAGCAGCGCCCACACCGAGCCCGCGGCACCGGTGCCGGTGTCGGGCAGCTCGACGACGGTCGTGCTCGGCGTCGACGTGGGCGTCGAGGTCCGAGTCGACGGGTCGGCCGTCGTCGTGGCCGTGCTCGTTGTGGTCGCGGTCCCCGTCGCGGTAGCCAGCGCTGTACCGGTTGCCGTCGCGGTCGCGGTGCTTGTCGACGACTCCGCCGTGCCCGTCGCGGTCGCAGTTGGCGTGCTCGTCGGTGTCGATGTCGAGGTCGAGGTTGGCGTGCTCGTCGGTGTCGATGTCGATGTCGAGGTCGAGGTGCTTATTCGCGTGTTCGTGGGTCCAGGAACCGGGGTGGGACCTGGCGTCGCGGCGCACGCACCTTCAAGGTTCACCACGGCATAGACCTGGCCCGCGGCGTCACGAAAGATGACGCTCACCCAGGCATACGTGTAGGCGTCGTGGAACTCCAGGTCCTCCACCTTGCCTGGTGGCAGCGTTACGGTCTCGTATGCATAGGCGTTGGCGTTTGGCAGGAACTCGAGGTGACATTGACCTCGACAGTTCCGGTAGCGGGCAGCGGACTCACGTTGACCTTGTACCCGGCGCGTCCCGGCTCGGGTGGCTCCTTGAGGAAACAGGTGAGTCTGGCGTTGCCCGTGCCACTTGGCGGCGGCGGTGGCGGGACGAAGAAGGTCTCGAAGCCGCACCCGAGGCTACGATTCCAGTGTTGGCATCCACGTAGAGAATGCGCCAATCGTAGAAGCCGCCGGGAAAGCCCGGCGCGGTGAAGACGGAAGACGCGGGCGCGACCGCGACGCCGTTAGCGTCGGCCACGATGCTGACGCCGAGGCCGACGTTCCCCTCGAATACTGTGCAGTTGTTCCGGGTAGAGCTGGTAGATGACGGTGCCGGTGATGCCCGGCGGGAGACCGCTGATGGTGGCGATGTCGATGATGCCTGTGCCGGGTGGGACAGTGGCCCCGTCGAGGATCACGTTGCCGGCGGTGTCCCGCATCTCCGTCGCGATGTGCGGTGTGTAGTCCGCCGCGGTCGGCACTGGGGGCGGGGTGTAGAGCGGTCACCGGTGGGGAACGGCAGGGGGGTCGGCGTCGTAGCCTCGGGGACGCAGAAGATGGTCAACGAACTGCTGGCGGCCGGTAAATTGGGATCGAGGTTCGGGTAGGTCGCCAACACCGTCAGCTGTGGAGTGCGCGCCAGGGCCCCATTCCCAGTTATTGGGGTACGGCGGGGCGCCGGTGACCCGATTGGTTCCCGGCAAGAGGGGTTGGCCGATATCCGGTGGCGGCAAGGGCAAACCGTAAACTATTCCGCTGAGGTCGTACAACGTGAACGTGACGGTCGGGTCGCCGTACCCCGCGCGGGGATTGACGAATGTGCCCACGATGCGCTTATCCGGCATACTGGCGTCGCGAATGTCGCAATAGACCTCGATCGACGTCGGGTCGGCGGCGGCCAGCACCGGTGGCTCGCCCGTATCCTGAACACTAATCGCGGGCTCGGTCGCGTCGACTTGCACAGGCATCCTTCGCCCCGTCACTGTCCGCATCGGGCTGATCCTGGTCCGTGTGCAGGGCACAGGTGGCGGATTCGTCCACCGGAGTGCCCGGGAGGTCATCCTGCGCGGCCAGCGGCGGTCCGGCCACCATCAGGGTGGCGATCACGGCCAGGACGCTTGTCCAGAGTGCCAAACGATTGATCATCCCGCGTCCACCTTCTGGCGTCAGTACCCGCTAGGGGTAAGCGCGCTGCCCGCGACGAAATGTCGGGTACGCCAACGGCCGCGTACCTGCGCTGAGCTGTCTGCACCCGGCGCTCGGCATGCATCCACCGACGGCTCACCCGTGCCGCAAGGCCGGGCATCACCGAGTACTGTGGGCAAGAGATGCGCAACGAAACAGACGAGGACCCGAGCGATCGGGCAAAGGCTGGCATCGCCACGGGTTCCGGAGGGGAATCCAATGGGGAGATCCGCGCGGGAAGAGGTGCGTTAAGAGTTCTGTCGACAGTATGGGCCCGCTAGCCAAAAGTCGATGGACCGGGAAGGCTGCCAGAAATACGAAGTGGTGACTGGTCGTAGGATCACCGGCGTCGGAGACCGACGGAGGACACGGCAACGCTCCCCAGTCACAAACATCGGCCATTATCTGGCCCCGCTTGACCCAATTATCCTTTTGCGGCGGGGAAGATGGTCCAAGATAAGAGCCGAATGTCGGTGTTATCTGGTCCACTTTGGGGATCGCTCCCGGTTTCGGTGATCCGCCCCGAGTTGCTGTACCACGGCTCGACGTGGAATCACACGTCCACATCGGAACGACCTCGACTCGCTCCTTCTGTTTCCAAGAACCTGGCGCCTGACGGACAGATCTCCGACGGTGCACACAGAGCCCGCTGCATCGGGCCTTCCTCTCTGTTCAGCCACTAATGACGAATACGGGATACACCTTGTACACGGAATGTCACCTCCAACGCTTTTTTGGCGTCGCCCAACCGTCGTCCCGCGACCCCGCGGATCCGATCGAATTCGTCCGGACATCTATCGCCGTTCCGCGCTTCTCAGTACTATTGGCCGCACGCATCGCAGGCGACCCTGGAACAGTGTTCGGCCTTCCGTGGCCCAAGAGGTGTCTGCGACTCCCGGTGGTTTGCCCTTTGGCCAGCGGCTGCCGTTTGCCGCACGACGACCGGGGCCAATGAGGAAGCGGGCTGTGGCCCGCGTGAGGCTGATCGATGACGACCGCTCACGGCAGCGAACCGACGCGTTTGGCGAACTGGTCAGGCAACCACGCCTACCGGGCGACGCAGGTCCACCGACCATCCTCGGTCGATGAGTTGCGGGCGATCGTGGCGCGCGCCCCGAAGATCCACGCGCTCGGTACGCGCCACTGCTTCAACGACATCGCCGACTCCGCCGAGTTGATCACGCTGGACGGGATCGATCCGGACATCGTCATCGACCGAGACGCGCAGACCGTGACGGTGAACCCCGGGATTCGCTACGGCGATCTCGCCCGCGCGCTCGAGCGCGAGGGGTTGGCCCTGCACAACATGGCCTCCCTGCCCCACATCTCGGTCGGCGGCGCGGTGGCGACGGCCACCCATGGCTCGGGCGACGCCAACGGCAACCTCGCCACGGCGGTAGTCCGCGCTCGAACTGGTCACCAGCGACGGCGACCTCGTGCAGGTCTCGCGCGGGGACGACGACTTCGCCGGGATGGTCGTGGGCCTCGGGGCGTTGGGGGTGGTGACCCGGCTGACGCTCGATGTCCAGCCCAGCCTATCTCGTGCAGCAAGAGATCTTTGAGCACCTGGCCTGGGATGTGCTGTTCGACCAGTTCGATGCGGTGATGGCGAGCGCGGACAGCGTGAGCATCTTCCTCGACTACGGCGACGATGTCGGTGAGGTCTGGCTGAAGATCGCGCGTCGATCCCGACGATCCCCAACCGCGCCGCGAGCAATCTCCTGGGGCCCGCCGGCGCCAGCGCACCGTCCATCCCGTGCCGGATCTCTCGACCGAGAGCCTCACCGACCAGCTTGGCGTGCCGGGGCCGTGGCTCGATCGCCTGCCCCACTTTCGCCTGGAGGGGGTGCCGGCGAGCGGATCGGAACTGCAGGCCGAGTAGATGGTCCCTCGCCGCTGGGCGGTCGAGGCCATGCGTGCCGTCCGCGACCTTGCCCCGTCGTTCCGGCAGCACCTGCTGATCTCGGAGACTCCGCACGGTCGCCGCCGACGACCTCTGGCTGAGCACGGCCTACGGCACCGACATCGTCTGCATCCACTTCTCGTGGAAGCTCGACCTGGACGCGGTGATGGGCATCCTGCCATCGATCGAGGCGGCGCTCGCCCCGTTCGAAGCCCGGCCGCACTGGGGCAAACTCTTCACCGCCACCGCCCAAACCCTCGAACCGCGTTATGAGCGCATGGCCGATTTCCGCCGCCTAGCCGATCGCCTCGACCCCCGTGGCGCCTTCCGCAGTGCGTACCTGGAGCGCCACGTACTCGGTTGATATGGCCGGCATGACAGCGAACGTCGCAGGAGTGTCGTCGGTGATGACCCGCCCGGTGCTCGAGTGTGCTCAAGCGCCGGGCGGTGGCAGGAAGTCGATGCCGTACTTGGCGGAGATGGCAATAGCGCGCTCGATGTCGGCCGGGCCGGTGGGGACGTCTGGCACCCCAGTCGGACCGCCAAGTTCAGCGAAGTAGCGCTCGTGGATGCCACCGGGGCTCAGCAGGACGATAAGGCGCCCAGACTCTGGCCCAACGTTGGTGAAGGCGTGAGGCGTGCCGCGCGGCACGAAGGCAAAGTCGCCGGTGACCGATCTCGACCGTCTCGCCGGCGATCATGAGCGCAAAGGTGCCCTCCAGGACGAAGAACGCCTCATCTTCGTGGCGCTCGATGTGCGGCGGCACACCTGAACCGGGCCGGATCTTGCCCTCAAAGAGGGAGTAGGCGCCGCCGGTTTGCTCGGCCGTCGCCTTGACGGACACGCGGTCGCCTAGAACGGAATGCGTGCGGCCTTCGCCGGCTGGCACCCGGTATGGAACGAGGTTGGAAAGAGCCTCAACAGTCGCAGCAAGGGCCACGCGAAACCTCCTTGGTAATAGTTGCGCCGCCCCACGGTCGGGACGGTGATGCTGATCTGGATCTAGTCTGCGCTCGTGCTCAGTCCCGAACCAGCAACGATCCACCATCTTTTCCCCAACAGTTCGCCATGTTTCACGCCGCATGCGTCCTGGACGCGCTACGATTGCTGGAGGCCATCACTCCACCCTCCGTTTCGGGATATCGCGGCGTGTCCAGCGGTAAGGCATCGGCGCGGTGGGCCAGCGCTGGTGTCCTGGCGCCGCGGAGAAGAACGTCATGTGCAGCGCATCGGAGCAAGATGAGACGTTTGGGGAGCGGTTGCGCCGACTGCGGGTCGCGGCCGGGCTCTCACAGGAGGGGCTGGGTGAGCGGGCTGGGCTTACCAGCAACGCGGTCGGTGCGCTGGAGCGTGGCGAGCGGCGGCGACCTCACCCGGACACGCTGCGCCGCCTCGCCACCGCCCTCGGGCTCGACGACGCGGGTCGGGCGATGCTGGCGGCGGCCCTGCCGATCCGAGGCGGGGACGCAGCCGAGGGTGCCGCCACGCCGGTTGCCCCGCAACTCGCGTCGATGGAGCCTGGAGGGGACGAACGCCTCCCGCCGCCAATGGGGCACCTCACCTCGTTCGTTGGGCGAGAGGTGGAAGCCGAGGTGGTGCGGCTCCTCTTGCTGCGCCCGGACGTGCGGTTCCTGACCCTGACTGGACCCGGCGGCGTCGGCAAGACACGCCTGGCACAGCACGTCGCGAGGGAAGCGGGGCGGACGTTTGCTGATGAAACCGCGTTCGTTGATCTCGCGCCGCTCAGGTCGGCCGAGGCCGTCCTGCCCGCGATCCTCCATGGCCTCGGCATCCCGGCCTCCGGTTCGGGATCGCCGCTGGCAGCGCTCATCGCCGGCCTGCGGGAGCGGTCGTTGCTGCTCCTGCTTGACAACTTCGAGCAGGTCGTCGAAGCCGGTCCGACGGTGGCGGACCTGCTGCTCGCCTGCCCCGGTCTGAAGGTGTTGATTACCAGCCGGGCCCGCCTCCGGATCCGGGGTGAACAGGAGTACCGTGTCCCTCCCTTGGAGCTGCCGAGCCGGTTGTCCTCGGGGTGGGACGAGGAGTCAGGCGGCAATCGGGTGGGGCGAGAAGACACTCCTCTGCTCCTCGACTCGCCTGCCATCCGGCTCTTCGTCGAGCGGGCGCGGAGCATCCTGCCTGACTTCGACCCGTCGAATGATGCCGGAGCGATCGTCCAGATCGTGCGACGGTTGGATGGGCTGCCGCTAGCTATCGAGCTGGCTGCCGCTCGTGTTGCCTTGCTACCGCCGCGCGCTCTCCTGGAGCGAGTCGAGCGGAGCCTGCACATCTTGGCCGGCGGCCCGCGTGACCTGCCGGCCCGGCAGCAGACGATGCACGACACCGTCGCCTGGTCGTACGACCTGCTTGCCCCGGCGGAGCAGACACTGCTGCGCCGGCTGGCGATCTTCGCCGGCGGCTGCGACCTGGAAGCGGTCGAGCGGGTCTGCACGACGGTCGATGGTAACGGCGAGGCCGAGGCCGTCGATCTCTGGCCGGGTCTTGCCGCGCTTGAAGACGCGAGTCTGATCTATCGTGAGCCGAACGCGCGTGACGGCCACCTGCGCCTTCGGCTGCTCGAACCGATCCGCGATTTTGCCCGTGAACAACTTGCGGCTCGCGAGATCGAGGAGGTGGGCCGCCGCCACGCTGCCTACTATCAGGAGCTAGCCTGGCAGGCCGCGCCGAAGCTGGCGGCACCCGAGCAGATCACCTGGCTGGACCGGTTGCATGCCGACCGGCACAACATCCACGCCACCCTCCGCTTCCTGCTCGACCGGCAAGAGCTGGACGCCGCCGTCGAGACGACCTGGGCGCTCTGGCGCTACTGGTGGCTTCGAGACCAGGAGCGTGAGGCATGGCGCTGGATGGAAGAGGCGTTAGCGCTGGCGGGCGACGGTGAGAGCCGGCTCTCACCGCTGGGCCGAGGCCATGCCTTGCTGACGCTCGGCAGCTTCGCCTGGGCACTGGGCGACGACGCGGCGGCACTACCGGCCCTGGACGAAGGAATGCGTCTGTGTCGCGCGGCCGGGGATGGACGCGGGGTCGGGGTCGCATTGGTGCTGCGCGGACTGGTCGCGGTGCGGGAGGATGGACCGGCCGCGGCGTCAGCCTGGTTCGCCGACGCCTTGACGCTGTGGCGTGAGCTGGGCGATGGCTGGGGCGAAGCCTGGGTCCTGGCGTACCTGGGACTCGTCGAGCTCCTGCAGGGCCGGCAGGCGGAGGCGGAGGCGCGGCTTACCACCAGTCTGACCGTCGCCCGCGCGACCGGCGACCGGGTGCCGATTGTCGAGGCCCTCTTCTACCTCGGTCAGGCGGCCCGGACGCGCGGCGACCTTGCCGCAGCCGCTCCGCTACTGACGGAGGGACTGGGACTCGCCGCCGAGGTTGGCGAGCCTGAGATCACCGCCTACTTCTTGCGCGGCCTGGCCGAGGTCATCGCCACGCGAGGAAAGAGCGTGGACGCCGCCCGCCTGCTAGGGGCGGCCGAGGCGGCATTGGAGATCAGCGGCGCCCCCTGGTACTTGGACGAGTTAGACCGGCCGCTACGCGAGCGAGTTCTCACCGCTCTCCAGGCCGAGTTGGGCGAGCAGGACTTTGCAAGCGCCTGGTCTCAAGGACGCGCGATGCGCCTGGAGCACGCGGTTGCATCCGCAGTTGGCGGAGACTGCGTAGAAACCC
The DNA here is from genome assembly GCA_963849635.1 of uncultured Chloroflexia bacterium. Lineage (GTDB taxonomy): Bacteria > Chloroflexota > Chloroflexia > Thermomicrobiales > UBA6265 > CAVRUD01. The sequence continues at coordinate 436,868 of CAWKIA010000024.1, read as the reverse complement.
AATTCAAGAGCCCGCCGCTTGGATGCGGGAGTTTCTTTCCCGTACAAACTCGATACTCAGTCGCCGGTATTCCACATAGGACTCGACGTTCCCAGGCACTGACGGAGTTTTGAATTCGTCGAACGGCATGAAGAACTTGATCGAGGAATAGTCGTCAGTTACGAGGTCCTGGAGCAAGAAGAAGTCGACGTACCCGCGGAAGTCTCTGAACAGTGCGAAGAAGCCTCTGTATCGCGCAAGTGTCTCGCCCAAAGGGCTACTTTCCCCCAAGTAGTGCAACCTGATGCACTCAAGCGTGAGGTCCATCCGATCCGCGATCTTCCGAGTAAAACCACGCGCTCCATTGATCGTTTGCTTGCCGTCGATCTTGTTGCCAGGAAAAATCATCATGCCACCAATGCTGTAGCCGATGGTTCTGAACTCCTCGTGGTCAGTCTCAGGAAGCTGACTCAAAATTGAGGTCATGGAAATCCAACGTGTGAAGGACTGAATGACGGAGTCGCTCGACAGGAAGAATTCACCGATCTCCGAACGGTGGTGTAGGTACACGCGCGGTGTGGTATCGACCAAGTCGAAGAGGGCGCCGCAAGGAAGTCGTTTGCTCCATAGGTGCTTGTGGTAGCGTCGAAGCGTCGGGCTGTGCGAATCAGGATCTTTCCCGGACGAGTCAACCCTGAAGTCGAACCTTGTGTCGATCATCATGTGTCGCTCCTACTTCGCGAAGCCTAACGGCTGGCACGTCGAGCAGTTTGGATTTGGTAGAGCCGTAGTGTCTCGAACACAGGGTCTCATGCTCAGAGACAGAGGGCGTAACCAACATGGCGCTTAGCGCTGGGTCGACGACGGTATCGGTGAAGGAGCGGGGAGCTCGCTCGAAATCACTACCAGTCGCGGGAGTTGGGAACATCGAGGGGGATGCCGCCGCGGGCGGCGGATTCGAAGGCGAGGATGCAGGGGAGGGTGATGTCGAGGCCGCGGTGGAGGTCGATGGGCATTTCAGTGCCGGTGCGGAGGGCATCGAAGAAGGATCTCAGGAGCCAGTATTCGCTGGTGCCGTGGCCGCCGGAGATTGCTGGCGCGTTTTGACGATCGGGGAGCTCGTGAGGGATGAGTTCGTCGGTGCCGTGCCACTTGCCGGCGGTGTCGTACCAGACGGACTCGTCCTGATCGCGGAACCAAATCTTGCCGCGATCGCCAAAACCGCGGATGGATTCGTAGCTCGCGTGCGTACCCTGGACCACGAAGAAGGTGGTCGAATCGTGGGGGCGAAACGAGACGGGGTCGACGCGGGTACGGAAGACGCGGCCGGCGTCGGTGGTCATGTCGAGCAGGTGCATCGTCGGGATGGTCAGGTTGGGATCGACGATGCCGCCGGGGACGGCGGTGGAGCGGACCTGAGCGACGCGGTCGCCGGTGATGTAAAGGAGCGGGCCGAGGCCGTGGGAGCCGTAGACGGTGAGGCCGCCCAGGCCGCGCCAGGTGGGTGAACCGTCGGGGTGAAAGAAGAGGCCCTGGAGGCTATGGGTGTAGTCGCCCTCGCCATAGTAGATGTGGCCGAAGCGGCCCTGGTCGGCAAGGCGCTTGATCAGCTCGATCTCATCGTAGAAGTTGACGTTCTCGGCCAGCATGTAGCGGCCGGGGGATTCTTTGGCGACTGCCACCAGCTCGCGGGCCTCGTCGACGGTGACGCAGGCGAGGACCTCGCAGAGGACGTGCTTGCCGGCGCGGAGGGCGGCGATGGACTGCTCGGCGTGGACGGGCATCGGGGACGAGATGATGGCGACGTCGATGCCAGAGGCGAGAAATGCGTCGAAATCGTTGTACGGGGTGGCGCCGATCTCGGCGGCGGTTGCCTGGAGGCGGTCGGCGTCGGGGTCGAAGAGGGCGGTCACTTCGGCGCCGCCGACGGTTTGGCAGGCGAGGGCGAGACTGAGGCCGCGACGCATGCCGCTGACACCGATTCGATAGATCTGGGATTGGTCTGGCACGTGGTCTCCTTTAGCACATAGCCGGTAGCCGCTGGCCGTTAGCTTATCGGCGTTCGGCGTCCGGCGTTCGGCGCCAGGTTCCAGGTGCCGACGGCGTGGGTTCTAGACTCCCGCCGCCACTCCCGCCGCGACCTTCGTGCTCCGGAAGAGGTGCTTCTGCCGCCGCCGTAGGGACTGGGCGTGGTAGATGACCAGCCGGCTGGCGTCCTCCGGATCGCGGCGGCGGAGCGCGTCCAGAATGTCCTGATGCTCCTGGGTCGATATAGCGAGTTCCTCGCCGCTGAGGATCGACTTGTTGCTCAGGCTGAGGAGATAGAGGTCGGTTTGCTCCTCATTGCGGAGGACAAACTGAGCCAGGGGGGGATTGTTGGCCGCAGCTCCCACCCAGCGGTGAAACTCCCGGCCGGAACGCAACGACGCGCTGACGTCGGCGTCCGCCGCCGCCTGGTGCCCTAAGTCGATGGCCTCCTGGAGCTTGGCAAAGTGCAGCTCCGTCGCGTGCACGGCCGCCCGCCGGACCAGTTGCAGCTCGACCAGCTCGTTCGCGACGAACATATCGATGAACTCTTCGCGGCTCAGCTCCCGGATCACCAGACCCGTCCCGGCTTGATAGGCGATCAGTCCCTCGTGGGCGAGCAGTGCCAGGGCCTCGCGAACGGGAGTACGGCTCATGCCCAGCGCCGCGGCGATCTTGACCTCGATGAGGGGCGCGCCCGCCTCGACCCGCCCCTCGAGGATCGCCTCTTTGATTGCGTCGAATGCCAGCTCGCGAAACCGAGGGCTTGTCCTGGGACTCACGGGTTCGAAGACGCGTTCCATGTCCTGTCGTCCTTAGAAGGGTCCCGAGCAGGGGCGTTTGGTCAGTAGTGCCGCCCAGCGAACCGGCGATGTCGGTATGCATGTATACATTACTGGCCGCTGGAAATCTCGCCGTAGCATCGCTGAAATTGGCGAAGTCGCTCACTTTTCTGGACGAGGGCTCGTCATCGTGGCATTTCAGCCCGGAACACGGCGGTCTGGTGCGGCGCCGGTCGTTGACATCAGCTACCGCTCCGAGTACTGTCTGTATACAGGTCTCCCAGTTTCTTCCCGATACGGCGCTCCTCGTTCGACTCGTGTATACACGCATTCTCGTGGGTGTCGACAGAGCCAGGCCGCATCTTGCGGCAGACAGGAGGGGTCTATGCGACGCGCCGAAGTTACGCGGCGAGCGGTTGTCCAGGCAGGAGTCGTTGCAACTGGGACCATGCTCTTTCCGGCGATCTCCAGGGCGTCGGCCCAAGATTCGGCCAACATCACCTTCTGGAACAGCACCCTTCCGGTCGAAGACCCCAACGATCTCACCAAGCCGCTTGAGGACTTCTACGTCTTCCAGGCGATCGATCGCTTCCAGGAAGCGAATCCGACGATCTCGGTCACGCTCGAGACCTTCCCTGGCGGCCCCGACCTCTTCACCAGATACCGCACCGCGAGCGTTGCCCAGAATGGTCCCGATGTGATGGGCATGTGGTCGGGAACCTACATGCTCGCGTTCCAGGAGTTCCTGGAGCCGGTCGGGACCTATTTCACGCCCGAAGAGCGCGCCCAGATCACCGGATGGGAGGCGGTCAACGCGGCCTTCGATCCCAACGCACCCGCGGAGCAACTCTTCGGGGTTCCGGCAGGATCGGACGGCATCGACGGGAATCTTCTACAACAAGGCGCTCCTGGAGGCCGCCGGCGTCAATCCCGAGACGCAATGGGTGACGAACATCGACGAGTTCTTTCGCGGTGCTCGACGCCATCGCGGGCACCGACGTCACCCCGCTAGCCCTCGACACCAACTCGATCGTTTGGCAGGTCCTGCTCTATTGGATCGGGCAGACGGTAGGCGGCGCCGAAGGCATCAATGCCCTCGCCCAGGGGACGAAGAATTTCAGCGATCCCGCGCTCGTCGAGATCGTGACGAACTGGCAGCGGCTGGCGGACTACACGATTCCCGGCGCGGAAACCATGGAGGGGAGCGAGGTCCTGCAGCTCTTCGCGGAAGAGCAGTCCGCCATGATGACCGGCGGATTCGGCTCGATCGACAACCTGCGTGAGTTCTTCGGCGACAACCTCGGCATGATCAAGATGCCGGACTACAGCGCGGACGCGCCGATCACCGGCGGCGGCATCGGTGGCCCCGGCGTCGCCTTCATCGTCTCGAACTACTCCGAGAACAAAGAGGCCGCCGTGGCGCTGGTGAAATTCCTGGAGAGCCCAGCCGAGCTGACCCTCCGCGCCGAGTCGGGCGAAGGCCACCTCGTGAACCTCGCCGGCATCAACGCCGCCGAGATCTACGACGATCCCTTCAAGATCTCGCAGCAGGAGTGGGCGGTTGAACCCAGCACCATCTTCTGGCCCGACAACATCCTCCCGGCCGAGCTGACGACCGAAATCAAAGCCCAGTCGCAGCTCGCCTGGACGGGCGAGATCAGCGCCGAAGAATTCATGCAACGTGCGGATGCCAAGCGAGACGAGCTGCTCGGCTAGTGGCCAGTGACTCCTGCCGCGATCAGTGAGGAGCGACGCCCACCATGGCGAGGATCCCCGCCGCGCCTGAGCACGCCATCGAACGACGCACCGCGCCATGGGCTGCACGGTCATCCCTCGGGTCGAGACTGCTCGGCCCGAGGGGGACCTTGCGCCGCCGCGAGGCATTCACGGGGCTGGCCTCGGTGGCGCCGGCGATTCTCCTCGTCGCCGTCGTCATCTGGTACCCGGTCGCCCAAACCTTCCGGTACAGCTTCACGGACTGGAACGGAGCCAGCTCAGCCTGGGTCGGTCTGGAGAACTACTCCGACATCCTCGCCGGGTCCGACTTCTGGACGCCACTCCGCAACAACGCCATCTTCCTCCTGGCAATTCCGGGAATCCTGGCCCTCTCCCTGATCGTTGCGGTGCTGCTGTTCGAGCAGGTGCCCGGCTGGCGATTCTTCCGGTCGGTGTACTACCTGCCAACCATTCTCTCCGCGGCCGTGGTCGGCATGCTCATGCGGGCGATGTTCAACTCTCGCGGCGTCGTGAATACCCTGCTTGAGAGGGTGGGACTCGAATCCCTATCACAGAATTGGCTCGGGTCCGTCCAAACCGCCTTTGTCGTCCTCATCTTCGCGTTCTACTGGCAGACCCTCGGTCAAGGCGTCCTCATCTTTCTCGCCGGTCTAAGCTCCATCCCCAGCGATGTGATCGAAGCCGCTCAACTCGACGGCGCGTCGTGGTGGCGCCGGTTGTGGCAAATCATTGTTCCGTTGCTGATACCGACCGTGGCCTACTTCACGGTGGTCAACGCCATCTGGGCCTTCGTCGGCGTCTTCGCCCTGGTCTACACCGTGACGGAGGGCGGCCCGGGCTACGGAACCACCCCCCTTGATCTCATGATCTACCGGCGCGCATTCGAATTCGGCGAGATGGGCTACGCCTCCGCGATGTCCGTCCTGCTCTTCTGCCTGGTGCTCGTGATCTCCGCCATCCAACTCGTCGTGTTCGACCGGCTGACGACGGATTGAGTCCGAAGTTCCAAGTTCCAAGATTCAAGTTCCAAGTCACGAGTTGGAAGTTCCAAGTGTCTCTCTCCACTTGGAACTTGTGACTTGGAACTTGGAACTTAGAAGGACCGCGTCTTGTGAGAGCCGTTCTCCTCGTCCGCACCGGAATTTTTGTGGCCCTGGCGCTCTTTGCGCTGCTGGCGGTGTGGCCCATCTTCTACATGGCCAGCGCCAGTCTCAAAACCAGCAGCGAGTTCATCCGCGATCCCCTGGCGCTGCCGAAGAGCCTGACCTTCTTCGACAACTACCGGGCCTTGTGGATCCGGTTCGACATCCCGCGCCTCTTCCTCAATACCGTGTTCTACATCGCCCTGTCATCGTTGATCACCCTGAGCGTTTCCATCCCGGCCTCGTTCGCCATCGCAAAGCTCCATTTCCCGTTGCGGTCTGTGCTCCGGCTCATGCTCGTCGGCACCTTGATCATTCCCGTGATCACCTATGTTGTGCCCAGCTATGTGATGATGGCCGACCTCGGCCTCGTCGATAGCTACAAGTCGGTCGTGCTGCTGTGGGCTGCCACCAGTGTCCCCGGCAACGTCTTCTTGCTCAGCTCACTGATGCGCAGCATTCCCGACGAGATTCTGGAGTCGGCGCGTCTTGACGGCGCCGGCTATGTCGAACTGATCCGGCGCATCGTCATTCCGCTGAGCTTCCCGGCTCTGATCACCGTCTCCATCTTCAACGTGACCGGTTGGTGGAACGACCTGCTTATCCCCCTTATCTTCCTCCAAACAGATGAGCAGATGACGGTCACGGTGGGCATGGCGACCATCGTCGGCCGGCTCTCCACCAACTATCCCCTGCTGCTGGCCGGGCTCTTCACGGCCTCGGTCCCGCCCATGCTCGCCTACATCCTCCTCCAGCGCTACATCCGCCAGGGGCTCGTGATCGGCGCCCTCAAGTGAGCGCTCAGCCCAGCGGAGGCGGGTGAATCGACTACTGATTGAGATCGCAGACGACCGAATCGATTGTGGTAGTCAGGGGCTGGACCTCGCCGGTTTCGGCGGAGCGGTAGGCGGATTCGATGATGTCGATGACGTGGCGGGCGTGCTCGGCGGTGACGATGGTAGGGTATGCCGTCGCGAATCCAGTCGACGAGTTGCATGACGTCCTCGTAGACGTGCTGCTCCATGATGTCGCGGTGAGTCCCGACGACGTGGGGCAGGAGCCATTGGTTGCCAGAGCCGACGCCGTCGGGGTGCTGGGCGGCGAGGTCGCGGCCGGGGTAGTCGAAGGGCTTGCCGTTTAGCTCCAAGCCAATGATCGAACCGTTCATGCCGAAGTAACTGCCCGAAAAGCCGCGGGTGAGGGAGCCGATAGGGGTGCCGTAGACGAGGACGAAGAGGTTTGAGCCGAAGTCGAGGAGCATCAAGGTGCTGTCGTCGGCGTCGGTCGGCATCGGCTGGCCGCGGAACTCGCGCTCCGCGATCCGGACGCCGGAGAGGGCGGTCACGCGTCGGGCGGGGCCGAGGATGCCGGTGAGGGCGTGAAGGGCGTAGACGGTGGTGTCGTAGAGGGGGCCGCCGCCGGGCTTGCGGAAGTACCAGGAGGGGTCGACGTTGGCGAGGACATCATCGCCCTGGCGTTCGGGCTCGTCCTGATGGTAGCGGCCGGGGGCGGTGCCGCACGCTGCCCAGGCGAGGGTGCCGATGGCGCCCTCGGCGATAAGCTCCTTGACCCGCTGGTTGTGGGGACGGAGCATCTCGCCGGGCGAGGCGACGATCTGGAGGTTTTTCCGAGCGGCGAGGTCGATCAGCTCGGTGGCCTCGGCGACGGTCGTGGTCATGGTCTTATTGAAGTGGATGTGCTTGCCGGCTTCCAGCGCCTGGCGACCCTGCTCGGCGTGGAGGCCGATCGGGGAGGCGATGGTGACGGCGTCGACGTCAGGGTCGGCGAGGAGCTCGGCGTAGTCGGTGTAGGCGCGGGCGACGCCGAAACGTTGAGCAGCGGCTTCGGCGCGGCCGGGGACGGGGTCGACAACGGCCTTGAGGCGGACGCGGTCCTGGACGTCCGCCTGGCTGAGGTGAGGCAGGATGCCGCGGATCGCGATGACGCCTGCGCCGACGACGCCGATGTGAACAGGATCAGGCATTGACACTCTCCCGCGGTACTCAGTGCGGCACTCGCCGCCCGCCACTCCTTCACGGAGGCGAGGCTGGCTTGGGTGCAGTTGTCTCCGTCGCGGTCGTTACTGTCAACCTCGACCGAAAGGAGAATGCCTCGCTCCGTCACCGCGGTGAGCGACGGAACCACGAATGACGAGAGTTGTGGGGATCGTCCAGCGGATCTGGGTAGTGAGGTCGCCTTCGGCGCCGGTGAGGAGGGTGCGAAGGCGCTCGAAGGCGACATGGCCGAGGGTTTCGCCGGAGACGTGGACCGTGGTGAGTGGGGGATTGAGGACGCGGCCGACCTCGATGTCGTCAAAGCCGACAATGGAGATGTCGCCAGGAACGGAGAGGCCGCGCTCGACGACGGCGCGGTAGGCGCCAACCGCGGCCTTGTCGCTGACGGAGAAAACGGCAGTGGGTGGGTCAGGAAGGTCAAGCAGAAGCTGCATCTCGCCGTAGCCCTTCTCGTCGCCGTGCGAGACGCGGGGCGGGACGAGGGCGGGGTCAGTCCATCGCCCGGCGCGGGCCATGGCCAGCATGTAGCCGGCGAGGCGTTCGCCGAGGGTCCAATACTTCGAGGGTCCGCGAATGAAGCCGATCCGCTCGTGTCCCATCCCCAGGAGGTATTTGGTGGCGGCGTAGGCGCCACCCAGGTTGTCTGGGACGACGGACGGCACGTCGAAGCCGGGAACGTAGTGATCGACCATCACGACCGGCAAGTGGGTCTCGACGATCGCCTGGATCCAGTCCTCGTTCAGGTCGCCGCCGCCGAGGACGATCACGCCGGCGGCGCCGTGCGTCCATCTGCTGGCGTCGGGATGGTCCTCCGGGGAGACGAACTCCATGGCGATGCGATAGCCGTAGCGCCGCGCCACGGCCTCGAGGCCGAGGAGGATCGGCCGGTTGAAGGGGTCGGACATGGGAGCAATCGGGAGGCGCTCGACGACCAGACTGACCGTCGGGACGTGCTGGCTGCCGCGGCGGGCAGACTGCTCGTAGCCAAGGCGCTGGGCAGCGTCGAGGACGCGGCGTCGTGTTTCGGCCGAGACGCCATTCTTGCCGTTGAGCGCCTGCGAGATGCTCCCGAGGGAGAGGCCGGTTTCCGCGGCAATGTGTTGGAGGGTTACTCTGCCGCTGGCCGCCATCGCCGTCCACGGAATACTCGGATTATGGGGCTCATGGTCCCGCTAGCCTTTCAGTCCGGTCTGGGTGATGCCCGCGATGATCCAACGCTGGGCGACCAGAAAGAGTAGCAGTATCGGGAAGATCGACAGGGCGACGGCGGCCATGACGACCGAGGCGTTGCCGCTGGCCATATAGCCACGTAGGGATGTGATGCCGAGGGGGAGCGTCATGTTGTCCCAGGTGTTGAGGAAGATTAAGGGGTAGAAGTACGCGTTCCAGGTCGTGTTGATGTTCAGGATGGCGAGGGCAGCGAGGGGTGGCCCGGCCAGGGGGATGGCGATCTGGCGATAGATAGTCCAGGGGCCGGCACCGTCGACCTTGGCGGCGTCGAGGAGGTCCTGAGGCATGGTCAGGAAGAATTGACGCATGAGGAAGACGCCGAAGGCGCTGGTCAGCCCAGGCAGGATGAGCGAGAAGTGGTTGTCTATCAGGCCCCACTTGCGCATGAGGATGAAGAGGGGGATGACGGTGACCTGATTCGGAACCATGAGCGAGGCGAGGAGCAGGATGAAGAGCAGGTTGCGGAAGGGGAAGCGGAGACGGGCGAAGGCGAAGCCGGCGAGCGAGCAGGTCAGAAGCTGGCCGACGACGACGACGAAGGTGATCTTGGCGCTGTTATAGGCGAAGCGGAGGACGGGGACGTTGGAGTCGAAGACGGCCTTGTAGTTCTCCCACTGCCAGTCGGTCGGCAGCCACTTCGGCGGGAGATCGTAGGACTCGTTAGCAACTCGCAGCGAGGTGGCGAACATCCAGATGAAGGGGAGGACGAACAGAACCGCCAGGGCGCCGAGGGCGACCAGAGCGGCGAGATCGACGAGGTTGAGGTTGCGCGGCCGGGCGAGCCTGCGGAGGCCGGCGGTGGGGATCGCGGCATGTCGTTCGGTTGGGGTTGCGATGCTCATGACTCTCGCCCTATTCGTAGTGGACCCAGCGTCGCGCGAAGCGGAACTGGATTAACGTCACGACCATGATCACGACGAATAGGGTCATGGCGACGGCGGAGGCGTACCCCATCTCGAAGGATTCGAAGGCCGTCTCGCGCAGGTACATGACGATGCTGCGGGTGGCGTCGCCGGGTCCGCCCTCGGTGAGGACGATGATCGAGTCGAAAACCTGGAGGGCGCCGATGGCAAAGATGACGACGAGGAAGAAGAGGGTCGGTGTCAGCAGCGGGAAGGTGATGTGGCGGAAGCGCTGCCAGCCTGTGGCGCCGTCGAGGGCGGCGGCCTCATGGTAGACCTCGGGGATGTTCTGGAGGCCAGCGAGGCAGATCAACATCGCGAAGCCGGCGTTCTTCCAGACGTCCATGATGATGACGGACGCCATCGCCCGGTCCCGTCCGAGCCAGAAAATGGGGTCGATACCGAGGTCGCCAAGGTAGTAGTTGATGATGCCCAGATCCTTGTTGTAGAGGAACTGCCAAATGATGGCGATGTAGACGTGGGCAACCAGGACGGGAAAGAAGAAGGCGGACCGGAAGATATAGCGAAGTGCGCGCGGCATGTGCCGGTTGATGAGGACGGCAAGGAGCAGCCCAAGCGCGATGTTGAGGAAGACGGCAAAGATGGCGAAGGTGAAGGTGTTCTTGTAGACGGTGTGGAGGCGGTCGTCGTGCCAGAGGCGCTGGTAATTGTCGACACCGTTGTACGTGGCGGAGGTGAGGCCATCGTATTCGGTGAAGCTGTAGCCGACGGCGGCCAGGAGGGGGCCGACAACGAAGGCCGTGTAGCCGACGAAGGTGGGGAGGATGAAGAGGTAGCCCGCGAGCGCTTCGCGGCGGCTCTCCTTCGCCAGCGGGCCGCCGGAGAGCCAGCCTCTTCTCTGCGCCGAAACAGGCGTGGCCGACATAGGCGCCTCCTTTCGCAGACGGGAAGGCGGGTAGACGGGTAGACGGGTAGAACGACCGGCTTTTTCTTCCCGTCTACCCGTCTACCCGCCTTCCCGTCTCGGCTAGCCGGCCAGCTTCTCCATCGCCGACTTCAGCTCTTCGTCGGCGGCTTTGAGGCCATCTTCGGGGGAGGTGCTACCGCTGAGGATATCGCCCATGTGACGGATGAAGATGGACTCGAACTCGTTGAAGTTAGCGGGGGAGGGAACGGGCTTCGTGTCGTTGAGGCTCTCATAGTAGATCTTCGCGTTGGGGGGGGCGGCGAGAAACTCCGGCGTCTCGGCGGCGGAGCGCCAAGCCGGGATGCTGGCTCCGGCGTTGGCCAGGGCGGTGTTGGTGTCGAGGCTGGTGAGGTCGCGGAGGAGCTCCCAGGCCAGGTCCTTGTTATCGCTGGATGGGCTGATGCCCCAGCCGCCGATCCCGTGGATGCTGGTAGCGGCGGCGCGGCGCGGCCAGTACTGGACATCGAAGTCGGAGAAGCCGGCGGCGATGAAGCCGGTCAGCGGCCAGCGGCCCCAGCCGCCCATCGCCAGCTTGCCGGCGGGGAAGAGTTGGTCGTTGTCGGTGCCTTCGACGCTGGGGGAGACACCGTGGACGTGGATGAGATCGTGGATGAAGGTGACGGCCTCCAGCACCTTGGGGTCGCTGAGGTTCGATTGGGTCCAGTCCTCGGTGAGGGGGTATGTGCCGTTGGTCAGGAGCCAGGGGATGAGGCCGAAGGTGAAGTTAGGAATGCCGAAGCCGTAGACCTTGTCTCCACCTTCACCGGTCGTGAGGGTCTTGGCGGTCTCGAGGAAGGTATCCCAGGTCCAGTCCGCGGCGGGCGGCTCGAGGCCGGCGTCAGCGAAGATCTTGGTGTTGTAGTAGATGACCATGTTGTTCCATTCGACCGGGATCTGATAGAGCAGGCCATCGACCGTGAAGGCGTCCTTGAGGGGCTGGGCCATTTGGTCGTTGAGGCGCGTCTGGATGTCGGGATCGAGGTCGATAAAGGGATTGAGCGGCTCCAGCAGATTCTTTGAGATCAAGAGGCGGGAGCCTTCGATGGCGACGTGGATGAGGTCCGGCGCATTGCCGCCGGCGATCTGCGTGGTGAGTTTGTTGGCGTAGTCGCTCCAGGTTTCGACTGGGGTGAAGTTGTCCTTGACGTTGACGTTGGGATAGCGGGCGTTGAAGCGGGCGATGGCGTCAGAGTAGATCTTCTGCTCTTGCTCGCCGCCGTAGTTGAAGGTGCTGAGATCGCCTTCCGCATCAGCCGCGGGTGGCGCACCTTGCGCCCCGACGCCGCGGATGGCGCGTGGTCCGGCGACGGCGGCCATGAGGCCGGCACCGCCGGCCGATTGGACCAGGCGTCTGCGGGTCAAGGTGCTCTCGTTCAGCCCGTTCGCTCCGGATTGGCGCATTGCCACGGATGCCACCTCCACGTGTAGAGCCGACTGCCAACGTTGCCAGACTTGTCCGTCCCGAGGGGAGGCCAGCGTATCACCTGGCACAATGAGGGTCAACACATTCAGCTAAACATTCATATGAAAATATGACGATAGGTATTGTGAAATCGTACGGGCTTGACTATCGTGGTCGGCGGACAGGTGTCAGCTTAGTGTGGTTGTGGGAGGGTGCCATGGTTGGCAGCGTCATGGATCGGACCGGGTTGGAGAGCGCGGTTGGCGGGCCCGAGTACGCCGGGGACGCGATTCGGCATGTGGCGATGCCCTTGGGTGGGCTAGGGGCCGGGCAGATCGCGCTGGGGGGCGACGGTGGCCTGCGCCAGTGGCAGATCGTCAACCAGATCAACCACGCCGGCTTCGTTCCGGACAGCTTTTTCGCCCTGCGGGCGACAACGACGGAGCCGCCGTCCAACCTGCTCCGGATCCTGCAATCGCGGGAGGTCCTGGAGCGATCGCCCGACCCGACGCCGCTGGTGACCGACGACGAGATTCCGGCGGACCAACTCCGGCTCCTCGAGGTGGGACAAGGGGTAGATCGGACGGTCTTTCGGGGAGCGTATCCGTTTGCACGGGTGCGGTACGAGGACGGCGAGTTGCCGATCCAGGTCGAGTTGGAGGCGCTTTCGCCGTTCGTGCCTCTGGACGCGGCGGCGAGCGGGTTGCCTGCCATCCTCTTTACCTTCAACGTGCGCAATTCGGGCAGGTATGAGGTCAACGGTTGCCTGGCGGCGATCGCTGCAGAACGCGGTCGGTTGGGACGGATTAACGCCGATCACCGGCAACCAGAATCCGCTCTACGGCGGCAATACGAACCGATTGAGGAAGCGGCCAGGTTCGACCTCGATCGTGATGGACAACCCGTCTCTGCCGGACGATCATCCCGGGGCGGGGCAGATGGTGCTGACGGCATTTTCCGAGCATGCGCGGCCCTACGAGCGCTGGGCGGCACCGGAGCAATTTCTGCGCTTCCTGGAGGGGTTCAATCTGGATCGCGGCTTGGCTGGCCGGGATTTCTCGAAGGAGCGGTCGCACCGCAATGCGCCGGTGACCCCGGTCGGGCCGAGCCCGGTTGGGACGACCTGGAACGGCGGGCTGGCGGTGCCGTTCTGGCTGAAGCCGGGGGCGACGGCGCAGATCACGTTCGCGATGGCCTGGTACTTCCCCGAACCGCTACCTCAACTTCGACCAGTTCGCCCAGGGCCGGTCCTTCGGCCGGAGCCGCTTCTGGCTGGGCAACGCCTACGCGGCCCGGTTCGGCGACGCGGTCGACGTCACCGACTACATGCTGCGCGAGCGGGAGCGGCTTGAGGCGGATTCGCGCACCTGGGAGCAGACCCTGGCGGACAGCACCCTGCCTGCCTGGCTGGTGGAAACGCTGGCGGCACAGGGCAGCCTGATGCGCAGCCCAACAACGTTCTGGACCGAAGATGGCAAGTTCTTCGGCTTCGAGGGGTCGCTGGGCGCCTCGACCGGGATGTGGAACGGGACCTTCGGCGGCTCCTGCCCGCTGAACTGCACCCACGTCTGGAACTACGAGATGGCGCTGGCGAAACTCTTCCCCAACCTAGAGCAGTCGATGCGGGAGACGGACTTAGAGCAGGTCCAGGCGCCGGAGGGGTACGTCCCTCACCGCGCGCTTGCGCCCTTGTATCTCAAACAGATGTGGGACGAGCCGATCGGGGGACCGACCAACCCGGCCCTGGATGGGATGCTGGGAACCGTCCTCAAGACCTATCGCGAGGTGCGCGTTAGCGGCGATGCGGCCTGGTTGGATCGCCTCTGGCCACGGGTAAAGAAGCTGCTCACCTATACCCTGGCAAAGTGGGATGAGGACGGCGACGGCGTGCTGCAAGGAGAGCAGCCAAACACCTACGATATCGCCTTCTACGGCCCAAACATGTACATCGGGGCGCTCTGGCTGGCGGCGCTGCGGGCCGGCGAGGAGATGGCGAAGCTCCAGAGCGAACCGGACTTTGCTGCCACGCTGCGGCAGCGGTTCGTCGCTGGCTCCAAGAATTACGACGAGTTGCTTTGGAACGGGGAGTACTACATCCAGATCCTGGACGAGTCGGAGCCTCAGGAAGACCAGTTCGGGACGGGGTGTCTTGCCGACCAGTTGTTCGGACAGTGGTGGGCGCACCTCTTGGATCTCGGCCATGTGCTGCCGGAGGAGCATGTCAAGGCAACCCTGAATTCGATCGTGCGCCACAACGTGCGTGAGGGCTTTTCGGGGTTCGATCACGACTATCGAGTTTTTGCCGACCGGGATGACAGCGGGGTGTTGGTCTGCACCTGGCCGCAAGGTGGGCGGCCGGACGTGCCGGTGCGCTACTGCGACGAAGTCTGGACTGGGATCGAGTACCAGGTCGGGGCCCACTGCATCATCGAAGGTATGGTCGATGAGGGCCTGGCGATTGTGGCGGCGCTGCGACAGCGCTACGACGGGCGCCGCCGCAATCCCTACAACGAGATCGAGTGCGGCGATCACTACGCCCGGGCGATGGCGGGCTGGTCGGTGTTGGAGGCGTTGTCAGGGTTCCGCTTCGACGCGACAAGTGGGGCGTTGCGGTTTGCACCCGTGGACCGTTCGGCTGATACGTATCGGGCTCCGTTCATCCTGGGGACGGGCTGGGGAACGTTTGCCCAGACATCGCAGGGCGTCGGGATGCGAGCCGAGATCTCCTGCACGTATGGTGAGCTGCGGCTGAGCTCGTTGACCCTGGGCGCGATAGATCGCGGCGAGGTTCGGGCTAAGCGCGGCGAGAGCGCGGTGGCTGCGAACACGACCCTCGGTGAAGACGGGGTCAGGATCGAGTTCGCGGCGCCACTGGTTCTGCGGGCAGGCGATCGCCTGGTTGTGGAGTCAGCCGTCTCCTGAGGCAACGGACCCCGGGAGCAACCGCGCGGTGAGGGGCCGGTTCCTCTAACGATCGAGGCGAAGGCGGGCCAGGGAGGAGAGGTGGGATCGGGTGAGGGATTGCAGGTTGGTGGTGTCGAAGTTGGGATGGTGAATGCCCCAGCGGGCGACGGTGGCGACGGTGCGGTCGATCTCGGGGGCGACGAAGGCTTGTTCGGCGGGGGTGAGGGGTTCGAGTTTGGCGTCGTTGAAGAGGGCGTTCATCTCGCGGATGGTGCGGATCTCGATGCTGGGCAGGGACTTGAGGGCGCGGATGGTGAGGCGGAGGTTGTGCAGGGCCGTGGCGAGGTCGGCGTCGGACTTGCGGGCGGCCTTCACCCATTCTTCGGGTGAGGGGTTGCGGCCAGCGGTGAAGTTGGGGACGTCCCAGTACTCCTCGTGCAGGATGCGGGTGGGGTGGCCGAGGAAGACCTGGGCCCACTGGTGACCGGCGTCGCGACGGTCCGCGAGCTCGACGACGGTGTGTCTGAGGTCCTCTTGCCACCGTGGGGTGTCCGCGAGGTAGCGATCGATGACCTGGGGACCGTCCGGATAGGCGATGGCGTCGGCGAAGCGGTGGACATCGCCGTTGGGGACCTGGGTGTAGGCGTAGACCTCGGCGGCGATGCCGAGGCGGGGCATGGCGGCGACGGCCTGGGGCGCCCAGGAACGGCCGGGATGGCCCCAGCACGAAGGGGTGACGCCGAAGACGTCGCGCACCGCGCGGACGCCGGGCTCCTCGCGGCGAAGGGTTTCCGCGATGCCGGCCTCCCAATCGAGGTGTTCGTTGTACTCGGCGATGACCGGATGGATGCTATGGAGGTTGGTGTGGTAGCCGATGTCGTGGCGGCCCAGGGCGGCGATGACGTCGGTGCGGCCCCGGTCGCGCCACTGGCGGGCGCGTTCGCCGACGATGCACATGGTGGCGCGGACGCCCTCGTCGGTCAGGAGGTCGGCGATGGTCCGGGCGGCGTTGTCGGACTCGGGATCGATGAAGTCTTCGACGTCAAAGAGGAGGGTGATGTACACGGCGGCTCCCGATAGCGTGAGGTGTGTGGCGTGTGACGTGCGACGTGAGAACGAACGTCCTCAGCACTCAGCCGTCAGCTTATCTCGGATCTTGGCTATCGGCACCGCGGCGTTACCCAGTTCGAGATAGAACGCTAAAGCGCAGGCTGGTGACCTGGTCGGTTGCGTCGATCTCTTCCCGCCGCAGATCGATCTCGGTGCCCAGATGGTCGAAGAGGCTGATCCCTTCCCCCAGAATCACCGGCACCAGGTGGATGATGATCTCATCGACGAGTCCGGCCTTCAGGCACTGCTGGGCGATGCTGGCACCCAACAAGGCAACGCGCTTTTCCCCTGCCGCTTCTCTGGCCAGCTCCACCGCTCGCTCAATACCGTCCGTGACGAAATTGAACGTCAGCCCGCCCAATACGACTGGCTCGCGGGCGTCGTGGGTCACGATGAACTGCGCTGCATCCAGCCCGCCATAGGGAAGCGTCTCTTCCGACATCGTGCCGTCCCGAAACGCCTTGTTACCCTGGATCACCGCTCCAACTTCGCCCATTATCCGGGTGGGCATCTCACCACCGGAGCCGTACGCGAACATCCAGGCATAGTCCATCTCGTCCGGCTTCGAGATGAACCCGTCCAACGACATGACCTTGTGGATGAAGACGGTCGCCACGTCTATTCCCTTCCTCCTACTATGAATCGCCAAACACCTGGCGGCCCCTGCGACATACGCCAGACATGTGTCAGCGGTGAATCTGTTCGCCCTGCCCCAACGTATACATCACTACGCCACATCGACCTCTCAGTCGATGATCTGCGTCCTAGGTATCGAAGTTCCTGCCCGCCAGGTCGAAACAAACGGTGTTAATCAAGAGACAACAATTTCCCCTTGCTGTCTGTTAAGCGTTTCGCGCACAGAAGATACGTAGATCTACGAATATCTAATCGTCGATCGCCCTGTTAAAGTGCTGGACATCATCCAGCGCACTAAGCGGTCATCGGATCGACTCGCCGCCAGGCAGCGGCGAAAACTCTTCCCGGCGGCTCGACAGCGAGGGAGCCACGTCCTCGGCCGCACACTGTTTTCGTACGTCGCGCACCCGCCCGCGATCGATCCTCGGGCATCAGAGTCAAGCGAAGGCGCTTGAGAAAGGTTCGTGCTATGCCGCTCAATAGGTACGGCGTCCTCAAAGGGCGGGCCATCCAGCGGCGATTGGCCCACGCGAACAACCCCCACTATCAGGTCCACCTCATCGACGACGACACCGACTACCGCATCGCCGTCAATGTGAAATCGCAACTCGCCCCCTCCGATTTGGAGTACCTTGTCGATCCCGCCTTCGTGCACCCTGTCACCGCTCTCCTGCCGGACCTTGCCCCCGGCTTCACCCTCCTCGACAACCAGCCCGGTGGCGTAGCGCTGGATTTCATCCGCGGCAATCTTTTCGACCGCACGCGCATGCGCCCCCTCGCCTTCGATATTCCCGGGCTCAACAACGACCTGAACGAGGAGTTGGACAAGCACGTCCAGGCGGCGATGGCTGATGAAGACGCGCTCGTCTATGCCTTCGGCGAGCGCTGGGGGCCGGAGGACGGCAAGAAGGACAAGATCTTCGGCTTCCTCCCCGGCAACGGGATCCACGACATCCATATGAACCAGGGCAATCACCCCGACTTCGCATCGCAAGATGGGGTCTGGCAGGATGGCGCCCTGCTCCTGCACTTCCCCGGCGAGCAGCGCTGGGTCGGCGTCTTCCTCAAGTTCCAGTCGCAGACCTGGCACACCCAGGAAGGTACCGGTACTCGGATCGAGCCAGCAACGCCCACCGGGCCGGTTCGCCCGGGGGTCGGCGGGATCGGGCCGAAGCGAGCCGGACCTCGTTGTCCGCATCGTGGCGGCGTTGGTCAACCCATCTGGCCCGGCGCCTGAGCCCGAGACTGTCACCCTGCTCAATACCTCAGCCTCCCCGATCGATCTGACCGGCTGGACCATCGCGGACCGGAACAAGAACAAGCAGGGTCTCTCCGGCACGATCGCGGCCGGCGCGACGCTGGTCGTGCGTGTGACATCACCGGTCCAACTCGGCAACCAGGGCGGCATCATCACCTTGCTCGATCCGCCCGGCCTGAAAGTGCATGGCGTCTCTTACACCCGGCAGCAGGCGGCCCGCGAAGGCTGGACCATCGCCTTCTAAGGTGGCCGTCGCCGCGATCACCGCACCCGTCTCACCTGCCGAAGCCCGCGCGCTCGGACGCCCTGCTTTCTGGTCACCCGGCCCGAGCCCGAACCGCAATGAAGCTCGCAACGACTCCCGCAACGTACAGCAACTACGCAATGCACGGGGCTCCAAGGAAGGATTGCATCCATGGCCAATGCGTCCGAAGGTCGTTCCCTTGATTCGCGCACGCTTCAGCCGAAGCTGAGGATGTTCTACAACGGCAGTACATCCGTGAATAAAGTCCGCTCCGAATGCAGTTCGTCCGTGGCCCTCGCGGAAGTAGCTCCAGACGATCCTTCTGCGAACGAACGAATCGAAGAAACGCTCAGTATCCAGGATGACATCGGCAAGCGTGCGGATTGGAACAGGCAACTTACCGACGAGGTCATAGTCAGCGTATTCGTCGAGTTGAGCGATGCGGTTAAGGACAGCGATGTTCTGCCGCTACCTGCAACGGGACGGCGGATACGTCGCCGCGGCGGCATGGTGGTCGCGGAGATTCCGCTTGCCGATTTGGGTGAGATTGTTCAACCGAGAGAGATTACCCATGTCAGCCTTGGCGAACCCTTGGCCGCGCCAACACCCCCACGAACTCGGGGAAAGCCGGGAGTTCCAGCCAAGAGCCGGTGGAGTTTCCCGGATCAAGCCAGACACAAGGACGGCGAGGAGGTCCTGATTGGACTGATCGATGTTCACGGTTTCGACTTCGCCCATTCGGACTTCTCGGATGGCAAAGGCGGCACTCGGTTCGTCGCAATCTGGGATCAGGGTGGAGACGTCCGCGATCCACCCGTTGCGTTTGGCTACGGCGCGCATTTTCGGCAGAAGGATCTCAATCGGGCGATCATAGACGGAGCGGCGAACGGGATCCCAGCCTGGGAACTTGAACCGCAATCCCAAATGGTCGAGGGAGCGCATGGTACGCATGTCGCCAGCATTGCCGCCGGGAGCCGCGGCATCTGCAAGAAGGCTCAAATTGCGGCCGTCCTCATTTCACTCCCTCCAGAGGATGAGGAACGCCGACGCACCTTCTATGACTCGACCCGCCTCGCCCACGCCGTCGACTACTTGATGGACCTGTCCGACGAGATGGATCTCCCAATCTCCATCAATATCAGCCTCGGGACAAACGGCCACGCTCACGACGCGAGTAGCACGATATCCCGGTGGATTGACAACGCGATAGCCATTCCCGGCCGTTGCGTCACCGTTGCCGCCGGCAACGCGGGTCAAGAGGCGGCCGCCTCACCGGAAGACATCGGCTACGTCATGGGCCGGATTCATACGAGTGGACGCGTCGCATCGCGCGGTCTGAACAGCGTCATCGATTGGGTCGTCGTCGGCGACGGCATCTCAGATCTCTCTGAGAATGAGATGGAAATTTGGTACAGCTCACAGGATCGATTCGAAGTGGAGATTCGGCCACCAGGTGGAAAATGGATTGGCCCGATCGCTCCCGGCGAGTTCGTCGAAAATCAGCAACTGCCCAAGCCACGCAAGAGCTTCGTCAGCATCTATAACGAGCTCTACCATCCGATCAACGGCTCCAACTACATCTCAATCTACCTCTCGCCCTTCATGGACCCGGCAGGGGTAATTGGCATTCCGCCTGGGACGTGGCAAGTGCGGTTGACCGGGCAGGAAGTGCGTGACGGGAGCTATCACGGCTGGATCGAGCGTGACGACCCTCGCCGTATTGGTCGCCTCGGACCGAGCCAGGCCTGGAGCTTCCCGTCGTACCTGGCGGAGGGCTCGTTCGTCGACAATTCGACGGTCAGCTCCTTGGCCTGTGGCCATCGGATCATCTCGGTCGCCAACTACGACGACGTTCAAACGCGAATCAATATCACGAGCAGCCAGGGTCCGACGCGGGACGGCCGGTTCAAACCGGACGTCGGGGCGCCGGGCACCGATATCGTGGCGGCAAAGGGATTTGCCACGGGGAACGCCGAGTGGCTGGCGATGAGCGGGACGAGCATGTCATCACCTTACGTGGCAGGCGTTGCCGGTCTGATGCTCGGTGTCAACAAGAACCTGACCGCGGCTCAGATCGTGGGGATTTTGCAGAGCACCTCAAGACCCCTCCCGGGCGGCGACTACGTTTGGCGTAACGACGCTGGGTTTGGGGTGATCGATCCCAGTGCATGCCTGCGTGAGGCCAAGCTTGTTGGCGAACGAACGGATCGGACGAAACGATGAAACTCACAGTCTATCCATCTAACAAAGGGGACTGCCTGCTCCTGACGAGCAAGAATGACAAACGAGTGCTGATCGACGGCGGTATGGCATCGTCGTACCGGCGCTACGTTTCGCCAGCGTTGGCGCGTCTGCAGGCCGCGGGTGGCAAGATCGACGTCGTTTACGTATCGCATATCGACGAGGACCACATCAGCGGGATCCTCGAGTTGGCGAACGAGTCATTTCTTTGGAAGGTGTTCGACATCCACGCGGCCCAGGGGATCGACAAGGGCACTGGCAATGCGACCGATGGGTTCAAGAAGCCAACAACGGTCCTTCGCCCGCCGGCGGTCGAAAAGATTTGGTACAACGCGTTCGCCGCGATCGTTCCTCAGGCCGACGGACCGGTTCAGTCCGTGCTGATCGAGGCCGCGACCGCTTTTGCGGCATCCGAGAAGGACTCGCTGCGGGCTGCAGCGCTAGAACTTCGCGATCTCGTTACGAGCGTTCCCCAGGGGATCGAGCTGACGAATCGGCTCGGTTCAAAGCAGCTCAATTGGAAACTCAACCCGAACCATGACGGTGGTCTGATGTATATCGAGCGGGGCAAGAAGGCGTCGCTCAAGAAATCGCGCGTCGGCTCGATGACGTTCTTTCCGATTGGTCCGTTCAAAGAGGATCTGGACAGGCTCAAGAAAGACTGGGACGATTGGATCGACTCCCACAAGGCCAAGGTGAAAGAGTTAGAGGCTGAGCGGCGGGCAGACGAGAGGCGGCTCACGACCAACGAATTTGAACGTTTGCGGCGAGAGCTCTTGGCCCTGTCAGACCAACTTGGCGATCGGAGAAATGTGACGCCTCCGAATCTCGCCTCGCTCATGTTTCTCGTTGAGGAAGATGGGGCGAGCCTGCTCCTAACTGGCGACGGCCACGGTCAAGACGTCCTCAATGGCCTGACCGAATGGGGAAAGCTGGACAACAACGGGCTGCTGCACGTGAACGTGCTGAAAGTTCAGCATCATGGTTCGGAACACAACCTTGACCCTGAATTCTGCAGACGTATTACCGCCGATCACTACGTCTTTTGTGCGAACGGGGCGCACGAGAACCCAGACCTTCGCATCCTAAAAGCGATTGTCGACTCTCGCATCGGCCCGGCCGATCTACGGAGCCCAAATCCTCGTGCAGAGGGGAAGTTCACCTTCTGGTTTAACAGCTCTTCAACGTTCGAGGACAACACGAATCACGACAATGTCGAGCACATGAAGCTGGTTGAGGCCGATGTACGGCGATATGTCACTGCCAGCAATGGACGAATGGCGGCGAGCTACATCACGGATCCACCGTGGAGCGACGAAAAAGAGTCTGGAACTCAAGGTGGGGTGACGAATTGGCCCAGTTGACGGCCATTGTGCGCGAGCCACTATGGAGGGAAGGCGGGCGATCGACAATCGAGCGTAAGTCGCTGTCGCCAACTGGCTGCATCCCGCCAGATCCGACGGCGTCCAAGTCGGTCGCGACTGAACCAGCTACTCAAGGTAGTTCGTGGTCGAGCACCTCGCCGTCCATGACCCGCCGGTGCGGCTCGATGAATTACGCCGCATTCAGGCCGCAATAGGGCAGCGTGTCCTCCGACATCGTGCCGTCGCGAATCCCCTTGTTGCCCTGGATCACTGCGCCGATCTCACCCATCATCCTCATGGGCATCTCACCGCCAGAGCCGTACTTGCCCATCCAGGCGTAATCCATTTCGTCCGGCTTCGAGATGAATCCATCCAACGACATCACCTTGTGGATGAAGACGGTCGCCACAAACTCTCCCTTGCTCCGAGGACGTACGACTCCTGCCCTGGTTCTAGAGGACCATACTTGAACCGGCGGCCGATCGCATGGAGGTAGACCAGCAAATTAACGCGTGCCCGGCATCGGCCCGTCCCACCATCTGTTCGTGTCGACGCGTGTGGCCCGGATTCGATCATCAACAAAGGTGATTCGCGCCGGGTCGTCCGGCGTAGGGGCGAGGCATGTGCCCACCTGGACCAACTAATTGTGGGTAAGCACCGTCGCGTCGCTCAGGATTGCCGAGATTTGCAGGACTCGGTGGCCTCTCCCGGTCGCGCCATCGGTCCCGTCGTCGCCATCGTTCCGCGTTTGCCCGACGCCATACCACAACAGGTTGTGGTTACGATGAATTAGAGCTTGCGCCAATAGGCCGCTTCAGGGTCTGCGGCTGGGTCGGGTATCCCACCGGTAGCGGGTCCACGCCTCGCGGACGAGGCGCCCGACGTTGACGATCACCGCCGAGAAGGCGAGCCAGAACGCGATGACGGCAGCCCGGCGCTCGGTGCACCAGACCAACTTCTTGTGCGCATTGGTCCAGGCGTTGGTGCGCTCGACCACCCACCGCTGGCCCGCGGCTACCGGCGCCGGCTCGCCCCGCGCGGCGATCTCGGCAGCCAGATGCCTCGGGCGGCCAGCCGCTGGCGGGTGACCCCGGAATCGTACCCACGATCCAGGTGGACCGTCATCGGCCCATGTCGATCTCCAGTGCATCGAGCGTCGGTTCCAACAGGGGCGAATCGTGCCGGTTGGCCGGCGCCGCGATCCCACCGAGCGGGATGCCGGCGGCGTCCACGGCGACGGAGCGCTTGAGCCCCTGCTTGCCGCGATCCACGGGGCTGCGGCCCGCTCACCTCGCCACCGCACGGTGCCTTGGTGATGCAGCAGTCGATGGCGATGTCGCCCAGCGCCAACCCGATCATGCGATCGTAGGCGGCTAGCACCAGCCCGTGCAGGCGGTCCATAACGCCGGCCGCGATCCACTCGTCCCGGCGCCGGCGTAGCGTGGTTGCCGAGCAGGTGGCGTCGGCGATCGGTGATAGGCGCAGCCGAAGACTAGGACCTGGACGAGTTTGTCGAACACCACACGGTCCGGCGATCCGTGGGCGATGGCAGCCGAGCGGGTGGGCCACCGGGCCGGAAGGCAGCAGGGCAGAGAACTGGTCCCAGATGGGCTCGATGATGGATGATGAGACGGCGGGCACGGGGTCGCTCCTTCACACGGAAAGCCTGAAGACCTTCCCGTATGATTGAGCACTCCGTTCCCGCTGCCTATGCGACCGGACCGCTCACCTTTTGGCGCAGGCTCTTAGTCGGTGGGCATGTGCCTCGCCCCTACGAGCCGACTTGCGCTATTCAGGCGAGACTGACCACTAGATCGTCCCGTGGGGGAAGCACGTCCCCCCGAGGCAGCTGCCGCAACAGCCATCGTCCTGCTCATCGCACGGGAGCCCGTTTGGGATGCAGATGCGGTCCGCGCAGAATCCGCCTTCGCAGAAGCCGCTGCAGCATTGACCGTTCGGGGTTTGGGGCCCGGGTCCGCACGGTGCGCCGGCGGGCCGGCAGCAGGTTGTGATCACCCGGTCTCCGTGCTGGTAGAAGGCCTCGCGCTGATTCACGGCGCATTGACTTCCCCCGCAGCAGTCCCCGGCGGTAACGCACTCGAATCCGGGCGGCACGCAGCAGATCCCTTCGCTGCAAACCGCGTCCACCCGATCTTCGGGCAGCGGGCCCGTCGAAGGATTGCAGCATTCCGCGTGGAAGTCGCAACTGCTCTGGGGCGCTCGGCAGCAACGGAGGGGATCGTTGAGCAGGGTATCGGTGTACGCGTGGTCGCAATCCAACCCCACGCAGCAAACGCCCACCGAATGGCACAGGCTGGCCGCCTCCTGACAGACGAACTGGCAGGTACCGTCGACGCACTCGTCACCGCCGCAGCATTCGCCGCTGGTGGTGCACGGGTCGCCCGACGGAAGGCAGAAGAGCACGCACGTGCCCCCTCCGGATCCCGTTTGATCGACGCGGCACTCGCCGTCGAACTCGGAGAAACAGCAGTCGTCGATAGATTCGCAGCTTCCCCCTGCAGTCTTGCAGCAGAACCCATTCTGGCAGTCGGACGCGCTGCAGCAGTCGTCGGCGTCGTCGCAACTCTCTCCGGGTACAAGGCAGCAGACGCCATCGCAGATAGCGATGCCGTCCTGACAACACTCTGCCTCATCGGCGCAGGTCTGCCCGAGCTCAGTGCAGGTGGCCTGACAGGTGACGCCATCGCACGTCTCGCCGGCGGTGCAGCAGGCGCCCCCACAGCAGATCCGGTCCGGTCCGCAGGCGGTTTCGTTGGAGGCCGTTGTGCAGATGCCGCCGGTCGCCGCCGTGCACTCGAAGCACGCGCCATCGCACCGCTCGTTGCAGCAGACGCCGTTGACGCAGAACCCGCTCTGGCAGTCGCTGTCCTCATCGCAGGCTATGCCGAGCCCTTCGTCGGGGAGGCACTGCCCGTCGTCGTCGCAGTGGTGGCCGGCGGCGCATTGGGTATCGTCGGTGCAGGTTGTGTGGCAGCCGGTCGGCCCGCAGGCGAAGGCACCGCAGGTCTGGGTCTGTTCCGCCGGGCACTCCGGTCCGTCGCCGGGGCAGTTCGCCGGCAGGGTGGCCACACCGCCGGTGCAACCGGCCGCCCGGCATTGGACCGAGGTCGGCTGGAACCCGTCAGAGGGGCAACCAGCGGAGTTGCCGGTGCAGGTCTCGACCAGATCGCAGGGACCGGCCGCCGGGCGACACACCTGAGCGGCGGGCTGGAAGGCGTCGGCCGGGCAGGACAGCGCGATTCCGTCGCAGACCTCTTCGACGTCGCACGGCCCGGCCGCGGGGCGACAGACCGTGCCCCTCGCCGCCGCCACAAAGCCGCACGTTCCGTTGAGACACGCCACCACCTGGCAGGGGTCAGTCGCGGCCGGGCAGACGACGCCACACGCGCCGCAGTTGGTGACGTCCGATGACAAATCGACGCCGATCGCGTCGCCGTGTGCCCGGTGGGTGGGGACCGCGCTGTCGTCGACCTCGATGTAGACCAGGGGATTGGTGGCAGAGCCGGTCCGGTGGCAGATCCCAACCTTTGGCGCGGCTCCGGCACGGCGAATGCTACTCCCACCGCCCACCCCGCTGGCCACCGCGGCCAGGGCCACCTTGAGGAGTCCGCGGCGGGAAGTCCCGGCCGCGAGCCGCCGAACCAGGTCGTCGAAGCGATGTCCGTCCATCATGTTCCCCTGCGCCGCCGGTCGAAAGGTGTGAAGGCGGTTCCCCCGGCAGGCCCATGCCTCCACGGTCGCCGGCCACCTGATAGCTAGACTGCTTCGAATGCTAGGGATGGGGGCGGGCCTGTCTATGCCGATTTCTCTCCCCATCGCCCCAAACGGCGTACGGAAAACTGCGTACTTGGGCAGGAGTCAGTCCCCGGTGAGCGGCGCGGCCTCTACAATGGACGCATCGAACCCGGTTCTGCTGGAACTGATCGCGCGGCGCGAACGTCCATGGCGCTGACAGGGCGAAGCGACTCACATATACGAAGAAATTCGTAGGTCGGCTTGAGGGTGGCTTCAGGTCGTCAAACGAGGCCGTGGCGGGCGGCATATGCGGCCGCGGCGGTGCGGGAGGGGCAGCCGAGCTTGCCCCGGATCGCTTCGACGTGCTTGGTGGCGGTGGCACGGGCAATCCCGAGGGCGGCGGCGATCTCCTTGTCCGACAGGCCCTTCATCAGCAGGCGCAGGACTTCAAGCTCGCGCGGCGTCAGGAGAGCGAGCGCGGTTGGAGCGCCGATGGGCGCCGGCTCGGTACCTGGCATGGCTACCGTCATGGTCACGGCGATCGCGTCGGCAATGGCGTCTGCCCCCGCCAGCGTCTGACCGGCCGACCAGGCCGCCACGAACTCTTCGGTCGGTAGTGCGGTGCGCGTCGCCGCCTCGGTGCGCGCCCGCTGCGCGTGGTGGAGGATGAGCGGCTCGCCGATATCCGACAGGATCGCGTCGGCCGCGCCGAGCAGCTGGGCCGCCCGCTCCGCCTGCCCACTGGCTGCGGCGAGCGCAGCGCAGCCCGCCAGCGCATCGGCGATGCCCATCCGGAAGCCCAGCGCTTCGCCCCGCGTCAGTGCCTCTCGCAGAAGCTGACCCGCGCCGCCCAGGTCGCCTGTGGACAGGGCGACCTGGGCGGCCCCAACTAACGCCTGGACCAGGATCGCGGTGTCGTCGACCGCCCGGCTCGCCGCGAGGGCCTCCTCGGCGAGCGGCGCCGCTCGCTCGAGCCGGCTCTGCCGGTAGGCAGCATCGGCCAGATTCTCCAGGGACAGCGCCGTCATCCGCCTGTCGCCGAGGCGGCGGTGGAGGGCGAGCGCCGCCTCGTAGCGCGCGGTGGCCCGGTCGTCGTCGCCGACCGACTCGGCGAGGCCGCCGAGGACGAACGTCGCGCGTGCAACGCCGGCCCAATCGCCCAGGTCCTCCCAGAGCGCCGCCGCAGCCTCGAGGTGGACGGTCGCCCGGGCGAAGTCGCGGTGGCGCGCGACCAGGCGCCCGAGACAGAAGAACGCTTCGGCGCGCAGCACGGGGAACTCCTCCCCCCTCCGCGGCGGCGAGCACGCGCTCAAGGAGGTCCTGCGTCTCCTGCAGGTGGCCACGGACTGTCCAGAAGCGCCAGAGCGCGACGACCAGCTGCACAACAGTCGTCGTCTCGCCGCTTGTCTCCGCCCAGCGGAGCGCTGCCCGCAGATTGTCGTGGTCGGCCGCCAGACGCGCGAAGGACGGACCCTGCTCTCGTCCCGACAGCGTCGGGCGGATCTCCTCCGCCAGGGCCAGGAAGTGGGCCGCGTGCCGCCGCCGCGTCACCTCCTCTTCGCCGCTGCTCGCGAGTTGCTCCAGCGCGAACTCGCGGACCGTCTCCAGCATCACGTAGCGAACGCTGTGCCCGGAGGGCATCTCTGGATTCCCAGTGCTGAGCTGAATGAGGCTCTTGTCGACGAGGGAGGCGAGGCCGTCGAGCACGACAGGGGAAACCGAGGGGGTCAAGGCTGAGGCCCCGGCCGCCTCGATCGTAAAGCCGCCGACAAAGACGGCGAGGCGGCGGAAGAGGGCTTGGTCCTCCTCTGAGAGGAGGTCGTGGCTCCAGGCGATGGCGTCGCGCATCGTCTGCAGGCGGGCCGGGACATCGCGCGGGCCGCCAGTCAAGAGCAGCAGCCGCTGCTCCAGCCCCGCCAGCAGCGCGGTTGGTGGCAGCATTCGGCTCCGTGCCGCCGCCAGCTCGATGGCCAGCGGTAGCCCGTCCAGTCGGTGGCAGATCTGTGCGACCGCTGCCGCATCGTCGTCGGTGAGCGTGAAATCATCCCGCGCCGCCCGCGCCCGTGCGACGAACAGACGCACTGCCGGCGTCTCAATCAGCACAGAGAGGGAGGGCAGCCGCGCGAGATCAGGCAGCGCCAGCGACGGTACGACAAGATTGTGCTCGCCACTCAGGTGCAGCACGGCCCGGCTTGTGGTAAGCATCGCCAGCTGTGGGCAGATGGCCAGCAACTCCGTCACCAGCGGCGCCGCCTCAAGCACGTGCTCGAAGTTGTCCAAAATCAGCAGGGAACGCTTGTCGCGCAGGAACGCTCGCAGTCCGACGGTGAGGGGGCGCTCACCGGTCTCCCGCACGCCGAGCGCCCCGGCGATCGTGGCGCCGACTAGGGCGGGGTCATGGACCGGCGCCAGGGGCACGAACCAGACGCCGTCTGGGAAGTCCGGCTGCCACTGCCTCGGCAAGCGCGACGGCCAGACGCGTCTTGCCGACGCCACCGGGACCAGTCAAGGTCAGGAGCCGGACACCGTCTCGCAATACCGCCGTCGCCGTAGCGAGCTCACGCGCGCGGCCGATCAAGGGCGTTAGCGGACGGGGCAGGTCAGAGGAGGGCAGGATCCCGGGTGCGGGGATGAAGTCGGGCACCGGATCCGGCCGGGCTGGGACGGGGAGATGCCGGACCTCGTCCGCGCCGCCGTGCCGCTCCCGGTAGCGGGCGAGATCGTCTGGCGCGATCCGGTAGACGCCGGCGCGCTTGGTGGCGGGTAGGACACCCCGGACAATGCCGCGCCGGATCGTGCGCTGGCTGACGCCGATAACGGCCGCCGCGGCTTTGGCCGAGAACCACCCGGCCTCGCCCGTCTCCTCTCCGGCGACCACGGCAGCGCGCTCCGTTGGCATCGTGACCGCCTCCCGGGACTGCGTACTGTCCCCTGTCCATTGTCCATGGAGGCGTCGATTTGTCCATTGGGGCCTCCCCGCGCCGGCGGGTGCCGTCGACGCAGGCATGAGGAACCACGGCAAAGCTGCATAGCGGTGCCGGTTACGCCCCCGGCGAAAGCCTAACGATACGACCCGTCCTCGCCGATTCGTGCGCGGCCTCGATGATCCGCAACGAGGTGATCGCGTCGTCGATGACGAACCCGCTCGGCCCCTCACCGCGGATCGCACCGAAGAAGGCCCGCAGCAGCGCCGCCCCCGCACCGCCGTACCCGGGCAGCTTGGCCCTCGGAATCTCGAACACTCGCCGTGGCGCCGCCTCCCACGCCGGATGGGTGCTGACGACTGTGCAGCGCTCGTCGACCGGCGCCCAGCTCACCGATCCCTGCGACCCGAACAGCCGGAAGGTGTTCTCCGATCCGGTCGGCAGCAGGTTGCCGATGCTCAGGCTGCCGATCATCCCGTTGGCAAACGTCAGGGAGACCAGCGCGGCGTCCTCGACCTCGACCGGCACGCCGCTCACGTTGGCCTCGATCGCCCGTCACGCCTGTCACCTCGGCGCCGGTCCAGAAGCGCATCAGATCGACCCAGTGGCAGCCGAGCCAGTTGAGAATGCCGCCGCCGCTCAGGGCCGGATCGAATCTCCAGTGGCTGAGGTCGCTCCCGAGCAAATTCCCGCCGAAGTAGCGGATCTCGATCGCAAACCCCCGCCCGAGCAGCCCGGCATCGTACGTCTCTTTGATGAGCCGGCTGGTCGGGTCGAACCGCCAGGAGTAGCCGCAGGAGAAGGCGAGGTTGTTGCGCTCAATCGCATCCTTCACCGGAACAAGTTGCTCTGAGTGGACCGCAAACGGCTTGTCCACCCAGACGTGCACCCCGGCCTCGGCCGCCTGGAGCAGCCAACCCGGCATATCCCGGCAAAACCCGGAGACCATCACCGCATCCGGCTTGGCCCGCTCCAACAGTTCGTCGACCGTGGCGTAGAAGGGCACATGGGCGACATCGGGCTTGAGCTTCGACTGGACGGCCTCGGACTCCGGCTCGGGATCGAAAAACCCGACGATCTCGACCTCATCCCCGAGGTAGACAAGGCTGTCGCGGTACATCGGGGCGTGGATCGCCGCGACGCCGATCTGGGCAACCCGTAGTTTGGTCACGAGGAAGTCTCTCCTGCGTCATCCGCCCGGGATGTAGAGCGAACGATCGGCCACCGGGATCTCGACGCGCGCACCGCCTTGGAGGTGGGAATGCGCCAGCGCGAATTGCGTCTCGACCGCCTGCATGGTCCGGTCGATGTTGCCGGCCGTGCGCTCGCCCGTCTCCATCTCGCGGATGATGTCCCGGATCACGCACATCGTCGGGCTTTCGCCCTGGGGCTGGTACGTCGTCGTCTCGACTTGGCCCGACTTGCGGTTGTATCGCCGAATGGTGAACAGGCCCCCGTTGTCCCAGGCTAGCGCCCGTCCGTCCGTACCGATCACGTCGATCTCGAAGGCGCCCGGCACCGGGACGTAGTGTCCCTCCGCGCCACCCTCGTACTTCACCCGGTACGTCCCTACCCAGGGATCGCCGATCTCCTTGCCGGGCGGCGGCACGAACCTGTGTCCATCCTTGTCAAACGTCGGCAGCGGCCGGTCCGGCGCGAACTCATCCCCCGCCTCGACCAGATTCCCTTCCACCCAGAGCGGCTTGGGGTCACCGAGCATCATCTCGACCAGATCGAGCGAGTGCGGATGGTGCTTGATCAGGTCGGAGGAGAACGACATCACCGCAAACCGCGGCTCCCCGATGGCGCCCTCGCCTATCGCCGCGCTGATCTTCTTGAACCCGTCGTTATGCCGCCGCAGCGCCCCCCAGTTGAATGCGACGTTATGTCGCCTGACCGCCTCGGCGACCCGGTCCGCCTCCTCCAGCGAGGCGCACAGCCCCTTCTCCGCAAAGATCCCGCGCACACCATTTTCGGCGCAGAAGATGATCGGCTCGGCCCGGGCCAGCGACGGCGTCGTGATGCTGACGATGTCCGGCTTCTCTTTGAGGATCATCTCCCGGTAATCGAGATACGTGTTGTCGATGCCGAAGCGCTTCGAAAAACGCTCCAGCCGCTCCTCGCCCCGGTTCGCGACCGCGACCACCGTCGTCTCCGGGATCGCCGCGTAGGCCGGAAAATGCCCGTACGGCTTCGACCAGCTCCCGACGGGGATCTCGTCTTCGATCAGGCCGCCCATGCGGCCCGTGCCGATGATCGCCACACGATAGCGGTTCGATGCGGTCACGACGGTTACTTCTCCTTTTGCCTTGGATCGAGGCTGTCCCTCAACCCATCACCGATGAAGTTGATCGCCAGCACCGTCAGCAAGATCGCCAGGCCGGGCGGCAGCCAGATCCAGGGGTTCTCCTGCAACCGGGTCAGCGAACGTGCTCCATTCAGCATCTCCCCCCAGCTCGATGTCGGCGGCAGGATACCGAAGCCCAGGAAGCTCAGGGACGCTTCGGTGAGGATCGCGCTGGCGACCAGCAGGGTGGCTGCGACCAGCACCGGCGCAAACGCATTGGGGAGGATGTGCCGCAGCATGATCCTGCTGTCGGATGCGCCCATGCACCGCCCGGCGATCACGTATTCCCGCTCCCGCACCGCCAGGATCTGGGCCCGCAGCAGCCGGGTCGAGCCGGTCCATTCCAGCACCCCGATCGCGATCACGATGTTCAACAGGCCGGGTCCAAGGACCGCCACCAGGGCCATCACGATCACCAGGCTGGGGACGCACATGATCACGTCGGTGAAGCGCATGATCACCATATCGACCAGCCCGCCGTAGAAGCCGGAGAGCGTGCCGAGCGCCAGCGCGATCAGCACCGCGATAGCAGTTGCGCAAACGCCGGCTGTGAGCGAGACCCGGGACGCATATGCCAGCCGGCTCCAGATATCGCGGCCCGTCAGATCGGTCCCCAGAAAATGGTCGCGGCTCGGCGACTCGAGCGACGCCGAGAGGCTCGTCTTGGTGGGGTCCTGGGTGCCGAGAATAGGCGCCGCGACCGCGACGAAAACGAGGAGTGTCATGAACGCCAGCCCCGCCACCGCCAGCTTGTGGCGCCGAAAGCGCAACCAGAAGGTCGGTCCCTTGCGCACGGTCGCATGGGCGAGCGCCGGCATGGCCTGGGCCGGGGCCTTGATCGTCACCTCCATCCCGACGCTCTCCCCGGTGCTAATAGCGGATCCGCGGATCGACGAAGGCGTAGGCAATATCGGCCAGCAGGCTGCTGACGAGCACGAGCACACCGGTCATGAGGATGCCCCCCATGATGACCGGGTAATCCTTGGTGTTCATCGCGCTCACCAGGGCCATGCCGATGCCGGGAATGCTGAAAATCGTCTCGACGATCACCGCACCGCTAAACAGCGCCGGGATATGCAGGCCGAGGATGGTCACGATCGGGAGGAGCGCATTCCGCACCGCATGGCCCAGCACCACCGCCGATGCCTTCAGCCCCTTCGCCCGCGCTGTGGTGACGTAGTCCTCGTGCATGACCTCGATCAGGCCGGAGCGCATGTAGCGCATGATGCTGCCTGACCCATTAATCGACAGTGCGATTAGCGGTAGAACCATGTACTGCGCCCGATCGGGGATCGAGCCGTCGCCCGGCGTGAGAAGGCCCGACGTCGGAAACCAGCCAAACTTGAGCGAGCCGAACAAGATCAAAATCAGCGCGAAGAAAAAGCTCGGCATCCCGACCCCGACAAAGGCGAAGGTCGTCAGGACGTAGTCAACCCACGAATGCGGACGCAGCGCCGACAGAATTCCAAACACAACGCCCACGATCGCGCTGATGAGGAGCGAGAGCGTCATCAACACGACGGTGTTCTTCAAACCAGTCCACAGCAGGGTCGCCACCGGTTGCGACTTGACCATCGAGTAGCCAAGATTCCCGGTCGCCATCTCCTTCAGCCAGATCCCATAGCGCACCAGGATCGGCTTGTTCAGCCCCAGCGCTTCGCGGCGCGCCTCGACCGCCGCTGGATCCAGGCCAACCAGCTCGTTCGGATTGACGATCGCCGTCACCGGATCGCCCGGCGTCAGATTGATGAAAACGAAATCGAGCAGCGTGATCCCGATCACGAGCACCGGAATCAGCAAGATGCGGCGTGTCAGATACTGGCGCACCGGCATGACCCCCTGGGGCCCCCTCCTCTTCTGGAGCGAGGAGGGGGCGCCCTCGGACGCCAGGTTGAAACCTGGCGCTGAACCTACGAAGTCCCTACGGGACTGGGCCGGGGCGGGCGCGGCGCGGCGCGTACGCGATCAACCCCGGAGGGGCTTCGTCGGTTGAGCCCGGGGTTGAAACCCCGGGAAACGTGACCACGGCGCTCCGCATTCGCCCCGGGTGGCGGTGAGCCGTGTCGCCTGGGACCATCCGGGACGAACGGCCCGCTACTCGTCGACCCAGACCTTCTCCAGCTCCCAGTCGTACAGATCGTACTCGTAGGGGAAGTAGTTCGGGACGAGTTCGTGAACGCGCTTGTCGATCCCCCAGATATCAGGCGAGCGGACGATCATCAGGCCCAGGGCCTCCTCCGCCATGAACTCCTGAAGCTGGTGGATGATGGACGTCATCTCCTCCGTCGGGTGCTCGCGGTATGACTGGTCCCAGAGCGCCACGAACTCCGGCGTGTCGAAGCCAGAGGAGACGTAGCTCGCGCGGCGCGGATCGAAGTGGACCGCAATCGCCTCCGGCAGGCCGATCGGGTAGGAGCTCGGGTAGAGATCGAAGTCCCAGTCCGGGCCCCAGAGCACGGTCGAGTCCTGCCCGAAGACCTGGAAGTCCGCCTTTACCCCGACCTCTTCCCAGTATCCGTTGATCGCCGCGTAGTAGGCCAGCCCGGCCTCATCCGCCGGGACCTGCCCGACCGCCCAGCGCAGCACCCGGTCCGGTTCCCACCCGCCCGATTCGAGCAGCGCCTTCGCCTTCTCGGGATCGTACTCGTACTTCTTCAGGTTCGGGCTTTCCGGAACCCCGGGAACTCGAACGGCGTGTGCACGATTTCGACCGCGCCTGAGTAGAGCACCTCCCGCATCGCCTCGCGGTCGATCGCGTGCATCAGCGCCTGGCGGACATCCTTGTTCAGGTACGGCTGGCGGGCATTGAACGGGGTGCCCTGGTAGCTGGGCGACTTCGCTTCGTTGAACGTCAGGAAGTCGAGGTCCTGGAACCGGGCGTACTCGGCCACAGGCAACCTGGCCACATCGACCTCGCGGTTCTGGAGCGCCGCGGCATTCGTGGTCGCATCGGCGAACGAGCGGTAGACCAGCTCGCCCAGGAGCGGCTTGCCCTTGTAGTAGTTCTCGAACGGCTCGTAGCGGATGTACTGATCGGCCACGTACTCGATCACCCGGAAGGGGCCGAGGCCGATATGCTCGGCCGTCGTTGCCCACGGGCTCTCCAGAATGCGTCGCGCCGGTGTCGCGATTCAGGTACTGGCTCAGGACGTGGTTCGGCGCGATGCAGATCTGGTTGAAGAGGGAGAGCACCGAGGTCTGGTTGATCCCCTCGAACAGCTCGAAGTTGACGGTCATGTCGTCGACCACCGTCAAGCCGCTGATCCGCTCGGTCGTGCCCTCGACGTACTCCTTCATCCCGACGACCGCGTCGTTGAAGGATGCCCCGAAGAGCGTGGTCCCGACCCCCGGGATGCCGATCATGTGGTAGGTGAAATCGACGTCGGCCGCGGTGAAGGGCTCACCATCATGCCAGGTCAGATTCGGCCGCAGCTTGAAGGCAAGCGTCGTACCGTTGAACTCGAAGGTCTCCGCCAGGGCGCCGACGAAGGTCGTCCGGGCATGGTCGAGTGTCACCAAACGGGCGTTCGCGAAGAGGCGGGTGTAGATATTCTCGCTGCCGGCGTAGTGGCGCAGGTGCAGCATGTGGCTGTTGCTGGTGATCTGCGACACCGAGAGCGTCAGCGTGCCGCCCTCTTTGGGCGTCGCATCCTGGGCGCCCGCGCGCTGGAGTCCGGGCATCCCCGCCAGACCAGCGGCGGCGGCGAGGCCGGCTCCTCCCTTGAGCAGCATGCGGCGGGTGACATTGAGCCGGTCTTGCCAGGTAGCGTCTACCACGGTGGGTCTCCTCTCCCGTTCGTCCGAGCGATCAGATGACGCGGCGCCGTTGCTGTCCATCTCGTCCCTCACCCGCTCACGCCGGCCAGGTAAACACCACCCCCAGGTGATCCTGACCGCCGTCGAGCAGAAGCCGGTAGACGTTCTCGAGTTCGCCGATCGGGTAGCGATGGGTAATGAACCGCTTCAGATCGAGCGATCCCGTCGCGACGTGGCTCAGCACCTCCTCTATGTTGCGCTCCCGGGTAAACCGCAGGCCCAGGGAGCCGTCCGGATCGTTGGGGTCGTTGCTCGCGCCGATAATCGATGCTTCTTTGGCGTGCATGTTGCGCCGGTAGGCCTCGAAAAACCCTGCCGCGTCCGCCTCGGTCGGGGCATCACGGATGATGCCGAGCATCACCACCCGGCCTCCCGGCCGGATCAGATCGAGCGATTGGCTCAAGGAACGCCACGACGACGCGGTGTCGATGACGATATCGAGTCCTGTCGGGCCACAGAACGCCGCAACCGCCGCTTTGGCATCGTCTCGGAGTGGATTGATCGTGAGGTGAACGCCGGCCTGCCGGGCGAGCGCCAGGCGCTCGTCGCTGAGATCGATCGCGATCGTCCGCGCGCCAAAGTGGAGCGCCATCAACGCTGCCGTATGCCCGATGATACCCTGACCGGAGATCGCGACAAACTGTCCCGGTTGGTAGCTGGCGAGGCGGAGAGCGTGCGTGCCCAGCGTCGGCAGGTAGGCGAAGCAGGCCGATTCATCGTCGACCTCATCGGGGATCTTGATCACCCTGCTTGCGTCGACCACTGCCACGTCGGCATGCCCGACCGCCGCATAGACGCGATCGCCCGGGCGCGACCCTGGTGACCTCCGCGCCACAGGCGTCGATCACGCCGACGACGTTGTAGCCGATCTCCTCCGGCTTTCCCGCCGGATTGCGCACGTAGCGCTCGATCTCACTGCGCGAGCTGAGTCCGGACAGGCGGACGCTAATCCGGACATCACCCGGCCCGACCTCCGGTTCGGGGAGATCGACGAACTCCAGCTCTCCGGGACGAACCACCAGAACCTTTTTCAACTGTGCCTCCAGCGGCCTGTGAAATCGGACCGGTTCGTGGATTCTAGGCTGGTGTGGGCGCGTATTTGGGCTGGCGTGGGGCCAGATTGGCCGGCTCAAATGCCAGCCGCGAATCGACCAGCGGGAGGTGCACGCGAATCCCGCCCTGCCGGTGCGATTCGAGCAGGGCGAAGAGGATCTCGGTGTTGGCGTAGGCGGCGTCGATCCCGCCGCGCGGTGGCTCACCCGTGTCGAGCGCATGGACGAGGTCTTCGATCAACCGGAGCGTCGAACTGGCCGGCGAGAACTCCAGGGTGCTGGTGGCCTCACCGGGACGGCGCACCTCGTATTGGGCGTTCGACACCGCGACGATCTCGGCGTTCTCGCAGTAGGCATGATGGGCGGGGGCACCCGGCGTGGAGATGAGATGGGCCATCACCCCGTTGGCAAACGCGATCGTGCCCTGGGTGTACGGATCGGCGATCACCTGATCCCCGACGATCGCCTGATCGCCATCTTCCATATAGGCCTGGACCCACTCGACCGGCGCATCGCCGTTCAGGACACGGAGCGTGTCGACCCAGTGGGAGTCCGTGTTGAACAGCGTCGCCCGGTGGAATGTGGCCAGGGTCACGAGCCGCCCGTAGTCGCCGGAGGCAATCGCCGCGCGCATCGCCGCGAAGCCAGGGTCCCAGCGCCGGTTCGTCCCCATGTTGACGATGACGTTGTTGCGCTCGGCCGCTGTACGGAGAGCGTCGGCCTCGGCCATCGACGCGCAGAGCGGTTTTCAACGTAGAGAGCTCGGACACCGTGCTCGATCGCGTAGTGAGCCACGGCCGCGCGGTGATGCGGCTGGGTCGCGATGCTGAGGATCTCCGGCTGCTCGGTCCGGATCAGCTCCTCGTAGTCGGTGTAGCGGTGCTCCGGCGCGACGCCGTACCGCTCGCCGAACTTGTCGAGCACATCGCTGCGCATGTCGGAGCCGGCCACCAGGTCGGTGCGGGCGCAGGCCTCGTACCCGGCGGCGTGGGAGTAGGGCAGGATAGTGCTGCCCCGGCCGGCGACCTCGTTGTCGATGAATGCCCCCATCCGTCCGCACCCGACGAGTGCTGCCCGGTAGGTGTGCATGAACCGCTCTCCTTTGAGACGGGAGATAGCGTTCCGAACGCGCGTAATGCGCTCCACAGACGAGTTTGATAGGCTTGTCAGACATCTTACAGGCGACGTTTGTGCCCGTCAACACGGTCGTAACGTGAATGCTTTTCGTCGGGAATGGATCGATGCCGGCGCTCACAAATCGGCGGCGCTACAATCCGTCCCATCGAATCGAGGCAAGGTCCTGACCGGGCCCTCACCTGATCGGCAAAGGAGCGCTCTGCGATGAGCTCCACCCTCGTCCACGTTGGCGTGCGCGCATCCAACCTGCCCGAAACCCTGCGCTTCTGGCGCGATGCCCTCGGCCTGCAGGTCGTCGACGAGACCGATAAAAGCTGCGACCTGACCGACGGCCTGCACAACTTCCGCGTCTTCCAGCACGGGGGAGCGGCGCGCCCGGCCCATGTCTCCGGGATGCTCGACTACCTCCACGTCGGCGTCCAGGTCGCCGATCTCTCCGCCGCCGCTCGCCGCTTCGAGGACCTGGGCTTCGCGATCATCTGGGACGGCGTCGATGCCGGCAAACCCTACGACCCCGCCACCCCACCGAGCGAATCCTTCAAAGTCGAAGACCCCGACGGCATCGTCGTCGACGTCTCCGGCAAACCGGACCAATGGCCGGGCGTCGGGATCGATCTCTAGTCCCTGGGCAACGTGCATACTGGTAGGGGCGATGCATGCATCGCCCGGTTGCCTACCGCGCAGGTACGAGGCATGAAACGCCCCTACGCAGCGCGACCTGGTGTCACGTCTCATAGTCGATAATCGATCTCGTTAGAGAAGGACACCGTGCGGATTCTAGCCATCGATGTTGGAGCCGGGACGCAAGACATCCTGCTCTACGAGAGTGAACGGCCGGTCGAGAACTGCCCCAAGTTGGTGCTGCCCTCGCAGACGCAGATCGTGGCCGGGCGGATCCGTGCGGCGACGGCGGCAGGCCTGCCCCTCCACCTCACCGGTACCCTCATGGGCGGCGGCGCCTCAAGCGACGCCGTCAAAGACCATCTTGCCGCGGGGCTCCCCGTAACCGCTACAGCTGACGCCGGCCGGACCCTGCACAATGACCCGGCCCGGGTAGCGGCGATAGGTGTCACGATCCAGGAGGAACCTCCGGCGTGTGCGGCGGTCGTCGAACTGGCCGACCTCGATCTCTCCTCGCTGGCTGGAGCACTGGAGCCGTTCGGCCTTACCGTGCCACAGGTCGTCGCCGTCGCCGTCCAGGACCATGGGTACCGCCCAGGGGCGGGGAACAACGAGGTCCGGTTCGACTACCTCCAGGGGTTACTCACTGGCGGCGGCGATCTGGCTGGAATGGTCTACCGCGATGCCCCGGAGGGCATGACCCGTATGGCGGCGGTCGCGGAGACCGTGCCGGGTGTCTACCTGATGGATACCGGCGCGGCGGCCGTCCTGGGCGCGCTGGGTGACCCGATCGTCGCCGGCGCGGTGCGCACGATCGGCGCGATCCTGGTCAACGTCGGCAATATGCACACGTTCGCGGTGCTGGTCCGGGGCAGACGGCTCTACGGCCTCTTCGAGCACCATACCGGCGGAATCACGGCCGCGATCATCGCCGATCTGGTCGGGAGACTGCGTGCCGGCACCATCGACACCGAGGGCTTCCGGCGCGACTTCGACGGCCATGGCGCCGCCCTCGATCCCTCCTACGCCGACTCCGGTCCGTTCGACTTCGTCGCCCTCACCGGCCCGAACCGTCGCATCGCTCGCTCGCTGGGCTACCACGAGGCCGCTCCCCACGGCGACATGATGCTGGCCGGCTCGTACGGGTTGGTCGAAGGCGTCTTTCTGGCGATGGCCGCCGCCGGACACGATCCCGGCCTGACCCTCGCCGCTCGTTAGCACCGCCCCCAAAACGGATCGCCTATGGAACCTCCGAACTCCATCGCTTGTATGACCAGCAGAGTACGGTTTGTTGGTCGTGTTCGATGGCGGAGGTTCCGGCCGTGATGCGTCTCTGGTCGCTATTTTGGGGAATCCTGCTTATTACGTCCTTGGCGGTTGCCTACACCACCAGGACGGCAGCCAACGCGGCAACACCGGCGGTTGGCACGCCCACCCACGACACGTGCTCGGTGACGGAACCGAATGGCGATCAACCGCCCGGTGCCGGAACCGCAGGCGAGCACGGCGGCCACGGCAACGACGCCCTGTGGACCAACGTCTGGATGTGGGGCGAGGGCGTCATCCTCCCGGCCTACGACGACCACGTCCAGGACGACGGCTCGATCGCCGGGCTGAAATGGGCCTGGTGGCGCTATATCCCCGGCGAACTGACCATCGAGGGCCGCCGGCTCGACGGTGACGCCAAACCGCTCATCGCGGAGATCCCGGACGGCTATGGGGACATCGGATTCCAGGTCTCCGGGATCACCTTCCCCACTCCGGGCTGCTGGGAAGTCACCGGCCGGGTCGGCACAGAGAGCCTGACCTTCGTCGTCTGGGTCGAGGTCTACGACCCGTTCGCGACGCCGTTCGCGTCGCCGGAGGCGTAGGCCCAGGTGATAGACCTCACGCCCCATTCCCCTCTCCTCTTTGGAGGAGGGTCGGCTGAGACATAGTGTGATGTGTTGATAGGGACGGGTTGCCTCGACAGCGTGCTGGTGCTGAAATCGCCGCTCTGCCGAGATACCCCGCCATGAAACCCGCGCCGGGGAGCCTGCCGTGCTCCCGATTGGTGGCCGCCCGCGTGGCTGGCCCCGTCGTGCACCGCTAACGTGCCGTCTTCGCCTTGCTGGGCTGAAGCGCGGTGCCGGAGTGCGATCCGCACCGCCCATTGCCTGGCACCCCACCCCATCCCACCCAGGCCTACATCAACGCGCTGCTGGCCAAACTCCGCGAAAGGAAGCCATTCGTGACCGACGTGCGCGCCTTCCTGGTCGAGCGCCCGCACTCACGAGCCCAGACCAGAGATCCTGTGCCGATTGGTCCTGCCCGGATGACGTACTAGCGTGTCCCCATTCACGTGGCGCGTCGACCGCGCCAACTTGTCGCAGCAATGAGATGTTCGGCTGGTCCGAAGCGCGTTCGACGGGCAATGGATGGCGCTCGGATGGTCGAGGACCGGTTCGACGACCTGACACTTGGGCTGGCGGCGGGGATCTCCCGGCGCACGGTGATTGCAGGAGCGGCGGCGCTGCTCGGGGCAATCGGGGTTCGGACGGGGACCCAGGCCCAGGTCTCGCAGGTTCAGTGCGGCAACGTGGCCTGCGCCGCGAACCCCAGTATCTGCACGGGCGGCTGCGTCTGCTGCGTCTATACCAACCCGATCACGGGCCAGGTCTTCAACAGCCGTTGCCGGCCGCCAGGCTCCTGCCGTTCGGGCCAGGAAGGCCCCTCCACGACCACGACGACCACGTCGACGACGACCACGGCACCCACGACGACGACCACTACCACCGTGACCACCTCGCCCCCGAGTCAGGGCACGTGCGAGGCGGGGGAGAACGTCTGCGAGAGCGGGCTATCCGCCCGCTGCAACGGCCGTGACGACTGCTTCTGCTTTACGACGACGACCGGAAAAACGTTCTGCGGCGGCTTCGGCGACTGCGTGAGCTGCGACTCCAACGACGACTGCATCGGCGAAACCGGACCCGGCTCGGCGTGCATCATAGGCGGTGGCCCCGTCTTCTGCTGTCCTGGCAGGGTATGCCAAGCGCCGTGCGCCGCATAGTCGATGGTGTCGTAGAGGAGGGCGATCGCCGGGGAACCGAACCCCGGATCCTGTCGGGGACGTGTTCGGGCCCGCATAACTTCTGTCTGGATGGACGACCGTGACCTCGGCTCCCAAGCACCGCCGGCCCTCGCGCCGACCGTAGGCTCAGCTCCGCGGCGGTTTCCTGAAGGCTCTGGCCCGATACGGATCGCCTGAATCTTTCAATTCCGGACACAAAGAAGCCCGGCTCTACCCTCTAGGGTAGAGCCGGGCTTCGTGCCGGGTGCTAGATCTGGTCGGCCCGTAGCTCGCGGATTCCAGCTGCCTGGCCCCGCGCCGTGTCCCCGTCCGGGCGGGCGCCCGCCGCGACCGAGTCGGCGCCGTCGTCGACGGCCTGCAGCTTGAAGTCGCGGATTCCCTTGCCGAGGCCGCTGCCCAGCTCCGGCAGCTTTCCGACCCCGAAGATGACGACGACGATCAGGAGGATGATCGTCAGTTCCTGCCATCCAAGACCCATCATGTCTCGTGTGTCCCTTCATCGAGGGCGTCGCGGTGGACGCCCATTTACTTCGTTCCCTGCCCAGAATGAAACCGGGCTAGGCTCTAATCGCGGTCTCTACGTCGACGAGTTCGAATCTGGGAGGCCGCTCGTAGTCACCTGGTGAGCGGCCTCCCGACGGTACGTTCGCGCTGGTGCCCTGATCGATCTACCGCGGGCAGATAACCCTGCAGAAGCCACTGCAGCAGGTCTTCCTTAATGTCAGCTGGCGCAGCTCGAATTATCGGTACAGGCGCAATTCTGACCGCTGTTGTCGCCACACCGTCGTAGACTGTTGCCGGCGGAAATGCAGCACGGGGCGTCGGCCGGGCAAACCCCACCGTCGTTACCACAGAGACACCCTGCGGTTGGGTTGTTGCGGATCGCACGGCGCTTCGCAGACTTGGGCCCCGTTGCAGATCAGGCCAGAGCAGCAACTGCCTTGGGTGCCTGCTGTACCGGTGCACGTGCCATCCACCGGCGTCACAGGTGGGCGGCGCCGTCGTTGTGGTCGTGGTCGTCGGCGCAGCGGTGGTCAGTTGCCGGCGCGTCCGTCGCAGTAGCGAGGTCGTCGGCGCCGCCGGTTCGTGGTCGACTGCCGTCGTGGCGTCGGCTGGACGACGTCGTGCCGTGGTCGTTGGCGCCGACCGTCGTGGTCGTGGAGGTCGGCGCGGCCGTCGTCGGCGTCACGCAGGTGCCGTTGGAGCAGAACCCGCCCTGGCACAGACGGTGTTCGCCGCCGCCGGGGCGAAGCCGCAGACGCCCGCCGTGCAGGTCCGCGCGCCCTGGCAGGTGCCGGCTGTCGGGTCGGCGCAGTCGGTGGTCGCAGGTGCCGCAGAAGTCCGGGTTGGTCTGGAGGTTGCGGCAGGTGCCGCCGCAGCAGGTCAGGCCGGTCTGGCAGTCGTTGCGCCGGTCGGTGTCGCAGGCGTCGCCCGGGCCGCCGCGGACGTGCAGACGCCGCCGATGCAGACCGTGACCGTCGCACAGCAGACCCCGCCGCAGATTTCGGTCGGGCAGGTGCAGCGCAGCCACCGAGGTGCAGACCTCGTTGGCGAGCGCAGACATCGCCGCACTCTCGCAGTTGGTGAGCGTGCCCAGCGTGGTGCAGGCGCCGCCGCAGCAGACCTGGCCCCCGGTGCACGTGCCGGGCTGGCCATTGGGGGTCGTGGCGTTGGCCGGGCAGGTGAGCAGCGTACCGTTGCAGACCTCGGCCGGATCGCACGGGCCGGTCGAGGCGCGGCAGACGGTGTTCGCCGCCACCGGGGCGAAGCCGCAGACCCCCGCCGTGCAGGTCCGGGCGCCCTCGCAGGTGCCGGCTGTCGGGTCGGCGCAGCGATTTCCGCATGCACCGCAGTTGTTTTCGTGGTCTGCAGGTTGCGGCAGGTGCCGCCGCAACAGGTCAGGCCGGTCTGGCAGTCGTTGGCGCCGGTGGTGTCACAGGCGTCGCCCGGCCCGCCGCGCGATGTGCAGATGCCGCCGATGCAGACCTGGTCAGGCGGCACAGCATGTCGCGCCGCACGAATCGTTCGGGCAGGTGCAGGTTCCGCCGGTGCAGACCTGGTTGGCGGTGCAGGCATTGCCGCAGGTGCCGCAGGTGGTGGTGGTGGTATTGACGACGCAGGCGCCGCCACAGCAGGTCTTGCCCGCGGCGCAGGCGGTGTTGTTCGGAGCAGAACCGAGTCCGCAGATTCCGCCGGACGAGCAGGTAGCGACCTTGCAGGAGCCGGCCGCCGGCTGCGGGCAGGAGCTCGGGTCGGTGCAGGGAGGAACGCAGCCGCGGGCGGGGTCATAGATCGTGCCTGGTGGGCAGAGGACCTCAGTGGAGCAGTACGACGGAGGCATGCAGCGGCTGTTGATGATCGTATTCGTGATGGAGTTGCGCCAGATGCAGCAGACACAGCCAGGCTTGCAACCGCCCGGGTTGGTCTCGCAGAACGAATTGCCGCAGTAGACCTGAGTGACCTCGGCGTCGGCCGCGCCTCGGAGGCCCAGAGCCCCAAGGAGTCCAGCGGCGAAGCCCCTCAATGCCGACCGACGAGTTAGCCCTGTCGCCATCTTTCTCGACAGGTCATCGAACTTATTCCCGTCCATACGAAACCCTTCGTCGCGCAGCGACGCACACCGACAATAGTCGGCACTCTTGGCCCAACGATCTAGCCAATTGGTCCTATAGCTCGTAAGACTGTACCACAAACTTTTCCTAGGCGATAGCCCCTCGGAGTATGATCCGATACTTCTAGGAGAAGCAGGACCTCACGCGATCGATTTGGCGGGCGGTTTTCGAAGCGACGTCAAAAGCAGTTGGCGCTTTCAGAGGATAGAATCACGCTGGATCGGGCTCATTTGACGAGGATTCCGCCGAAGGTGCGGGCGATCCGCCACGACCAACGGAGACGTCTGTTGGCGGGCAGCATGGGACCTTGGGGGCCGCAGGGACGAGGCAGTGGGTGAAATTGAGTTCTTTACAAACAACTCGAAAATAGATCTGGTGCGCTCAGTGGCTAACAATCTGAACCAGGCTCTCATTACTGACGGGCTTGGGTGATCAGGATGGTCCTGGCCTCGTGGGAGAGTCCTTGACTAACCGGCCAGTTTCCTCTCCCGCTGCGGGAGGCCGCTCAGATCAGACGCCGCCGCGACTGCGGGCAATTCGCGATTGTGCATGCTCGCGTTCTCGAACCAGGCTCCCCGCGGCGAGCTCGCCAGGGAACAGTGCCAGTCAGATCGAGTTGAGTGGGAAGGCTTGCTGCCGCAGAGCGGATAGAACGCGCTCCGCCGTATAGGGCACGGTCCGGAGGCGGGCGCCGGTGGCATCGTAGATCGCGTTGCCGATCGCGGCGGCCATCGGGCAGATGGCGGGTTCGCCCGCGCCGAGTGGTGGCTCATCGGGCCGGTTGATCAGCTCGACCTGGATGGTCGGGGCCTCGCAGAAGGTCAGAATGCGGTAGGTGGTGAAGTCCAGGCTGGTCACCCCGGTCCGGTCGAAGGTGATCTCCTCTTTCAACGCCCGGCTGATGCCCTGGATGACATTGCCTTCAATCTGGTTGACGAGGCCGTCCGGGTTGACGATCAGGCCGCAATCGTGGGCAAGTGTGACCCGAGTGACGCGCACCGCGCCGCTGTGCGGATCGACATCGACCTCGGCCACGGCGGCGGCATAGGCGTATTTCGATTCGTATCGAGCGAAGGCGATCCCGCGCCCGCTCAAGAGCGCGCCGGGTGGCGCGGGAGTTCGCCCCGGCACGTCCGGGCCGGACGGCCGTGTCTCCCAGCCGGCCGCGTCGGCGGCGCGGCGGATCACGTCGATCGCCCTTGGGTCGGTCACGTGGCGGAGGCGAAACTCGACCGCATCCGCGCCGGCTGCCGTCGCCAGCTCGTCCAAAAACCCCTCGTTGGCGGTCGTGTTCGCCATCCCGCCGAGGCTGCGCAGGCTTCCGGGCCGGAGCGGGGGTGTTGCGATCCAATGGGCGGTGACACGGCTGTGTGGGAAGGCGTAGTTGTGGGCGGCGTTGCGGTCGCCGCCAGCGCGGCCGAGCGGGGCGAGGGGCATGGGAGGATCGACGAGTTCGGCGGCGAGCAACCGGCCCGGCTCACCGTTGGGGCGGCTGGTGTGCGTCGGGGTCCAGACCTCGTAGTCCCAGGCGACGACGTTTCCCGCGACATCCAGGCCACCCCGGATGTGGGAGACCATCGCCGGCGCCTTCGGCTCCCAGGCGAACTCGTCGGCGCGACCCCATTGGACGCGGACCGGGCGCCCGACCGCCTGGGAGAGGAGGGCGGCGTCGGCGGCGACGT
Source organism: uncultured Chloroflexia bacterium (assembly GCA_963849635.1). Classification (GTDB taxonomy): domain Bacteria; phylum Chloroflexota; class Chloroflexia; order Thermomicrobiales; family UBA6265; genus CAVRUD01. The sequence continues at coordinate 391,952 of CAWKIA010000024.1, read as the reverse complement.
CGTCCGACCCGTTGTGGCCGTAGCAGCCCGCGCCCTCCATGTGGATGACGCGCACTCGGTCCGCATCGAGGCCGAGCAGCGGGGCCAGCGACGCCCGCAGCCCATAGACGCTTTGGGTGCTCGAGTAGACGGTCGCACCGTCCTGACCGACATCCGCGACGGCGCAGGACGGCCCCAGGGAGGCGTGGGCCTGGCTGGCGAACGTGTAGGTCGCGTCCAGTGTCCGCTCGCACCCCGCGAGCGCGCCGTCGACGTCACCGGTGCGGGCAACCTCCACCGACTCCAGCGGCATTCCTGGCATCTGGTCATAGAGCCGTTCTTGATCCGGCAGCGGCTCCGGGTCCGACCAGGTCATGCGCAACCGCTCCGCGGCGAGGATTGCCTGCTCCTCGCGTTCGGCCACCACGCCGACGAAGCTGCCGTTGCGCACAACGGCGACGATACCCGGCAGGTCACGCACCCCGGCGTCGTCGACGCTGACCACGGTTGCCCCACCAGCTCCGTTCAGGGTGCGGATGCGTGGGCGGAGGACGCGGCCGTGCACCATTCCATCGAGGCGCAGGTCGTGGACGAAGGCCTCGCCGCCGGTGAGCTTGGCCAGGAGGTCGACTCTCGGCGCGGATCTCCCGACAATCGTGTGACTAGAGGGCGGCTTGAGGGGAGCGCGACCGGTGATCGGCTGATTGAAGGGTTCGCTGGTCAGATCGGCCAATGGCACGGACCGCGATGGCTCGCTTGCTATCCTGACGACGCCGTTCTCGATCTGGAGCGCCTCGATGGGGACGCCGAGCCGGGCGGCGGCGCGCGTCAGGAGAACGTGGCGGGCCTCTGCCGCGATGTGCTGGAGCCTTGGACCGGCTGTCTGGATCGTCTTGCTGCCGGTGGTCCCGCCTTCGTCGGGCGTCAGCCGGGTGTCTCCCATAACCATGGTGACGCGCTCGATCGGGAGGTTGAGCTCTTCGGCCACGAGCTGGGCGAGCGCAGTCTTGATGCCGGTCCCGAGCTCGACCTTGCCGGTATAGACCGTGACACCGCCACCGGCGTCGAACTCGAGCCAGGAGTCGATGGTCTCTCCGCCGAGGTTGCGCGTCTGGGCGATCATTGCCGGCCCCTCCCTCCCGCCTATGCGAGCTGCTCCGCCGCGCGCTGGACGGCGCGGATGATGCGGACGTGGGCGCCGCAGCGGCAGAGGGTGCCGTCCAGGGCGGCCCGGATCTCCGCTTCGGTCGGCTGTTTGTTGTGGTCGAGCAGGTGGGCGGCTTCCATGATCATGCCGGAGAGGCAGTAGCCACATTGGCCCGCCTGCTCGTCGAGGAACGCCTGCTGCAATGGGTGGAGGTGGGACGGCGTCCCGAGCCCTTCCAGCGTGACGATTTCACGCCCACCGACATCGCCAACCGGAACGGCGCACGAGCGAACCGGTTTGCCGTCGAGGAGGACCGCGCAGGCGCCGCAGCGCGAGATGCCGCAGCCGAACCGGACCGAATTGAGCTCCAGGTCATTCCGCAGGACGTAGAGGAGCGGAGTATCGGCGACAGCATTCACCTGGTGCTGTCGGCCGTTGACCATGATCTCGATCGTTTCGTGCCGTGTTTCGGCCATTGGCTCGAATCCCTGTTCCCATGGCTATGCCGACCGCCTTACCGGGGCGGCGGCGCCGGGTCGGACCTTACCATGATCGTGACATGTCCGAGATGACGGCGGTCCGCGGCCTCGCTCGGGCTGCGGCACATCCGTTCCGCGCGGTTGGCCCGGGGCCGCGCTGGTGGGAACGACAGCGGGGGCGCCGACCGGCGCCCCCGCTGTCGTTCCCGTGTCGGAAATCCCCGGCTGTTTATAGCGCGGCTAGGCTCGCATTACCTAGGCGCACCGCGCGGTGCAGATCCCCAAGAAGCCCGTCGGCGTGCAGCATGTAGCGACGATGCAGAATGGGCGGTCGCCTGGGCAACCGGCGTCGGAGTCGCAACCAACCGGGCTCGAACAATCGCTCACGGTCTGCCGGCAAATACCGCCACCGTCGACCGTTGTGCCGCACGAGCACCCGGCGCCACAGCTGACGCTTCCAGTACAGGCGTCTCCGCCGGCACAGGTTGGATCGGGGCTGGAAATGCAGATACCAGCTTGGCAGGCTTCCGTTGCCCCGCAGGTGTCTCCAGTCGTCGTCCCACATCCGCCGCAATTGTTCGGGTCGTTCTGCGTATCGACGCATACTCCGCCGCAGCAAGCGTCGCTGGCGCAGGCCTCGTTCGAGATGCAGCCTGCGCCGTTCGGGAGCGACCCTGGCGCGTTGTCACAGGCGCCGTTGAGGCTGGTGAAGTTACAGAACGTCGATCTTGGTGGTTCCTATCTGGGATCCCGCACGCTCTGACGACTGGAGCAATGCGCCGGGAAGAAAACGACGGAGGGGGCACCAGAAGGCGCCCCCTCCGTCGTCACATCGCCCAGTCCTTAGGCGTTACAGAAGTAGGTTGCTGGGTCGCCGGCGAGGCGGCGGCCTCCTCACCCAGCCGCCACCTCAGCCCCCCCGGGCGCCTTACGCGCCGATCCCGCACGGCGGCGCGCAGGCGTTACCGGTCCCGGGGCAAGCGCAGTTGGCGCCCGATGCGCCGATGCAGAAGGACCCCGGCCCGGTAACGGCGGTGCAGTCGGCGTCGTCGTCGCAGGAGCTGCATTGGATGTAGTCCCCGCAGACGGTCGCGCCGCTCGTGGTCGTAAAGCAAAAGCAGCCGAGGGTGACATTGCAGAAGTCCAGCGGGGCTATGCAGGCATCCTGCCCCGCCGCGCAGGTGCCCTGGCTGGGCGGCGTCGTGGTGGTGGTCGTCGTGGTCAGGGACGCGCACCGCGTCGAGCAGACTCCGGCGAACCCGGTGGCCGCCGGGCACCCCGCGGCGCAGGTGGTGACGTCGACGCAGAACTTGTTCGGATCCAGGCAGTCGGCGTCGGTGTTGCAGCCGGACGAGGTGGCGCAGTCGCTGAGCGACTCGCGGCAAATACCGCCGCCGTCGACCAGGGTACCGCAGGTGCAGCCGCCGCTGCCGCAGTCGATGCCGCCGACGCAGGCGTCGCCCCCGATGCATGTCGGATCCGGGCCGGTCGGCGCGGCCGTCGTGGTGGTCGTGGTGGTCGGCGCGGCCGTCGTGGTCGTGGTGGTGGTGGTCGGCGCGGCCGTCGTGGTCGTCGTGGTCGGTGCGGCCGTCGGTGGTCGTGGTGGTGGTCGTGGTGGTCGGCGCGGCCGTCGTGGTGGTCGTCGTTGGCGCAGCCGTGGTGGTCGTGGTGGTGGTGGTCGGTGCGGCCGTCGTGGTCGTGGTCGTCGGGGCCGCCGTGGTGGTCGCTGGCGCGCACCGCGTCGAGCAGATGCCGGCGAACCCGGTCACCGGGCAGCAGTTGTCGACGACGATGCAGAACTCGTTGGCTCCGCACTGGGCATCGCTGTCGCAGCCGACCCCGCCGGTGCATTCGTCCACGGTGAACCGGCACACGCCGCCGCCGCCGACCGTGGTGGCGCAGGAGCAGCCGATCTGGTTGCACGGGTCCGACCCGAGACAGGCGTCAGCTCCCGCGCAGAACGTGTCCGGGTTCGAGGGCGGGACGGTCGTTGTTGTCGTGGACGTGGTGGTCGATGTCGTGGTGGTCGTCGTGGTGGTCGGCGCGGCCGTCGTGGTGGTGGTGGTCGGCGCGGCCGTGGTGGTGGTGGTGGTCGTCGGCGCGGCCGTGGTGGTGGTCGTGGTCGTCGGCGCGGCCGTGGTGGTGGTCGTGGTCGTCGGCGCGGCCGTGGTGGTGGTCGTGGTGGTCGTCGGCGCAGCCGTCGTGGTGGTCTGGTCGACGACGGTGCCGGTGCACATGCCCGGTGGCTGGCAGCGGGAGTTGCCGTTGCCATAGACGCAGCAGACGCAGCCCGGGTTGCAGGCGACATCGACGGTCTGGGTGCTCCGGTTGTAGCAGACCACGTTGCCACAGTCGGCCTGCGTAACCTGGGCATCGGCGGCCTTGCGCAGGCCGATTGCTCCCAGGAGTCCCGCGACCGCCCCCTTGACGGCGTTGCGGCGAGAGACCGCCGTCGCTAACTTCCGCGACAGGTCATCGAACCGATCCCCGTCCATCCGCGCTCCTCCCCAGGTGACGTCCCGTGTGTGCCCGCGAGTATAAGGCCACGGCTCCCCGATCCTGCTAGCCCACTCGTCCTACGATTTTAGCACGGAAATCGACGGTTCGATAGTTCCTGACACTGTTTAGTTGTTTATACAAAATTCCTGTTCAACGTTGCGGTCGACCCGGCCGATCTGGCATGGCGGGGTCGAAGTAATCGGCGTATTTCGGCGGATTCAGCATACGGTCGTGCGCGAACGACCTACGGCGACTCCTGAATGCGGGGAGATCCGGCTGGTCCGAGCGGGTTCAAGCCATCGAACGCCGGTGATCGAATGTAGGACGATCAGCTGACGAAGCCGGCCCGTCCTTGCCTTATGCGGAATGGTCTTCTTCATAGCATTTCTTGATGATTTGCCGTGCATGTATAAGTCGTTGTGCCGTAGAGATGTCGTTTGCACACGTTTCGTATCCGTGGTTGCCCTGCAAATGGAGTCGTAACAGCCCCGTTCGGGGCCCGTCCGTCGGTGGCCCCAGACGGCACCGATTGAGGGTGCGGACGTGATCGGCGAATCCTGGCGCGGGATGAGGTACGCCGTCCCGGAGGCTGGGGAGTTCGGCAATCCGGCGGTTCCGACCAATCACCGTGATCGCGGTCGTCTCTTGCCGCGCTCCCGTCACCGTCTCAAACCCCGTCCCGCCGCGGCTGGGCAAGCCCGGCCACGTTGCTCGGCTGGGGACCTTACCATGCCACAGCGGAGCCGAAACGAAGGTGCGACGCGGATCATTGGACTTTTCGGTTGGGTTGCCCCCCAATGATGGTTCGACTCTGGGAATCACCAGCCAGGTGGGAGGCTGGCCGGAACACGGAGAGGGGGCGCCAATTGGCACCCTCTCTGTCGAATACTGTAGCTCGTGCCTATCCGCGGCAGAGGAACTGGCCACCAGCATTGTCGTTCTGACGGCAGGTTGTACCTGGGCAGCAGATGCTAACTCCCGGGGTGCAGACTCCCCAGGCTCAGCACCGCGGCGGCTTCCTGAAGGCGCTCTGGCCCGATAGGGCCCGCCGAAATTATTCGGTACTGGGCAAGAAGATGCCCCACTCCACCCTAGGGCAGAGCGGGGCTTCGCGCCGGGTGCTAGATCTGGTCGGCCCGCAGCTCGCGGGCGCCGGCCGTCTGACTCCGCGACGCATCCGTGTGCTGGTTCGTGCCCGCCGGGACGGGTTCGGCCCCGTCGTCGGCCGCCTGCAGCTTGAAGTCGCGGATGCCCTTGCCGAGGCCGCTGCCCAGCTCCGGCAGCTTCCCGACCCCGAAGATGACGACGACGATCAAGAGGACGATCGCCAGTTCCTGCCAGCCTAGACCCATCATTGTTGGTGCTCCTGCGTCGGGCGCGTCCCCGTGGACGCTTGTTCGCTCCATCCCGCTCCCAAGGCGGATACGGGATACGTGAGATGACGGTCTGGGTCTCCGAGAGACGGGAACGAACCGCGATCGCTTGAGTGCTCGGTTTGCGCGCGGGCCAGGGGCGCCATCCGGCGCCCCTGCTGCATCACGATCGGTTCGGAAGATAGAGCGGTCGCGGTTTCGCCGGTCGGTCTCGAGTGACGTTCCAGCCAACCGCAATACCCAATGGCGTGCCAACTCTACGGTCCGCCTGGTTATGCAACGCACATATTACTGCGTGCAGTTTCCAGTGCAGCACAGACCACTGGTAGCGCACCCAACAGAGCCATCGGGGAGACAGGCCGTGCAGATGCCATTGAAGCAGCCTCCAGCAGAACACGGTGTTCCGTTCGGCTCGTTCGGCGCTGGACACGTTGTTTATGCAGGAACCCACCGCAGCGACAGAAGTCATTCTGGCACTCTGGGCCGCAGGGGCCGTTCCCTGGGAGTGAGCTGAAGCCGCAGACGCCGCCGTGCAGACGCCAGCGCCCTGGCAGCGGCCGTCGCCGGCCTCGCAGACGCCCCCGGTGGTGGTTCTGGCCCGCCGCAATCGCCGCCGCATCGTTCTGCAGTACTCGACGGCAGACGACCGCCGCAGCAAGCGCCGCTGGCGCAGGCGACGTTCGAGATGCAGCCGGCGCCACAGAGGCCAGCGAGCCAGGGGCGTCATCGCACTGGCCAGCCGAGGTCGGTGCAGTTGCAGACCTGGCTCGGCATCGCCGCAGCAGATGAGTCCACCACCGGTCGTCCCGCCGGTGCAGCAGTCCCGGTGGTGCAGTCGGAGCCCTCGAAGCAGCTCTGGAGCGGGCCGCGCGAGCCGGCCGCGAAGCCGCAGGTGCCGGTGGTGTTGTCCTCGCAGATCTGGACCTGACGGACAGCAGACGTTCGGACCGCACTCCTGGCCGACCGGGCAGCAGGCACCGCCGATGTTGGTCTCGCCTGGGGCGCAGCACACGCCCGTTCGGCCCGGTCACCGCGTTCGGGCAGCAACCGTTGACGCAACTTGCGCCGCTCGTGCAGCAGGCGTTGCCCGCTGGGCAGCAGCCGCCGCCGGCGCCCGCAGCGGGGCAGACGGCGTTTGGCAGCAGACATCACCGTTCGCCGGAACAGGCGCCTCCCGGCGGGCAGCAGTTGCCGCCGCAGACGGCGTTGGGGCACGGCGTCGTGGTGGTGGTCGTCGTCGGCGCGGCCGTCGTGGTGGTCGGCTGCGCCGTCGTCGTCGTGGTCGTCGTGCGCGGCCGTCGTGGTCGTGGTCGTCGGGGCCGCCGTGGTGGTCGCTGGCGCGCACCGCGTCGAGCAGATGCCGGCGAACCCGGTCACCGGGCAGCAGTTGTCGACGACGATGCAGAACTGGTTGGCTCCGCACTGGGCGTCGCTGTCGCAGCCGACCCCGCCGGTGCATTCGTCCACGGTGAACCGGCACACGCCGCCGCCGCCGACCGTGGTGGCGCAGGAGCAGCCGATCTGGTTGCACGGGTCCGACCCGAAACAGGCGTCAGATCCCGCGCAGAACGTGTCCGGGTTCGAGGGCGGGACGGTCGTTGTTGTCGTGGACGTGGTGGTCGATGTCGTGGTGGTGGTGGTCGTGTCGGCGCGGCCGTGGTGGTGGTGGTCGTCGTCGGCGCGGCCGTGTGGTGGTGGTCGTGGTCGGCGCGGCCGTGGTGGTGGTCGTGGTCGTCGGCGCGGCCGTGGTGGTGGTCGTGGTCGTCGGCGCGGCCGTCGTGGTCGTGGTTGCGACGGTGCCGAAGCACAAACCCGGTGGTGTGCAGCGGGAGTTGCCGTTGGCGTAGATGCAGCAGACGCAGCCCGGGTTGCAGGCGACATCGACGGTCTGGGTGCGCCAGTTATAGCAGACCACGTTGCCACAGGCTGCCTGCGTAACCTGGGCATCGGCGGCCTTGCGCAGGCCGATTGCTCCCAGGAGTCCCGCGACCGCCCCCTTGACGGCGTGACGGCGAGAGACCGCCGTCGCTAACTTCCGCGACAGGTCATCGAACCGATCCCCGTCCATCGATGGCTCCCCCTAGCCAGGCAACGCCTAGCGTGTCCCGCAAGAGTCGCGGCCGCTCTCCCAATTGCACAAGTGCTTCCCGTCCATCAATGTATCATGAAAATAGGAAAATGTTAGTCCTTCCGCTAATCTGTACTTTTTTGTAAACAACTACAGTTTTGCGCCAACGCCCCTTCTGCCTAATCCGGACTGGTATCCGCTCGCACTCCATGGCCGTTCGGGTCATTCCGATGGGGAGTATGCGTATTGCAACGTCATCGTCTCAATATTGTCGGATGATTCCGACGTGAATGCAACAATAGATCGGATGAAGTGCCTACTTGTCTTACTTAGGAAGGCTGCCATGGGAGCCAACTCGCGCCCGATATTCCCTCTGTGCACTAGGCGGTCTGGCCCATCGCTGTTTGGCCTTAGAGGCTGTTGACTCGCCGTATCGGGCGCTCTACCGTGAATCCATCGGCCATGGCGCCATCAAGCCGATCTTTCTGAAGCCATCCCTCGGATTCCCAACCGGTTTGCCAACCGGATGTGGCTTCGCGTCTCGTCTCGCGCCGACACGCGGGACGTGGATCGGTGCTGCCCGGCGGCATCCGGTGCACCGAAATGGAGAAGAATCGCCGATGGACGGGAACAGATCGGTTGCTATTACGAGCAGGTCTTCTGTAGCTCGCCCGATGCGTGCGCAGTTGGCCACTGCGACTGGTTCCAGGGATGCGTCTCCCAGTCGCTGTCATGCGATCCTCCCGACATCTGCACGATCGCGTACTGCGATCTAAACTCTGGCTGCGTCTACGAACCGGTTTTCTGTGAGGACGGCAACCCCTGCACGTCCGATTACTGTGACCCAACGTTCGGATACCGGTATGACCCGAATACCGGTGCGAGTTGCACGACCAAAAACGGCGAGGCAGGCGTCTGCGACGCCATTGGTGAGTGCCAGCCAGAGCCGGTACCGTAGCGTTGGGGTGACGTCGATCGCCTCCACGCGGAGATCCATAAGGTTCGCGAATTCGTACATTATGTTGAGGGGGCGCGATCCCGCGTCCCCTCTTCGTCTGCGTTCGCGACATGAAATCGCTCGCCAGCCGGTGTAGTAAGGCGGACGGTCCTTGGGTGCCGTTCTTGCGGTACTCTGTTCATCGTCGCGCCAGTGATTCAGGGATGAGCAATCGCATTGGAGCGAGTAAGGAGAACAAGATGGCGACCGATATCGGACAGGCTCAGCTTCCGAGCACCGACGCCGAGTGGCGGGCCAGGTTGACGCCGGAGCAGTACGCCGTGCTGCGCCAGGCCGGGACGGAGCGGCCATTTGCCGGTAAGTACGTCGACACCGAAGACGACGGGATGTACCACTGCGCCGCATGCGGCAACCCGCTCTTTACCAGTGACACCAAGTTCCACTCCGGCAGCGGCTGGCCCAGCTTCACCGAGGCCGTCTCTCCGAACGCGGTCGAACTGCTGACGGATCGGTCGCACGGCATGATCCGGACAGAAGTCCGCTGCGCCCGCTGCCACTCCCACCTGGGCCACCTCTTCGACGATGGACCGCGGGATCGTGGTGGGCAGCGCTTCTGCATGAACTCCTGCGCGCTGGATCTGACAGAGAAGTAGGTCCGGCCCCACTCCCGGTTCGAGATGATCGCCGTTCGGTCGCGCGCCCGAGTTTCGGGCGCGCGTTCGCGTGTTTGGAACAACCGACGGTAAGGGTGGCAACGCCCGCCTCCACGTCCGGGGCTCATGGCCCAAGGTTGGCCCAAGATTGGCGCCCAGGGTTGGCCCAGGCTCAACCAGACAGCCTCGCCGAGGCCAGGTGATGGCAGAGAGAGGGCCGAATTCCGAAGCGCCGTAGAATACGATCTCGGAACGCGCGATGGCTGCACCTCGGCTGAGCGAGCGTCGGTTGTTGCGGCCGTGAGGTACGACGCATGGAAATGAAAGGTTTGCCGTGATTCCCGGCGTCTCGATGCGCCCGGAAGGGGGCGCCTACGTCTTCGTCAGCTACGCGAGCGTCGATCGCGAGCGGGTGCTGGGGATCGCTCAGACATTGATGGGCGCGGGCGTTGGTGTCTGGCTGGACCAGGCTGATATCGCCGGTGGCACGTCGTACGGCCCGGAGATCGCGGCTGGGATCCAGGGGTGCGGGGCTGTGACCCTGATGTGCTCCGCTGCTTCCCTCGCCTCGCGCAACGTCCGCCAGGAGATCCAGCTCGCCTGGCGCTACGGCCGCCCGATCCTGCCGCTCCTGCTCGATCCCGTCACCTTTCCAGACGACCTCTCCTATTGGCTGGAAGGCGCCCAGTGGATCGAGGTGCTCCAGCGCACGCCGGAGGAGTGGCTGCCGGCCGCGCTGCGGGCGTTGGCGATCATTGGGGTGGTTGAGTCCCAGGCCGGTTCCCGACCTGGACCGGCCGGTCCGGTAGCCGTCGCGCCCGCTGCAGCGGTTGGCAATCTACCGATGCTGGGTGGGCTAGTTGGCCGGTCCCAGGAGATTGCCCAGGTCCGATCCCTGGCGGCGAACAACCGTCTGGTGACCCTGACCGGGCCGGGAGGCACGGGGAAGACCCGGCTCGCGATCGAGGTCGCGCTGCGATTGGCCGAGGGATTTCCGGATGGCGCCTGGCTGATCGATCTCGCGGCCGAGACCGACCCAGCCCTGGCCCCAGCCGCGATCCTCGAAACGCTCGGCGGGCAGGCCGGCCCGGGTGAGTCTGACCTCGACGCGCTCACGCGCCACCTGGCCTCGCGCACGACCCTGCTGATCCTGGACAACCTGGAGCAACTGCCGGGGATCGGCCCGATCCTGGACGGGTTGCTGGAGGCGTGCCCCAGCTTGAGCTTGCTGGCCACGAGCCGGGTGCCGCTCCGCGCGGCCGGCGAGTGGGCCTTCGCCGTGCCCCCGCTGGAGACTCCCGATCCGAACCACCTGCCGCCCTTGCCGGATCTGGCCGCGATCCCGGCGGTCCGCCTGTTTGTCGACGCCGCCCGCGCCGCCAAACCCGATTTTGCGCTCTCAGCCGCCAACGCCCCGTCGGTTGCGGCGATCTGTGCCCACCTGGACGGGTTGCCGCTCGCGATCGAGCTGGCGGCTGCCCGCGTGCGGCTCCTCCCTCCCCCGCCCTCCTCGCCCGCCTCGGCAGCCGGCTCAACGTCCTCAGCCGAGGGGCAGGGAGCGCGACATCGCCCCGGCAACAGACGATGCGGGCGACCATCGCCTGGAGCTATGACCTGCTCGATTCCGCCCAGCAGGCGGTCTTCCGCCGCCTCGCCGTCTTCGCCGGCGGGTGCACGTTGACCGCCGCGGAAGCCGTAGCGAGGGAAGACGGGAAGGACGGAAGCCTCTCCCCCTCTCCTCACAGAGCGACGCTCTGTCTCCCTCAGCGCTCAGCGCTGTCCCCCTCTGTCTCGATGCGCTCGATGCGCTGCTCGACCACGGGTTGTTGCGGCCGGATCGTGCCGGGGACGAGGAGCAGCCGCGGGTGCGGATGCTGGAGACCATCCGGGAGTATGCCCTTGAGACGCTGTCGGCCGACGGTGAGGAGCCAGCGGCCCGGCTGGCACATGCCGAGTACTTCCTCGCCGTCGCGGAGGCAGCGGTACCTGACATCACTGGCGCTCCGCAGGCTCGCGTCCTTGCAAGACTGGAGGCGGATCACGACAACCTGCGGAGCGCATTCGCCTGGCTGAACAGCGAGCCGGTGGACCAATCCCCAAATCAGGCGTTGCGCCTGGGTGCGGCGCTCAGCCGGTTCTGGCTGGTGCGCGGGCACCTGAGCGAAGGGCGCCGCTTGTTGGATGCGGCGCTGGACCGGACTCCGAGCGACGCCGTTTCCCCGGAGGTCTACGCCGACGCGCTGGAAGGGGCTGGAGCGCTCGCGGATACTCAGGGTGAACACGTCCGCGCTGAGGCGCTCCACAGGGAGGTCTTAGTCATTCGGCGTGAGGCCGGGGACCGCCGCGGCGCTGCCCGTTCACTGGACAACCTGGGAATCGCGGCCGAAGGCCGAGGTGATTTCGCCGCCGCCCGGGACCTCTACGAGGAGGCCCTGGCGCTACGCCGGGAGATCGGCGACAACCGCGACATTGCGGTCTCTCTGCACCAGATGAGCTACCTTGCCCTCCTGCAGGAGGAGTTGGATCGAGCAGAGACGTTCGCTGTCGAGAGCCTGGCGTACTTTCGCCGAGCGGGAGATACGAGGGGGGTGGCCACGGCATTGCAGAACCTGGCCATGTTGACCTCGCGCCGGGGCGACTTCGCGCGCGCGGCCACGCTCTACGAGGAGAATCTCGCGCTTTGGCGCACCATCGGCGACGTCCAGAGCTCGGCCTTCGCCCTGGTCAACCTTGGCCGCGCTATCGCCCTCGACGGGGATCCTCAGCGGGGGATGGCCTCGATCGAGGAAGCCGTGCCCCTCTTCCGCGACCTCGGCGATACGCCCAGCACGGCCTGGGCCCTCTGGGCGCTGGGACACGCCTGGGCAGCGGCCGGGGACCTGGATCGGGCAACAGCGCTCTTCGCTGAGGCCCTCTCGCTCTACCGCCCTACCGGAGATCAGATCGGGATCGTGGAATGCCTGGAGGGCCTGGGCATCGTCGCCTGTACCCGGGGTGACGCGCTTGGCGGGGTGCCGCTGCTGGCGGCGGCGGAGGCGCAGCGGGACGTGATCGGGGTGCCGATACCCGCGTTGCAGCGGCCGGCCTACGATGAAAGCCTGGCCGCGGCACGGACCGCGCTTGACGCCTCGACCTTCGCCGCCGCCTGGGCGATGGGTCGGGTCATGTCGCTCGACCAGGCCATCGCCGAGGTTGGCCAGGTTGCGCCGGCCCGTCTCTGAGTGCCGGATGGTCCCCGCCAGAACGAGCGCGGAGCCATCCCGGGTGTGGCTAGAGCCGGGTCCGCGCCCCCCGAGGACTACATTCGCAGTGCCCGCCGCAGGCAGCGTAATGGGAGTTGTGGCAGGTCGGCGACGAGCCGACTGGGTTGCCACAGCTAAAGCCGGGTCCGGCCGCCCCGGGGGCTGCAGGCGCTGTTCGTGCAGGTCCCCCCGCAATCGAGGTAGTAGGTGTACGGGCAGGTAGACCCGTGGGCATCGCAGCGCGAGCCATACGCGGCGCAATAGGTCGCTGGCCCGAAGAAACTAATCACATCAGAGGTTCTGACAGGCCCGTACTGCCGGGCAGCACGTTCCCTCATTGATGACGACCGGGACGTTATCCCTTAACTCCTTTTCGACGCCGACGCAACGCAAGCCGCTCGCGTCTCCGCAGTCGGAGTCGGCGACGCAGGATTCTGGCGGCACTGGAGCACAGACTTGACTGGCCGTACAGTACTGGCCGTTTGCGCAGCACGCGTTGCCGCAGCAGGCATCGTCACAGAAGGTCGTGCCGCCGCAAAGTTGGGCAGTGCGGACGCAGGAAGCGCCTCCGGACGTCTGGACGCAGGTTTCGTTGCCGAAGCAGCAGCTCGAGGCATTCGGGTCATTGGGCGGGCAAAGACTCGCCGGTGGGCAACATGTGTATTCATCCACACCGGTAGCGCCGCGCCCCACGAAGCATTCATCGCAGCAAGATGTCGGACCGCAGCACTGTTCAGTTGCGCAACAAACGGCGGCATCGTACGGGCAACTACGGTCGGCGTTCGTCGCTCCGAGACAGCAGACCCCGTCCTTGCAGATTCCGCCAGAGCACGAACCGCCGTTGGCACGCCCGGGAACCGTCTGGCAAATGCCACTGATGCATACGTTGGGATTGCACTCAGTGCCGCCGGAACAGGATGTGCCATCACTGACAGACTGTGAGGTGCACGTGCCAAAGGAGGAACAGACCATGCTGGAGCATTCGCCGACAGGACCGCATATTGTGCCTGGTGTTGGCTGGTACCGGCACCCACCAGGGGTACAGGCAGCAGAGTTGCATTCACGCGGCTCGCAGAATCCGTCCTCCGTGCCAATACAGGCACCACCAAAGCACTGACCCTTGCGGAAGCAGCCGCTAGTGGGGGTGCACAGCGTTCCCGACTCGGCGCCTACGCAGGTCCCAGCGGTTCCGCAGACCTGGCAGTTACCACAGGACTGCTGCGAGCAGCAGACGCCGTCGGTGCAGAAGAGGCCAGAGCGCACTGACTGGCGCGCGTACAGGGCGAACCCAGTGCGAGGTCGCTGGCGCAGGTGCCGCCGTTGCAGAAGGCGCCGGGTACGCAGTGCGAGTCGTCGCTGCACTGTGTCCGGCAGGTAACACCGTCGCTGGCGCAGACGAACGGGTCGCAGGCCACGGGCGCATTTGCGGCGCAGGTTCCGGCCGAATTGCATACGGAGCTCGTGACGGCGCCGCCGGCGCAGGTCGTCTGGCCGCACGTCGCGCCGACATTGCCAGCTTGGAAGCTGCATTTGCCTTGGGTGCACGCTGCGACATGGCAGGGGTTGCCGTCGCCGGGGCAGTTGGCGGCGGAGAGGCAGTCGACGCAGCCCAAGGCCGGATCGACGAACTTGCCCGGTGGGCAGACAGTCGTGCCGGGCGAGCATGTACCGGGTGGACGACAGCGGCTGTTGATCACCTGGCCGGTGACGGCGTTGGTGTAGGTGCAGCAGACGCAGCCCGGCTTGCAGCCCCCTGGGTTGCTGTCACAGAACTGATTGCCGCAGTAGACCTGCGTAACCTGGGCATCGGCTTCGGATCCGGCTAACCGGCCAAGACCGACAGTTGCCAGACCAGCCCCGAGCAGTCCTTTGAGGAACCGTCGCCGGTTCTCCGGCGCGCCGAGCGCCCGCGTCAGATTGTCGAAGCGGCGGCCGTCCATGTGCTTTCTCCCACCCTTATTCGGTCTGGCGTTGGTTGAGGTGGCTCGATGCCGCATCCTGCTGGCACACACAGCAGGGGGACGGGCGGCCGCGCGTCGGCCTCAGCCTCGACGTGACGTTATAGATGCATAAGCATTGCTAGAGACGAATCCTAGCAGTCAACGCGATATCGCAACAGGAATACACGATTAACGCGTGATAATTGTATTGCGAACGCCACGTCGATCGCCTGTTAGGAACGCGAGATCGGAGCCGATAGGCCAAACGCGCGGGCGATGAGCGTATCCGAGTGGAGCTGCGCGGCGGGCTCGTGGCTGCTGCCGGAGACCAGGACTTCATCGGCGCCGGTGCGGGCGACGAGGTCGGCGATGGTCGCCGCGACCTGGTCGGCGGTGCCGGTGATGGTGCCGGCAGTCATCTGCTCCATTCGGACGCGCTGACGATCGGTGAGCGTGCGGGCGCGGATGGTCGCCGGCGGTTCCAACGGAAGGAAGGCGCCCTGGGTCTGGGCATCGACGTAGGCCCAGGCCTCGGAGAGGGCAAGGTCGGCGGCGGCCGCCTCGGTGTCGGCGGCGAGCGCATGGCAGTTGAGGATCACGGTGGGTTCGGACGCGAACGCCGAGGGTTGGAAGTCGGTTCGGTAGCGCTCGACGATCGCCGATCCCTGGTTGCCATCACGCAGTTTGGGTCCACCGAAGACCACCGGGAGCCCGAGCCGCGCCGCCACGTCGGCGCTGCCCCCGGACGCGAGGATGAAGAGGCTGAGGGCCGCGCCGGTCCCCGGAGAGGCGAGAACCGGTGCGCTGCCGTCGAGGTAGCTGGCCAGTTCGGCCAGATCGGCGGCGAGACGGTCGAGGTCGTAGTGCTCGACTCGGAGCGCGCGGCGCACCGCCGAGGTAAACCCGAGGGATCGTCCGATCCCGAGGTCGATGCGGCCAGGGAAGAGCGCGGCGAGGGTACCGAACTGCTCCGCCACGACCAGAGGCTGATGATTCGGCAGCATTACCCCGCCCGATCCGAGGTGGATACGGCTTGTCTGCTGGCCGATTGCAGCCAGCAGGACGGCGGGGGACGCCCCGGCCACGCCAGGGACGCCGTGATGCTCGGAGACCCAGAAGCGCCGAAATCCCAACGCTTCCGCCTGCCTGGCGCGATGGATCGTCTGGGCCAGGGCGGTTGCGGCGTCTGAGCCCTGGGAGATGTGCGAGCGATCGAGGATCGAGATCGGGGTAGTCATGATGGAATCCAAACGTGAGACGAGGACCGAGTGCCGAGTGCCGAGTGTCGAGAGTCGTGAGAGGTGAATCGTGGGCATTGTCACCTTATTCCGTTGGCCAGGGATGCTTGATCGCAATCAAACGATTGTCGCGTTTGCGCGTTCTTATAGTGCGCCCAGCGGGCACATCCAATTACCCCAACTGCGCATGGAGAAGGCAAGACGGGATTGACATTCGAGTGCGACCATGATAGTGTACGTACAGGACAAACGTTCTGCGGCAGAGAGGAGCACGGATGGTTACGACGTCTAACGGCACGCACGGAGCGGCGGTACTGGAGCGTCCAGTTGAGCGGGCGGCGCCCCAACGAACGCTCCTTCCCAGGCCCAGGGGAGCGGCGACGACAGAACCGGAATTGGAGCGGGCCCTGGCGATCGAAGCGGTCGACCTGGAGCGACGATTCGGCGATTTCACCGCCGTCGATAAGGTCAACCTCAAGGTGCGCGAGGGTGAGATCTACGGATTCCTGGGGCCGAACGGCGCCGGCAAGTCCACGACCGTGCGCATGCTGTGCACGCTAACTGGACCGTCGGGTGGCTGGGCCACCGTCGCCGGACACGATGTCGCCAAGGAGCCGGATGCGGTTCGGTTGCGGATCGGAGTGGCGCTGCAATCGGCGGCGCTGGACAACCAGCAGACCGGCACGGAATTGCTCCGGCAGCAGGGCCGCTACTACGGACTGCGGGCGCGCGAGATCGATGAACGCATGGCGGAGTTGCGTGAGCTGATCGATATCGGCGACGCCCTCGACAAGCGAATCAAGGGCTACTCCGGCGGCATGAAGCGCCGGCTCGACCTGGCAGCTGCGCTCATCCACAACCCAGACGTGCTCTTCTTGGACGAGCCGACGACCGGGCTCGATCCCGTCTCCCGCGCCAAGGTGTGGGAAGAGGTCCGGCGGCTCAACACCGAATTGGGCACCACGATTTTCCTGACGACGCAGTACCTGGAAGAGGCTGACGTACTGGCGGACAGGGTGGGCATCATCGACCACGGCAAGATCGTGGCCGAAGGGACGCCGGCCGACCTGAAGCGCTCGATCGGGTCCGACCTGATCATCGTGACCGTGGACGACGCGGACGCCGCCAGCCGGGCGGTCTCCCCCTTGCCGGGGGTCGATTCGGTCGATGTCCACGGCGATGAACTGACGATCGCGACCAGCAATGGCCCGGAGACGGTCTCGCCGGTGGTGGTGGCGCTGGCCAACGCCAGCGTGCGAGTTCAGGCGCTCACGCTCCGCGAGCCGACCCTGGACGATGTCTTCCTGACCCTGACCGGTAACCGCCTTCAGGAGGAGAGCAACTAATGGCGAGCGAAGCAGGACGGCTTGGTGTTGCCGGCAGCATTGGCGGTAGCGGGGCAACGCGAAAGAGTTCGGCGGTCCGGGCCCGCAAGGCCGGGTTCCTGGCCGATGTCTGGTCGGTGGCGATCCGAGCGTTGCGGGCGTTGCCCCGCGAGCCGGAGATGGTCATCCCGGCCCTCGTGATTCCCCTCTTCTTCTTCGCGGTCAACATTGGCACGCTCAAGGATTTCGCCGAGAACGGGATTCCTGGGCTCGACTTCAAGGCATTCCAGTTGCCGACCGCGATCGTCTTTGCGGTGACGGGCATCTCGCGGGCGCCGGCGCTCGTGACCGACATCCAGTCCGGCTATTTCGACCGGATGTTGATGACGCCGATGCGGCGACTCTCCCTGCTCCTCGGGCTGATGGTGGCCGACCTGGTGCTCGTGATGTCGCTGGCACTACCGGTGGTCGGGCTCGGGTTCGCGGTTGGTGTTCGGTTCGAGACCGGCATCCTCGGCGTGCTCCTCTTCATCTTGATGACGGGGCTGTGGGGACTGGCATTCACGGGATTCCCGTATGCTATCGCGCTGAAGACCGGTTCGCCGGGGGCGGTCGGCGCCAGCTTCCTTCTCTTCTTCCCCTTCGCCTTCCTGACGACGGCGACGTTGCCGAAGGAGGAGCTCTCCGGCTGGCTGGACACGATCGCCACCTACAACCCGATGACCTACCTGCTGGCCGCGCTGCGCTCGTTGCTTTACGGCGGCTGGCAGTGGGAGCCGATCTGGCAGGGCAGCCTCGCCATCCTGATCGTCGGGGTCATCAGCATGTCGATGGCGCTGGCCACGCTGCGGGGACGGGTCGCTCGGGGGTAGTGGGTGCGCCACTACCTTGCCGCCCCTAGTTAGAGGGATTGAAGTCCCGGGCTATCTGATGGAAGTCCTTCCGGGACTGAGGACGACGTGGGGGCCGGGCTATTTTGCCCGGCCCCCGTTTTGTTGTCCGGTTGCATTGCTGACGTGTGCGGTCTCATCGGAGACAATCGGGCACCCCATGCCGATTCGTGTGCGTTACGCACTTGCCGCAGGGGACGTGAGGGGCGACACTCTCCGCATCGACAGCCGCAACTCCGGTGTCGCCAGTTGATCATCTCTTCCAGCGAGCGCGCTCGCGGCTGGCCCAGATAGCCCCGATGACCGATCCTACGAGGAGTGCACGATGGTCGAACCTCGCCGCATGGTCACCATTCTGTCCGCTGCCCGCCGCTCGTTCGGCACCGTCCGGATGCAGAGCCGGACGCGGGCCGGAATCGCCCGGAGCGCGTCGATTCTGACGGTGTTGAGCCTGCTCCTCGCCCTCCTGCTGCCAGCGGGATTGACCCTGGCCCAGGACGACGACGAGGGCGACTCCGAGGACGTGGCAGCGACGCCGGCCGCGTCCGATGATTCGCCCGCGGGCGAGTACACCGTCGCGATCACGGAAGATGACGTTCCCCAGGATGTCCCGGGCGGGGCCGACCTGATCGGGCGGTGGCAGATCTTCCTCCAGCCGGATGGCGCCTACTCGCTGGGCCGGGCGGACGTCGGCATCGTCGTCACCGGGTCGTACACGGTCGATGGCGAAACCATCACGATTACGGATGAGGAGGGGCTGCTCTCCTGCGTCAATGCCGTCCCCACGGCGGGCCCCGACAATCCGGTCGAGACGGCAACCTACACCTGGGATCTAGGCAACAGCGGTCTGACATTGACCCCGATCATCGAGGGCTGCCAGGGGCGTGGGATTCTCTTCTCCACCCGGCCGCTGGACTTCTTCGTGGCCTGCAACACGACGGCGGTGGTTCTGAACACCGGCGCGGCGGCGGACGCCACGCCGGCCGCTACGCCTGAGGACGAGGACGAAGACGAGGCAGACGCCACTCCGGAATTCAACGAAGACACGGTCCCCGTTATCGACAATCCCTTTGGCAACGATGACGACGAGGATGAAGCAGACGCCGACGCGGACCAAGGGGACGAAGATCAGGACTCCTCCGATATCTCCGACGAGGAGGCCGAGGACGGGATCGATTCCCTGCTGCGGCAGTTGAGCGCCTGCTGGGCAACCCAGGACCCAGCCCGGGTCATCCCACTCTTCGGCTCCGCGTTCCTGGATGCCCTGCAAGAAGAGGCCGGCTCCCTCCAGGACGTGGCCGGAATCTTCAGCCAGATCATCGTCGTGCCGATCAACTGGGAACGCTCCGGCCCCGTCGAATCCGACGGCGAGAGCTTCTCGGCGATTGTCGCCGTGACGATCGGGGGCGAGGAGTCGTTCCAACGCTACTCGTTCGTCTTTGAAGACGGACAGTGGCTCCTGGACAGCTTTGGCTTCTAGATCGGACACCTCCCCACCCCCGGACGGCAACGATCCGGAACTGCTAGCGGCTCAAGACGATGTCCGGGAGGCGGCTGAAGCGCGCCTCCCGGCCTCGCCGCCTGCGGCGGAATCGACGGTGGGAACCGGGAGTATTTTCGCAATAGGATGCGCGATCCTGGCACTTATGGTGATCTTCGCCGGGATCGCAATCTACTTTCTCGCCTAGCGTGCGTTGCGGATCCCTTGGCGTGGACTATGTGTCGCCAGGGACGGCGCCAGCCTTTTTCGACGAGCACTCTCTATTGGAAGCGAGCTTCCTCGCCTCGGTGTAGCTGGGCGGAGTACACTGTAGACGACTGGAGCGCGTGGTCGGCGGCGACTTCCAACGTGATCGAACGCCGCGACGCACGATGGGATGCATCCAACCGTTGCCGTCCTCGGTCGGATCGGAAACCGGAATATGCATCAATCCCCGGACGCCGCGCCTGACCGCATTGGGCCGGTGACCGAACCGGGATGATGATCTGCCGTCGACTGCAAGACGACTGAGATTCCGTCTTTCCACCGGCGTTGGCGCGGTCCGCATCGCGCCATGTGGATGAGGACTGGCTCGGTACCGATCGACAGCGATAGAGGATTCGCGAAGAGCTGGGCGCAATGGCGAGCCTCGGCTCCAAAATTGCTCTTTAACGAAGCCTGAATCCTGAGCGACGCCGGCGGGGCAGCGGGCGTCGTGGCCGTCACCGCTGGATGGCCGAGATATCGCGATCGGACGACAAGGCGCGCTCATGCGGGCCGGGTCAGCACCGCCTCGTGATCGCGATCGTCCTCGCCATCGGACCACGCTCCCGCACCGACAAGCACGTGCCGGAAATGTTATCCCGCGCGTGCCTACCAACGTATTCACCTGCGGCGCGTAGCGTCGTATTGAGAGGACACCTGAGTGCCCAACGATTCGAATCGACAAGACCCTTCGGAGCAGCGCCGGCCCAACGCCGGTAACCAATCTGATAGCCCCCCAACTGAATCTTCCGAGCGCGCGGGCGGAGCCCGCCGTCGCCGTCGCCGGGGCCGCGGCGGACGCCCATCGACTCCCAACCAGAGCCAGCAGCAACCGACTCAACGCTCCCAAGACACGCAGCCGCCGCAGCGCGGCGAATCTGGCCGCCAGGGCGGCCAGGGTGCGAGGACTGACCAAGCCCCCTCCCAGCGGGAGCGTGGCGGTCAGACCGCCCGCCCGGCGGACAGCACCCGGCGCGACGGACCCGGCCAGCCAGCGTCTCCCCCGGCCCAGGCGGGTCAATCCGGCCAGGCCAGCCAAGCCGGTCAGGGTGGTGGCAGGCAGGGTGGCCAGGGCGGTCGCCGCTCTGGCGGCCAAGGATCTGGTGGCGGTGAGCGCGGTGGTTCCCAGGATCGACCCGGCCAGCGCCCACCACGGCCACAGGGGCCCCGGCGGCCGCATCGCGACGAGGATGGCTTCGAGCGGGTAGAGCCGCAGCGCTCGCGGTCCGCGCCGGTGCCGAGCCGTCCCGGCCGGTACGGCCCCGATACCGATTCCCGCGTCCAGGCTGCCGCTTCGGGGCATCCGCAGCGGTCTCGCCCGGGCACCAACCAGCGGACGGCGGCGGCCGATGCGCCCGCCGGCCGGCTGCGGGTGATCCCACTCGGAGGGGTTGGCGAGGTCGGTAAGAACATGACGCTCGTCGAGTATGGGCGAGATATCATCCTGCTCGATTGCGGTGGCAAGTTCCCGGAGGAAGAACAGCGCGGGATCGACCTGATCATCCCGGACGTTACCTACGTCAAGCAGCGCCTCGCCAATCTGCGCGCGATCGTGATCACCCATGGTCACGAAGACCATATCGGCGCCTTGCCGTACATCCTGCCCCAGTTCAAAGACGTTGCCCCGATCCCGATCTATGGGTCTCCCCTGGCCCTGGGCTTTATCGAAGGCAAGCTTTACGAGCACCGCCTCGACAAACTGGTCACCCTCCACCCGCTGAGCAAGGGTGACCGCATCCAGTTCGGGCAACTGGCGATCGAGCCGATCCACGTCACCCACTCGATCCCGGATACCAACGCGATCGCGGTCCATACGCCGGTGGGCACGATCGTCGATACGGCCGACTTCAAGTTCGATCCCACCCCGGTGATGGATCTGCCGACGGACGAACGGCGCCTGCGCCGGCTCGGCGACGAGGGCGTGCTGGCCCTTTTCTCCGACACCGTCCGGGTGGAGACGGAAGGGAGCACCCCGTCAGAGCGGGTCGTGCTCGAAAAAATGGATGCGGTGATCAAGGAGGCGCGCGGGCAGGTCATCATCGCCACCTTCGCTTCGAACATCAGCCGGATCCACATGGCCCTGCTGGCCGCCCAGAAGTACGGGCGCAAGGTCGCGGTGGCCGGGCGCAGCATGGAGCAGAACTCGCGGGTCGCCCTCGACCTCGGCTATCTCGATCCGCCGGATGGTCTGCTGCTCCCGCTCGATGAGATTCTGAAGCTGCCGAGGGAGAAGCGGGTGCTGGTGATCACCGGCAGCCAGGGCGAGGCGACTGCCGCCCTCTCCCGGATCGCAGCAGCCGAGCACCCGCGCATCAGGATTGCCAAGGGTGACGTGGCCCTGCTCTCCGCTACGCCAATTCCGGGCAATGAGGAGACGGTTACTCGCACGATCGACAACCTCTTTCGCCGGGGAGCGCGCGTCGTCTACAGTGGCGTCGATCGGGGCGTACACGTCTCGGGGCACGCCGGCCGCGACGAACTGAAGAAGATGCTGCAATTGCTGCGGCCGAAGTTTGCGGTGCCGATCCACGGCGAGTTCCGCCACATGGTGCTCTACCGTGAGCTGTGCAACGAGGTCGGCGTCTCGTCCGATCGGGTGCTGCTTCCGGAGATCGGCGGCGTGATTGAGTTCACCAAGGACACCGCCGCGCAGCGGGGGCACGTTCCCTCCGGCTCCATCCTGGTCGACCGCCTCGGCGACCGCGGCAGCTCGGTGGTGACGTTGCGCGACCGCGACCACATTGCCGACGACGGCATCATCGTCGTCGCGATCGTCGTCAACCGCGAGAACGGCGACCTCATCGCCGGGCCGGATCTGATCGGCAAGGGACTCAAGCCGGAACTGCAAAATGGCGCCCTGCGTGAGGCTGAAGCCGAATTGCGCCGCGCGCTCGAACGCCGGTCGAAGGGCGAGATTCAGCTCGGCCACATGGTCCAGCGGGCGAAAGAGACGGTCGGCAAAGCGCTGTACCGGCGCTCCAAGAGCCGCCCGATGATCCTGCCGGTGGTGACGGAGCTGTAGGAGATTTCTTGTTTTTGACGCGTTCCGATTCGGACGCCGGGCCTCATCTTGTGGGGGCGGACCGGCGTGTCCGCCCGGCCGCAGATCAGGCTGTATCGATCTGGAAACGCCGTTCCTGATGCGGAACGACGGGGTTGGCCACCGGGCGGACACGCAGGTCCGCCCCTACAAAGCGTTGCGCCGTCTCCGGTGGTTGGGATCTGACTCCTCAGCGAATTGCTTGAGGGCAGAGAGGGTCTGGTCCCAGCCGGCGGCGATGGCGCCGATGCCCTGGGCGGTGGCCGCGAGCCTGCCAGAGTGCGCCCGGTAACGCACCTCCTTCCCCTGGCGCTGAGAGCGGACAAGCTGGACTCGCTCCAGGTGAGCGAGATGTTTGACCACGGCCTGGCGAGAGAAAGGCAGGTCTTCCGCCAGCGTGGTCGCTGTGCCCTCGCCGGCATCGACAAGGTGCTCGAGGACGGAGCGCCGGTTTGGGTCGGCCAGTGCCGCGAAGATGTCCGCGAACTCGTTGAGCGAGCGGCTCATTGGGTGGTCACTGGCGCGTGCGCCTCGCTGGCGCGGCGCAAGAGCTCCAATTGACTGGCCCAACCGCGAACGTTATCAGCGTGACGTGCCGCCCGGACCTCCGGCGAGGTGAGCAGGCCGGCGAAGCCGCTCTCTTTGACCCGGACCAAGACGCCGTTGCCCTGCTCGACCAACGTGAACTCGACCAACGTGGAGTTACCCGGTTCGGGCATGGCGCCGGGGAAGGCGCTGGTCCAGCGGTAGGCGGCGTACCGCGGTGGAATGAGCCGCTCGACCCGGACCGGGAACTGGCCGTATCGGGCGGTTTCAAAGAGGACGATGTCGCCCTCCTTGCCGTCATGGTCGAAGCACAGGTCGTCGCCGATCCAGAAGCCTGTTCGGGAGACCAACGACCAGACATGGTCGATGCCGGCATCGATGAAGATCTCGCTGCGAATGGTATCTGGGGTCACTGCGCGTCTCCGGGTCATGTCCCACTAGCCATCGACGTGGCCGTCGGGGAAGCGATCTGGCACGAGGTTGAGGGCGAGGCCGTGCTCCAGCCACGCCTTCGCCCCGGCCAGGACCCAAGTGAAGCCGCCGGTGGAGCCGAGGGCTTCGGCCACGACGGCGTCGCCATCGCCGTGAAAGCCGGAATTGACGATGTTGACGAAGGTGGCGTCATCGTCGTGAGAGGTAAAGCGCCATTCGACTGCTGTCGGGGCGGAATCGACGTTCCAATCGATCAGGATGCGCTCGTTCTCGTCGATTGCTTTAACGTCAACCTGGGTTGAGACCCCGTAGAACTCCCACGCCCAGGTAACGCGGGCGCCCGGAACTAGAGGGCCGCTTCCGTTCGAGAACCAGAATTTGGAGGTGATCTCGGGGTCGACAAAGGCGGCAAAGACGTCGGCTACTGGACGCCGGATTAGCATTCCGGTTTCGGCGATGGGTGGCTTGGTCAAGCGGAGTTCCTGGGTAACTGTCATTGCGTGATGTCCCTTGTCGCATGCGATCACTCAACTCAACGTGCAACTCTAGAATAGCACGTATACGCAGTGAGGACCACGGTTGGAAGGCGCCCAGCATGGGCTGGTCAGTGGATGGACTGTGATCGTCATCCATCGACGGGTCCATTCAATCAGTGGCTACCGTGCTTGATCCGCGACGTTTGGTCGTTTTAGCTCTCACGACTTGATGCCGGCCGCGTTCGCACCAGTGGAACCCGCGATGATGTTTGCTACAGTAGCCAGGGGAGACCACGCGTGACGACAGGCGCCCGGCCATTTCGATTTGGAGTGATCAACGAGAGCATGACGACCGCCGATGCCTGGGTGAAGCAGGCGCGCCGTGTCGAGGAGTTGGGGTACGACACGTTCTTGATCCGCGACCATTTCGTCCCGGACTTCTTTGGCGACCAATTCGCTCCCTTCCCCGCCCTGATGGCGGCGGCGGCGGCAACTGAAACGCTGCGCATCGGGACCTATGTGATCGACAACGACTACCGGCATCCGGCCTTCCTCGCCAACGAAGTCGCGACGCTAGACGCCATGTCGGGCGGACGGTTCGAGCTTGGGATAGGTGCCGGTTGGCTGCGGCGCGAGTACGACCTGGCCGGAATCCCGTACGACGACGCGAGCGTCCGGATCGATCGCCTGGAAGAGGGCCTTGCGATCTTGAAGGGCATGTGGGGGGATGGTCCGGTGCATCACTCCGGAACCCACTACCGCATCGATGGGCTGGAGGGCTTCCCAAAGCCAGCCCAGCGACCGCGACCGCCCATCATGATCGGGGGAGGACGGCCGCGGATGTTGCGGCTGGCCGGCCGCGAGGCCGATATCGTCGGCCTGATGACCATCGGGGTCGGCACCGGAGTCGTGGTCGACAATCCTCGGGCGCGGATGTCTGCGGCCGTGGCTGAGCAAATCGGCTGGGTGCGTGAAGGGGCGGGCGATCGATTCGATGTCATTGAACTGGGCACCGGCATCGATGTCACGATCACCGACGATCGCCGCGGTCAGACCGAAGCACTCATTGCGCGCCGGGGGTGGAGCGGGCTCTCCGTCGAGGAAGTCTGGGATATGCCCGCCATCCACATCGGCTCGATCGATCAGATCGTCGAGGGCATCGCACGGAGCCGAGAGGAACTCGGCTTCTCGTACCTCATCGTGGGCGATGCGTTGCAGGACGTGTGTGCGCCGATCGTCGCTCGCCTGAGTGGTAAGTAAGCAGGGCTACCGCAGAAGGCGAAGGCCGCGAGCCCTGGGATGAAACCCAAGGCTAAGCACGACAAAGCCCTTCCAGGGCTGAGAACGACGAGCATGCTATCAATGCGATTCTTGTCGGCCCTCTAGGTTGTGTTTGCAAAACCGGTTCAGTGGGTGGAATCGGCCCCTCCCAGCGTTCTCAGCCCTGGAAGGGCTTCGTCTTGCGTAGCCCGGGGATTTATCCCCGGGACCGGACGCCCCGGCGGTGGCACCAGTCGCGTTGCAAACACCTCCTAACGCTTACTGAGGCGCTGCCTTCTCCGGCTCGATCGCCGCCACCGCGTCGATTTCCAGCAGCCACTCGGCGGAAAGTGTCTGCAGGACGACGACGGTCAGGGCCGGTTCGGCGCCTCCCAGGCGCCGGGTCCGGATCTCCCGGTTCTCGGCGGCCTGGGCTCGGTCGGTGAGGTAGGTGGTGACCTTCACCAGGTTGGCGACAGTCATTCCGGCCGAGGCCAGGATCGCTTCCAGGTTGTCCCAGATAGCGTTGCACTGGGCCGCGAATCCCTGGGGCACGGTCCCATCGGGCCGCTCCGGGATCGTGCCGCTGATGTAGAGCCAAGTGGCACCTGGTCCGACCTCGACGGCGTGGCTGTATCCACCGAGCGGGGCGGAAATCGAGTCGGGGTTGTGCTGCTTCACAGGTCCTCCCATGCGAACGTCGGTCGACTAGATCACTTCGCGTAGATGGCCGTTTTCGACGGCAAGGACCTTGGTTGCGAGCCGCTCGGTGGCGTAGCGGTCGTGGAGCACCATAAGAAGCGTACCGGAGAAGCGGCTGAGCGCTTCTTCGAACTGGTCTCGGGCCTGGAGGTCGAGGTGGTTCAGGGGCTCATCGAGCAGCAGGAAGTTGGCGCCCTTGAGGGTCAGCATTGCCAGAGCGAGCCGGGCGCGTTCGCCGTAGGAGAGGTCTCCGGCAAGTTTGAAGACGGTGTCACCCCCGAACAGGAAAAGGTGCAACAGGTTGCGGGCATCGGTTTCCGAGAACGTACCGACAGCGCGTACCTGCTCAAGTACGGTCCGGGACGGATCGACCGTCTCCTGTTCCTGGGCGAAGCGCCCGATGACGACGCCTGTGCCGATCCGCAGGGTGCCGCTGTCAGGCTTCAGCTCGCCGGTGATGAGCCGCAGCAGGGTCGACTTGCCAGCGCCGTTCTGGCCGGTGAGAACGACCCGCTCGCCGTCGCGGATGTGGAGGTCGACACCGCGCAGGATCTGGCGGCCACCGAGCGTCACTGAAACATCGTCCAGGATAGCGACATCACGGCCGTTCTCCGGCGCGTCGCCGAGGTCGAGGGCGAGGCCCCAGCGTCGCTGGGGTCGGTCGGTCATCTCGCCCGATTCGAGCTGGCGTTCCAGCCGTTTTTCTCGGACCGTGGCCGCCCGGGCGATTCGTTTGGCTTTGGCGCGGATCGCGAAGTCGATCGTGCCCAGCTCGATCGAGTTGGCGTAGCCGGCGTTCTTGCGAATCGCCGCCTGGACACGAGAAATCTCGCGCTGCTCGCGGCCGTAGGCGATGGCCTGGGCCTCGGCTGCCGCGTCTTTGGCGGCCAGGTAGTCGCTGTAGTTGCCGTGGTAGATCGTCAGACGGCCCCCATCCAGCTCGAAGATCTGGTTGGTTGCCCGGTCGAGGAAGGCGCGATCGTGGGAGACGATCACGATCGCGCCCTGGTAGGAGGTGATGAAGTCCTCCAGCCAGGCGAGCGCCTGGGGATCGAGGTGGTTGGTCGGCTCGTCGAGCAGGAGGAGATCGGGCTTTCGCGCCAGCAGCGCGGCCAGGCCGGCGCGCGTCTTCTCCCCGCCGGAGAGGTTGGCGGCCGGAGTGGACAGGTCGATGCCGGGCAGGCCCAGCGCACCAAGCATCGTCTCCAGGCTATCAAGCATGGTGTAGCCGCCCGCGTCTTCGAAGCGGGCCATGGCCGAGTCGTAGGTCTGGAGGGCCGAGCCGTCGTCGGGATCGGCGAGCGCGGCGATTGCGCTGTCGAGGTCCCGGTGGGCGGCCAGCAGGCCGTTGGCGGGGACATCGAGGAGATCGGCCAGGGTGGCCTCCGGCTGGTCGGCAAAGCCCTGACGGAGATATCCAACTTCGGTCCTGGGCGCGATCGTGGCCGCGCCCGAGTCCGGGGCGAGATCGCCGGCCAGGATCGAGAACAAAGTGGTCTTGCCGGCCCCATTTGGACCAACCAGGCCGATGCGGTCGCCGGGATTGACGCTGAAGCCAACCTGCTCGAAAACACGCTGTCCGGCAAATTGCTTGGCGAGATTACTGACAGTTAACATGCGAGTTAGCGGCCTCCGCGTCCCGGGCTACACCGCGGGACTACTCGCGACCGTACGATCCAGTAGGAACATCGCCGCTGCCTGGGGTTTGGGCAGCGCGGCGTAGCCCAACCTGTGCGTTACGATCCGCCGGGGAGCGGATTCGCCAACGCACACGGTCGACAGGACCAATCGCGAGGGATTCGTTCAGGTTGACAGGAGGATCCAGAATTGGGGACAACGCAGGCGGCAGCCATTAACCCCGAGCAGGCGCTTCGTCTATAGCCTAGCGTTGCGGGTTACCTGCGCGTCGTCATCGGAGGACCATACTCGCTTACTTCGCACCGTCCCGCCCATCAGGCGGCTCCACGATGTTACAGCGAAGACGGCAAGAGGGCAAGACGGCGAGACGGCAAGAATTAAGTAGACGCGAAAAACAAAAGACGGGGAGGAGGGACTACCCCTCCGTCTCTATTCTTGCCGTCTCGCCGTCTTGCCGTACTTGCCGTCTCGTTTACGGCATGAGCTCGTCGTCGACGACGGCGAGTTCGTCCTCACCGGCTTCGGCTTCGAGGGCCTGGAGGGCGTAGTTGTCGATCTCCTGCTGGATGGCGTCGCGCAGGTTGATCAGGTCGACCAGATCGAGGCCGGCCAGCACGGCGTTGTCGGTCGGGTTGCCATCGTCCGAGGAATTGGGGACGACCCGGAATTCGACTTCGTATCCCTCTTCGGGATCTTCCTCGCCGCCCGGGGTCTCGTCCATATAGATGTTGTACGTTTCCACGCTGCTCGCCCCCTCCCGCAGGTTGCCATACCGGCCACCGCCGATTGCCGTTATCGGCCCGAGCGAAGGAGCGGCATGCGCCGTCCCGCTGTCGAAACCGACCTCCGGTCCGGAGGCGACTCTATCTTCGATGTTTGCGGCGAACGGTGCAAGTCCGGGCAATGCAACAGCGCTTATCTTCCGGGGCAATCTTCCCGATTCGCCTCCGAGAGCACACCTCAGGCGAGAGGCGTCGGAGAGGTGTGATCCCGATCATCGCCCTGGGCCCTTCTTGGTCAGCGAGTGCCGCCGGATCTCGAGGACGCGCATCTGCCCGTACTTCCTGGCCGGCCCTCCAGCTATTCGGGAACTGACGCGCCGAAGAATTTCGCCAGGCCCCAGAGGTCTCGCCATTCATGATCAGGAGTGGCCGGACCGGGCTTGGTCTCGGCGTAGCGATTGATCCAGGCCGAGTGCCAGCCGGCGTCCTGGGCGGGACCGATGTCGTACTTGAACCCGAAGGCGACGTGGAGGATCCGTTCCGGCGCGACTCCCAGGCGGTCCTGAGCCTGGGCGAAAACCGTCGGGTTGGGCTTGTAGGCGCCGCAGGATTCGGCGGTGATAACGGCGTCGAAGGGCACTTCGAGGTGGCGCAGGGTCTGGGCGATGATCGCCTCATCGGTGTTGGAGATGATGGCGAGCTTGCCGCCGGCCTCGCGGATCCTGGTCAGGGCGGGGCGAGTGTCGGGGAAGGGCTGCCAGGAGCGCATTGCCCGGCCCAGGGCCTCGCCCCAGGCCGGTTCCCAGCCGTAACCACGCTCGACCGCCCAGAGGCGAAGGCTCTCGGCCAGGGCCTGGTCGTACTTCATGTACGGCCCCTGGATGAGGTCGAACTGGATAGCCTCCCAGCGTTCGCGCAAGACGCGGCCGTTGGGGGCGTCGGTATCTCCGACCTGGAGGGCGAGTTCGGCCAGGAAGGTGGCGAGACCACCGTCCCAGTCGATCAGAGTGCCGTAGCAGTCGAAGGTCACGAAATCGATCGCGGTCCGGTCCATCGGGGTCTCCTGGCGGCGTTCGGCGTTCGGCATCCGGCGTTCGGCGTTCGGCGTTCGGAGACGACGTTAGCGCTCGGGTGAGGATGAATCGATCACGATCGCGACAGGAGTGCGTCCGATCCTGACCAATGGGCCGCTCGGTACTGGGACGGGGCGGCGCCGTAGCGGCGGGCAAAGAGACGAGCGAAGTAACTTGCCGACCCGAAACCGGTCGCCATGGCGATCTCGGTGACGGATAGATCGGTCGTGCGCAGGAGGTCGGTGGCCGCATCCAGGCGCCGGTCCTGGACGTAAGTGACGACGGTCGCGCCGGTTTCGGCGCGGAAGCTGCGCTGCACGTGGGCGACGGATGCTCCCATTTCCACGGCAATGGTTGACAGAGAGAGTTCTCGGCGAAAGTGCTCGTCCAGGTAGGCGCGGACACGGTGAGCAAGCATCCGGCCGCTGGGACCTATTGCCACCGGTAGTCCCGGGGATGGTCGTTGCGGGGTCGCGAAGGCACTCGCCGCGTAGCGCCCAAGCGCCTCTGCCACCAGCGGGTCGTTGAGTCCACCCGTGTCCAACTCGACGCGCAGCAGGTGGGTGAGGACACGAACGCGGGAATCAACGGGGCGGAACGCCGAACGTCTCCAGCCATCATGGCTGGAGGCGGCTGCCTCAGCGATCAACGGTTGCGGCAGATCGACGACCAGGCAGCGGGTGGGCTGGTCCGCCCAGCAGATGTGCTCGGTTTCGGGCGCGACCACCGCGTACTCTGATCCCGCACCACCGCGCCTCGTCGACCGCCAATCAGCAGATCCAGGCGGCCGCGCTCGGGGAGGACGACCTGAGCGTACGATGTCGGTGAATTAGGGTCTCGGGCGAGTAGTCGCGCTGGTGGACAGCAAGTGTGGCGGGCATGTGGTTCCTCGATGGGGATGTGTCAGCATCGTTCGGTGTTACGCCATCGTTTCGGCTCGCCGGCGGCGACGGCGAGTTCGGCGGTGACGGCGGTCAGGCTGGCATCGAGGGCGGCCACGAGTTCGTCGGCCTGATCGCGGGTGAGCGTCAGCGGCGGGGCGTAGAGGATGTGGTCGCCGAGGGCGCCGTCGACGCTGCCGGTCATCGGGTAGGAGACGAGGCCGCGCTCGAGCGTCGCCGCACCGACCCGGCGGGAGACGCCCCAGGCGGGCGGGAACGGCTCTTTCGTCTCCCGGTCCTGGACGAACTCGACCCCGAGCAGAAGCCCCATGCCGCGGACATCGCCGACGATCGGATGGCGCGCCTGCATGGCGCGCAGTTGCTCCAGGAGGTATGCCCCTGTGTTGGCCGCGTTGGCGGTCAGATCGTGATCGAGGACGTAGCGCAGCACGGCCGCGCCTGTGGCGCAAGAGAGCGGGTTGGCGGCGGCGGTGTGCCCGATGACGAAGCTTTTCCCTTGTCCCCGGACCTCGCCGACGATCTCCGGCCGGATGATGACCGCTCCGAGCGGGGTGTAGCCGCCGCTGATCCCCTTGGCGCAGGCGATCAGGTCGGGGGTGACACCCCAGTGCTCGATCGCGAAGGGCACGCCGGTGCGGCCAAAGCCGGTCATCACCTCGTCCGCGATGAAGAGGACGTCGTAGCGGTCGCAGATCTCGCGGATGCGCTGAAAGTAGCCGGGGCTGGCCGGAACGGCGCCCAGGGTAGCGCCGACGAGTGGCTCCGCGATGAATGCTGCCACGTTCTCCGCGCCGACCTGGCGGATGGTCCGCTCCAGCACGTCGGCACAGCTCAGGTTGCAAGGTGGGCACCCTCCCCCTTGCCAGCAGCGGTAGGGAAAGCAGGGCGGGATGTGCTCGGCGTGGGGCAGGGCGGCGCTGTAGGGATGGCGGCGGGCGGCGTTGCCGCCGATGGCGAGCGTAGCCAGGGTGGCGCCGTGGTACGACTGCCAGCGGCCGATGACGACGTGCTTCGCCGGTTTGCCCCGGTCACGCTGGTATTGCAGGGCGATCTTGACCGCATTCTCGACGGCCTCGGAGCCACCGGAGACAAACCAGACTTTTTCTAGCCCCGGCGGCGCGAACCGCTCGACAATCAGTCGAGCCAGGTCTTCGGCGGCCTCGGTGGCGAAGGCGTGGGTCGGGGCATAGGCCAGGGTCGCCGCCTGCTGGGTCATCGCCTCGACCACCTCCGGCACGCCGTGGCCGATGGCGGTCACCGCCGAGGAGCCGCCGGAGCCGTCTAAGTAGCGCTTGCCCTCGGCGTCGTAGAGATAGACCCCTTCGCCGCGGACGACGGTCGGGTATGTCCTGTTGAGGTCTCGGTAGATGAGCGAGCTGTCGCGCGCGTCGAACATCGTCCACTCCCGCGTCGATCCCACATGGCCGACAATCCAACCATTCTATGCGGGACGCCGTCTGCCCGGGGTTAAGCTGGTGGCCACATAGCGCACTGCGGCGCGAGAACGCGGAATTTACGAACGGGAGGCAACGATGTCCCAACCGCCGCCGACGCCGGACAACCTGCTGACCGACTCGGGCCGTCGGGTTTTAGAGGGCCTGGCGCTCGACGTCAATGGCCGGACGGCGTCGCTCGCCGAGCGCATCGCAACCAAAGAGTTGCCCGGGATCGGAATTGCCGTGCTCGACGGCGACGAGATCGCCTGGGTAGCCGCCGCCGGAGTAGCAAACGCGCAGACCGGCGAGCCCGTGACGGCAAAGACCCGCTTTCAGGCGGCGTCGATCTCGAAGCCGGTGACCGCGCTGGCCGTGATGCGCCTGGTCCAGGATGGACGACTCGACCTCGACGCCGACGCGAACACGTACCTTCGCTCCTGGCGGGTTCCCGCGAATGGCGACTGGCAACCCGTGGTAACGCTCCGCCAGTTGCTCTCCCACACCGCGGGAATGTCCGTCCACGGCTTTCCGGGCTACCGGCCGGATGGACCGGTGCCGACCCTGAGCGAGGTCCTCGACGGGACTCCTCCGACCAACACCGATCCGATCAGAGTCACCGCACTGCCCGGCACGATCTTTCGCTATTCCGGCGGTGGGACGACGATCGTCCAGCAGGTGCTAGAGGACGTGACTGGAGTTCCGTTCGCCAGTCTGATGGACGATCTTGTCCTCGGGCCGTTGGGAATGGCCGACAGCACCTTTTCGCGCGTGCTGCCCGGCCAGGGTCAGGCGGGCTTTGCGCATGGGCACCGGATCGATCGTGAGGTGGTCGGCGGTGGGTGGCACATCTACCCGGAACTGGCGGCGGCTGGGCTGTGGACGACGCCGTCCGATCTGCTCAAGGTGGCGCGAGAGGTTCAGCGCGCTCTGGCGACGGGACAGGCGAGTTCCTGAGCCGGGCTTCAGCCGAAACGATGCTCACGCCCCAGAACGGCGGCCCGGTCGGGATCGGCTTCTTCTTGGGTCGCGAAGGCGAGAAGCAGCGCTTTTCTCATAGCGGCGGGAACGAAGGATTCACCTGCGTTCTGGAAGCCTACGCCCGGCACGGCAAAGCACTGGCGGTGATGACCAACGGCGACATCGGCTTCGAGCTGTTTGGGGAGATCATGGGCGCTGTTGCCCGAGAGCACGACTGGCCACTTGAGCCAGGAACCCGGGATGGAAACTATGTCGGAGTCGACCGAGGTTGGATGACCGACAACGCGGTCAGCGCGTTTGCCGGCCGATATGATCTTCGCCCGGACTACAGCTTGACGGTCACCGCCGGCGATGGAGCACTGCATCTCTCGGCGGGAGGACAAGCGCCGCTGGCGCTCGGGCGCATTGGTGAAATGGCATTCGTCATTCCCGCGCTCGACGCGATCGTGACGTTCTTCCGCAATGACGCGGGCGCTGTGACCGGACTCACACTTGCCCAATCGGACGAGGAGCGACAGGCAGAGCGCCAAGACACATAGAGCGGTTCGGACTGCAGTCCGTGGATGTGCAAGGCGCTTCGGCAACGCGAAAGGCAAACGGGCGCCGCGCCACAACGTCTCGCTCCCCACGACGACCGAAACGGGGAATTTTCCTCATGCTGATCGTGGAGACTGGTCCGTATAGTCGGCAGCAGCGGCTCCCCTTTGCCGCCATCGGACGGTATCGCCCGGCCGGGTCGCGACGGGCGCAGGAGACCACCCATGGATGAACACGCCGTTGACCGCTGGACCGCCACCGTAGCGTATCGGCGCGGCCGCCCGAGCCGTCGCCGCCTGCTGGGGGGAGGTGTGTTTGGGGGACTGTTCGCCGGGTTGCTCGGGATCAAGGACGGCGATGCCAGGGTGATGCATCGTGCCGCGGCGTTACAGGAATGCAGCCTGGGCTGTACGGAATCGACGTGCGGTGAGGTCCCCGCGGACTGCTCGATTTTCCCTCCGGACAACATCTGGAACACCGCGATCGAAGACTTGCCCGTGGATGCACGCTCCGACGACTACGTGGCCAGCATCGGCCTCAACACTGGCCTACACCCGGACTTCGGCGCGGGCCTGTACGAAGGTCAGCCCTTGGGAATCCCGTTCGTGCGGGTGCCGGCCGACCAGCCGGAGGTAGAGATCACATTCGAGGTAGCCGAGGAGAGCGATCCTGGACCATACCCGATTCCGGCCGATGCCCCCATCGAAGGGGGCTCGTGCGGGACCGGCGATCGTCACGTGATCGTGGTGCAGGAGGGTTCGTGCCAGCTCTTCGAGCTCTTCAGTGCCTCGCCGCAAGCGGACGGGAGCTGGACGGCGTACTCGGGCGCGCGCTTCGACCTGACCTCGAACGACCTACGGACCGAGGAGTGGACCTCCGCCGACGCGGCGGGAATGGCGATTCTGCCTGGATTAGTGCGCTACGAAGAGATCGCCGCCGGTGTCATCCCACATGCGCTCAGGTTTACGGCCTCCTTGACCCAGGAAGCCTATGTCTGGCCGGCCCGCCACCAGGCCGGTGCCACGACCGACGAAGCCGTGCCGCCGATGGGGCAACGCTTCCGCCTCAAGGCCGACATCGACATTAGCGGCTTCTCGGAGACCAACCAGGTCATCCTGCAGGCACTCAAGACCTACGGGATGCTGCTGGCCGACAACGGCAGCGATTGGTTCCTCTCCGGGGTTCCGGACGACCGCTGGGACAACGACGACCTGCGCGAACTTCAGGAGCGCATCGTCGGCAGCGACTTCGAGGCCGTCGACTGCTCGTCCCTGATGGGCGACCCCGATTCGGGCCGGGTTGCCTGACAGACCAATACTCTCGCCCACGAGTATTGACACCTGGTTAGATCGTAATCGACCCGCCAGGCTCCGATACAGGATGGAACTTGATCCCCGGGCTTGCCAGGAACAACGTGATGGCGTCATAGCGCATTTTACCGCGAGCGTAGTCGTCGTGGACGGGGAGACGGCCTTCGGCCGGATGCGCCAGGCGAAGGCGAAGCGCTCACCTCTGTCAAGAACGGGGCCATGACGGACACGATCAGAAGGTCGACCCCGGCGAACTCTTCCAGGGCGAGGCCGAAGGATTCGACCGAGTTGAGGACGCGGTCGTTGACCAAGATGGCTACGTGCTGGGCCAGAGAGGTCGACGCTGTCCGCCTTCGTCGATGAGGAAGGAGGAGTGGACGTGTTTCGCGATGCGCATCGGGTAGGAGGTCTCCTCCGTAGCCGGCGATGCGGCGGTTGACAGGACGGAGTGGGAGCCGCATGCTGGAAGCACTTGAAGTTTCCTCACGTGGACGGCGAAAACCGTGTTGAGCGACCTTCCTGCCGCTCCCGGATCACTTCCGTTACCCCCCCGCACATCACTGATCGGACGGACGTCCGAGACAGCCGCCGCCCGTTCCCTCCTGCTCGACGAGGCCGTGCCCCTGCTGACGTTGACTGGACCGGGCGGCGTCAGAGTGGAGGGGAGGCCGGGATCCAGGGAAAGATCCCGGCTGGGAGGAGTGGAAAGTGAGCTGAACATTAGACGGCCCATTGGAATCTCGACAAAGATCAGCGCCAGAGACGAGGCGGTTGACAGAACCCAGGGCAAGCGTCAACGTATCGTTGCCGACGATTCTCCGCCCGTGAACGGCAATAACGATGTCGAGCGCCCCACTGGTAGCTCCTGTTCCGCCCTTGCCGACGCCACGCACGCCCCTGATCGGGCGTAGCGCGGAACTGGTTGCTGCCCGCTCCCTATTGCTAGACGCGGCCGTCCCCCTGTTGACGCTGACCGGCCCCGGCGGGGTCGGCAAGACACGGCTGGCGCTTGCGTTCGCACAGGACGTGGAGGATGCCTTCGCCGACGGAGCGGTGTTCGTCGACCTTGCTCCGCTGACCGATGCCGGCCTGGTCCTTCCCGCCATCGCCGCTGAATTTGGGGTGCGCGAGTCCGGTGATCGCTCCCTGGGCGACCAACTCGCGTTGCTCCTGCGCCCGAAACAGGTGTTGCTGATCCTCGACAACTGCGAGCACGTCCTGGCATCGGCGTCGGCAATCGCGGCGCTCCTCATCGCCTGCCCCGCACTCCAGGTGCTGGCGACCAGCCGGGCGCCGATCCGGATCCGCGGTGAGCACCTACTCCCCGTCCCGCCGCTGAGCCTGCCAGACCTTCGACGCGACGAGCCGCAATTTCGTGGGAGTCGAGCATCAAGCGATTCTCCGCCACCGCAATTCCTAGACTCGGACGCCGTGACCCTGTTCGTCCAGCGGGGACAGGCCGCAAATCCGGGCTTCGGCCTCTCCTCCCAGAACGCTGAGGACATCAGTGAGATTTGCATTCGCCTGGACGGGTTGCCCTTGGCCCTTGAGCTGGCGGCGGCGCGGTTACGTCTCCTCTCGCCAGAGGCCTTGCTGGCGCTGCTCTCGCAGCGCCTCCAAGTATTGGGTGCGGGCGAGCGCGACCTACCCGCGCGGCAGCGGACGCTCAGGGACGCGATCGCCTGGAGTTACAACCTCCTCGGAGGCGACATCCAGGCACTGTTCCGACGGTTGGCCGTCTTTGCGGGTTGGTTCGACCTCGAAATGGTGCAATCGGTTGCCGGCGTGCGTGGGATCGAGTTCCTTGGAGGAATTGGCTGACCAGAGCCTCGTGCGGTCGGAGTTGACGCCCGACGGACGGGTGCGGTTCAGGCTGCTTGAGACGATCCGGGAGTTCGCGCGGGAGCAGTTACGAGCGCGAGGAGAGGATGCGTCGGCCCGCCAGCTGCACGCCTCCTTCTTCCTGAACCTCGCCGAACGGGCCGGGGCGGTGATCGACACGCCGGAGATGCGCGCCAGCCTCGATGCCTTCGAGCAGGCGTGGCCCGACCTGCGGGCGGCAATGGCGTTCTTCGCCGAATCGGGCGACGCGATCGGGGAGATGCGGCTCGCCGGGATGATGTCCGAATTCAGCCTCTATCGCGGCCATCTGCCGGAAGGCATCGCATTCCTGAAGGGGGCGTTGTCACGGTGCGACAACGCCCCGCCGGGACTCCTGGCGCGCGCTCTCTCCGAACTAGCCATCCTCTGCTACGCCGCCGGGGAC
Source organism: uncultured Chloroflexia bacterium (assembly GCA_963849635.1). Lineage (GTDB taxonomy): Bacteria > Chloroflexota > Chloroflexia > Thermomicrobiales > UBA6265 > CAVRUD01. Next base: position 355,099 of record CAWKIA010000024.1, on the reverse strand, counting down.
GATGCGTGCGCACTAGAACACAGCGAGGCAAGCCTGGCGCCGGCGCGAGAGGCGGGCAACCCGTTGCGCCTGACGCAGGTGTTGTACATCCGGGCGCTGGCGGTGGGGCGTGGGCTTGGTCGTTGGCACGAGGCCATCGCCTTGCTGGAGGAAGCGCGGGAGATTTCCAGCGTCATCGACGTCCCCGGCATGAACTTCACGTACCTGGTCGAAAACCTGGGCGTCGCCTGGGTCAATGCCGGCGACCTGGAACGCGGCAGGGCGGTGTTGGAGGAGGCACTCGCGATCGAGCGGGCGGAGGGGCGGAGCTTTCAAACTGGAAACATCCTGACAGAGTTGGGACGTCTGGACCGCAGCATGGGTGACGGACCACGCGCCGCGGCCCGGTTCGCCGAGGCCCTCAGGCTGCTCCGCGAGGTCGGCTCGGTGTTCCATTGCTCAAACTCGATCGACGGTATCGCTGGGCTCGCGGCGGAAAGCGGTCACGCCGAACGGGCGGCGCGGATGCTTGGCGTCGGTCAAGCACTCCTGGACCACACCGGGACCGTGCCAGACGAAAACGGACGCGCGATGCGAGGGAGGGCCGAGCAGGCCGCACAGAGTGCCCTCGGCGGAGAACGGTTTGCGATCGCGTTCGACGCGGGGCGCCGCCTGCCATGGACCGAGGCGGTAGATGAGGCAATAACGATCGCCAAGGCGCTTGCGTCCGGTGAATCTTCGCCTGCCGAGATCGGGTCATCTCCCGCCGTGCCCGCGCCGAGATCTCCCGTGGTCGCCGTGTCTCCGGCCAACCTATCCGCTCGCGAGCGGGAAGTCCTTGCGTTACTCGCCCAGCGCCTGACAGACAGGGAGATCGCCGAGGCCCTCTTCATCTCCCCCCGCACGGTGATGACGCACGCCACCAGCGTCTTCAACAAGCTCGGCGTCGCCAACCGGCGAGAGGCCGCCGCCATCGCCGTCCGACTACGGATTGATCTGACGCGGCCGATCGGTGCCGGCCACGCAACCGCACTGAATCGCCATCGAAGCGAATACGTGATTCTCACGGATGCGTCGCAGGAGAGCCGGACGCAGGGTTGGACCATGCCCGGCCGTACCGGGCAGCGTCTCGCGGGGACGGGAGACGGGCGTCCGGTTCGCCGGCGATGGAGTCCGATCATGCATAAACCACAGCCTACTCACCCGACCCACCGGTCACTCGCCCTGCTATTGGCATGCGTTCTCACCCTGGCGACCGGTATCTCCCTCCTCGGGATCGCCCAGACCATCGCCGTGCCAAGCTCTGCGCCCGCGGCGACGCCTGGTGCCGACGCCACCCTCGTCTACCGCTTCTACGAAGCTGCCAATGCCGTCCTACGCACGGGGGATACAACGCACATCGACCCATACGTCGCCCCCGACCTGATTCAGTACCCGGCCCGTGACCGGGGCGAGACAGGCCGAGCGGGCCTGGCACAGGCGCTTCTGTCCCGTCGCGCCGTGTATCCCGAGCAACGATTGGTCATCGACGATGTCCGCGTTAGCGGCGACCACGCGACAGTTCGGGTCCACGCCGAACCCGCGACGGTCGGATCGTTCCTCGGCATGACCGTCCCAGATGACCTCGGTGCCTGGGGACCGATCGAGCTCGTTCGAATCGCTGGCGGCCGCATCGTGGAGCGCTGGAGAAGCCAGCTCGATCTCGCCCGCTTTGAGCCGCTATGGCAGTCTCCATTTTCCATCACCACCGCTGTACCGTCTCAGATCGTGGCGCTTCGGCGCCTCACCTGGGAGCCGGGCGCCAAACTGAGCGTGGCCGACAACCCTGCGACGTGGTTCCTGTTCGTCGAGACGGGGAACTTGACTGTCTCAGATATCGCACCGTCCGCGCGCTCGGGAGATGCAACGGCGCTGCGACGCGCAAACGTGGACACTGCTGCGCCGGAACCGATCGGCCCCGGCGAAATCAGCAGGTTAAATCCAGGTGATCTCTTCTCCGTGCCGGCCGGGACTGGATTCACCCTCCGGAGCGACGAGACGCTCCCCGCACGCGTCCTCCTCGTCTCGCACTGGGGACCGACGCTCCGGCCAGGCGACCGCGCGCCAACGTGGGGCGAACTGACGGCAGAGCAAGGCGCCGCCGACTTGGGGCTGGGAATTGGCGCGTCGGGTGTTGTTCAGCTGGCTGCCGGCGTGGAGGCGCACGTCCTGACGACAGTCGCCGGCGCCGACATCCTGCCGGCGGCGCGGCTGGTGTTAGCCCGGGTCGTTCTCGCGCCTGGAGAGACCCTCGGCTTCCCCGGTCTGCCGTCGCCTATGGTGATGGCGGTCGAGGCAGGACGGATGGATCTGGCGCTCGAACCGGGCAACGCCTCGGTAACGGACGCAGACGGCTACCACCGGTCTCCCGCCGCGATGACCACACTGGAAGCCGGGGAGGGTGCGGTGCTGACAGACGCCGCGGTCGGAACCTGGCGTGCCGATGGCGCCGAACCCTCAATTGCCCTGGTGCTGACGACGGAGGGATGAGCGGTCGGGCGCTGAGCGACACGACCGGCCGGTCAAGTTCGGAGACGCCGGGCGCTGCGACGTGGTCGCCCGACAGCTGGCGTCGGTGGGCCTGCCAAGCATCGGAATACGTGATTTTCACGGATGCCGTTGCCGCGGATCGCTCGCATCATCGCTGTGTTCTCTTCGGAACTGGCGCAGTGAGCGCCATCGCGTTCGACCAGAAAGGGATATTCGAATGTCTGACGTCCTTCGTAGGAGCGGCATCGCCCGCTCGCTTTTCGCCATGCTGTTCGTCCTCTTCTCCCTGTCGCTCGTCTCCGTGGCCGCGGCCCAGGATGCCACCCCGACCGCGTCGCACGCTCCCGCAACGTTCGCCGCCGTGGACGCGATTGCCGCCGCAACCGAGTCCGACGGTCTCCTCCGCTTCGACGTCGCCGAGAACGGGACTCAGTTCATCTTTGACACCGCGATCGTCCACGACGATGGCATGCCCGCCAACGGCAGCAGCTTTGTGACTCGCGGCTACCTTTACCCGGCCGGCACATTGACTGGCAGCAACGGCGTCCTGGCCGACGGCTCGCCGGAGTTCCCCGACATGGTGCTCGGCGAGTGGGCATGCCGCGGCTGGTACATCGGCGAGGGCGCCCACGCCACGACCGGGCCATGGGTCATCACCTCCCAGATTTACAACTTCGGCGGCGAGATCGGCGCGGCGACGCTGACGAGCGACGGCTACGAGGTGGCCGACATCGGCGTCGAGATTGCCCGGTCACTTACCGGCGGGACCGGACCGTTCGCAGGCGCCATGGGCGAGCAGCGTCAAACCTTCCTCGGGTTCAACGCGACGATGGGCGCCAACCTCCAGATCGAGATCGAATCCGGCCTCGCGAGTCAGTAACGAGACCAACACCAGCCGGGACTGCACCAGGATCGTGAAAATGGACGCCGCCCGGCAGGTAGTCCTGCCGGGCGGCGTCAGAGTGGAGGGGAAGGCCGGGATCCAGGGGAAGAACCCGGCTGGGAGGAGTGGAAGTGAACTGAGATCTAGTCGGCCAAGCCCTGTTGCGGGAGCGGGGCCGGGGCGACGCCGCCAGCCTGGCCGCCCGGGGCCGCGCCCGGCGCATGCGCCGGCTCGCGGTGGGCCGGACCCTCGACGTGGAGGTTCGGCAGCCAGTTCAGCCAGCTCGGCAGGTACCAGTTCCACTTGCCGAGGAGTGCCATGCTGGCCGGGACCAGGACGGAGCGGATGATTGTGGCGTCGATGAGGACGGCGACCGCGAGACCGAAGCCGACCTGCTGGAGCATCACCAGCCGTCCAGCCGCGAATCCGCCGAAGACCGCGACCATGATCAAGGCGGCGCCGGTGATGATCCGGGCGGTGGACTGGAGGCCGACCGCGACCGACTCGGCGTTGCGGTGGGTCTGGTCGTAGTGCTCCTTGATCCGGCTGAGCAGGAAGACGTGGTAGTCCATGCTCAGGCCGAACAGGATCGAGAAGAGGAAGATCGGGATCCAGGCCTCGATGGTCGGGCGTCTCCTGGAAGCCGAATAGATCGGCGCCGACACCCTCCTGGAAGACCAGGACCATCAGACCGTAGGCCGCGCCGACGGAGAGCAGGTTGAGGATGATCGCCTTGAGCGGCAGGATGATCGAGCGGAAGACGATCATCAGGAGCAGGAAGCTCAGGCCGAGAACGAAGGCGAAGACGATCGGCGTGTACGTGCTGGTCATGTCGAAGAAGTCGGTGTTGAAGGCAGTGTCGCCGGTGACCGACACATCGTCGGCGTTGCCGCCGAAGACGGCGGGCACAACGCTGTCGCGCAGACGATCGACCTCGTCGAAGGCGGCATCGTCGTTCGGACTGCATCATCAACGTGGCCTCGACCAGGGCGACCTCGCCGTTCTCGCTCCAAAGGGGCGGGGCGACGTTGCTGTAGAGGCCGGAGGAGTTGAGGGAGGCGGTCAGCTCGTCGATCTGGGCGCCGACTTCGGCCTGGCTCCCTTCGACCACGATCTCGATCGGGGCGAGGCGACCGGCGGAGAAGTCTTCGCTCAGGATCTCGAAGGCCCGCCGGGAATCACCTTCCGGCAGGGTTTCAACTCCCGCGAACCCGGTGTTGATGTTGAGCAGCGGGGCGGCTGCCGCCAGGAGCAGGATGACGGTGGCAACGACCGCGACCATCGGGCGGGCCATGACGACCTTAGTCACCCGGCCCCAGAAGCCAGAATGGATAGTCTCGTGATCGTACTGGGCTTGCAGGGCGACCGTGGAGGCGTCGTACTTCCGGCGGCGCGGCCAGTCGATCTTGTCACCGAGCAGGGCGAGGACGGCCGGGATCAGGGTCAGGGTGGCGGCGACCGCGACGATCACGACCAGGATCGCGCCGACGGCCAGCGACCGGAAGATAGTCGTGGGGACCAGGAACATGCCCACGAGAGCGAGGATGACGGTCATGCCAGAGAAGAAGACGGCCCTGTTCGCGGTCGCGCCGGCGAACTCAATCGCGTCGAGCTTCGGCAGGCCGCGGCGGCGCTCCTCCCGGTAGCGCTCAACCACGAACAGGGCGTAGTCGATGCCAACCGCGAGGCCGATCATCGTGATCATGTTGGTGATGAAGAACGACAGATCGAAAAAGTAGCCCAGCGCGGCGGTCAGGCCGAGCGAGATGAAGATCGCCGCGACCGCGAGGATGATCGGGATGAAGGCGGCCAGCAGGGCGCCAAAGACGAAGACCAGGACGATCAGGGCGAAGATGCCGCCGATGCCCTCGCCCTTGGCGAGATCCTCTTCGGCGATGGTGTTGAACTCTTCGTTGATGCTCATGGTGCCGACGGTGAGGAGCTCGAAGCCGTCGGCGGCTTTGGCCTGCTCATGGATCGCATCCAGGTAGGGGGCCGGCTCATCGACCACACCGGGCAGCAGGGTGACCGGGATGATGGTTGCGTGGCGATCTTCGGAGACCAGGGCGGCGGCTTCCGGCGCGCCGGCGGCGGTGGCCTCGTAGTAGTTGAAGACCGAGTTCGGATCGACCCATTCGGTCACGCCGCGAGCGGCATCCGTGGCCCGGCTGACGACCGCCTGAAACTCGGGCGAATCGACGGTGAATTGGCCGGAACGGATGACGATCGTCTCATTGAACTCGTCATCGTCGCGTAGCCCGGCATCTTCAAGGGCGTTGAAGCCTTGGACCGACTCCGGGTTGTTGGTAAAGGTGGTATCGGAGGTGAGGGCGTCACTGAGACGGGGAATGAGGGCGCCGGCCAGAACCATGACCAGGACCCATGCCGCCACGACCAGCCAGGGCCGCGAGCCAGATCGCCGGGCGAGGCCGGCGGTAGAGAAGACCGATGACATCGAAAGGACCTCCAGTGCGCGTTGAAGTTTGATGAGCGCGGAGCGCAAGAACGCAGGCGGACGGTGGATCAACAGGAAGAGCGGTTTGAGCCCATCAACGGCGGTGGGGTCCGATCCTGGTGCCGGCTTCCGGATCGGAGGACAAAGCGGTGGCTAGCCCGGAGCGGCCCTGCGTCCCGGCGGCCCTGGCTTGGAGTGTCAGCGAGTGTTTACACTGTAACCTCTGCCGAACGACGTTACCTTATCGGTCGTTGGCGATGTTGTCAACCCCTAACCCGAACGTCGTTCGCGTTTCCGCTCGGCGTTCGCGTCTCAGCCTAGAACGCAATTGCGACGTTTCTGTGACATCCCCGTTAACAAGCGATCAATCGCTCACTCCAGCAGACGCACGGCGGGGCCAGATTGTGACAGTACGTCGCAAAAGCCCAACCGGACGCTAAAAAGAGAACGCGGCCAGGGTCCATCGCGCTTAATCGCGCTGCGGTCCAAATCGGACTCGCACCGTGAGCATCACCGCTGGCGCTTCCCGGTTTCTTCCCAGGTCGATCGACCAGGCACGCGGTCGGTACCCTGCCGACCAGTTGCGCTCAACCTGCGCAACACCAACCTGCCCATACAGGCTGTACGCCGCCTGCGGCATACTTCCAGGATGGACACCGCCTCTGCGCCCACCGCACCGGGCAGTCACAACCCATCGCTCGAGATCGTCGTCCTGAATCGCGATCTCTTCTTCGGGGTCCGGATCGGTAACGCCCTGCGCGACGCCGGATACCGCGTGACTTTCCGCCCGGCGACCGCCCCATTCGTAGCTCACCTGCGGGCGACGGATCCGCCCGCAGCCCTCGGCCTCATCGACCTCGGGGCCGGGCCGGACTGGTCCGAGATCGCCCACCTCACGCGCGACTATCCGACGATCCCGATCCTCGTCTTCGGGCCGCACAAGGATGTCGAAGGTTTCCGGGCCGCGAAGGCCGCCGGGATCACCCGGATCGTCTCCAACGGCGACTTCCATCGCGATATGCTGGGGTTGATCCAGCGCTATGCCCGGGCCTGAAGTCGTCGCGCCACGAGTGTGTTTTCACGTTCAATCGATGGTGGATGGACTCAGTACGTCGCGATGTCTGTCGGAGCTAGAGGCATGCCGAAGCGGAAGCCCTGGCTGCGGTGTAAAGCCGTTGCCCAAGTCAGCCAGCGCCACCTTTACGACAAGCCAGTGGGCGGCGGTGAGGAACTGGGGGCAGCTTCTTCGGCTTCAATCAATGAGCTTTCCGGTCAATTGGCCTCCGTGCGGTCCGTAGCCAGGCGGCTCAACTTTGGCCAGTCGCGTGCCGTGTCGGCGGTGGCCACTGCCAGCAAGATGGCCGTTATCGTGATGCTGGCGACCAGCGGGGAGACATCATCGAGGAACGGCGCCACGACCACAATCGCGATCAAGCCGGCAACGCTGGTTATCGAGACGATCCTGGCGGTGGTGAAATCTAGCAATGCCTGACCCGCGATGAAGAGCGCCGGGCCACCGGTGATCACCCACAGCCAGGCGTCTTCCATGTGGCCGGAGGGGTGAGTGATTGCGAGCTCATCGCCGACGGCCGAGACGATGATTCCGGCGATCACCGGAACAGTTGCATAGGAGAGAAGCCGGCCCACTCTTCCCGCGTCGGGGACCTCTTCGGTTTCGCGGAACACCCGGATAACGCGCAAGAAGTGAATCCACCAGAAGGCGACCGACCCGACGAATGCCGTAACGAATGCCGCCGTGCGCATGCCGGTGATCGCATCGTCACTGAAGGTGCCGCCCGTGATGATGATCGACTCTCCCAAAGCGATGATGATGAAGAGCTGACATCGCTCAACGAAGTGCTCGCTTGAGATGGTCCACTCCGACGTTTGAGTGGCGCCCAGACTAGGAACCCAATACCCTGTGAATGCCGCAACCGTCTCCAGGGCAATTGCGATGATCCAGAGGGTCAACTGCCATCTGTCATTGGCGAACGCACCGGCGATCCAGAACAGACTGGCGAAGCCGAACCAGCAGAGGATCCGGAGGAAGTTGCGCTGGAGGGGATGATCCTTCAGTGCCCAGATCGAGAAGGCAGTCCGGCCGATCTGGATGGCAAGGTATCCGGAGACGAACATGAGGCTGCGGTTGCCAAGGCATCCGGGATTGCGACAGACATCACCATGCTGACGAACATCACCCCGAGGATGAGGGCAATCACGGGTAGGCGGTTCGGATCGAACCAGTTCGTGATCCAGGTGGTGTAGTTCCAGGCCGCCCAAACGGCCCAGGTAAGGATCAGCGTCTAGGTCGCGCCTTTCCATGTCAGATGCTCAAGAAGGCCATGAGAGAGTTGGGTCACAGCAAAGACGTAGACAAGGTCGAAGAAGAGTTCGAGAAAGCTGACCCGCTGCGGGCCCTGTCGATCGCGCAGCAGTGCGGCATGCGCTGGGGTGCTCATCGGCAAGGGCTTCAATTGGGGGGCTCATTGGATGTGCTGTCAGGTCGCCAGCTGTCCGAACTTGGAGGCTGGGGAGCGAAGGCCGACGCTGGACCCATCATTACGGGTGGGGTCCGTAACAGCCTTTGGCTAGCATGCGGCTCCATTCGCGATCGACAGAGTGGTCTTTCCCCGGTAGGTAGGTCGCCGGTACTTGGATCCGCTTGCCTACCGTCGACGCGATGGACGACAGCGTCCTGACTGGTCGTTCCTGGGACAGGCAAGCACGCATGAACATCAGAAGCCTATGAAGAAGGCGCCAATCGAGACGGCGCAGAAGGAGAGTTGGCATCACTCAAGGAACGCTATCGGGACGGAGCGCACGGACCCTCTACGCCGAGTCTCCAACCTGACCCTGAATGCATAGATAGGAGTACAGAACAAAAATCGTCGAAAACGCGACGACGCCGACAACCGCTTTCGCAGCCATCGGCGTCCCGCGCCTGAAATCACCTGGGTGCCGCGTTCCCTTGCGGGACCTTGGCATTTAGTCGTCCGGCCTCCCTGCGCCGAAGCGTGGGTTCGCCGAACCGGACTGGGAACCAGCGCTTGCGCACTGGACGCGGAGCTTGCGCCCCGCCACCGCTGGACCAAGAGGCTTGCGCCTCGGATGGAGCCGAAACTCCAACACGGTCTCTGCGGTCACTCCGGCCGAAACCGTCGTGCCAGGCCGTCCTGAACTCGGTCACGGGGTCCGTTGCCGGTCCGTATCCGCCCCGCCAACTCCGTCGGATTGCTCCGTCTTTGTCGGCCCCGCCCTCTTGCGAGGGGGTCAGGTGCTTCAGTACGTACACTCTATCAGCGCGTTGACACTCTGTCAATACCTTTTCCGAAACGACTTTGAGAAAGGTCTTTACCACCTATTTCCCGGGCGGTTAGATCTCCCACTAGACCGCATTCCAAAGACCGCTCTCTGGTCGACAAAGGCGACCGGGTCCTTCCCTGGGCCATGCTTTGACGATCGAGTCGAGTCGACTCCAATCTTTGCCAGCACCCGACTGGATGAACCCATCCCTGCGCCGGCAATGGTCGTGAGGCGGATAGTCCAGATGTCCCCAACGCCCTGGGAATTTGCTCGGCGACCTGCACCTCATCTCCGGTCTGTCCCGTCATCACCCACAGGTACGCCCCGGCGATTCTTCCACCGATGCAGAACGAGTGAGAATCTTGGTGCCCCCTTTGCATCCTGGATCAGCGCGAACTCGCCCCGGGCCGCTGTGCCCGCACCAGACCTATCTCCCAATCAGGGTGTACGGACACCCTGAACTGTGCTACTATCCGGCTAGTGTACGTACACTCTGGCAGCGATGGATCGGCACGGGAGAGGGCGCGATGGCGACGACCTACGAGGCGCGTACGGACACGGTGAGCGGCGAACGCTCGCCCGGGACCGTACCTCCGCCTCGACCCGACACGCTTGCCCCGCGACCCGCAAACGGCACGAGTTCGAACGGTACTGACGAACCCGATTTCCGGGACGAACCGGTGACCATGGGCGCCGCCGTCGAGATGTTCTTCGGCGATCTCCGCCTGGCGCCCCGCTCGAAAAAGACTTACCGGCACGGGATCACCAAGTTCCTACGTCACCTGACCGACCATGAGGGGTTGGACCCGGACACCGCCCCGGTCACCGCGATCACCGCCGACCACGTAACCGCGTTCGCCTCTCTCCTCGTGCCGGAAGACGTGCGCACACCCGAAGAGGTGTCGCGGATGCGGACCGCGCAGAATAACCTCTCCGCCCTGCGGAAGTTTTGCGCCTACCTGGCCGCCTATGACCTTCACCCCACCCTGGCGACCGACCGGCTGCGGGTCCGGATCGCGGCGATGATGCCCCGGTTCATGCCCCCTCCGCCCGATGTGAAGCTCCTTGACCTCGAGCAGATCGTGGCCTACATCCGCGACGGGCATCCGGCCGTCAGGCCGCAAGCGGAGCTGCGCCGGCTCAAGGTGAAGGCGATGGTGCTCTTCTTGTTCCGCACCGGGGTGCGCGTCTCCGAACTGTGCGCCCTGCGCCGCCGCGATGTCGATCTGGCCGAAGGACAGGCCAGCATCTACCGGGCGAAGGGCGGCAAGAGCCGGACCGTCCACTTCGATGCCGAGACTGCTGAGTCACTTGTGGCGTACTGGACGGCCCGCGGTGACGGGTGCGGGGGATCGGCGCATACCCTGCTTTCTCCGGACGGGATAACTGGGTGTGCCGGGGACGGCCGTGAGTCCCCGTACTGTCGAACATATCGTCGCCGAGCTCTGCCGGGAGACCGGGATCGAGAGCGAGGTCACGCCGCACTCCTTCCGCCATGGTTTGGCGACGGAGCTGGTCCGGCGCCGGGTACGGGAATCCACGGTCCAAACCATCCTCGGGCACGCCACACCGGCGACCACCCGCATCTACGTGCACAAGGTGGCCGTAGAGGTGGCCGAGGAGTATCAGGATGCCTTTGGCCCGTACCGCCCGCCGCGCAGCGCTTAGACGAGAGAGCCAAGTTCCAGGAGCCAAGTTCCAAGAAGATCCCCTTCCCCTCGGAGCGTCAGGGGGGAGGGGGGATCGGCGTTTTTCTCGGAGAATCGTGAGGGCCAGGGTGCGCGGACGCGTCAGGGTGTCTGGAGATCTGGCCGTCTTGGGTTTAGTCTCCGAAGCGTATCTGGACTTGTCCTCTGTGCCTTTCTTCTTGTAACCCTGGCGGCCTGTTCGTCCGGATCCGCTCGGGAGGCCGAGCGGGCCCGGGATGACGACGAGACGGCCGAATCGGTGGTCGCCGGGCGACAGGCGACCTACATCGCCACGATGGTCGCCCAGGGCACACCGACGCCGATCCCGCCCGGCCCGCCGGCAGTCGCTTCCCTGGTTCTGACCAACCAGGTCAACGGTGACGGCAGTCCGGTCGGCGAGTATGAGGGATTCGCCTCCAACGCGGGTACGATCTATCTCTGTGCTCAGTTGAGCGGGCGGCGCGAAGGCAAGATGGCCGCGGCGCTGCGGGACACCAGCGACCAGCACAATGTGCTCGCCTACAACGAGGTCGATGTGGACGCCGGGGGGGGGCCGGGTGGGTGGCGATTCCCGTGCAGTTGGACGGTAGCCTGGCCCCTGGCGACTACCCGATCTGGCTGATCTTCAATCCAGGCGAGGACGACGAGGAATGGCTCTACTCCACGGTCTTCACGGTCGGATCGCCGGGTAGCGGCGCTCAGCAGGTCGGCAATGGCGGCAACTTTTCCCAGCGCGAGGCAAGCGACCAGAACGACTCGCTCAGCCCCGGCAACCAGTCATCCAACAACAACAACAACGATGACGATGATGATGACGGCGGTGGCGACAGCCCGCCGATCCAGCCAATGGACTAGCGCGCGAATACAACCTGGATGGGGATGACCTGCGACAATGGCGGCCGTTTTGGGATGAGTCGTCAGTCAAGTCGTGGGAGGAACGCACCGTGGCCGAGGCCGCCGCAGCCGGCAAACTGGACACCCCGGAGTTGACCGAAGAGCACCGGATGCGCCTCGATCTGGTCGCCGGTAAGCACGCCCAGGCCGTGGCCCTGATGCACGAGCATGAGCTCGACTGCTGGCTCACCTTCCAGCGCGAAGGCTCCGATCCACTCCTGCCCTTCGTGATGGGCGGCGACTATCTGGTCGGCACCTCCGGGCTGATGCTCTTCGCCGATGGTCCAAGTGTGGCGGTGGTCTCTGATTCGGACATGAGCCAGGTCGAAGGCGCCTTCGACCGGGTCGTCTCCTACAGCACCGATTGGCGCGAGCCAATCGCGGGCGTGCTCAGTGAGCGCAAGCCGGCGAGGATCGGCATCAACATCAGCGTCGTCGACCACGGCGTCGACGGCCTGACCCACGGCCTCTATCTGATGCTGCGCGACATGCTGGAGCCGGCCGGATTCGCCGGTGCGCTCGTCTCCGCCGAGCCGGTGGCGGGCAGGGTCAGAGCCCGCAAGATTCCGGAAGAGGTCGAGCGGATGCGCCGCGCCTGCGCGATCACGCAGCGGATCTTCGACGACCTGACCGGCATGCTCAAGCCGGGGCTGACCGAAGCCGATGTCGCCGGCATCATCCGCGAGCGAATGACGACCTACGACGTCGTTCCCTCCTGGGAGGCCGGGTGGTGCCCCTCGGTGGCCTCGACCAAGAGCGCCGGCGGCCATTCCGCCCCGGGTGCGACCGTTATCGAGGCGGGGGACGGTCTGCGGGTCGACTTCGGCATCATCTCCGAGGGGTACGCTTCAGATCTGCAACGCACCTGGTACCTCCTGCGCCCCGGCGAAAAGGCAGCGCCCGCGGATTACGTCCACGCCTTCGAGGCGGTGCGCGATGGCATCCAGATGGCGGCCGATCTCCTGAAGCCTGGCGTCGTTGGGTGGGACATCGATTCGCCGGTGCGCGCGGTGATCGCGGAACGCGGCTACGCGTACACCCACGCCCTCGGGCACCAGGTCGGGCGCCGCGCCCACGACGGCGGTATGCTCCTTGGGCCGAACAATCCGCGCTACGGAGCACGCTCGGCCGGAGTGGTCGAGGAGGGAATGGTCTTTACCCTGGAGCCGTGTACCGGTGGCATCGGGTTGGAGGAGAATGTGGTCGTAACTGAGAGCGGGTGCGAGTTCCTGACGGCGCCACAGCGGGCGCTGTATCTGGTATAGGGGGCAAAGCTAACGCTTTGAGGGGACAGCCCTGCGGGCTGTGAGGGACAGGGCTAGCGCCCTGAGGGGGAGAGGAGAACGACGAACGCTCCCATTCCGTCTCCCCCCACTGGGTGACAGCCTTGTCCCACAGCGTCATTGGGGGATCGATGCAAACCGGTAGGCCGACCACATTGGCGTTCAACGGGATCGTGGCGAGTTCGCACTACCTCGCCAGTGCGGCCGGGCTCGAGGTGCTGCGCGAGGGCGGAACCGCCGCCGACGCCGTCATCGCCGCCAACGCGGTCCTGACCGTGGTCTACCCCGACCAGACCTCCATCGGCGGCGATTGCTTCCTGCTCTACCACGAGGCGGCCACCGGAACGCTGCACGCCCTCAACGGCTCTGGGCGAACGCCGCGGGCAGCCAGCGCGGAGGCAATCCGGAAGAGCGGGCACCAGCAGATGCCCGTTCGAGGGATCCATGCGGTGACCGTCCCCGGGACCGTCGATGCCTGGTCCCAGATCGCGGAGCGGTTTGGTCGCCTGGGACTCGATCGTCTCCTGCAACCGGCTATCGGATACGCCCGCGATGGATTTCCAGTCTCGGCCCGGCTGGCGGGCGGCATCGCCCACGCGGCCTCGATGCTCGGTGCCGATCCCTACGCCGCCTCGATCTATCTTCCGGGCGGCTCGCCGCCCAAAGCAGGTGATCGACTTGTTTTGGCCGACCTGGCACGATCGCTCGAGACGGTCGCCACAAAGGGACGTGATGTCTACTACGAGGGGGAGATCGCCGAGCGGATCGTTGCCACGTCCGATGCCCTCGGTGGAGCGTTCACGGGCGAGGACTTCAGCGGGCATCGCGGCCAGTGGGTCGAGCCAATTGAGATCGACTACCGGGGCGTAACCGTCGCCGGCATGCCGCCGAACTCTCAGGGCATGACGGCTCTTCTCAGCCTGAACCTGGCCAAGCAGGTGACCCTCGGAGAGTGGGGCAGCACCGCGCATCTCCATCCGCTCATCGAGGCCAAAAAGCGCGCCTTCGCCGTCCGCGATGCTCGCCTTGGTGACCCCGAGTTCGCCGCGATCGACGTAGACCATCTACTCTCAGATGCCTACGCCAATGAGCTGTGGGCGGACTACGATCCGGTCCGCGCCTCGGGCGGTGGCCCGACCGCGCATGGCGACACGGTCTACCTCTGCGCCGTCGATCGAGACGGCAATGCCGCCTCGATGATCCAGAGCATCTTCATGGACTTCGGCTCAGGAATCGTGGTGCCGGGGACGGGAATCGTGCTTCAGAACCGAGGGGCCTACTTCCAGCTGGAGGACGGCCACCCGAACTCCTTCGCCGGAGGCAAGCGCACCCTACACACCCTGATGCCTGGGATGCTCTACCGAGACGGCAACCTTTGGGGTCCGATCGGAACCCAAGGCGGCGACGCCCAGGCCCAGGTGCACCTCCAGCTTGTGACCGATCTGGTCGATTTCGGCATGGAGCCGCAGGAGGCGATTGAGGCGCCGCGCTGGGTGGCGGGCGGCGGACCAGGCGATCCTTTAACTCTGGTGACGGTCGAGGATGGCATCTCCGCGGAGACACGACAAGGGCTGCGCGGTCTTGGCCACGTCGTCGAGGGCACCCGGCGCTTCGATGGGTCCATGGGGCACGCCCAGATGATCCTGCGCGATCCCGCGACCGGATTGCTGCGCGGCGGCGCCGATCCCCGGGCAGATGGCGCCGCACTTGGGTTCTAGCGAAACCAACAGGTTGGGACAGACATGGCAGGTATGGGGCTGAACGGCACCGATCCCCGGCCGCTGCGGCTGGTGGTCTTCGGCGAGTCGATCGTTTCCGACTGGGGCAATCCGGCGGCGACCTCCTGGCGGGCGCTGCTGCGGGCGTTGTCGACGGCGGGTCACGATGCGGTGTTCCTGGAGCGCCGGCGGAACGACGCCGTCGTTGACCTCCTGCGGGCCCGGGGGGAGACGCGATGCGCGCCTTCGGCCGGGCCTACCCCGATATCCTCAATCGAACCTACGACTTGCCTCGTGGATCAGAGCGCTCGGTCTGGTTCGGGCGCGAGGTGTCGACGGCGGACGCGGCGATCTTGCTGGACGACGCTCCCGCCGAGATCTTTGATGAGATCGTCGCCTACGACACGCCGCGGTTGGTGAAGATTCTCGCTCGCACCGAGAAAGCGGTGACCGTGCCGGTTGGGGAAGACCGCTTCGACCTCATTATCGGCGAGGGAACCCATCCGGCGGTCGAAATCTCAGCCGGGAAGCCCTCCGCTGAGCGGTCCGGAATCATCCTCGTCGCTTACGAGGATGAGGCATTGCGAACCGTGTTGCGGAAGCTGTCTCCACTGCACCCTGAGTTGATCACCCCAGGACGTCTGCCCGAACCGTGGCGATATGTGCCCGAGGTCCAGATGCCCACGCTCTACAGCACCGCGGCGGTGACCGTGATCGTCGGTGGGCGGCAGGAGGTCGGGATCGACGTCCGTACCCTCCTGCCCGCCGCGTCGGGCTCGCCCACGATCGAGGTTGTCCCCGCCGGTGTTCAGGCCGATTGGCCGGAAGGTTTGATCTGGCCAGCGACGGCAGGAGACCGTCGTGGCGCTAGCGACAATTCCTGGAACGGGATCAGCCACGACCCACTATTCCGCGGTCCTCAACGCCGCGGTAGTAGCGGCCGGACTGGTCGAGACGATCCCGGCGCGCTCGGGCACAGCGCATTCGTCTCGCCCAGCTCGCATAGTTCGCTTACTTCCCCTGCCGGCCAACTCAGAGCACGAGATCTCATGGGCTATGCGTCGGCATGCAGAGCGGCGCGGGGCCGCGCCGCTCGGCAACGCCACCACATCTTCTCCAGCAGCCATGCCACGCGCCATGTCCAGGACATCTTTTTCCATGGCCGGTGGGCAGCTCGGTTGCCGATCGGCGGTCGGGGTGGGCGCAGCGGTTCATGCGGTCCCGGACTCCGGCGGCAGGGTGAAGCGCGACGGTTGCCTGTGAGATCGCCTTCGGAGCGGATCCGATGGGGACGGTACGGCGCCAGTGGCTGCGCCGGGTGGCAAACGATCTCGTCGGAGGCCGGGCAGAAACGGCTGCGGCGATGCCTGGTCGGTGGGACGAACCGCGGCACGCCGACCTCCCGGAGGCGGCCGTCACCGCGGCGACGGTGCGGCAGGTGATCCCGCCGCGCGCAGCACCTCGGTCACCGATCCGAGCCGCGCCAGGTGCTGAAGCCGGTCGAACAGGCGCCGCGCCTCCGCCTCGGCGAGGCGGGCGCCGGCGCAGTCGCGGAACTTGCTCCCAGAGCTCGTCGCGCGGCGAGGGGCTGGCGTGCCGAGCCGCGCGCGTGGTAGACCTTCGGGCTCGCGATCGTCGTGCCGTCCGCCAGCTCGACCGTCACCTGCTCGAAGCGCGCGAAGGTGGGCATGTCGGGATCGGCGTCGTCGGTGGTCTCGACGTGGACCCGCCGAGCAATTCCTGCACGTCGGGGCGCCGCACGAACTCGTCGGTCAGTTCGCGCAGGCCGACCCGGCCGGCGAGGATGGCCGCGGCCAGCGCGAACTCGACGCTGAACTTGGCGTCGAGCCCGGTCTGCGGGCGGTGGTGCTTGAGGATGCCCGCCTCGGTCGGGCTCATCAGCGCGCGGATGCGGCGCACCTGTTCGGGCCGCACCGCACGCTCGGCGAGGAGCGCGAATACGCTTCCAGGCAGCGCTGGCAGCAGTAGGCCAGCGGGTAGAGCTTGACGTTGAGGCCGAAGCGCAGGATGGCCCACTCGCGACCGAAGGCCGGCGCCCGGTCCAGATCGACGTCCCCGCGCGGCGAGAAGGCATGCAGAAAGCCCGGGCGTGCTCGAGCGCTTCGGGGGCCGCGGTCATGCCCGCGGCGGCCAGGCGGGCGGCCAGGACGCCGTTCTGGGCGGCGCGCCCGGCGTGGAACGATTCGTCATCGACCCGAAGTTCGCCGCCAGACCTGCGGCCATCGACGCCGCCAGCCCGACGGCATGGCTTGCCCGCTCGGCGTCCAGCCGCCGCAGCTTGGCGGCCGCCGCGGCCGCGGCGACGGCGCCGAAGACCCCGGACGGGTGCCAGCCCTTGTCGTGATGGGGATCGCGGTCGCGGCCGACGAGGTCGGCTCCAGGTCTCGTAACCGGCGACGTAGGCGCAGAGCGCATCGCTCCCCGTGGCGCCGAGCGCCTCCCCCTCGGCGAGGATTGCCGGCACCAGCACCGTGCTCGGGTGGCCGGAGAGGGCGAAGTCGTCGTAGTCGAGCACGTGGCAGGCCACGCCATTCGCCAGCGCGGCGTCGGGCGCAGAGGCGCGATCCGCGTCGGCGATGAGCGTCGCCTCGCCGATGTGTGCCCGCGTCGGCAGCGCGTCGAGCACGATCCGCACCACCGGCTCCGCGTCGCCGGCGAGGCCGCAGGCGACGCAGTCGGTGAAGCCGGTCGCGGCGATCGCCACCGCCGCCGGCGGGATGTGCTCGAACGCCAGGCCTTCGACGAATGCGCCGATGCTGCGGGTCAGGGCGACGGTCATGGCAGCCCCCCACGAAAATGGACGAAACCACCAGTCCGAGCCGGTAGGAACAACGGTGGCGGGCCATGTGCTGCGGACAACGCGGTAACGCGGAGCGAGTATAGCGGGTGCGGGGGCAGGGATGCGGACGCGGGCGTCGGCCACCAATCCGACCCAACGGCGTTAAGGAAACCATGACGAGTTCGCGTGCTCCGCAGACTGCCCGTACAATGCCGGGACGCTACGCCGTCGATGCTACAAGCGGAGGTCTCATGCCTCGACTTCAATGTGTCCATGCCCGGCCCGCCGATCGCTCTGGCTGGAGGAGGCCCTGGCGCTCGAGCCGGAGGCGGAGAAAGTCGAGCCGCTGACCGGGGCGCACCGGGCGGATGTCTGCATCGTCGGCGGTGGCTACACCGGCCTGTGGACCGCCCTGCGCCTGCGTGAACTCGATCCCACCCTCGACATCCTGGTCCTGGAAGCGGACCTCTGCGGCAGCGGCGCCAGCGGGCGGAACGGCGGCTTCACCCAGGGTTGGTGGCCGAAGTTGGATGCTCTGACAGTCCTCTTGGGCGAAGACGAAGGCGTGAGGACGTGCAAGGCCGCGGCTGATTCCGTCACCGAGATCGGTGAGTTCTGCGCCGCCAACGGTATCGACGCTCACTATCGCCGGGGCGGCTGGCTCTGGACCGCGACGACCCCTCTCCACGTGGGGAAATGGGAGGCCGCAATCGCTGCTACGGAGAAGCGCGGCATCTTCGTCTACCGCCGGCTCTCCCGCGAAGAGGTCGCCCATCGGACCGGATCGGCCACCCACGTCGCCGGGGTATGGGAGCAGACGACCGCGACGGTGCAGCCCGCCCTGCTCGCCCGCGGCCTCCGCCGGGTGGCGATCGAACGCGGGATCAGGATCGCGGAGCGGACGCCGATGATCGACCTGGAGCGCGGGCGGCCACCGGTGGTGCGTATCCCCAATGGGTCTGTCGTGGCAGACAAGGTCGTGATGGCGACCAACGGGTGGATGGCCGAGTTCCCGGAGCTGCGCCGGGCGATGATCGTGATCTCCAGCGACATGATCGCGACCGCCCCAATTCCAGAGCGGCTGGAGCAGATGGGCTGGACGGGCGGCGAGGCGATCAGCGATGCCCGGTTGATGGTCCAGTACTACCGCACGACCCGTGATGGCCGCATCGCGATCGGGCGCGGCAGCGGTTCGCTCTCGCTCGCCTCACGCGTCACTCGATCTTTCAACGACAGTGCGGCCAGGACCAAAGAGGTCACCGCGGGCTTCCATCGCCTCTACCCTCATCTGGCCGATGTCCCGATCACGCACTATTGGGGCGGTCCGATCGACCGGACCGAGAACGGCCAGATGCTGTTCGGCGATCTGGGTGGCAACGACCGCATTCTCTACGGCGTTGGCTACTCCGGCAACGGCGTCGGCCCCTCTCATTTGGCCGGCAAAATCCTCGCCTCTCGCATTCTCGGCCGTCAGGACGAGTGGGCCACTACCGGATTGTGGAACCGCCCATACAAGACGTTCCCGCCTGAGCCAGTCCGCTTCATCGGCGGCTCGATCGTCCGGGCCGCGGTCGATGCCAAGGAGCGCAGCGAGGAGCGGGGTGTGCCGCCGAATGCCCTCTTGCAGCGGCTGGCGAAGTTCGCGCCATCAGGGATGCAGAAGGGAGCGAAGGTGTCGAACTAGAAGGACCTCACCCCCTACCCCCACTAACATACAAGGGGGTAGGGGGTGAGGTCCTTATTCGTCTCTCCGCCTCGTTACTCCGCCGGCGTCCCCGTCGGCTCCGGGTCGGATTCGAGCCAGTCGTTGAAGCGCTCGGTGAGGAGGTCGAGGTTGTCGATCCAGTAGTTCCAGTTCTCGAAGAACTGGAGGCCGAATTGGGGCTGGGCGCTGGGGAGCATCGGCAGGCGGTCTTTGCGGATGTGATCGAAAGCGGCGGGGTTCACCGGACCATAGGGCAGCAGGCGCGAGAAGTTGGCCTGTGGCACCGCCCTGGTGGCGTAGTTGATGAAATCCATCGCCAGGTCGAGGTTCGGGGCGCCGCGCGGCACGACCCAGGCATCGGCGGAGAGCATCCCGCCCGTCCACTGGATGCGGACATCCTCGCGGACCGTTGGGAGGTCGGCGCGGATGTTCCATGAGGACGCCAGTCCGGCCTGGGCGTTGGCCACCAGTTCCGAGGGCTGCTTCCCATCCTCCCACCACTGGACGATGTACGGCCGGATTCGGTCCAGGCTCGTGAATGCTCGCTCGACGTCGAGTGGGTAGAGCTCATCCCGGGAGACGCCATCGGCCAGCAGGGCGAATTCCATCGTGCCGACGGGACGCTTGCGCAATGACCGACCCTCCCCATATCGGTCGACTTTCCAAAAGTCGCTCCAATCGCTAGGAATCTCAGGAGCGTCGACCGGATAGACAATCGCGGTGGAGAACAGATCGGCGCCGACGGCGTATTGCCCGACCACTTCGGGGAAGAGGACGGTTACGTCGACGTACGCCCGGTCGATCTCGGTGAGAAAGCGGTCGTTGGCAAGCGGGCGCACCCAGTCCATCGGCACACAGGCAACATCCCAGGTCACGACATCGCTATCGACCTGGCCTTTGAGGTCGCCGTCGCCGTCGCCCAGGCCCCGGGAGAAGACCTCGGCGCCGGTGGCCAGTTGAAACGGATCGAAATAGGCTTCGCGCTGGGCATCGGCATACGGGCCGGTCGGAGTCGCCACCGTCAGGGTGCGCCCCCGGTAACGGTCCGGGTTGACGTAGCCGCCGATCGGCGTGCCGATCGGTTCCTGGGTCGGTGTGGGGGTGGCTTCGGTCGTGGCGGTCGGCTCTGGCGTTTCGCCGGAATCGTCGTCGTCGCCGCACGCCGTCAGGCCGCCAACCACCCAGCCTCCCGCCAGAGTACCGAGAAGCGCACGCCGCGATGGCCGGAACGTCCCGGCCTTGAGCCGGCTATGCAACGGGTGGCCGGCCATCACGCGACCCCCAGGAGCCAGGAGTTGAAGCGCTCCTCGGCGGCGCCGCGATTGGCGACCCACCAGCCAACATCCTGCGGCACCAGCGACGGCAGATTGTCCGGGGCGGTCGGCAGCTTCGCCAGTTCGATCGGATCGAGGATGTCGAACGCGCCGGAGGTCACCGGTCCCAACGAGATGAGGTGGGCGAGCGATGCCTGGATCTCCGCCCTGGAGGCATAGGCGATGAAGTCGGCGGCGACATCGGCGTTCTCCGCTCCCGGCGGGACGATCCAGTGGTCGGCGACAAGAAGACCCTCGTTCCAGACAAGCTCCACCGGTTGGCCTTCATTCTGGGCGGCGATCACACGGTAGTGCCAGGCGCTGGCGAACTCCGCCCGGTGGGAGTTGAGCCAGGAGACCGGCTGCAACCCTGACTCCCACCAGCGGTCGATGATCCGGCCGCTGATGGCGCGCAGGCTGGCGATCGCCCGGTCGTGATCGAGTGGATAGAGCGCGTCGCGGCTCACCCCATCGGCGAGCAGGGCGAACTCGAAGCTGCCGAACGGCCCCTTGAACAATGCGCGGGCGCCAGGGAAGCGGTTGGCGTCCCACCATTCCTGCCAGGCATCGGGCGGCGCCGTCGGCATTTCGATCGCGTCCCTCCGGTAGGCGCTGACCATGGCGTAGGCGTAGGCGGGCACGTTGTGCTCCGCGCGCGGGATCAGATCGGTCTCGATCTCACTGCTGATGGGCTGGGCCAGGCCTTGATCGAGCGCGGTAGCCGCAAACTCGGCGTCGACGACCAGGGCGTCGGCGTAGACCGTGCCGTCGTCGATCCCGGAGCGGAGGAAGGAGTAATCGGTGGTCAGTTCCTGGATCGCGCAGCCGGTGGCTCGGGAGAACGGCTCCCAAACCATGCGGCGGAGCGCTTCCTGGACCTCGCCGCCCCAGGCCGCCACGCGCAGTGTCCGGCCGGCCCATTTCCCCGGGTCTTCGTAGCCAGGGATGAACCCGGTGGGTGTGGCGGACGGGTTGAACACGGGTGTCGGCGCCTGCGTCGGATCGTCGTCATCGCCACACCCCGCCGCGAGCAGGGTGAAGGAAGCCGCGCCGGCCCCGAGCAGGTGCCGGCGCGATAGCCGCCGGGCCAGTCGCGGTCCGGAGGTCATTGGCTCTCTGGCGGCGCCGTTCTCCACCCAAGCCCCAATCGTCGATCTGTGCCTCGTGGGTTCGTGCGGGACGTGATCCCCGGTGTCATCGGCACTTCGTGGGTGATCAGCCTACCAACCGCCCGATGCCGGGTCAACGTCGGTGCGGCGTTCCTGTCGTACCGGGCATCGGACGGCCGCGATAGTGGCGTCGAACAGATGGGCTACTGGTACAATCGCGGCACAGCGGCAAGGAGCGCAAATTACGGTGGAACGCCCCGATTCTGGAAGCTTCCGTCCTCTTTCGTCGAACGGACCAATGCGGGTGGCTCCAGGTGACGGCGCAGTCGCTGGACTGGCGTCTCGCATCGCCGTGAACGTCGGCCGCGTCGTCGTCGGCAAGGCCGACATCGTTGAGCGTCTGCTCGTCGCCATGCTGTGCGAGGGGCATGTCCTGATCGAGGACGTGCCCGGCGTCGGCAAGACGTCATTGGCGCGGGCACTGGCGCGCTCCATCGGCGGCGAATGCCGGCGGATCCAGTTCACCCCGGATCTCCTCCCAACCGACATCGGCGGTATCTCCTTCTTCGACCAGAAGCTCGGCGATTTCCGCTTCCGGCCCGGGCCGGTCTTCGCCAACATCGTTCTGGCCGATGAGATCAACCGCGCCACTCCGCGGACGCAATCCGCCCTCCTTGAGGCGATGGAAGAGCGGACAGTGACGGTCGAGGGGGAGACGATGTCGCTGCCGCGCCCCTTCCTGGTCCTCGCCACCGAGAACCCCGTCGAGCTTGAAGGCACCTTCCCGCTTCCGGAAGCGCAACTCGACCGCTTCCTGCTCCGGACCGATGTCGGCTACCCCAGCCACGACGAAGAGGACGCGATCCTGGAACGCTTCCAGGCGGAAACGCCGATGGATTCCCTGCTACCGGTCGCGACGACGGACGAACTGATGACGGCCATCGGCACGGTGCGAACCGTCTACGTTGCGCCAGATGTTCGACATTATGTCACGACGATCATTCGGGCCACCCGGGGGCATCCCGCGATTTCCCTGGGCGCAAGCCCGCGCGGCTCGCTGGCCCTGTTCCGCTCCGCTCAGGCCCTGGCCGCGTTGCGGGGCCGAGGCGCTGTCGTCCCGGATGATGTCAAGACGCTGGCGGTGCCGGCCCTGGCCCACCGCTTGATGTTGGCGCCCGAGGCGCGGCTGCGGGGCCGGAACGCCGCCGGGATCCTGGCCGATATCCTCGAGGAGGTTCCGGTTCCGGTTGAAGGTGAGATCGGGGTGACCGTCGCAGCGTCCTCCGGCTAGCGGCGTGCCTTCATCCGCCCCGCCCGATCGACCGCTTCGGCGTGGGTGGTTTGGCCGCCCGATCCGGACTGATCGCGAGCAGCGCGGCGCCGGCAGCCGCTCGGTCTTCTTCTCATCGGCGTGGTTCTATCTCTCCGCCGCCATCGTTCTCCTTGGCATGGCGATCGGGCATGGGGGCATGAGCCTGCTCGGGGTACTGGTCTTGCTCACCGGTGGCGGTTCCTGGCTGTGGAACCGCTACTGCCTCGACGGGGTGACATATACCCGGGCGATCAGTGCCGACCGGGCCCTCCCCGGCGACGAGATCACGCTGACTCTGACGGTCACCAATCGCAAACTGCTGCCCATGCCCTGGCTGTCACTTGAGGAAGATCTGAGCGACGGCCTGGTCGTGCACGGCCGGACGGTCACGCCGAGCGGGACAACGGGCCGGCAGCTGATGCGGATCACGTCCGGGTTTCGCCCATATGAGCGAGTCAACTGGCGGGTGCATATCGCCTGTCCGAAGCGCGGTCTCCATCAGATCGGTCCGGTCGTGATCCGCTCGGGCGACATCTTCGGTTTCTTCACCAACCGGCTCTCCCTGGCACTCACCGATCGAGTCCTGGTCTACCCCCGGGTGGTAGAGATGGAGAGCTTGACGCTGCCCAGCCGCGAGCCGATGGGCGAGTTCCGCGCCCGGCGTAACCTGCTCGTCGATCCGTCCCGGGTGGTCGGCGTGCGCGAGTACCGGCCGGAAGACCCGTTCCGCTCGATCCACTGGAAGGCGACCGCTCGCCAGGGGACGCTCCAGGTGCGGGTGGCCGAGCCGATGACTGCGCTGCGACTGGGGATTTTCGTTAACCTGGACACGTTCGACCACTACTGGGAAGGGCTCGACCTGGAGCTGGCCGAACGAATCATCGTCGCGGCGGCTTCGCTCGCCGTGTGGGGCGACCGCGGCGGCTTCGCGGTCGGGATGTACGCCAATGGCCTGGTCGCCGGCTCGGATCAGGCATTGCGGGTGCCGCCGGGCCGCGGACCGGGGCAGGTGCCCCGACTCCTCGAAGGTCTGGCGATGGTCTCCCCATTTTCGACGCTGCCGTTCGCGACAGTGCTGGCGACCGAGGGCCGGCGGCTTCCATACGGCAGCACGACGGTTATTGTGACGTCGCGATGCTCCGATGCGCTGGCGGGCGTGCTGCTCCAACTGCTCGACGCCAACCGGCAGGTGGTGCTGATACCGCTTGGCGGTTGCGAGATCCCACCGCTTCGTGGGCTGATCGTCCGGCACCTCAACGAAGCGCTCCTGGGGGCCGAATCGCGATGACTGAGACGCGGCGCCAACTGATCCGGGCGGTCGATCCGGTCTTGATCTGCCTGGTCATTGCCGAGACGGCGATCGTGTGGTTGCTGGCATCGCTCCTCCTGACGGCCGAGCCCGGCGAAGGGCAGGCGATCATACCTCTGGCCGTCTTCGTGGTCATGATCGTGGCAGCGGTCCTGCCCCGGGCGCTGGACGCCTTTGACCTGTGGGACCCCGGATTCACCATCGTCATGGCCATCGGGATGGTTGCGACCACGCTGCAGCTGATCAAGACCTCGTCGTTCCCCGACGCCTCCTGGCTGGACCCAGACTGGCTCAGGGAGACCGCGCGGGCGTTGACGCTCCGATCCTCGACGGCGGAGATCCCGATTTGGGGTCTGATCGTGGTCAGCGTCTATTGCTGGGCGCGAGGCCGCCGGCGGGCCGAGCCGACCCTCGATGCCTCCTACACAGGACTCCGGATCGGATCGGTCGTGATGCTGCTGGCCGCGATCGCGGATGGGGTGACACCGTCGCCGGTCACCGACAGTGATGTGGTCGGCTCGGTCCTGGTCTTCATCGCCGGGTCCCTGACCGCGATCTCCCTGGCGCGGATGGCGGGCGAAAGTGAGACCCGCTGGCGGGGCCTGCGCGCTCCGTCCGTGCTCGGCGGGGTGGTCGCACCGATTGCCCTGGTCGCCCTGGTTGGACTGGCGATTGGTGGCGCGGCCAACCGGGATCTGCTCGATACCGTCCTCTGGGCCCTGGCTCCACTCATCTGGGCCCTGACCGTTCTGCTGCGGGTCCTGGTGCTGGTCATAGCGGTCATTGCGTTTATCGTGGTCTCTCCTCTCTTGTGGCTGCTATCTGGGACCGACTTCGCCCCGATCCGTTCCTCTCCGCAGGGAACCGAACCCGGCCTGCAGGAGCGCGTGCGCGAGGAGGTCGAGCGAACTACCGATGTCCCCGATCCCATCCGCTATTTAGTCGTGAGTGCCATCCTGATCACCTTGATCGTGCTGCTGGGACGCTTTGCCTTGCGTCGCCGTCAGCGTCTGGGTCCAGCCGCGGACGAAGAGCGATCCTCGGTGCTCAGCGGCTCTGAGCTGCTGGCGGCATTGGGCAACCGCCTGAAACGCGCTCTCGGCTTGCTCCGCCCCGCCGCTGACCCGCTGGCCGATCTCAGGGCGGACAGGCGCTGGGCGCACACGGTGGCGGTGCGCGAGGCGTACACCGCCTTGTTACGCCTGGGAGCGGAGCGCGGAATCAGGCGAACTCCTGGGCGGACCACACGAGAGCACGCGGCCCATCTCACGGCGGCACTCCCGCGAAACGACGTGCTGACCCCTGAGGTTGCGCGCCTGACCGGCCTCTACGACGCGGCAAGGTATGGCGCGTCCCCGGCGACCGAGACCGAGGCCGCCGCCGCTCAGGATGCCTGGCGCGCGATCGAGCGCTCCCTCCGACAACCCTGATCCTCAACAGCGTAGACTGGTTATTCGACAATGTAGCGCCGCCCGCGGCGATGGACTGGATTGAACCTCGCATGGCTCCGTTGCCCCCAGGGGCGCCGCTCGGGATCTACCTCCACATTCCCTTCTGCGCCCACATCTGCCCGTACTGCGATTTCAACACGTACGCCGGCCAGGACAATCTGATCCCCGCCTACGTCGACGCGCTGATCGCCGAGATCGAACGCCAGGGTGCGTTGCTGGCTATAAACGGCGATCCCCGCGCGGCGGAAACGATCTACATCGGAGGAGGAACCCCATCGCTCCTGCCGGTCGAGTCGGTTGCCCAGATCGTGGCCGCCTGCCGGTCGGCATTCACGCTCTTGCCCGGGATCGAAGTCACGATGGAGGCCAACCCGACGAGCGTCGACGAGGCCGTGTTCGGTGGGTTGCTGGAAGCCGGGATCAACCGGCTCAGCCTGGGCGTGCAGACCCAGCACCGGCGAGGGCTGCGCACGCTGGGCCGCAACCATGAGGCGGCGGAGGCCGCCGAGGCATATCGGGCCGCACGCATCGCGGGATTCACCAACATCAGCCTGGACTTGATCTTCGCCTGGCCGGGGCAGACGCCCGAGATCCTCGCGGCCGACCTGGAGACGGTCCTCGGCTGGGATCCCTCGCCGGAGCATCTCTCCTGCTACAGCCTGATCGTCGAGCCGGGCACGCCGATGGCCGACGCGGTCGCTCGCGGGATTCTCAGCGTCCCCGACGACGACGCCAGCGCCGATCTGTATGAGCTGGTGATCGAGACCCTGGCGCGGGCGGGATACACCCACTACGAGGTGGCGAACTGGGCGCGAACGCAGGGTGGGCGGGACCTGGCATCGCGTCACAACCGGATCTACTGGCGCAATGGCGAATACATCGGCGCTGGCGCGGGAGCACATGGGTTCACGAACGGTCAACGAACGATGCAGCACCTCCTGCCCGCCGCCTTTATTGCCGCCGTCGAGCGAGGCGAGCCGCCTGTGTCCAATGTCGAGGAGATCAACCCCGAGACGTCGATGGGCGAAACCATGATGCTCGGGCTGCGCTTGCTCGAGGAAGGCGTCTCCGACGATGCCTTCCTGACCCGGCATGGCGTGACGCTGGCCTCGGTCTACGCGGATACGATCGTCGAGACAACCGCGCTTGGGCTGCTCGAACGGCTACCGGACCGGGTTCGCCTGACGCGACGTGGCCTGATGCTGGCCAACGATGTCGCCGCCAGGTTCCTGCCGTAGTAGGGCGTTACACGCTCCGGCCGACATCCGGTCGAATTTGCCGGTAGCTACAATAGGCAAGACGGTGTCGCGGCGCGTTCACGGAGATAGCGATTCCATGGTTCCGGTCGTTTCCAGAAATGCGGCGCGCCGCGAAGATGTTCAGGGAAACATGGTCCGATGTGGCCGAGGTTGCCCGCTACGCGGACGCTGTCGCCCACGTCGACGGCCTGATCGAGGCGCCGCAGACTCCGGTCGGCAAGAGTCAGGCCGAGATCCGTGCGCGTGCCGAGATGCGCCTCGCCCGGACGCGCCGGTTTCTGACCTTTCTCGGGGACCCTCTCACCCGCTATCCCATCGTCCACGTGGGCGGGACATCGGGCAAAGGGTCGACCGCGACGGCTATCGCGACCATCCTCCATGTCGCCGGGTACAAGGTGGGGATGCACACCTCGCCCTACCTGCAGGTCGCGACCGAAAAGCTCTGGTCTGGCGGTGAGTTGATCGGCCCCGGTGAGTTTGCGGATCGGGTTGATGACCTTTTCATGGAGTACAACGCCTGGCTGCGGGCGGGCGGTGAAGCGCTGACCTACGGCGAGTTCTGGGTGGCTCTTGTTGCGCGCCATCTGGCGCTCAAGGCCGTCGACATCGCCGTGATCGAAGTGGGGGCCGGCGGCAGGTTCGATCTGACCAACGTCGTCACGCCTATCGTCAGCGTGATCACCTCGATCGGGTTGGATCACACGGTGACCCTGGGGCCGACACTTGGTGAGATCGCCTGGCACAAAGCCGGGATCATCAAGGCGGGCGCCGCCGCGATCACCGGCGCGGTCGGAGTCGAGTCGCTCGGTCCGATCGAAGCGGCCGCCGCCGAGGCGAGGACCACCCTCGATCGGATCGAACCGGGCCGGGACATCGACGTTCTCGAAACTGGCCCGGACGGGACAAGCTGGCGCGAGGTCGGAACCGGTCACATCTGGCCGGCGGCCCCCGGCGGGTTCCAGGCAATGAATGCCGCTCTGGCCGTCGCGGCGGTACGGCGGCTGCGGGAGCGCGGGTTCGATGTTTCCGATGACGCGATCACGACCGGCCTGGACCTGGCCCGGTTGCCAGGCAGGGTTGAGTTGATGCCAGACAACAATACTCCTCGCGTCATGCTCGATGGCGCCCACAACCCGCAGAAGATCGGCGCGCTCGTCGCCGATCTGGACGCGATCTTGCCCAGGAAGGCGCATGCCCGCCGGATTGGCGTCCTCGGCGTCCTCGAAGCAAAGGATTTCAAGGGATTGGTGGGGCCGTTGGTGCCGGCCATCGACGAGCTGGTGGCAACCTCGCCGCAAGTCCTATCGAAGGCCGGGCTGACTGTGGAAAAGCTAGCCGCCGCTGCCCAGGCAGCCGGTTTCCACGGACCTGTCACCATGGAGCCAGATCCTCGAGCAGCAATTGACGTCGCCCTCTCCCGAGCGGCTGGGCCGGACGATGCCGTGCTGGTGACCGGGTCGCTCTATCTGGTCGGGAATGTGCGGGGTCGCTGGTATCCGGACGAGGACATCCTCCGGGCGCGGACTCCCTGGCCTGGGCGAGGGCAGGATGGTCCCGCTGGGTCTCCGGCGCCATGACACTGTCAGACGGATCGACTGCCGTTGCTCCGTCGTCCGAGCGCGTGCTCCAGGCGGTGATGGAGATCACCCGCCAGATCGGGGCTGGCCGCGATCTGGCGACCATCTTCGACACCGTCGCCGATGAACTGGCCGTGTTGCTGCCCTACGACCGGTGCAGCATCGGCCTGGTGGATCCCGGCGGAGAGTCGCTCCGCATTATTGGGCTGCGCGGCCGCCGCTCGGATGCGTTTCATGACGGTCCGGTGCCCCTGGCTGGCACCGTGGGCGGATGGTGTATCGACGAGCACCGGCCTCTGATCTATGACCTTGGCCCCGAAGACCGCTTCCTAGAGGATTCCCTGCGCCGGGCCATTGGCATCCGGCAACTTGCGCTGGTGCCGATTCTGGTGGACAACGATCCCATCGGGGTGCTGACCCTGAGCTCGATCAGGGCAGACACTTATCACGCCGATCAGCTCTGGCTATTGCAGACGATTGGGGATCACCTGGGACTGGCGATTGCCGCCACCAACCTGCGTGGAGACGCTGAGCGTCGCGCGGCCCGTTCGCAGTTCCTGGCCGAGACCGGGCAGATCTTCGCCGGAACGCTCGACCTGGAGCAGACCCTGCGTCGTGCCGTGAGCCGGGCCTCAGAGGTATTGGGGGACCTCAACACCGTCTATCTCATCGACGAGGAGACGGGGGCGTTACGGGCCCGTGAGGTAACCCATCCCAACCCCGACGTCGAATCCATGGCCCGGGATTATTACCGGGCAAACCCTCCGCCTCCGGACGGTCCCCTGACCGGTCCTCCCCTGCGCGGGGAATCGGTCCTGGTGCCCCACCTCGCTCCCGACTTCCTGTTGCCTAAGGCGCGGGCGCTTGCTGAACTCATCGGGATCCACTCCGTGCTCTCGGTTCCCATGTTTGCGGGAGGCAGGGTGATCGGCGTCCTCTCAAGCTCCTGCACCGCAGATCCGGCGGGTAGGAATGTTCAGCGGGCGCTCAACACGGAAGACCTCTCCCTCGCCCACGACCTCGCCGCCCAGATCGCCAGCGCAATCGAGAACGCCAGGCTGCACGCCGCGACCCAACGGGCGCTCGACGAAAGTGAGGCGCTGCGCCGGATCGGTCAGGAACTCACGAGCAGCATCGAGCTGGAGCAAACCCTCGACCTGGTCGCGTCGTTCGCGCGGCTCTTACTTGGCGCCGACTACGCCGCCGTCGCGGGTGAGGGAGCAGACGGCACCCTCGCCTGGCGGTCGGTCATCGGCCATCGCACCGAAACCTATCGGGAGTTCGGACGAGACCTGGGCGAAGGTCCAGTGGCTCGGGCGATGGCGACCAGGCAGACGGTCATTGTTGCCTACAGCGACGGTGACCGCGATGCCACGGACCACGAGTCCGCGATCCATCGCGCGGAAGGCGCGCAGGTGGTCCTGGCGGTACCGTTAATTGTGGGAGAGCGAGCATCCGGCGCGCTTGTGCTCGGCTACCGCAGCAGCCATCCGGTCACCCCCGCCGACAGCCGGTTGGCGGCCGCACTGGCGGCCCAGGCCGCGCTGGTGCTGGAGAATGCCCGGCTGTTCGATTCGGCTCAGCGCGCGCTGGCCGCGCGGGACGAGTTCCTCTCGATTGCCGCGCATGAGCTGCGCACGCCGCTGACCACCCTGCGGGGCCGCATCCAGTTGCTGCAACGCCGCCTGACGGGCAGCCTCCCGGACCAGGACCTGGAATCGATCGCGATCATGCGGCGCCAGATGGACCGCTTGACCCGGATGGTCAACGACCTGCTCGATCTCTCCCGGCTGACCGCCGGGCGGCTCCTGCCGCAGCCCGAGCGCGTCGATCTGGTCACGCTGGGTCGGATCGCGACCGAAGAGTTTGCGACCTCCCAGCATCCGATCCATTTCGTGCCGGAAGATGCCGAGCTGATCGGATTCTGGGACCCCTGGCAACTCGATCAGGTCCTGGCGAACCTGCTCAGCAACGCGATCCGCTATTCACCGCCCGGCTCGCCGATCACGATGCGCACGGCCCGTGATGGTGAGAACGCCCGGCTCGACATTATCGACCAGGGATCGGGCATCCCGGCGGCGGAGCTGGAGCGCATCTTCGAGCGATTTTATCGGGGAGAGCAGCAGGACCGGGCCGGATTCGGATTGGGGCTCTCCATCTGCCGCCAGATCATCACCGATCACGGCGGCACGCTGGTCGGAACCTCCGATGGACCCGGAACCGGAGCGACCTTCACGATTCGGTTGCCCTTGGGAGATGTGCCGGAGCTCGGCGCAGAGGCGTGACGTACTCCGCGACCGCCCCGGGCAGCCAGGTGTGGCGCCGGCCGCCCGGAGCGTGGTCGTGGAGGGTGCTCGCCGGCTGATCCGGGACTCAGAGGAACCGAGCCCCGTAAAGAGAGGGCACCCGATCACCCGGCAATCTGGATGCTACCCCTCGCTCTTGCCGGTCGTCATCAGCAATGGCGTTGAAACGATGAGGCGGACATTGTGCGATTCGCACCACGAAGAGCATTCCCGAGACTGAAGTTCACGGACTCAACCTGGCGTGCTTAGCCGCGATTCCCCTGGCGGGATTCCGGAGCACTCGATGACACCGGCTCATCCGGCGGCTCGGTGGGGGCGCCCATGCCCGCCCGGATGGCGAGCACGCCGGCGATGAAGAGGATCAGTCCGCCGACCATCAGCACGACCGAGATAGTGACATCGGAATCGCGCACCTCACGATACGAGGTCGCCATCGAGTAGACCACGACGCCGACAATCGCGATCGCCGGTCCCAGGGACGCGAGGACGCGCGGAAACTCACGTCCCAACCACCGCCCGAACTCACCCATCCGTGCTCGCCTTTCCTCTCATCACGCCAGAGTTGCCCATACGTTACCGGATTCGCCCCGGCCCGTCGAGTTGCCAGTCGTGCCGCCGTGCCGGACCAGTCGGGGACAACCGTATCAACCGATCGGTTGATGCGGCGCTCAACCGGATGGTGCCACGGAATCAACCGCCTCCACGACGAATATCGGGCCGCTGGCGCCGATAGTTGGTGACATCGATACCGGCGGGGCCGACGGCCTTCCCAGGGGTCGATCGATCCACCGGTTCGTCTGGGAGTCGTTCAATGATCAACTTGAATGCACGCGCACAAATCCGGCCTGGCTTGCCCAGAGGGAGCGGCGGATGGCGGCGGCCATCCTGGCTGCGTGCGGGACTGGTCTGGTTCGGATTTGACCTGATCGCACCGACCGCGCTGCTCTACGTGCTGTTGTGGATAGGTGTGAGCCTCTACGGCGCCCTGTTGGCGTCGGCGTCCGTCTCGGCGATCAGCGCTGTCATCTCCTACCGGAGCGGCACAAGCAATGGGCGGTTCGCTCCGTTCATGCTGGCCATGGCGCTCGCCAGCTTCGCCATCGCGCTGGTGACTGGGAGCGATCGGTTCTTGCTGGCAAAGGAGAGCGTGTTGACGGCCGTGGTTGGCTGCTGGTTCCTGGTCAGCATCTGGGCGGAGCGGCCACTGACCTACCAATTCACGCGCCCGCTGCTGGAAGGAAGGATCGGCCGCGGTGGCGCGCCGTGGGAGCTTCTCTGGGCGCGTGAACCGCGCTTTCGCCGGATCTGGCGGATCTCAAGCGCGATGTGGGCGGGCGCAACCCTGATCGACGCGGTGATCCGCGTGATCATGGCGTACACCTTACCGGTCCATGTCGTACCGGCGATGCAGACCGGGTTGCTGCTGGCAACGACTCTGCTGATGCAGGTCGTGACGAACGTTTACTACCTCCGGGCTGGACTCTGGACAATGGTCCACCAACCGTATCCACGCGCGGCCGGGCTTTCAGAAGCGGGAGGGCACGGCTGAATACATCCCGCAAACTCAGGTCGTTGCGCGATCATACATAGTGAGGAGTTCTGGAACATGATGTCTTCGATTACGCGAAGCGCGGACAGGGGCGATGAGACCAGTCGAGCACCCTGGCAGATTCGGGCGGTGGCAATCGCCACTGCCGTCATCACGAACGTCTGCATACTGACCGCTGGCAGGATCGTCAATGGCGAGTTCCCGGTGGCAACCGTGGGAGACGACGACCAGTCGATCGCGTTCCTTCAGGTGATTGGTGTCACCATTCTGATCGGCTTGCTTGCATGGGGCTTGCTCGCCCTGCTGGAGCGCACGACCTCCCGGGCGGCATCCATCTGGCTTGCAATCGCGATCGTATTCTTCCTGATCTCGCTTATTGCCCCGCTCGTGCAGGGTGAGAACGCGTCCTCTAAGGTGGTGCTTGCGCTGATGCATCTGGGCGCATTTCTCACGATCGTACCGCTGTTGTGGCAATCCGCGGTGACACCGCGCGCTTGACCTGAACACGGGATGAAACCCGGAGTGATCGGAGGGATCGCGAAGGTTATGACAAGACGATCCGCTCGTGCCTGCCAAAGCGATCCTTCCCTCCAGGCTTCCACCGAAGGGCATGTCTGGGAACGTTGGGAGCGTATCTGGACGCTGGCGTTCTACGGCGTCCTGTCCCTGTGCTTTGGGCTCGCTGTCAGCGATGCCTGGAATGAAGCCCATGTCGGTGAGGTGGCAGGCGGCTGGCCAGGCATTGTTACCCTGGCCGGCGTGTGCCTGGGCTTTGGACTCTGGTACCACCTGATGATCGGCCGCCTGAGGCGGCCGATCGGGCTGGCCCGGGGCGTGACCTACCTGGTGGGCGCAGTGGCGGCATTCATCCTGCTCACCTGGCTCCATCCCGCGTTCATGTTCCTGCCGTTCGTCCTCTTCGTCCAACTCTTCAGCTTCGTGCCGATCCGGTGGGCGGCGGTCGGGGCCGCGCCCCTGACGTTCATCGTCTGGTGGCGCGGGGCCGCGACCGACGGCGGCTCGGTCGAGATCAACGCCACCACGGTCATGATCCTCCTGGCAACTTTCGGCGTCACTCTCGCGGTCGGGTTCTTCATTGAGGCGATCATCCGCCAGAGCGCCGAGCGCCAGGGACTGATCGAGAAATTGCGGGCCGCGCAAGCTGACCTGGCCATGGCCGAACGGCGGGCGGGCACCGAGGCGGAGCGGCAGCGACTTGCCGCTGAGATCCATGACACCCTGGCCCAGGGATTCACGAGTATCGTGCTGCACCTGGAAGCGGCCGATGCCGCGATTGGCGCCAGAACAGCGCGCGCAGGCGATATTCCCCCATCCGTCATCCATCACCTCGATCAGGCGCGCCAAACCGCCCGCGATAGCCTGGCGGAGGCCCGGCGGCTCGTCTGGGCGCTGCGGCCAGAACCACTTGAATTGGCATCGCTCCCTGGGGCACTGCGGCGGGTCGCGGCCCGCTGGAAAGCGGCCACCGGAATTGCCATCGAGTTCACGGTCACGGGCGATCTGCCGCCTTTGCCTCCCGATGTCGAGGTGACCCTCTTGCGGGTGACGCAGGAATCGCTCGCCAACGTCCGCAAGCATGCCCAGGCAACCAGGGTCGCGGTGACGCTCTCGTTCGGCGAGGACACCGTGCTGCTGGATGTTCGCGACAACGGTGTTGGTTTCGACATCGACCGCACAACGGAAAGAGGATCCGATCAGGGCGGATTCGGCTTGATGGGCGGTCGGGAGCGCGTGGAGGCTCTCGGTGGCTCATTCGTCGTTGAAAGCGAACCAGGCAACGGAACCACCGTGGCGGTGGCTCTCCCGCTCCACCAGGTGCCAGGCGCCTCGAAAGCGGCGCCAAGTGCGGGGGCAGATGTTGTCATTGGGGGGGATCGGTCGTGAGCGACGGCGTCATCCGTATCTTGATCGTGGACGACCACCCTGTCGTGCGGGCAGGGCTGCGCGGCATGATCGCGGGCGAACCTGGCTTCGAGGTCGTTGGTGAGGCAGCCGACGGCAACGCCGCGGTCAGGCAAGCCCACGACCTCCAGCCAGATGCCGTTCTGATGGACCTTCGAATGCCCGGCGGCGATGGGGTAGACGCGATTGCGCGCATTGCCGACGAAGTGCCCGGCGTCCATGTCCTGGTGCTGACGACCTACGACAGCGACACCGATATCCTGCGCGCGGTCGAAGCGGGGGCAACCGGCTACCTGCTGAAGGACACCCCCCGTGACGAATTGTTCCGGGCGATTCGGTCCGCGGCGGCGGGGCAATCTGTGTTGGCGCCGTCGGTGGCTGCCCGGCTGATGGAGCGGATGCGCGCCCCTGCCAACGACCTTCTCAGCGCACGGGAGCACGATGTCCTCCACGCGGTGGCGCGTGGAGCGAGCAACCGTGAGGTCGCCGACTCCCTGTTCATCAGCGAGGCGACGGTCAAGACCCACCTAATCCACATCTTCCAGAAACTCGGAGTAGCGGATCGCACTGCCGCGGTGACGGTGGCACTGGAGCGAGGTGTGTTGCAACTTTAGTTGGCGGTCAACGCTCGTTCGCGGGTCGGCTGGGGTTGTAGGGGCATCCGCTTGCGGTGCCCTGTTTCCAACAGGGAGCGATGCGGTGGGCAACCGGGCAGGGCTTGCCCTGCCCCTATCGCATCAACTAAGGGGAATCGGAGGGTGATGGGGTGACAACGGGGACCGACGCGGGCAAGGTGGGAGTGCAACCGCCCGCCCGCCCGAGGAGGTCCCCGCATGGTCACGAGTGTCCCACAGATCGCGATGGCGTTGGCGCGTGTTCTGACCGAGGTGCCCACGGACTTGGCCCGGGTGAGCGGCTTCTGCCAACGCCGGAGCAAGCTGACCGCCGCGCTGTTCGTGCAGACGCTGGTGCTGGGCTGGCTGGCGCACCCCACCGGCTCGCTGCACCGCCTCACCCAAGCGGCCGCGATGCTGGGGCTGGCGGTCAGCCCCCAAGGACTGGTCCAGCGGTTCACCCCGGCGGCGGCGGCGCTGCTGGCGGGGGTGTTGGAGGCGGCGCTGCGCGAGGTGGTCGTCGCCGCCCCGGCGGCGGCCGGATTGCTGGCCCGCTTCCCGGCGGTGGTGCTCATGGACAGCACCACGGTGGCGTTGCCCGACGGCCTGGCGCACGTGTGGGCCGGCTGCGGCGGCCGGGTGCCCCAGGGTGGCCAGGCGGCGCTGAAGCTCACCGTGCGCCTCGACCTGTGCACGGGGAGCCTCGACGGCCCGGTGCTCACGGCCGGCCGCGCCCAAGACAAGGCGAGCGCGCTCCAGCACGCGCCGCTGCCGCCCGGCGCCCTGCGGATCACCGACCTGGGCTTTTGGAGCCTGGCGGTACTGGCGGAGATCGCCGATCAGGACGCCTATTTCCTCTCGCGGCACCACCTGCAGACCGCCGTCTTCGCCACCGACGGCGCGCGCCTCGACCTGGTCGACTGGTTGCCCCGCCAACGGCGGCGGCGGCTGAGTGTGGCGGTGACGCTGGGGGTCGAGGACCGGCTGCCAGCCCGCCTGCTGGCGGTCCAGGTGCCCAAGCGAGTGGCGGCCGCGCGCCGCACCAAGATCCTGGCCGAGGCCAAGCGCGAGGGCGAGACACCGAGTGCGCGCAAGCTGGCCCTGGCCGGGTGGACCCTGCTGGTCACCAACGCGCCGCCGGAGGTGCTGGCGATCCGCGAGGCGCTGGTCTTGGCCCGGGCACGGTGGCAGATCGAACTGCTCTTCAAGCTGTGGAAAGACGAAGGCCACCTCGACGAGTGGCGCAGCGCCGACCCGACGCGCATCCTCTGCGAGGTCTCCGCCAAGCTCGTGGCGATGGTGCTCCAGCATTGGCTCCTCCTGGTCGGCTGCTGGCTCTTCGCCGACCGCTCCCTGACCAAGGCCGCCCAGACGGTCCGCGACCACGCCATCGGCCTCCTCCTGGTCTTCGCCGTCCGCGCCGGAGTGCTCGCGGTGCTGCACGCCCTCGGCCGCTGCCTGGCCGCTGGCTGCCGTGTCGACCACCGCCGCCGCAACCCCAGCCTGTTCCAGTTGCTCACCGATCCCGCCCTCAATCCACTCGCATCAGCGACTGACGCTGGCATCGCGCTAGCGCGGCAGCCCGAACTTGCTTGTGTGGTGGAGACGGGCGAAGGGGCGCTGCGGCTGATGGGCCGGGCCACCGGCCTTCTGGGTGCTGGAACGGCGCGCAGGCGCGGCGGTGTCCACCACGATCTGGCCGGTGACGATCATTGGGTAGGCGTTGAGCTGGTCGATCAGGCTGCGGTCGACGATTGTGGGCGGCATTGAATCTCTCCTTTGGTCGGATCGCGGCTCAGGTGCCGCGACCTCGATAGAGAGATTGCCGTTTCGGCTCCGAATGCGCGTCCGTAGGGTTGCCGTTTTGATGAGGTGATCATCAAGCAGGGGTGCTAGGCAACGTTGCCTAGCACCCCTGTTACACCCTGAATGCGGTTGGGAGAGCAGAGCGCTAGACCTGCGGCGCGGTCGTCGGGTCCCACAGGCCACGTAGGTAACGGGCACTTGCGGGCAGCACTTCATTGGCCGGACCGGAGAGCCGGCACTCCAGGGTGACGAACCCGGCATAGCCGATCCGGGTGAGCGCGGCGAACGAGGTGGCGATGTCGAGGCAGCCGGCCCCCGGCTCCAACCGGTTGTTATCGGCGATGTGGACGTGGCGAAGCTGGGCGGCGGAGGCCACAATCGGCTGGCCCAGATGCGCCTCTTCGATGTTCATGTGAAAGAGATCGGCCAGCGCGGTCACCCGGGGGTGATCGATCCGCGCCGCCAGATCGGCGCCTTGTTCGACCCGGTTGAGGAACTTGGCCTCATACCGGTTGAGCGGCTCCAGGTAGACCTGGGAGTTGCCGGCGGGTAGGGTTGCCGCCCACTCCGTGTAGGCCGCGACGGCGTCGGCGGCCTGGTCATCCCAGGATGTTTCGCCGTAGGTCTGCGGCGGCCGGACCGGCACCGAGACGACCCCGCCGGCGCCCAACTCGTCCGCCTGCTCCAGGAGGAGGGCCAGACCGGCGAAGCGTTTTTTGCGCTCGGCGGGATCGGGCAGAAACGGATCGTGCATCGAGTGGGTGCAGACCGCGCAGATCGGCAGGCCGGAACCCTGCGATGCCGCCTTGAGCTTGTTCACATGCTCACCGAGATCGAACGCCGGCCCGACGTTGATCTCGACGCCGTCGTACCCATATGCCGCGGCGTTGGCGAACTTTTCGGCCAGGTCGCGCCCCGGCAAGAGTTGGGTCTGAACCCCGAGATTGAGTGTTGCCATGGCGCGGGTTGCTCCTTGCTCCTGTCGCAGCGTCGTCGGCTGCCAAGTGGGAAACGCGTTAGGGTGTCGCGCTGTTGGCCGGGGTGGAGACTTCTATTCAGGACATACGCGCGGCGATGATCTCTCGCAGCCGGGCGATGTGCGCCGGCCGGGTGCCACAGCAGCCGCCAATGGCGTTCGCGCCCAGGCCGAGCCACTGCGAAGCGAAATCGCCGTAGGGCTCGGGGTCGAGGTCATCGCGCACGCCGATGACACCGTCCCAGTCCTGTTCGCCGTCCAGCGTCCAGGTCTCGGGCACGGGCAAGAAGGTGTTGGCGTAACCGCCGACCACCTCCGCGCCCGTCGCAACCAGATCCGGCATTGCCGCGGTGATACTCTCCGGGGCGGAGCAGTTCGCCAGGATCCCGGAGATGGGGAGACCGTCCAGCATCGCGACCGCCTCGGCCACCGTTTCGCCGCTGCGCAAAAGGCCAGAGTAATTCTCGTGCAGCGTGAAGGAGACCCAGACCGTTTTGCCGGTCTCGGCGGCCGCCTTGGCGGCCGCGTAGGCCTCGGCGCCGCTGGACATCGTCTCGCACAGAAGGAGGTCAACATGCGGCGCCAGGAGGCTCGCTTGCTCCTGGTAGAGCGGGTAGATCTCGGCAAATGGCCCGACCAGATCCGGCCGGTAGCTGCCCCGTAAAGGAGGCAGCGACCCGGCGATGCGGACGTAGGCGCCGGTCTCGCCGGATTGCGCTCGCGCCTCGTTGGCGAGGTCACAGGCGAGCAGGTTGAGGTCGGCGAAACGATCCTCCCATCCCTCCTTTGCCAGCTCGCCCCGGATCACGCCGTAGGTATTCGTGGTGATGATCTCGGCGCCCGCGGCGATGTAGTCGCGGTGGATCTCGCGGACGACGTCGGGAGCGACGATCAAGGCGTTCGCCGACCAGATCGTATCCAGGATCTCTACCCCGCGAAAGCGCAACTCCCGCCCCATGCCGCCGTCGAGGAGGAGTGGCCGGTCCTGGGCAGGAGAGCCGGTCACGCCTGCCCTCCACTAGCCCGGCGAATCCGGGTAATTGGGACGGGCGGGGTGAGCTTCTGGGCCTCGTGCGGCGCGTGTTGGATCGCGCGAACGGTGTCCATTCCGGAGGCAACGAGCCCGAAGGCGGCGAATCCCTGGCCATCCGGGTTGCGCTTGCCGCCGAAATCGAGTTCCGGCTGATCGCCGATACAGATAAAGAAATCAGAGACCGCGCTATCCGGGGTGGACCTGGCCATCGAGATCGCGCCGTCGACGTGGCGCAGCCCGGTGACTGTCGTCCGTTCGAGCAGGATCGGCGTGCCGCCCTCGCGCGGATAGGAGGCATCCACCCCACCCTGGATCACCTCGATCCGGATCGTGTCATTCAGCTGATTCTCCGGCGTCACGACGCGGTGGAAAAAGCCGCCGTTGTACGAGCCAGCGTCCAGGTGAGCCAGGAAGTTGGCCGTGGTCCCTGGGGCGGCTGCGGCGTCCAGATCGACCGTGATCTCTCCGTAGGGCGTCTCGATGATGACTGTCACCGTGTTTGCGCTGTCCGTCGCCATGCCGGCGATTCCTCCCTGATCAAATGTCATCAATACCGCCTACGTCGGCCCGAACGCCGCGTAGGACCGTCGTCGGTCTGAGCGCGCCCGCTTACTGCCGGGGCGTGCCGTACGTCCCGTCGCTCACGATTTCCGTGAGCGGATGGCGGCCGCCTTCGACCGCATTCGGGCGTGGGTCCTTGGAGGTGATCGGGTTGCCGAGCACCACGACCGAGCGGGCGGTTTTCTCGGCCGGGAATGCCCAGGATCTCCTTGCCGCGCGCCTGCTGCGCCTCGTCGCCGAACCAGGCTGTGCCACCTCCGAGCCCGAGGAGGCGGGCCGCGATCATCAGGCGCTCGGTAACGCGACCCTCGTCGTAGGCCTCGCTGACCTGGCTGGTGCCGTCGAGGACGATCGCGATGGCGAGGGGAGCGGCGGCGACCCAGTTGATCGGGGTGCGGATCTGACTGAGATCGTGGAGCTGGCTCTTGTCGGTGACGACGATGAAGTGCCAGGGCTGGGTATTACGGGACGAGCCCGTCCATTGAGCGACCTCGAGCAACTCCTGGATGATCTCTTCCGGCACCGCATCCGGCTTGTACTGCCGGATCTGACGTACCTTCTTCATCTCCGTCGTCACGTCACGGGCATTGTCGATCTTGGCCATCGAAGCGATCCCTTTCGTCGATCCACCGGCTCTCTAACATCTCTGCCATTCTGGTGATCGTACCGCCGTTTGCCGAACTGTGTCGTCCGAGAAAACCAGGGACGGGGTCTACAGCCGGATCGGACATCTATGACACAATCGCGTTCATAGACATGACGCCAGGCAACCATTGTGAGACGGAGGACAGGATGACCGCTCCCATCAGCCGCACCGTCGGGATTCTGATCTTCGAGGATGTCGAGGTACTGGATTTCTGTGGGCCGTTCGAGGCGTTCTCGGTAGCCCGGCCGCACGGGGAGACGAGCGACGAGTCGCGCCTCTTCAAGGTGGTCACGATCGCCGAGACGAACCAGATCATCTCCTGCCGGGGCGGCCTGCTCGTCCAGCCGCATCACACCATCCACGATCATCCGCCCCTCGACATCGTCGTTATCCCCGGTGGGAGAGGGACGAACCAGGTGATCGAGAACCAGGTGGTTCTGGACTGGATCGCTGCTCAGGCGGCCAAGATCGAACTGACCACCAGCGTGTGCACAGGAGCATTTCTGCTCGCCAAGGTCGGCTTGCTCGATGGCAAGGCCGCGACCACCCACTGGGGCAGCATCGATTGGCTGCGCGACAACTTCCCTCAAGTCGATGTCCGCGACGACGCCCGCTTCGTCGACCATGGCAATATCATTTCCTCGGCGGGCGTCTCCGCCGGTATCGACATGAGCCTGTACGTCATCGGCCGTCTCTACGACCAGGAGACCGCCGCTTGGACGGCGCGGCATATGGAATATCACGGGTACGTGGAGGCTGGGGTGGCTGACTAGACGAACTGCAATGTACCGACCATCTCGTCTGCGTCCAGCACTCCGTGGACCAAGACGAGAGCGTCGATTATCGGGCCGATCGAGCGTGTGCTCGGTCCGATGAAGATGATCCCGTGATGGACAACGTCGCCGTAGTGCAAGCGGAGGTAATCGTCATCACATGTGACCACTACCCGTCGCCGCGCGTGGCACCAAGCCAGGATCTCCCGATCGGATCTTCCGAGGAGGTTTGCCTCGTGTGTGGTCTGCGCTGAGATACCGCGGCGACGGAGCGCGCGGGCGATTTCTTTGCCGAGGTGCTCGTCGAGCTGAAACTCGATCGGCCGCGTCACTTCGCTTCGATGAGGCGCCTTAGCTTCGCACCGAGCGCGCTCGGGGTCTTCCCGCGAAGCATCTCGGCAAAGGCGTCACCTTCGGCAATCTGTCGCTCGATCTCCTCGCGGTGATCCCAGTAGTACGCGAGGGCGGCGAAGACCTCGGCATTGTTAATCGTCGGGTACGCTGACGATCTCGTCCGCCCTCATCCGCATTTTCTCGTACCAAATCGCGACGTCTTGAACCCGAATACGGTGTCCGGCGATC
The DNA here is from genome assembly GCA_963849635.1 of uncultured Chloroflexia bacterium. Lineage (GTDB taxonomy): Bacteria > Chloroflexota > Chloroflexia > Thermomicrobiales > UBA6265 > CAVRUD01. The sequence continues at coordinate 313,763 of CAWKIA010000024.1, read as the reverse complement.
ACGCGCCTTTGGGCCACCGGCGCCTTCCACGATCTGGATGTGCGCACCGATTGGACCGTCAATGAGCCTGGCTACCTCTGCTCCTCCGAGTACCTCGTACTCCAAAGTGTAACTGCCCCATTTCGCTCGGTGCAACGACGATTCCGCCGGACTATCCATACCCGATCAGTCCTTCGTCCGGCGACCATGGCGTCCGGCGAGTTCGCGACCGCGCCGGGCGGCAGCGGCACCTCGCCCGCCAGGAGGGGATCGCCCGTGTCACGCATCCAGGTGCCGAGGCGAGCCCGGAGGTCCGTAAGGACGCCGGCGTAGGCCGTATCGGCGGCGAGGTTGTCGCGCTGAACCGGGTCCAGAAGGTTGTCGTAGAGCGCCTCGAACGGGCGAGGGATCTGGGCCCACCCGGCCGCCAGCCAGAGTTCCCGGGTTGGGCTCTCGTCACAGTTGGCGACGACCGGCAGGGCGCGGTCGCCGAATCGGCGGATGTAGGTCCAGCGCTTCGTGCGTACAGCCCGCTGCGGCTCGTACGAGACGTGGTAGGTCAGCTCGGTGAAGACCGCTTCGTTGACCTCCGTCACGTCCGCTTGATCTGCGGCGACGAGTGGCACAAGCGAGTGCCCCTGCGCCCATCTCGGTCGCGGGATCGCGAGCAGGTCGCACAGGGTCGGGACGATGTCGATGTGGGACACAAGCGCGTCCGACACTTTCCCACCGGAAAACCCACCTGGACCGCGTATGATCAGGGAGACACCGGTGCCGTGGGCGCCGACAGTACCCTTCATCCCAGGAAAGGCCAGCCCGTGATCGGTGGTCGAGATGACGATCGTCGTTTCGGCGAGCCCGGCCGCATCGAGAGCGGCCAGGATCGTGCCGACACCTCGGTCGAGCTCGCGGGCGCTGGCCTGATACCCGGCCATATCCAGCCGCGTCTCCGGGGTATCAGCGATCGGGGGTGGGAGAGGGACATAGCGAGCTTCCTGCGGATCGGCGGGGGGGAAGGGTCGGTGCGTCTCCTCGAAGCCGATATCGAGAAAGAACGGCCGGTCACTCCCCATGGCTGCCCCGCTCCTCGATCCATCGCACCGCCCGCGGCGCGACCGCCGCGACGGACATATCGTCCTGGCTCAGCACCTCCCCGTACCCGGTCTCACGCGGGTCACCGTCGGTGACGTGCTGCATCCCCACCAATGTGGAGGCAAAGCCGTGGTTCGTGAGCACATGGGCGATGTGCTGGGATGGATCGCGCAGCCGAAACCCGCGGTGGGCCAACCCGAGCATGCCAGCGCTGTGGGGACTCTGGCCGGTCAGAAGCGCGGCCCGGCTCGGCGAACAGGTGGGAGCCGCCGAAAACGCGTTGCGGAAGAGGACACCTGCTTCAGCCAGCCGTTGCAGATTCGGTGTCTGGCAGGCGTGCCCGTACGGCTGGAGATACCGGCCGGTATCGTGTGAATGCAGGTAGAGAACGTTTCGCACGGTTGAACGGCCGGATACGTCCGCGGTCCCGGCAGATTCCGACATGCACCACGTCCCTTCGACACCTCGGATGCCCCACGAACCGCGCGCATGGCAGATGTCTGAGCGCGTGAACCACTACTCCTCGTCCGGCTCGTCCGTGGCGTCGATGTCGTAGGGCGGGAAGCGGAAGGACATGCCCCGGTCGAGGAGGCCACCGTAGCCGAGTTCGGCCAGGTCGTCGAGGGTGACCCGCTCCCCGGCCATCACCAGGGGCAGGATCAGGTCGGCCACCGTCGCTTTCGAGTACATCGAGCACGAGGCCAGATTGAAGATCGGTACGTCCCAGCGGTAGGCCAGCCAGAACATACTGCCGGGGTGAGCCGGAGCGCCAAACTTGACCATCTCCGCGCCGATGATCGGCAGGGACCGGAGCGTTGGGTCAAGCGGATCGATCGTGTTGCCGCCGCCGGTTAGGATCAGGTCTGCCCCGTCGGCGATCAGCTTCTCGATCTCGGCCGCGACGATCTCTGGCGAATCGGGCTGGGCGGAGAGATCGACAAACCGCATCACCGACGCGCCGTACCAGCTGATCTTGCGGGTGACGGTCTCGCGGAAACGCGTTTGCAGGTTGCTGCTCAGCCCTTCGGTTGTGACGACGCCGACTCGCAGCGGTTTGAACGGCTTCACGGAAACGACCGACTGTTCGGTCCCGATTGACTGCTCCGCCTCATTCAGCACGTCTTCCGGAACTGCCACCGGCGTGATCTTTGTACCAGCGACGATTTTGCCAGGAACGACCGTGAGACGGTCAGTCAGGGTGAATACCGCGATGCCGGCGATGCGGTTAAGGGCGATGACGGCATCCCGATCGACGCGCAGCAATCCCTTCGTGGTGGCGACCAGGTTGACGCGGCTCTGCACGGGGCCCCGAGCTTCAACTCCTGGGCCGCCAACCGCCGCCGCCAGCCGGAGTCCCGCACTGTCCTCATGAACATCGACCGGATCCAGGCGAGCGGCATGGATCGGCGCGCCGACCTCGGTCAGCAAGAGGAGGTCGTCTTCGGTCAAACGGTGCCCTTTGTGAAAAAGGCGGCGCCCCTTTGGTCCCCCGGCACGGACCTCCTCACAGATGATCGCGCCGACGAGGGCTTCGGAGATATCGGGTTGGGCGGGATCAATCGTAAAGGCGTACATGCGGGCGCTCCCGAGAAAAACACGACAGACGGCCTAGTCAATGATTGACTATACCCTAGTTCTGTCAAGTTCGCTCAGGATTCCTAGCGGCGGCTACCGGTCAGCGAGCCCAGAATACCCCGGACGATGCTGCGGGCAGCCTGGCTGCCGAACGAGCGGGCGGCACTCATGGCGATATCGCCCAGGTCGTTGTCATCGCGGCGCGAACGGCTGCTTGAGCGCGATCGTGCTTCCCGCTCTGCCCTGGCGGCCTCCTTGGAGGCTTCTTTCTCGGCTCGAACTCGCTCTGCTTCCGCTTCCTTTGTCGTCTAGGAAGGAGACGAGGACCTCGCCGACGCCGAGCTTGGTGATGGTTTGGGTAACGTCCAGGTCGGGGTTTGCTCGGAACGTTTCGGCCGCTGTCTTGACCGCTTTCTGGTCGTGCGGGGTGTAGGCGCGCAGGGCGTGCTGCAGGCGATTGCCGAGCTGGCCCAGCACGGTGTCGGGGATGTCGAGCGGGTTCTGAGTAATGAAAAGACCCCCACGCCCTTGGAGCGGATCAGGCGGACGATCTGCTCGATTTTTTCGCGCAGGGCATCGGGCGCGTCGGTGAAGAGCAGATGGGCCTCGTCGAAGAAGAAGACGAGTTTCGGCTTTTCGGGGTCGCCCACCTCCGGCAGTTGCTCGAAGATCTCCGCCAGGAGCCAGAGGAGAAAGGTGGAGTAGATCTTGGGCGAGGACATCAAGCGCCCGGCGGCGAGGAGACTGACCATCCCCTTGCCCTCTGCCGTGACGCGCATGAAATCGGCGAGGTCGAGGGCAGGCTCGCCAAAGAGCGCATCGCCGCTGCCCTCTTCCAGCGCTAGAAGCGACCGCTGAATCGCGCCGATTGAGGCGGCGGAGACGTTGCCGTACTCGGTGGTGAAAGTCGCCCGGTTGTCGCCGACATATTGCAAGAGGGCGCGCAGATCCTAGAGGTCGAGGAGGAGCAGGCCTTCGTCGTCGGCATCCTTGAAGGCGAGATGGAGGACCCCGGTTTGGGTATCGTTCAGGTCGAGCAGTCGCCCCAGGAGGAGCGGGCCCATCTCCGAGACAGTGGTCCGGATGGGATGGCCTTCCTGCCCGAAGATGTCCCAGAACAGGACCGGCGAGGCCGACGGCGCCCAATCGGTCAGCTTGAGGGTAGCGACACGCTCGGCAACTTTCGGATTCTTTCCAGCGGGCTGGCTGATACCGGCGAGGTCGCCTTTGACGTCAGCGAGGAAGACCGGGACGCCCATGCCGCTGAGTTGCTCGGCGACCGAGTGGATGGTGACGGTCTTGCCGGTGCCGGTGGCGCCGGTCACCAGGCCGTGGCGGTTGGTCATCCCCGGGAGCAGGATGTGGGGCCGCGCGCCGATGGCGATCGTCAGTGATGAGGTCGCGTCAGCCACGTTCCGTCTCTTTCAATGTTTCCCGAGTACACGCCGTTCTATTGGTGTCCGTACACGCAGTTTAGCCGAAAGACTGGCGACGTTGACGTCCAACCGGACGCCCCGGCCGGACAAGCACAGACACCCAATTCGTCTGACAGTTGGCAGTGGAAGCGTGTTAGAGACAGCAAGAAGGGTCGTGCCGCCCTGAGCAATCGAACAACGTTGAGGACATCACAGGTGATAGACGAGTCCATTCTCCGTTACTACGATCGGGGTTACGAACAGAATCGCCTCCTGGAAGATGGCGGCAACCTGGAGATGATCCGGACGCGGGAGCTGTTGGAGCGCTTGCTGCCGCCCGCCCCGGCGACGGTTCTGGATGTCGGTGGCGGTGCAGGTGTCTACGCCGCCTGGCTGGCAGGGCGCGGCTACCGCGTCCATCTGGTCGACCCGGTCCCGCTCCACGTGGAGCAGGCCATGGCGACCGCCGCCGGAATGGACCACGGCTTTACCGCCGCTCTGGGCGATGCACGCCACCTCGACACCCCGGACGGATCTCAAGACGCTGTCCTGCTGCTGGGACCGCTCTACCATCTGACGGAGCGGCCTGACCGTTTGCTGGCCTTGAATGAGGCACGGCGGGTGCTACGGCCCGGCGGGGTCGTGCTGGCGGTCGCGATCTCCCGGTTTGCGTCGCTCTTCGACGGTCTCCGCCGCAACATGCTCGCCAATCCAGCCTTTGCCGGGTTCGACGATATCGTTGCCCGGGATCTGCAAAGCGGCCAGCATCGCAATCCGGACCCGGACAACCGGTTCGGCTGGTTCACGACCGCCTTCTTCCACCACCCGGATGAACTCGCGACCGAAGTGACCGAGGCAGGTTTTGCGCTCGACGGCATCTACGGAATCGAAGGCCCGGCTGGGCTGTGGAGCGAGGCGTGGGATGACCCTGCCCGCCGCCCGAGTCTGGTTGCCGCCGCCCGGGTGGTTGAGCAGGAGCCGAGCCTACTGGGCATCGGATCGCACATGTTGGCGGCCGGCACAAAGGCGTAGGGTGGAGATGACTCTACGCCGGGCAACGGCGAGATTATCTCGTCCTCACGAGCTCCGCTTCAGTGAAGGTTTCGCCGCATAGGACATCAACCACCTTCACGACTACGCGGTAGCTGCCCGCGGCCGGAACCGATATTGGCGGGCTGGCAAGGGAAAGAGTCCGGCCGTCGCCGGTGCGGCCTGCCCACCAGGCAGGCGCAAACGGGGTAGTGCTTGTCGCCTCGTCGACCGTTTCGATGCCGACTGCCCACGCTTCCACCCAATCGGTCCAATGATCGGTCAGCGTTTCGCTCGCCACGGCGGTGGACTCCCGCGGTAGGCGGAGCCGTCGCACCAGTTGCCCGCCCTCGATGTGCAACTGGCCGCGCGCGGCCGCGCCATCCTGCTCTACCGGGCAAAAGCCGGTCAGACGCACAATCACCTGATCCCCGGTACGTTCCGTCATTGCGGAGACGGTTGCGTCGTACGAGACCGGCGCGGATGGCCGGGCGTTGCCCGCCAGCTCAAGGAGATCGAAGCCGGTTTGTCCTGCCGCAAGCAGGCGGGCGCGCGTGGCCTGGATTGCGCGGAGGGAGGCATCGCAGGCAAGCCAGCGGCGATCCAGCCGGGCGGCGACGGCCGCCAGGGTGCCTGACCCGCAGCAGAAATCGGCGACCAGATCGCCCGGATTCGAGGATGCGAGCAGGATTCGCTCCAGCAACGCCTCCGGCTTCTGCGTCGGGTAGCCATTGCGCTGCCCGTCTGTCGCTCCGAGCGTCGGGATGGTCCAGACAGAGTCGTACGGCTTGCCGCCCTTCAGGTAGTACTTCTTGCCGTATGACAGGAGATACCGGCCGTGCTCGTCCTCATGCCGGTATTTGGCCGCCATCGCCGGGGTGACCTCACCCCGTAGCCGGTTGAACGTGTAGTTGTCCGACTTCGTGTAGAGCAGGATCGTGTCGTGCTTGCGGGCGAAGGCTCGTCTGCCCCCGGGATTGCCGAGGCCGTAGTGCCAGACGATCTCATTGAGGAGCCGGTCTGGCCCAAAGACCTCGTCGAGAACGAGCCGCATCGCCGCGCTGACCCGGTGGTCACAATGGAAATAGAGGCTGCCGTCGTCCGCCAGCAGGTCGTGCATCAGGCGGAGCCGGACCAGCATCGCATCCAGATAGGCAGCCAGGCCACCACCCGCGCCGTCGCTATAGGCAGGCAGGGAGATGGATCGTTGCTCGCCAGATCGCGCCTCGCCGATGGGCACCTCGACCGCGAACGTCCGGCCAGTCAGGAATGGAGGATCGAGGTAAATCAGGCGCAGACCGCCCCCTGCCTCAATCTCGGCTCGCAGCGGTCCGGTCCGAAGCGATTGCAAGACCTCGGTGTTGTCCCCGAGGATCAGCCGGTCACGCCAGCCCTCTTCAATTCCGCTGTATCGCTCGACGGCGCGAAGTACCGGTTGGTCGTAGTCTGAGCTGAGAGCGTACTTCCCCGGCCAGTGTAGTTCGACTCCACCCGGCAGCCCGAAGAGGCGGCCCCGAAACTCGGGCGGCAGCGGCAAATCGGCGTCGATCAATGCTTTGAGCAGCGACTTTTCTGACTCGCTGAGCCCCACGTACGTCCCTTCGCGCGACAAGCCACTTGTCCCTGCTCCATCCTATCTGACGCCTGGGCTGTGCGATCATCCACAAGGTCAATCGCTTGGAGGAAGCATGATGACAACGAAAGACGAGATCCATGTGCTGGTGGAATCCCTGCCAGACGCGGAGGCGCACGACGCGCTGGACTATCTCCGCTGGCTTGCCTCAGAATCCGACACGTTGACCGATTGGGAGTTGGCCGCCGTCCAGCAGGGAGACGAAGAGATCGCACGGGGCGAAACGATCTCGCTGGCAGACCTGAAGAAATCTTTGACGAAGTGACGTACGAGTTTCGCCTCGCTCGCAAAGCCGCAACTTATATATCCCGACATGACCGTCCGACCGCTGAGCGGATCATTCGACGTCTCGACGAGATCGCCACCGATCCGTTCGGGCCGCGTACCAAGCTTCTCACTAATGCGGCCGGGAAACGATCCGCACGCGTTGGCGACTATCGCATCGTCTAATCAGTCGATGAGGACGCTGGCATCATCTACGTCAGAGCGGTTGCATCGCGTGGACGGGCCTATCGTGATGTGTGAGCAAGGAAGCCTTGCGTTCGTCTCACGTGGAAGATTCTGCTGGGACCTGATCAGTAGCTCCTACGTCATCGAAAAGTCCGCGCCGTAGAGTCTGAGATTCAGCTTGGCGGCGACGCGGCGCGACGAGTGGTTGTCCCAGGAGGTGCTATAGAGGGGGAGCCGTCCTGTCTCCCGGACGGCGGCGGCCCATGCCGCCGTGGCTGCGACCGCGTAGCCACGGCCCCGATGCTCCGTCACCGTGACAAGGCCCGCCTCGGCGACGTCCGGGGTGATCCGGGAGCAGGAACAGAGGGACGCCACCTGGCCATCGACGACCACGGCGGCGTATGGCAGTGTCGGGGCGAGATCCGAGGCGAAGAGTTGGTCGGCATCTCGAACCTGGTCTGGACTCAAAGTGGACGTGACCGCAATGCCTTCCGGGATCGCCGTGGATTCCGGGACCAGCCAGGCGGGGCCGGACGACACGTCGGTCACTGGCGCCTGGGATTCGAGGAGAGCGGTTAACTCCTTGAGGCACTGAGGAGCGGCTTCCAGGCCTCGTGGCGGGGGGCTCGGCCCGGAGGACCTCGTCCAGGCGGGCGGCGAGGTCTGCGGGCACTGACGTACCGAATCGCCAGACATTCCCTTCCGGAGATCGCCCGATGTAGAGCCGGGGTGCTGGTACGGGGATCGGCTCGTTGGAGCCGGTGATGCGGCCTGCTTCGTCGTGGTTGAAAAGGGCGATCGTGTGGAGGGTGATCAGATCGAGATCGGTCGGTTCAGGCATGAATGCTCCTCGGTACTGGTGCTGGCCGATCGCTTGACGCGGAGTGTCAGACCGGCAAAAAACGCCGGTCTCCCCGGCATTTCCTCTGGTATACTCGCGCGTTGGTGACAAGGTGTCGCCGGAGCATGCACCGGCGAGCATGGGGTGCGGCCGTGTTGCCGGCCTGCATGGAATGACCGAATAAGAAGGGAAGCAGCCCGCGTGAAACTGACCGTAGAGCGGATCCCCGAGAGCCAGGTGCTGCTCGATATTACCGCCGACGACGATGAATTCAGTTCGGCCATGGAAAAGGCCTATCGGACCGTCTCGCGCCAGGTGCAATTGCCCGGGTTCCGCAAGGGCAAAGTGCCGCGCGGCATGATCGAGCGGATGCTCGGGCGCGAGGTCTTCCTCGAAGAGGCCAACAAGCACCTGATGGAAGACCTCTACCGCCGCGCGGTCGAGGACCAGGATTTCGTCCCGGTTGGTGACCCCGCCGTCGAGATGGTCGCGGTTGAGCCGCTCTCCTTCAAGGTGACCCTGCCGGTCTTCCCGACCGTCGAAGTCGGTCCTTACGCCGATGTCCGCGTCGAGCCGAAGGACGCCGCGGTCGACGATTCCGAAGTCGAGGAGGTCCTCACCCGGCTGCAGCGGTCGCAGAGCCCGTGGGCCGATCCGGCCGAGCCGCGCCTGCCCCAGGATGGCGACCAGGTCACGGTCGATCTCGAAGTCCAGGAGGGCGAGGAGGACTTCCAGGAGCCGCTCAAGGGGGGCGTATTCGTCCTGGGCGAGAGTAACCTCTTCGACGGCCTGACCGAACAGCTCTACCAGATGAACGCCGGCGAAACGCGCACGTTCGACCTTACCTTCGGCGAGGACGATGAGACGGTCAACGAGCGCCTGCGCGGCAAGACCTTGACCTACACCGTCACCCTGGTCGGCCTCAAGGAGCGCCAGTTGCTCCCGCTCGACGACGAGTTTGCCAAGACCGTCGGCGAAGGCGAGACACTGGAGGATCTGCGTAAGGAGATCCACGACGACCTCCACCAGGGCAAGACCAACGAGTCTCGTTCCGAGGTGCTGAACGACCTCGTCACCAAGATGGCCGAGACGGCTGAGATCGAGTTGCCAACGGTCATGATCGATGAGGCCGTCGGCGACGAGATCAACCAACTCCGCGGCCGCCTTGCCCAGCAGCGCACCACCCTAGAGGAATATCTGCGCCTCAACGGCCAGACCGAGGCCGAGATGCGAGCCGACCTGCGGCCCGCCGCCACCACTCGCCTGCGCAATTCCCTTCTGCTGCGGGAGATCGCCCAGAAGGAAGGCATCGAGATCACCGACCAGGACCTGGAGGACGAGGTCGAGTCGATGATGGCCTCCTCCAAGTCGGCGGATAAGGATCGCCTGCGCACCTTCTACACGAGCGACTACTTCCAGAAGATCCTGCGCAACGACCTCTTCGAGCGCCGGGTCACCGACCGCTTGATCGAGATCGGCACCGAAGGTCGTGGCGCGGTCATCAACGGCTGGGTCGCCCCGCCGCCGTCCGAAGAGGATGAGGAGGAGGTCGAGGCCGCAGCGTTGGCGGATATCGATCCGACCGAGCCAATCGATGTTGCCGGCACCGAAGTCGAGTCGGCACCGGCAGCGATGGGCCTTGTGCATGGCAGCGTCGAGCCAGAGGCCGAACCTCAGGCCGCATCCAATGGCGCAATTGCCGGCGACGGCGGCGCCGACTGCCCGGACGGCTACTTGATCAAGGGCAACGCCGATTCGCTCATCTACCACCTTCCGGGTGGCGGCTCCTACGAGAACACCATCCCGGAAATGTGCTTCGCGACCGAGGACGACGCGGTAGCCGCGGGTTACCGTGCTGCCCGTGGCGCCCATAGCGCCGAGCCCGAGGCCGACGATACTGACGAGTAACCCACTCCGTTGGTAACGCCCCGGCCACCCCGAGTGGCCGGGGCGTTCTTCGTTTTCAGGACGAACAGAGGCGGTGGAGGGATGGCGATGCGCCTTGTGGTGTTCCCGGACGCAAGGAGGTTCCTGGAGCGGGCCGAGCCCTTTTTCTAGCTGAGGAAGCCCGGCATCATCTGCCGTTCGGCCTCGCGTTAGCGCTGGCGCGGGGAACAGGCGCGCGACCTGATGCCGAGTCCTCGTTCTTCGCGACGATCGAGGAGAATGGCCGGGTGATCGCCGGCGCCCTTCGCTCTGGCCTCAGCCTGATCCTGTCGCCGGCGTCCGGGGTTGACTTCGCCGGGTCGCCTGTGCTGGAGGAGCTGGCAGAGATCGTCCAGGTAGAGCACCCCGATCTGCCGGGTGTCCTGGCGCCGCCCACGGTCGCCCAGGATTTCGCCGAGGCCTGGACCCGGCGCACGGGGCAAACCTGGAGGCTGGCGGTCCGGGAGCGGATCCACGAGCTGGAGTCCGTTCGTCCGTTGACGCTGCCGCCGGGGCGGCTGCGGGTGGCGACGACCGCGGACCGGGCAACCGTCGTGCCGTGGCTGGCGGGCATGCACCTCGACATCTTCGGCGCCGAGGTGCCCTTCGACCCCGAGGCCGTCGCGAACCGTCGCCTCGCGCCCCCGGAGACGCCCGGCGATCCGTTCACATCCCTCTACTTCTGGGTAGATGACTCTGGGGAACCACGAGCGATGGCCGGCGCCCAGGCGACGACGGCGACCGGGGTCCGGATCGGCGCGGTGTATACGCCGCCGTCTTTCCGTCGCGGAGGCTATGGCACAGCAGCCGTGGCTACGCTCAGCCAGCGCATGCTCGATCTGGGGCGCCGTGCCTGCCACCTCTTCACCGACCTTGGCAACCCGACGAGTAACCATATCTACCAGGAGATCGGGTACGAGCCTGTCGCCGACGTGGACGAGATTCGCTTTCAGTAGCCGGCGGCCGGTACCCATTTAAGCGGTGAGGCGGCATCGGTCGAGATGGGGCCGCGATCACAAGAAGTCCAATCCGGCGTCAATCCCGGAGCAATCTGGCGTTCGGATGACCATCGGCGCAGATACCAATCTGGTGTGTGCCTTGCGCGGGCCGGGCGTCGGTCCTCGGGGCATGACCAACCGCCTACGTGCCCGGTACCGAAGATCAGCACCGGATCTCCTTACGTTCGGTATGCTGGGCGGAGTATCATAGCGCGATGGGTGAGCCCAGAGGGCGGCTCCCCGCCGGGGCTGGCAGTCGCCGCCCCATCACGCGACGAGAGGAACCATATCGATGGAGATCCCGACGATCGAAAACCTGATCCCCATGGTGGTGGAAACCAGCAACCGGGGCGAGCGGGCTTTCGACATCTACTCCCGCCTGCTTCGGGATCGGATCATCTTCCTGGGCACCCCGGTCGAGGACCAGGTCGCCAACGCGATCATCGCCCAGATGCTCTTTCTGGAGCACGATGACCCGACCCAGGACATCCGCCTGTACATCAACTCCCCGGGTGGCGTCGTCTATTCCGGCCTCGCCATCTATGATACGATGCAGATGATTAAGCCCGACGTTGCCACGTTCTGCATGGGGATGGGTGCCAGTATGGCCGCGGTGCTGCTGGCCGGGGGCACCCACGGGAAACGTTTTGCGCTTCCCAACGCCCGGGTGATGGTCCACCAGGGGTCGGCCGGGTTCCGGGGCAACGTCCCGGACATCGAGGTCGCCGCCCGCGAAACCTTGAATTTGACGACCAAGTTGACCGAGATCCTGGCCCTGCATACCGGCCAGCCGTTCGACAAGGTCAAGCGCGATACCGAACGCGACTATTACATGACCGCGCACGAGGCGAAGGATTACGGCATCATCGACGATGTCCTCGAACCGGCGCACAAGATCGGGGCGCTCGAGCGCATCGGTGGGGACGGCTCCGGCAACGGGACCGGCTCCGCGACGAAGACGAACGGGACCTCCCGGTCCTAACGCCGCTCCTTTCTGAAGGCGGGCCGTTTTTAGGCCCTCGGAGGAATCAGGGCGGTACGGCGCGAAGAGCGCTACGCGAGGTGGGCGCGTGCATTACCGGTGTTCATTCTGCAACAAGGGTCAGGAAGAGGTCCGGCGATTGATCGCCGGTCCAAATCAGGTGTACATCTGCGACGAGTGTGTGCAGCTCTGCCGTGAGATCATCGAAGAGGACGAGCCGAGCACGCCCCGGCAGGAACCGACCCTGACGCGGATCCCCGCCCCTCGCAAGCTCTACGACCAGCTCAACCAGTACGTGATCGGCCAGGATCGGGCCAAGAAGATCCTCTCGGTCGCGGTCTACAACCACTACAAGCGAATCAATGCCGGCCTGACCAGCGACGACGATGTCGAGCTCCAGAAGAGCAACATCCTCCTCGTCGGTCCAACCGGCTGTGGTAAGACCCTGCTCGCTCAGACGTTGGCCAAGCTCCTCGATGTCCCCTTCTCGATCGCGGACGCGACGGCGCTGACCGAAGCCGGCTACGTCGGCGAGGACGTCGAAAATATCCTCCTCCGCCTGATCCAGGTGGCCGGCGGCGATGTCCAGCGGGCCCAGACCGGGATCATCTACATCGACGAGATCGACAAGATCTCGCGCAAGGCCGATAACCCGAGCATCACCCGCGACGTCTCCGGCGAGGGCGTGCAGCAGGCCCTCCTCAAGATCATCGAGGGGACCGTCGCCAACGTGCCGCCCCAGAGCGGCCGCAAGCACCCCCACCAGGAATACATCCAGATCGACACCCGCAACATCCTCTTCATCTGTGGCGGGGCGTTCGAGGGCCTGGAAGAGATCGTCACCAAGCGGACTGGCAAGCAGAACCTGATGGGCTTTGGCGGCAGTCACGAAGATGCGACCGATGCCGGACCGAATCCGCTCGTCAATCTGACCCACGACGATCTGCTCAAGTACGGCCTGATCCCCGAATTCGTCGGCCGCCTGCCGGTCTCGGTCTCGCTCGATCACCTGACCCGGCCGGAGTTGATGCGGATCCTGACCGAGCCGCGCAACGCGGTCGTCAAGCAGTACCAGAAGTTCTTCAAGCTGGACAACGTGGAGTTGGTGTTCACCCCAGACGCCCTGGAAGCGACCGCCACTCAGGCGGAAGAGCGCAAGACCGGCGCGCGCGGCCTCCGCACCACCATCGAGGAGATCCTCCTCGAGGTGATGTACGAGATCCCCTCCCTAGAGAACGTGCGCAAGTGCGTCGTCGACGCGAACGTCATCAACAACCGCTCCCGCCCACTGTTGATGACGGTCAACGACTCGATCATCCCGTACGCGGAGACGGCGTAGCTGCCTTATTGGACGAGGAATCTTCAACGGGAGGTGAGACGACCCGACGCAGCGCTGCGTCGGGTCGTCTCATTTGGTCTGAACGGACGCTGCCCAGCGCCGACCGGACAGCAGCGTCAGCGTGCCATCCGGGAAGACGGCGTTGATATCCAGGCGACCGCCCATTGCTTCGATGTAGCCACGAAGTGCCGAGACATATAGGGCCTCTTGGCCCTCGGTGAAGGGAACATTGGCCGGATCAGCGTCAAGTTCGCCTTCCACGTCATACTCCGGCAACCCCAACTCGGCTCGAAGTCGGGTCAACGCAAGTACGTCTTCGATCACTCGCTTGTACTCCGCCATCCGCGCACGGCGAACTGGGTCGGCCTCGATCTTTTCGGCCAGTTCGGCCCACGGTTTCGTCTTGGTCATTAGAGTAGCCCCTCCTCACGCAGGGTCCGCAGGTGATCGTCGTACAGTCGATCGGCAACGGGAATCGCCTCGTCGTACCAACTCCGCCAGCGCCCGGTCTTGTCTCCTCCCAGCAGGAGGATCGCCATGCGTCGTGGGTCGAAGGCAAAGAGGACGCGGATGTAAGTAGCAGGTGGACGCAGCTCTTTCATGTTGGCGTGCCGGGATCGCTTGACGGTGTCGACGAACGGGCGACCCAGTGCGGGACCGTCGTGCTGAAGCGCCTCGATTACTTTGGCGATCGCCGCCTGGGTGTCTTCGTCTATGCCCTCGAACCAGACGCCGAACTCGTCCGTGTACTCGACGTCCCATGTCATATGGCGATTATAGGGGGAGACTTGCCGAACGCGTCGGACCAGAAGCTCATGAGCTGACCCGCCCCCTCCAATTGACCGTCATCGACTCGATCATCGAGCGCGCCGCCATGACGTACATCACCTTCATTCGCCAACCCGGCATAGGCCCTGTGTCAACGAACACCCGCTGCCCAACTGTGCGCCGGTCGATCACTCCGCGTGCGTGTCGGAGTACGATTCCGCCAAGTAGCGGTCGTGATTTGCCGCGAGGTCCGGCGGGCCGTCCTTGATCATGCCGACGATGTCCCAAAGCGGATCATCGAACGTGAAAGGACGTGGCTCGGGCTCATCGACGACGTGGCCGCGAGTGGCATCGGGCGCAACTGGCACCGTGAAATGCTCGACCGCATCTCGACTGATGCGAATGCTTCGACCAATCCGCACCGCATGCAGGCGGCCGGCTGCGATGTGCCGGCGCACGGTCATTGGACTAATACGAAGCTGGTTGGCGACTTCGTTGACGGTGAGCGGGTCCATGGTAGCCTCCAACATGACAATCTTGAGCATACAAGCATTCGCAAGAATTTAACATCTGTTACGAGCGGGGACCGGAACACGCTAACCGTTTAGGCGATTCTTTTCTCTCGTTCAAGAGCATGCCGGCTCGCTCTTTGACCAACCTCTGGCGAAGTCCGTTGCAGTGTCAGACGACGAACTCGACGATCTGCATTATGCCGAGGGTCTCGTGGTTCAGCATGTGGCAGTGCAGCACCGTCTTGCCAGGGTAGTCGAGGAAGCGGGAGCGGAACGTGACGTTGCCGTTGCGCGGCACGACGACCGTATCCCGCCAAACTGGCTCGGGAAGGAGGGTGCCGCCGATCGCGGTTACCTGGAATGGGTTGGTGTGGATGTGGAAGACGTGGTCGCTGTTATGGTCGTTGACGACCGTCCACTCCTCGACGGCACCGAGTTGAATCCGGTGATCGACCCGGTCGGGATCGAACAGGCGGCCATCTACCGTGAAGGCGAACTCCTGGAAATTCGCGGCGGCCCCGTTCTCTGGATCACGCGCTGAGAACGTGACGACGCGGGTACCCGTCAGTTCGTCGTCGGCGATCGACGCCAGGGGCGGCGTGGGCAGAGAACGCGGTAACTCCATCGCCATTCGCTCTCCCTCCACGACAATGTGCGCGAGAATCCCTGTCGGCGATGGATACCCCTGATCGTTGGGCAAGGCGGCCAGTTCATAGCTGCCAGGCTCTCCCGCCTGGACCAATACGTCGACCCGCTGGCCGGGTGCGATGACGATGCTCGCATCGTCGCCGAGACGGGCCGCCTGGATTCCATCGAAGGCAATGCTGTGCAGCATATGGCCACCGAGGGCCAGCCGTAGGTTGTTCTCGTGGCCAGCGTGGACGATCCGCCAGCGCTGGACTTCGCGGGGGTGAAGCCGGAGGATCGGCTCCCGCTGGCCGTTGAGGTGAGAAAGCGCGGCACGGCTTCCGGCCAGACAGTGTCGTAGATTTCGATGGTCCCGAGGTAGTCGAAGAGCACTTCATTGAGGACCAGGACCCGCTCCGTCGCGCTGGCAATCTCCGGAACGTCGGCGAAGTCCCCCTCGATGACGACAACACCCGCCATCCCGCTGCTGATCTGGATATCGGAGCTTCCGTGGTGGTGGGGGTGGTACCAGTAGGTCCCCTGCGTGTGATCGCTGGGTAGATCGATTTCGATGGGGTAGGTCCCTCCCGGCTCCATGCTGCGCAACACATTGTCGCTGAGTTCGCCTGGGCTGACGTGGGAGCCGTGAAGGTGGAAATTCGTGGTGTTGAAGTGGTGGGGTAGGTTGCCCGAGACGGGTGCCGCATCGCGGTTCGGCGGTAGATCGTTGATCAACTCGATGCGTAGCGAGTCACCGGGGCGGACGCGGAGTGTCGGTCCGGGATAGCGCCCTCATAGGTGCGCAGATTGAGGCGATAGCCTCCTATGTCCTGGTAGGCGTAACCCACCTTGAGGGTCGTGCTCAGCGTACCGTCGGATGATGTGCGAACCTCAGGCTCGACGAGATCGGCTGGCTCCCAGGGATACGGCCCTCCACCGACACCGCCCGGCGCTTCCTCCAGATGGCCCTCATGTATCGCCTCGGGCGTCGCGTCCTTACTCTGTGCGGGCCGTCGGACGGCACCCGCGACCAGTCCCGCCCCGCCGATGCCGAGACCCGCGGCCAGCAGGTGACGACGGGAGAGACCCAACTTCGGTGTCGACGGCCGGGGCCGCGATCAGCTCGGCACGTTGCCGCGACGGCCCAGATGGTCATCACCCATGGGACGTTTGCCCTTTCAGCGCTGAAGGAATGGCGAACTCCATCCTGAGCCCGTCCCGTGAGGAGAAACGCTCGCCAGGCACACCGATCGGCCAATCAACGCCTGGACGTCGAAAGGGCTCCAGGCGGGCGCCGCGAGTTGGCGCAGTCGCGGCAGCACAACAAGACGATGGGTTGCGCTCGATGCGGTTCATGGTATCGAGATCCAGTCGCTTGTCAATTGCCTTCCTCATGCGATGCGTTCGCTCATCTGGGACGCCGAGGCGATGAAATGAAATCGGGTTGAGCTACAGGCGGGAAAGGGGGGCCGACCGGGCAATTCATTGCGCCATCCTTCCCGCAAAAGCGGTCCCCGCTAAGGCTCCTCACCTCCCCTTCCGGCTATGCAGGCAGCGCTACCGGCCCGGCAGCCACTGGGACTGGACGTTCGGTTCGCTGTGATCCACCATTCGGTCGAAAGTGCGGGTAAAACGTCCCGTGGGACAAGGGATTGGGAGACCGATGACGGGGCGGAATGCGTGGCTCGGGGGTGGTGGCGAGATGGGGGAGCGCATCCGCGCCTACGATTGGGCCGCCTCTCCCCTGGGAGCTCCGGACAGCTGGCCGCAGGGCCTGCGCACGGCGTCACGCCTCATGCTGGCGACGCGACACCCGATGTTCATCTTCTGGGGCGACGAGCACATCTGCTTCTACAACGACGCCTATCGCGCTTCACTCGGCCCCGAAAAGCACCCGGCCATCCTCGGCGCCCCCGGGCAGGATGCCTGGAGTGAGATCTGGGACATCATCGGTCCTCAGATCGACCAGGTGATGCGCGGCGATGGCGCCACCTGGCACGTCAACCAGCTTGTCCCGATCCTTCGCCACGGCGCGATCCAGGAGGTCTACTGGACCTACAGCTACGGCCCGATTGACGAGGAGGATGCCCCAACCGGCGTGGGCGGCGTGCTCGTCGTCTGCACCGAGACGACGGAGCAGGTCCTCACCGAGCGCCGGGTGCGTGCGAGTGAGGCCCGGGAGTCGCTGCTTGTGCGCCTGCTCCAGGGACAGCGCGAGACCGACGATCCTCGGGAGATGATGGCCGCGGCGGCTGCGGCGGTCGGCACCCACCTCGGCGCAAATCGGGTCGGCTTCTTCGAGGTGGATGACGACGAGACCGTTGATTTCGATGCCGGCGTGTCCTGGGTTGATGGAGTGCTGGCGCCGCTTTCCGGCACGTTCCCTGCGACGGGGTTCGGGACACGCTACTTGGAGAAGGCACGAACTGGCGAAACCATCGGCGTCGCCGACACGGCTCGGGATCCGATCACCTTGGACTCCCGCTTTGGCGAGATCGGTGCTCGGGCGATTATCGGCGCACCCATTCTTCGCGGCGGCCGGCGAATAGCCTCTCTCCATGTCCACCACGCTGAAGTCCGCTACTGGACCGACGAGGAGATGTCCCTCGTGCGGTTTGTCGCCGATCAGACATGGGAAGCGGTCGAGCGGGCCCGAGCCCGAACGGCTTTGCGCGACCGGGAGGCGAGATTCCGGGCGATCGTCCAGAACGTTCGCGACTATGCCATCCTCGGGCTCGACCCGAATGGCGTCGTGACAGGAATGGACCGAGGGTGCAGAGCGGCTCAAGGGCTATACCGCCGAGGAGGTCATCGGCAAGCACGTCTCGATGTTTTACACGCCCGAAGACATCGCCGACGGGGTGCCGGAGCGGGAGCTTGGCCGGGCCGCCGCGACCGGGCGCGCCGAGCGAGAGGCGTGGCGGGTTCGCAAGGGCGGCGGACGCTTCTGGGCCGACGAAATCGCGACAGCCATCCGGGACGAGACGGGAAAACTTGTCGGCTTTACGAAGATCAGCCGCGACTTGACCGAACGGCGCCAGGCGGAAGAGGCGCTGCGCGCGAGCGAAGATCGGCTCCATTCCGCCCTTGAGATCGAGACGGTCGGGGTTGTCTTCTTCGACCTGGAGAGTCGCATAACCGACGCCAACGACGCCTTCCTGCGCATGATCGGATTTACTCGCGAGGATCTGGAATCGGGCTGCCTACGCTGGGACGAGTTGACGCCACCGGAGTGGCTCGAACGGACCCGGCAGGATATCGCGGATCTCGGAACAACCGGCCAGAGCGCACCCTACGAGAAGGAGTACTACCGTAAGGACGGGTCCCGGCGGTGGGGTCTATTCGCCGGGAAGGCGCTGGGCGATGGCATCGTGGTCGAGTTCGTCCTCGATATCACCGGCAGCAAGCGGGCCGAAGAGGAGCGGGAGACGTTCGCCGCCACCGCCGCCCATGACCTGAAGACGCCGCTGACCGCCCTTCGAGGCCAGGCCCAGCTCATGCTGCGGCGTTCGCGCCTTGGCCGGCTGGGGGAGGGGCCGGCCCTGGAAACCGGGCTGGGGGCGATCGATGCCGCGGTCGGCCGCATGGTCGCACTGGTCGACGAGATGATGGACGCGGCCCACCTCCGGGCAGGACGGACGCTGGAGCTGGTCCTCGCCCCGATCGACCTGGTGGCGCTCGCGGCTGAGGCGGCCAGTGAGATCGGTCAGGGGGCGCACCGGCACACCGTGCGCGTCGAAGCCGGCGAGCCGGAGATTGTCGGCACATGGGACCGGGCGAGGCTCCGCCGGGTGTTGGGCAATCTCCTCGGCAACGCGATCAAGTACAGCCCGCTCGGCGGCGACATCGTCATTCGGGTTGGCCGGGAGGTAAATCCTGATGGCGAATGGGCCGTGCTCTCGGTGATCGATTCTGGGCTTGGGATCCCGGCGGAGGATCTGCCCCGCGTCTTCGAGCCGTGGCATCGCGGCGGCAACGTCGGCCGGATCGGTGGCACGGGCATCGGCCTCTTCGGGGCGCGGCGGATCGTCGAGCAGCACGGCGGCACGATCACGGCCACGAGCGCCGAAGGCGAAGGCGCGACCTTTACGGTCCGGCTGCCGTTGAACGGTGCGATTGATTGAAACGGACGCCTGTGAGCAGCGCGGACGACGTCCAAGCGGATCCGGGGTTGAAACCCCGGGCTCAACCTACGAAACCCCTCCGGGGTTGATCGTATCCGCGGCCATCTCCGAGAACTCCAACCAGTCCCGGAGGGACTTTGTAGGTTCAGCGCCAGGTTTAGAATTAATGGGCGGTTCCGAGACCGACGTAGTGCAACAATTCGGCCCCGGCCGCTGCCCCGGCGGCGAAGCGGGCCAGGAAGCGGTCAGCTTCGGCCCGCAGCGTTGGCGGGTCGTTGGCCCAGGGGTGGAGATGGACCACGTCCTGGCGCAGCCACCGCCACAGTTTCTCGATCGGGTTGAGCCAGGAGGCGTAGGTCGGCAGCGGCACCAGCCGGATCGGCAGGGCGAGACCGCCCCACTTGCGGACCGCGTCGCTGCTCGGCTCGGCGGGCCAGGACGGCGGACGGGGGAAGGGGAAGGGGCACGTCTGGGGTTGGAGGGCGACGAGCAGGTCGGGGTGGAAGTGGACCGGCCAATTGTCGAGGACGACGTCGATGCGCTCGGCGTTGGGATAGGCTGCCACCACCTCCTTATAGAAGCCGACCAGGGCCGGGATGGCCAACTCGCCCCGCCGCCGCGCCAGCACTCGACCGTCGGCGATGTCGAGGGTGCCGACGATGCGGGCCGGGGCGTCGGCGCGCAGGCTGCGCTCCGCCCGGGGCTGGTCGCGGCCCCGGGCCGCCCAGGCCGGGGCCACACTCGGCTGCCGGTGCAGCGTGACCTCGTCCTGGAAGAGGGCCACCACCCGCCCGTCCGAGGCCCGGGCGGCGGCCACGCTGTCGGCGATGGCCGCGCGCTTCGCATCGTACGCGGGGTCGGGGCTGTGGACGTGCTCCCGCCCGCGCTTGAGGACGACATCCAATGTCTCAAGCACCCGCCACACACCGGAGCGGCTGAGGCCACCCAACCAGGGACAGGCGGCGCGGGTCGCGTCCAGCGTCCAGCGGGTCCGGTCCACCCCGAGCAGGCGGGGAGCGCGGCGCACCACATCCAGGAGGGCGGCCCGGGCGGCCGCCTTATCCGGGTGGCAGGGGGGAAGGCGGGCTTGCGCCCCCGCCCTGGTCGGTCGTCGAGGCCCGCGATCCCCTCGGCGAGGTAGCGCCGGATCCAGCGCCAGACGGTGGCGGGCTTGCGGGGGCGTAGCAGCCCGGTTCGCGCCACGGAGACGGCCGAGCGGCCATCGGCGACCTTGAGGAGGGCGGCGGCGCGCTCGCGCACATGGGGCTTGGGGGCCGTGTCGCGCAGCGCGGCCAGTTCGGCCCGCTGGGCGGGGGTCAGGATCAGGCGATACATTGGCAACTCCGGCGGGGGCAGAGGGGACGATGGCCCCGAATAGGACCACCCAAAAATAGCCCATCAATTCCTCAACCTCCACAACCTGGCGTCTCCGGGTAAGGTTCCTGAGCGAGCCCGCTCGTGGTTTTGGCGCCGAACATCGCACGAAATGCGTACGCGACTGGTCTCGGAAACCGCGGACGACCTACAGAAGACCCGCCTCTTCGAGAATCTCACGCACCCTGCCGGTCTCCTCGGCGTTGTAGCGCGTCAGCGGGCGGCCCATCATGTTGGTGGCGATAGCGCCGCGGAGGACGAGGGCGGACTTGAAGCCGCCGAGCGCGGACGCGGTGAAGCCCATCCGGCCCGGAGTGCCGCAGGTGATGATCCGGAAGAGGCGGATGAGGCGCTCCTGCTCCGTGCGGGCGGTCTCGAAGTCGCCGGCGCGAACAGCGTCATACAGGCGCACATAGCCCGCCGGATCGACATTCCCCAGCCCGGGCACGCAGCCGCTCGCTCCGAAGGAGAGGGCGGTATCGACAAGCAACTCCGAGCCGGTAAAGGTCGCAAATCGGGAAAGGCCCCGTGATTCCATGAGCACGTTGCGGAAGTTGACGTCGTCGCCGCTGCTGTCCTTGATCCCGATGATCGTCCCTTCCCGGGCCAGAGTGAGAACGGTCGCGCGATCGAGCTTTGGCGGCCCAGCCGACGGGATATCGTAGGCCAGGATCGGTAGGGGCACCGCCTCAGTGATGGCGCGAAAATGGGCGAAGACGCTCCCCCTCTCCCGCGCACGGGAGAGGGGGTTGGGGGTGAGGGCAGTACCCCGATGCGCGTCTCGACAATTACCGGCTGTCCCGTTGCCGCCGATTGATCGTCCCCTCCTTTTCCGACCGTTCCTGTCCTCAAATCTCCAACGATGGGATGGTCTGGTCAACTGCCAATAGTCCGTGGGATCCGGTGATGTGTAGCGTGGAACTGAGAGTCATTGCGGTTCCCTTCCGCCGGGAACCGGTTCCTGGATGCGGCTCTGGATCCCGTTGAAGTGGATCGTCATCGCCGCCGAGGCGGCTTCGCCGTCGCCGGCAACGAGGGAGTCCAGAATCCGCCGGTGGTCGGCCGCGGTGACCGCCGGATCGGCCGGCGCCAGATTGAGATCGGTGCGCACGCGAGCGAGGACCTGCCAGAAGGCCTGCAGGAGGGTCACGACCAGAGTGTTGCCCAGGGGCCGATAGAGCACCTCGTGGAACACCCGATCATCTTCGAGAAACTCCTCCCCTGTCACCCCGCGACGCTCCATGGTCGCGACCAGATCTTCAAGGATTGCAAGCTGCTCGGGAGTGCGCACGGCCGCTACCCGGGCGACGAGGCTGCTCTCCAGCACGAGCCGGATTTCGAGCAACTCGCGGATCGTCTGGACATTCTGGTTGAGGTCGATCCGAATGCGGAAGGCGAGGCCATCCACAAGAGGATCGAGCGAGAAGCGGCCGACATACGTGCCCGAACCATGACGCGCTTCGATCACGCCGAGGATCTGGAGGGCCTTCATCGCTTCACGGAGGGAGGGCCGGCTGATCCCGAGGGTGCGGGCCAGATCGGCTTCGGCGGGGAGTGGATCGCCAGGACGAAAGCCACGCTCGATGATGAACCGCGTGATGCGGGCCTGGATCCTCTGGTGGAGCGTGTCACCGCGGAGCGGCGGGTTATCCAAGACCATCGCTCGTCCACTACTCGCATGAGCCGGACATCCCTCGCTGGACCCAGCTCTCTTCGTCAAGAAGTCAGACGTCTGATGACTTTCGGTCATAGGGCACAGCAATGCGGGACGCAAGAGGGGTCTGCCGATCGGATGTCGAGAAAAGGGGTCCGCCCGGGCCGTGGCTGGCGGCTCGGGCGGTGGGGAGGAGTGATGGGGAGGTGTTGGGGAGGATGGGCGCCAGGTGTGGAGAGCGCCCATCCCTTTGCTGAGGGGAGTGGGAGGAGACATCAGGGGTGTGTTGCTGGAGCCCCCCGGCGTCCGGTTCGTGTCCGGCCCGCCTCGATGTCTGTACCTATAGTGCCCTACGTCATCCGGGTCGGAATCGGTAAGACTACGTAATCGCCATGCTTAATGCTCCCTGGATTACCCATATCGACCACGTACGCTGTGGGTGATGTGCGGGGCCCGCCCACCGGGCAATCTCGTCGCAGGTGCAGCCGAACGCTCCGTCGATGCAGAAGACCGAGCCACTGCATCGTATACCGCTTGTCGGTGCTGCTAGAATCGGCGTCTCCCCGTGACGGCAATGCTTGACCCCGCGCATCATGCTGATCTGTTGGCGGGGAGGACTTCGGGTGTTTCGTGATCCACAGATCAACACATATGTGCGTGACGTCGAAGGGATGGTTCGGTTCTATACCGAGCAGTTGGGGTTTGTGGAGACATTTCGCACGCCGGAGGTGGGGCCGCCGGTGCACGTCGAAGTCCGTCTCGGTGGGCTTATCCTAGGTTTTGCCGACATCGATGCGACCCGGGAGATGCACGGATTGACGGTTGACGCCGGGCCGAAACGGGCGGAGGTCGCCGTCTGGACAGACGACGTTGACGCCGCATTTGCGCGCCTGATTGCGGCCGGGGCGAAGCCGCTCAGCCCGCCGCACAATTTCATCGGGCGTCTGCGGGCGGCCTGGGTGGCGGACCCGGAGGACGGCCCGGTGCAGATGGTGGCCGAGTACTCCGGAGGACAAGCATCATAGGACGAGGGGATTTGGACATCATGCAGCGCTTCTCTGACCGTGTGGCGTTCGTGACCGGCGGAGGTCACGGGATTGGCCGAGCCGTCTGCCTTCGCCTGGCGAAGGAGGGCGCGTCTGTCGTCATCGCCGACCTCGATGTTGCCGCTGCCGGCCGGGTAGCGGAGGACATCAGCCACATTGGTGGGATAGCCCTCGCGGTCAACCTCGATGTAACAGAGTCGGCCTCAGTCGCCGCCGGGATGACGACGGCGATTGACCGGTTCGGCCGGCTGGACGTTCTGGTCAATACCGCCGGGGGCGATGCGCAGGAGCCGCCTTTCCCCGATGCTGATGATGCATTGTGGGTGCGCCTCGCCGATCTCAACCTGCTCGGTGTTGTGCGCTGCATCCGGGCGGCCTTGCCCCATCTCATCGCGTCGCCGGCCGGTGGTGCCGTGGTCACCATAGGGTCGGTCAACGGCCTGGCAGCCTTCGGCAGCTACCCCTACTCGGCGGCGAAAGCAGGGCTGGAAAGCGTCACAAAGAATCTGGCCGCGGAGTATGGCCGCTCAGGCGTGCGGTTCAACCTGATCGCCCCCGGCACCATCCGAACCCGTGTCTGGGACGCCCAGCCGGGCGCCCTGGAAGGTCTCTCCCATCTTTACCCGCTGGGCCGGGTCGGTGAGCCGGAGGATGTGGCCGCCGCCGTTGCCTTCCTCGCCTCCGACGACGCGGCCTGGATCACCGGGGTCACGTTGCCGGTTGATGGCGGCATCCTGACCGGCCCGAAGGCATATCTCCCGCCGCCTGTGGAATCCAGCTAGAACAATCCGAAGCGTACCGATCTTGGCGCGGCGGTCCGCCCCTACAAACCTAGGTGTCGGGGCCGATGCGAACCTCGGGATTTTCACAGCCGGTCTTTAGCCGGCTTCGTGGACGTGGCCCGGGGTCCTTTAGCCCCTAGCGACGCCGAAGCAGAGCCACCCTCTCGCACGACCGCCTAAGCAGCCACGGGTAAGTTGATCGTCGCATCCGGCGTGGCGGGGAGGGAGATGGCATGCTGATTTAGGGCGTCGGTGACCGCCGCGCGCAGTTCCTCCAGGGTCCGGTAGCTGCGCACCGGCAGGTCCTCATGCTTGGTGTGCCGCCACAGCGGCTCGATCCGATTCAACTCCGGGCTGTAGGGTGGCAGGGAGAAGAAGTCCACCCCCACCCGTGCCAAGGCGGGACGGGCCGCCTGGACCGCGGCGCTGCGGTGGACGGAGTAGTTGTCCAGCACGATCGCGCACGGCCGCGCCCGCCGGTAGCCGCGCGGCAATTCGCCCGGCGGGGCCGGCAGCCCGGCCACCTCCCGCCAGACGAACGCGAGGAAGGAGGCGCTGTCCAGCTTGCTGACCGGTGCGGTCCAGACCAAGCCCGGCGTCGGCCCGCCCACCGCCAACGCCCCCAGCACGTTGAGGCGGCGGCCCTGGGCGGCTCGTCCCAGACCAGCGGCCGGACCTTCCGCCGCGCCCAGGTGTAGCCGGTCGGCAAGGTCGGGGCGAATCCGCTCTCGTCTAAATAGAACAGGTCGATCAGGCCCAGATCGGCGAGCCCCTGCAAAAGGGCAAAAGCGCCAGGTCGGCGGCGGCCTCCTCCTGGCGGTCCGGGTTCGACTGCTTGTGGGCGGTGCTCCGTTTGGTGCGTTTCCAGCGGAAGCCCCGGCGCTTGAGCCGCTCGCCCAGGTGGCCCGGCGTGACGACGATCCCCCGGTCGGTCTCCAGCCAGGCCGCCAGTTGCGCCAGGGTCCAGGTGCGGGCACCGGTGGCGGCATCCGCGTCCAACCGGGCCTCGACCGCCACCAGGTCGGCCTCGGTCAGGCGGGCCGGTCGGCCGCCGCGGGGGCGATCGGCCAAACCGGCGAAGCCCTCAGTCCGGAACCGGGCGACGAACTTGCGCACCGTCTGCTCGTGGACAGCCAAGGCGCGGGCTGCTTGGGGGATCGTCGCCCCGTCGGCCACCGCCTCCACCATCCGCAACCGCTCGTACTCCCGGCGCTCGGTGGTGCGGGCACGCAAGCGCCGATCGAGGTCGGCGCGCTCGGCCGACGTCAACTCAAGCCGGATCACCCTGGGCATGGCGGGGCCTCCTTCACCCAGCCATCCTACGACGTACTTAGCCGATCGTGCTTAGTCGTCGTCCTCGGCCGGCGCGAGGACTTCGGCGACGGTGACGAAGTCGTAGCCATCGGCGGCGAATTCGTCGACGAGGCCGGGGAGGGCGTCCTGGTCGGTGCCGTCGGAGCCGACGTGCATCAGGACGATGCCGCCCCGGCCGGTATCGGCTACGCAGTGCTGGATGATCTCGGCGGCCGTCCACTGCTTCCAGCCGTAGGAGTCGCAGGTCCACATGATCGTCAGGTAGTAGCCGGCCCCGTAGATGTCTTTCATCACCTGGGGATCGTCGGAGCCGTCGCCATACGGAAGGCGGAAATAGGGCGCCATCTCGTAGCCGGTCAGGTCGTAGACGATCTCGTCGGTCCGCTGGATCTCCTCGATCCGCTCCTCCCGCGTGAGCGGCTCCGCCCCAGTCGAATCCCCGGTGAATGACGTGTGCGTGTAGGTGTGGTTGAAGAGCTGGTGGCCCTCGTCGACGATCCGCTGGACGAGATCGGGGTTCTGTTCGGCCCAGGCCCCGGTGAGCCCGAACGACGCACGGATGCCCCGCTCCTTGAGGAAGTCGAGAATCTCTTCGGTGTAGCCTCGGTCTGACCCAAGGTCGAAGGTGAGCGCAATCTCATCGCGCCCGCTGTCGCCGTAGTAGTGGACCTGGGATGCCCCGGTGCCGCTATCCGGGAGAGGAGGGGGCAGGTTGTTGGCTTCGGCGACGGCGTCGAGGTCGGTCCGGTCGACCTCTGTAGAGTCTTCGTTGTCGTCGGCCTCGGGTGTCTCCTCCGCATCGGGAGTCTCTTCGGCGGCGGCCTCGTCATCGGTGGCGTCGGGGGTAGGCGTGGGGACCGCCTCGGCGCTGGTCTCCGTCTGATTAGCGCCACTCGTGTTGGGCTCGATCTCGAAGTACTCGAGGATGGCCGACTCGTAGGCGGTGACGATCGCACCCTGGGCCGCGTCCGGGTCTTCGGTCAGGAAGATGTAGTCCTCGTCGTTCGAGACGAAGAGGCACTCGACGATGGCGGACGGCATCTTCGCGCCGACGAATTTGCGGTCCGGACGATCCGGGCTGAGGACGACGTAGTGGTCAAAGGTGAATGGATCGTCGTCGATCGGTTCCCAGGAGTGGTCCGGGGCGGCGCCTCGCCCGCCCGGCTCGAATCCAAGGGCCGCGAACTCCTTGGTCAGCTTCTCGTAGGCGAGGGTCGCGACCTCCTCGCTCTCCTCGACGTAGTCCAGGTTCGGGTCCTCGGCCCAGTAGGTCTCGACGCCACCGAGCTCCTTATTCTCGGACGAGTTGGCATGGATCGAGAGCATGAGATCGGCCCCGGCGTCGTTGCAGATGTTGACGCGGGCCTGGAGCTCGTCGAGTTGGTCGACATAGTCGCCCCGATCGGGGTTGATGACGCCGTCGCCGTCGAGGTCCTCGGAGGCGTCGCCGTCGCCGTTGACGTCGGCGAAGGTCGAGTTGACCTCCGTGTCGGTCTCCCGCGTCAGGACGACGCCGACGCCCCGCGCCTCGAGGCGGTCGCGTAGCGCCAGCGCGATCTCGAGCACCAGATCCTTCTCCATGAGCAGGATCTCGGTCCCGTCATCGCTTTACGCGAACGTTGCCGAGATCGACGCCGCCGTGGCCAACATCGATGCAAACGGTCGGGCTGTCCTCGGAGAGTTGGGCCGCTGGTTCGGTTGTGGGCGCGGCCGTCGCCGCGATGGTTGGGACGACCGCGCTCGTCGGCGCTGGGGTGCTGGAACCTCCGGCGACGAGGCCCGCGCCTACGACTGGGTCGTCTGGCCCCGGATCGTCGTCGCCTCCAAACTTGCCGGCGCCGCTGACGATCAAGAGAGGCGAAGATCACCAAGCTGGCGCCGAGGACGACCAGGACGCTGGCGAGAATGACGCGGTCGTCGATGCGGAAGCCGCCCCCACCGGGGCCGGACTGACGGGGTGGAGTTCCTCCAGACGATCCGGACCCAGACCGGGTTGGACGGGACGCGGGCAATCCGGCTCGGCTGGAAGGCCGTTGCTGCATCGACACAGTGTTCCCTGGACGCCCATAAAAGCGCGACCTGACGGAGTCGCGCACACTCATGGGCGTTCCCGTAGCGGTGGGGGCGAGGTGACGCGGTCACCGCGGATGTTGATCGCAGAAACGATAGCACAGAGCGGTGTCAGCAGCCGCGACGAATGGACCATGTGGCATGCTTCACGGTGGCCAAACGAGCATGGATGCTCGCCGCCGATGGCGGGAACGCCTCGTCACGGTAGTTTGTGGCCACCGTGCCCACTGTATAGAACGCCGCAATCGCGGAAAGGATTTCTGGCGTGGCTCAAACTACCCCAGCCACCATGCAGGAGATCTACGGCGAATACTTCCCAGGCGACGACACGATCCAGGAGGTGGCCGCCACCAGCCTGAATCCGCGCAGCCCGGAGATGATCTACGACGTTTTCGCCCAGCTTACGGTCGGGTCCGGGGACTTGATCGCCGACATCGGCAGCCGCGATGCCTCGTATGCGGTCGAGTTGCACCGCCGGTTCGGGTGCCGGGTGCTGGCGATCGATCCGGTCCCGCTCCACACCACGCTCGCCCAGGAGTCGGTGGCCGAAGCCGGGCTCGGAGGGTCGATCGAGGTCATCGAGGCCGGCATCGAAGCGATGCCCCTGGCCGATGGCGCCCTGGACGCGATCTGGTGCCGGGACGTGCTCAACCATGTCGATCTCGCCGCCGGCCTATGTGAATGCGCCCGGGTGCTCAAGCCCGGCGGCGGGATGCTGGTCTATCAGACCTTTGCCACCGCCGAACTGGCGCCGAATGAGGCCACTCGTCTTTTCCAGTCGATGGCCATAGTTCCGAGCAACATGGCTCCTGCCTTCTTCGAGGCGACCGCCCAACAGGCGGGATTCGTCATCTCGACCCACGACGTGGTCGATAGCGAATGGCGCGAGAACTGGGCGGAGTCGGGCTACCGAGACCCCGGGAAAGATCTGCTCGCGATTGCCCGCCTGCGCCGCCGCGAGGCCGACTTAGTCGCCCGCTTCGGCCGGGCCCAATATGAAGCCTCCTACGGCGGCACCCTGTGGGGCGTGTATCAATTCCTGGGCAAACTGCGCCCCCAGATCTACCTCTTGCACCGTGTAGGGGGAGCCACCGGTTGAGCGAACTACGACCCGGCGGAGAGCGGATGATCGACGTCCAGGATCTCCAAAAGCGCTACGGCGACACCCAGGCGGTGGCAGGGCTCACCTTCGTCGGTGGCCGCCGGCGAGATCTTTGGCCTGCTCGGTCACAATGGCGCCGGGAAGACGACCACGATCCGGATGCTGACGGGGCGGACGAAGCCGACCCGTGGTTCGGCTCGGATCGGGGGCTTTGATGTCGTGGCGCAGCGGGATCAGATCAAGCCGCTAATCAACCTCGTCTTCGAGGATCAGAACCTCTACGAGCGCTTTAGCGGTCACGACAACCTCCGGATCTTCGCCGAGTTGTACGGCGCGCCGAAGGAGCGGGTGGGCGAGCTGCTGTCAGTCGTCGATCTGACCGATGCCGCCAAGCGGCCGGTCAAGACCTACTCGACCGGAATGAAGCAGCGCCTGCTCATCGCCCGAGCGCTGATTAACCGGCCGCGGGTCCTCTTCCTGGACGAGCCAACCCGGGGCCTGGACCCCACCTCGGCCCGGGATCTGCGCAATCTCGTCGCCGAGCTGAGCCGCTCCGGAACCACGATCTTCCTCACCACCCACTACATGGAGGAGGCCGACGAGCTCTGCCACCGGGTTGCGTTCCTCAGCCAGGGATCGATCGTGGCGCTCGATTCGCCGCGGGAGCTCAAGCTGCGCTACGGCGACCGGACGGCCAGGGTGCTGCTCCGCGATCGTACCGAGGCGACGATCCGGCTGGACGATCCAGAAGACGCTGACAAGCTCGCCTCCTGGGTGACCGCCGATGAGATCCTGACCCTCCATTCCCAGGAAGGCACCCTGGAGGATGTCTTCATCAATCTGGCGGGGCGGCCACTCTAGGCTGCCTGCGTCCACCCTGCACCCAAGCGCCTAGCGAATCGGAGCACGCGTGCACCCAGGCATGATCCGGACGATCTTCCTCAAGGACTTGCGTGACGCCATTCGTGATGCGCGTGTGCTGGTCGCGATCCTCGTGCCGCTCGGCATCGGGATCTTCTACAGCCTCGTCTTCGATGACGACGACCTGACGACGACGACCGCGACCGTCGCCTACTTCGGGGCAGATCAGACCACCCTGCCGGACGCACTGCGCGACGCGGTCGGCGAGGCGGTCCGCATCGACTTCGACCAGGAGCAATCGGCCGAAGGGGTGGAAGAAGTCGTGCAGGCCGAGGACGCGGATATCGGGTTCGTCGTCCCGGCTGGATTCGACGCTGCATTGGCGGCCGGAGAGCAGCCGAGTTTGCAGGTCTTCCTGCCAGAGAACCCCACTCTCGGCGCTCAGTACATCGCGGCGGCGTTTGAGCCGGCGGTGCGGGCTATGGCGGGGCAGGAATTCCCCGTGGCCGTCAACATATCGACGGTGGAAGAGCCGTTCGAAGACCAATCTGTCCTCGACCGGCTGGGCCTGCGAACGTACATGGTCCTGGTGTCGATCGTGTTCTTGATCGCCATGATCTCAATGTTAGTCGTTCCGGTGATCCTGGCGGAAGAGGCGGAGAAGAAGACGCTCGACGCCCTGGTCTTGGTCGCGTCCTATCCCGATGTCATTGTCGGCAAAGCACTTGTTGGGATGGCCTACATCGTCATTGCGCTCGCGATCCTGCTCGGGTTCACCCAGATCGAGATTGAGATGATGCCAAAGTTCGTGGCGGCGATCCTGATCACCGGGGTTGCGCTGATCGGCATTGGGCTCATCATGGCGGGAATTTTCAAAAGCGCGAACCAGCTCAATACCTGGTCCGGCGTTTTCCTTCTTCCAGTCATTGCCCCGGCGGTGTTGGTCAGTGCGCCGGTCGACGGCATCTTCAAAGTTATCTTACTGGCGCTGCCGACCAGCCAGGGGATGCGCCTTATGACGGACGCAACCGTTGGCGACTCCGTCTTCGGTGGAGCCTGGCTGTCATTTGTCGTGATTGTCGCCTGGGGAATTGGCGCCTACGCCGTCGTCTCCTGGCAGCTCTCCCGCCGCCAGGCCTGATCGAACGGGCGGAACTGGTAGGATCATTGGGAGAAGTCCGTTCGTATCGGGGACGGTCCCGACCGGTTGACCACGCCGCGCGAAGGTTTCTGACGATGGTGAAGTACTGCCCCGGAGGCGATGGACCGTTCGAAGACTGGGTGGAGCGCTGTCCAGACTGTGGCCGGACGCTGCAGGCCGAGCCGCCCCCCGAGCCGGAAGCAGCCCGCAAGGCTCCCCGGCTCGACGGCAAAATCGTCTACCTCACAACCGTCCCCAATGAACCACTCGCCCAGCTCTCGGCCGACATCCTCCGCCAGGAGGGTATCGCATCGATGGTCCGGGCCAGCGGGGCCGGTGTCGGCGCCTGGGGCTCCGCCGCGACCCTCTCCCATGACCTGTATGTGGTCGACTCCGAGCGGGAGCGAGCGCTGGAGATTCTGGACTCCTTCAACGAGGCGGACGACGAAGTGTTTGAGGATGAGCAGTTCTAGGAACGAACCTCACCCCCTACCCCCTCTCCGCTGCGGTGGAGAGGGGCGTCAGACAGCGCCGCATCTCCCCCTTCCCCCTGCCGCAGCGCTGTCAGGGGTCGGTATCCGAGGGGAAGTGGTCAAGTGGGCCACACAACGACTTGGAGGTCGGGCGGGGCGGCGGGCCAGGCATCCGGCCAGAGCCAGATCCGGGACCACAGCCGCCGCACCCGCAGCAACTGCCAGCGCAGCCGGGCCAGCCCCCGCGCGAAGACGCTGGCGGCGCGGGGGCCGTCGGCTGGGGGCGGCGGCACGGCGACCCGCAGGTTGGCCGGGGCCACCCCCAGGCGCTCCGCGTCCTCGACCCGGGTCCCGGTCGCCACGGCCCAGAGGGTGGCCACCGCCAGCACCAGCCAGTGGCGGGCCACCCGGTCGGGATCGGTGCGCCGGGTCCGTTCCCAGTGCCAACCGCCCGACTTCAGGGTCCGGAAGCCCAGTTCGATCCAGGCGCGCAACCCATACCAGCACGGGCCGACGTCGTCCGGGGCCAGGTCGGTCAGGGCTAGGCAGGGCTGGTCCTGGCCGACCTCCCAGACCGCGACCAGGGTGGCATCCTTCCGTTTGGGGGCGTCCTTGAACGCGGTGCCTCGCCCGACCCAGGCGTGGCCCGGCCCCGGCACCAGGGCGGCCGCCTTGCCCGTTTTGCCGCCCCGGGGCCGGAAGAGCGCCGCCTGCTGGATCCGGAGCAGCGGGTGCCAGCCGTGCGACCGAATGGCCGCCCAGAGCCGCGGGCTCCACAGCCCCCGGTCGGCGAGCACCACGACCGTCTGGGTCGGCGGCACCGCCGGGGCGAGGACCGCCAGAAGGTCGAGCAGGGGCGCCAGCCACGCCCCCGGCCGTCCAGCGGCCGCCACGTGCCAGGCGACGGGGATGGCGGTGTCGCGGTAGAGCACCGAGACCGCCACCACCACCAGCCGGTCGCCCAGCGCGGTGGCGTCCACCGCCAGCGGCAGCGCCTCGCCGTGCCACCACGCCAGCACCCAGCCCAGCAGCGGCGCGAAGCAGGCGGCTGCGTCGACCTCGGCGCGGCCGGGAACATCCTTGTCGGCTCCGGCATAGCCCCATGCCCGCAACCGCCGCCGCAGGGCTTCGGTCCCATCGGGGCCGACCAGTGGTTCGAGGGCGGTGACCACCGCCGCTTGGCAGGCGTTGTTGCCGAGCACCGCCCCGTAGACCCACCAGACCAGGCCATCGCGTTGGGCGCGGGTCAGGTGCGGCAGGTGGGTTTCGACGGCGGCGAGCATCGGGTAGGCTTCGACCGGCACGCGCACGGGGCACCTCCGGCGGGGGCGGCGGGTCAGCACCACCATCCTGCCAGATCCCTGGGCGCGTGTCCCTCCCGCTCCACATCGCCACTACCTTTCCGATACCGACCCCTGACAGTGCCGCAGCGGGGGAAGGGGGCCGGGGGGTTAGGGGGCTTCTCTCCGACTCTACCACCAAGGCAATCTTTCATGTCAATACAACGTCAAACGTGAGTGCAATACCGGCGTCCGTCCGTTCGATCTGCGGTTCCCCTGTGAGGTCGATCCGGGCCGGGGCGCCATCCCCGGTTGTCGATCCTTCCAGATAGCCCCAGCCGACATAGCCGTCCTCGCTACGCAGCAGCCCGTCTAGGCGGACACTGTGCATCCCTGACCCCTGGGCGTCGTATTGCGCGAGTAGATCCCGCGCCAGCTCGGCGAACACGGCGCCTAGCGTCGCGCCCTGGCCACGCACCGGCACGGCGACCGTATCGGCGCCCGGATCGGGGGACGCGCCGCCGCCGCGGGCCGCCAGGAGAATCTCGGTCAGCCCGGCGAGGATGGCGCCAGCCTCGTCGCTCGCGGTCACCGTAAATGTCTGCATCTGCAATCCCTGCTTCTAAAACGCTCATACGCCCAGGTTCGACTGCGCCATCGTATCCGGGGTCCGTGCCTTCACAGCACGGTTTCACCACCGATTGCCGACGGTGGTTCGGGTATTGCAAAGGGATTGCCATGAGGAGTGGCGTCCCGGCCAACGAGGACGCCCGTCGCGGGCCGAGCAACCCGAGTCGTTGATGCTCAGGTGGGAGAACAGCGATGCACCCCCGAATCCAGACCAGCATGACCTATGGAAAGAACCTTTGGCGGGAAATCAAGGAGGATGATCTACAGGGACAGGCGGCGCAGATCGCCTACCATCTGCTCTTTTCCATGATTCCCTTGCTCATCTTCTTGACGGCACTTTCGTCGTTTATCTCCCAGCAGATCGGCGTCGACGATGCGATGAACAACATCACAGATTGGGTTAGTGACCAGCTGCCAGCCGATTCACGGACCGCAGTCATCGACCCGATCGAAGAGACGCTTCAGACGAGCGCAGGCGGACTTCTCTCCTTCGGCGCGATAGTCGCCCTCTGGGGCGGCAAAAACGCCCTCGCCGTGATGATGAAGGCCCTCAATGTTGTCTTCGACGTCGAGGAAGGGCGACCCTGGTGGAAGCAGCAAGCCATCGCGATCGCCCTGACGTTGATGCTGGGACTGGCGTCCATCGCGGGTTCGACCGCACTGCTGCTCAGCTCCTCCATCGGCAGCGACATCGCCGAGCGGATCGGCCTGGGGAGCTTTTGGACGACAACCTGGCGATGGATCCAAGTTCCGCTGATCGCGGCGGTGCTCGTCCTGGTGCTTGCCACCCTGTTCTGGCGAGGGCCGGATGCCAGGCACTCCTACCGCAGCATGCTGCCGGGCGCGATTGCCACCGTCGTGCTGTGGGCCATCGCCGTGGTGGGATTGAGCTTCTACTTTGCCTACTTCGCCGGCTATTTGGGCGGGGCGTATGGCGCACTGGGCGGCGTGATGGCGTTCATCTTCTTCCTCTATGTGATGAGCCTCATTACCCTGATCGGCGGCCAGATCAGTGCGATCGCAGCGAGGCAATCCGGATACAAGCTCGCCGTGGAGGCGCAGCGGACAAGAAAACCCGGCAACTCGCCCCGAACTGCGACCCCACGGAATGGCGCTACCGCCTGACTGTGGTACCTAACACATGGGACTTCTTTCCCGTCTGGCCCTGGCTCCGCCTACGGTATGATCGAGACGCCTTTGCCCTCGTCAGCCATCGATCGGTTCTCGTCAGGGAGCCGGTGGTCCGTGAGGCTGACCAGCCGACTGGCGGATGAGGAGCCAACTCCCCATGTCGACATTGCTAGCCAAGAATGCCGCTGTCCTGGTCACGATGGACGACGATCGCCGGGAACTGCGCGATGCCGGCATCTTTGCCCGCGACGGCGTGATCGAGCAGGTCGGGCCAACCGCGGAACTCCCCGAGACCGCCGACGAGGTGCTGGACCTGGAAGGCCACATTCTCCTGCCGGGCCTGATCAACTGCCACCACCATCTCGATCAGGTGCTCACCCGCAACCTGCCCTCTGGACAGAACATCAACCTCTTTCCCTGGCTGCGGGCCCACTACCGCATCTGGGCGGGGCGCACGCCGGAGGATTCCCGGACCGCCACGATCGTCGGCTGCTCCGAGCTGGCCCTCTCCGGGTGCACGACTGTCTTCGACCACGCCTACGTCTTCCAGAATGGCTGCAAGGTCGACGATCAGATCGCGGCGGCGGCCGAGGTCGGGGTCCGGTTCGTCGTCTCCCGGGGCAGCATGTCCCTCGGTGAGTCCAAGGGAGGCCTGCCCCCGGACGAATGTGTCGAGGACGAAGACGCGATCATGGCCGACTCGCTCCGGGTCATCCAGCGCTACCACGACGCCTCGCCCGGCGCGATGCTCCAGATCGTCCTGGCGCCCTGTTCGCCGTTCTCGGTGACCAAGACCCTGATGCGGGAATCGGCCAAGCTTGCCCGCGAGTACGGCGTTCGCCTGCATACCCACCTCTGCGAGACGTTCGATGAGGAGCGGTACACGCTTCAGAACGAGGGGTTGCGGCCGGTCGCCTACATGGAGACCCTCGACTGGGTGGGAGACGACGTCTGGTACGCTCACGCCATCCACGTCAACGATGACGAGATCCGCCTCTTCGCGCGCAAGGGCGCGGGCGTGTGCCACTGCCCCTCCTCCAACATGCGCCTGGCATCAGGGATCGCCCCAGTGAAGAAGTACCTCAATGCCGGCGTCAAGACCGGCATCGGCGTTGATGGCTCCGCCAGCAACGACGGCTCCAACCTCCTGGTTGAGGTCCGGGAGGCGATGCTGCTCGCCCGCCTCAAGATGGGCTTGCGCCCGCCGGAAGGCCCTGAGACGGTCCTCTCCACCTCCGATCCGCTGCGGGCGGCTGAGTGGATGACGGCCCGGGAGGCGCTCGAGATCGGCACCCGGGGTGGAGCGGCGGTCCTGGGCCGGACCGACATCGGCAGCCTGGAGCCAGGCAAACGCGCCGACTTCTTCACGCTCGACCTCAACAACCTCGCCTACGCCGGCGGATTGGCCGATCCGGTCGCGGCGGTGGTCTTCTGCGCCCCGACCCGGGCCCGGCACACGGTCGTCAACGGCAAGGTGATCGTCGCGGATGGTGAATTGACGACGCTCGATCTGCAACCGGTGATCCGGGATCACAATCGCAACGCGGCCCGGCTGGCGGCTCTGGCGGGGTAATCCACCTCCTAATTGACGCGTCGACGTCCACCGGCCATCATGCAGCGTATTCACGCTTCGCCCGTGAGCGAGACCGGTGTGCCCAATGGCTACGTCGCCGCCTGTGCCCCGTCCGAGCCCTCCGGTCCCGGCGCTGCTGACGAGCCTCGTCGGGCGCGAGCGGGAGGTGGAGCACGTCTGCGCCCTGATCCACCGGGAGGACGTCCGCCTCCTCACCTTGACCGGCCCAGGAGGCGTTGGCAAGACCCGCCTTGCCCTGGCCGCGTCCGCCGCCGCGGCCGACGACTTCGCGGATGGCGTGCGCTTCGTCCCCCTCGCGGCCGTGCAGGATCACCAGCTGGTCGCCGCTGTTCTCGCTCAGGCGGTTGGCGTCCGGGACCTGGGAGCGCTGCCCTTCGCCGATCAGGTGCGAGCGGCGGCCGGGGAGACCGAGGCACTCCTCCTCGTCGACAACTTCGAGCACCTTTTGCCGGCGGCTCCCCTGCTGACGGAGCTGCTGTCGGCGTGTCCCCGCCTGACGCTGCTGGTTACCAGCCGCGAGCGGCTGCGCCTCTCCGGCGAACGGGACCTTCCCGTCACCCCGCTGGCCTGCCCAGACCCCGACCGCCTGCCCCCGCTGGAACAGGTCGCTGACGCGCCGGCCGTCCGTCTCTTTGTCGAGCGATCGCTGGCGGCAGACCCCGCATTTGCCCTGAGCGACGAGAATGCGGCCGCCGTGGCCGCCATCTGCCATCGCCTCGACGGCTTGCCGCTGGCGCTGGAGCTCGCCGCCGCTCGTGGCCCTCACCTGCCACCGGCGGCGCTGCTGGCGCGGCTGGCTCGTCAACTCCCCTTGCTGACCGGCGGACCGCGAGACGTACCCGAGCGCCTGCGGACGATGCGGGCCGCGATCGCCTGGAGCCACGACCTTCTGACCGACGAAGAGCAAGCCCTCTTCCGCTGGTTGGCCGTCTTCGTCGGCGGTTTCACCCTGGACGCGGCGGAAGCTGTGAGTGACGAGACGACAAGGCGGCAAGACGGCAAGACGGCAAGTAGTTCTCACGACTCAGCGACTCACGCCGCTCGACTTAATCGCGTCGCTGGTCGACAAGAGCCTGATTCGCCGTGTCGACCCTGTCACTTCCGATCGTGCCGACTTCGACGGCGACGCCAACCCGCGGTATGAGATGCTGGAGACGATCCGCGAGTTCGGCCTGGAGCGGCTCGTGGCTTCCGCCGAGGAGGATGGCGTGCGCCGAGCGCACGCCGCGTGCTACCTCGGGCTGGCGGACCAGGCGGGGTGGCAGGGATCGAACGAAACGGCCTGGTTCGACCGGTTGGAGGCCGAGCTCGCCAATCTCCGCGCAGCCCTGGCCTGGTCCTGCGCGGGCGGATCTCCCGATACCGCCCTCCGGTTGGCGGCGCGATTCGGGCGCTTCTGCTTCCGCCGCGGCCAACACCACCTCGAAGGCCGCGAGTGGCTCGATCGCGCGCTCGCGGTCGCGCCGGACACGGATCCTGCCCTGCGATCGGCGGCACTGAGTGCCCGCGGCGACCTCCTGCGGGAACTCGGTGAGCCTGGCGAGGCTGAGCGCTCCTTCACGCTCGGCCGCGAGCTGTCCCGCACCACCGGGGACCGCGCCGGGGAGGCGACGGCCCTGACCGGTCTCTCGGCTCTTGCCAATGATCGGGCCGAGTACGTCGCCCAGAAGGCGCTCTGCGAAGCCAGCGCCGCGATCTGGCGGGAACTCGGCGATCATCGCGGCCTGGCGCACGCGCTCCACAATCAGGCCTGGGCCGAGGTGGGTCTGGGGAACATGGCGATTGCCACCACCCTGCTCGAAGAGACCCTCGATCATGCCCGCATCTCCGGCGACCACCGGTGGATCGCCCGTGCCCTCGACGGCCTCGGGAGCTTGTTCATCGAGCAAGGTAACTTCGCCGCCGCCCGCCCGCTCGCGGAGGAGGGCCTGGCGACGGCGCGGGCGGCCCACGACCGGCAGGAGGTTGCCTTCATCACCTCCGACCTCGGAATGCTGTCGTTGGAGCTGGGCGACACCGCGTCCGCTCGGGCCTACCTGGCGGAATGCCTCACCCTCTTGCGCGACAGTGGGCGCCGGCGCCAGGTGGTCTTCGCGATCGAGGGGTGTGCGGTGTTGGCCGCGTCCCAGCGCCAGGAAGAGCGGGCCGTCCGTCTGGTGGCCGCCGCGGCGGCGATGCGCGTCGAGATGGACCTCCCGATCGAGCGCGACCCTCGGTGGAGCGGCGTGATCGCCGCTGGACACAGCACCACGATTGTGCCAACCCTGCTCCGTCTTGTCTCCGCCGCCGCGAACGTCGATCGCGTTATGTCGATGGACGAGGCCATTCAGGACGCCATTGCCCTCGCCTCGCCGCCAACCGTCCCGGAATCGACCGTCACGCGGGCCGTCGAACCAAACGATGCGGCGGCACGATACGGGCTGACGTCGCGGGAAATCGATGTTCTGCGGTTGGTCGTTGCTGGTCGGTCGGATCGCGCCATCGCTGACGCCCTCTTCATCAGCCATCGGACCGCCTCCAAGCACGTCTCCTCGATTCTGGCCAAGCTTGACGCGATCTCACGCTCGGAGGTCGCCGCCCGCGCCGTTCGCGACGGTCTGATCTGATCCCTTAAGACAAGTCATGGTAGGAATTGGTCGCCAATACCATCCACGAGTGCGCATCCCCACTGCCGAACTCCCTGACCAATCTGGCCGGGACGGCACGCGCTGCTCGACATACGCATGCCACTCCTCCGCTCCATATGCGTATTGCGGATGGAGAGCCTTACGCATGTGCTGGCACCACCGGTGACGCATGCTCGGACCATGCAAATTGGGCTGGTCGGAGCAGGCCATCTCGGTAGGTCCGACCTGATCCACCGGAGGAACCGCCGCTAGGCGGTTCGCGGGTTTAGTGAAAGGGCGGTGCGATGTACCTCGTGTTTCGCCGATCTGTCGATGCGGACGCTGTGACCGAGTTGCTCCGCTGCGTCCACGGAGTCGTCTCGTTCTCCTGCGTCATCGGCGATTGCTGAAGCCTGACCGCGGACGCCTGAGGATGGCTACTGTCTCGCAACAGCCGAGCGGGGACGCAAGAGCAGCAGCCCAAACGATCACTACGGCGACGGCGCATTGCCAATCAGGGCGATCTTCCCGTAGCCGCCTAAAAACGCCGGACCTGGTGCCTGGAGCACGGAGCGGGCCTATGCAGGAACTCGTCTACGCGCTGCGGTTCCGCGGCGAAGCCATGCACATTGGGATCGATGGCAACATCCTGAAGATGGCGGCCACCGCACCCGGCTGCACGATCTGCTCGCAGGTCGGGACCGATGGACTCAACGGATCGCTGCACTCAGCCCCCGGTGGCGAAGCGACCTTCGAATCGGAACTGGTCTTTACGGGAGCAACCTCGTTCCAGGAGGCCGGCACGATTCGGTTCGGGTCAGGCGGCCACTGGCTCCGCTTCAGCACGATCGGCAGTGCCTATCTCGGCACCGCCGCGGACGACAGGCGCCGGCACGGGGCGGCAATCTGGCGGATCAACGGGGGAGAGGGGCAGTTCGCGGGTGCAACCGGCCTGATTGCCTCCACCTTCGTCGTGAATGACACGGGTGAGGTCACGGACCACCAACTCGGGGTGGTCTACGTCCCATAGAACACCAGGAGTTCCGCCAAATCGGCGGGGCCGTGCGACTGGAATTGCGGGATAACGGCAAAGCAACACGACAATCCGACGCTGGAGATGGTCGAGATCCTTGAGATTTCCGAGTAAGGCGTATTTGGGATGTCGTCCCACCGGTCGACGTCCCCTAGCAGAAGAGCAGAGGAGAATCACCGCCATGCGCCGAATGCTGATCGTCACTCTCGCGTTCGCAGCCCTCGCCGTCGCCCCATTCGCCCCATCGGCCGCCCGGGCGCAGGATGCCACCCCGGCCGTCTCGCCCGCGGCCGGCATCGTCGAGGCGACCGTCGATGTCGACGGTCGCTCACTCCACCTCGCCTGCGCCGGCGAGGCCACGAGCGGTCCTGCCGTCCTCTTCGAGCCCGGCGGACCCTTTCTCGACGGCGGCACCGCCGTGGTCGCCGCCCTCGGTCCCGACCTGGCCGCTGCCCTGGGCACGCGCTTTTGCTCCTACGACCGTGCCGGCACAGGGCAGAGTGATCCTCACCCGATGGGAGTCCGCACATTCGAGGAAGCCGCCGACCGACCTGCACGCCGTCCTGGCCAGCCCGGAACTTGCCTGCCCGTGCGTGGTCGTCGGTGAATCCCTTGGTGGCAGCATCTCGCTGGTGGCGATTGCCGAAGACGCCACAGGGTTCGGCGGGGTGGTGCTGCTTGATGCGCCCTACCCCGGGTACATCGATCGGTTCTTTTCACTGACCGCCGACGGCTCGCCCGAGACCGGCCCCGAGTTCATGACATACAACGAGGGCGAAAACGAGGAGCAGCTCGACGTTATCGCTGGCTTTCGGCAGGTGACCGTGCCGGCCGATCCGCCGGCGATCCCGATCGTGGTTGTGACCCATGGTGCGGGCTACCCACCCCCGTGCAACTGGGAGCCGCCCTGCTCGGATGGGGTCGCGGTCGAGGAGGTAGAGACGTCCTGGCAGGCTGGTCAGCAGGAACTGGCTGAGGCGCTGGGAGCGCGGCTCGTGGTCGCCGAGGGCACCGGCCACACCATCGCCGATGAGAACCCGGCATTGGTGATAGGACTGGTCTCTGAGGTGATCGCGGCGGTGCGCGATCCGGGTACATGGACCATGCCTGTGGCAACTCCAGCCGCCTAACCCCGACACGATCTGGACTGGCCCCTACGGCTTAGGGAAACAGCGAGAAGACGGCCATCAGGACCGCGTAGAACGCAACGATTAACGCGATTCCACGCCAATTGACCCGGGTCCGGTCGGCATCCGTGCCGGCCGGCCCGGTCCACCACGCAAACGCCCGGCTGACGTAGGGCACGATCTGGGCGAGGATCAAGACGCTGGCGACATTGGAGAGGAAAAGCCAGAGCCAGTGCGGCAGTTCCAGCTCTTCGATCAGGAGCGGGTCGCCTACCCACTCGCCGAAGAGGAAGACCACGGGGTAGAGGCAGAGCAACACGAGCATGTTCTGCTTCCAGGCGGCCGGCGGGGCGGTGCCATCCTGCCCGCCGAACCAGGCGTCGAATCCGGTCCGCACAACCCGCACGTGGGTCTCACCGGTGAACGCCTCCGCTTCGGCAAGCAGGCTCTGGCGGACCGGTGAGGTCATCCAGTCGTCGAGATGGGCGGCGGAGTCGAAGCGGAGGACAGTGACCCACCCGTCCTGGACACCTGGCACTGGCGGGGCCAATTTGTAGCCCTGGAAGCCGGGGAACGTCGTCTGGCGAATCGCGACCTTGCGCTGCCAGGCCCGAAACTCCTCAACGTTCTCCGGGGCAACCAGGGTGGAGATGACCGCCGAGACTGGTTCGGAACGAGGAGCGCTGCCTTCGGTGTCCTCGAAGATGTGAACATCGTCGTCGCCGACCAGCCAGGGTTGGGCCTGCTCCACTAATCTGACGCGGCCTTGCGAATCCAGCCAAGCACGGGCGTCGGATAGGCTGGTGAAGCGCTGGATGATCGTCCAGTCGGGCTGAACCGGCGGGGACGGTGGAATCACCTGCTGGTCGAGGAAGCCCGCCGCACTCGCAACCTGATCGCCAATACGTTGTTGCCAGGCGGCGAAATCGCTGGCGTGCTCCGGCCGAACCCGGGTTTGGGTCACCACGGTCGCGGTGACCGGCGTCTGCGGCGTGGATGAGGCAGTCGAGGACAACGCGTCCCTTCCCTTCGCGAGGATCTTGTGGCCCATAGAGCCTCCACGCTACACCGGTTGTCCCGTCTCGCATAGGTGACCCCGGTCCTGCCCACTGTGCGTATTCCCAGGACCTTATTCCTATTCGGCTTGTTCGCACTTGCGTTCAGGTTGTCGCCGCGATACGGTGCGATGTATTCGCGGTGAAGTGAATCTATCGTAGGCGCTACCCAGGGTAGTTTGCCGCGTCGCCGTGCGGTTCGTGGCGTACTCGCCACAATGCTGGCGGAGGCCCGGGGCGCCCGGTTTAGGAGCACGACAGGTGGACCTCAATACGATCCGCGAGGTGCGGCCAGCTAATGGCCTCATCGACTGGCGGGAGGGAGATAGTTGGTTGGCGGGGGGGACATGGCTCTTCTCCGAGCCGCAGCCGGCGCTGCGGCGACTGCTGACCCTGGACACCTTTGCCTGGGAGCCGTTGGTCGCCGGCGATCAAGGGCTACGCATCGCCGCGACCTGCACCATCGCCCAACTCGACGCCTTGATCGCGCCGATGGACTGGCATGCCGCGGGTCTGATCCGCCGGTGCTGCCGCTCCCTCCTCGCCTCATTCAAGGTCTGGAACGCGGCCACGGTCGGCGGCAACTTGTGCATGTCGCTGCCGGCCGGCGCGATGATCTCGCTGACCGCCGCGCTCGAAGGTGTCTGTACCATCCGCTCGCTGGACGGCACCGAGTGGAGTGTGCCAGTGGTCGATTTCGTCACGGGCGACCACCAGAATGTCCTGCTTCCTGGCGATCTCCTCCTTGCAGTCGATCTGCCGGTGGCGGCAATGCGCAAGCAGGTTGCCTTCCGGCGAATGTCGCTGACCAAGCAAGGGCGCTCGTCCGTCCTCCTCATCGGGACCCTTGACGCCGAGGCGGGAACCTTCCTCCTTACGGTCTCTGCCTCGACGGTGCGGCCCATCCAGATCCGGTTTTCGGGGATTCCGGACGATCATGCCGTGCGCGCCCGCCTGCTGGAGGAGATCACCGATGATCTCTACCACGATGACGTCCACGGCGCCCCCGACTACCGCAAGCACCTGACCCACCACTTTGCCCAGGACATTCGCCGCGAGCTCGCGGACATCGCCGCCGCCTGAGGAATTGCCGATGCCTTTTTATGTCAACGGCAAGACCTTCACCAGTGAGCCACACGCTGGCCAGTGCCTCCGCACCTACCTGCGCGACCTCGGCTGGTTCGGCGTCAAGAAGGGCTGTGACGCGGGCGATTGCGGCGCCTGCACTGTCTGGCTCGACGGCGTGCCGGTCCACTCCTGCATCACCCCCGCATTTCGCGCCGTAGACCGAGCGGTGACCACCATTGAGGGACTTGCAACCGGGGACGATCTTCACCCAGTCCAGCAGGCCTTTCTCGATGCGCAAGGATTTCAGTGCGGCTTCTGCACCGCCGGCATGATCATGACGTCCGCGACCCTCTCGGAGGACGACAAGGCCGACCTTCCCCGGGTGCTGAAGGGCAATCTGTGCCGCTGTACGGGATATCGCGCGATCGAAGATGCGATCTGTGGTGTTTTGCCAGAACGTGGTGACCTCGCCAACGCGGCTTGCGGCGGGAATGTGCCTCCCCCGGCCGGACCGCGCA
This sequence comes from uncultured Chloroflexia bacterium, assembly GCA_963849635.1. Classification (GTDB taxonomy): domain Bacteria; phylum Chloroflexota; class Chloroflexia; order Thermomicrobiales; family UBA6265; genus CAVRUD01. Next base: position 270,614 of record CAWKIA010000024.1, on the reverse strand, counting down.
TCGTCACTGGCCAGGAGCCCTACACGCTCGATACGGCGGTGCCGGGTCTGCTGCATCTCAAGCTGGCGCGGTCGCCGCACGCGCACGCCCGCATCGTCTCGATCGAGACGGCAGACGCGCTGGCGACCGAGGGTGTGCACGCCGTCTACACCTGGCAGGACGTTCCCCGCCGCCTCTACACCTCCGCCATCCACGACGACTACCACGTCGATCCGAACGACACCTACCTGCTCGACAACGTCGTCCGTTTCGTCGGGCAGCGGGTCGTGGCCGTCCTGGCCGACAGCGAGGCGGCGGCCGAGGAAGGCTGCCGCCGGGTGAAGATCGAGTACGAGATCCTGCCGGCCGTCTTCGATCCCGAGGCCGCCATGCGGGTGGGCGCGCCCGTTCTGCATGACAAGGGCGGCGATTCGTTCATCCGCCATCCCGAGCGCAACCTCCTCCTGGAGATCCACGGCAATATCGGCGATGTCGAGGCCGGGTTTGCCGAGGCCGATATCGTCCACGAAGGGACGTACGAGAGCCATCGGGTCCAGCACGCTCACCTGGAGACCCACGCCTCGATCGCCTGGATCGACGAGGGCGGCCGCCTCAACGTCCGCACCAGCTCCCAGTCGCCGTTCATCGCCAAGGACAAGCTTTGCTACCTGTTCGCGTTGCACCCTGAGAACGTGCGCGTTTTCTGTGAACGGGTTGGCGGCGGGTTTGGCGGCAAGCAGGAAGTCCTGACCGAGGACCTCTGCGCCTTTGCCGCTCTTCAGACCGGGAGACCGGTCAAGCTGGAGTTCACTCGGGAGGAAGAGTTCACCGCCACCTCGACCCGGCATCCGATGAAGGTCCAGGTGAAACTCGGCGCCAAGGTCGGACGGCACGCTCACCGGGATGCAGCTCCGGATCGTCTCCAATACCGGCGCCTACGGCAACCACGGTGGCGAGACGCTCTACCACGCCTGTAGCGAAGCGGTCGCAATCTACAAGAGCCCGAACAAGAAGATCGACGCGTACGCGGTCTACACCAACACCGTCCCCTCCGGCGCGATCCGCGGCTATGGCCTGACGCAGACCGTCTACGCGGTCGAGTCGGCCATCGACGAGGTGGCGCGCGGCCTGGGTCTCGATCCGTTCGAGATCCGCCGCCGGAACATGGTCCGCCCCGGCGACCCGATGGTCTCCCTTGGCGAAGAGCCGAGCGACGCCGAGTACGGCAGCTACGGCCTCGATCAGTGCCTCGACCTCGTCGAGGCCGCCCTGGAGCGCGGCAGTGGCGTTCCGGCCCCCTCAGGTGACGACTGGCTGGAGGGCAAAGGCATCGCGATCGCGATGCATGACACCGCCCCCCCTACCGAGCACCGCTCCGAGGCCTGGCTGCGCCTGGAGGAGGACGGTTCCTATCGGCTCGCGATCGGGACCGCCGAGTTCGGCAATGGCACGACCACCCAGCACCTGCAAATAGCCGCCAGCGTGCTTGAAACCTCCGCTGCCAGAGTTGCCATTGTCCAGTCGGATACGGACAGGACCGGCTACGACACGGGCGCATTCGCCAGCACCGGCACCTTCGTCGCCGGCAATGCGGTCCGCTTCGCCGCCGAAGCCCTGAGGACAAAGATTCTGGACTTCGCGGCCTCCCACAGCGGCGCGAATCGGGACGAGTGCAGTCTGCATGGCGATATCGTGCAGTGCGGTACGCTGCCGATACCCCTGGTGGACCTTGCCACGGCCGCCCACACCGCCGGGATCAGGCTTGACGTGGCCCGGAAGGCGTACGGCGCCCCCCGCAGCGTCGCCTTCAACGCCCAGGGATTTCGGGTCGCCGTCCATCGGGTCACCGGGGAGATCGAGATTCTGCACAGCGTCCACGCCGCCGATGCTGGCGTCGTCATCAACCCGATGCAATGCCGGGGCCAGGTGGAGGGCGCCGTCGCCCAGGGCGTCGGGTGGGCGACCACCGAGCGGCTGGCCTTCACCGACGATGGCCGCATCATCAATCCCTCCCTGCGCAACTACCGCATTCCGGCCTTCGCCGACGCTCCCCGGACCGAGGTGCACTTCGCCGACACGCATGATGCCTTCGGACCACTGGGCGCCAAGGGCATGGGCGAGTGCCCGATCAACCCGATTGCTCCCGCCCTGGCGAACGCCATCGCTGATGCCACCGGCGTCCGCTTCCGCGCCCTCCCCTTCACCCCGGATCGGATCTACCGCCCGATCGTCGAGCGGCACACCGCCGAGTAGACCACCGCACGATTGTTCCACGTGGAACGTTTTCCGCTAGAACTCGGCCCTGCCGGAGTCCACCCGGGTGGACTCCGGCGCTCCCCAGCGGTTTGGCGTCGGATACCCATCTGGTATCCTGACCGCCGGCAAGTGGCGTATGCCCTTCCTTTCCCTTTCCCAGTACCGCGGCTTTCCGGGGCGAAACGAATGCCTCGGGCGGTGCGTTAGGGGGTGGGAAAGGAGTTTCGTCGCTGCCATGGAGCTCGCGCTGAATCGGGTCGTCGTTCCGGCCCACAATCCGTCTGGGAGTGGGGTGGTGGCGGCAGAGGATGCGGACCTCGTTGGTCGCGCCCGGGCCGGAGACCAGGTGGCCTTTGCGCGGCTCTTCGAGCAGTACCACGCTCCGATCTTGAATTATTTGCACCGGATGGTGAGTGACCGGGCCCTGGCGGAGGACCTCACCCAGGACACCTTCGTCAAGGCCTATAACGCGCTGCCCGGCACCCGGCCGGATCTGGCCTTCAAGGCGTGGCTCTACCGGATCGCCACCAACACCGCCATCTCGCACCTCCGCCGGCGCAAGATCGTGCAGTGGGTGCCGTTCCTCGCCGATCACGACCGGCCGGGAGACGAATCGATCGAGCGCACGGTCACGAACCAGACAGATATCGAACGAGCCCTGGCAAAGCTCCCCAAGCACTACTCTGCTGTCCTCCTCCTCCGTCACTACCAGGGACTCTCCCTCGCCGAGACCGCCAGTGCGCTTGATATCACCGAGAACGCCGCCAAGTTACGACTTTTCCGTGCCCGCAAAGCCTTCGCGCAGGTCTACGATCTGGCCGATGCAGGGAGTGTCCTGATGGAGGCCGACCAGTGATCTCCCACGAGGAGGCTCAGGCCCTCATCTCGGCCCGCCTGGATGCGCCCCTGGACCCAGCCGAGAACCGGGTCCTCCTTGGGCACCTGGCCACCTGCGCATCCTGCCGGCAATTCGCCGAGCAGACCAACGTGCTGGCCCGCGGCCTCCGCGATATGCCCCAGCTTGCCCCCAGCCCTGTTGTCAGCCGCGCGGTGCTGGAGCGGATCAGCCAGGGACGTTCGCCCTGGACCCGATTTTGGGAGGGGCTGAAGCTCAATCCCGCTCCGCTGGCCGCGGCGGCGGCAGTCATCGTGCTCCTCATCGTCGGTGTGACGATCTTCCGTGGCTTCGGCGACGACGACGATAACGGCGGCAACCTCGCCCAGCTTGACGCCAATACGCAGACTGCACAGGCGACGGAGGGCGCCGCCTCTGACGCAACCGAGGGGGCCGAGAATACGCAAGCGGCAGAGACGGCAGAGACGGAGCCGGCCAATGTTCCGTCGAGCAATGACGAAACAGAGCCAACTGCCGAAGAGAATGACAGCCAGACCGAAGAATCGACGGAAACGCCGTCCGAGCCCACTCCCCTGCCAGCACGCACGCCGGCGGGGTTTTCGCCATCCGAGCCGACTGCTACCACCTCGCAAGGCGATGACATCAGCGATCCCGGTGACTCCGCTGCCGCGGCCGGTGTAGCCCAAACCGGAGACGACGAAACTGGACCGGAATCCGCCTCCGGCCCGGATGCCGCTCCCGATTCCACCGAGCCTGTCGCCCAGTCTGACGCGCAACAGCCAAATGACGAGGGGCAGGCGGCGGCGGACGAGGCCGAGGCGACCGAAACCGCCACCGAAGAGCCGACGTCGGATGATGGCGAGGATTCTGGCGACGACGAGGACGGCGACTCGGTCTTCTTCGTCGCAGAGGGGCCGAGCGACGGCAGCCCCGTCGCGACGCCGACTGCGATGGTGGTCTTCATCCCGACGGCGCCATCAACCGCTACGGCGACCAACACGCCGGAGCCGACCGCAACTGAAGACCCGACGAGCACAGCCACGCCGGAACCCTCTGAGACGCCCGAACCAACCAGCACGCCCGCACCCACCGCGACCGCGACCGCGACGGCTGAGCCAACGGCCACAGAGCGGCCACGCGCCACCAGCACGCCCGAGCCGACTGAGGCGCCGGAGCCAACGGAAACACCGGAACCAACCGCGACCGCCACAGAGGAACCGACTGAGACACCTGACCCCACGGAGACGCCTGACCCCACCGAGACTCCGGAGCCGACCGAGACCGCAACGCCAGAGCCCACGGAAACCCCGCGTCCGACCGAGACGCCGGAACCCACTGAGACACCGGAGCCGACCGCGACGGCGACTCCTGAGCCGACAAGCACGCCGGAGCCGACGGAAACGCCGGTACCCACAAACACGCCCGAACCGCCGCCAACAGAAGAACCGACCGCCGACTCGCCGCCGATCGTGCCTCGCGAAGGCAGCGACGTCGTCGACGACGGGAGCACCGAGCCTGGTGGCGAGGCCGACGAGACCGACGAGACCACCTTCGTGACGCCGGTTGACGAGGGCGTGCCGACGACCGTGCCGGACATCGACGAGGGCGAACCGACCCCAGAAGACGAAGCCGCGACCGACGTGGTCGACGCGGCAGAGCCGACACCGGCCGGAATCGGGGCGGACGGCCCGGATGACGGCAACGCCAGCGACGAGACGAGCCCGGCCGATGACAGCACCAGCGAACAAGACACTGGCGACGACGCCGACGATGGCGGCAGCCGGATCCAGCCGATTGGCGAAACCGACCAGGACGGCGCCTCCGGCACCGATCAAGGGGACACCGGCGACGAGGACGACCAGGGCGATGCGGCCGAGGACGCCGACGAGGCGGCAGACGATCCGACCGCCGACGCCGACGACAGCGAGATCACCGGCGTGGGCGGTGGCCCCGACGAGGACAGCGACGACGCGGATGAGTCGGAGGACGCTGGGGAGACCGAGGCCTTCGATCTGGCCGCCGCGCCGGTGGTGATCGGGAGCATCCCGGGACCCGCCTCGCCGGACGGACCGCTGCGCTACGCCAACGGCGCCTACATCTCCGGCGTCGACGGCGGCGAGCTGGCGATCGTCTTCGCCGACGGAGCGGTCAGCGGCCTTGGCACAGGGTTCTACCCCACCTGGTCGCCGGGCGGGCAACTCGCCTACACCGTCGATGACGGCGTCTCGGCCGTGGTCCAGCTCGCCGGAGGCGGCGTGGTCTCGGCGCCGGGGCCGGAGGACGGGGACGCCGTCCGCGATGTGCCCGCCGGCTGGAGCGGCGAGTCGCCGGTCATCCTGCGCACCGATCGTGACCGGGCGGAGTATGCCGAGCTGTACGTGGCTGGCGCTGGGGAGCCCTTCTGGCGGCGGGAGGGCATCGGGCTGGTGGGCCTGATCGCGATCCAGGCCGGGGGCGGCTTCCTGGTCCCGACCACCGAGGGCTGGTTGCTGGTTGACCAGGGCGGGGGCGAGCAGAACCTGGGCCCGGTGGTCAGCGGCGAGGTCAGCGCGGCGGCGGTTGGGCCGAATGGACTGCTGGCCTATCTGGCCGGGGGCAGTATCTGGGTCGGGACCGCCGGAAACCCGGCCGGGGCGGCCCCGATCGCGACCGGGAGTGGGTTCGACTTTGCCCCGAGCGGTGACATGATCGCGGTCACAGATGGGGGGAGCCTGACGGTCTACGACTTGGGCGGGGGCGTGGTCGCGTCGTGGACGCCGGGGGACGGCAGTGCGGTGGGCGCGCCGTACTGGAGCGGCGAGGGGATCATCGTCCCGGTGGGCACCAGCCTGCGCCTCGTCCCCACGGCCGAGATCGGCGGATAATCTTTCGCCCCGCGAAATTCCTGGCAAACGAGGCCCGTTTGCGGCCCAGGAGCGTCCTGCCCGATGGTACACTCGCCCAGAGTAGATCGACGCTGGGTGGAGGCCGCTGGGCGCATGACGACCGATCCAAGTCCATCCGCGTCGCAACCATCTCCCGGCGCGCGTTTTGGGCGAACGTTTCTCACTACCGCACTTGGCGATCCCCTGGCGCAGGAGGTTGACGCGCTCGTGCTCGGCACGAACCGCCGCGGCCTAATGGGCGCGGGGACGGCAACTGTCATCCGCCTCACCGGCGGCCCGGAGATCGAGCGCGAGGCGATGGAGCAGGCGCCGCTCGATATCGGCGACGCGATCACCACGACATCTGGCCGCCTGGCGGAGCGTGGTATCGGGCTCTTGATCCATGCGGTCGTCAGCGATGAGTTAGGCGGAGTCTCCCGGAGCGAGGACGTTCGCCGGGCGGTCAGCAGTGCCCTCCTCGTGGCGGCAGAGCGCAAGGTGCGTACCCTGGCTATGTCGGCCATCGGCGGCGGCACCGGCCCGGACCAACTGCCCACGGCGGTCGCGGCCGAGGTCATCGTCGATGAGACAATCTCGTTCCTGCGGCGCTCGACCCGTCGCTTCGATCGTGTGATTTATGTCGCCCGCTCGGCCGACGATCGGGCCGTCTTCGACGCCGCGATCATCCGTGGCCGCGCCCTCTCCTGGGAAGACGCATGAACCGCGACCGGATGCGCTCCCAAGTCGGACGGATCATCAAGGGGAAAGCGGTCCAGGGCGACGGACCGGAGCGGTGGATCGATGCCCGCCGGGTCTGGCGCTACTCGACCCTCGTCGGGCGGCGCCAACTCGATCTGCTCCTCCGAGCGCGATCGGCCGGGAACCTCCCCGGGATGGGCCGCGAGCGGTTGGCGGCAATGGGGCTCCCCCGTGACGTGGTCGAGCAGACCCTGGGCCGGATTCGCTCAGTTGCCGGGTGGCACATCGCCTGGACAGCCACCGCCCAGAGCGTTCCTGGCCGAAACCCGGCGCGCGGACAGCTCGGAGGACGATGCCGCCTCAGCCCGTGCCCTCGGCCGAGCCGCCCTCGCCTACCACGCCGCGTACTGGCTCGCGTACGATGACCCCGCCACACTGCGGTCGTTACGGACTGCCCGTACCTCCCTCTTTGCGAGGGCCGTGCCCTTCCTCTTGACGCGGACCGAGGCTGTGCGCATTCCCTGGCGGGCGTCTGAGCTGCCGGCCTACCTCCGCATTCCGGTCCTGGCAGAGCACCAGGAGCGCCCCATTCCCCTTGTTGTGATCATGAACGGGGCAACCACCTCCAAGGAAGAGACGATCCTCTGGACCGATGCCTTTGTCGAGCGTGGCCTGGCCGTCATCGCCCTCGATCAACCCGGCACAGGCGACGCGGTCGAGCTTGGCCCCCCATCCGGTGAGCATGATGACCTGCTCGACGGCGTGCGCGACATGGTCGCCCTTGATCCTCGTTTGGATAGCAGCAGGATTGCCCTGATCGGCTTCAGCCTGGGTGGCGCGCAGGCGGTGCGGATAGCAGCCCGTGACCGGCGCCTGGCTGCCTGCGTCGCGGTGACCCCACCATTCGAGCCGGGATCCTGGCTGTACGCCGCCAACCCGCTTATGCTCGATCAACTCGCTGGTCATCTCGGCGGTCCCTACATCGTGATGGAGCTGGCCGAAGGTTTCGAACTGCCAGAGATGACCGGCTGGCTCCGGTGCCCCCTGCTTGTGCTCGGTGCTGGACGCGACCTGATCGTGCCGCCCTCCGAGTCCCAGCGGCTCACCGCCGCCGCCGGTGAACTTGGCACCCTGCTCTGGTACCCCCGCGCCGGCCACGGGTTGTACGAGATCGTGTCGACCTGGACGACCGACGTCGCCGCCTGGCTCGGCGCGATCCTGGACGAACCGCAGCCCGCCAAACCGGAGCCGAAGTCCACCCAGGTGGACTCTCAGGCCCAACCTGCCATAGAACCGGACGAAGTTCCGCTCGATATCGAGGATGACACGGTCTCGCCACTGCCGACCGAGACGCCTCCAGATGCTGAGAGCCCACCCATAAATTGACATAACATCAAGCATTATGTCAATGCGGACACCGCGTGATGACGTCAGAACCAGTCCATCCGGCGGAAGACCGCGAAGAGCACGCCCCCAATCAATACCATCAGTCCAAGCGCCCAGGGATAGCCCAGCGTCCACTCCAGTTCCGGCATGTGCTTGAAGTTCATGCCGTAGATGCTCGCGACCAGCGTCATGCTCATCAGCAAGATCGACGACGCCGTCAACGTCTTCATGATCTTATTCAGACGGTTGGACGACGCTGATAGGGACGCATCCAGCGCTCCGGAGAGCAGGTCCCGAAAGCTATCCAGGCCGTCGGTGACTCGCAGCACATGATCGTAGACGTCCTGGAAATAGATGCTGGCTTCGCCACCGAGAACGGGTGTGTCGCGGCGGACCAGCACGTTCAGGATGTCCCGCTCCGGCGCGATCACCTTGCGCAACCCAACGAGCTGACGGCGCAAAGCAAAAATATCGCGCTGCACGTGGCGGTCCTGGCGCTCGAAGATCCGCTCCTCTAGCGATTCGAACTCCTCGTAGAGCGTGTCCAGGACGGGAAAGTAGCCGTCGACGATCACATCCAGCAGCGTATAGAGGAGAAAGCTGATGCCGCGTTGGCCGAGCACGTCTGTATTCCGGCACCATCGATCGGAGACCGCTTCGATCTCCGGGCTTTCGCCGCTCCTGATGGTCACCAGGTAGTTCGCGCCGACGAACATGTCGATCTCGACCGGATTGGGCGGCGAGACTCTGTCGTCGAGGTGATAGAAGGTGATGAAGAGGTAGCCATCATATTCGTCGATCTTGGGGCGCTGGAGGCGCTTCCCGGCATCTTCGAGTGCAAGCGGGTGGAACTTGAACTCCTGCTCGAGAAGCGGAAAAGTCTTCCGCGGTCGGATCGGCCATATCAATCCAGAGCAAACCATGGCGGTTCGCCGCCAAAAATTCGCTGAACTGGTCAGGCGGTATCGGTTGGTGCGCCCGGCAATAGTCGTCCAGGAGGACCTTGACCTGGATCATCGACGCATCGTGCCCCATCACTGCTACGCGGCGCGGCCAGCATTTGCCCGCGCGAGTCTACTTCCTGCGGCATTGGTGTGGAGGATGGGAGTAGTTGGGGTGACATTGCTTCGCGACCATGACCTGTAGGGGCGCGATTCATCGCGCCGAATTGCCCAAAACCAACGTTCGGGGTAGGGACGTGGGCACGATGTATCGCGCCCCTACGCCGAGGGTATGATCACCTGCCGGCTACGGCTGCCTACGCAGCCACTGCGGGACGCCCATCCGAACGGCGATCTCCGCCAGTAGAGCAAGCAGGCCGAGGGTGAGCGGCAGCCACCAGATTGGCTCGTACTCCCGGATCGGCTCGCCGCTCAGGCCGCTGCCCGAGAAGGCCGTGCCGGCCTCCTCCATCGAGAGCGTCCGGCCGCCGCTCCGGGCCGCAATCGCGCTCAGCAGTTGGGCGGCGTCGGGATCGGGTTGCAGTTCCGGTGAGGGTGGCACCGCGAATCCGGCCAGTTCGGTCGGGATCGAGCCGTCTGAGGATTGGTTCAACTCGACCTTATATGCCCCGGACTCTGGGGCGGTTACGCGAGCTTCGTATCGTCCCGGTCCGGTCTGATGCAGCGAGCGATTCTCTTCGACCACCCCAGACGGCGAGGTGATCGTCGCCGTCGTCGACGACAAGTCGACATAATCATTCCCTTCGCCAACAGCCTCCACCATCAGGACAACGTCCGTGCCATCGCGGTTCATGCTGACCTGCATCGGCCGGCGCTCCGGATCGGGGAGCGCCCAGGCCAGCATGCTCCCCCAGAACTCGTCGAACCTGGGCCAGCTCGACCAGCGACTCGCCAGGTCGGAGCCATCGTCCGATGTCCATGCCACAACCCGGCCCAGGCCGTACTGCCACTTGGCCAGGACCGGGTCGTCGCGATCACTCGTCAGGACGACCTGTGCGTTTGGCTTGGCCTCGGCGTAGTCATAGCCGTCAAGGCGGGGGAGTTCATCGGGCGTGAAGTTGAGCAGGATCGGGCTGGGATTGGTCTGAAGGGTTTCGAAGTCCCCCCGGATAACCGCCTGGCTGCCTGCGCTCTGTGCCTCTTCTAGCGTCAACTTGGGGATGTCTTCGGAACGGGTTGTGAAGTGGTAACGGCCGCCGCCTTGGGTCGCCAGAAACTGCATCAGGTCGATGTCGGCGTCGTTCCCGATCGCGATCGTCGAGAGGGAGACGTGATCGGCTATGCCGGCTTCGATCAGGCGGGAGTACGCCTCCCGCGTGCCAGTGCGCGATTTGCCGTCGGTCAACAGAACGATGTGGCGAACGTCGGCTTCGACGCCCAGGATCGCGTTGTAGCCGACCGACAGGGCCGGGTAGATCTCGGTGCCGCCCTCCGCCGTGATCTGGGCAACCGCCGCGTCGATCTGCTCGCGGGTAATCTCCCCGTCGATCACGGTCATCTCCAGGATCCACTCCTGGCCATCGCTGAACACCAGGATGCCGACCGTATCGCCATCGGAGAGGGACCGCGCCGCGATCCTGACCGCCTCCTTGGCCATGTCGATCTTGCTGGTGCTGTTCAACGGGTCGTAGGTCATCGACCCGGACTTGTCCATGATGAAGAGGACCGCAACCTTCGAGCGCTGGCGCCCGTCGGTCACCTTCACCGTCACCGGCAGCGTCTCCTCCAATGGCGTGCCGGCGTACTGCCCAGGACCATAGCTGTTCACACCACCAACGACGATCAGGCCACGCCCAAGCGAGCGCACAGCCTCCTGAAGCCCGAGATGCTGTTCCCGGGTCATCTCGGTCGCCGCGACGTTGTTGAGCACAAAGGCGTCGTACTGGCCAAGCTCTGACGTGCGGAAGGGGATGTTGGCGGGCTCGTTGACCGTCACGATCGCCCCGCGCCGCTCCAGGGCCCCTGCCAGCAGTCCCGCATCCATGCCCTCCGGCACGATCAGAAGCACTTTCGGCTTCTCGCGGACGATCACCGCCAGTGGCTGCTCGTTGTTCTCAGGAAAGGCATCGCCGGATGCGGCGGTCACCCGGACAGCGATCGCGTGGAATCCAGGACCGAGATCGGACACGTCGAACCGGTATGACTTCAGCCCAACCGTGTGCGTGACCTCCTGGGTCTCCTTATGGATGCCATCGATGTAGAGCTCGACCGTCCCAGCCGATTCCGAGCCCGCCACAACGCTCGTCAGCACGGCGAACGGCTCACCTTGCCAGGTCGAACTGGGGGCGGTGGCGCTTTGAACGCGGAGGTCGTTGTCACCGACGCCGGGAAGTTCCAGAACATCGATCGGAATACCGTCTTCTGCCGCTTGGCCGGCTTGATCCATCGCGTTGCCGAGATTCTCGGCGCCGTCACTGACCAGCACTAGTCGCCGGTTCCCACCCAGCGGGAGGGCCCGGCCGAGCGCGATCGCCGAGCCGATATCGGTGTACGCCTGGGTTTGTGGATCGAAGGTAGCTTCTTCCCAACTGGAATCGATCGAGCCGGCATCGCCGGCGGATGCCGAAAGCTCAGGAGAGGCGCCGAAGTTGATGACGGCGGCCCGGTCGGATGACCCCGCAGCGGCCAGGGCGCTGTTCACCCAGCCGTTCACGGCGTCGGTCGTTCCCGGTTCCAGGCTCTGTGAGCGATCGAGCAGGAAGACGGTGTTTGTCGTGCCGCCACCACTGGTCAAGAGTGGCTCAGAGAGGGTGACGATAAAGAATAGCGCGACCGCCAGCCGCAGCCAGAGGGCACCCCTGGGCATGGTGCGGCGGCGTAGGCCGAACCGGACGCCAAGCCAGGCGAAGATCGGCAGGGTGATCAGGAGCCAGAAGGCTGATGGCCGGGCGATGCTGAGTCCAATGTCGAACATAGAGCCTCCCGCCGTGAGCGTGTCTCTAGGATGTTCCCGGTATTGTCCAGTGCATCAAGATTGCCGGGGAGCGCTTATCCCGGTCGCGCTCGAGACGGGCGAAAAGGTGCGCCGGGAGGCCTGGCGAGGGAAGACTGCCACAATCCATTCCAGCGCCAGGAGGCCAAAGGCGACCGCCACGGCGGCCGGCCAGAGGTCGAACAGACTGGAGCGGGTGCTGCCCTGGTCCACGCCACCGGATTGGGCAACGAGGGACGGCAGATCGAAATTGACGCGCAGGTCGGATTCGGTCGGGTGACCGGCGTTCACGACAAAGCGGCCAGACGCCAATTCGGTGCCGTCGGCGCCGATCTCGACGAGCACGTACTCGCCGGGACGACCGGTATCGGTGTAGGTGACCTCGCGGGTCTGTGCGGTTGTAGTGGAATCGTCACCGGTTGCCGACAGGCTCAACTGAGTCGCGCCGCCACCGGGCGCCGTCACCTGCACGGTGGCGGCCGTCGCCGACGGCCGGTAGACCAGCGGGTCACCCAGGGGAACGGAGGCGGGCAGGGGGCTGGGGACCAGCTCGCGGGCGATGTTGTAGATCAGCACGGGGAAGGCGATCCGCCTCCAGATATTGGAGTCCGCGATGTCAAATGCCAGCAGTACCGCCTTGCGGCCGTCTAGCTCCCCCAGGGCGATCAAAGGGCCGCCCTCGGCCCCGGCCAGCTCGGTCCAGGAGCCGACGCCAAGGGTGTAGGCAGGGGTCTCCCCGAACGTCACCCCGGCCAGATCGACATCCTTCATGATCGGCTCGTTCACCTGGATCCGAATCGCCGAAGGCTCGGGCAAGACCGCCGACGTCGGGAAGTACTGGGTATCGACAGCAGGGTGGACGAAGAGCATCGCCGCGTCCGGCAGGACATCGTTCGGCGGGGCAGTGCTCTCGTAGACGACGAGATCGTACATAGGATCGGGGCGCTGGGCCGCGGGACTTTCGCTCGCTTCCAGCGTCACCGTCGCCCCTGGGACCGACTCCAGCGCCCGCTGCAGCGATCCCGGCGTATCGGTGACGAGGAGGATCTGCAGTCCCAGGTTGGACTCCTGCGCCAGGATCAGGGCGGCGGTATCGTCACCGCTGAAGGCATCGTTGATCTCCAGATCGACCCGGGCCTCGAGCGCTCCCGCGGGAAGTTCGCCAAACTCATGGATGAGGGTGCCGCCATCCGGGGGGATAGTCACGTCCTCCCGGATCGTCTCCAGCCCATCGACATGCAGCACCAGGGGGGCCGTAATCGGCTCCGTCGAAAAGTTCGCAAGTTGGACCAGCAGTTGCTGCTGGTCGCCGCCCCCCGGAGCGGCCCGGGCGGAAATGTCGGTAATCGCGGCGTTGCCGCTGGCCAGGCCCACGCCGTTGCTGCCGACGGTCACCAGCTCGACCGGTGCGGCCAGGGCCGCCGCGGTTTCCGGCGCCAGGGTGAGGGCACCGTCGGTCAGGAGCACGACCTGATCTTCCAGCCGCGGCAAGAGCAGATCCTTGGCCAGGTCGAAGGCGGCGTCCAGGTCGGCGCGGCCGCCCGGCGGGCTCAGGTTGGCGATCCTGGCTCGCAACTGGGGAAACTGCGACGTATCCGAAGCCTCGAAGGTTGTTACCCGGGTGCCAAGCACCAGGATCGTGGCGACATCACCTTCGCGCAGGTCGTCGACCCGCTCCAGGGCAATCTCGCGGGCCTCTTCGAACCGGGTCCGCCCCATGGGCGTATCGACCGCGCCCATGCTCGTCGAGCCATCCAGCATCACGATGATGTGCTTGGGCTCCGTGCGGAGGCCGAGTTCCGCCCAGGCGTCGGCGGTGACCGGCCTGGTAAGGGCGAAGGCGACCGCCGCTACGATCAGCAGTTGGAGCAGAAGGAGCAACGTCAGCGGCGGCCAGCGGAAGCGGGTGCGGTCTGTCTGCTCGTCCTGGGCGGCCAACCAGAACCGCAGCGTCGGAACTGGTCTGCTCTCCGGCGTGCTATGCCGCATGTGAAAGATGATCACCGCTGGAATAGCCGCTAGCGCGGCCAGACCAAGTGGCAGGAGCAATTGCAAGCCCATTAGTCGATCACCCCCCGTTCATGGAGGAGACGGAGGACGACGCTATCGAAGGGCCAATTGGTCTGCAGTCGCAGGTAATCGATCTGCTCGTCGCTGCAGACGCCCTCGACCTGGTCCAGCCACGCGCCAACCGCGTCCCGGTAGCGGCTCAGAACCGCCGCGGTCGGCGTCAGGCGGAGCCGCTCTCCCGATTCCACCTCGATCAACTCGGTTGGCCGTGGCCGGTCGGAGACGCCAGGAAGGAGGGACGGGGCCAGCTCGGCCTCGTCGACGATGTGAACCACCGTCACGTTCCAGCCACGGCCGCGCAGCTCACGCAGTGCCGGGGCAATCGCCTGAGGCTCGCCAGAGAGCATATCGGAGACCAGGATGAGCACGCCGGTGTGCCGGCGCGAGTGGACATAACGATCAAGGACATCGCTGAGATTCGTCGTGCCTAGAGAGCGCAAATTCTCCAGGTACCGCAGCAGCGGAACGGCGTTCGCGCGTCCCTGCACGGGTCCGAAGGATGGCGCCAGGGCGCCACCGAACGGCGTGATCGTAAACCGGTCGTGGTGCCAGAGCGCGACGTAGCCCAGCGCGCCCGCTGCCCGGCGAGCGTAGGTGAATTTCGATGGCACATCCGGGGAGGAGCGCCAGTCCATCGAATTGCTGGCATCGAGCAAGACGTGGACGTGGAACTCCGTGGTGACTTCGCTGAGGCGGACAAACAGGCTGTCGAGGCGAGCGTAGGAATTCCAGTCGATCCGGCGAAAGTCATCGCCGTGGCTATAGTTCTTGAAGTCGGCGAACTCGGGAGAGCTTCCCCGCCGGAGCGAGCGGTGTTCGCCGGCGAGCCCCTCGGCTATCGTCCGCCGTGAGGAGAGCACCAGTCGCCGTAGACGCGCCAGCAGCTCCTCGTCGAAGAGCGGTTCGTCGCCGCCCGCCAGACCGCCGCGCTCGATCCCGATGAACGGCCTGGTAAGACGGCTCCAGTCGGGCCGGACCCTGCGCATCATCCGTCTTCTCCCGGCTCGGAAAAGTAGTCCTGGACGACGTCGCGCTTATCCTCCGGCACCCGGTTGCTGTCCGGTCCGGCCGAATCAACCTCCTGCTGCGTGCTTGAGCCGGACGCGGTCATCACCCCGGTGCCGGACCCAGCACTGGCCGAGCCCGCGTTCGTGCTCGTCTGAATACCACCGTCGCCCGAGTTCTCCAGATCGATCGTGCCATCGCCGCTTTCCGGCTCCGGTATGTCGGCCAGCGCTTCCGGTGGTGGCCCCGACTCGGTTACCTGTTCTTCGGGTGGGGCTTCCTCGGCCGCGGCTTGCTCCTGGCCGCTGGATTCGCCACCCTCGGTCGGCGGAGCCGATTCACCCTCTCCTTCGCCAGATCCCGCGCCCTCACCTTGTTGGCCGGCATCGTTCGCGCCGGTCTGATCGCTCGGGGCGGCTGCCTGGTCGCCGCCGGGGCTGACCTGGCTGGAGTCCATGCTCTCACCCGGGGCGCCCTGGGAGCTTGCCTGCCGGTCGCGGCCGCGCTGCTCGCCCTGGCCGGATTGCTGCGCCTCGGATGGGTTCGATCCCCGATCCGCGTTGGCCTGCTGCGCGCCGTTGCCGGGCGCCGCGTCCGCCCCCTCGCTGCCGGGTTCGCCGTTCACGCCCTCGCCTTCGCCGGGCTGCTCTCCCTCGCCGCCCTCGCCTTGCATCGGATTGTCGTTCGGCTGCTCACCGGCGCCGTTCTGGTTCATCTCGCCGCCGTCGCCGGATGTCTGCTCGCCAGGTTGGCCCTGCTGGCCCTCTGCCGAGTTGGATTGGCTGGACTGTCCCGCCTCCTGGGCTTGGGCCTGGCTCAACTGCTCGCGCAGCTCTTGCTGCGAGGCAACCTCGCTCCCCGTCTCCTGGACCTGATCGCCCAGGTCGTCGAGGCCCTGTTGGGCGGGTTCTCCACCCTCCCGCAGTCCGTTCGCGGCGTTGCGGCTGGCGTCGGCAAGCTCGGAGCTGCCGGGCGACATCTGCTCAGCCGCTTGATCGAGGTCGTCAGCCAGCGCCCCGCGGGATTCCTGCGACATCTGATCGCTCTGGGCGCCGACCTCGCGCAGCTCGGCCGCTGCCTCGTCGTAGTCACTTTCCGCGATCGCCTCCGCGGCGGCATTGGTGACGGGATAGTTGTCGAGCGCATCGCCCAACGTGTTCAGATCCCGCTGGGCTTCATTCGAGCGCTGCGCCCGGGCCTGAACCTCTTCCGAAGACGGACCTTCGCCTGCCTCGCCGGGCGCCGTGCCGGGACTGCCGGTCGATTCCGGCGGCCGCGGCCGGGTAGACGCCGGCGAGAAGGCTGGAACGTTCGCCGCGCCCAGCGCGGGAATGTCGCCGCCGATCCCGCGCAGGAAGAAGAGGCCCGCCAGCGTCAGCGTACAGGTGAGCGCCAGGACCAACTCGCGCAGCGGCGGCCGCAACCGAAACGCGGGGTGGCGGCGCAGTTCAGCGATCACGTTGGCCGCGTCCGCCACCTGGAGGTAGGTCACCTGGGCCCTGGCGCCGTCGACCGGAACGTCCTTCCCCAAATTGCCCAGGGCGGTCGAAATCCGCTCGTGCAGCCGGAAGCTGCGATCCAGCATCCGAGCCGTTTGGGACCTGGTCGGCCGGTTGATGATCGCGAAGGTCACGCCGATTGCCAGGGACGCCCCACCAATCCAGTAGAGTGGCGGCATGTCGAACTCTGGCCCGCCCACCCGCTCGATCAGCAGCCAGACACAGCCAACCAGCGCTACGAGCCAGGCGGCCCGGATGACCGTCGTGAGCGCCCACAGGATCCAGACGCGCCGCCTGATCGAGTCGAGCATCCGCGCGACCTGCTGACCAGCCGGGCCGGAGGCGGCCGGGACCGCACTGTTTCGGGCCGGCAAATGCGGCGCGGGAACGTCGGAGCCGAGCCAGTACGGCAGCCAGAGCACCTGCCACAGCATGCGCGGTACGTTGGCGGGCCGGTGGATGACATCCCGCCAGATCTGTGCAAACGTCCGCGCCGGCTGCCCGGCCTGTCCTTGGGCGCCCGCACGCGTACCGGAGCCGGTGAGGCTGGTAAGCGCCGGTATGCGTGGGAGACGGAGCGAACGATCGGCCATTGACGAGTATCCCGTCCCCGGTGGGTCCATCGCCGGGGCGATCACCGGTGTGGTGCGTTAGTTCCAGTCCAGTTCGGATCGCCCCCGGGCCCAGAGCCACAGGAGCAGCCAGGTTACGGTAATGACGCTCAGGGCGCCGAGCATGAGGACAAGTCGGCGCTGGCGGTCGTCCAGATCGCCCAGCACGCCAGTCGCGCGGTTGGTCATCTCCTCGTCGCCCAGCGCTGAGTAGGTCGTGCCGGCGGTCACCGCCTGCTCGCGAGCATCAGGGTAGTCGCCCCACTGGCGGCCCAGCCGTTGGGCCTCCGAGAGGGCCACCCCGGCGGCGATTCCGTCTGCCGCGAGCGTCTCGTAGGTCACCAGTAGTTGTTCGGGCTGATGGTCGGCCGGTAGGCGGCTGTACTGCTCTCTGGCCTGCAGGAGGAGCGCCTGGGCCCGATCGTAGGAGTGGCGTTCCAGCGCTTCCTGGGCTTGCTGCATGAGAGATTCCGCCTGCAGCCCCGTGTCGCACTGCAGGAGGAGGTCCTGGACCTGAGTCAGCATATCCCGGTCGCCGATATCGGCGTAGAGGAGTTGCGAGCGATCGAGCGTCGTCTTGGCTTCGGCGTAGCGCGCCTGGGCGAAGAGTTCCTGGGCGGGAGTCAGATCGAAGGCGGCGACCAGATTGTTGCGCCAGTCACCGGTCACCCACCGGGGGATATCCTCGACCCATAGTGTCTCCATCTCGGTCGGGTCGCGGGTATATGCCTCGCGCATGGCGACCCGCCAGTCGCCGTCGCCCGCGGCCGCCAGATCCTTCAAGAACGTCTGGAACGCCCGGATCGTGTAGCGATCAATCAGGAAGGCCGTCACCGAATACGCGGCGGCCGGGAGCAATTCGCCCAATTCTTGGGAGGCCGCCGGGCGGTTGATGTCAAACCAACTTGGCAGGGGCGTTGTGCTGTTGGCGTTCGCCAGCACGGCGACGTAGCGGGCAAGCGTGGGCGTCGTCGGCCGTTCGGCGTAGAGGGCGATGCCCTGAGCGAATCCAGGTGGAAGTTGGAAGCCAGACGCCGCGCCGGCCAGAATCTGGGCGACGGCGTGGCGCAGTGCAGTATCCGCCTCGCGCTCGGACAGGACGATGAACGATGTCACGTCAAGCGAGATGACGAACGACTTGGGATCGGCAACCGCCGCGACGCCAGGGAGCGGTAAGGGCCTGGCAAGTTGCCGCGCCAGATCGACCGTCGGGCTGTCGGCGTAGCCACGCACTTCGATCTTCGTGGTCAGCTTGTAATCGAAGAACAGCGAAAGTTCCGCAACCGCCTTGTCGAGCGTCACACCGAACAGCGCCGAAAAGGTCTCGGCGTTGGCTTGGTCGTTTGGCGCGACCGCATAGCGGAAGTTCGCTGTCTCGACCAGGGTCCAGTCCGGACCAGGCGCAACCGGTGGCGGTTCGGCACGCGCGATCCTGGCCGGCAGCAGTGGCGCGAGGAGAATCACCACCAGGCCGAGCAAGGCAAGACCAACACCCCGGCGTGCCCAGGGCAGTGGCGTTCGTGGGATGGCGATCCGCGTGCGGGTGTTCGGGGACATCCACACCTCTGTCGAGCGGGGGAATGATCTTGACCGGCTCGCGAGCCATGCCAGGTCAGCATGGCGACGACGACGGCACATCGGAAGCCGGTTGCTAGCTCCCGGCTCCGGGCACACCGCCTGATTTCCCGGGATCGGGCGAGTATACCAGCCAAACCGGCGAACGCCGATTTTTTGCGCACGCAATCCGGCTAGAGCCCTGTGCAGACTCATCTGTCCGATTGGCACAGGGAACGATGCCGCCCCCTGGGCCACCTGTCATCCCGAGCTTGTCGAGGGATCTAGAAAGATGCGTGGCAGCGACGTTGCCGGTACCTTCGAGATGACGACGCCCTGTTCGCGTAGACGGCAGCAAATGCGGAACGCCGTCTTCTTTGAGATTCCGGCCGCTTCGTTCAGGGCAGGCTCTCGACACGCTCGGAGTGACGGCGTGGCGACGCGTGCGCGGTCCGCGAAAATCCGGTGTCACTCCCCAGCACCGCTAGGATCGCCGAGCACCTCGTTGGCAAGGTCTCGCCATCCAGGATTCGTAGCTTCGATGAGCGCAACCTTCTTGTCCCGTCGCCAGTTCTTGAGCTGCTTCTCGCGGGCTATCGCCGCCGCGGGATCTGGATAGTCCTCCAGTAAGACAAGGCGCGTAACGCTGTACCTACTTGTAAACCCAGGAGTTGACCCGGAGCGATGCTCGGCGAGGCGTCGCCCTAAATCGTTGGTGACGCCGATGTACAGCACGCGGGAGCGGCTGGCGAGGATGTAGACGTAGAACGTGCGCATCGCGTTCTCTCCACACCCTCCACCGTCACCCTCAGCGTCCGGCGTTGCGGCACGTCGATGATGGTCTCCAGTCCACTCGAGCCTGTAGAGCGCTTACCTTGAGCGAAGCCGAAGAGGATCTCGATGGAGATGGCGGAGCGAAGGTCCCGCCGTCTCCGGGAGGACAGTGCCGTTTTCTCGGAGATCGTGGCTTCGTCGTGCGTCGTCTCCATCGAGATCCCTCGACAAGCTCGGGATGACAGGGTGGGTCGGGGCACCATTGATCCAACACCCCAAGGCGGGCAAGTGGGCCTGCTCGGAGAACTAAAGCACCCGCCGTTCAACCAGTGTTTCGAATTGGTAGCCCCGCCAGACCGGAATCCCGCAGAACCGCTCGCCCTCCGGGCAGACCGGTGTGACGCCGGACCGGGAGCGCATCACGCACGGCGGACCGTCGACGTACCGCCCGATCGTCGGTAGCGCTTCCCGTACCTGAGCAACTTCCTCGACCGCCGTCGCGAAGATCTCGCGTTGGGCGTCATAGCAGAGCCGCTTGACCCATTTCCAGTAGTACGTCAGTAGCGTGCCGCTCTCGTAGAAGCGCACGCGATGGGCATTGGGCAGGAGGTAGAGGGCGATCTCGGGCGAGACGCCCATCGCCAGGAGTTCGTTCTTGGCCGTCCACATCGCCTGGATGGTGGCGTTGTACTCGGCTAGCGCCTCGGGATTCTGCTGGACCGCCCACGGCACGATCACATCAGGATCGTGCCGTAGGTGCGCGGTCAGTAGTGGTCGCGACCCGGGTGTCCCCCGATGACGCTGATTCTGAGCGTCCTCCGCGCCACTGATCCGCTTCTGGAAGGTGAAAGGAACGTGGTTCATTGTCTGCATCAGCTTCGAGTGCATGCCGAGGAAGACCGGCTGGCCGTGATAGCTGTTCTGGGCGCCATCAAGCACCAGCGCGATCGCGGCTTCGTCGGTCAGGGTAGCGGCGTCGGCGCCGAGCACAGCGCGGACTGCCTCGGCCATGACCGCCTCGGCCTCGGGATTGGTCGCCACCAGGCGGCTCTCCCGTTCGCCCAATGCGGCATCGAACCGCTGGCAGAACGCCTCGGCACTCTCCGCCGTCTGACTGACCGTCGTCCGCCAGGTGTCGAACGCCTCCGCCTCGAGCGTCTCCGCGGTCGAGAGCGCGCGGAGGCTGAGGGGATACTTCGGCGCGCCGAGGAAATTGGAGTCGACGGCCAGTACTTCGTCGATCATCTGATTGACGATGTAGCGGACCTCCCGGGGGGCGTCCGGCTGGTTGGCGAGGATGTAGTAGCGCAGGAGGGTGAGGGCGTTGACCGTGTGATAGAGGTGGGCCGGGGTGGCCAGCGGGAGGACGTAGCGCGCTACCTCCTGGGCCCGCTTCTGGATCGCGCTCTTGTTCCGCTTGACGGCCTCCTCACCCTGGGCCCTGGCCCGAGCCGGGAAGATCTGGGCGTACTTCGCCTCCATGTCCGGCGTCAAGATATCGGTCAGGCGACGATAGCCGGCCAGGCTGCGCTCGATCGCGGCGTCATAGATCGCGGCGGCGTCCGCCGGCAGCTCGGGCGCCGTCATCGTCTTGCCGGAGACCTCGCGGTAGCGCTGCGAGACTTGCTCCGAGTTGTAGAACGGGTGGGAGTGGAAGAATGACCACAGCGCCAGCCGGGAGACGTTATCTAGCACGAAGACGAAGGTCGCGTGCTGCATCGTCGTGTGGTGGCCGGCGGCGAAGAGGTCGGCGTAGAGTTTGAGCGCTTTGTCGCGCCGATCCTCCCGGTCCGCCACTGCTTCGGGTGTCAGGTCGGGCGGGACGGGGCCATTGAGCAGCTTGAGGACATTGGCGACCTTGCCTGGCCGGGCCGCGTAGCACGACCACGCCGCCGCGATGGCCAGGGCCACCGGGTGCGTCGTCGACTCTTCGCGCAGCAGCGTGACCACTGGCGGCGCCGACCGGAACGGCGAAGGCGGGGCGCCGGACTCGTCGCGCTCATCCAGGGGCGGCACGACCTGAAGGCGTGAACGCTGCTCGCCTGAGGAGACTCCCGGCTGTGTCTCGGCCGGACCCGGCTGGGGGGCTGACATGGCTACCTGCTTTCCTGGGGACGAACGGGGTGGCGTGTACGTACAGTGACCGGGTAGGGCGGTCATGTCCGGTTAGATTGTACGTACACTGTCCGTCCGTGGCAATCCATTGGCTTGCGTGAATCGCGGTAGATACTCCTCGCGGTAAAGACTACTGTGGGCGAGTGGCACCTATGTACTCGGCGTCGCCCCCAAGGAGTTCTCGATGGACTTGGCGGTGCAAAACGGCGGTTCAACGCGATTCCTCTTCGCGATGTTCCAGGGCGGGGGCAACATCGCCCTGATCCTCCCGATTGCCGCGCGCTTGGTCGCCCATGGGCATCGAGTCCGGATCCTGGCCGGTCCAGGCGTCCGCGCTTCGCGGCTTGCGGTCAGCACTCGCTTCCTGGAGCGGATCGCGGCGACCGGAGCGACCCCGGTCTCCTTCCGCGATCCGACAACCCACCCCATGGACGAGGCGCCACCGTCGCACGGACTCATACGGGGTTGGACGCCCAGTCGCCTTGCCCCAGCGGCGGCCAAAATCCACCCGTTCCTTTGGGCTCCGGTCTGGGCGGAGAACGTTGCCGAGGAGTTGCACCGCGAGCCCATCGACGTACTCGTCGCCGACTTTGTGTTGCTCGGCGCTCTCGCGGCGGCTGAGGCCGCCAGGGTCCCTGCCGCCGCGCTGGTGCACAACATCTACCCCTGGCCCGCCTCAGGGGTACCTCCCTATGGGGCGGGCCTGATGCCGGCTCGCGGGCCGCGGGGCGCTCTGAGAGATGCACTCACCAACGCAGCCGTCCGGCGTCTCTACAGGCGCGACGGGTTGCCTCCCGTCAACCGTACCCGGGCGCAATTGGGCCTGCAACCATTGCGATCGCCACTGGAACAGTACGACCGAGCAGCGCGTGTGCTGGTGTTGACCAGTGCCTCGTTCGACTTTTCGGCCCGCCGCCTGCCATCCAACGTCCGCTACGTGGGCACACCGTTCGATGACCCAGGGGATACAACCTGGTCGTCGCCTTGGCCAGCGGACGATCCACGCCCGCTTGTCCTGGTTAGTCTCAGCACCCTCCCGCAAGGCCAGGCGCCGGTGATGCATCGGATCCTCTCGGCACTTGCGTCGATGCAGGTCCGCGCACTGGTCACGCTCGGCCCTGCTCTTGACCCCGCCGAGTTCCACGCCTCCCCGAATGTCGTCCTGGAGCGGTTCGTGCCTCACGCGGCGGTGTTACCGCAGGTGGCGGTGATGGTTACCCAGGGAGGCCTCAGCTCCGTGATGAAAGCGCTGGCGTACGGCGTTCCCTTGGTCTGCGTGCCGCTGATCGCCGATCAGCCCGACAATGCGGCCCGCGTAGTCGCACGAGGTGCGGGCGTCCGGCTCGCGAGTGATGCCACGCCCGAGCAACTTCGCCATGCCATTCAGCATGTGCTTGCTGAGCCGCGATATCCGCGATGCGGCACGGTTCCTGGCCACGTCATTGGCAGGAACGGATGGCGCCGAAACAGCGGCGCGAGAGTTGGAATCGCTGGCGCGGGTTGGCCAATGACCTTCGGTACCCGACTTCTGATCTCAGCCAGGACGCGGAGTCTCGGTCGAGTTGACCGGAACACGCTGACTGCTAATACGCTTGGCGGGCTCCATGCGTCCCTGTCGTCATCTCCGCCGCGAACTCGCGGATGAGCGCGGACAGGGCAGCCGGTCTGGAGATGGGCAGGGCGTGGGTGCCGCCTTCGATCACCGCAAGGCGCCCGTGGGCGAACTGGCGAACAAGTACGCGATTCCAGGCGGGGTCATCGAGGGGATCGTTCGTCCCTTCGACGACGAGCGCCGGGACCGTCACTTGCGGAACCGCCGTCTCGATCCTGTCCCGAAGGGCCAGGCGGAACGTCTGCAGCACTCGCCACGGGCCCGCCCGGACGAAATCCTGGGCCTGCATCGGCCAGAGGTGCAACGGCTCGCGCGGAGCGTCCGCCAGTGCCCGCACCACCTGGCCCAGGCCACCACGCCGTTGCCCGCCAAGTGCGAGCCCGGTGAGAACGATACCCGCTACCCGGTCCGGATAGCGAGCAGCGAGGTTCACCGCGATCTGCGACCCGACAGAGTTGCCGAGCGCGATCGCGGGCGGAAGATCGTTGGCGACACTCCAGGCAGCGGTTGCATCGGCAAGCCCCCGGATGTCAAGGATTGTCTCCGGATTGCCGCTCAGCCCAAACCCAGGCAGGTCGAGGGCGTGGACGAGCGTCCAGCGCGCAACCTCGGCGGCGAGCGATGCCATATAGCGGCTGGAGATGGACAGGCCATGGAGCAAGATGACCGGGGGATAGTCCGGGGTGAGCTGGCCTCCGGACCGGGAATGCATCCTGACGCCCGCCGCCTCCGCCCACATGCTCCGGAGGGCGTCGCTAGCCACCCCTGTGCGTAGTCCCGGCGAGACCGGCGCTATGCGGCGAGGCGGGAATGGCGTCCAGGACGGCAGCACACCAATCGGATATTTCGGCCGTCAGTCCAAGCGCTGGCAACTCGTCTGGGCCAAACCAACCGACTCCGTCGCGCGGTGCGGCCGGTGCGCCGGTGGCAAAGTAGACGAGGTCGATGTGCTGATGACCTGGGGAGATCGCGGTCAGCACGATGCCAGCGGGCCGGGCGAGCGGCCGGGGAACACCAGGTTGAGGCAGGTCCGGGTTGGCCTCGGGAGCGTCAACCAGCGAAGCCTCCACCCCGGTCTCTTCCAGCACTTCCCGAATCGCGGCCTCGTCCGGCAACTCGTTCGGCTCGATGTGGCCCCCCGGCGGCAGCCAGCGCCCGAGCTTGGCGTGCCAGTGGAGCAAGACCCGGCCGTCGTGCACGACGAACGCGGCGACCGCGAAGTCCCGCGTCATCTCCACGGGTGACTCAGTTGTAGAGCGGGATGACATCAGCCGGAGACCTCGCGCCGATTGGCCGGTCGAGGTGTCAGCGGCGTGGGTTCAACCGGGCGAGCGGTGGATACCGGCGTGCCCTGTGGCTGTTGCTCAATCGCGGCTGGGGCCGCCGGCGCCTGGGCGGGCCGCGGAATCGGCACGATCGGCGCGGGTGATCGCTGCGCCACGGCTGGATCGGGCGCTGGCTGCGCGGCTGGAGCGGCGCTCTTCCGTCCGGAACCGGTCGGCACGACCCAGCGCTGCCGGCGAGCGCCTGGCGGTCTGAGCCGGCCGCGGCTCGGGGCCGACCTCGGGCTCCTCGTCGGCGTCGAAGTCCTCGTCGTCGCCCTGAATCCAGTCGAAGACACCGCTCATGCCGCGGCGGATGCGTGCCCCGCCGGCGAGTGCAAGCTCACCCACTTCCACAACGGCGTCGCCAAGCGCACCAAGTACGCTGCTTAGCCCGCTTTGCTCGTCATCAGCGTCGGATGCCGGCTGGAGTCGTCCGGGAGTAAACCGCCCAGTTGCCGGCAGCGGCCGGGGCGGCCCCGCTGGCGCCACCGAGCCCACACCTTCCGCTTCTTCGACGTCCGTCCAGACGCTCCGCAACTCGATCAGCCGGTGCGGTCGGATCGCTCGCCAGGTAACCCATCCCGCGACGAGTCCAACCGCGTGGCTGCCGAGCAGGATCAACCAGACCCGGAGGACATCGACCGCCCACGGATCGCTCGGGTTGAGGATGAGATCGATCAGGAGAAGCGCCGCGCCCGCGATCGCGTATGCGGCCGCGTGGAAGCGCAGAAAACCGATCCCGGCCATCCAATCGGCGGCCAGGCGGACTACCGCCGAGAACGGGCTCGGCGGGCTATCGGCGGGCATCGCCCGCTCCCGGTCATGTTGGAGGATGTCGTTCTTCACCAAACCGGCGGAATTCGCTGCGGTCCCGATTGCGCGTCCGATCCGGTGATGTGTTCGCTCGAACGTGTTACCTGCCTCCCAGCGCGGAGTTGATCTGATCCATCTGCCGCCGGTCATGCTCGGTCAGTTGCTGGACACTGGCCGCGATCGAGCGACCGCCTTCCGTTGCACCTTGCCAATCGTCCGCGCCCAATCCGCGCAGCATCGCCAGAGTCGACTCCCGGGCCGTGCCGAACTGGGAGAGCAGGACAGCGGTCGAGTCGTTGGCGCCTTCGGTGCCGAGGACGGGGGCATCGGCGCCATCGCCAAAGTCCGGCATTTCGACGCCGGTGATGCGTTCTTTCAAGGCCTGGGAAAAGCGCAACTCGTGGTCGCGGAGGCGGCGAACGAGGTCACGCACACCGCTGCCGCCACCGGAAGCCAGGCGCTCCTCTGGCAAACGCCGGACGGAGTTGTTCAACTCGCGGTAGGTCGTGATCAGGCTATCGATCAGTTCCGTCTGCGCCACTCCGGATACCTCCCCGTCTTGCCAGCTCGCCACCAGATTGGCTTGCCTGCGTCGCGGCTCGTGGCCGCTCAGAGCACGACGCGCCGCGCTCCTTGCCCGCAGACCACGCACTGCCTCCCCACGTCCGCGTTGCGTGATCGCCCGATTGTACGCCACCGATCCGTACCCTGGCAGGAGCAACGGTCCATCCGTGCCAAATGGTCAATGAATGGCGTCGAGTGGGCCTGGATTTCAGGCGGATTCGTCGGTTCCGGTTCCGCCAACCTCACGGAGCGCCTGCAGGCTGGCGCGCTGCTGCCCGCTCTCGTCGAAGTTCTCGTCCGCCAGCCAGCGCAGGAACCCGTCCCGGATCCCCGGCCACTCGCCGTCGATGATCGAGAACCAGGCCGTATCGCGGTTCCGGCCTTTGGTGATCATGTGCTGCCGGAAGATGCCCTCATAGGTAAATCCGAAGCGGGCCGCCGCCGCCCGTGATCGCTGGTTCAGGGCATTGCATTTCCACTCCAGCCGCCGGTAGCGGAGGTCGTCGAAGGCGTGGCGGGCGAGAAGAAAGATCGCTTCGGTCGCCTGCCGGGTGCGCTGCAACGCCGCCCCGAACCAGATATGCCCGATCTCGATCACCCCATCTCTGGGCGTGATTCGCATGTAGGACGCAACCCCCTGAGCCTTGCCTGTGGCCGCGTCGATGATCGCAAGGAAGAGGGGATCATCCGATTCTGCGTGCGTCTTGATGTAGCCTCGGAACTCGTCGATGCTCGAGAAGGGGCCGTACCCAAGGTAATCCCAGGTCCTGGCGTCATGGTCAGGACCGTGCGCCGCCTGCCAGAGATCTTCGGTGTGCCGTTCTGGATCGAGCGGCTCCAGGCGCACGGTCTTCCCGATTATCGGAGCCCGTGCGGGCGCGGAGACGGGCCGCCAATCGACAAGCGCTCCAAGTTCGGGTTCAGCCGCCACGAATTCCTCCCCAATTGGGCCTGCTAATCAGCGCCGGAATCAGCGGACATCATCGGGGACCTCGGCTCCCGGCGGAAGGTCCAAAATGGTACCCCCTCCACATTCCTCTCATCGGCCACGACGAATCCATGACGCTCATAGAACGGCACGTTGCGCGAGCGGGTCGTCTCGACATAACAGGCGACGCCATCACGGTCGGCGTCCGCCAGGAATGGCCGCAGCAGCGCCCCGCCGATCCCCTGGCCCTGACGATCGGGATCGACGCCTAGGATCGTCAGGTAGTGATGCGGCTCCGGCGCGATCTGCTGGTGGGCCTCCCCAAAGGCGTGTCCCAGAATGCCGTAACGTGCCTCCGTGTCCGCCCCAAAGATCTGCGCCCGCTCGGACAACCCCGATTCGCGCACGGTCTCCTCGTCGAACTCCCGGCCTCGTGGTACCCAGAGCGCCACGCCCGTCGACGCCCCGACGGTGACATAGGCGGCACCAAGGGCGATGCACGCCCTCGCTGTCGCCCCCAGATACCAGCGGACGTTGCGGACACGGGATTCAGGGTCTGGGTCCATGAACGTGAAAAACGGATCTTCACTGAACGCCCGCGCCAGCATCTCCGCCGCCGCTGGGACATCCGCGGGTTGCAACTCCACGATCGAAGGTGAACTCATCGAGGGTCTCCTGACTGCTTCTTTCCGTCCTTACATTCTCCGACATTCATAACGCGGGGCTCCCGACTCATGTTGGCCGGACTCCGCCCCTCGGAATCACCAGATGTCTGTGCTTTAAAGGTTGGGGTGCCGAGAGCGGGGAGAGTAGCAATGCTCTCCTCGTTTCCGTGTCTACCCCGCTCCAGTGTTTCCCGCTATCCTGAGGCCCCGATCGCGCGGGGACGGCTCAACTCGGGGGAACCGAATGGACCTGCTCGACAGATTGCTGGCGCACGACCGTTGGGCGACGGTCCAGCTCCTGGAGCGGTGCCAAAACCTGACCGACGCGCAGCTTGACCAGCCATTTGACGTCGGGCATGGAACGCTTCGAGCCACGCTCTCCCACACCATTGGCGCCGTAGGATTCTGGACGGCCCAGATGGGCGGGGAGGCGGTGCCGGCCGACAGCACAGATCGCCCTTCGATCTCTGCTCTGCTTCAGCGCCACGAGCGCTTGTCCACGGCGTTCTCAGCCCTCGCGCGCCGCGTCCGCGAAGACGATCTCCTGGATGAGACCTTCATCGACAACGAAGGCAGGCCGACCACGATCGGCACCACGATCCTCCACGTGGCGTACCACAGCTCGCTGCACCGCGGCGAGGCCCGGCACATCCTAGAACGCCTCGGGGTGGAGGACCTTTGGGATGGTGACCCCCAAGAATGGGAGTGGTCGACCGCGGTGCAGGGCGCTTAGCCGAAGCCAGGCTGGACGTGGAGGGAGGTTAGTGGAGTTGTTGGGAACGTGTGGCCCTGTGCATGAGTGGTGGACGCCCCCTGAGCGACAATTTCCTTCGTGAGCAACGGCAATGGAAGGAAACCGCGCACCCTGCGACACGGGGTGCGATGCAGTACTGGCGGGCTGGGCGAAATGGATGAGCGAATTGGCCTGTAGAAAGCGAAGGAAAGTCCTTCCACTGCCCCACCCCGCAAAACTGACGCACACTCTGCGACACTGCGACACGGGTCGCCTTGAAACTTCTGTTCCGGCAGAGTAAACTGACTTTTCGTAAGCGCATCTGTCCCCCTACGACCCCTTGTTTCCTGGCGTTTCTGGGATCCCCTGGCGAAGGTCGTCCACGGTACAGCATGTGCGAGTGTGATGAGCGGGTCGCTGTGAGCGGCGCGCTCACGTGCGTGTGTCGTCGCGGATGCCAGCCCCGCCAGGGGGCTTTGGCGCGTTCAGTGCGACCACCAGATTCCAAAACAAGGGGGGCACGATGCCCAGAGCAAAGAAGCAAGCTGAGTCCACGGTGTCCGAAACCGACGCCGTCTTGGACACCTCCGCCGAGGTGGCGGAGACGAACGGAGTCGAGCCGGTACTCTCCACCTGGGAGAACGCCGTGATCGAATCCGATGTGACGCAGGAAGCGCCGCTTGCAGAAGCGGACACCGTCGCCGCGGAGTCGACCGCCGATGATGTCGCCGCCGCAAAGCCCGCCGCCAAGGCACGTAAGCCACGCACCGCCACCAAGCGGGTCAAGGGCGCCGGTGTGACCCGCGTCGAGGACGCCGAATCGGACACCGAG
The DNA here is from genome assembly GCA_963849635.1 of uncultured Chloroflexia bacterium. GTDB lineage: Bacteria > Chloroflexota > Chloroflexia > Thermomicrobiales > UBA6265 > CAVRUD01. Next base: position 241,580 of record CAWKIA010000024.1, on the reverse strand, counting down.
GGCGACGTCGCGGCGGCTGAATCCGCCGAGGCACCCGTTGTCGACCTTGCCCCGGAGCCGGCGGACGAAGCCGACCCAGTCGAGAACGCTCCAGTTGCCGCGACCGCGGAAGAAGTCGACGAAGAGCCCGACCGCGAGATTGCGCCGCCGCGCCCGGCGCGGGAGCGCGATCGTGATCGCGAGCCAGGCGGCGCCAAGGCGCCAGTGCAGGCGTCCGAATCGCTCCGGAACGCTCCGGCCGCGGCCGAAGCATCAGCAAACGATGACGACGAGTCCGTCCCGACCTTCGAAGACCTGGGCCTGCACGGCCAGTTGCTGCGCAGCATCAAGGATGTCGGCTACGAAGAGCCGACTCCCATCCAGCTCAAGGTCATTCCTGTCCTGCTCGATGGTCAAGACGTCATCGCCCAGGCCCAGACAGGCTCCGGCAAGACTGCCGCCTTCGGCCTGCCGATCATCGAGTCGATCGATCCGCGCAACCGCAACGTCCAGGCCCTGATCCTCTGTCCGACCCGCGAGCTGGCGATCCAGGTTTCCGAGGCCCTGCACAAGTACGGGCGCCACAAGGAGATCGAGACCCTTCCCGATCTACGGCGGTCAGCCGTATGAGCGCCAGTTCCGCGGCCTGCAGCGCGGTGTCCAGATCGTGGTCGGCACGCCCGGCCGCGTTATGGATCACATGCGCCGCAACACGCTGAACCTGGAGCACACCCGCTTCTTCGTCCTCGACGAAGCCGATGAGATGCTCGATATGGGCTTCATCGACGACATCGAGTGGATCCTGGAGCAGGTGCCGCAGGAGCGCCAGACCGCCCTCTTCTCGGCCACGATGCCCCCGCGGATCGTCTCCCTCGCGCAGAAATACATGCGTGATCCGCAGCGGATCAGCGTCACCGGCAAAGAGATGACGGTGCCGGAGACCACACAGAGCTATTACGAGTTCCCGCGCTCGCGGAAGGTGGATGCACTCACCCGGATCCTCGATGCCGAGACTCCGACGTCGGCGATGATCTTCTGCCGCACCAAGCACGGCGTCGATGAACTGGGCGAGGCGCTCATGGCCCGTGGCCATGCCGTCGAGACGCTGCACGGTGATCTTTCCCAGGCTCAGCGCGATCGCGTCATGCGCCGGTTTCGTTCCGGTCAGGCCGATGTCCTGATCGCGACCGACGTGGCCGCTCGCGGTCTCGATATCCCGGACGTCAGCCACGTCGTCAACTACGACGTGCCCGAGAGCGCCGAGGCGTACGTCCACCGGATCGGTCGCACAGGCCGCGCCGGTAAGTCCGGCCAGGCGATCACCCTGGTCACGCCGAAGGAAACCCGCTGGCTCCGCCAGATTGAGAAGATCGTCAAGGCGCGGATCGAGCCGCGTCGCCTGCCAACCCTCGCCGACGTCAACGAGCGCCGCCGTGAACTGATGAAGAATCAGATCGAAGAAGTGCTCAAGACGGAGGAGAGCTACCAGGCCTACATCGACGTGATCGACGATCTCTCGGAAGAGCACGACACGATCTCTGTGGCGGCTGCCGTCCTCAAGCTTTTGGCCGACGAGACCGGCCGCGCCGCTACGCCGGAGCAGAAGGAAGACGACCTCGCGACCTATGTCGCCGCTACGGCCGGACCGAGCAGCCGGGGCGAGGGCGGCATGGCCCGCCTCGTCATCAGCATCGGCCGCAACCAGAACGTGCGCCCGCAGGACTTCGTCGGCGCGATCGCCAACGAGGCCGGCATTCCAGGCCGCTCGATCGGGGCGATCGATATTCTCGATTCGTACTCGTTCGTCGATATCCCGACCGAGTTCGCCGACCGCGTCATCCAGACGCTGAAGACCGCCACCATCAAGGGCCGGCCGGTCAACGCCGAACTGGCCCAGCCGGGCAGCGGCCCGCCTCCTGGCGCCCGCACCTTCCGCGACGACCGTGGCCCGCGCGGCGGCGGCGGCTTCCGTGGCGGTGACCGCGATCGCGATCGCGGCGGCCGCCCCGTCGACCGTAGTGGTCCGGGCGGCTTCCGCGGTGGCCCACGCCGTGACGACCGGCCCCGCTTCGACCGAGACAACCGGGGGGGCGGCTATGACCGTCCTCCGGGCGTCCCGGCCGGACCGCGCCGGGAGGATCGCTTCGACGCTCCTCCGGTGAGCCAGTTCGACAACGTCGATCGTGGCAACGACCGGTTTGAGCGGTCGGAGAACGGCAACGAGCGCTTCGACCGGCCGGAGCCGGGGAACGACAAGTTCGAGCGGCCGCGGCCACAGCGCAGCAACGACCGCTTCGGCCGCCCGGCGCCGTCATACAACCGCGGCCCCGGCGGCTTCCGGCGGGATAGCGACCGCCGCCGGGACTAACTGGCGTCATTTCTTCGTCGCGCCGGGCGCGTCAGCAACCTTGCTGACGCGCCCGGCGTCGTTTTCGGCCTGACGGAGCGACATGATGGCCGGTTACCTCTGGAGTGTTTCGGCTGGGCCGCATACCAAGTGAGAGCTTCAGATACATCGCTCGACGTGTACGCGGGCAATTCACGGGGAAATCCATGGCCCTGCGATTGTCGGTGGCGCGTTCATGCCTCGCCCTTGTCTCCCGATTGCGAGCTAGGGAATCGCGGGGCGTGTTCCTGGCGGAATCGTTTCATCTCCCGCATTGGTATCAAGAAAAGGACGATTCCCGTCGCGATTGCCACAATCGTGCCGACCGCGACCACGAAAGGATCCGAGACATCAAACAGCTGCTTGAGGAGCAACGCGGCAAATGCCCCGGCCACAACCGCGTCGACGAACCCGACAAGCATCGGCGTGCTGGCGAGCACGCGGCGCGGCATCACCTGGGCATCGATTGCATACGTCCGCATGATCCCGGCCTGATCATCGTGAAATCCGGTGATAAAGAACGGCTCCAGGTCTGGTGCGATTTGCAGATAGGCGTTGCGCAGCCGGTTCATGCCGATAACCAGCCCGATATCCTCTTCATTGGCTGATCTGACGCGCAGGAAGGTTCCGATCCCGACGAGCAACACAACCGGGAGCATCAGGAGCGACAGGATGCGGAATTCGTCGTCGAAGTCTGTCGCCTGCGAAACTAGCGCCAGCGCCACGACCGAACTTGAGACAACGGTGAGAAACATCCCGGCGCGAGTAAACACCTCGTTCCAGATCAGCCCCCGCGTCGCCAGGAGGCTCCAGTGTTCCGTTGCCAAGATTTGGAGCTTGACAGCGTCGGGGACTTGGGATGTGTCCACAGGGGCAGGGCCAACCGAGGACCTGAGTCGATCAACCGCGTCCATGGCTCCTCCATCGCGCGTGCGAGCGAGAAGTCGTCCATCTCGCTTTCGATCTCAGTTCGGGGTGTCGTGCTGGGATCATACGGTATCTCTCAGCGACGCCGCATCCAACTAGCCATGTTCGCGGGTCAAGTTGGGACGCTCTCCCCGACATCCAACGAACGAACCCTCGGCGCGATCGCGCAGGCTCTCCGTACATTCCCGGGTACCAGGCCTGGGCTTCAGGGCTAGTCTCGCTGGCAGAGCTGGAATGCGTTCCAGCCTTCCCAGATTCAGGAGGCGCCCCATGGCTCATCATTTGGTCCACACAAGAACAGCACGATTGCTCCTTGTATCGCTCCTTCTCGGACTGGCGTTCGTGTCGGCCTCACAGCTTCCCGGCGTGGCTGCCCAGGACGACGACCCGCTCGATGCCTCGACGTTGACCGTCAACGTCGAGTTCGTCCTCGACGCCTCCGGCTCGATGGCCGAGGCGATCTCCGGCACCGATCAGTCCCGAATGGACGCCGCCAAGGCTGCCATGCGGGAGGTCATCGACGAACTGCCCGATCGCGACGGGCTCAACGTCGGCTTCCGGATCTACGGCCACGAAGGCAGCAACGCCGAGGCCGACCGCGAGATTAGCTGTGCCGCTACGGAGCTGCTTGTCTCGATCGATGGCGTCGATCGGGACGCTCTCCTTGCCGAGATCGAATCCGCTACCCCGACCGGCTGGACGCCCCTCGCCCAATCGCTGGAGGAAGCGGCTAAGGACTTCTCCCCTGGCGGCGAGAGTGTCACCAACGCCGTCATCATGGTCACCGACGGCGAGGACACCTGCGGCGGCGACCCCTGCGCGGTCGCCGGGCAACTCAATGCCGCTGAGATCTCGTTGACAACCCACGTCGTCGGCTTCGCCCTCACCGCTGAGCAGGAAGACGCCGTGCGCTGCATCGCTGAAGAGGGCGGCGGCGAACTCTTTACCGCCGATGACGCCGACAGCCTGGGCGACGCAGTCTTCAGCGCATTCTCGGAGGTCGAAAGCACCCCGGAACCCGTCGGAACTCGAAGCCGAAGTCGAGACCGGCGGTTACGTCGGCGGCAACGCCTTTGGGCTGCTCGATGAGGGCGAGGCGGGCGAGCTCTCCGTGGTCGCGGTCGGGGCATACGACGGTAGCGACCTGCCAATCGTGATCAAGAACGACACCGGCGAGGACGTCATGGACGTCCAGGTATCGGTCATCGTCCGCTCTGACGGCGAATTGATCGCCACCAGCGGCGGCGACAGCTTCTACTCGCACGTGGTGCAAGACGGTAGCTACGCCTTCGGCGATATCTACTTCGGTGGCGAGGAGCTGCCCGAAGACGCGGAGTTCGAGTTCGAATTGTTCGCCTCTCCCGCCTCCGAGGAGGACCCCAACACCCTCGACCTCGTCCTTGATGAGGCTAATGGCGACGGCACCGGGATCATCGGCATCTTCTCCAACCCGCACGATGTCCCCGTCGGCGACCCAGTGATTGATGTCAACGTCGCCTGCTTCGACACGGATGGAGCGCTCCTCGACATTGGTTTCACCGGTGCGGGCAAGACCCTGGTCGACGCCGGCGGCACCGTTCCCTTCGGGATCGCCGTCCCCGACGTGACGGGAGCTCTCGCGACCGAGTCGTGCCCGGTCTATCTCGTCGCTGCCAACGGCAACGTCTGGTAGTCACCGAACGAGCCATGCGGGCGGGCCGCTTCCGGCCCGCCCGCGTGCTGAGGAGCACTCGATGGATGATCGACGCTTTGACGCACTCGTCAGAGGGCTCGCCAGCGGACAATCACGCCGTAGCCTCCTCCGAGCGGTCGGATTGGCCAGCCTGGGATGGCTCGGCCTCCGCGCCCGTGTTGCCACCGCCTACCCGACAGAGGACAACTGCCAGAAGATGCCCGGTGGCCACTGCACTCAGCACATCGAGTGCTGCGACGGGTTGTGCGACGACACCGGGCACTGCCCCTGCGGAAAAGGGATGTCGTTCTGTCACGGCAAGTGTGTCGACGATACCGAGTTCTTGAGCAACCCGTTCAATTGTGGCGGCTGCGGCTGGAAATGCCCGGTGGACGGCCTCTGCGTCGACGGGAAGTGCCGCTGTCCGGAAGGGACCTCCGAATGCTTTGGTGCCTGCGTCCCGGGAGACCCCGAGCGCTGCGAGTGCCCGGAGCCGTGTGGTAGCGGCTGCTGCCCACCTGGCTACCGCTGTTGCAACGAGCAATGCGTCCTGACCAGTTGGTCGAACGAACACTGTGGTGCCTGCGGAGTGGCATGCCCCGAGGGCAGCACCTGCAAAGAAGGTGCATGCGTCTGCGGCAAACCGTGCGGTGGCGATTGTTGCGCTCCCGGCCAGCAGTGTTGCGGTGGCGGCTTCTGCTGCGGCGCGACGAGACGTGCTGCGAGCGTGGCTGCTGTCCGGACCCGGATGGCACCTGCTGCGAGGACGGCTGCTGCCCTGGCGGCACCATCTGCCTCCCTGGCGTCTGCTTCGGGATCGCGTCGGTCCCGTTCCCCAGTGCGTTGTCCTCGGTCACAGTTCGGCCCGCGGTCGCGCCTCTCGATGGCGTGATCCTGCCCCTCCGCCAGCCGGCTTTACCCGAGAGGATCGCGTCAAGATGACCGCATCTCGTTCGGCTCGGGCACTGGTCGCTACGTTGCTCTTCTCCCTGTTCGCCGCCGGCCCCATGTCCGCAGCGCCCAACTCGCCGGGCGGCAGCGAACTACCGTCTAATCGCGACCCCTGCGAAAACATCGGGAAGTATTTCAACGCCGACTACGACCGCGATGGGCTCTCCGGCTACCAGGAATGCCAACTTGGTTCAGACCCGAAAAATGCCGACACGGACAACGATGGCCTCACCGACGACACCGAAGTCTCCCTCGGTTCCGACCTAGCGCTGTGGGACACCGACGGTGACCGGCTCTCAGATTGCTGGGAGTGGGCGAAAGCACTCGACGGCTGGCCGACCGACCCCTTAACCGCTGGCTTCGACGCGGACGGCGACGGAATCTCCGACGCTCTGGAAATCCAGGTCGGGCTCAACCCCGACAACATCGATACCGACCAGGACATGCTCTGGGACGGAGAGGAATCGTTGCCCCAGGGCTGTGAATCCAAAGGCCCAACCTGGTACTCCGCGCTCAATCCGGATCGGGATGGTGACGGCCTCGTCGACGGCGTCGAGGTCAAGTCCCTGGGCACTGCTCCATATAAGGCGGACACCGACGAGGACGGCTACAGCGACGGCGACGAAGTCCTGAAGTGGGGCACCGACCCTCTCGATCCGAACGACCCCTCGACCAGCAACCCGCCGGACTACCACCCTTAGCGGCCCAGCGCGAGCACCCAAGCCGCAGTTCGCCGTGACAATTTGAACACGAGGTGATCGCATGGACGACCGCTGTTTCGACCGATTGACCCGCTCCCTAGCCAGCGGGATCTCTCGCCGCCGGTTGCTGGGCACTGCCGGACTCGCAGCCGGTTTGCTCTCGCTGGGCCACCGGCGGGAGATCGGTGCCCAGGACGACCGCGACGACGGCAGTACCATCGAGATCGTGGGAGTCGACGACACGCCATGCTTGACCGTGGCCTGCCCACTAGACCATCGGTGCATCGCCGGGGCGTGTTGCCCGGAGAAGCAGGCATGCGGCGACGTCTGCTGCCCGCCGGAGACGGTCGGCTGCACCGCCCCACCTGTGGGGCCGGATGGGTCGATTGGCAAGGCAGGGTGCCTCTGCTCGGAGGGGCTGTTCTATGACGATTGGGCCAACACTTGCCGCTCGTGCCTGAGCTTCGGCGACCCCTGCCGCGGTGAGAGCGACTGCTGCACAGGCGTCTGCGTTGATGGCACCTGCTCCTGCATCGGCGGCGGCAACGCCTGCACAGGCGACGATCAGTGCTGCAACGGTCACTGCGATCGTGGCATCTGCACATGCGTCCAATCGGGCGGGGCCTGCTCCGCGGATTACGATTGCTGTGGCGTGGCTTGCGTGGGCGGCGTCTGTTCGAGCTGCACCCTCGCCGGGGGCTCCTGCCGCACCGATGACGACTGCTGCGGCAAGAAGAGCCACAGCGGGAAGGCGCCCTTCGAGGAGTGGGGCACCTGCGTCGATGGGGTGTGCCACTGCTGCTACAACGGGAGTTGGAACCTGGCGTGCGGCCCTGGCTACCCAGGTGGCGACGATCTCGAGTACCCGACCGCAGACCTCTGCTGCGATTACCCCCTCACCGGGTACGGGTGCTGCGAGGATCAGACTGACTGTGCTTCCTGCGTCGTCGGCTGCTGCACGGATGGGGTCGACTGCGACATCGCGGCCGGGATCTTCCCAGGGTGCCCGGCGCGTGCGGCCAAGATCGACGTCCTCCCAACTGATCCGTTTGCGTGTTCGACCTGACCTACCCCAGTCCGTGCCGGACCGCATAAGCCACCGCGGCGGTGCGGGCATGGACCCGGAGCTTGGCGAGCAGGGCGGAAACGTGGCTCTCGACGGTCCGCACCCCGATTCCCAGCTCCTCCCCGATCTCCGGGTCCGTGAGACCGGCGACAAGGAGGCGCAACACGTCCCGCTGGCGTTTCGTCAACGCGACCGGTTCGGCCGGAACGACCCCGGCTATCGGAGGTGACCCGTCCGCCGCGTCGGTGGCATCGAGTGGGGTCGGGGCAAGATCGGCGAGCGTGCGGACTGCTCGCGCGATGATCGCCTCGTCGTCCATGGTGCGGGCCGCCGCCGCCGCTGCTTCGTATCCGGCCCGGCCAAGGCCCGCCTTTGCCCCAGCCGTCGCCCGATCGGCGCGGCGGCGGATCACTGGCGAAGGCACGAGATGGGCGGCTGCGCGAATCGACGCGGCGGCCGCCAGGAAGAGGGCGGTTTCGCGCGGTTGGCCGGCGGTGAGTGTTACCGCCGCCGCCCCGTCCAGGGCATCGGCCAGCGCAACCGGGGGAAGGGGTTCCTGTGGCCGGTTCAGGGCTTCAATTAGCGCCGCCGCCGCCCGGACGATGTCGCCCGTGCGCAGCGACGCCGCCGCCATGTTGACCAGAGCGATGCCCTCAGCCACGGGGATATCCGCCTGCCGGAACACGCCAAGCGCCTGGTCGAAGTACACCAGTGCTTCGGCATCGTCGCCGAGATAGGCCAGTGTCTCACCCAGGTTGTTCAGGCAGTACCCGAGGTTTCGCCGCTCACCGGTTCGCCTGATGAGCGGGAGGGCCTCTTCCAGGTACCGCTTCGCCGCCGCGAAATCGCCCTGGAGGTTGGCCGTCGCGCCCAGGTTAACCAGCGTCCCTCCGATCTGCGCGGGGTTGCCAACTCCTCGCCGGATCGTCAGGACGGTCTCCAGGCGGGCATGGGAGTCGGCGTAGCGGCCCTGCTCGTTGTCGATAAGTGCCAGGTTGGTCAGGATGGGCAGCGAGATCGTGTCCGGATTGTCTAACTCCTGGCAGAGCGCCAGCGCGCCCTCGAACCTGACCCGAGCATCGTCGGAGTTGCCGGTATCCATAGCGAGGAGGCCATCGGTGAAGAGCGCCCTGGTGCGGAGTCCCGGATCAACCGGCGGGTTCGCTCCCGGAACTAGTGCCAAAGCAGACTCGAGCCGGTGGCGTTCCGACCGAACTCGACCTCGGATCGACCAGAGGAACCAGACCGGGCCGATGAGCAGGTTGAGGGCGAGGGTTGCATCCCCGCGACGGATCGCCCAGTCGATCGCGGCGTGGAGGGAAGCGTCCTCGGCCTCTAGACGCGAGAACCACGTCTCTGCCCGCCCCGCGATCACCTCCGGCGCCGCCGCCACCACCATCTGGCGATAGCGCTCGGCCAGCAGACCGTAGGTGGCGTCCGTTTCGCCTGCCTCGTCGAGGCGCTCCCGCGCCACCTCCCGGACCGTCTCCAGCATCCGGAATCGAATCGTGCCGTCGTCCATGGTCGACTGCTGCAAGAGCGCAGCATCGACCAGAGACGCGAGAGCCGGCACCGCCGTGACGTTCCCGGCGACTGTCTCGACCTCCTCGACGGATGTTTCCCCGGGAAACACGGCCATCCGGCGGAAGAGGGCGCTCGCGTCGGCGTCCAAGAGGTCCAGGCTCCACGCCACCGCGTCGCGCATGCCGCGCAGCCGCAGAGGGGCGTCGACCGGCCCGTCGCTCAGAAGTTGGAGCCGGCCGGTGAGCCGCGCCAGGATCGACTGGGGCGAGAGCACGCCGCTCCGCGCCGCCGCCAATTCGATCGCCAGGGGCAGCCCATCCAGGCGGTGGCAAAGCAAGGCGACGGCAGACGCGTTCGCAGGCGTCAGCGCGAAACCTGGCTTGGCGGCGCCCGCCCGTTGCACGAAGAGGGCGACCGCGGGGTTTGCGCTCAGCGCCGTCGGGTCGAGATCCTCCCCAGGGTGGGGCTCCGGCAGAGGAAGTGGAAGGACGGGATACTCGTGCTCACCCTGAAGGCGGAGCCGAAGCCGGCTGGTGATTAACACCGTTACGTTTGGGCATTGGCGGGCAAGGTCGCCGATGGCCGGACCGGCCGCGGCCACATGTTCGAAGTTGTCCACAATCAGGAGGTGGCGAGCACCTTTGATCCAGGCCGCTATCTGCCGCTCGATGTGGTCTTCGACGATGTCGGGAACATCAAGTGCCTGCGCGATCGCGGGGAGGACGCGCCCAGGATCGGACAGCGGCGCTAGCTCGATATACGTGACGCGACCGTCGAACTGGCTCGCCACCCGTCCGCCAAGCTCCATCGCCAGCCGCGTCTTTCCGACGCCACCGGGGCCGGTGAGCGTGATCAGGCGCGCGTCGTCGTCGAGGAGCAGCGCGGTCAGCGCCGCGACCTCGGTGTCGCGCCCGATCAACCGGCCGAGCGGCGCCGGTATCGACTGGTGCCGATGCTCTGGCCCGGGATCGCTCGTGGGCCTGATAGGAGTCGGTTGGCTCTGTGGAGCAGGTCTCGGTCCGCTCACCGTCCCCTCCGAGAACTTCCGGTCCGCGGTGGCGAAACGTCGGAGTCGTCCGAACCGCCGCGCTGGTCAGCGAGCGGAGACTCATGATGGCGGCTGCTTGACGGTGTCGTCAATTGCCGGTGGTCGCCGCTCCAGTTGGCCCGCCTCGATCACTGACGCCCTTACGCGTCCTCGTCGTCCGTCTCCAGGACCTCGATCGGAGTCGCCACAACCGGTTGGATGGGCGCAGCCTCAGTTGCCACGGTCACGGGCGAGGCAGTGCCTGGGTCGACACGCTCCTCGACGGTCAGATCCTGCTCGATGGCTGGGAGGGCATCTCCGGGCGCCGCCAACGGCCCATCAGCCTGCGTGATCTCGGCATCGACGATGGGGATATCGTCGACCACCCGTCCAGACCCTGATCCTGTGGAGTTCTCCGCCGGCGGAGTGTTCTCGCATTCCGACGATGACATGGTGATGGTGCAATTTGTGGTGGTTCCATCTTTTTCCGCGCACTTCGTGTGTGCCCGTCCCTGCGACGTTTCGATCGTCATCGAAAACGTTCCACCGCTGTCTTTGCACCCCTTGCGGGCAGCGTCGATCCGCTCACGGTAGGTGGGATGGCCGTTGTTTGGCTCGGCCGCCACCGGATTCGCCGCCAGGACGGCGACCACAAGCACGAGCAAGATCCCCGATACCTTGAACGTCCATCGTCCTGCGTTCATTCGGTCCTCCCTTCGATCATGGTGCCTCGCTGTCCATCAGCGTTGAAACCACGATAGAAAAGGGCAACCGCCGGAACATCAGGGCGATCACGTATATCTGAATGGGAACCAGGAAAGCGGCTCTACGTGAACCGAGGCGACTGCCCCGCCATCAACTTCCCGGCGATTCCGCGCTCGTTGGGCGGGTGGACGCCGCCTGCCCTCGCCCCTGCTGACCAAGCTCGGCCTGGAGGCGGAGGTAGCGCAGCACCTGCTCGCGGGTCAGCAAGCCAACGACCGTGAGGCCATCATCTCCGGTGACGACAGGCATCTGGTTGATTCCGTGGTCGTCCATCGTGCGCAGTGCATTGAGCAACGGCTCGGCCGGACCGACTTTGATCACGCGCGGCCAGGGGACCATGATGTCCGCCAGCCCCGTCCAATCCCAGCGGTCCTGCGGAATAAGGGCGACCTCGGCCAGCGTCACCAGTCCCCGCGGCGGATCGATCGCGTCGTCATCGACCATGAACGCCCGCTGACCGGGTGCCCCCTGGCCCAGGACGTAGTCATCGACAAGCTGGCGAACCTTGAGTCGGATCGGTACCCGAGGCCAATCCCGCCGCATGACCTGCTCGACCCGAACCCCCTCCAGCATTCGCTCCAGGTTGCCACCGGCGGTCTCGGTGACGGCCGCGTTCTGCAGGAACCAGCCGATGACGATGAACCAGATGCCGCTGGCAAAGTTGCCATTCAGGATGATGATCCCGCCCAGCCCCATTAGCCCGAAGGCCCCGATCTGCCCCGTAAACAGGGCGATCTGCGACGCCCGCCGCTCGTCTCCCGTGTATTGCCAGATCAGCGCGCGCAGAATCCGGCCCCCATCGAGCGGAAACCCAGGAATCAGGTTGAAGAGCAGAAGCGACAGGTTGATCACCGCCAGCCAGGAGCAGGGCGCCTGGATGGCGTCGATGCTGCTGAAGACGAGTGAGAGCGCCCAGAAAACTCCGGCCAGGACGAGGCTGACGACGGGGCCACCGGCTGCGATCCGCAGTTCCGTCCGGGCAGTGGGTGACCGTTGCGCAATCGAGGCTAGCCCCCCGAACACAAACAGGGTAATGCTGGAAACCGGGATGCCCTCGCGCTGGGCGACCACCGCATGACCCAGCTCGTGGAGCAGGATCGAGACGAAGAAGAGCAGTCCGGTGATGACCGCCAGGGTCCAGACGGCCCTTTCGCTCAAGTCTGGATAGCCGCCCGGGAAATACGATCCGCCCAGCGACGACACCAGGAGCACGAAGACGATCGAGAGGCTCCAGTGGAACCCGATCGGGATCCCAAAGATCGTGCCGAGCCTGACGCTGGCGTTCATGTCGAGTTTCCTTCGCTCGGTCGCATCACGCGGGATCGGTGAGGCTGGATCGCGGGGCAGCATGGTCACCGCCCTCCACCACGCCATGGCGGCTGCGGTGTACCAGCGATGCCCCGACTGCGACCGCAAGGATACTCGTTACCACCACGAGGCTGACCGGCGAGGGGATTTTGTAGACGTCGATGAGCAGCATCTTCGTGCCGACGAAGGTCAGGATTGCGGCCAGCGCCGCCGTCAGGAACTTCAAGTCGGCCAGGTAACCGGAGATGACGAAGAAGAGCGACCGCAGTCCGAGGATGGCGAAGATGTTGGACGTGAAGACGATGAACGGGTCGTCCGTGACCGCGTAGATCGCAGGGATCGAATCGACCGCAAAGACAAGGTCGGTGCTCTCGATCAGCACCAGCACCAGGAAGAGGGGCGTGATGTAGCGGACACCGTTGCGGACGACGGTCAGGCTCTGGCCCTCGTACCCGGGTGTGACCGGGTAGACTCGCCGGACCAATTTCAGCAAGCGGTTCCCCTCGATGTCTGGCTCCTCATGACCCCCGCGGGCAATTCGGAATCCGGTGAAGATCAGAAAAGCGCCGAAGACGTAAATCGTCCAGTGCAGCTGGCCCAAGAGGACGCCCGCGAATCCGATCATGATTGCCCGCAGCACGAGCGCGCCGACTATGCCCCAGAAGAGGACGCGGTGCTGATAAGCAGCCGGCACGCCGAACCTGGAGAAGATCAGCAGCCAGACAAAGACGTTGTCGACGCTCAATGACTGCTCGATGAGGTAGCCGGTCGTCCACTCAAACCCGGCGTCGGGGCCGCGATAGATGTAGACGCCAACATTGAAGATCAGCGCCAACCCGACCCAGATGCCGGTCCAGGTCAGCGCTTCCCTCCGTGTCACCGCGTGGGCGTCACGATGGAAAACTCCGAGGTCGAGCGCCAGCACCCCCACGACGAACACGGTAAAAAGTGCCCAGGGCAACAGGTCGACAACCACCAGCGCTCCCCCATGGGCGGACGGACACGCTCACGCGGAGCCGCCCGCATGGCCCCGCGGCCATGGGCCGCGGGGCGATACGTTCCAACTGTCGTGCGGTGCGGAACGGGGGGCTAGTCGTCGAAGTCGAAGCGTTCCCGCTTGCGCCGGTCATCGTCATACCGGTGGTCGCGGCGATCGTGCCCTTCGTCGTCATGATCACGATGACGGTCGCGGTCGTGGCCGTCTCGGTCATCGTTCACGAGGCGCGAGATCAGACCCCGGAGGCCGCGCCTCGGCTTCCGCTCGTCTGGTCTGCGGTCACGTTCAAAGACATCGAGGAGTTCGTCGAGCATCGGGGAAACCTCCCTCTGTGGGGCGCCGGGCAACAAAAAACCCCGGCCGCATCCGAACGGATGAGACCAGGGTCTGGCCGGCGAGAGGTTGGTCTCGCACCTGCGACCGGAGCGTGGGATACACGTCACGGATTGACGATCGCAGATCCACCCCGGTCCACCGGGGCGGGGTTACTCCCCCTGACTGGACCTAAGTGTAACCCCGGCGATGGGTCGCTGCCAATGGGCAAATGGCTTGTAGGGGCGCGATTCATCGCGCCCCTACACCGGCATCAACTTCCCTGCAAATCACCCGTTACCGGTCTCGCACCCGTACTGTCCCATCCAGATCGACCACCATCGCCCGGTCGGCAATCCCGATAAACAACCCATGCTCGACCACACCGACCAACCCCTTGAGCGCCGTCGCCAGGGCAGGCGGGTCGTCGATCGGTGAGGGGTCGCAGTCCAGAATCCAGTGCCCCCCATCCGTCACGTACGGGTCGAACCCGTTCGCTGCCTTACGCAGCCGTGGTTGCAGGCCCAGGCTCTCGACTCGGATCAAGGTCTGTCGCCAGCCGAGCGGCATGATCTCGACCGGCAACGGCAGGCGCGTGCCGAGTTGATCGACCTCTTTCTCGGACGCCGCCACGATCAGATAGCTGTTGCAGGTTAACGCAACGATTTTCTCGTACAGCAGCGCCCCGCCCCGGCCTTTGACCACGTCCAGGTTCGGGGCGATCTCGTCCGCTCCGTCAATCCCCAAGTCGATCCGCTCGATCTCGTCCAGGGTGCGCAGGGTGATACCGAGCGAGCGGGTCAGGTCCGATGTGCGATGGGAGGTGGCCACACCGGAGAAGAACACCCCTTCGGTCGCGATGCGCCGTCCGAGCGCCTCGACAACGGCCTCTGCGGTGGAGCCGGAGCCAAGCCCGACGATGGTACCCGGCTGAACCTCGGCGGCGGCGGCCGTCGCCAGGCGCTGGAGTCGTTCCTTATCGTCCATCTATGCGCTCACCGGGCCGGTGAGCTTCGCCGCGGCCGCTTCATCAACGAGCCAGGTGAGGGAGCCATCAGTTGGACGGATGACCTGGGAGGGCAGTTCATCGACATCAATCGGCCCATCGAGCACCCTTGCGAGCATCTCCGCCTTGCCCGCGCCGCCAACCAGAAAGACGACTTCGCGGCCAGCATTGAGTAGGGGAGGGGTGAATGTCAAACGATCGACCGTGAGCTTATCGACATAATGCGCAGCGACCATCGCTTCTGCTTCATGGATCGCTGCCGTGCCCGGAAAGAGCGAGGCGGTGTGGCCATCATCGCCCATACCGAGGAAGATGAGATCGAACCGGGGCGCGCCATCGGTGACCCCGAAGACCATCTTCAACTGCGTCTCGAACATCGACGCCGCCAGCTTCGGATCGGGGATCTCGTCCGGCGAGGGGAAGGGGTTCACGCGGCTGGGTGAGACCGGCACATGGTCAAGGAGCGTTCGCTGCGCGACCCCGGCATTGCTCTCCGGGCTGGACAGCGATACCCAGCGCTCGTCGCCCCAGGCGAACTCGATCTCGGTCCACGGCACCTGATCGCGGTAGGGGTGCTCGGCCAACAGCTCGGCCATTCGCTTCGGCGTCGAGCCCCCGGAGAAGGCGACGTAGGCCAATCCGCGCGCCGCCGTGGCCTCGCCCACCGCCCTGACAAAGGTCTGTGCGGCCGCCTGGGCCAGCGCTTCTCCGTCCTTGTAGACCAGCACCGTGCCACGCTCGCCATAATCGAGCGTCCTAACCGGCGCGGGACTCCCTGCCTGTTCGACCATTCCACCCTCATGTCACGTTGGATTGGAGCAGACCCGGGGTTTCAACCCCAGGCTAAACCGACAAAGTCCCTCCGGGACTGGGCCCGGGGCGGACGGACATGCCCGCCAGCGCGATCAACCTCGGAGAGGTTTCGTAGGTTGAGCGTCAGGTTTCAACCTGGCGTGCCCCACGGCTAGCCGACCGCACGGCCGCTGGCTGGAAGGATACCCGCGATGAAGCGTAGCGCCTCCTCGAAGACCGGATTGCGGCCAAACGAGTTCAAGTGGTACCCAAGCAGTTCCTGGTCGGTCGGTGTCGGCACGATCACCATCCGGCCGACGGAGTTGACCGTCGGCGTCTCGCTCGATGTCGACAGCGAGGTCGGCGACAGGCGCTGCACTTTGAACGACCCGGGTGCCTTGCCGCGCGCGACCAATTCGATCGCACCGATGGCATGGTGCATTCCTGGGTCGGCCAGTGGCCGCATCCGGATGACGATCTCCCGGCCGTAGCGGGCGCTGTCCGCCTGCGGAGCGCGCAGCGTCAGGCGATAGCCGCCGGACCGGCCCGGCTCCAGCCCGTGCGCGGTCGGTTGCCACCCGAGGCGAGTAGCCAGCCAACCCGTCAACAACAGCGCGGCGGGCAATCCCGACGGTCCCATCGCCCCGTCCGGCCCCGGGGTGTAGCTGATTTCGATCCGCTCAAGGTA
Organism: uncultured Chloroflexia bacterium; assembly: GCA_963849635.1. GTDB lineage: Bacteria > Chloroflexota > Chloroflexia > Thermomicrobiales > UBA6265 > CAVRUD01. The sequence goes on along the minus strand of CAWKIA010000024.1, from coordinate 225,479 downwards.
ATCCAACGACGGCCGCAACTCGGCCCGGTCGAAGAACTGGGCGGAGAGCGTGCGCCACGGCCGCAGGCGGCTCCAGGTGAAGTCTCCCAGCCGGGGACCTCCGCGTCCGCGCGCGGTCACGTTCGCCAGCGTCCGCAGGCTGGCGGCGGGATCGTTGAAGGCGATCGAGTCGACGATCACCCGGTCGGAGATCTCGAGCAGGTCATCAAAATGGACCCCACTGATCGAGCTTCCCGGCCACCAGAGGAAATCCGGCAGTTCCGAGATCAACAGGGACGAGGCGATGCTGGCGAACCGATCGGCGGCGCTGGGCGCGGCGACCAGTGTCACGCACTCGAAGGTCACCGGCGGGCGCTCTTTGGCGGCGGGTTGCTCCATCAGGCTGGCTTTGACGTCCATCGAGCTGTTGCTCGCCCGCTCGGGATCGGTCACCAGGAGCAGCGCCCGGGCCGGGTTGAACTCGCCCAGGTAGCTGATCGCCTCTTTGACCCGATCCGCCTCTTCATGCGTCTGTGCGACCGCGATGAGATTGAGCGTGTTTGCCCTGGCCACCATGCCACCGGGGCGGGGCGCAACCCCGTCGCTCTCCTCAGAATTGACCGGAGGCGGTGTGAGTTGCTCCAGGCGCTGGGTTTGCAGGCGCTGCAACTCGTCGTGGACCGCCGCGCCGTCGATAACGTCGGCCTCCCATTCGGATGCGAGGAGTTCCTTCGCCTGGCGTCGCCCGCTATCCATCGCCGCGGAGATGCTCATCTACGGCCTCCGCCACTGCCGGCCATCGCGGTCGAGCAACTCGTCCGCCTCTTCCGGTCCCCATGTACCCGCTTCGTAGGGAACCACCGGCGAGATCCCGTTGCCCCAGCCATCCAGAATCGGCTGCATCAGGGTCCAGGCCTCCTCGACCTCGTCCCACCGGGCGAAGAGCGTCAGGTCGCCCAGCATCGCGTCGAGCAGGAGGCGCTCATACGCATCCGGGCCGGCCTCACCGAACGACGCCCCATAGAGGAAATCCATCCGGACCGTGCGCAACTGCGTCGTCGCGCCCGGGACCTTGGCCGCGAACCGCAGGGCGATGCCTTCGTCCGGCTGAATCCGGATCGAAAGCACATTGGGCGACACGTCGAATCGCTCCGCCCCCGGTACCGATTGAAACATCAGGTGGGGGACCTTCTTGAACTCGATCGCGATCTCGGTCACTCGCCGGGGCAGGCGCTTGCCGGTGCGAAGGTAAAAGGGAACATCGGCCCAGCGCCAGTTATCGATCTCGAGCCTGAGCGAGGCAAAGGTCTCCGTATTCGAGTACGGCTTGACGCCCTTCTCTTCCCGATAGGCGGGAACAGGACGACCGGCGATAAAGCCTTCTTCGTACTGACCGCGCACCGTCCAGCGGGCGACCTCTTCCTCGCGCGGCGGCTTGACCGAGCGCAGGACCTTCACCTTCTCGTCGCGGACCGCCGAGCCGTTGAAGACGGCCGGCGGCTCCATCGCCACGACGGTGAGGAGCTGGAGCATGTGGCTCTGGACCATGTCCCGCAGCGCGCCCGCGTCTTCGTAGTACCCGCCCCTGCCTTCGACCCCGATCGCCTCCGCCACCGTGATCTGGACGTGGTCGACGTAGGAGCGATTGAAGACTGGCTCGAAGAGGATGTTGGCGAAGCGGAAGGCGAGGACGTTTTGAACCGTCTCTTTGCCCAGATAGTGGTCGATTCGATAGATCTGACGCTCATTGAAGACCGATTCCATGTCCCGGATCAGCTCACGGGCGCTGGCCAGGTCATGCCCAAACGGCTTCTCGACCACGATCCGGTGCCAGCCGCCGTCTTCGCTTGCGAACCGGTCCTGCCGCTCCGCCACGCCCGTACGACCGAGGCCGTCAATGATGTCGGAATAGAAAGTGGGCGCGGTCGCCAGGTAGAACAGGCGGTTACCGTGGGTGCCCCGTTCCTGGTCGATCTGGTCGAGCGTCTTGCCCAGCGAGTTGAAGGTCTCGTCGAGCGGAAATCGCCCCGGACGTAGAACATCCCCTGGGCAAAGAGATCCCAGCCATCGTCATCAACCGGGCGGCGGGCGCCTTTGACGATTGCCTGGCGCATCTCCGCCCGAAAATCGTCCTGGCTCCAGTCCCGATGGGAGACGCCGACGATCGAAAAACCCTCCGGCAGCGGGAGTTCGACCGCAAGGTCGTACAACGCCGGCATCAGCTTGCGGGCGGTCAGGTCGCCCGTCACCCCGAAGATCACGATCACACAGGGCTCGGGATTGCGGCTGGTTTGCAACCCGGTTCGGAGCGGATTCGGGGAGATGCGGTCGGCGAGTCCGTTGCCGCCCGCGGTCAGGCTCGTGCCCTCGGGCATCCCGATGGCTGGAGCGGTCGCGGTCGCGGTGCCGGCCAACGTGTTATCGCTCATTGCGGTCCCTATCCGAGGTGTTCGAGCAGCCAAAAGGTCAGAAGGACCGAGCCACGTCCCGCCACCACACCGCCGGGAACGAGACCGGTTTGAATCACCGGGATGCTTTCGTGCCGGCCTCCTCGGGGTCTGGCTGCAGCTCGCGGTTCTCCGGCACGACGGCCGCGTTCTGGTCGGTTCCGGGCGGCAGTTCTCCCGCCTGCGGCGCCTTGTCGCCTTCGCCCTGACCACCGGCCCAGGCCTGGCGCTTGGATGGGTCGGAGGCGACCGTCTCCGGCGTGCCTTCCGGGGTCCAGATCGTGTGGAAGGTGCCCGGCTTGTCCAGCCGTTTGTAGGTGTGGGCGCCGAAGAAGTCGCGCTGCCCCTGGATCAGGTTAGCAGGCAGGCGCTCCTGCCGGTACGTATCGACATAATCGAGCGACGCACTCAGGGCGGGACAGGGGATGCCGTGCGCCCTGGCCACCTGATTGACGACCCGAGCCGATCCCTGCGAGGCGTTGACCGTCTCGGCGAAGTAGGGGGCGATGAGCAGGTTATCGAGCTCCGGATCGGCGCTGAACGCCTCCCGGATCGGATCGAGCAGCTTGGCCCGGATGATGCAGCCGCCCTTCCAGATGCGCGCCGTCTCGGAGAGGTTCAGGTTGTAGTTGTAGGCCTGGGACGCCGCCTTGAGCAGGGCCATGCCCTGAGCGTAGGACGAGACCTTGGCAAAGTAGAGCGCATCTTCGAGATGGCCGATCAGGGTGTCCTTGTCGAGGGCCTGTCCCTGCGCCGCCCCGTTGCTCCCGGACGATTCCGGTCCGGTGAGGATCTTGCTGGCCGTGTAGCGCTCCTGGCGGCGGGCCGACATCGAGCGGGCCATCACGGCCGCGTCGATCGTTGGGATCGGCGTGCCTAACTCCAGCGAGTTCTGACTGGTCCAGCGCCCGGTGCCCTTTTGCTCGGCCTCATCCGCGATCACGTCTACGAGCGGCTGGCCGGTGTCGACATCGACGAAGCTGAGGACCTGGCCGGTGATCTCGATCAGGAACGAGGAGAGCTTGCCCTCGTTCCAGCGCTTGAAGACCTCGGCGATCTCCAGGGCGTCCATCCCCAGCGCCCGGCGCATGACGTCGTAAGTCTCGGCGATGAGCTGCATATCGCCATACTCGATGCCGTTGTGGACCATCTTGACGTAATGGCCGGCTCCACCCGGGCCGCAGTGGGTCACGCATGGCCCGGAGTCGGTCTGGGCTGCGATCTTGACCAGCATCGGCTCCAGCGCCGTGTAGGCGTCGTTCGACCCGCCCGGCATCAGGCTCGGCCCCCAGAGGGCGCCTTCCTCGCCACCGGAAACGCCCATGCCGACGAAGTTGAAGCCGAGTTCGGTTAGCTCGCGGGAGCGCCGCTCCGTATCGGGAAAGTAGGAGTTTCCGCCGTCGATGATGACGTCGCCCGGCTCCAGGTAGGGGACCAGCTCCTCGATCACCGCATCGACCGCCGCTCCGGCTTTGACCATCAACAAGACCCGCCGGGGTCGCTTCAGAGAAGCGACAAAGCTGGGAATGTCGTGATACCCGACGATCCCGCTCCCAGCAGCCTCGTTGGCGAGGAATTCATCCGTGCGCGCGGCCGTGCGGTTGTAAGCCGCGACCGCAAACCCATTGCGGTCGATATTCCGGGCCAGATTGGCCCCCATCACCGCCAGGCCGACGACGCCGATAAACCGATCAGCCGAATTGGACTCGCTCATGCGTGACTCCCCTCTAGTCGGCGACCACGGCCGCGAGTTCCTGGCGCTTGCTCTCCACCCCGGCGAGCAGGGCATCGAAGGACTTCTGGAACGAGTCGATCCCCTGGAGTTTCCAGTTCGCGGGTCAGGGCGTCGAGGTCGATGCCGCCCGCTTCTAACGCGGCAAACTGAGATCGGGCCTCGTCAAGGTTCTGATCGACCGTGCGCGCGACCGTGCCGTGATCGAGGAATGCCTCGATCGTCTTGCGCCGGAGCGGTGTTGACCGTGTCGGGCCCGATCAGGGAATCGACGTAGAGCGTGTCTGGGTAGGCAGGATTCTTGGTACCGGTGCTCGCCCACAGGGGTCGTTGCACTTTTGCCCCGGCGACGCGCAGGCGGGCAAAGCGCTCGCCCCCAAAGATCCGCTGGAAGGCGGCGTAGGCCAACTTGGCGTTCGCGACCGCGATCTTGCCCTTCAGGGCACTCAGCTCGGCGTTGGGGCCACCGGCCGCGATCTTGTCGTCGATCGCCTTATCGACGATTGTGTCCACCCGGCTGACGAAGAACGACGCCACCGAAGCGACATGGTCGATCGGCTTGCCCTGACCCAGGCGATCCTCGAGCGCTTCGACGTAGGCCAACGCGACCCGCTCGTAGTTCTCAAGCGAGAAGAGCAGCGTCACGTTGATGCTGATCCCCTCAGTCAAGGCAGTCTTGATGGCGGAGACCCCCTCGGCGGTGCCGGGAATCTTGACCATCAGGTTGGGCCGGTCGATCTTCTGCCAGAGGCGACGGGCGTCGGTGAGCGTGCTCTCCGGGTCGCGGGCGAACGCTGGCGACACCTCGATCGAGGCGAAGCCGTCTCCCCCGTTGGTGGCGTCGTACAGCGGTCGGAGGAGATCGCAGGCGTCGCGAATGTCATCGACCGCGACCGCCTCGAAGATCTCCCCGGCGCTCTTATTCGCCCGGATGAGATCGGCCACCTGGTCGTCGTAGGCCGTCCCCGCCGCGATCGCCTTCTCAAAGATCGTCGGATTGGAGGTCACCCCTCGAATCCCAGTCTCCTCGATCTGCCGGGCAAACGCACCGCTCTGCAGCAATTGCCGGCTGATGTCGTCGAGCCAGACGCTCTGCCCCTCATTGACCAATGCTTTGACGTTGTTCTCTGCCATTACCGGGCTCCTTTACGACTCTGGTGCGAACGACCATCGAGTTCGATTGAGCCGCATCAGTTCCAACTTGTAGGGGCAGACCGATGTGTCTGCCCGGCCTCATCAACGCGGCGATCCGATTTCGAAACCCGGTTGCAGATCACGAACCGGGTTGGCGGGCGAGGAGGGCAGACACATTGGTCTGCCCCTACTTGGTGACGCCAAGACGGCACCACACATCCTCATCTACGAATGCCCTTCGCCACCCTCTGCCTGCTCGCCGGCCGTATCGCCGCCCTCCCGCTTCGGCTCGATCTGATCAGCGAGATCGTTCTTACCAAGCAGGCGAAGGGCGGTCGCGGTCACGCGCTCCTTCGTAAAGCCGAAGTGGGCCAGGACCGCGGCACCCTTTCCGGACGCACCGTAGCGGTCGATGCCAACTTGCGCGCCGTTATCGCCGGTGTAGCGTTGCCACCCGAGGGTGATGCCTGCTTCGACCGACACTCGCGGCGTTCCCGGCTTCCCGAGGACAGATGCCTTGTAGTCGCGTCCCTGACGCTCGAACAGCTCCCAGCACGGCAGGCTCACCACCCGGGCCTGGACGCTAAGTTCGGCCAGCATTCCCTGGGCCAACACGCACAGCTCCAATTCTGAGCCGGTGCCGATCAGCACGACATCCGGATCGCCGGAGGTGTCAGAGAGGATGTAGCCGCCCTTGCTGACATCGCCCTTCGCGCCGGAGCGGTCCAAGATATTCAGGTCCTGACGAGAGAGGATCAGGGCGCTGGGACCGCTCTGGGCCAGAGCCGCCTTCCAGGCTTCGACCGTCTCGTTCGGGTCGCCGGGGCGCAGGACGGTGAGGCCCGGGATCGCCCTCAGCGACATCGTGTGCTCGACCGGCTCATGCGTCGGCCCATCCTCGCCGACCGCGATGCTGTCGTGGGTGTAGACCCACAGGCTCTTCAGGTGAGAGAGCGCCGAGAGCCGGACGGCGGGCCGCATGTAGTCGGAGAAGACCAGGAAGGTCGAACCGAACGGCAGCACTCCCCCATGGGCGGCCATGCCGTTTACCGCGCTGCCCATCGCGTGCTCGCGCACGCCCCAGTGGACGTTGCGGCCGCCGTAGCCGATCGGTCCGCCCAATAGGCCCTGCTGTCCGGTGCCGTCGCTGGGAGCCGAGAAGTCGCCCAGTCCCTTGGTGGCGGTGTTGGTCGATGGGTTGAGGTCGGCGGAGCCGCCGATGAAGGTCGGGATCTTGGGGGCGAACTTGGCGATCGTGTCGCCGGAGGCCTTACGGGTAGCGACCGCCTTGTCCCCCACCTTGTACACGGGCAGGTCGCTGTCCCAACCGGCCGGCAACTCCCCGGCGAGGGCCTGGGTGAACTGGGCCGCGAGGTCAGGATGGCCTTCGGCATACGCCTCGAATCGCATCCTCCAGGCGGCCTGCGCCTCCGCTCCCCGATCGAGCGCCTCATGGAAGACGTTCAACGCCTCCGCCGGCTCGTAGAACGCCTCGTCCGGCGGCAGACCGAGGTTCTCCTTGGTCTTCTTAACCTCGTCCGGACCCAGCGGCGACCCGTGCGCCCCGAACGTGTTGGCCTTCCCCGGCGAGCCGAAACCGATGATCGTCCGGGCCAGGATGAGCGACGGCCGTTCGGTGTCCGTCCGCGCCTCGTCGAGGGCGGCGCGGACGGCGTCCGGGTCCATCCCGTCGATGCTGACAGTGTGCCAACCGTAAGCCTGGAAGCGGAGGGCGACGTCTTCATTGAAGGTCAGGTCGGTCGTGCCAGCCAGGGTGATGTGGTTCTGGTCGTAGAGATAGATCAGCTTGCCGAGTTTCAAGGTGCCCGCAAATGATGCGGCTTCGGCGGCGACGCCTTCCATCAGGTCGCCGTCGGAGACGATCCCGTAGGTGTAATGGTTGACGATCTCGTGGCCGGGCCGGTTGTAGGTCTCAGCCAGGAACGCTTCCGCCATCGCCAGGCCGACGCCGTTCGCAAAGCCCTGACCGAGCGGACCGGTCGTTACCTCGACCCCGGCCGTATCGCCCCGCTCCGGGTGACCCGGGGTGTTCGAGCCAAGCTGGCGGAAGTTGCGCAGGTCGTCGAGGCTGACGTCATAGCCGGTGAGGTGGAGCAGGGCGTAGAGCAGGGCCGAACCGTGCCCGGCGGAGAGGACGAAACGGTCCCGGTCGGGCCAGTGGGGATCGCGCGGGTTGTGCTTCAGAAACTCGGTCCAGAGCACGTAGGCCATCGGGGCCGCTCCGAGCGGCAGGCCTGGATGGCCGGAATTCGCCGCCTGCACGGCATCGATTGCCAGGCCGCGAATCGTATTGATCGCCAATGTGTCGACGGAAGGGCTGGCGGCGGCTACCAAAGTGGGACCTCCTGGTCGGACGAGCGTCGCCGGATCTCACGGGAATCAGTGGGTCTGAGCGACGCTGGGTTCCGATGTTTTCGATCGTGCGCGGGCGGAGGACGGAAGACCGGCCATTGGGGCCCAAACGCCCCGCCGTTTCGGCGGGAAAAGCAACACTCATTAAAGCACGACGGTCTTCAGCCACGTGCTACGCGTGTCGACTCTGGCTACCGCAATCTCATTGCCGTCAGTGTGGGCGATTTCCGCGTCATGGTGTTAGCAACTGATTGTCGCCGCGCGGGCCTCAACGACCGATTCCTGGCGCCGCCTCAGAACTACGTATACCCATCCTGGCCAAATACGCACATCGTACGAAGCGACAGGAGTTCGCTCGGTGGCACCATTGGCGACATGGCCGGCGACTGCCGGCCCGGTGAACCGTGCACTGGAGCACGGCCACATATAGACACCCTGACTCCTGGGAGCATCCGCCAATGTCCGATCTCGCGACCATCGATCTCACTGAATCGGCCTCCAGGCCGGTCCGCGGGAAGTACACCTTCGCCCAGTTCACCGCAATTCGCCGCTATCAGCCGGCGCTGTCCTTCTCGCCCGATGGCTCCGAGATCGCCTATTCCACCAACACATCGGGTCAGTTCAATTTGTGGAAACAACCATCAGCCGGCGGCTATCCCAAGCAAATGACGATCTTCACGGAAAATGCCGTGCGTGAGATCGCCTGGTCACCGGACGGGAAGCAGATCCTGTTCACCGCCGATCACCACGGTGACGAGTTCACTCAGCTCTACCTGATTCCGGCCAACGGCGGCCGTCCGCAGCCGTTGACCGCCAAGCCCCAGGTCCAGCATCACCTCGGTGACCATGCCTGGTCACCGGACGGCCGCACGATCGCCTACAGCGGCAACGACCGAAATCCGGCCGACAGTGACGTCATCCTCCGCGATGTCCAGGGATCGGAGACCGGCCGGCCGCTCTTTGGTGACGGCTACTACCAACCGATCGAATGGGCACCAGGCGGGACGCAGCTCACTGCGATCAAGGCCCGGTCCAATACGGACCAGGACCTGATCCTGGTCGACCTCGTTTCTGGCGAGAAGCGCGAGTTCCTCCAGAACGAGGATGCCGTTCAGCGCTACCCCGGACCCTGGGCCCTGGACGGCTCCGGTTTCTACGTTGGCACAGACCTCGGCCGCGAGTTTCTCGGACTAGGCTTCATTGACGTCGAGACCGGCGACTTGCGTTGGATTGAGACGCCGGACTGGAATATCGAAGGATTCGATCTCTCCAGCGATGGCCGCTACCTCGCCTGGATCGTCAACGAGGGCGGCTACTCCCGCCTTCACGTCCGCGATCTCACGACCGGAAACCTCCTTCCCCTGCCAGAACTGCCGGAAGGCGTCATCGGCACGATGACGATCTCTCCCGACGGCAGCAAGATCGGCATGCTCCTGGTGCGGCCCCAGCATCCGGCCGAAATCTATGTCATCGACCTGGCCTCCCAGATGCTGACCCAGCTCACCGACGGCGCTCTGGGCGGCGTCGATGAGGCCGACCTGGTTCGGCCTGAGTTGGTCACCTACCGGAGCTTCGACGGCCACGACATCCCGGCGTTTCTCTACAAGCCGATCGGCATTGAGAAGGGCGGTACCTTTCCGGTCGTCCTCTCGATCCACGGCGGTCCGGAAGCCCAGGAGCGCCCGACCTATGCCTACTCCGGTCTCTACCAATACCTGACAAGTGTCGGCATCGGCGTCCTCGCCCCCAACATCCGCGGCAGCACGGGATACGGCAAGACCTACCAGACCCTGATCCACCGCAAGTGGGGCGAGACCGACCTGGAGGATTTCCGCTCCAGCGCCGAGTACCTCAAGAGTCTCGACTGGGTCGACTCCGAACGTATGGGTGTCTACGGCGGCTCTTACGGCGGCTTTGCTACCCTGACCTGCGTCACCCGCCTGCCCGACTACTGGGCGGCGGCGGTCGATATCGTCGGACCAGCAAACCTCGTCACGTTTGCCAAGGCCGTCCCGCCCACCTGGCGCCGGTTCATGGACACCTGGGTCGGCAACCCGGAGACCGAAGTCGATTTCTTGATGGAGCGCTCTCCTATCACCTACGTCGATCAGGTCACCGCCCCCCTGTTCGTCATCCAGGGCGCCCAGGACCCGCGCGTGGTCAAGAGCGAGAGCGACCAGATCGTCGAGCGCCTCCGCGCCCGCAACGTCACTGTTCGCTACGATGTCTACGAGGACGAAGGCCACGGCTTCACCAAGCGCGAGAACGAACTCAAATCCATGACCGACATCGTCGAATTCTTTGAAGAGCACCTCCTGGACGGGCGGTAGAGGCAGGAAGGCAGATAGCGCGGGCGGCCCCAGGCGTGATGTCCAGGGCCTCCCGTTCTTACATCCCTCTCGGGCGCCTGGCGTCTGCCACCCGGTTGGTCTTGTAGGGGCGGACCTGTGGCTCATCGGTGCCCACTCATAGGGTAACGGGGCGGGGCAATTGAGGCGGTGCGCCTCGGATGAGAAGGAGAATGACCTTCGATGACCACCGTCGATGTTCCGCGCGATCTCGGCGATGGCCTCGTTCTCCGTCGCGCCACCCCGGCCGATAATCAGCAACTTTCCGAATTCAGCGGCCGGATGCACCAGCAGCCATATGACACGGTCGCCGCCGCCTGGACCCGCGATCTGCTTCGCGGAGACCACCCAACTGGCGCCCACGACCATGTTCTGATCGTCGAGGACTCCGTCACGAAGCAGATCGTCTCGTCGTCGATGCTGATCTCCCAAACCTGGAGCTATGGCGGAGTTTCGGTGGCTACCGGCCGGCCGGAGTTGATCGCCACCGATCCCGAGTATCGTCGCCGTGGTCTGGTGCGCGAGCAGTTCCGCACGCTTCACGTTTGGGGTGAGGCGGCCGGTCAAAACCTCCAGGTCATCACCGGAATTCCCAATTACTACCGCCAGTTCGGGTACGAGCCAGCGCTCGGCGTCAGCGGCCTGATCGCGCCAGCCCACCGGTTCCCCGCGCCCGACTCCACCGCGGATGGTCCGTTCCGCGTGCGGCCCGTGACGCCCGACGACCTCCCGGCCTTGAAGTCCATCGCTGCCCAGGTCGCCGCTCGCTCGCTGATCAACGTCGAGCGGGATGACGCCCTCTGGCGCTACGAGATCTTCGCGCGCGACCCGGGCAGCGACTACGTCCATTCGGTCGAGTTCCTGGAAACCGTGGACGGTCAAGTGGCCGGGGCGCTGGCCTACGTCGGCCGGCGCGAAGGCGGTGAGGTCACCGTGACGTGGTGCGAGGTCGCTCCGGGGTTCTCCTGGCGAACCGTTGGCATCGCTCTGCTCCGCCGGCTGCGCGCGATCGGCGAATCCCAGGTGGCTGCCAGCGGACCACTGACCGGAATCGCAATCACCGGCGGACTGAACCATCCGCTCCTGGCGGCATTTCCGGGTTCGTTCGTCCCCAGCCGGCGGGATTTCTTCTTCTATGTCCGCATTCCGGACTATCTCCGGTTTCTGCGCCTCGTCGCCCCTGCTCTAGAGCGGAAGCTGGCGGAGTCTGCTCTAGCTGGATACGACGGATCACTTCGGATCAACCTCTACCGATCGGGGCTCGCGATCACGTTCGCCGCGGGCAAGATCGTGGCGGTGGAACACTGGGACCCAACGCGCGACAGCTCTGGCCTAGCGTCCTTCCCCGGTCTCACGCTCTCGCAACTGATTCTGGGATCCCGCTCTGTTACCGAGCTGGAGTACGCCTTCGCCGATTGCTCGGTCGCATCCGGCGAAGCTCGCGCCCTCCTCGACATCCTGTTCACCCGGCAGGTCTCGACGCCGTGGCCCGTGGGCTAAGGCTCGGCATCGGCTGGCTGGCCCGCCTCCCTGACGAGCAACTCCATCTCGGTGCAGATCCGCTCGATTAGTCCGAGCACCGCCCGTTCATTGCCGGCCTGGCCGATAATGTCATTGACCTGATCGGCCAGATCGAGCGGACGCTCAGGGCAACTGGCGTCGACGTGGGCCAACAGGCGCTTCTCTCCTGGGTGAGGCACGCGATTGATCGCGAAGATAATGTCGAACACGCTCGCCAGGAACGCCGCGATCCGGTGATTGATCGCGACCGCGTCGGCCCGAAGCACCGCCGCTTCGATCTGCGCCAGATAGGACGAATGAGCCTGCCGTAAGAGCGGCAGATTCTTGGCGATAATTGCCTGACGCAACGGCTCCGGATACGGCTGGTTGGCCCGTTGCACAAGCCCCTGCAACCACCCCTGGCGGTCGAACAGGATCCGGGACGTCCGCAGGTTGTGCCAGATCGCCGTCGTGTACCCCGTCGATGCCTCATGCCGGTCAAGCACACGCGCCAGCTCGTCCTCAACCCACGCCGGCGACCGGTACATGATGTCGACCCAAAAGCTGCTCGCCGCATCGCGCCATTCATCGCCGGTCTCCCAGAACCGGTTGTCGATCTCCGGTGCCGGATCCGGGGCGGCATACCGGCCGGCGATCTCCCTCCGCACCGCCACCGGCACCTCGTCGGCCGCGTAGACATACAGGTCGATGTCCGAGTTATCCCCGCCAAACCCGGCGGTCCAGGACCCAGCCCAAGCGACCGCCTCCACCCCCGAATAGACCGCGAACGCCTGCGCGACACGGGTGGCGATGCGAGATTCGGGAGATACGTCGATCGCCATGGCCCCGCTCCTCAGGTACACGGTAAACGCCGGGGCGGGCAAGGTCCGGCACCTTGCCCGCCCCGACTCCAGTCCCGGAGGGACTTCGTAAGTTCAGCGCCAGGTTTCAACCTGGCGTCCACGGAGCAGAGATTACCCTTCCAGCGTCGCTTCGACCGTAATCTCAGCGCCGTTGCGGAGCAGGTTCGAGATCGGGCAACCCTTCTCCGCTTCTGTCGCAGCCTTCTGGAAGCCGTCCTGGTCGAAGCCTCGCACCTTCCCGCGCACTGTCAGGTGGGAGTAGTTCACCTGCACCCCACCGCCTTCCTTCGGGCCTAGACCGACCGTTGAGGTCACTTCGAGGTGATCTGGCGCCGTGAAGTTCGTCGACAGGTAGTGGGAAAAAGCCATCGAGTAGCAGGTCGCATGGGCGGCGGCAACCAGTTCCTCCGGGCTTGTCTTCCCATCGGACGACTCCGTCCGAGCCGCCCACGTCACCATCTGGTCCCTGAGCGCCCCACTTGCGCTGTAGAACATGCCGCTGCCACCCAGAAGATCACCCTTCCAAACAGCAGTCGCCGAGCGCTCGATTGCCCCCGTGCCATCTGATTCCTCCAGTCGTGAGACGGTGAGACGTGAGACGAGTGAGAACGAAAGCGTTCTCGCCGCCCATGCCTATGTTCCCACGACCTCTAGCAATTCACTGGCCACTCACGTCTCATGTCTCACGTCTCACGTCTCTACATCGGCGGCGGATCCATGTAGACCGTCTTCACCTGGGTGAAGAACTCCCTGGCCGCCTTGCCTTGCTCGCGGGAGTAGGACTGAACTGCCCTTCATCCCGCCGAACGGCACCTGCGGCTCGGCGCCGGCCGTTTCGCTGTTGACGTGAACGATGCCGGCCTGGATCTCGCGGGCGAAGGCGAGCGCCTTGCCCAGATCTCGGGTAAACAGCGACGCCGACAGGCCGAAGCGGACGCTATTGGCGACCGCCATCGCCTCGTCGCAGCTCATCGACCGGGATCACGCCCAGCACCGGCCCGAACAGCTCTTCCTGGCCCAGGCGCGAGTCCGGATGTCACCCCGGCGAAGAGGGCCGGCGCCACGAAGTGGCCCTTGCTGGTGCCGTTCTCGCGCAGGCGGCCACCGCCCGTCAGCAGGCTCACACCCGCGTCCTTGGCGGCGCTGACCTCGCCAGCGACCCGTTCGGCCGCCTCCTCGGAGATGAGCGGGCCGATCTGGGTGTCCGACTGGAGCGGGTCCCCGACCGTCAGTGCGCCGATCCGGCTGACGAGCTTGTCCGTGAAGGCATCCGCCACGCTTGCGATCGACGATCGCCCGGCTGGTGGCCGTGCACTTCTGGCCGGTGCTCATCATCGCCCCGTTGACGACGTGGGTCAGAGCGTGCTCGATATCGGCGTCCGCCAGCACGATCGCCGGGTTTTTGCCGCCCAGTTCCAGTTGGAGCTTCGCACCGCGCTGGGCCGCCAGCATGCGCAATTCGGCTCCCGACCTGATTCGAGCCAGTGAACGAGATCGCCGACCACCCGCTCGTCCTTGACCAGCGGATCGCCCACCGCGCCGGCGCTGCCGGTGACGAGGTTGAGCACGCCCGCCGGCAGTCCCGCGTCGGCCAGCGCCTCGGTCAGGCGGACGGCGCAGAGCGGGGTGTAGCTGGCGGGCTTGAACACGACCGTGTTGCCGAAGGCCAGGGCCGGGTGCGGTTTTCCAGGCCGGAATCGCGATCGGGAAGTTCCAGGGGGTGATCGAGCGCGACGACCCCCAGCGGATCCCGCGAGGTGTAGAGCAGCGTGTGTGGGTTGGCCGAGGGGTAGTGCTCGCCAGTGCGGCTGCTGCGCCTCCCCGGCGAAGTAGCGCAGGATCTGGACGGCGCGGCCCGTCTCGCCGATGCCCTCCTTGAGCGTCTTGCCCTCTTCCCGGGTCAGTTCGCGCCCGATCGACTCGGTCCGGCTGGCCAGGATCTCGGCCGCCTTGAACAGGATGTTCGCCCGGGCGATCGGGGATGTCCGCCGCCAGCCGTCGGCCGCCTCGGCGGCGGCGGTCACGGCCGCGTCGACATCCTCGGCCCCGCTGGCCGCGAAGTGCCCAATCAGATCATCGGTGTTGGCAGGGCTGCGATTTTCGAAGGTCTTACCAGTGGCCGCGGGGCGCCACTCGCCGCCAATGTAGTTCCCGTAGGTCGTCGTCGCTGTCACGCTTGCCTCGCTTCCAGAGTGGATGAATCCGCCTCATCCCGAGCAGTAACGCCGCGATATCCGGCCGCGGGCGAACCCGGAATCGCCATTCTACCCGGGCCTCTCCCCACACGAGCGCGGCATGGAACTTGTAGGGGCAGGATAGACTCGTGGGCAAGAAGCAGTTGCTTCTTGGGATTCTGCCTAGGTGGAGGGACCGATCGGCAGGCCCACTGTGCGCGCGACTCGCGGCGCGCCCGACGTGTCAATGCGGATTTGCCGACCAGGCAACCGCAGGGAGGACACCGCCCGCCAACGAGTTGGGCACAGTGACGACAAGGGGGGACCCACCATGCATCATCGACGCGTGACGGCCGTGATTGCCGTCTGCCTGGCGCTCCTTGCTCGGGGCCAGCCAGCCGCGGTTTATCGCGGCCCAGGATGCCGGCGATCAGATCGTCGAAACCGACACGACGCCGACCCCGGCCGCTGAGGACGCAGCGGATGACTCCGCGCAATCCCAGGACGACGATGGCGACGCCACCGCCGAGGCGGACTCGGACTCCGCGGACGACGCGGACAGCGGCGGCGACACCGATGCCGCCGAAGATGACTCCGGCGCCGAGGACTCGGACGAAGACCAATCCCCATTCGCAGTCTCTCCGGGAGACCGCATGATCGTGGTTGAAGACCTCAACCTTCGCGAAGAGGCCGAGGTCGGAGCCGACGTCATCCAGATGATGCCTCAGGACTCAATCGTCACGATCGCCGGGGATGGCAAGGCCGTCAACGACTACCTGCCTGTGAACTACGAGGAGGATGCCGGCTGGGCCTATATCCCCTTCCTCGTGCACGAAGACCAAGAAGACAACCTGGCAGTGACCACCGGCGAGCTAAACCTCCGCGAGGGCCCAAGCACCGACGACGATGTGATTCAGGAGATGCCAGAGGGCAGTGAAGTCCGCGTGGTGGATCTGCAAACTGATGACGATGGCGATGATTGGAATCGCGTCTACTTCGAGGGAGACCTCGGTTGGGCAGTGGCCGAATACATCGAGTTTGTCGACCCGGACGAGGAAGCAACTCCCGAAAGCGCCGAAACGTCATCGGACACAGCCACCACCTCGACAACCGCGCCCGCGCCCGATCTCATTACGGTGATCGACTCCAATCTGCGCGAGGGGCCCGGAGAGGACGAACCGGTCGTCCAGGTTGTGCCGTTCGGCACCTACGCCACCGCCATCGGTGAGGCGAGCAACGGCTTCGTCCCTGTTACCGTCGACGGCGTCGAGGGCTGGCTCTCAACCGAGGTGATCGCCCCGGCCGAGATCGCCGCCGAGATCACCGGAGAGACAACCACCTCATCCGACACGTCCTCCGTCTCCGCCGGCGACGCATCAGACGACGAACCCCGGACCACATTGGCAGACGTGAACCTGCTGACTGAACCCCGCGACGACGCCGAGGTGATCGTCCTCATCCCCGCCGGAACCACGGTCACCCTGACCTACGACGGCTACGAAAACGGCTACGCCGCCATCTCCTACAACGGCACGACGGGCTGGGTCATCGCGGATCTCCTGACCCCGTAGCCCCTGCCACACCGGGCGTCTCCCCCCTTCCCCTTGCCGCAGCGGGGGAAGGGGGCTGGGGGTTAGGGGGCAACTCCGGCGCTACCCGACACCATCAGCACCTCTGGAACCCGCACCGCCTCCGCCCTTCTTGCCGACTCATAGGCAGCAAGCGCAACCGCCGTTGCCGCCAGCCCATCTTCACCTGTGATCGGCGGTGTTGTATCGCTGACGATGGCGTCAACAAAGGCCTGGACCAGAGCCATGTTGCTGTCGATCCCCCAGGGAAGCAGCCGGTAGTTGTGCCCGTCCGCTCGGTCGTCGAACAGTTCGATGTTCTCGCGGAACGCGTCAAGCGAGGCCACCTGCTCGCTGCCGATCACGTCGATGGTCAGCCCACCCCAGGTCGGCCACGACTTCGGGCGGGCCCAGCTTGGATCGAGCGTGGCAATGACCCCGTTGTCGAGCGTCATCGTCAGGATCGCAACATCGTCGACGGCCAAACCCGGGTGCAGCCGCGTATCGACCTCGGCGTAAACCTCGGTGATCTCCGCGTTGAAGATCCAACGCAGCATGTCGGCGACATGCACCACGTGGTCCATCACCGCCCCGCCCCCGGCCAGAATTGGATCGCCGAACCACCCGCCCGGGTACTGGCCGATGTTGGTCGCCTTGACCATGAGAGGTTCGCCTAACTCGCCCGAGCGCACCACCCGGCGCAGCGCGATCGACGCAGGGCTATACCGCATCGGGAAGGCCGTTTGCAGCTTGACGCCGTGCCGGCGACAGGTCTCAACTATCACCACGCCATCGGCATACGTCGTCGCCAGCGGCTTTTCGCAGAGGACGTGTTTGCCGGCGGCCGCCGCCGCCTCGATCAACGACACATGCTCCGCCGTTGCCGACATCACGATCACCGCGTCGATGTCGCTCCTCGCCAGAAGGGTCGCGGGATCGGCGACAGTGACGACGCCGGTGTGTGCCGCGGCGGTCGCGCGCAACGTGGCATCCGCCTCGGCAATAGCGACGAGCTCTGCACCAGGCAACCGGCCGGCGATCCGGGCAAAACCAGGCGCGTGGACGTGGGCATACCCGAGCATTCCCAATCGCACCGTCATCGTGCCTGCTCCGTTCTCCGCCCGTTTGGCGTGCCGAGCGTCACCGGCTGGCCGGTGCGGATCGACTCCAGGGTTGCCAGTGAGAGCCTCGAGAGCGCGCAACCCGTCGACCCCTTCGGTGAGAAACGGCATCCCATTCTCGATGCAGTCGAAGAAGTGGCGCAACTCGGCCGCGTACGGCCGATCGCCGGAATGCCCACGATACGACACCGGCGCCCGCGGCCCCATCCCTGGAGCCAGATCCACCCAGTTCGAGCGCTCCAGCCGGATCGAGGTCGATGCCTCGCTGTCGTGCCTCAGCGTACCGTGCTCCCCGAAGATCTCGAACAAGGTTCGAAACCCCGAATGTGCCCACGACGCCTCGACGTGGCCGATGACGCCACTCGCAAACCGCAGGGTGGCCAGCGCGTAGTCGCGTGTCGGTTGGTACGGGGTGAAAGAGAGGCCCTTGGCGTAGATCCTCTCGACATCGCCGAACCACCAGCGCAGCGTGTCGAGTTCGTGGATCATCAGATCGACCACCATCCCGCCGCTCTGCTCCAGGTCGTTGAACCATGCCCGAGTGCCCTGCGGGCTGAAGCTCAAGCGAGAGGTGCGCACGGTGCCGATCGTGCCCAGTGTGCCCGCGTCGAGCACCTCTCGGGCCCGGGCGTACTCCGGGAAGAAGCGGACGACGTGCCCGACCATGAGCCGGACCCCGGCGGCGTCGCAGGCTGCGATCATCGCCGCCGCGTCCTCGACCGTCCGCGCGATCGGCTTCTCGCAGAAGACGTGCTTCCCGTGCGCGGCTGCCTGCTCGACGACTGGTCGGTGAAACGGCGTCGGCGTTGCCACGATGACCGCGTCGACATCCGTCGCCCCGATCGCCTCCAGGTTGTCGGTCGTCGCCCGCGCCCCGACGGCGTCCGCTTCGGCCCTTGCCCGCTCCAGATGCTGATCGGCGATCCAGGTGATCTGGACATCCTCCATCGCCGCCAGCACACGGATGTGGACGGCCCCCATGCCGCCCGCCCCGATCACCGCCACCCGGATCATGGTCGCCACCCTTCGATCACACCCATCGTCACGCCCTTCAGTCGCTGGTCCAGATCGCCCTGACTGGCCCGGCACTATACCGAAGCCTCCGGATCTACGCCTCCTGACGATTGAGACGGGCGAGGAACCGGTCGGCGGTGCGGAGGGCAAGGGCCATGATCGTCAATGTCGGGTTGACGCCCAGGGCACTCGGGAACGTCGAGTTGTCCGAGATCCAGAGGTTGCCGATCTCGTGACTGCAACCGTCGGGATCGACCACCGACGTCTTCAGGTCGCTGCCCATTCGGCAGGTGCCGATGGTATGGGCGTATCGGGGGAACGACCAAAGATCGGTGCCACCCGCCGCGGACCAGATCGCTCGCATGAGTGTCTCAGCATGCGCCTCCATCGCCCGCTCATTTGGGCCTGCCGAGAACCAGACGCGTGGCTTTGGCAGACCGCGAGCGTCCAGTTCGTTCGACAATTCCAGAAAGTTCTCAGGCGATGGCAGGCACTCGCCCAGGATGTTGATGCCCGCCGCGTTGTTGTACCCCTGCATCGCCGCGCGCAGCGCCGGTCCCCACAGTCCTCGACCCCGCGCCAATTGTCCAGCGTAGGTTACCGGCATGATGCCGATACTCTGAAGCACGTACCCGCCGGCAAAGGTGGCGTCCTTTGGCCGGTGCATATCCTCTGAGATCAACCCGCCCGGGATACCCTTGTTCGGCCGCACCATCTCCGAGAACGTGCCCCAGACTTGCATGCCGACATGGGCCATGAAGTTGCGCCCAACTTGGCCGCTGCCATTGGCCAACCCGGTGAGCAAGAGCATTCGCGGCGTCTCGATGGCTCCGGCGGCGAGCACCACCGCCCGACACCGCTGTCGCCATTCACGGCCCTGTGCGAGATAACGGACCGCCGAGATTCGCCCGTTCGAATCCTGATCAAAGCCAACCGCAAACGATTCCGGCCTAATTTCCGCCCCATGACGCACTGCAAACGGCAGCCAGGTGACGTCGGCACTGCCCTTCGCTCCAATCGAGCAGCCCGCCTGGCAAAACCCTCGGTTTGTACAGGCCAGCCGCCACCCCAGTCCCTCCTGAAAGTACGGCGCTGACAGTGCGGCGTTCGCGGCTGGTGCGGTGCGAACTCCGAGTGCGGCGCAACCGCGCTCCATCAGCTGCGCCGGACCATTTCGTGGCAGCGGCGGTAGCGGGTACGGCGTCCTGGCCGGGTCCCAGGGATAAGGTGACGGGCCGGAAACGCCCAGGAAGCGTTCGACCTCATCGAAGTACGGGCGAAGTTCGGCCGGATCGATCGGCCAGTCCTCGCCAACTCCAAAATCGCTGCGCAATCGAAAATCCGCCGCCGGCGGTCGCGGGACATACGCCGTGAAGTGGAGTGTCCCCCCACCGACACCGCAGCCGCTGTTGTTTCGCCCGAACGGGAGCGGGTGTTCGCCCGCACTGAGGCGTTCGTCGGTCCAGAAGATCCCGTGCTGGGCCCGCTCGTCCGTCGCGAACTCCTCTGGGGCATTCCAGGCCCGCCCTGCTTCCAATGCGACGACCGACAGCCCCGCCCGAGCGAGGCGAGCGAGGACCGGTGCCCCGCCCGCACCCGTTCCGACAACCACCACGTCGACCGTCTCGCTTGTCGAATACGTGCGCATCTTCCCTGGCCTCATGGGGTCCTTAGGGGAAGTGGCTCACGCTCGTCGCGCTCATCCAGGCCGACCTTCGTCCAGGCTGGCAAGTCAGCCATACCGACATAGCCGATCTCTTCCTGCGCCAGCGGATGACCGTAGTAGATCTCCACCACCTCGGCCAGCACCTCTTCAAAGCACCTGACGGCCGGTATCCGATCCCAGGGCTCACCCGTCACGTCGCCACGTTGGATTCTGGCCAAGACCTCGTTCTGGGTATTCATGTCCAGAGCTGGGAATCCGTTCACACCGTGCTGTCGCGCCAGGGCATCGAGCCCACCGATAAGTGCTCGGTACATCTCACCGTCGGCCGGTAGTACGTCATACCTCCAGCCGTCAGTCGCGCCAGTGGCCAACCGCCGATCGATGTCGCCCGCAACGTCAATCGGTGGCGTCCGATCCGGCTGAGGCATCAGGCGATCACAGACTGCGCGCAGGACCGCAAACTCGTTCTCCGTGAAGAACTCAGGTTCACGTACTTGGAGCCGGTCCAGACGGGCGCGCAACACCGCCCGGGTCGAGTCCGACACGTGATCGGTCTTGAGAAGTGCCCGAACGGTACCAGCGGCGTAACGCGGCATCACGACACCATTCTGACCATCAGCGGCCGACAACAAGTATTCCGAGTATGTGCGTCCTGGCTTGTCCAGGTTCGCCCAAATGGTCCGGGCCCAGCTGGCGGCAACTGGGGCAAGAAGCTTGCCGCGCCCGTATGCTTCTGGCGGAAGAGACACGCGGGCTACGACCACGCCAATGACCGATCGCGGGGGAGCGCAGGATGCCGGGGACGATCGATGTCGCGATCCCGGACTGGATCGAACTCGCCGCCGTGCTCGTGAGCGCCCTTAGCGGCGCCCTCCTGGCCGCCAAGGGGCATGAGTTCGATGTCGGCGGGGTCGCGGCCCTGGCGTTGGTCGCTGGCCTCGGCGGCGGCATCATCCGCGATGTCTTGCTCGGCCAGGGCGCCCCGGCCGCCCTGCGCGACGAGCGCTACCTCATCGCGGTCCTGGCGGCCACCGGACTCGGATTCTTCTTCGCCGGCACGCTCAACCAGTTTCAGGGACTTCTCATTGTCCTCGATGCCGCCGCGCTCGGCCTGTACTCTGTGGTCGGCGCCGACAAGGCCGATCAGGCCGGCCTGTCCGGCGATCACCGCAGTCCTTCTCGGAACGATCACCGGAGTTGGCGGCGGCATCATGCGCGACCTGCTCTCCGGCACCACCCCGGTCATCTTCAAGCGTGACATTTACGCCCTCCTGGCCACATTCGGCAGTGCCCTCTACTTTGCTCTGCGAGAGACCGAGCTGGACGCCACCGCCGTCGCCCTTGTCGCGATCGGGGTCATCTTCATCTCGCGGTTAGTGGTTGTGCGTTTCCGCCTCGACGGCCCGCGTCCCCGAGACCTACCGGTCGCACTGCCGGAGCGGTGGCCACGCGTGGTCCGATCGCAACACCAGCGCCGGCGCCCCCGGCGGCGAAGCTGAAGCATTGTGGTCCGAAGACGGGCTCAATGGAACGGAAATCTTATCCGTTCGTATCGGCGGCCCACCGGGTTCCTGGGATACGCTGCCGAATGGGGAGGCGGCGGCATCCCCCCTTTCCCTCCGCCGTCCGTCTCACACGACCCCCATGAGCCCCCGGTTGGCGCCGGGGGCTCATGCGTGCCTGCTATCAGGCCCGGAGTCCCTGCGATCACCCTGCCTTGAGGAGATCGACAAGGCGCGCCAGACGCTCTTTCCAGAACGCCCGCCATGGCTCGATCGACTCGGCATCGGCAAGCTTCGAGTGCTGCACGGCGGCACTCGTCTTGGTCTCGCTCTTGGCGGTGAAATAGACCTCGATCCTGGTCCCCGGCGCGCCGGGGAGTAGGACATCAAAGCGGGCGGACCGGTAAGGCTGAGCGGTGCGCAGCCGCAAGGCACCCGGCTCGATCCAGCCGTCGCGCAAGCCGTCATCCACGAACGCGGCGAACACCCGCTCGACCGACACTGGAAAAGTCTTGCTCGCGCTGACGCTGAATCCGTCAGGCTGCTGGTGTCGAACCCGGATTCCCCGGGCGCGCTCGTAGCCGACCGCGACCCCTTGTGCCCACCATCCTTCAACCCCGTACTCGTCGTGCACGTATCGGGCGATCTCCGTATGTGTCTGATCCGTCCCGCCCCAGGCGTCAAGCAGCGCAAACCACTCGTCCCAGGTCTTGCCCGTGCCGCGCTGGATCGCCTCGTCGCTCATGCCGGGATTGGCGGCCCGCGGCGGCATCTGGGGCTCAGGCGCGGGCTGCGATGCTGTCTCCAGGACGTCTGCACCGCTCGCGGCCGGCACGTCCGGATCTACGTCGGTCGCGAGATGCTGATCGAGGAGGTAGTGCCGGGCAGTCGTATACCGCTCGCCTGTCTTGGCCATCCGGGCGCGGATCGCCGCCTTTTCGGCTTTGTCTTTGGTCATGGCGCGTTCCTCACCGGCGCGCCGTCGCGGACCTCACGCATCCGGGACCGCCCGCCCGGGTGAAGAACGTCGGAGGAACGCCCGAGGCCGAGCCCCTTTGCCTCCTCGGGCCGGCGGCGTGAGCGCCGGATCGGAGGTTCGGCGCAGGCGACGCCGTTTCTCCGATCCTAAGATGCTCGGCCGCGGTAGTCAATCGTTGGATCGGTCGATATCTGGCGCCGGCCGATACATGTTGGGGCTCATCACCAGAAGTGTGCCGATTCGCTGACCGAAGTAGCGGCCAAAGTGCTTACGATCCCCGGTTATTAGATGCGTCGCCTGCGCGGCGATGCAGCTGGAGAATCGGTCGATCCTTTGCCGGAGCACGATCTCCGGGAACTCGATCCAATCTCGCTTTGCGGAGTGACAGTCTCACCGCCCGCAAACGACTGTAAGCTCGGCGACGCATGTCCGGAAGTTCCGGCGTGCCTCATCGATTGCATATTCGGTCGTCAGGAGGACAACCTGATCGGACCAAATGACCAGATTCGACGTACGATGAACGCTCGGAGTACGACGCCGAATAGAACATTCGCATCGAGAACATCTCGGCCGACGGATTCGGCATCAGCACCAATCGGCTCGTGCGGATGTCGTCGGATTCAATCCCATCCGTTCGACCTCGGCCCTAGCCCAACTATCGTCATCGTCCGTGGCGTTGTTCAGAAAGAACTCGGCCTTTCGTTCTGGTGTAGATCTCGATCTCGAAGTCGTTCTCAGCCGGCCATCTCCGGGCGCAGGACGATCCCGTCCGCTCCCGCCTCCGCGAGCAACACCGTCCCATCTTCGATCCCAAACTGTTCGAAGTTCATCGGCAGTTCAACCGCGCCCTTCTCGACGATGATTCTGATGACCATAGCGCTGCCTTCCGTGGAGGCGCCGAATCGGGACGAACAGTGTATCCTCCAAGCGACCGAGCCCCTTTGCCTCCTCGGGCCGGCGGCGTGAGCGCCGGATCGGAGGTTCGGCGTGGACGACGCCGTAGGGCGATCCTACGCGAGCATTCACCCAGATTCAATGTCGCGCACGAAGGCCGTCGGAGCACGCTCCGACGGCCTTCTCATCGTCGGTACGAGCAGGTTAGCGTTAGAGCGTGATCGTTCCCTCATACACCAGGTCGCGGCAACGGGCTTCGACCTCTTTGGGCTCCAGATGAACCCCGGCCACACCGGTCGCGACCGCCGCTTCCGCCACCGCCGCCGCCACCCGGGGCGCAACCCGGAGGTCGAGCGAGTAGGGAATCAGGTAGTCCGCGGTCAACTCGTCCGGCGCGACCAGATCGGCGATGGCATGCGCCGCCGCGGTCTTCATCTCGTCGTTGACGACCCGCGCCTTGACGTCGAGCGCCCCCCGGAAGACGCCCGGGAAGGCGAGGGAGTTGTTGATCTGGTTGGGGAAGTCGCTGCGCCCGGTCGCGACCGCGAGCGCTCCCGCCTCCCTGGCCAGCTCTGGCGAGATCTCCGGCACCGGGTTCGCCAACGCGAAGACGATCGGGTTCGGCGCCATGGTCCGGACCATCTCAGGCGTCAGCGCCCCACCTGCCGACAGGCCGATGAAGATATCCGCACCCTGGATCGTTTCCGAAAGCGGCCCGATACGACAGTCCCTGTTGGTGATCGCCGCGATCGCCTGCTTGCTGGCGTCCATCCTCTCCGAGCGGCCCTCGTAGATCGCACCAAAGCGGTCGCAAATGACCAGATCGCCGGCGCCGAGCGCAAGAAGCAGCTTCGAGACCGCGATCCCGGCGGCGCCTCCCCCGTTGATCACGATCCGCACCTCACGCATCGTGCTGCCGCGTAGTTTGAGGGCGTTGATCAGTCCCGCCGCGACGACGATCGCGGTCCCGTGCTGGTCGTCGTGGAAGACCGGCATATCGAGCGCTTCGCGTAGCTTGGCTTCGATCTCAAAGCAGCGCGGTGCGGAGATATCTTCCAGATTGATCCCACCGAAGCTCGGCGAGATCTGCTTCACGATGCGCACGATGTCGTCGGGATCGCGCGCGGCCAGGCAGATCGGGAACGCTTGCACCCCCGCCTGGCTCTGGAAGAGGACCGCCTTACCCTCCATCACCGGCAGGGCAGCCTGCGGGCCAATATCCCCCAGACCCAGCACGGCCGAGCCGTCCGTCACGATCGCGACGAGGTTGCCCTTCGAGGTCAGCTCCGTCACCTTGGAGAGATCGTCGCGGATCACCCGGGCTGGCTCAAGTGCCGCGGGCGGAAGGCAGAGCAAGTTGAGGATGTAGTGGTCGCGGATGGGGATCTTGGAGTGGATCTCAAGCACCCCGCCGTGGCGCTCCCGCAGCTCCAGCGCCTCCTCGCGAAATGTCTTGTTCTCGTCGCGCGTGCTCGGGCGGGCTGGAGTCAACCGGCCCTCGTAGACGTATCGCCGCGTGCGCTCGGCCACGACCTCGGGCTCGATCTCCCGTGAGGCCTCGCCCGACTCGTTCGCGCCACGCACGACCGCCGCCGCGATCTCCGGCGCAACCCGGAAATCGAACAAATTGGGCACGATGTGATCGGCGTGCAGTTCCCCCGGGCCAACCATCTCGGCCAGCGCCTGGGCCGAGTAGCGAAGCATGCGCAGGCGAATGTTCCGGGCCCGGCAATCGAGCAACCCGCGGAAGACGCCCGGGAAGACCAGCGCCACGTCCATCGTATTGGGGTAGTCGGAGCGCCCGGTAGCGATCACCCTGGCGCCACCCTCGCGCGCCTCCTCCGGCGTGATCTCCGGCACCGGCACCGAGAGGGCAAAGACGATCGGGTCCGGCGCCATCGAGCGGATCATCTCTTCGGTGACGATGCTGCCGGTCGAGAGGCCGATGAAGGCGTCCGCGCCCTTGAGCATGTCCGCCAGCGAGCCGCGGCGGCCGTCGAGGTTGGTCTCTTTGGCCACGTAGGACTTGGCCCAGTTCATCCGCTCCGGGCGGTACTTGTAGATCGCCCCGGCGCTGTCGCACACCACCAGCCGCTTCACCCCGGCTCGGGTGAGGAGGCGGGCGACGCCGATCCCGGCGACCCCCGCGCCGCTGATCACGACGCTCATCTCCTCCAGCCGCTTGTTCACCACCTTGGCGGCATTGAGAAGGGAGCCGAGCACGAGGATGGCGGAGCCGTGGTGCTGGTTGGAAAAGACCGGCACGTCGACGGCCTTCTCCAGGTGGTCCAGCACGGTAAAGGCGCGCGGCGTCGAGATGTCGTCGATGCAGATCGCCCCGAAGGTGGATGCGATCGCGGTTCCGATCTCGACGATCTCGCCGGGATCGTGGGTGTCGACGCAGACAGGGAAGGCATCCACCCCGGCAAAGGTCTTGAAGATGACGCTCTTGCCCTCGGCGATCGGGATGGCCGCCTCGGGCGGGCCGCCGTGCCGACCGAAGATGTCGGAGCCGTCCGTCAGGATCGCGACGGTATTACCCCGGCAGGTGAGGTCGAACGAGGCGAGCGGATTGTCGCGGATCGCCAGGCACGCCTCGGCCACGCCGGGCGTGTAGACCAGCGAGAGGATCGCCCGGTCCCGGATGGGGACCTTCGAGTTGACGCCGATCAGGCCGCGATAGCGGCGCCGGTAGTCGAGCCCTTCTTCTGGGTTGCCCTGGGTGGAGATCTCCACGCCGTTTCCTTTACTGAGGTCCGCTTAGCTAGCTATGTGGCCAACAGGCGCCGGGCACCTGCCCCGGCGGCGCGCACGCGTTGGCGCCCCGAGGTCATCCCCAGTGATGACGGCGGTCTCGCTCATTGTGCGAATTGTCAATCTACCACTTACGGTCAAGATCTGTGCTGGCCGTCACTTCGCAACTTCGTGGCAAGCCACGTGCTGCACGCGAATCGAGCGAGTGGAGCAATGACCCCATGGCGTACGGTCCAGTCATTTTGTTTGGCTCCGGAGAAACCGCCCGGCACGGCCGCCAGGCACAAGAATCCGTATTGCGGTCGCTGCTGGTACCGGCCAGGGTGGCCATCCTGGAGACGCCGGCCGGCTTCCAACCGAATGTCGACCACGTGACCGAAAAGCTGCGGGACTTCGTCGAGCACAGCCTCCAGAACTACCGGCCGGAGGTCACGATCGTGCCCGCCCGAGGCATTGGGCAACCGGGCGCTGATCCAAACGACTCCGCCGTTGCCGCCAATCTGGATGGCGCAACCTACATCTTTGCCGGACCAGGCAGCCCCACCTATGCCGCGCGCACGCTGGCCGGGACCGCGACCCTCGACCGGATTCGGTCGCGGTGGGCGGATGGCGCCGGTCTCGCCCTGGCAAGCGCCGCCGCCATCGCCTTCGGCACGCACGTCCTCCCCGTCTATGAGATCTACAAGGCGGGCGACGACCTCGGCTGGCGGACCGGACTCGACCTCTTCGCCCCGCTCGGCCTCGACCTGACCGTCATCCCCCACTGGAACAACCGCGAAGGCGGCGAACACCTCGATACGTCGCGTTGCTATATGGGCGTGGAGCGGTTCGGCCGCCTGCGTGCAATGTTGCCCCCGTCCACGGTCGTGCTGGGCATCGACGAGCACACGAGTTGCATCATCGAATCGGAGGCCGGAATGGTCCGGGTATGCGGCCAGAGTACGATCACGGTCATCTCTGGCGACGACTGCTGCGAGATCCCGGCTGGCGACGACCTGCCACTCGCCGCACTCCGGGCAAGGACGGGCATCCTGGCGAGACGATAGCGCTGGCCGGAACACTTCCCACCTCAACTAGAGAAGGGTTTGGCCCCGATCAACGTCGTGAGGTTTCGCTGCAGATCCGCCAGAGCGTCTTCGCCCAACGCCGTCACAAACTCCGATGCCACCTGGGCCCGGATCGCCAGTGCGTCCGCCAGAAACGCCTTGCCCCGGTCGGTCAGCGAAACGAGCGCCGCCCGGCCGTCGCGCGGGTCGGTGGTGCGCGCGACGTAGCCCAGGCGTTCCAGGTCGCGAATCGTCTGCCCCACCGCCTGCTTGGTGATTCCGGCCTTGGTCCCCAGCACAGTCAGACGGGTGCCAGCCGCGTCGATGTGGGGCAGCAGCAGGGCGTGGGTCATCCCCAAGCCGACATGTCCCCGCGCTCGCATCAAATCCAATGCCCGCTCGCTGTAGGCGCGGGACGCGAGCAGCAACAACCGCCCGACGCTCTCCCCGGTCGATTCCGCCTGTTTGGACATCTCATCCGCCGCAACTGTCAATTTGGTACACCTACTTGACTAACTAGACAATGGGATTTACTATCTTGTCGTGGCCGGGTCCGCGGCCAAGTCGACCAAGCATCGGAGAGGATACCGTGCAGATCAACAAGTCAGGTGAACTCACCCCAACCGGCACCGAGGGCAACGCGGTCAGCCCGGTCGCGACACCGTCGACCGGCGCCGCCGACGTCAGCGTCATCCACCAGCGACAGGCGCCAGGCTGTATCGGCCCACATCATCACCACGACCGCGAGGAAGTCGTTCTCCTCCTAACCGGCTCGGTCGCGGTCCACACCAGCGAAGAGCGAGCGGAACTTCAATCCGGAGATTCTGTCATTCTTCCCGCCGGGCAGATCCACCAGGTGGAGACGCTCGGGACTGAGCCAGCCGAGTGGCTCCTCATCGCCCCCTCCGGCGTCGGTTTCTTCGGCGCCGACGGCCAACGAGTCACCCCGCCCTGGGCGGCATGACCAGGCACAGGTGCCCTGTCGCCGAACCAGTCAACAGGCTGACATATGGGGTAGGGGCGGCACCTGTAAAGACGCATCGACTAAAAACTGTAAACCGCATCAACGTCCGATTCGGATCGATCCTATTCAGTCTGTACTTTGCTTTCCGGCGAGGTCGCCCTCAACCTCCGCCAGCCGCCGCGCCAGAAATCGCCGCTCTGCCTCGTTCGTGGCGCACGCTAGCGCTTCCTGGTAAGCGTCAATCGCCGCCCGATCGCCCATCCTCCGGGCCAATTCCGCCCGAGTGGCGTGATACAGGTGATACCGGCGCATTCCGGGCATCTCGCGAAGGCGTTCGACCTCCACCATGCCCGCCGCTGGCCCGCGGACTTCCGCCACCACGACCGCCCGGTTTAGCCATGCCACTGGCGACGGGTCGAGCGCGACCAGGTCGTCGTAATGGACCAACACCTGCGTCCAGTCCGTCTCGGCGGCGCCCGTTGCGGTGGCATAGCACGCCGCGATCCCTGCCTGCAGGTGATAGGTGGACAACTCGTTCCCGCGGGCCGATCGTCCGAGCGCCACGATCCCCGCCGCGATCAGGCGACGGTCCCAGAGCGTCCGGTCCTGCTCATCCAGGAGGAGGAGATCACCGCCCGCATCGGTTCGGGCCGGCAGGCGCGATGCTTGAAGCAGGAGGAGAGCAAGGAGCGCCTGCACCTTCGGGGCATCCCCGGCCGGGTGCTCCGCCAGGATCGATGTCAGCCGGATCGCCTCGGCGCACAGGTCGAAGCGCACCAGGTCTTCCCCCTGGTGCGCGCTGTATCCCTCATTGAAGATCAGGTACAGAACCTCCAGGACAGAGTCCAACCGCTCCGGCAGGTCCACCGCCTCCGGCACCGCGAACGCGATCTCGCCACGCTTGATCGCCCGCTTCGCCCGCACCAACCGCTGCGAGACCGTCGTTTCCTGCGTCAGAAAGGCCCGAGCGATTTCCGGCACCCCGAACCCGCCCAGTGTCTTGAGCGTCAACGCGACCCGGGCCGGCGGGGCAATCGCCGGATGGCAGCAGGTGAACATCATCCGCAGTTGGTCGTCGCGCAGGACGTTGTCCAGGTCTTCCGCGCCCACGGCGGGGTCGCCGGAGGCAGTGTCCTCCGCCAGGATCTGAGCGATGATCTCCTGCTTGCCCCGAAAGGAGCGGTCCCGGCGGAGGACATCCAGGGCGTGATTGCGCGCGACCTGGAGGAGCCAGCCCCCAGGATTGGCCGGAACTCCCGCAAAGGGCCAGTGCTGGAGTGCCTTGATCAGCGTCTCCTGGACGACGTCCTCGGCCAGATCGAGGTGCTGCGGCCCAAGCAGCCGAGTCAATGTCGAAACCACCTGCCCCGCCTGATGGCGGAACAGGTGGTCAACCAGCAGCGGTACGCCGGTTGCGGGATCAGCGTTCAGTGTCCGCTCGTCCGTCCGCTGCTCCATCGTTACCAGACCCAGAACGCGCGTACCTCGACGGTGGCGCCGTAGTCGAGCCCCGGGCAACCCTTGGCGACCTCTGTCGCCGCGGCTTCGTCGCTGGCCTCGATCGCGTAGTAGCCCCCGACCATCTCCTTCGTCTCCGTGTAGGGCCCGTCGACCTTCGTCTGGCCATCTACCTTCCGGACGACGACGCCGCCATCGATCAGCCGGTCGGCGTCGACCAGGCTCCCGCTTGCCCGCAGCTCGTTGGTCCAGTCGGTGTATCGCTGTGTCGCCTGTTGCACCTCTTCCGGCGTGAAATTCGCCCAGGAATCGTTTCCACCCCGAATGAGCAGCATGTACTTCGCCATCTCGTGTCTGCCTCCATCGCGGCCTCTGCCGATGGCCGCCCCGGTGACGGCCATCCGACCGTCGCACCCAAATGACGAACGGGTCGTCCGGAAATCGACATCGCGGTTACACCGCCTCTGGCAGGCAACCGTTGCCCTGCTATCATCTTCCGAATGGACGACGGGATATTCGTATTCCGTCCTCGCGTGCAGCAGTGAACCGCGGGACCCGGCCGGTAGTCACCAAGCGTATCCTTCGGCCGATCTCGCAGGTGAGGAAGACGACCATGGCGGTGTTTTGCCCGGAGTGCGGAACCCAGAACGAAGACGGCGCCAAGTTCTGCAAGGGCTGCGGCCGCCAGCTCAGCGATGTCGCTGACGCTCAGAACGTGATGGCGCCGCCGCCGGGCGGGATCGCCGCCGATGCCCAGGGGCGGATTATCGCCGACGACGGCTCGGCTATCGGCCGTGACCTCGACGGCGAACCGGGGGGAGAGCGCCAGCTTTGGGAGGGGCGTCCCGCATTCCTAACGGGCCCGATCGCCTGGCTGACCATCCGCTACAAAGTCACGAACGAGCGCATCATCCAGGAGCGGGGCTTCATCTCCAAAGGCACGGAGATCGTGGAACTCTATCGGACCAACGACATCCGGATCGATCGTGGAGTTCTCCAGCGTCTCCTCGGTGTCGGCCATGTCACCGTGGTCAGCTCCGACCCCAGCCACCCCGAGTTCAGGTTCAAGGACATCGGCGATCCCCAGCGCGTCTCCGACCTCATCCGCCAGGCTGCTCGCGCCGAGGAGATCCGCCGCCGGGTCTACCGCCGCGAGGACGTTTAACGATCCGGGGCCCAGGGTCCTAGGACCCTGGGCCCCGATTTCCGCCCATCCAACCATCCAAATTCGTTCTCGGGTCCGAGATTTCGCCTAGGCCAACACCTCATCCAACCAGTCGAATGCCCGCTGGTGAAACAGGGTGTGCGCGCCGACGTGGCAGTGCTCACCCGCCCCTTCCTCACTGGTGAAGTTCAGGAACGTCTTTGGGCAGGTGAGCGCGTCGTAGAGCTGCTGCGGCTGCCCCTGCCAGAAGGGATCGTCTTCGGCCGCGCAGACAAGCGTCGGGCAGGTGATCCGTTCTGCCAGCCCGTGCAGGTTGTAATCCAGCCCCGCCGCGATGAGTTCCCCGGGCGACTTCACCCCAAAGGCCCACATCCCGTGGGTAAAAGCCCAGCGTGCCCCGGTATGGGTCTCGATCATCGCTCGGAAGTGGTCATCGAATGCATGCGGGTCGTTGGTGAGGGTTGCAGCAGCGGTTTCCTGCGTCCCCTCGGGCAACATCGGCAGCCCAGCGGCAAAGTTGTCGAACGCTCCGTCCCAGGCAATCAGTGCGGCTAGGCGATGCTCGAACGCAGCCGCTCGCGGCGCCAGATAACCGCCCAGGCTCCAGCCGAGCAAGGCGATCTTGGCAGGGTCGATCTCGGGCCGTCTCAGGGCATAGTCGACCACCTGCCTCACCACAACCTCCCAATCTGGCCGGAATGGCAATCCCTGCTCACGGATGGCGCGTCCCTGTCCCGGCCCAGTGAAGGTCAGGCAGGCATAGCCCCGCTCCACCAACGCCGCGGCGGCGGCTGGGTACAGCTCTTCCAGAGTGGAATCGAGGCCGCCATGGAAAATGATCGTCGGGCGCGGGGCCGGGCTGTCATCCGGACGATAGAGATAACCGGCCAGCGTCGAGCCGCCATAGGGGATCGCAACCGGTTCGGCCGGGTGAGGCAGGAGCGCCGCCGCCCGCGCAAAGGCGTCCCGGCTCGCCCGCCAGGTGGCGAGAATCCGGGGATCATCGGGGTGCTCGTGCAGGAAAACTCTGCCGCCCGATAGTAATTGGACGCGCGCAAGAAGGCGCCCCGGGCGCTGACGTCGTGTCCGCCCGCCGCCGTCGTCTCGGCTTCGCAGCGCACCCGCTCGGCGAGCCGGACCCACTCACGGTGCCAGCTCTCCATGTCGCCGTTGTCGATCCGATCGACAACCGCCAAACACTCTCCGATGTCCGCCGCCCCGTACGGAGCGTGCCCCACCGTGCGCAACCACTCGAACGCAAACGTCTCGTCAGCAAAAACTTGATGCATGGAACCACTCCTGTGTTTGGTCTCTAATGCAGTGGATCTGCGTTAGCGAATCTAACAGGAGTCTTTCACTAACGCAATACACCTGCGTTAGAATTCCGCACGATCCAATCCGACGCAGTCAATCCAGGAGTTGCGATGAACTCTGAAGGCGATCCCAATGCGCAGGCAGGCTCCCGCCCGCGTCCTCGCACCGGTGGACGCAGCGCCCGAGTGCGGGCCGCCGTCCTGGACGCGACCATTGCGCTCTTGCGTGATGAGGGAAACGACTTCGGCATTCCTCAGGTCGCGGCCCGGTCCGGCGTCCACGAGACCTCGATCTATCGTCGCTGGGGCTCCCGGGAGGCGCTGATTGTCGATGCCGTGCGCACCCATATCGGTGAGGAGATCCCAATCCCGGACACCGGCACCCTTCGTGGCGACCTGTCCGGTTCCTTGCGCAGAGCATCGCCTTCCTCACCTCACCCCTGGGCGCCGAACTCGTGCGCGCCACCGTTCCCGCCCCCCGCGCCGCCGCGACAGACGCCCGGGGACAATACTGGCCCCACCGCGTGGAGCAGATCGACGCGATCTTTGCCCGGGCGGTCGAGCGCGGCGAGATCGCCGCCTCGGTCGACACCAAGCTCGCCGTCGAACTGCTCGTCGCCCCCCTCTACTTCCGCCTGCTCGTCACCCAAGACTCGCTCGATGCTGACTTCACGGGGCGTGTCGCCGCCATGGTCCTCCGCGCTGTTGAATGACGAGCGCGTCCCAACGCGAGCGGGTCGACCGGCTAGCGCGAACGCGATAACTCCAATCGACGGTTCAACTCCCACAGCGCGGTCTTGTTGCTGTCCCAGCGCAGGACAGCGTGCGCCTCGGAATATGGCAACCAGGAATACTCCACGTGCTCGCCCGAGATATGCAGATTGCTCTCGGCAACCTCGACCGCGAAGCAATACTCGGGGATGACGAACAGGTCTTCCCTTTCCCGAAACTCGGCAAAGTGGATCACCGGGATACTGGCACACGAGGCTAGTTCCAAGAGTGGGCAGCTAGGCTCGATCCCCGCCTCCTCCCACGCTTCCCGCCTCGCGGCCTCCAGTGGCGACTCATCGTCCTCGCCGCCACCGGCGATGGCCTGCCGCATCCCGTCATCGCCGCGTCTGAAAACCGCGTAGGCAAACTCACCGTCGTCCTGACGACGGTAGGGGAAAACCAAGACCTGGAATGGCGCCCTAGCCAATGGATCTCCATTCCCTAGTGTGCCGCGTGCGGCTACGACGGCTGCAAGATGATTTGATCGACATAACACCAAGCCCAATCTTCGCCCGGCTCGAACGATCGCACGATCGGGTGACCGGTCTCATGGAAGTGGGCGGTCGCGTGCTTGTTCTTGGACGAGTCGCAGCAGCCGACGTGCCCACAGATCAGGCACAGGCGAAGATGATGCCAGGTGTCTCCGATCCTCAAGCAATCCTCGCAGCCGTCGGCGCTGGGAGTCACGTCGCGAATCTGGTCGAGGTGGGAGCAGGTGATATCGGTCACGTCGGTGCTCTCCTTCGTCGTCGATTTCACTCAGTACGGCCGAGCGTGCGAAGTTTGCGTCAGGATACCCCGCCGCCCCCCGGCGGTGGCCCCGGCTCTTTGCCCGCCACGAGCAGCCAGGCGCTCAACGCACTGAGCACAGACATTACCGCCGCCACGATCATCGCCAGGCGAAAGCTCGACAGGAAGGAGCGGTCGTAGGCTTCGTTCACCGCCTCGGTCGTGGCGGAGTCCAGTCCGGGCGGCGGCTGGGCCGCCGCCAGCTGGTCCTTCTCGGCATCGACGGCTGCCTGGGCCTCTGGCGCCAGGGAAAGATCGGCGATCCGGTCATCGAGTGAGTTCTCGAAGGCAGCCGCAACCATGATCCCGAAGAGCGCGATCGCCAGCAGCGAGGCCGCTCGGGAGACGGCGTTGTTGACCCCAGAGGCGATCCCCGCCCTGTCCCTATCGACCGCTCCCATCACCGCCGTCGTCAGCGGCGCCACGGTGATCGCCATGCCAATGCCAAGTACCACCACCCCCGGGAAGTAACTCGTCCAGTAGTTGGATGTTATCCCCGGCACCGCCAGGAGCAGGAAACCGGCTGCCGCAATCAGCGGCCCGATCGCCAGGGGCAGCTTTGCCCCGTACTTGGCCGTCAATCCCCCTGACCAGCTCGACAACCCGAACATCAGCAGCACGAATGGC
This sequence comes from uncultured Chloroflexia bacterium, assembly GCA_963849635.1. Lineage (GTDB taxonomy): Bacteria > Chloroflexota > Chloroflexia > Thermomicrobiales > UBA6265 > CAVRUD01. The sequence continues at coordinate 191,298 of CAWKIA010000024.1, read as the reverse complement.
AGGAAAGCCGCGCCCGCGGCCGTCGACGAGTACCCCTGGACCTCGATCAGCAAGAACGGAAAGTAGTAGAGCGCCCCGCCCAGCGCGGCGTAGAGCAGGAAGGTGAGCAGGTTTGTGCCGCTGAACGTGCGCGACGAGAAGAGTCCCAGCGGCATCATTGGCTCCCGGCTCCGCCACTCGACCAGCACGAACCCGATCAACGCCGCGACCCCAACGAGCAGGCTCCCGAGGACGAGTGGATCTCCCCAGCCATCAGCCGGAGCCTCAATCAGGCCAAAAACCAATCCTCCCAGCCCGACCGTTGCCAGTGCGGACCCAGTCCAATCCAGCCGCCGGGGCATGTGCTCCTTGCTCTCCGGCAACTTAGTGAGGGCGATGCCGAGGACGGCGACCGCAAACGGGATGTTGAGAAAGAAGATCCAGCGCCACGAGAGATTCTCGACCAGCCAACCGCCCATGACAGGGCCCGCGGCCGAGGTGATCGCCGTAAACCCCGACCAGGTGCCGATCGCCCGGCCCCGCTCCCCCTCGTCGCTGAACGTCGCGCTGATAATCGCCAGGCTGGCCGGAGTCAGCAGCGCCCCGGCGATCCCCTGGGCCGCCCGGGCGGTGATCAACATCTCGACGTTCGGCGCGAGGCCGCACCAGATCGACGTCAGCGCGAACAACACCGTCCCGATCACGAAGATCCGGCGCCGCCCGAAGTGATCCCCAAACGACCCTCCGACCAGGATCAGCGCCGCCAGGAAGAGCGCGTACGACGCCACCACCCACTGGGTCTGGGCGGCGGTCGCATCCAGATCGTTCTGGATCGCGGGCAACGCCACGTTCACGACCGAGCCGTCGATAAAGACCATGCTCGACCCGAGGATCGTCGCCGCCAGCACCCACGTCCCAGCAGCCGGCGTCTCGGCGGGCTCCACCCGCGCCGCATGGTACCGGCGTCCGTGCCCCTCAATGATCCCCGCGTCACACGGCGGCCTGACAAGAAATGACAAGGAGTGTCCTTGAAGGTGGTTTTTTGCGTTCGCAGTCACGGCGCGTCGATGGCGCGCCGGCATTCCCTGTCATTCCGAGCTTGTCGAGGAATCTCGAAAGGCGCGTAGTCTCGACGAAGCTCCGGCCTCCGAGAAAACGGTGTCGTCCTCTCGGAGACGGCGGCGCCATCGGGGCGTCATCTCCCTCTAGATCCCTCGACAAGCTCGGGATGACAGGGGAGATCGGGACGGACTCGTGGCCATGCGGCGCCGAACGCCGGGCGCCGAACGCCGGCACTCGCAACTCCGTCCTGGCCAGTTAACCTCGTACCCCTGTCAGTGTCAGGTTCCGCGATCAGTACGACGCGCGCAAAAGCTTCTTGAGCGTCTTTTCCGGCTTGGGCAATTCGCTGTTGAGGATCTGCTCTTCCGTCTCTTCGATCGGGTAGTCCAGCCGGTGGATGACCGCCTGCCATGCCCTGCTGTCCGAATCCCACTCGATGATGCCGTAGGCGCAGCGCAAATCACCGTCCTTCGGGTTGCCGACGGCGGAGACATCGACCAGTAAAATGCCGTCCACGTCGCGTATGTAACAGATGTGGATATGGCCAAAGGCGATCGCCTTCGCCCGGGTGTCGCCAATCACCTGCTTGAGATCGGCGTCGCTCCACGATGGGTCAAGCCGATCGTCCAGGTTGTAGGGGTTGGCGTGAACCACGAGGAGATCGTCGCCGGGCGATGTACCGCCCGGCGGGGTGATCCGGTGCGAGAAGGGCAGCGAGGCCAGGTAGGAGATACCCTCGGGGCCGATCTGGTCGACGACGTACTCCAGGCCGTCGCGCGCCGATTCGACGATGTCGCGGTCCGTATTGCCCGTCAGCACCGTCCAGCGCGGATCGCTGGCCTTCTCCTGGAGGATCGCGAGGACTGATGCCGGACCCGGGCCGACCTCGCATAGATCCCCAGCCACGACAATCTGGTCCAGGGGTTCGTGGCGCTCCAGATCGGCGATCACAGCCTCCAGAGCAAGATCGAACCCGTGGATATCGGACATCACCGCGACCCGCATCGTCTCGCTCCTTCCGCCCCGGCGCGGCTCCGTTCGCGCCTTGACCCTGTCGCCCCGCCCAAAGATCTCGATCCTACCACGCCGGCAGGCGCACCCCGGTTATCCCACCCGGAACGGTTGACGGGCAGAGTAACCCGCACGCATCATGCACCTAGAGTCGGTGTTCCCCGTTCGGCCCGTGATTCCATGGCCGCATTCGTCGGGTAGTGATGAGGTAACCGAGCGCTCCACGCGCTATCGATTGCCTCAGGCTTAGGCAAAGAGATCGTGACCAGCGCTTCGTTCGCTACACACGAGATTGCGGGAGAGGCAGGTGCGTCGCACGCCCTCGCCAACCTGCCGCTGCCTCCTGTGCCCTTAACGCCGATTCTGGGCCGCGACACCGAACTGGCCGCGATCGGGGATCTGCTGCGCCGCCAGGATGTGCGACTCGTCACCCTGACCGGCCCCGGCGGTGTCGGCAAGACCCGCCTGGCGTTGCAGCTGGCCGGCCTGCTCCGGCCCGACTTCCCCGGTGGTGTCGCCTTCATCTCGTTGGCGGTGGCTCGTGACCCGGTCGTTGCCCTGTCGATGATCGCCCGGGGCCTCGGGCTCCGCGAGGAGGGCGAATCGCCCCTCCAGGAGCGGCTTGTCGCCGCTCTGGCCGGCCGACAGGTCCTGATCATCCTCGATAACTTCGAGCAACTCGTCAGCGCCGTCCCCCTGGCGTCCCAACTCCTGACCAGCAGCCCGGACCTGACGCTGCTCGTCACCAGCCGGACAACCATGCGACTACGCGGCGAACGCGAGTATCCGGTCCCACCGCTGTCCCTGCCTGACCCGCGCAAGCTCCCGCCAATCGAGGAACTGGCCACCACCCCTGCCATTGCCCTTTTCCTGGACCGCGCCCAGGCAGTCCGCCCGGACTTCGACTTGACCGCCGACAACGCCCCCTCCCTGGTAGCGATCTGTCATCGGCTGGATGGCCTCCCGCTCGCGATCGAACTGGCCGCCGCCCGTGTCAAGTTGCTCGCGCCGCCCGCCATGCTGGCCCGTCTCGGCAACCGCCTCTCCGTTCTGACCGGCGGACCTCGCGACCTACCCGAGCGCCACCAAACGCTGCGCGACACCATCGCCTGGTCCCACGAGCTCCTCACTCCTGACGAGCAAATCGTCTTTCGCCGCCTCGCCGTCTTCGCTGGCGGCGCCACGCTCGAAGCCGCCGAGGATGTTGTCGGCGATGAGGGAGAGTCTTTCTCCGTCTCCCCCTCCATCTTCGACGGCCTGGCTGCCCTGGTCGATCACAGCCTTCTCCGCCAGGGTGAGGACATCAGCGGCGATCCCCGCTTCCGCATGCTCGAGACGATCCGGGACTACGCTCTCGAACAGCTCAATGCCAGCGGCGAGGCCGACGCGCTGGGCCGCTGTCACGCTCGCTGGTATCTCGGCCTGGCCAAGGAGGCGGAGGTCGCCCTGGTCGGACACGAGCAAGCGGCCTGGCTCAACCGGCTCGACGCCGAACTCGACAACTTCCGCGCCGCCCTCACCTGGGCCATCGATAGTGGCGAAGGCGAGACCGCCCAGCAGATCGCCTGGATGCTCTGCGGCTTCTGGGAAGGGCGCGGTCACCTCTCCGAAGGGGGAGGATGGCTGACCCGCGCCCTCGCCGTGCCGGGCGCCTCCCAGTCGACAAAAGCAACGGCCCTCTCGATCCTTGCCACCATCATCCGCCGCCAGGGCGACTATCAACGCGCGTTTGAACTCCACAGCGAAAGCCTGGCAATCTGGCGCTCCCTGGACGACCGGCCCAGCATCGCCGCGACCCTCACCAACCTGGGCATCCTTGCCCTTGAGCAGGGTGACTACGAGCAGGCCACCTCCTTACAAGAAGAGGCCCTGGCCATCTTCCGCGGCCTCGGTGACCCGCACGACCTGGCCGCCACCCTGAACAACCTCGGGCTTGTCGCCCGCCGCCAGGGCGATCTCGTCCGGGCGCAGGATCTCTACACCGAGGCCTATTCGACCTGGCGCCAGCTCGGCGACGAGTCCCGGGCGGCGATGGCCCTCAACAACCTGGGCGTCGTCGCCTACGCCCAGGGCGACCGCGACAGGGCGGCGTCGTACTACGAGGACGCGCTCGTCCTCTGGCGCCAGCTCGGAAACCCGGGCGGCAGCGCCCTCTCGCTCGCAAACCTCGCCGAAGTCACCCGCGACCGGGGTGATGCCGCGACCGCTGGCCGCCTTTACGCCGAAAGCCTTGCCCTCCGTGTCGACGAAGGCGACCGTCGCGGCATCGCCGAATCGTTGGCCGGCCTGGGAGGGCTGGCGGCGTCCGGTCCTGCCCCCCTCGCGACCATGGCAGTCCGGGCCTTCGCCGCGGCGGAGGCTCTCCGCGCCGAAATCGGCGTCTCCCTCTCCGCCACCGACCAGACAGCTCAGGACAAGGATCTCGCCCGGGCCAGGGCAACCCTCGGCGCCGAGCCATTCAGCGCCGCCCAGATCTCCGGCCGGTCGCAGCACTTCGAGCAGATCGCCGACGAGGCCGCCGACATCCCGGCCCAACTCTCTGCCGCGCCGCCGCCAGCGGCCGCCCTCCCCGACGCCGCCACCAAGGCAGGCCTGACCAAGCGCGAGATCGAGGTCCTCCGCCTCCTCGTCGAAGGCATGTCCGACCGGGAGATCGGCGAAGGGCTCTTCATCAGCCACCGCACCGCCATGACCCACGTGACCAACATCCTCAACAAGCTGGGCGTCCCTTCACGGACGGCAGCCGCCTCCTTCGCCGTTCGCAACGGTTTGGTTTAGGTGACGAACGGCTCCGTACACAACCCGGTCACTCATGCAAGCCGGCTTCGGATCGCGTCCGACCTCGGCGTGTCTTACGCGTCTGTGCCCGGCGTCATGGTGGTCTTCGTCGGCGGCTCGGTCGCTCGCGGCTGGGACGATCATTGGTCGGACATTGAACTGTGCGTTGCCTGGTCCACAATACCTACCGATGCCCAGCGTCGTGACGGATTGGCCGACGTTTCGATTTCTCATCAGCGCACATTTGCCGATCCCGGTGCCGTCGGTGCCCTCGAAGAGGAGTTCGTCACTGGCGGGATCAAAGTCGATGTCGCCCACTTGACGGTCGCCGAGATCGACACCGTCATTCGCGACATCACCGAAGTCGGAGATCCAGACCTCGCCAAGCAGGCCCTCCTCTCGACCCTGCTCGTCGCCATCCCGCTCCACGGCCACCAAATCGTCGAGACTTGGCAACAACGAGGCGCGCGTTATCCCGACGCACTGTCACGGGCCATGATCGCGAAGCACCTTGCCTTTGGCCCCCACGAGTACCTCACGATGCTCGCCCAGCGACGCGACCTCCTTTTCCTCTCCGACATCCTCTGCCGGATCGTTCGCTCCGTCCTCAGCGTGCTCTGTGGACTCAACCGCGTCTATCCTCCTTCAGCCGACTTCAAGTGGGCGCTCCGGCTCCCTGGTCTATTCTCAATCGCTCCCACGGACCTGGATGCTCGCCTACCGCAAATCCTCCGCGGCGATCCAGTCGCGGCGGTGGCAGACGCCCAACGATTGATTGACGAGACCATCTCTCTCGTCGAGCTGCATCTTCCCGAGTTTGATACGGCGCCTATCCGCGCTCGCGTTTCTCGCGCTCGTTTCCTATAGGGCCTGTTCATCACTTCAGGGCGGCGATCACACGGAGAACGAAGATGAGCGTCACATTGCATCCGATTGGTGTCGTGCGCACGACTTCGACCGCGATTCCGCGTCACTGGAGCATTTCCACCGTCGAGGGCGCTCTGGTCATCGATGACACGTATGTCGATGGGCTTCGTGACATCAGACCCGGCCAGCGGATCGTCGTGCTCTTCCACTTCGATCGCAGCCCGGCCTTCACGCCCGGCGACCTCGTACAGACCTCCGGTTCGTCCGGTCAGAAGATGGGCGTCTTCAGCATCTGCTCGCCAGTCCGCCCGAACCCGATCGGACTCTCCATCCTGGACGTCACCGGCGTTGACGGGGCAAACCTCCATGTCCGCGGTCTGGATATGCTGGATGGCACCCCGATCCTCGACATCAAGCCCCACATCGAAGTTGGTGATGCATAGCGGCGGGCTACGTTTGAGTGCGCCGCCCCGCCACCACGGCAATCGCCAGCGCCGCCAGCAGGAGCGGCGGCACGATCCCGAACGCCCGCTCGATCCCTACCCCATCGGCCAGCAGCCCGAGCACGAACGGCAGGATCAGCACGGCCGTGCCCCCACAGAGGGCCAGGCGCGCGTTCGCGGTGTCCGCCCGGCCGGGAGACACGTCCAATGCGGCGGTGAACGCGAACGGGTAGACGTTTGCCGTGCCGAGACCCAGCACAAAGAGCCCGAGGATGGCGAGGACTGGCGACGGCGATAACCAGAACATGCAGGAAACCCGAACCAGTAGTCAGCAACGAACTCCGCAACAGCGTTGCCGTGTCCAGCCGGGTCGCCAGCCGGCTCCCCACAAACCGCCCCGTCAGGATCGCGACGAAGAACGCGCTCATCGCGGCCGCCGCGTTCGCGCGAGAGAGGTCGCCGCTCTGCTCCAGGAAGTCCGCACCCCAAAATGCGACGCACCAATCGACCGATACACCCAGGAAGATGACCGCCGCGTACGCCCAGAACGCGCCGGGCAACCGGTGGCCATCGCCCCGATGGCTGACGCCAGCCGGCACGGCCGGATCGATGTCGACGTGCCGGAAGACCAGTCCAACCAGCAACAGGCCCCCGGCCGCCGCCAGCAGCGCGCCCCGCCAGCCGATCTCCGTCCGCTCGAACGCGCCAATGGCGATGGAGGCCAGCACGGCGCAGGCGGAGGTGGCCAGGTTGAGTTCGGCGATCGCCTGGGCTCGGCGCGCCTGCTGCCGCTCCGCCAGATGGGCCTGAATCGTGATCCCTAAGCAGTGATCCCGATGCGCCGATGCCAAAGGTCCCCGAGATCGTCCCGGCCACAATGGGACTGGTAACGAGCACCAGGCTCGAAATGGCAAGCCCGATGACGCCTCGCCAGAAGGCTTTGCCGCGGCCCCATCGCCGGGCAAGGCGGTCGCCGCTGAACCCCACGACCACGAGACCCGACGGCCATCGCGCTGAAGTGCAGGCTCGCCAGGGTGTACCCGAACCCCAGATCCTCCCGCAGGGAGGGCATCAGCGGCCCGAGCGTCGCCTGCTGGAACGCGAACAACCCGACCGCAAGATAGGCCAGCCAGGTGCCCCGATCACGGACGAATCTGGCCGGTGCCGCATGCGTCAGGGCAGGGCTTGTCACCAGGAATCCCTCACATGCGACATCAGGGAATCGAAGCGGCTACGCGCCAGTAACCCGGCCGACGAATCAGCGCCTCGAGTCTCTCAGATTGTGCGCGACGGCGAGCAAAGAATCTCCCCCTTCTCCCTGCCGTAGCGGGGAGAAGGGGGAGAGGGGGTATTGGGCCGTTTCCCTGACGCCTGACGCCTGACGTGACTCTAGTGAGACGGGCGCAGCTCAACCGGGATGACGCCGAAGACGGAACCCGGGTAGTGGATTCCGGTCACCGGGTCGGGCACCGTGTCGTAGTCCATGCTGAGGTAGAGCTGCGCGGCGCCAGGCCGGAACCCGCGCTGCGTGCTCGACACGAACGTGAGCGCGACCGGGTAGGTTCCCGCCGTGGGGCACTCGACGACGTTGCTGGCGCCGGCGGTGATTTCCTTGCCGGTGGCAGCCGGGCTGAAGGGTCCCTGCGAGACGTCCTTGCCGACGAGTTCCACCAGCGTCCCCGAGAACTCGGCCGCGGCGGGCATCGTGCAGGAGAGGGTGCCCGTCATGGTCACCTGGCCGGTGGGCGCGTCCAGGACAAAGTCAACCGGGGTGAAGGCGACGGGAGGGGGCGGGCTGCCGGGACCTCCCCCTGCCAAAGCGGAACCTGCCACCGTCGTGGCAACAGTCAGTGCCACCAGCAGGGCCAGGGCGGGGCGGGAGATGCGAACGAGAGACGAAAGCAACGCGGACACGATGTACTCCTTTGACGGGTCCCGATCGTGGCGCCGCACCATTCGCCGCACTCTCACCGATCGGATCCCTGATCCTCAGCGTAGAGACCGTGTTCCGCGATCGCGTGCATAAATCGGTCTAATCGAGTACCTAATCGCCACCTCAGCCTCACGCGGTCTCAACCGATCCACGCATGGGATCGTGGCCGCGAGATGTCCGAGCACCAACAACTCGCTCCGTATGAACGTCGTAGGGGCGTGATTCATCACGCCCGCGGCCGGATTCGCGCCGTTGCGGCTGGCTGCTGGACGTGATGAATCACGCCCCTACATTGGGTGGCAAAACAGATCTTAGGCGGATTGGATGAGGCCGATGACGTTGCCATCGGCGTCTTTGACGCTGGCGATCAGGGCGCCGTTGCCGACGTCCTTGGGGCTCTCGTGCTCCGTAGCGCCGGCGGCGAGGAGTTCCTGGAAGCGGGCGTTGATGTCTTCGACTTCCCAGTAGCCGACGGAGCCAGGGAAGCCACGGGTGTGGCCGTTGGGGTCGAGACCAAGGCGCTGGTCGCCGACCTCGAACTGGACATAGTAGGGCGAGTCGACGGATGGCTCGGCGCCGAGGAGGGCGCCGAAAATCGCCTTGGCGCGATCGAGATCCTTGACGGGATAGATGAGGGTTTTGACGCCTGAGGCCATAGGGGACTCCTTATACTGGCTGACCGTGTCACATCGGCCGATTTTCGGCCGTCATAGCTATGACGGACCCCGAAGGAGGACTGTGACGGATGGCCGAACATGACTGGTTGACGGCCCAATTCGAGGCGCAAACGCGGGCATCTCCGGGCGGTGGCCTACCAGATGCTCGGCTCGACGGCCGAGGCTGACGACGCGGTGCAGGAGGCCTGGCTGCGGCTGAACCGGGCCGACACCAGCGAGGTCGAGAACCTGGCCGGCTGGCTGACGACAGTAGTTGCGCGGGTGTCGCTGGACATGCTGCGCACGCGCAAATCGCGGCGCGAAGAGGTGATGGGCGAGCTCCTGCCGGAAGCGGACGAGCGCGGCGGGCAGGCACCAGTCCCGAGCACGACGCGGAGATGGCCGACGCGGTCGGGCCGGCACTGCTGGTGGTGCTCGACACGCTGGCGCCGGCGGAGCGGCTGGCGTTCGTGCTGCACGACGTGTTTGGGGTACCGTTCGACGAGATCGCGGTGATCGTGGACCGCTCACCGGATGCGGCCCGGCAGATGGCGAGCCGGGCGCGGCGGCGGGTGCGGGGCGCATCGCCGGGGCAGGAGACTGATCCTGAGCGGCAGCGCGAGGTGGTGAATGCTTTCCTGGCGGCCTCGCGCGGGGGCGACTTCGAGGCGCTGCTGGCGGTGCTCGACCCGGACGTGGTGGTGCGGGCCGATGCGACGGCGGTGAAGATGGGATCGGCGTCGGAGGTCCGTGGAGCGACGGCGGTCCTCAATACCTTCCTCGGTCGGGCGGCTGGGGCGCGGCCGGCGATCATCAACGGCGTGGCCGGTGCGGCCTGGGCGCCAGGTGGTCAGATTCGGGCCGTTATCAGCTTCACCGTTGTGGAAGGGAAGGTCACCGCGATCGACCTGGTGGCCGATCGAGAGCGATTGGATCAGCTCGACGTGGAGCTGCCGTCGAGAGAACGGCGTGAGCGAAGCAGACGCTAGCGCGGTATCTGGGGATCAATGAGCAGACGACGCTGGCGGTGGCCGTGAAGGCGGCCCCGCCTACGGGAGGGAGTCACGATGAGCGCACAAAATGACAGGCAGACGTCTGCCAAGAGCACGACTGGGACCGATGATACGTCCGGGGGATTCTCTGACGAGGAACGAGCCGCGATGAAGGAGCGCGCCAAAGAGCTGAAGCCGGCCGCGAGGCGTGGCCGACGCAATAAGGCGGACGAGGAAAGCGATGTACTCATCAAGATCGCCGAGATGGCGGAAGCGGATCGCGCCATGGCCGAGCGGATCCATGCGATCATCAAGGCTAGCGCGCCAACCCTCTCACCGAAGCTCTGGTATGGGATGCCCGCGTACGCCAAAGACGGCAAAGTCGTCTGCTTCTTCCAAAGTGCACAGAAGTTCAACACGAGGTACGCGACGCTCGGCTTCAACGACATAGCGAACCTCGATGACGGCGCGATGTGGCCGACCGCCTTCGCGCTGACGCGGTTGACCTCGACCGAAGTGGAGCGGATCGGCGCGCTTGTGAAGCAGGCGGTGAGCTGAGTTCATCTCCGAATGTTGAGGGTTTCGGGACCGTCCCTCACGTTGCAAGAAAGCTGGTTGACGGCTCTCGCCTTGGTCAGTTCACGGGCCCGGATCGGTTGTATCAGATGTCAAAGCCACCGCCCCCAGACCAGACTTTTGACTGGGAGAAGAGCATCCGTCGGGAGTCAACCTTCAGGCCGTACACGTTCGATGACCGGCAACCGCGGACGGCGCGCCGCAACTTTCGAGGAGCGCTCTTGCGTGCAATCCAGCACCGCGTCGAGCATTCTGATCCACCCGCTGGCTATTTCGAGTACGAACTCGTTGGGGAGAGTGGTGAGAGGTTACCCCTCACGTTCTCTCCGTCCGAGATGATGCTGGGCGAGGGGAAGGACAATCGTGAGTGCTGGTATCGGGCCACGTATAACCTTGACGGGCTCATCTACTCAGACCTCAAGCTCTGGCGGTCTGATGTTCATCCTCCCATTCGGCATCCAAGCTACCCACGTTGGAAGAGCCACTTCGGCTGTGCGCTTGTCTACTTTGGCGGCATGGGCGAGCCGGTCAACGGCATTTTAGCGGTGTGGAACCCAAATCACGCTGGCATGATCAATCCAAACTATGCGATCTTCGAGAAGCAGATCAACGCGGGCAAGTCGCCTATCGAAGCGGCGCTGGCTACCCGGTCTGGCCAAATCGCGCTGGCCTACGGTTTCCCCGAGGTTCACTTTGACAAGCCTTTCCGTCTGGACCTGCGCCTTGCCGAGCGGGGCGAGATTCGCCTGCAATTCCGGCCCAAAGGCGCGGAGAAACTACCGTTCTGAGGTTTGGCCGCGTCATTCTGACTTGAATAGCCGGTATAACCTGTCACAGCAACACCGGGTGGTTCATTTTCAGCAGATTCGAGTGAAATGCCGCATGGAGCGCGGACATCCCGTGGGTCCTTCCAGATCCGCGATCACTGTCGGCAGGTGGAGCGTGAAGCATTAGTCCGCTCGACGTGGAGCTGCTGCCCAAGGGGCGGGCATGAGCGAAGGGAACAGCGGCACGGTTCCCGGGTTCTACTAACCGGGGGTACAGAGAACGCGAAGGCGGCGACGCCTAACCGACCTATCATGTGGAGACACGATGAGCATTGCCACGATGACGGACACCCAGTCGGCTGCGCTTGCATGTCGCCGACAGCCATGACCTGATCCGCGTGCTCGGTGCGCGTGAGAACAACCTCAAGGATGTCAGCATCGAGATCCCGAAGCGCCGCCTGACGGTGTTTACAGGAGTATCCGGCTCGGGCAAGAGCTCACTGGTGTTCGGCACGATCGCCGCCGAGTCGCAGCGACTGATCAACGAGACCTACAGCGCCTTCGTGCAGGGCTTCATGCCGACGTTGCCGCGGCCGGACGTCGATGTCCTCGACGGTCTGACGACGGCGATCAACGTCGATCAGGAGCGGATGGGCGCCAATGCCCGCTCCACGGTCGGCACCGCCACCGACGCCAACGCGATGCTCCGGATCCTCTTCAGCCGCCTCGGGCAGCCGCACATCGGCCCCCCGACCGCCTACTCCTTCAACGTCCCGACGCGGAAAGCGAGCGGGGCGCTAACCGTCGACAAGGGCAGGGGCGAGCGAATCGTCGTGCAAAACGTCGTCTATCACGGCGGCATGTGCGCGCGTTGCGAGGGAATGGGTAGCGTCACAGACTTCGACCTGTCCGCGCTGTACGACGATAGCTTGTCGCTCAACGAGGGCGCGCTCAAGATCCCCGGCTACAGCATGGACGGCTGGTATGGCCGGATCTTCCGCGGCTGCGGTTGGTTCGACCCGGACAAGCCGATCAGTAAGTTCACCAAGAAGGAACTGCACGATCTGCTCTACAAGGAGTCGACCAAGATCAAGGTCGAGGGGATCAACCTGACCTACCTGGGTCTGATCCCGCAGATGCAGAAGTCGTTCCTGTCGAAGGATGTCGACGCGATGCAGCCGCACATCCGCGCCTTCGTGGAGCGGGCGGTGACGTTTACAACCTGCCCCGAGTGCGACGGCACCCGGCTCAACGAGGCGGCGCGAACATCGAAGATCCAGGATAAGAACATCGCCGAGGTCTGCGCGATTCAGATCAGCGACCTGGCCGAATGGGTCCGCAGCATTGACGAGCCGTCGGTGGCGCCACTGCTGGCGGCGATACAGCACACCATCGACTCGTTCGTGGAGATCGGCCTGGGCTACCTTTCGCTCGACCGGCCCTCGGGCACACTCTCGGGCGGCGAGGCCCAGCGGACGAAGATGATCCGCCACCTCGGCTCCTCGCTCACCGACGTCACCTACGTCTTCGACGAGCCGACCACGGGCCTGCACCCCCATGATGTCCAGCGGATGAATGATCTGCTTCTGCAACTGCGGGACAAAGGCAATACGGTGCTCGTCGTGGAGCACGAGCCGGAGACGATCGCGATCGCCGACCATGTCGTCGACCTCGGTCCCGGCGCCGGTACTGCCGGCGGGACAATCTGCTTCGAGGGGACCGTTGAGGGTCTGCGGGCCAGCGGCACTATCACCGGCCGCCACCTCGACGACCGGGCTGGTCTCAACGAGACGGTGCGGAAGCCCACTGGGAAGCTGGAGATCCGCGGCGCGACCGCGCACAACCTCCAGAACGTTGATGTCGATATCCCGCTCGGGGTGCTGTGCGTTATCACCGGCGTGGCGGGCTCGGGCAAGAGTTCGCTGATCCACGGCTCCATCCCCGGTGGCGCGGGTGTAGTGTCGGTCGACCAGGCCCCAATCCGCGGTTCGCGCCGGAGCAACCCCGCCACCTACACGGATCTGCTGGAGCCGATCCGTAAGGCGTTCGCGAAGGCCAACGGCGTGAAGCCCGCCCTGTTCAGCGCCAACTCCGAGGGCGCCTGCCCCACCTGCAACGGCGCGGGCGTCATCTACACCGAGCTGGGCGTGATGGCCACCGTCGCCACCACCTGCGAAGACTGTGAGGGGAAGCGGTTCCAGGCCGAGGTGCTCACCTATCTACTCGGCGACAAGGACATCAGCGAGGTGCTCGCGATGTCGGTGACAGAGGCGACCGAGTTCTTCGGATCCGGCCCGGCGAAGACCCCTGCGGCCCACGCGATCTTGACCCGACTCGCCGATGTCGGCCTCGGCTACCTCAGCCTCGGCCAGCCACTGACGACGCTGTCCGGCGGTGAGCGGCAACGGCTCAAACTGGCCACCCACATGGGCGAGAAGGGCGGGACCTATGTGCTTGACGAGCCGACCACTGGCCTCCACCTCGCCGACGTCGAGCAGTTACTTGGCCTGCTCGACCGCCTCGTCGACTCCGGCAAATCGGTCATCGTCATCGAGCACCACCAGTCCGTGATGGCCCACGCCGACTGGATCATCGACCTCGGTCCCGGCGCCGGCCGCGACGGTGGCAAAATCGTCTTCGAGGGCACGCCCTCAGCCCTTGTCGCTGACCGTTCGACACTCACTGGAGAGCACCTCGCCCAGTACGTCGGCGCGTAATGGTTGCGGGGAGCCGTATCATAGGCTCTGCGGCGAGGCGAATCATCGAGGGCAGAACATGGCAACCGTTGCCAAACCCGGCAAACTCACCATTTGTGGTCAACCGCTTCCTTCAAACTGGCGGGAAATGGTCGGTCCCGATCCGAACCGCCCGGGCCCCGATCGTGCCCGCCTCCTGGAGTACGGGATCTCAGTCTGGGCAATCATCGGCTACCTTCAGGCGATCGGCGACGAGATCACGCCTGAGGCCATCGCGAAGACCGCAGAGGACTATCTGGTGCCGGTGACCGCGGTGACTGTAGCGCTGGCGTACTACGACGAACACCGCGCGGCGATCGACACCCGCTTGGCGATCAACGCCGCCGCCGTCGAGGATCGGGTCCCGAGCGCGGGATGACGCCACCCGAACCGCACCCGATCGCCCCGGTCGTCCGCCGGCCGCGGCTCTTCCTCGACGAAGACATGAGCGAGCGCATCCTCGACGTCTTGGCCGAATTCGGAATCGACGCGGTCAGCGCAAATCGCGGTTTCAAGGGGTTGTGGGACCCCGACCAACTGTTGACGGCCATCGAGCTCGGGCGCACGATGGCGACGGCGAACACTGGAGACTTCCTGCTCTTGCACCGGGCCTGGCTCGCCTGGTCGGCGAGCTGGGATCTGAGATCAATGCCTCGTCACCACGGAATCTTGCTCATCCACTCGGCGAAGGGGTTCGATTACGTCGGGATCGCTGGCGTCCTCAAGGAATTCGTCGACGATCATGAGGTCGCCGAAATCGAGAACCGTGCCTTCGCCTGGACGAATCGCGACGGTTGGCACGAGCGGCAGGAGCATCGGCCCACGTCCCGGCGACGTTGAGCGTCATTGACGTCTGGATCACGACCTCGGGAGTATATCTTGGCTCTACAAGCACAAAGGGGGACCGGTTGCCCGGTCCCCCTTTGTGTCGCATTGAGCCGTTGCGCTACGCGCTGACCTCTACGACCGAGAACATGCCGTGGAAGGCGTGTTCGAGTCCATCGCATTGGTCCGGGAAGAAACAGGTCAACCCGTTTGCGCCTGCTGTCAGATCGACCACGATCCATGTGCTGGTACCGGGCGACTGCGTAGCCGTGAAGGTGACGAGCTCCAGGTCTTCGTCCGGGTTGAGATCGGTATAGGCGACCGGAGTTCCGGACATCTCCGCCTCCATCTCATCGTCGAGGGCGACCTGGATCTGATTGCGAGTCGCGCCGTCCGGCGCAAAGAACCAGCCCAAGAAGTGTGGCTGCGCGCCGACGTTGTCGATCCGGACCACCTGAGGTCCAGCGACAAGCGACCCGTCTGTCACGCTGATCAGATACTCCGCCATCGAAATGGTGGCGGACGACTCAGGCTCGGTGAGTTCGGCTGGCATCTCGCCGGTGGCCTGAAAGACGACCGGTTCCTGCGGAGCCTCGGAATCGTCCGGCCAGGCAATCCACTCGCCCGGCGTCAGATCAATCACAATCTGCGATTGGCCACCAAAAGCGTAGGTGCCGCCGGCGTAGTGAGCGGTGAAGAGAAAGTCCGGCGGCTCGCCGCCTGCGGCGGCGGCATCATCGTCTCCCTCGTCCTCGGTAGAGTTGTACGCCGCCAGGTAATTATCGGTCGACATGTCCGGCGGCGCCTGGACAAACCCGATCCCGCCGCCCATATCAGCCAGATCATCACCGACGGTCATCGTCACGAGGTAACTCCCAGCGGCCAACTCGGCTGGGGTACCGATGTGTTCGACCCAGCGCGATGTCCTGAGCCAAGGTGGTCGTCACCGAACGGCTGGTCAATCGTTCCGTTATCGGTACGCTCATGGAGCGAGTGATGTCGCCTAGGTTGGCGGCCACCACTCGCCGGGAGATCTCTTCGAGCCTACTTACCTCCACCTTGCGGATCCGGAGGGCGCAGGGACCGCACGCAACTCTCGTGTCGCCAGCGCGAACAATTATCGACGCGTGAGCGTCAGGTGCGTGACACCGCTCGGTGCCGAGACGGCCTCGATGGCGTAGCGCTCCTCGAGGGCTTCCAGGCCGTCCCAGAGGCGAACGCCGCGGCCAAGCAGCATGGGCACCTGCACGATGTGGGCGATGTCGATCAGGCCCGCGGCGAGGAAGTCACGGATGATCGTCGGGCCTCCTCCGATGCGCACGTCGCGGTCACCGGCCGCCTCACGGGCGATCTGGAGGACCTCCTCCGGGCTGGCATTGACGAAATGGTAGGTCGTGCCGCCCTCCATCTCGATCGGCGGGCGCAGGTGGTGGGTGAGCACAAAGACCGGCGAGTGGAACGGCGGGTTCGGACCCCACCAGCCGCGCCACTCCTCGTCGGTGCCGACGCCGGTAAACGGCCCCCCCGCAGGTGGGCCGAACTTGCCCCGCCCCATGATCTCGGCACCGATGTTGACGCCGTGCCGGTCGGCGAAGACGCTGTCGATACCCGAGCTGCCTCCGGACTCGCCGACCATCGAGCGCCAGAAGCTGGTGGCAAACATCCACTCATGCAAACGCTCACCGGCGTGCCCGAACGGGGCATCGAGCGCCTGGCCTTCGCCGGTGCCGAACCCGTCGATCGAGATCGAGAAGTTGTGTACGTGAACCTTGGACATGGTGCTTCCTCCTGGACCATGAGTAGTTGCATATCGCAACCACTTGAACGTATCCTATCTTAAGTAGTGGTACAATGCAAGTACTTTAGGAGGAGTACATGGATCCCGCCCCACGTTCCGGATGCGCGATCAACGCCGCCGTCGAGGTGCTCGGTGACGCGTGGGCGATCCTCGTGCTGCGCGACATCATGTTTGGCAATCTCCGCCACTTCAACGAACTCGTCGCCAATTCCGAGGAAGGCATCGCCACCAATATCCTCGCCAGCCGCCTCAAGCAGCTCGTCGAGGCCGGGCTGCTCTCCCGTGATGACGCCCGTCGTGGACAGCGGGCGACCTACTCGCTCACCGAAGCGGGCATCCAGGTGCTGCCCATCATGGTCTCGCTCGGCAACTGGGGGCTGGCCCACCGCGACGGCGAGCCCCGGTTGCGGGTTCGCGCCGAGTTGCTCCGCGACGGAGGACCTGCGCTGGTGGCGGCGATGATGGACGAGCTTCGGGAACTCCACCTCGGTATCCCGCGCCCCGACCCCGACGCCCCGCGGCCAAGCGAACAGCTGAGTGCCGCGTATGATGCGGCGATGAGCGAGGGCAGTGGCAAGTCGGAACCCCTGAGTTGATGGAGCTTCGGAATTGAACGGGTTATCTGGGCGTAGACGGGACCGGGTTGCATTGTGCCCCCTGTCCGCGCGGTTCACGTCCCAAGGAAGGCCCAGACCAAGAAAGACCGCTACTCATAGGCTAGTAAACGCGAGCCCACACCCTTCGTTAGCTTCGGAGAGGGTGTCACGCAGCCCGGGCCAACCTTGGGCCGTAAGTCCGGGCGGCAAGAACGCGCGGACATCCTGGCCGACGGACCTATGTCTCGTCTGGGTCTCGGTCGTCCCCGGGCATGCCGCTGAAGATCTCAATGAGGACTCCGAGGTCGCGGTCGGTCGGGAGGTAGGCGAAGTCGATCCCGCTGAAACTACCGCTGAGGGGCAGCGTTTTTCCGCGGTGGATCTGGACCGCACCGTCGAAGTTGGGCGTGGCGAGGGCGATGTGGTGGACGCCTTCGCCTTTCTCGGCGAGGAAGCGCGCAAAGATGCCATGCTCGTCGAGCGGCTGGATCAACTCCCACATCACCTTGCCGACCATGGTAGTGGCGGCGCGTGTCGAGCCCTTAATCGGCTGACCGTCATGCTTGAGGCCAGGTGCGTTTTCGGGGGTGATCTCGAAGAGTTCCCAGGGGCCGATGCCGTAGTCGTCGACGTATCGCCGCAGAGTGGCATCGAGATCGCGCACGACGATCCCGATCTGCATCGTCTCGGTGAAGACGGCCTCACGCGTCGGTTTGTACCTGGACTCATTCACGCTCATGTTCCCCATTCTGGTCTTCCTCGTGTTGTCCCAGTGAGCGGGCACTCGTTTCGACCGCAAGCCGGAGGCCATCCTAAGCCGTAGGGCCGGAGAGATTCGTCCTTTTCCGAGATGCGCGATCGAAGGATGCAAAAGAGAGTGGCGCATGATCCGTCAGGCGCGTTTGTGAAGACGGCGATATGCTGACGGTCTGGGTGCGGCGCGAATCTGGTTGTCGCCGCGTTGGATTTCAGTTCGATAGGTGAGACAGATGCGCTTTGCGATCGGGGAATTTGCGCACGAGACGAACACGTTCTGTCCGGGCTTCACGGAGTTGGCCGATTTTCGGTCGTCGATGTGGGAGGAGGGTGAGGAGATCTTCACCCTGAACCGGGGCGTGCGCAACGACCTCGGCGGCATGATCGCGGCGGGGGAGAAGCACGGGATCGAACTGGTTCCGCTGCTGGCGACCACCACCCAGCCGTCGGCGACAATCTCGCGCGATGCCTACGACGCGATTCGCGACGAGATCTTCGCGCGGTTGCAAGCGGCGGGGCCGGTCGATGCCATCTGCCTGGCACTGCATGGGGCGGGCTCGGCCGACGGTATGGACGATATCGAAGGGACCTTCCTGGGCGAGTTGCGCGCGCTGGTCGGTCGGGAGATCCCGATCGTGGTCTCGCTCGATCTTCACGGCAACACGACCGAGGCCATGATTGAGCATGCAACCGCTGCCTTTTACTGTCACGAGTACCCACACGTTGACTCCTACGATCGGGGTGTGGAGATCATCGAGACGGCGGCCAAGATTCTGCGCGGAGAGATCGCGCCGGTGATGCATCTGCGCCGGCTGCCACTGATTATCCCGCCCTCGACCACACTCTCGGGCCCGGCGAAGGTGATCAACGAGCGCTGCTTCGAGTGGGAGCGGCAGCCAGGCGTGATTGACTGCAACTTCACCCACGGCTTCCCCCACACCGATGTCTCCGTGATTGCCACGTCCGTCCTGGTGACGACGGACGGCGATCCAGATCTGGCGAAACGTGTCGCAGACGAAGTGGCGGAACTCATCATCTCGACGCTGGAGGATTTCCGGCAATCGTTGCCCGGGGCGGAGGAGGCGATCGCTCAGGCGCTGGCGGCGACAGCCCTGCCGGTGATCGTGGCCGAGGTGTCGGACAACCCCGGCGGGGGAGCTCCTGGGAGCGGCACCCACCTGCTGCGAGCCTTGCTAGACGCTAATCAGCCCTGAACACCTGCTTCGGCTTTGTCTGGGACCCGACGACGGCAGACCAGGCGCATGCGGCCGGAGCAGGCGCGACGATCGAGGTGAAGCTCGGTGGCTTCACCGATGAACTGCACGGTGCGCCGATCGTCGCCTCGGCCTACGTCAAGAGCCTCACCGACGGTCGGTTCGTGCTGGTCAATCCGATGGGCGCCGGTGGTGAGGTTAACCTGGGCAAGATGGCCCGGCTGATCATCGGCAACGTCGACGTGCTGGTGGGCTCGCGGCGATCACAGACCCTGGACGCGCAGCTTTTCCTGCTACACGGGATCGATGTCCGCACCTACCGGGTAGTCGCCCTCAAATCGCAGCAGCACTTCCGAGGCGGCTTCAAGGATCTGGCGGGAACGATCATCCGCACCGATACGCCCGGCTTCACTACCAGCAACCTCACAGACCTACCGTTCCAGCGTATTCAGCGCCCGATCTGGCCGCTCGATCCGCTGCCGACCTAGGACGCTACGACAGGGAGAGGTTGAATGAGTCCGTGGGCTGTCCGTGAGTAAGGATCGTCCAGTGAGGTGGGAGATCTGCCGATGGACGGACGAGGTAGATGGGATTTGCGCGGACCTTGTGCGCCGGGCGTGCCGTCGCTGCACGACCCGTAGCGTTTCATTGGGCGGCTAATGACGACGGTCTCAGTCAATAGTGTGGCGGAGCGAATGCCAGCGGTCGTGTCGCGTATTGCCAACTGTCTTTGTTCGCTGCTTCCACTTGCCAAGTAGAGGACATCAAACGGACAGTCCTTGTGACGGGGAAAAGAGTTCGAGTTGACTCAATCCGAAACGCGAACTATATGGAGCCGATCCGCATATTCAGGCAAGTCCGTTCGGAACCGTCCAGCGAAGGATTCCGGGACAACAACCCGCACGACCTCGCTCGGGTCGAAGTCGAAGTTGTTAGGAATCCGCCACTCCCGCTCCATATAGTAGTTATCCGGATCGTCGTCGGCCATCCCTCCAACATTGAAACTCTTCACGAAGGCAAAGACCTGGGTACTCAGGATGAACTCGTAAGTCGATAAGTCAGATCGCAATTTCTCATTCTCGGGCGTTTCGGGAAGCGCGTCGAAATGCTCGCGAATTCTATGCCAGAGACTAAATGAGTCCGCACCAAGCTTGTCAAAGACTTCTGCTTTGGTAACGATCTTTCCGCCAAAACCTGGACCAGCATAGGCTGCCTCATTGGCGACGTAGAACACGGGACTTGCACCGAGTCGGATCAGGTATTCCTTACTGAACGAAAGCCCAAACCTGCTGTATTTACTCATGTGAATCTCAAGGTCTGCAACTGGAATATCGCAGAAGCAGATGACCTTAGGAGAGAACATCGTGTCGTCAGACATCTTGCCCTGATCGGTTGATGCCATCGTGGCATAGTTGTGAGATAGATGGGGATACTTAGTTAGATGACGATTTACCAGGACTTCCTTCAGCCGCTCGTACTGGCCCGCCGGGGGGCGCTTGCTCCCGACGAAGTGTGTTAACTCGCTTGACACATACTGCTGTGTCGTCATTGGGCGTATCCTTCCGACTTCCCACTCGCCAATGTGCTGGCTCAGGCGATTGTACGTACAGGATGACTTAGCCAACATCAACTCCCCACGACTACGGCAGTCTGACCAGCTTCCAATACGGGGAACTGTCTTCAGACTCCGAGTGGAGCGATTGGCCAAGGGCGTTCATCGGAAGCGCGGTTTGGCTAGCCGCGCAATCACGCCAGTTTTGCCTCGGGCGTGTCTGATCCAAAGACATCCACAAGTCCCCTGCGCGGGTGTGCCCCAACGAATTGCGAGGAGCCACGGGCGCAAAACCGAGAGGCACACTCGGCTTCCCCGTGGGTCTTGACGGGCCGTCATTCGCTATATATACTCGATATCTATGCGAGAACTCTTCCTCACGCTCATGACCGGCCGGGGTGCGTACGGCTACGAACTCCGGCAGGCGCTCGAACGAGAGTTCGGCGATCTCCTGCCGGCGCTGAATGCCGGCCAGATCTACACCACGCTCGCGCGGCTCGAGCGGGATGGCCTGATTTCCGGACAGGACGTCGCGGAAGACACCCGGGGCAAGCGCATCTACTCGCTCACCGATGCGGGGCGAGCGGTCCTCTCGGAGTGGATCGAGACCCCTGTGCCGGGAACGCGGCTGAAGGACGAGTTCTTCATGAAGCTCGTCCTCGTCGCGGGAGCCGGTCTCACCGAGCCACGGAAACTGCTCGATGGGCAGCGACGCGAGTACTTGCAATCGCTGCGCGACCTCGACGGTTTGCTTGAGACCCGGGCAAAAACCGCGACGGCCGAACTCCTGGTGGAAGGCGCGATCCTCCACCTCAAGGCCGATCTGGAATGGCTCGACATGATCGAGCAACGCATCCCGGAGGTCGAATCCACATGACGAACGTTGTCGAAGCCAGGGGCCTCTCAAAGGACTACGGCACCGGTCCCACTCGGGTCTCCGCCCTGCGCGCGATCGACATCGTTGTCGAGCGGGGCACCTTCGTGGCCATCATGGGGCCCAGCGGTTGTGGCAAGTCAACACTGTTGAATCTTCTGGCCGGTCTGGACCGGCCCACCGCGGGCGAGGTCTGGCTCGATGGCGAGCGCATAGACGAGCTCAGCGAGGCCGACCTCGCCCGGCTCCGCCGCCGAAAAGTCGGCTTCGTCTTCCAGTCCTTCAATCTGATTCCCACGCTCTCTGCGGGCGAGAATGTCGAGTTGCCGCTCCGGCTTGCCGGCCGGCGCCGGCGCGAAGTCCGCCGGACCGTGGATCGGTTGATGGCCGACCTCGGGATCGAAAACAGGCGCAACACCGCGCCGGCCGTCCTCTCAGGCGGTGAACAGCAGCGCGTCGCGCTGGCACGCGCGCTGGCCAATGCGCCCGACATCGTGTTCGCCGATGAACCGACCGGGAACCTCGATTCCGTAGCGGCCAGGGACGTGCTTGGCCTCCTGCGCGGCGTCCGCGATCGCGGCCAAACCCTCCTGGTTGTCACCCACGATGCGCGGGTCGCCGCGGCGGCCGATCGCGTGATCACGCTCCGCGATGGTCAGGTGAGTAACGAGACGGCGCTTGGCGCGGCTCGCCAGGTCGCACAGCTCCTTGAGCTCGGCGGACGGGCATGATCGCCATCCTGGTTAAGCTCTCGTTCTCCGGGATCCGCTCGCGCCTGCTGGCGAGTGTGCTGACCATCATGCTCACCGGCGCCGCGGCCGCCACGATCGTTCTCACCCTTGAGGTCGGCGCGACTGCACAAGACCCATGGCTGCGAACCTTTGACGCCGCCCACGGAGCGCATGTGCTCGCGAACGTCTCGTCGGAGGCCGAAGCACGGACTGTCGCCACGCTCCCCGGTGTTGCCGAGAGCGATCGCTCGGTTCCGCTTGCGACTGGGACCATGATCGTCGACGGTCGAGAGGTTCGGGTTTTGCTCGCCGGGCTGGATGGCCCGCCGAACATCAATGTACCGGTCCAGATCGATGGCTCCGGGGTCAGCGCGGGAACGATCGTCCTCGAACAGAGTCTCGCCAAGGCGCTCAACATCCCGGTCGGAACGCCACTTACCTTCGTGACCGCATCGGGGACGGTCCAACTCGAAACGGTGGGCACGGCAGTCGTGCCCAGCCAGCCGCGATATCCCCGCAGCAATCCGGGCCTGGCATGGATCACGAGGGCGACCCTCGAACAAGTCGTGCCCGATCAAGGGAGCTGGCGCTGGGTTGAGTCCGTCCGCCTGTCGGACCCGTCGACTGCGCCGGCATTCGCCGCGTCCGCGTACCAACACTTCCCGCCCATGACGGTCTCGTTCGCTTCCTGGCAGGACCAGCAGGAGGAAGCGATGCGCGAGGCCGATCCCATCAAGATCATCCTAACGATGTATGCGCTCCTGCTCCTCATTGTGAGCGTCGCCGTCGTCGCGATCCTGATTGGCGCGCGCGTGAGCGGTCAGTATCGCGAGATCGGTCTGCTGAAAGCCATCGGCCTGACACCGCGGCAGGTCAGCACGGTGTTCGCCATCGAAGCCGCAATGCTCGGCCTCGTCGGGATCGTGATCGGCTTCGTGCCCGGCGCGCTGCTCGCGCCGCGCCTGGCGGCGCCCGCCGCCGAGACGCTCCTCGGTTCGCCAAAGGTCGCGGCGAACCCGTGGCACATCCTCGTCGCGGGCGCTGTGATCCTGCCGGTCATCATCGTCAGCGCCTTCGTCTCGGCCAGGAAAAGTACGCGGTCAACCGTCTTGCAGGCGATCCGCTCGGGCACCCTGGTTCCCGCACCTGGGTCACGGATTCGGCCGCGCGATTGCGGCGTCGACGCTGCCGATCCCGCTGATGCTCGGCCTGAGAGATCTGCTCGCCCGGAGGAAACGCGCCATCTGGCTGCTGTTTGTGATCGCGGTGACCGGTACGGCGATGGTCGTGACGCTCTCCATCCAGGCCGCGCTCGATGCCCGGCCGAGCGGAGAGGTGAGCGACGTACCCGCCGAACTCCCCGCGCTCATTTTCACGCTCGATGCCGTGTTGGCGGTGATTGCATTGACCGCACTGGTGGCGGTCGCCCTACTTTCGGTCCGCGAACGCATCAGGGATTTTGGCGTGCTGAGGACGATCGGGCTGACACCGAATCAAGTGACGTCGAGTCTCGTCAGCGTGCATTCGGCAGTCGCCCTCATTGCTTCGCTCATCTCGATACCCGTGGGCGTCGGGCTATACCTGGCGATCTACTGGCTCGCGAGCGGCGACTCCGGCACGGATGTCGTCTACGCGCCGTGGTGGTGGCTGATTGCGGTCCCGATCGCGATCCCATTCGCGACGGCCGTCGCATCGAGCGTTCCCGCACGCCTGGCCGCCCAAGTTCCAGCCGCGGATGCCGTCCGCTACGAATGACATGTTCTGCCAAGACTGGCGAGTAGGGCACGTGCAGGACTCTACCCGAGGCCCAGCCGGCTGGTGAGGCCCCCGTCGACCCAGATGATCTGGCCGGTGAGGTAGGCTGCTCCCGGAGAGCAGAGGAAGACCGCCAGCGGACCGATGTCCGCCGGGATACCAACCCGCCCGGCCGGAACCCGGCGCCCCAATGCCTCCCGATCGTAGCCGGGGCCGTGGTAGCGCTCGACCTCGATCACGCCGGGCGCGATCGCGTTGACCTGAATGTTGTGCGGGGCCAGCTCGATGGCGCAGGCCTTGGTGAACATGTTGATTCCCCCCTTGCTGGCCTCGTAGTGGGCGTGCTCAGGGGCGGCACTAAATCCGTGCACCGAGCTGAGGTTGACGATCCGCCCGCCTCCACCCTGGCGGACCATCTCCCGCGCCGCCCGTTGCGTACAGAAGAAGGCGCCGCGCAGGTTGACGTCGTGCGTCCGGTCCCACTCCTCCTCCGCCATCTCCAGGAGCGGGCGCGGCTCGGTGATGCCCGCATTGTTGACCAGGATGTCGACCCGGCCGAACGCGGCCAGCGCCGCGTCGAAGAGCGCCTGTACCCCGGCGTAGTCACGCACGTCGCAGTGATGGACCAGCACCCGATCCGGCGCGCCGAGGCGCGCGGCCAGTGCCTCCGCACCGACGGCGTTGCCGTGGTAGGCGGCGACGACCGAGGCGCCGGCCTCGGCCAGCGCCTCCGCGATCCCTGTGCCGATGCCGGTCCCGGCCCCAGTGATCACCGCCACCCGGCCAGCGAGAAGACCTTCTGTGAACATCCCATCCTCCCAAACCTGGGGCGCCGGATACCGCGCCCCGCGCACTCGTGCCGATCGTGCCTCTTTCAGTCTGGGCCGCAACTTGAGTGGCGGCAGATCCATCGCTCGTCACCTGTGCCAAGTAGCCGCGGAGCGGCCACATCGGCGTGCGGATTATCTCGCGCCTTGGTGTACCAGCGCGGTGGTCCTTCGCCTGCCGCAGTCTCGGCCTTCCTGCTGCCCAGATGCTGGATGGGAACCGGCCACAACTGACGGCGATCCCGTGAGACGGACTCGTTCAGGTTACTCGGGCTACTATGCGGTACCAGGTACTAATCAAAGGGCTGTTCTTCTGGACTATCATTCTCTTCTACGCGGATTCGTTGGGAACCGCCAGGAGCTAGAGACATGCTGTGGAAGGGGTCCGACGGGCAAGCGTTGGGATGGCGTCGCTGCCGGGCATGGTGGAGCCGACTTCGCACCAGACCGGTAGCCTCCTTAGCGGCGGTAGCGAGTCTCCGCCTGTCGGTGAGCCCTACGCCGCCGCCGGTTCGGCGCGCTGAATGCGAGCAGCCCGCCCCGGGCGCCGTCCTGCGCATCAACGCCGACGGCTCGGTTGAACCGGTCGTCGAGGGCCTCTTCTTCCCCCACGGCATCGCCTTCGATGCCGTGGGTAACCTCTTCGTTACCGTCAACTCGATCATCTCCGGCCCGGACGCTCCGCTCGGGCAGGTGCTCCGCTTCGACGGCATCGCAACGCCGGCCTAACGCCAGGCGCCCAACTAAAGCGGGGGGTCGGGGATGCATCCCCGACCCCCGCTTCGTTTTTCGTTTGCCTGGCGAGGCATGCCTCGCCCCTACGTGAAACGACCCGGCGACATACCGCCGACGCCCCGCCAGATCTACTTGACCCCAACCCCGACGATCATCTCGCAAGGGCCGGCAAATCCGGACGGACTGTCGAACTGGCCAAGTTCACGCTCGATCTCTGCCCAGGTCTCCTCCCGCTCCGCCTCGCTGAGCCCAGACAGCATCTGGTGCAGTGCACCGAACGACTCCCGCTCGAACCGCACACACTCGGCCGCGGAGGCCATCCGCACCGGCGAATCGATGCCTGCGTCACGATGTCGCGGAACCCGGCCCGCCGGTAGGCATCCTCCAGCACCCCGGCGGCGCCCAGGCTGAACGGTCCCGGCTGCCCGGGCGCGGGAGGAGGCAATTGCGCCCGCCGGCGGATGATGCCGATCGGGATCGAGAAGAAGCCGTTCTTGTCGGGCGTCGAGTAGACGATGGCCGCGATCCGCCCGCCCGGCTTGAGGACCCGCCGGATCTCGGAGAGGGCGCGCTGCTGGTCCGGGAAGTAGATCAGGCCGACCCGCGAGATCACAACATCGAACGATTCATCCGGCAAATCCAGGTGCTCGCCATCCATCACCCGGGTCTCGAGGTTCGAGACGCCCTCGGCCTTCGCGGCGGTACGCGGCGTAGTCGAGGATGTTGGACGAGATATCCGTCGCCAGGACGGACCCGGTCGGGCCGACCCGCTTGGCGGCCGTGATCGCCGGCTCTCCCGCCCCGGCCGCGACATCGAGAACATGCCCGCCCGGCCCCACCCGTGCCTGGTCGAGCATCAGCTCGGTTGAAGGGCCGAGCCAGTCCTGGATCGCCGGGTTCCACCGGTGCCAGGCCTCGGCCGCCCCCTGCCATTGCTCGCGCGTCGTCTCCTTATATCGGACTGGATCGAATACTGGAACCTGAGGTGCTGTCTGCGTTGCCATGGTCGTGAACTCCTTTCACGACCAGCCTACGCGCGGCCACCCCCATGCACATCCGGGAAACCCCTGGGTCCATCCCGGGACGATCCCTGTATCGCACCCGGATTATCCCAGGGGTTCTGGCGGCCCGACCCACCCCTCCGCCACCGCCCAGGCCGCGATCTGGGCCCGGGAGGCAAACCCGAGCTTGCCCAGGCAGCTGCCGACGTGCATCTCGACCGTCTTCGCGGCAACTCCCAGGTCGCGGGCGATCTCCTTGTTGCTCAACCCCTGGGCAACCCGCACCGCGACCTCTCGCTCCCGCGGCGTCAACCCACCCGGTCCCGCCGCGTCCGCTGTGCGCCGCCGCCCAGCAGGCGCAACCAACGAGCGCACCTCGGGTGCTTGCAGGAATGTCGCTCGGCGCGCGCCATCGGCGATTGTTTCGGCCAGAGCCATGACCTCCCACCTCCCGGTCGCGACCTCCTCGTCGGCGATCCTCGGGTCGCGGGTCCGCCAGAGGGCCGCCCGCTGGGCGGCCACATTCCAGGCCACCGTGCGTGGGCCGAACTCGGTGGCCAGACGGCGCGCATCGAGCAATGCCGCATCCGCCTCGGCATGGCTGCCGAGCGCCGCCAGGGCGATCCCACGCAGCAAGACCACCTCCGCTGGACGGGGACCAGCCGCCCCAAGCAGCAATCGGTCGATCGCCTCCAGCGCCCGCTCTGGACGACCGGCCGCAATCTCCCGCTCGGCCAGCGCGACGAGCGCGCGACGCTGGCCGATCGACGTCGGGGACGACAAGCTCGCTTCGCCGTACGCAACGGGCAGCGGCGCCGCCAAATCGCCCATCCGCACACGACAGCACGCGATCCAGGCGTCGAGCCGTTCCACCCACTGCTCAGCGCCGGCGGACGCGGCGATCCCGCGCGCCCGCTCAAACCGGACGAGCGCTCCGGCCGTATCCAGCATCGCGACGTCCAGGATGCCGAGCGCGAGCAAGGAGATCACCTGCCACTGAACGTGACCGATCTCTTCGGCAATCGCCAGAGCCGCTCCTCCATGCCGCAAGGCCTCGTCGAACCGGCCTTCGCCGATGTCGGCGCTCGCCATCGCCACCAGCGCGTAGGCCTCTCCCGCCCGCCAGGCGATCTGACGACAGAGGCTAAGACCGAGGGCGGCATCCTCCCTATAAACGGCGGGCGGAGCGTCAGTCGCGCAGGCTCCGTCTAGCGCCGCCAGGTAGAGACCCTGACTCGTCAGGGCAGACGCCCGCCGCTCGATGTCACCCAGCTCTGCGAATAGAGCTGCCGCCTTTCCAAAGGCCTGCCGCGCTTCAGGCGCCTCCCCGGCCAGGTAGCGAGCCATCCCGATCAGGTCCCAGCTATCGGCGATCCCCCAGGGCTCGTTCAGGACCTGAAACACCCGCAGTGCATCCTCGTGCAGCGCCCGGCCGTCGTCGAACCGGCGCAGGTTAGTCAGCACATTCCCCAGCCGGTTCAGAGCGAG
Organism: uncultured Chloroflexia bacterium; assembly: GCA_963849635.1. Lineage (GTDB taxonomy): Bacteria > Chloroflexota > Chloroflexia > Thermomicrobiales > UBA6265 > CAVRUD01. The sequence continues at coordinate 163,347 of CAWKIA010000024.1, read as the reverse complement.
GGCTTCGCGCTGCCGGTTGCCATCGACGCGCGCCAGGCTGAGCGCCTCCTCGGCGAAGGACCGTGCCGCGGCGTAGTCGCGGCTGGCATACAGGCCGCTCAGGTCGTAAAGGACCGCCTGCTCGACATCGCCCAGGGCAAACCGCGATGCCAGCGCTCGCGCGGCAACAAGATGCTCCCGGGCGGCGTCGAAATCACCGAGCAAGGCGATGCTCTGACCACAGCGGCGATGAAGCTCCGCCGCCCGCTGGTCATCGAGCGCCACGGCAGCATCCAGCGCCCGGCGGTCGTGATTCAGCGCCTCGACGGTTGCCTGGACACGCCGGGCCGCCTCCCCCGCCTGCGCCGCGTAGGCCAAGGCCTTCTCCCACATTCCGGCGGCGTGGAAGTGGTAACCAAGTTCGCCCAGGATCTCCGCGGTCCAGTTGCCGTCCGCCCCACTCCCCTCCAGCGCCTCGCCGGCAACCCGATGGAGTGTCTGGCGCTCCGGCCTCAAGAGGTGCCCAAGCAGCGCCTCGCGGGTGAGCGCATGGCGGAAAACCAGCCCGGCGCGTCCCGGCATCCCCTCTTCTGTCAGAAACCGCTCATCGACCAGGACGCGAACCGCGGCGAGCAGGTCGTCGCTGCCCAGACCAGACGCCGCCGCCAGCGACTCGAAGCTCGGCCGCTGGCCAATGACCGCCGCCAGATCGAGGACCCGCCGCGTGGATGGAGGCAACCCCGCCGTCCGGCGCAGAATCGTGTCCTGCACACTGTCCGGCACCACCGTCTCCTGCAGGAGCCAGGGTTTTCTGACCGCTTCGGGCGTGGCCGCCAGCAATTCCTCGACGAAGAAGGGATTCCCGGCGGTCATCGCAAAGACCGAGGAGACAAGCGCGGGCGACGGAACCGGGTCGAGCAGCGCTTCGAGCATGCGGTAGACGCCCGCTTCGGCCAGGGGATTGACGGAAATCTCGACAACGTCTCGCGCCCGCCGCAGCGCCTCCAGACACCGGCGCAAATCCTGGTTCGGCTCGCCGGGACGGGCCGTGCCCAGAATCAGCAGCCGGGCGTGACCGAGGCGGCGCGGCAGCACTTCAAGCAGTTCGAGGCTTGTCGCGTCGGCCCAATGCAGATCCTCGAGCACGAGCAGCAGCGGCTGCCGCGCCGCCTGAAACGCCAGCAGGGCCGCAATCGCCTCGAATAGCCGCCGTTTGCCATGCTCCGGCGGCAGGTCGGGCCTGCCCGCATCGCCATCGGTGCGCAGCTCAGGGAGCAGCTCCGCCAGCGCCGCGCGTTGCGGTCCAACAAGGTGCTCGACATCTTCCGGGGATGTCGCCAGGCGTTGCCGCAGGGCATCGACGATCGGGGCAAACGGGTAGTCCCGATCTCGCTCCCGGCAGCCCCCTTCCAGACGCTGGAACCCGCGCGCCGCTGCCAGGCGCTCCACCTCGTGCGCCAACCGGCTCTTACCGGCCCCCGCTTCCCCGGTGAGCACCGCCATCCGCCCGTCGCCGGCGGCAGCCTCCTCTAGCAGAGCACCCAGCAGCGCCAGTTCAGCGTCGCGTTCGACGAGCACCGGGCACATCCGCAGCAACGTGATGGGCATGCGCGTCTCCGTTCCCATGCGCCGGAAAATCCGATCAGAACGGACGTTGGGGCATCTATGCCGTCGCCGTCATTATGGTCTATGATCGGCCCCCCGCCGTGGGACGAACTGTTTAAGCGTGAGCCCATGTCCGTCGCGACCACCCGACACCCCTTGGAGTCAGCAGTGAAAATCACCGCGGTCGAAGCCGAGGTCCGGCGCATCCCGTTCGCGGGGGAGGTGCGGCCGGCCTGGGCGCCGGGCACCGTCTGGCGCGAGAAAGTCGACCACGGTCTACCGGGTCGAGACCGACGAAGGGATCACCGGGTTACGGCGCGGGGCAGGGCGCGCCGGCGCTGGTGCGCGACCGGATCGCGCCGCGGCTGATCGGGCAGGATCCCTTCCGCGGTCGAGCACATCTTCCGCACCGCGGTCAACTGGGGCGGCGGGCTCGCCGCGCTGCCGGTCGCCTGCGCCATCGAGATGGCCCTCTGGGATCTCATCGGCAAGGCCGCCGGCCTGCCGCTCTACCGCCTGTGGGGCGTCGACAAGGACCGGGTCCGGGCCTACGCCAGCCTCGTCGAGCAGCGCTCGCCGGAGCAGCGGGCGGAGGACGCGCTCGCCTCCTCGACCTGGGCTACCGGGCGATCAAGCTCCGCCTGCACGCCCCGACGATCAAGGAGGACATCGCCCAGGTCGAGGCGGTCCGGGCGGCGGTCGGCGACCGGATGGAGATCATGGTCGACGCCAACCAGGCGCAGGAGCCGGGCACGCCCGGGAGCGAGAACGACCTCGTCTGGAGCTACGACCGGGCGCTGGCCACCTGCCGGGAGCTGGCGCCGCTCGACATCGTCTGGATGGAGGAGCCGCTGCGGCGCTACGCCTTCGACGACCTCCGCCGCCTCGCCGCGGCGAGCGACGTCCCGATCGCCGGCGGCGAGAACAACGTCGGGCTGCACGAGTTCCGCTGGCTGATCGACCAGGAGTGCTACGACGTGCATCCAGCCAGACGCGGCGGTCGGGGCCGGGCTGAGCGGGCTGCGGAAGGTCGCCGCCTACGCCGAGCTGCGCGGCAAAGCAGTTCGCCCCGCACCACGGCGGCAGCGGCATCGGCGTCGCCGCGCACCTCCACCTGAGCGCGAGCTGCGCCAACTCGCCGTGCGTGGAGCTGCTGCAGGAGCCGCCCTACCTGCCGGTCGAGATCTTCCAGGGCCTGCTCGCCGAACCGCTGATCCCCGACGCGGAGGGCAACGTCCACCTACCCGATCGCCCCGGTCTCGGCTTCGAGCTCGACACCTCCTGGGAGCGCATCGCCTGACGTGAAGCGGCTGACCATGGCAGACGAACGACCGCCACTCGTGATCGTCGGAGGCGCACCGGCCTCCGGCAAGACGACCCTGGCCCATCTGCTCGCCCGTGAACTTCGGCTGCCGCTGCTCGCTCGCGATACGCTCAAAGAGTGCCTGATGGACAGCCTTGGCTCTCCAAGCCGGGCACGCTCTCGCGAACTTGGGGCCGCCTCATACGGCGTGCTCTTCGTGGTGCTGGACAGGCTCCTGGAGGCCGGCGTTGGTGCGATTCTGGAGAGCTAATTTCAGCCGGGGCCGGTCCGAAGACGAACTCCAGAGGCGGTTAGCACGAAGCCGGGCCGTCCAGATTCACTGCCGCGTGCCTCCGGTACTCGCCCGGTCGCGATACATCGAGCGCGCGGACAGCGGGCAGCGCCACCCCGGCCACCACGACTCAGCCGCGGAAACCCTCGCCAACCTCGACCAGGCCCTGGCCGAAGGGCGACATGATCCCTTGGATCTAGGAGTCCCTCTCCTGACAGTCGACACGACAGATGGATACGTCCCGGACTTCCCGGCGATCCTGGCATTCATCGCATCAGGTCAGTCGGACCGGGCCATCGCCACGCCTCTAGTGGGCACGTGACGCCCAAATCGTAGGTGTTTGCAGGCCATCGTGTTCAGGAAGCAGATTCGGCATCGGGACGCAATTCAACGCATCCGCTCGCCCACAGCGGCCGGTACCTCTAGAGGAATCATCCACGTGGCCCTCCGAGAACGCCTATAGGCGATCCGGGCGCTACTCGTCGGCCGCCTCGGCCAAGCGCAGCTCCAACATGGACTCTTCGGGCACCCAGCGCCGGTGCCCGTCCCGCACGGTTGCCAGCCCAAGCGCAGCCAGCCGCCGGTAGAACGCCCCCCGCGACAGCCCACTCGCCGTCACCGCCTCTCCGATCGACAGGTGCCCCGGCGGCGGAGCCAGCTGCGGATTCGGCCGGATCCGCCGCGCGTTGCCGGGGTCATATGCCGCGACGGCCGCTGTCGCCACCACCCAGTGCCGCTGCCGACCCTCACCCTTTGGCTGCAACCGTGCTGGCGCCAACTTCCCGACCGTAACCAGCCGCCGCACCGCTTCCTTGGAGCAGTGGAGCACCGCCGCCACCTCCGACAATTCCAGCCAGTCGCGTCCGGGTGGGACCGGCCCGGGAGGCGGGCGCCGCGGCGGGGGTAACGGCGGCGGGGAGACGCTGTCTCCGACCGCGTCGGCTAGACCCCGGTGCGGGTGGAGCCGTCCCTCCCGCGCGGCATGTGCACGCAGGGCATCGATGTCGAGCCCGAGGACGGCGCCCAGGCGGCCCAAGGTCGCCGCAGTGGTGCCGGCAGTGCCATGCTCGATCTCGCACAATTGGGCGGGGGAGATCCCCGCCGCAGCCGCCACGTCCTGCTGCGCTGCCCGCAATTCGTTCCAGCGTCGCCGCCGTAGCCACTCCCCCAACGATCCCTCGGTCACGCACCCTCCAGATTCCGTATCGCAACCTCAACAGGACCGACGCCATTCTTGCGCATGGCAGGCACTATACCCTGAGGTTTCCAAGGACCGAAGCAATTCGTTAATGGCACGTAGCGGTAATAGTGTATTCCGCTTGCTACGATCGTGAACCCGCTCTCCATCACCTACCCCGACGCCGTCCCCGCGCCACATCGCATTGTCACCGTGGAGGACTGCATAGAGCGTGTCTTCGGCAATCGTCTCCCATTTGACGCCTTTTGAGCCCGGCGACGGCGGCCGTTTGCCTCCGTTCGCTCTAAGGGCGTCCTTGTGTCTACGGTTTCTGTCTGACGTAGGGTCGCGGCGACAGTGACCTTTCGGGCCGAATGGTCCCTGGAACACTGCTTTCAATCGATATTTTCCCACAAGAACAACCTCACGTTCCGCCTCACCCGGCCGTCTACCTGGTGAAGGCGCACGGCGCCTATCATCGAGACGGAGGTTCAATCTCATGAATACCTACACCCGACACGCCATCGCCCCCACACCGGTTGGTAACCTGACACTCGTCGCCTCCGGCGACGCCCTTGCCGGCCTCTACTTTGCCCGCCACTGGCCCAGGCCCGACACCGGCAGCTTCGGCGAGCGCGTGCCAGCCCAAACCGATACGCTGCTTTCTGAGGTGGCCCGGCAGTTGGCCGACTACTTTGCCGGGGAGCGAACATCGTTTGACGTTCCTATCACCACCCACGGCGATGACTTCCAGGAGCGGGTCTGGTCGCTCCTCAGGGAGATCCCGTTCGGCGAGACCGCGACCTATGGCGAGTTGGCCCGGCGCTACGGAGACCGCTCGCTGGCCCGCGATATCGGCCAGGCAGTCGGGCAGAATCCACTCTCTATCGTTGTCCCCTGCCACCGGGTTGTTGGCAAGGACGGTACCCTCGTGGGCTACGCTGGCGGTCTTGAGCGCAAGCGGGCGCTCCTCGAGCTCGAGGGGTGGCATCTGCAACCGAAGAGCGGCCACGCCAATCTAAGGGATCTTACGATTGGTCGTGATACGCCGAGCCAGCAGATCCCAATGCTGAGCAATGCGCGCCCGGCCGGGCGCGCTGGATGAATCGACCGTTCGAACGTGTTGTCGCCGAGCACGGTGAGACCGTGTTGCGCGTTTGCCGGGTCGTCGTCGGCCCGGTCGACGCCGACGACGCCTGGTCCGATACCTTCCTTGCCGCGCTCCGCGCCTTCCCGGATCTCCCCGAAGATGCCAACGTGCAGGCATGGCTGGTCACCATCGCCCACCGGAAGGCGATCGACATCGTCCGCAAGCGGCGCGAAGACCGCCTGCCCCTCGATGACCTGATCGAACGGCCTTCCCCCATCGGTGTCCCCGGCGCACCCGAAGACGACCTGTGGGACGCCGTCGGGGCATTACCTCTCAAACAACGCCAGGCCGTCGCCTACCACTACCTGGCCGGCGTTCCCTACGCCGAGATCGCCAGCCTCATCGGCGGAACAGCGGAGGCCGCCCGCCGCGCCGCCTCCGATGGCATCAGAAGCCTGCGCGGCACTTTTCTCGAACCAGCATCGAAAGGGACCTCCCGATGATCTCCACCACCGCCGATCCCGTCATCGCCATCCTGCATTCCCTCTCTCCCTCCCAGCCGGCCGAGCTCCATCGCCTCCACCGCCTGCTCGAAGCGTCCGCCACCCGCGCCGGCCTCCTCGATATCGCCTACCGGACGATCGATTCCCCCGTCGGCACGCTCTTGCTCGCCGCCACGGAGTCGGGCCTCGTCCGGGTTGCCTTCGAGCGCGAAAACCACGATCAAGTCCTCGAATCCCTGGCGACCAGATTGAGTCCCCGGGTCTTGCGTTCCCCTGAGCGACTCGATAAAGCCGCGTTCGAGATCGACCAATACTTCAGTGGGACCAGAACCGCCTTCGATCTCGCCCTGGACCGCTCCCTATCGAGTGGCTTCCGCCTAGCTGTGCAGGAGCATCTCCCTGCCATCGCCTACGGCCGCACCATGAGCTACACCCAGCTCGCGCGCCTGGCCGGTAACCCGAAGGCCATTCGTGCCGCCGCGTCCGCCTGCGCGACGAACCCACTCCCGATCGTCGTCCCCTGCCACCGCGTCGTCCGCGCCGACGGCTCGCTGGGCGGCTATGCCGGCGGCCTGGAAGCCAAGTCCGCCCTCCTCACCCTGGAATCGGCAGCGTGACCGCAATGCGAGTGGACCCGCCACCGGAGGCGGCGGGGGTCCATGTCGCGGAATCAGTCCACGGTGGTCCGGCCCCAGCAGTACACCCTGGTCGGGCCGGACCGGAGCTCCTATGTGTCGGACCGGCCGGGCACCCTGGGCGGACACCGGGGCACCCGGATCTACGGATCGCTTGACTGCCCGTCCGCCCTGCGCGCGATCGCCCGCGGCGGCTATGTCAACGAGCGGGTCTTCTTCGCCAACGAAGCAACCGCGATTGCCGCCGGATACCGGCCCTGCGCGGTCTGCTGCCCTGAGCGATACCGGGTCTGGAAAGCGGCCCGCGACATCCGCCGCGTGATCGACGCCGTGAAGCGCTCCGACCCACCATAAAGCAGATACCCTATGTGCTTGCTCCGAGGTGCTGATGGGATCACATGGGTCAGACGCAACCCAGGCCGACGCGCACGAAAAAGCACCGGCGAATTTCCTCGCATGCGAGCAACACGCACCGGTGCATTGACGTTGCCCGACGGCACCGCAATTGCTTTCTCCGCATTGGTAGTCCGGGCGACTAACCCGCTCGCTCGCCCGGCAAGGGAGACAGCAGATGCGCAAGAAGTGGCCGCTTGGGAACTACGGGTTGGGTTGGGTCCTGCTGGCCCTCTTCCTTGCCTCGTGGGCGATGCAGACATGGACCGGATGGCGCCAGTTCGAGGCGGAGCAGGTCGCGCTCCAGCAACCGGCTGAAGTCTTTGGCGCCGACGGCTACGTGTGGGGCTGGGCACAGGCCACCTTTGAGAACTGGCAGAGCGAGTTCCTACAGCTGCTAGCCATGGCCGTGTTTACCGCGATCCTGATCTACAAAGGCAGCGCCGAATCCCGAGATTCCGACGACGAGATGCTCGAACGGCTCGACCGGATCGAGCGACGCCTTTCCGAACTGTCTCCCACCCAGACGCCACCGGCGCGGGCACCCCGCGAGTAGGGCGGTAGCATCCGAGCGCGATCCGGACGCCTCGGTGCTATTGCTGGCCAGTTCCCTCCGTGCTGCTTAGCCGGGCCTTCAGCTTCCGGTTGGCTTCGACCACGGCGGCATAGCGAGCTTTGAGGATGGCCAGATCTTCGATGGTGTCATCCTCGGCGTGGATCAATTCGTCGTCGGCATTGGTTGTTGCCCGGATCAATTCATCGAGTTTGAGATGGATCGCCAGGGTGTCCCGGTTCTGCGTGTGTTGGATCAGGAAAACCATCAAGAACGTGATGATCGTCGTCGCCGTGTTGACCACTAACTGCCACGTCTCACCAAAGCCAAAGAGCGGACCAGTCGCCGCCCAGGCGACGATACCGGCCACGGCGACCAGAAACGTCAGGTAGTGCCCGGAGAGCTCGGCGGCACGTGTGGACACGCGATTGAACCAGGAAGTCACGACATCTCTCCTTATCGGAACGCACAGCTTTGGCGTGTCGATTATCTGTTCGCCCGAACGATCATAGATAGAGCGGTCGGAATGACTCCCGGCACGTTTGGCTATGTGCGTCGTGCGCGGATGGCAAGCCGGGACACCGGTCCAATGGTGAGGATGAGGACGATGTTGCAAGCGAACCCGCGGTTGACCGCGGAAACTCGAACATTGCTGAAGTATTTCGACGACCAGCGCAACCACGTCCTGGGAATCCTGCGTGGCCTCAGCGACGACGATCTGCGGCGGCCCGTTCTTCCCTCGGGGTGGAGTTGCCTGGCGCTCGTCCAGCACCTCACGCTGGATGTCGAGCGGTTCTGGTACAGCGGCGTGGTCGCGGGGAATCCATCCATTCTAGACACGTTGGCTGAGGACCCGGACGGTGCCTGGAGGATCGCCCCTGGCATCTCCCCTGACGCCGTCTTTGACGCCTACCGCCAGGAGATCGAGCGCTCCAACGCCGTGATCGTCGCCACGCCCCTCGATTCTCCGCCGGGCCTGTGGCCGGACGGACTCTTCGGCGACTGGCGCCTCGATACCGTGCGTGAGGTCGTCCTCCACGGGATGACCGAGACCGCGGCGCACGCTGGCCACCTCGATGCCGCCCGCGAGCTGATTGACGGCAAACTCTGGCTCGTGCTTACCGGCGCCAGCCCGGACTAGACATAACAATGCCTAGTCGTCCAGATCATCTCGGCCGTCATTCGCGGCCATTGTCGCCACCTCGTCATCACCGGTGTCAGCGGGACGCTCTTGCCCGAATTCCCGGGCGCCTTCAGGAAAGGGCAGGACCAGCGGGCCGCCGTGGACGGGATGGGGCACGACCGCGACCGGGCAGGCATAGACGCGAGACCAGGAGTTCCCCGGTAAGGACCTCAATCGGCGCACCATCGGCAATCACCGCCCCATCGGCGATGAGCACGATCCTGTCCGCCCAGGTGGCCGCCAGATTGAGATCGTGCAGCACAACGACCGACATGCCGCCATCATGTGCCATTCGCCGGGCGAGGGCCATGACTATCCCCTGGTGGCGCAGATCGAGCGCCGCCGTTGGCTCGTCCAGGAGCAGAATCGGCGCCTCCTGGGCGAGCACCCGCGCCAGCGAGACCCGGGCCTGCTCCCCGAGCGAGAGCGTCGAAAACACCTGATCCGCGAGGTGAGACGCTTCGGCCGCAACCAGCGCGCGGCCGATCGCGGCCAGGTCGTCCTCACCCCGGCGAGCGAAGCGCCCCATCTCCACGACCTCGCGGACGGTGAACGCGAATGGCAGCACGGTCTGCTGGGGCAGGACCGCCCGTCGCCGCGCGAGCTCGCGCGGCCGGTAGGACCCGATCGACCTTCCATCGATCAGTACACGCCCTGCCGTCGGGGCGGCATCCCCGGCCAACACCCGGAGCAGCGTCGACTTCCCCGCGCCGTTCGGCCCGACGAGCGCGACGATCTCTCCGCCAGCCACGGCGAGCGACACCCCACCCAAAATCCGCCGTTTGCCAGCAATCAACTCGACTGCTTCGGCAACGAGGGAGAGCGTCACCTCTATCGCCCTTCCGCGCGACGTGCATTCTCCCCCTTCCCCTAGCCGCAGCGGGGGGAAGGGGGCCGGGGGGCTTAGGGGGCCGTCTCTCACGACTCCGGCGTCGCCAACCCCAATTCCGGGTGGAGCGCCTGCGCCAACTGAGCCAGCGCCTCACCCGTGCGCGGCGTCATCCCCAGGAAGAGCAGATCATCGTAGACGAGGATCTGACCGGATTCAGCGGCAGGAGTCTGCGCCACACCGGGGAGTTCACTCAGGGCCTCGGCACCACCGATCGACTCGACCCCCGAAAGCGGGGCGATGATGATGTCCGGCTGGGCGGCCACCACCGCCTCGGCCGTCATCGGCTGGAAGCCCTGGATACCCGCCTCGACCCCGGCATCCACCCCGCCGGCCGCCTCGATCATGGCGTCGGCCACCGAGCCGCTCCCGCCGATAAGCTGGGTGCCGCCGGCGCGGACGTAGATGAACAGCACCCGCGGCTTGCTCTCCGCCTGGGCCGCGAGGTCGCGCACCGCGTCGATCTCCGCCTGAACCCGCGTCGCCAGGGCTTCACCCTCGTCGACCAGACCAACCGCCGCGGCCACATCCCGGATCTTGCTGGTCGGCGCCTCTAGCGTCTGCGGCTCGGCCACGATCACCACCGGTACCCCGGCCGACCGGATCTGATCGAGAACCTCCGGCGGTCCCGCTTGCTCCTTCCCGATCACGAGCGTGGGCTCGAGTGAGAGGATGCCTTCCGCGGCGAGTTGGCGCTCGAACCCGATCTTGGGCAGCGGTCCCATCACCTCCGGCGGGTAGACCGCGCTCACGTCAACCCCGACGATCTTGTCGCCAAGTCCAAGTGTCCACAGGATCTCGGCAATATCGCCACTGAGCGGGACGATTCGCTCTATATCCTCAACAGTTACGGTTTGACCGTCGACGCCGGTCACCGTAGCCGGCAGCTGAGGCTCCGGCGCTGGCGAGGCTTCGGGTGAAGCCTCGCCCTGATACGCGGCGGTTGTCGCCGTCCCATCCCACGTTACAAATACAGCGGCGAACGCTGCCAGAACAGCCAGACTGACCGCCTTGAAGACGAACGAACGAAAGCGCATCGAGCCGTTCCTTCCCGTGTTCCCGACGGGGCGACCTCGACCGGAACCGGCAGGTGCATCACCCGGTGCGAACCAAACAGTAGCCAAGCCTGACTGGCTGGCTAGATGATGAGGGTAGGGCGATCCCAACACCCCGGTCAATCCTGGTTCGTTACCCGCTGCCGGAGGGCCGATACGGCTCACAGGAATGCGACGGTACTTGCGGTGTGAGATAGCGTGCTACTATATCCCCCTAGGGGGGATACCATGGCAGGGACGCACGAGCACGAGACACACCCACATCAGCACACCAAAGCCGTTTCCGATCAGTTGGCGCGCACCGCCGGGCATGTCCTCTCGGTGAAGCGCATGGTTGAAAGCGGCCGCTCCTGCCCTGACATCCTGATTCAGCTGGCCGCCGTGCGTTCTGCCATCGACCGGGCGAGCAAACTGGTCCTCGAGGACCACGTGGAATCGTGCTTGCGTGGCGCCGCGGTCAACGGGCTGGCCGACGAGGAATGGTCCCGCCTCAAAGAGGCGCTCGATCGATTCATCCGCTAGGGGGCATTGCATGGAACAGGGACACAACCACCACGATGATCATGGCCATGCCTCCTCCGAGCACGGGCACGGCGGGAATCACAACAGGCATGAACATGACCACGGTCACGACCATGACCATGGCTCGGGGATCGTCGGGTGGTTCCGCGGCACCTTTGGCCACTCCCACGACATCCACGACAAGGTCGACGATGCCATGGAGTCGAACGAGCGCGGCTTCTGGGCGACCAAGTGGGCGCTCGTCAGCCTCGGTATCACCACGATCATCCAGATTGCGATCGTGGTCCAATCTGGCTCGACTGCCCTCTTCGCCGACACGATCCACAATCTTGGCGACGGCCTGAACTCTATCCCTCTGCTCCTCGCCTTCGCGCTGCAACGCCGGGTGCGCTCCCGCCAGTACAGCTATGGGTTTGGCCGGACAGAGGACCTGGCCGGCATCGTGATCCTCATCTCGATCGCGGTCTCCGCTGCGGTCGCCGGATGGGAATCGATCAACAAGCTGCTCAACCCGGAGGAGATCACCCATCTGCCCTGGGTGACCCTGGCGGCGCTCGTCGGCTTCATCGGCAACGAGGCGGTCGCCATCCTTCAGATCCGCACCGGCAAGCAAATCGGTTCGGCCGCGCTTGATCGCCGATGGTAAACATGCCCAGATCGATGGCTTCACATCACTGGCGGTTCTCGGTGCGGTCGGCGGCGTCCTGATCGGCGTCCCGATCCTCGATCCCATCATCGGCCTTGCCATCACCGCGACGATCATCGTTATCCTCAAAGGAGCCAGCGTCTCGGTCTTCCGCCGCCTGCTGGACGGGATCGAGCCCGAGATCCTGGCCGAGATCGAGCACGCCCCTATGCACGTCGACGGCGTCCAGGGCGTCCACGAAGCGCGGGCGCGATGGCTGGGTCACAAGGTTCGAGCGGAGCTGCATGTCGTCGTCGACCGGCGTCTCTCCGTCGAGGAATCCCACGGTATCGTCGACCGGGTGTACCAGGCCCTCGCCGATCATGTCCCCGCGTTCGGCGGCGCCACGATCCACGTCTGCCCGTGCGATCACGCCGAACCGGTCGCGACGGCCAGCGCCTAGCTTCGTTGGCGTCGGAATCTATGTATTTCTTCGTGCGGCGCGGCCCGAAATCGTTGCATCGGCCACCAACTTGCTCGCATACGTACAGGGACGCCTCACCGCGTGGCCCGAAACCTGCAACCTTGTACCCAGTTGCTACATGAGCAACGAGACTTTTCGCGTTCGTAACCCTGGAGGTATGTTCATGGGATTTCGATCGATCGCGCTTTCCCTCATAGCCGTCGCGCTGCTGGCGCTGGGTGGCATCGGGGCCGTCGCGGCCCAGGATGCGACACCTTCGACCGACAGTGCAGGCACGTCCGACCTTACCTTGACCCTGACCGATACCGGCGTCGAAGGCCTTCCGGCCGAGACAACTGCCGGATGGCACTCCGTCTCGTTCACCAATAGCACCACCCCTTCCGGCGATCCTTTCGAGGATGCCTGGGGCATCGATTTCATCATGCTGCCCGAAGGCATGACTATCGATGATTTCAACGCCGCCATCGCTGCCATGATGTCAGGCGGTGAGGGCGAGGGCGAATCCACGGAAGGCATGGACACGGCTTCTCCTGAGTCGATGGAGGGCATGGACATGGGCAGCCCGGAGGCCGGAGCAGCCCCTGAAGATCCGTTCGCCTTCATGTACAACACGTACCTGGCCGGTGGCCCCGGCGCCCTCAACGGCGAGACCACTCAGGCCACGATCTTCCTTGAGCCCGGCACCTACGTGGTGACCGCTCTTGGCTTCTCGCCCCCGGTTGAACTGACCGTCACAGGCACGGCCGACCCGGCCGCCGCTGCCCCGGTCACGGCCGACGCGACGATCACCGAGACCGGCACCAGCGGCTCCTTCGACTTCTCCGGCTCGCTGCCGGAGGGCCAGGGTGTCATTGAGATCTACAACGACAGCGACCAGCCGCATTTCGTCGAGGCGATCTACTCGCCCAATCCGATCACCGAGGACGAGGTGATGCAGCTCCTCTCGATGGAGGAGGGCGCCACGCCAGCCGCCGGTGGTCCGGACATGAGCCAGATCAGCGTCGGCTTTATCACCGGAACCCTATCGCCGGAGGCGACGCAGTACGTCTCGGTTGACCTGCAGCCGGGCTACTATGTCCTCCTCTGCTTCGTCGGCGACCCGCAGCAGGGCGGCCTCCCGCACGCCTTCGAGGGGATGATCGAGGTTATCCCAACAGGCGCGGACGCCACCCCGGCCGCGTAGCACCGTAGATTCACAATTCGTCACGACACGATGCGCGGGCCGGGGATCGCTCCCCGGCCCGCCTTCATGCCCAAGATCTGCCCTCCTGGGCCACATAGCGAACTGCTCCACCCCGACGACCGCGAGCGGGTGATCGAAGAGGTATTGCGCACCGACGCCACCGGCGACCCCTATCGCGTCGAGTATCGCCGTCGCCACAAAGATGGACACGACGTCTGGATCCGCGACGAGGCCGTGCTCGTCCCGGACGACGACGGTGAGACCCTCGTCTGGCAGGGACTGCTCTTCGACATCAGCGACCTCAAGGAAGCCGAACGACGCATTCGCTTCCAGGCCCAGCACGACGCCCTTACCGGCCTGCCCAATCGATCCCGGTTTCTTGAATCCCTCAATCGGGCAAGGCTTCGGGCCGAGTCCAGAGGAGAATCTATCGCGGTCCTCTTCCTGGACCTGGACAACTTCAAAGATATCAACGACAGCTTCGGCCATGCGGCAGGCGACCGCCTTCTGGTCGCAGTTGCGGAACGCATCGCCGCGCAATCCAGCTCCCGGGAGCTTGCGGCCCGCCTCGGCGGCGACGAGTTCACCATCCTGCTCGATACGATCCCCACGCCCGACGCCGCCGTGCTCGCCGCCGCGGCCGCCGAACGCTTCCTGGCGCCGCTCCGGGCCCCGTTCGCGATCGCCGGTCAAGAGATCTTCGTCCGGGCCAGCATCGGCGTCGCCGTCGCCAGCCCCGGCGCAGAGCGCCCCGAGGACCTGCTCCGCCAGGCCGATGTCGCCCTCTACACCGCCAAGCGCCAGGGGAAAGGCAACTTCCGCGTCTACGACCCCTACGCTCCAGACCGATGCCCTGGAGCGGCTCCAGCTCGAGACCCAACTCACCCACGCGATCGAGCGTCAGGAGTTCCGCGTCTTCTACCAACCGATCGTGGAGCTAGACAGCGGCCAGATCGCCGGCCTCGAAGCGCTTATCCGCTGGGATCACCCCACCCGTGGCCTCCTCGACCCATCCGCCTTCATCGCCGTGGCGGAGGAGACCGGCCAGATCGTCCCGATCGGCCTCTGGGTCCTGACCGAAGCCTGCACCCGGGCGAGCACCCCCCAGTTCACCGCGACCGGTCAGGCGGGCGGCCCCATCCTGCCCATCAGCGTCAACCTGTCCGCCCGGCAACTCGTCCAGCCGGGCATCGTCTCCAACATCGCCGCGACGCTCACCCGCACCAGGTTCCCACCCGAGCGCCTGACCCTGGAGATCACCGAGTCGGTCAGTCTGGAGCACTCGCAGGCGACCTCGGAGACGTTGCTCGCCCTGCGCGGCCTCGGCGTTCGCCTGGCGATCGATGACTTCGGCACCGGCCACTCCGGCCTGAATGTGCTCCGTCGCCGTCCGATCCAATCGCTCAAGATCGACCGATCGCTCGTGACCGGTTTGCCTTCGGTCTCCGACGACCGGGCCATCGTCCAGGCAATCGTTACCTTTGCCCAGATCCTCGGACTCCAGACCGTCGCCGAAGGGATCGAAACGCCGGAGCAACTGGCCCAACTCCGCCGCCTCGGCTGCACCTTCGGCCAGGGCCACCTCTTCTCGCCACCCCTGTCCAGCGACCAGATCGTGGCGCTCCTCCAGTCGGCGCCGTCCTGGCCACCGTCGAGCCAGGATACCGAACCGAGGCCACTCGCATCGCTCCCTCCGGCCGCGACACGCACCGCGTAGCAACCACGTCTCCCCGAGCGCGGCCTGTCCCGTCATCCGCACAGCCAACCTGAATATTACCTGTAATAGTGAATTAGATGGTAAGATACCGGCGGGACACGAGCACGCAGGTCGATGGTGCGCCAGGGCTGAATCGACAAGGGTGAGGAATGGTGCTGGGCGATGCATGCATCGCCCAATGCGTCCAAACGAGCGCAAAGATATGGTGGACGCCATAAGCCGGATACCGCGACTTACCTGGTCCAAGGCACTGGCCTGGCGCCTTGCTCGGCACCACATGGTGAACAGGGCATCACCGGCCGATCTCCTCCGCGTCGTCGCCGATATCGGCGGCCTGCACGCCCAGGTCACATCGTCGGCCGAACTCAGCCTGTGGGCCCGGATCGATGGGCTGGATCGCGCCGCCGTCCACGATGCACTGTGGAAGGAGAGGTCGCTGGTCAAACTCTGGGCCACCCGGGGCACCCTCTATCTGCTTCCGGCAGCGGAGATCGGCGTCTGGCTGGGCGCGATCGGCACCTACACCAACTTCGGCAACACCGGCCATCCCGAGATCGACGCCCTCACCACCGCCGTTGGCGAGGCGCTCGTGGGTCAGGTACTCACCCGGGAGGAACTGGCGACAGCGGTCGAGGCAGGGACAGGATCGGCGGAGTTCGGCGAGTGGGTCCGCTTCTCCTGGGGCTCCTACCTCAAAGCGGCCTCGTTCCGGGGCCTGATCTGCTTTGCTCCGAACAGCGGCAACAAGGTCCGGTTCACCTCCCCGCGAACCTGGGTGCCCGGCGGGATCACCTCGGCCGATTCTCAGGACGCCCTGCGTACGATCACCCGGCGGTTTCTCGCCGCCTATGCTCCAGCTTCACCTTCGGATCTGACGCGATGGTGGGCCGGTCCGCCGCTACCCCGGCGCGGCCTCAAGATGATCGCCGCCCTTGGCGCCGAGGCGGTTGAAGTCGAGATCGATGGTGACCGTGCCTGGATACGTGCTCGGGATCTGGACACGATCACGGCCGCCACCCCCGTGAACGTCGCCCGGCTTCTGCCGGCATTCGATCCGTGGACCATCGGCGCCGCCCGCCGTGTACCGGCCCTGCTCGATCCCAGCAATGAAGCCCGGATCTACCGCAACCAGGGGTGGATCTCCCCGGTTGTCCTCGTCAACGGGCGCATGGACGGCGTCTGGAAGCACACCCGCAGGGGACGCAGGCTCCTGATCGAGATCGAACCGTTCGTCCAGCTGCCCAGATGGGCCAAGGATCAACTCGAAACAGAGGCGGAGCGCATGGCCATGTTCTACGACTGCGGACTCGACCTTGCCTGGCGGCCGCCAGGACACCTGCACACCAACCCACGACAATCTGGGCAATCGACATTGGACCCGCAATGACCGCCACCAACCAGAACCGCAAACGTGGCCAAGACCCTGCCTTCCCCCGCCTCCTCGGCGAGCGGCTCTGCCTGGACTTCGCCAACACCATCGAAAGCCCCCGCCACAACCCCGAGGAATTCCTCCACGCCTACGCCGATCTGGCCCGGTGGGGACATCACGCCGGCATCCTGACCGAACCTGGCGTCACACACCTGCTCACTGACGCAGCCAGACGCCCCACCGATGCCGCGGCAGTGTTTGCCCGGGCACTCACGCTCCGGTCCGCCATCACGCAAACATTCCGGGCCATCGCGCGCGGCGAATCGCCCGCCGCCAGCGACCTCGACCACCTTCGGCTTACCTATGCCGGCGCGATCACGCACGCCCGATTTGCACCGGCGGAGACATCATTTTCTTGGTCCTGGGATGAAGATGCAGCCCTCGACGGCCCGCTCTGGCCGATCGCCCACTCGGCAATTGCGCTCTTAACGAGCGGCGACCTGACCCGGGTCAAAGAGTGCCCCGGCGCCAACGACTGCGGCTGGCTCTTCTACGACACCAGCAAGAACGGCAGCCGCCGCTGGTGCAGCATGGAAGGCTGCGGCAGCCGCGTCAAAATGCGCCGCCTTTATGCCCGCTCCCGGACCGCACCGAACGTTGCCGCCGGCACAGCGCCGGGCCCCCCACGGGCAAGGCATCTGTAGGGGCGCATGGCATGCGCCCTTCTCAAGAACGTGGCGTTGCGCGATGGTCAACCTGGCCCGGAATCGCGTCCGCGTTACGCCGTCAATCCGCCGAGGCGACACGGTCGGTGGCAGGGCGCATGCCATGCGCCCCTCAACACCGTTGCCCCTCGAAACGCTCCCCCTTCCCTGTCGCAACGGGGACTAGAGGCCCTTCTTCGCTGCCCGCTGCAACTCAAACAACGTCGTAATCGCCTCCAGCGGCGAGAGCGCCTCGACATCCAACGCCTTCAGCCGCTCGATAACCGCGTCCGGCTGGCCGAAGAACGTCAACTGAAACACCGGGTCGCCCACCGCCGCCGGAGCCGGAGTCCGCATCGCCGCTCGCCGGCCGGCCCGATCGGCGCTTGGTCCTCCTGCCCCGTGTCCGGTGCCGGACTCGAGATCGTGCAGGATCTCCTGTGCCCTCCTGACGACCGCCTTGGGAATGCCGGCCAGTTGGGCGACGTGGACGCCGTAGGAGCGGTCCGCTCCGCCCGGCACGACCTGGCGCAGAAATACCACCTGGTCGCCGTCCTCCAGCACATCCATCTTGGCGCAGTGCACCCGGGGCAGCAGCCCCTCCAGCTCGGTCAGCTCGTGGTAGTGGGTGGCGAAGAGTGTCTTGCACCCGAGCCTGGGCGTGTTGTGCAGGTATTCGACGATCGCCCGGGCGATGGCGAGGCCGTCGTAGGTGCTGGTCCCGCGCCCGATCTCATCCAGCACCACCAGGCTGCGACGCGTGGCATGGTGGAGGATGTTGGCCGTCTCCAGCATCTCGACCATAAAGGTGCTCTGCCCGGTGGCGATGTCGTCCTGGGCGCCGATCCGGGTAAAAATCCGGTCGACGATCCCCAGCCGCGCCCGCGCCGCCGGCACGAACGACCCGATCTGGGCCATCAAGCTGATCAGGGCGACCTGGCGCAACCAGGAACTCTTACCGGCCATGTTCGGCCCGGTCAGGATGATGATCTGGGCCTCGTCCGTATCCAGATGAGCGTCGTTCGGGACATACTCGCCATGCCCCAGCATCGCCTCCAGGACCGGATGACGGCCAGCGCTGATCTCGATCGCGCCGCTGTCGTCCAGTTCCGGCCGGACGTAGTTACGCGTCACCGCCACCTCGGCCAAGGTGGAAAGGACATCGAGCGTCGCCACGCACCGGGCCGCCGCCAGCAGCCTTTCCGCCTGCGCCGCGACCTGCCCCATCACCCGCCGGAAGATATCGGTCTCGATCTCGGTCAGCGTGTCCTGCGCGGTCAGGACGATCGTCTCGAACTCCTTCAACTGCGGGGTGAAGTAGCGGGTCGCGTTCGCCAGGGTCTGCTTCGGGATGTAATCGGCGGGCAGGATCGACGAGTGTCCATTCTGGCCGCTGAGTTGCGCCTGACCGTTCCGGTTCTCCCGCTCCGCCGTCGCCAGCGCCGCGGTCGTGATCTCGATGTAGTACCCGAAGACCCTGTTGTAGCTGACCCTGAGGCTCTTGATCCCCGAACGCTCCCGCTCCGTGCGCTCCAGGTTAGCGATCCATTCCTGCGCTTCCCGCGCCCGTGCCCGGTGCCCATCCAGCTCGCTGGCGTACCCGGGCCGCAGCGCGCCACCCTTGCCGACCTGGGCCGGCGGATCGTCCGCGATCGCCTCGGTCAGCAGCGTCAGGGCCTCCGTGCACAGTGGGGAGTTCCAGCGTGTCGACTGGTGCCCCGGCCGCCTCGGCCACCGTGGGCAACGCGGTCAAGGCATCGCGCAGCGTCGCCAGATCCTTCGGTCCGGCGATGCCGGTCACCGCCCGATTGACCAGCCGCTCGATGTCGCCGACCGCCCCCAACGCTTTGCGCAGCGACGCTCGAGCCAGGGCATCCTCGTAGAACCGGGCCACGCCGTCCTGCCGGACCGCCAGCTCGTCCAGATCCAGGAGCGGCTGCCCAATCCAGCGCCGGAGCATCCGCGCGCCCATCGGGGTCCGCGTCTGGTCCAGCACCGCGATGAGGCTATGCTTCTTCTCGCCCCGCGAGCTTTCGGTCAGCTCCAGATTGCGCCGGGTCGCCGCATCGAGGGTCATGAACCCATCGATGGAGTAGGTCGTCAGCCCGGCGATCTGATCGAGCCCTGAGAGCTGCGTCTCCGCCAGGTATTGGAGAAGGCCACCCGCCGCCGAGATCGCCAGCGGCTTACCGGCACAGCCGAAGCCATCCAGCGACTCCGTTTGGAAGTGGCGGGCCAGGGCATCGGCCGCCCGATCCGGCCGCCACCGCCAGGCATCCGACTTCGAGCGTCCTACCCCCTCCGGCAGCCAGGCGCTCTCCGCCAGTGCCGCTGCGTCGCTCATCCCGGCTGGTAGAACGATCTCCGCCGGCCCCAACCGCAGCAGTTCCCGCCCGGCCGCCAGCAGGGCCTCCTCCGCCGATCCGGCGGTGATCTCGGTGGTCGCGAACTCGCCGGTGGTGATGTCGGCGTAGGCGACTCCGGCCCGCTTGCCATCGACAACCGCCGCGACCAGATAGTTGTTGGTCCGGGCATCGAGCATGGTTGGGTCGACGACGGTCCCCGGCGTCACCACCCTGGTCACATCCCGGTCGACCAGCCCCTTGCCTTTAGTAACCTCACCAACTTGCTCGCAGACCGCGACCTTGTGCCCCGCCGCGATCAACCGGGCGATGTGCCCCTCCGCGGAGTGATGGGGAATACCCGCCAGAGCGACCCGGACACCTCTCCCCATCTCCCGCGACGTCAGAACGATATCGAGCACCTCCGCCGCGATCTCGGCGTCCCGCTCGAAGGTCTCATAGAAGTCGCCCAGACGAAAGAGCAGGATCGCATCGGGAAAGCGCTGCTTGACCTGCAAGTACTGCCGCCGCAGGGGCGCGATTGGCCCGGCGATCCCGGTCAACCCCTCCGCCTTGCCGTCAACTTCACCACCGGCCTCACGGAGCATCGTCCTACTCATCGTCACCATTTCCATTGCGATTGCAGGCCAGCCGGGCCAGATCGTGTCTGTACTGACCGAATTGCCGGTGGGTGCGACGCGTTCTCAGCCGTGGAAGGGCTTCGTCGTGCTTAGCCTGGGGTTTCAACCCCGGGTTTGTCGCCCGGATATCAAGTCCACTGACGGCGGGAATCCTCTGCCGGGGCACACGGAGCGATCGAGCCCAATCCGGCACTTGCGGGGATGCCGTCAGCCTACGGCAGCAGCGCCCTGCCCGGCAAGCGTCTGCTCCGACCGCACCCCTTCAACACGCGGCTATAGCACTGGCAAACTTGACAAGGAAATCCACCGTCTATAAAGTCCGAACTGTTCGTTTAGTCATCAGCAGTATCTTGTGCACTACCAGGCAGAAGGCGTCTCGCCGAACGCGGCGGGGCCACCGCCTCGGATGTCAGACCGTCTGGTGGCGTGTTGACGCTCCAGCGGGATCTCATGCGATCGGCGGAAAGGGGAAGTGGACACCCAGAGACCCAGGCGATCCAGAGGACCAGGCGATCCATGGCTCGCGTGCTTACGCGAACCTCCGCTCAATGCAGACGCACGGGACGGTGTCGTCCCGAAGGGAGTCCGCCGATGTTGGTCAAGCACTGGGAAGATCTCGTCAACGATATGGCCGCCCGCCGCCTGCCGCGGCGCGAGTTCGTCCGTCGCGCCCTCGCCCTTGGCATCTCCGTCGGCGCCATCTCCGCCGCGCTAGCCGGCCGCGAGATCGCCCTCGCCCAGGACCCCACCCCGACCCCATTCCCCCTCGAAACCTTCAACGAGGACGCGTCCGTCAAGATCCGCTACTGGACCATCCTCGGCAGCGTCGACGGCATCATCATGAACGACCTCGTCCGTAAATTCTCGGAGGAGAATCACGGACATCGCCGTCGAATCCCTCCAGGGCCTGACCGACTTCATCCAGAAGATGCAGGCCGCCAGCATCAGCGGCACCGCCCCGGATGTCTCCCTGGTCCGCCACACGTACGTGGCGCCATTTACGGCACGCAAGATGCTGACGCCGCTCGATCCAGCCGAGCTGGAGCAGGCGGGAATCCTGGCCGCGGACTTTGATCCGACCGTCTGGGGCTTCACGAGTGTAGACGGAGTCCAGTACACGGTTCCACTCGACATTCACTGCCATGCAATGCTTCACAACACTCGCCTCCTTGCCGATGACGGGCTGGCCGTGCCGACGACCCTGGACGAGTGGGAGAACGTCGTCACCACCATCGGCCACGCCGACAATCTCGGCTACCAGACCTTCGCCCTCGGCAACGGCGCCGCGGAGTTCATGACCTGGTACTGGTACGGCATCCAGCGCCAGTTCGGCGGCCAGATGCTGACCGAAGACGACTCCGCCGCCGCCTTCAATACCCCGGAAGGGCTCGAGTGCGTCAATTGGATGAAGCGGATGCAGGACGCCGGCAATCCCGAGAACGCGCCGATGCAGGACCTCGCCCGCACCGGCAAGGTTGCCACCTGGCCGGACGGCCCCTGGATCACCACGCTCTTCTTCAACCCCGAGCGCTCGCCGAACGCGGCCGAGAACGAGCGTCGCTGTCCTGCCGCAGCGCGACCCGGCCGCCCCCGCCATCTGGGGCCAGAGCCACCAGTTCTCGCTGCCGGTGCAGGGTGACGAGGACGAGGAGCGCCGCGACGGCATCACTGCGATTCGTCAACTGGATGACGGCGCACGCGGTCGATTGGGCTCAGGCCGGCCAAATTCCCGCCAATAACGCCGCCCGCGAGGAAGCGCTGGCGTTGGACAACGTCTACATGCAGAAGCTCAGCGTCTGGGCAGAGCAGCTTCCGTACGTCGCCTACATGAAGTCGACGCCGAAGTTGCTCGAGGTCATGCCGCGCATTGCCGCCAACGTCGAAGGCGCGATCCTCGGCGAATGGAGCGTCGAAGACGCACTCAGCAGGCCGAGGAAGAGGTCAACGACATCCTCTCCAACTAGGAGCAACGGTGCGCCGCGCGGCCGGGGCAAAGACCCCGGCCGCGCCAGGAGATCGTGACCCATGAGCGCAGTGGCGCAAGATTCCTTCACCGAGCAGGGGCGCCGCCTGCCGCGGTGGCTGATCGGCGACCGAGGACTAGCCGCTCCCATGCTCTTCCTCGCCCCCTTCCTCGTCGCCTTCAGCGTCTTCCTCCTCTACCCGATCGGCTACGGCCTCTACGTCAGCTTCACCGATTGGGACCTGATGACGTCGCCGAAGTGGGTCGGCCTCGAGAACTACCGCGACCTGCTCGACAACGGTCTCTTCTGGAAGTCGCTGCGCAACACCACCCTCTTCGTCTGCCTCAATGTTCCGCTCGTGGTCCTGATCCCGCTCGGTCTGGCGATCCTGGTCAACGAGCCGATCCTGGGGCGCACCTTTTTCCGCAGCGCCTTCACGGCCCCGGTCATGATCTCGGTCTCCTCGGTCGGCATCGTCTGGGTCTGGTTCTACAACCCGGCCCTCGGCCTGATCAACTACTATCTCGACTCCCTCGGCCTCCCAACCCAGAACTGGCTCAACCAGAGTGGCTGGTCGATGGTCGCCGTGGTCATCACGACGGTCTGGTGGACCACAGGATTCAACCTGATCCTCTTCCTCGCCGGCCTACAGGAGATCCCCGATCATCTCTACGAGGCGGCCAAACTCGACGGCGCCGGCGCCTGGTCACTCTTCAAGGACATCACCATTCCCGGCCTGAAGCACACCATCCTCTTCGTCACCGTGACGACGATGATCGGCTCGTGGCGGGTCTTCGGTCAGGTCTTCGTCATCACGAACGGCACCGGCGGCCCCTTCGACTCGACCCGGACCATCGTCCAGCACCTCTACGAGGAGGGGTTCCGCTTCTTCCGGATGGGGGACGCCTCCTCCGTCGCCTGGATCCTCTTCATCATCGTGGTCGGCTTCACGCTGCTGCAGTTCCGCCTCCTGCGAGCGGACGACTAGGAGATCACGGGAATGGCCGGAACTGCCCTCGATCACCAGACGTCCGCCATGTCACGCGCGGTGATCGTTCCCCAAGCTCGGACCCGACGGGTCCCGATCAGCGTGGTCATCCGCTTCGGCATCCTCATCCTGGCCTCGATCATCTGGATCGTGCCGATCGCCTGGATGCTGATGACCTCGCTCAAGCCGGAGACCCAGATCATCACCTACCCGCCGAAATGGTTCCCCGACGACCTGAGCGACCTCACCCTCGCCAACTACGACAGCGTCCTCTTCACCCCGCGGGCGATCGATCTCCTCCAGTCGTTCCGGATCAGCCTCATGATCGCCACGATCGGCACGATCCTGACCGTGACGGTTGATGTGTTGGCGGGCTACGTCTTCGCCCGGATGCGCTTCCCGCTGCGCGGACCCCTCTTCGCCCTGGTCGTCGCGTCGCTGATCGTGCCGAGCGAGATCCTGCTCATCCCCAACTACATCACGATCTGGAAAATCGGCTGGCTGAACGACTACAAGGCTCTCATCATCCCGCCGGTAGCCGGCGCATTCGGCGTCTTCCTGATGCGCCAGTTCATGCTCGGCATCCCGGGCGAACTGGAGGACGCCGCCCGGCTCGACGGCGCCGGGAGGTTGCGCATCCTCTGGACGGTCATTCTGCCCCTCTCCCGTGGTCCGATCGCGGCGCTTGCGATCTTCACCTACCTCGGCTACTGGAACGAGTTCACCTGGCCCTACATCATCATGAATCAGGCCGACAAGATGCCGCTACCGGTCGCCCTGCTTCAGTTCCGCAGCGACTACTTCAGCGAGTACGGTCTGCTCATGGCGGGCGCGACGATCTCGGCCGCGCCGGCCGTGATCGTCTTCCTTGTCGCGCAACGCGCAATCATCCGTTCGATCACATTGACCGGCGTCAAGGGGTAAATCGTCGCCGCTCGAATCCGCCCGGGGCTCACGGCCCGGGCTGAACGTGACAGCCTCACCGAGGCTAAAGAACGCGGCATCGTAGCCTCGGTGAGGCTGTCTTTTTGAGCCCGGGCCAACCTTGGGGCGTGAGCCCCGGGCGGCAGGGTAAGTGGGGACCATCCATGTCACTCGCGACGCTGTCGGTTCGGCAAGACGAACCGATCGGGACGATCTCGCCCCGGCTCTACGGCCACTTCGCCGAACACCTCGGCCGCTGCTGCTATGACGGCCTCTGGGTCGGGCAGGATCAGTCCGATGTCCCCCACGTTGACGGCTTCCGCGCCGACGTCGTCGAAGCCCTCCAGGCCCTCCCTGTTCCCATGCTCCGCTGGCCCGGTGGCTGCTACGCCGACCACTACCACTGGCGCGACGGCATCGGCCCGGCCGAGTCACGCCCGACTCGCCTCGGCATGTCCTGCGGCCTCCAGGTCGAGGACACCAACAGCCTCGGCACCCACGAGTTCCTCCGCCTCTGCGCCATGCTCGGCGCCGAGCCGTACCTCGCTGGCAACGTCGGCAGTGGCTCCCCCCAGGAACTCTGCGACTGGCTGGAATACTGCAACACTTCGGTCAACACCAGCCTCGCCCGCGAGCGCGCCGCCAACGGTTCGCCCAAGCCCTTTAGCGTTCCCCTCTGGGGTGTCGGCAACGAGAACTGGGGCTGCGGCGGCAACATGGACGCTGCTATCTACGCCCACGAATACCGCCGCTACGCCACCATGCTCCGCCACGTCGATCCCCAGGCCGAGTTGGTCGCCTGCGGCCACGACGACGCCTGGAACGCCGACCTTCCTCGACACCGTCGGCAACCACCTCAACCTCGTCGACCACCTCTCGATCCACCGCTACTGGACACACGGCGGCCCGGAGATCGACTTCAGCGACGACGACTACTACGCGCTCCTGGCCGAAGCTCGCGCCACCGAAGACTTCATCGCCACCACCGCCGCCCTCGCCCAAGAAGCCACCGGCGGCAAGCGCCAGATCGGCATCGCCCTCGACGAATGGGGCGTCTGGCACCCAGAGGCTCGCCCATGGGGGCCTGGCGAGGTCGCCCGCCGCGACCCGGTCACCTACGAGCAGGCCGGCACCCTCCGCGACGCCCTCGCCGCCGCCCTCACCCTCGAAGGCTTCCATCGCCAGTGCCACGTCCTCACGCTCGCCAACCTCGCCCAGATCGTCAACGTCCTTCAGGCAGTCGTCATGACCGAGGGCGACCGGATCTGGCGCACGACCACCTACCATGCCCTCAGCCTCCACGCCGCCCACATCGGCGCAACCGCCCTCCCCGTCGAGATCGCTGGCGGCGCCACCCTGCCCGACGGTGCTTCCGCCGTCACCGCAACAGCCTCCCGGGGCGCTTACGGCCACGCCATCACCCTCATCAACCAGCATCTCTCCGAACCAGCCGAAATCCGTATCCCCATGCTGAGGGGCCGCGCTCAACCCGACGCCTGGGTCCTGACCGCCGGGAGTCCGCGCGCCGCAAACACGGCCGCCAACCCCGATCGCGTCGTTCCCATTTCCCTTCCCATTGCTGCTGACGGTCCTGGAGGGTGGCGAATTGATCTACCCGCTCACGCGATGGCGACACTCGTCTTTGACCGCAGCGCCTAAATCACGACCTTCCGGCAGATACGAGCGTGCCGCAATAGCCAATCAGCAGCCAGTCATCCCGAGCTTGTCGAGGGATCTAGAGGGAGACTCAATGGCGGTCTTGCCGTTGCATCAGAGAGAACAATGCCGTTTTCTCGGAACTCGGGGCTCCGTCGTTCCTCGGATACCTTCGAGATCCCTCGACAAGCTCGGGATGACTGATTAGTGATTGGCTTCAACGACGCACGCTGACGACTAACGGCTGATAGCAAAATCAGGAGTCCATCTTGCACACCGCTCGCATCGTCATCGACCCGGACTTTCGCGTCGGCGAGGTCGACCCTCGCCTCTACGGCGGCTTCCTCGAGCACCTCGGCCGCGCCGTCTACGGCGGCATCTACGAACCCGGCCACCCGACCGCCGACGAGCACGGCTTCCGCGGCGACGTCCTCGAACTCGTCCGCGCCCTCGGTGTCCCCCTCGTCCGCTACCCCGGCGGCAATTTCGTCTCCGGCTACCAGTGGGAAGACGGCATCGGCCCCGTCGATGACCGCCCGGCCCGCCTCGACCTCGCCTGGTTCTCGACCGAGACCAACGCCGTCGGCACAGATGAATTCGCCCGCTGGGCAAAGCTCGCCGGGGCCGACGTCAACATGGCCGTCAACCTCGGTACCCGCGGCCTCGACGCTGCCTGCAACCTGCTCGAATACTGCAACCACCCGGGCGGCACCCGTTGGAGCGACCTCCGCATCGCCAACGGCTCGACTGAGCCGCATGCCTTCAAGCTCTGGTGCCTCGGCAACGAGATGGACGGCCCCTGGCAGACCGGGAACAAGACGGCGACCGAATACGGCCGCCTCGCCGCCCAGACCGCCGTCGCCATGAAGTGGATCGACCCGACCATCGAGTTGGTCGCCTGCGGCAGTTCAAATCCGCGCATGCCCGAGTTCCCGCAGTGGGAAGCCACGGTCCTCGAACATACCTACGACCACGTCGACTACATCTCGCTCCACATGTACCACCGTATGCTCGATGGAGATGCCGGCAGCTTCCTCGCCCAATCGGTCGAGATGGAGGAGTTCATCCGCACCATCGCGGCCACCTGCGACTACGTCAAAGCCAAGAAGCGCTCGAACAAGACCATGATGATCTCCTTCGACGAGTGGAACGTCTGGTATCACTCGACAGAGGCCGATCGGGCGTTCAAGCGTGAGCACCCATGGCAGGTCGCGCCTCCGCTCTTGGAAGAGCGCTACACCCTCCTTGATGCCGTCGCCGTCGGCGGCATGCTCATCTCGCTCCTAAAGAACGCCGACCGGGTTAAGATCGCCTGCATTGCCCAGTTGGTGAATGCCATCGCCCCGATCCAAACCGTCACGGGCGGCCCCGCCTGGAGGCAGACGATCTACTACCCCTTCCTCCATGCTGCCCGCTACGGCCACGGGAGTGTCCTCGATCTCCAGATCACCAGCCCCGGCTACGCCACCTCACGCTACGACGAGGTCCCCCTCCTCCAGGCTGTCGCCACCCTCGATCCATCCACCGGCGACCTCACGATCTTCGCCCTCAACCGCGACCAAACCAACCCGCTCCCACTCACCGGCGACCTCCGCACCCTCCCCGGCTATACCGTCGCTGAGCACCTCGTTCTCGAACACCCGAACCCCGACGCCGCCAATACCGCCGACGCCCCCGACACCGTCACCCCCCACTGTGCCGGTGACGCATCTATCTCAGGCGGCACCCTTAGCGCCACCCTCCCCACGCTCTCCTGGAACGTTATCCGCCTCACAAAGCGCCCCGCCTGATCCGCAAAACGCTGCCGCCCGCTCTTCCAGCGCTGGAAGAGCGGGCGGCAGCGAAATAACCGTCCACGATAGAAAGCAACCTGGCCTAGCGTGTGTGGCAAACCACGCGAGGGATCACCGCGCCATGCTGACGCCCTCGACCTCTTCGCATCGACCGGCGGCAACATCGAAGATGCGACGTCGCTGGAGTTTCAGATCGGCCCCTAAGACATGGATTGAGAGACCCGGTTCAGCGGAAACGACTTCGATTCGATGGATGTCGTGGGGCGGCAGGAGCGGGTAGGTTGCGCCGTGGGTCAGGAGATCGTCTGTCACCTCGGTGATCTGGCACTGGCCCGGAACCGAGCCATCGTCCTCGCGGTGGTAGCGCGTGGTGCGTTGTGTACCGGAGTAGACGCCGATGATGCCCCAGGTGACGTGATCGTGGACCGGGGTCGGGGCGTCAGGGCGAAAGAGGACGCCATAGATATGAAGTGAGGTTTCCGGATTGCGGTAGTACTCGAAACCAGGCCGTCCGCTCTCGGTGATCGTCGCATACCGCGAGTCTTCCCACCCGGGCCCATCTAACGCGCGACGCAGGAGCGGTTCGAGGGCGCGAACGGCGGATTCCCGGTCGCTGGCTCCTTCTGAAGTCTCCATGATCCGCTTCGCGTCTTCGACGAACTCGGTAACGCCATATTCGGTCGTGTGATCCATCGTCATGCTCGTCGTCTCCAGGCTGCGTTCGCAATTGTCCAAGCGTCCCGCGCGACCATCGTAGTCACATCTCCAAGCAGAATCTGCGCACGATGTACGCCAGCGCGGGCGATAGCTTAGCCTTCTCTGAATTCGGCCATTTCTGTCGGACGGAAACCGCGATTCGGTGCTGGGAGCCGGGATGATCTATGCGCGTTTTTTCACCGACGATTCAGGCGAGTCACACATCGAAGACATCGCAGTCGAGTTCAACCTTCGCGATTTCGCACCGCCGGCCCCGCCCTTATATGTCTCTTCTGTGAATCCGGCGACCGGCTTCGCCGTCGTCCTATTTCCAACTGGCTGGACTAGCGACTGGCACCCTGCGCCACGTCGCCAGATCCAGTTTTTCCTCGCAGGTGAGGTAGAGGCAGAGACGAGCGACGGCACCCGGCGGCGCTTTGGGCCAGGAACGGTGACGCTCATGGAAGACACAACGGGTAGGGGCCACCGCACCTGGGTCACGAGCGAAGTCGACGCGCTCGCCGCTGTCGTGCAGCTACCGGACTAAACTAGACAGCCCCGCCTGACGACGCCCGCACCACCAATTCCCCATACACGACCGTCTTCGCCGCTGGCTCCTCGTCGGCGATGATCGCGTGGTGCAGTTTCCCCATCGCGATAATCCCCATCGTGTTCCGCGGAATCCGGTAGGTCGTCAGCGACGGGTCCGTAAAGGCACTCTCGACCACATCGTCGATCCCGACGATCGCGATATCCTCCGGGATCCTGAGTCCGGCTTCTTTGATCGCCTCGATCGCTCCGATCGCCGTCTTGTCGCTGACCGCGACCACGGCTGTCGGCCGCTCCGGACCGCGAAGGATCTCCCGCATCTGCACGTAGCCCTTCTTCGGGTGCCCGGAGACAGGCGCTGGCAGGAAAGCCGGCGGCACCAACACGCCAGCCTCCCCCGCCGCCGCGAAGGCGCCGCGCAGCCGGTCCGTCAGGCTGCTGTACTTCGTCGGCCCCCGCAGGATCGCCAGAGAGCGATGCCCCAGATCGAGCAGGTGCCGCGTGACGGTGTACCCCGCTTCGTAATTGTCCCCGAGCACGCAGGGCAACGGTTGATCGGGAACGTGGTTCTCAATCAGGACGACCGGCAGGGATGCCGCCAACATCTGATCGACGAGCTCTGGCCGGATATCCCCGTCGTTCGCGACGACCAAACCCCGCGCACCCTCCGGCAATGTCTCCCGCAGATGAGCCGCCGTGTCCGCCGCCGAGTCGTACATGTGGAGATAGACCTGGTAGCCAAGGCGCTGGGCCTCAGTCTGAAACCCCCGGATGATGTCCCCGTAGAAGACATCAAGCGCTGCCGGCATCGCCCCCTTCTCGATCAGGAGGCAGACCGCCTGCGTCTTGACAGCATTCGTGGCCGCCACGGCGGCCGCGGGCACCTCGTACCCCAATTCGGTTACCGCCGCCCAGACGCGTTCCCGTGTCTTCGCCCCGACCCCGGGCCGTCCCCGGATCACGAGCGACACGGCGCTCGGCGACACGTTAGCGGCGGCCGCGACGTCCCGGATGTTCGACCGCCTCTTTTCCATTCCAACCTCCGATCCCAGTGAAAAGCTGAGACAGTTTAGTGGACATGTCTAGTTGCAACAACATTTTTCAACGTATCCCGCAGACGTCTGTGAGAAGACAGATATCGGCTCTCAGTCAGTTCGAGAACCCGCTAAGATGTACTGGTCGTTTCCGGGCGCCGACCGCCCGTGTCTCAACTACGGAGGATTTCACCGCATGGCCAAGTTCGCCGCGATTCTGACCTTCGACAACACCGAGCAGCGCCTCGCCGCCCGCCCCGCCCATCGCGAGTACCTCAAGTCGCTGCTGGATAGCGGCAAGCTCCTCGCTTCCGGGCCATGGATCGACGAATCCGGCGCGCTCATCATCTACGAAGGGGCCGACGAGGCCGAAGTCCGCGCCCTCATTGCCGCCGACCCTTACAACAGCGGCGAGATCGTCAAGAGCGTCGAGCTGAAGGAATGGCACCAGGTCTTCCCGTAGCCGAGCTCGGACCGCCTGTCACCCACAGGCAACTCGCCGCCGATCTGACCGCCCTCGGCGTCCGTCCAGGTGGTGTCCTGATGGTGCACACCCGGATGAGCGCCCTCGGCTGGGTCGTCGGTGGCAGCGGCACCGTTGTCCAGGCGCTCCTCGACGCGCTCGGCCCGGACGGCACGCTCATGGCCTACGCCGGCTGGGACCACGATTCCTACGATCTCGAGACCTGGCCAGCCCACCGGCGCGCCGCCTACGAGGCGGATCCTCCTGCCTTCGACCCGGCCACCTCTGAGGCGACGCGAGACAACGGCCGCCTGCCGGAGCGGATCAGGACCTGGCCCGGCGCCCATCGCTCCCGCCAGCCGGAGGCGAGCATCGTCGCCCTTGGACCCCGGGCCGCCTGGATCGTCGCCGACCACCCCTGGGACGATCCCTACGGACCGGGCTCGCCACTCGCAAAGCTAGTCGAGGCCGGCGGCCAGATCCTGATGCTCGGCGCCCCACTCGAAACGATCACCCTGCTCCACCACGCCGAAGCGACCGCCCGGGTGCCCAACAAGCGCCGCGTCACCTACCGGATGCCGCTGCTGGAACACGGCCAGGCCATCTGGCGCGCATTCCACGACATCGACACCTCAACCGGCGCATTCCCCTACGACCAGATCGCCTCCGATTTCTCCACCGTCCCTGGCTGCAGCCCCGAGAACGACGCCTTCGAGGTCATCGCCCGCACGGCTCTTGCGGCTGGCATCGGCGTCGCTGGACGTGTCGGCGCAAGCCAGAGCCATCTCTTCCCTGCCCGGGACCTCCACGCATTCAGCCAGCATTGGATGGAGGATCGCTTCGGTGTCACCACCTGAGAAACCGGGAAGGGGACGATGCGACCGTTTGCACACCCTCTAACGGAAGAGATCCGCGACCGGCAGCCGGAACCCAGGCAGCACATCGCCGCCGTCGAGGCTATCGGTCTCGTGCAGCGTCCGGAGATCGCCGCCCAACGGATAGACCGTTACCGCCCGCCGCCGCGGCTGCACCACCCACACGAGGTGCACCCCGCCCCGCTGGTAAAGCTCGACCTTCTCGGCCATCTCTCGCGCGCGGTTACTCGGCGAGAGCACCTCCACTGCCAGATCCGGCGCCAGGGGCATGAACCCCTCCCGCTCATCCACCGGCGGCAGACGGTTGGCGCGGACGAAGGCGACATCCGGCATCAGCACGACATCGGGATCGCGCAAGATGATGAGGTGGGTCGCTTCCGTATAGACCCGGCCGATGGGATTTGTCCGCAGGTACAGGTACAGCGGCCCGATGAGTTCGAATCCGATCTCCCCGTGCCGTCCGCCCATCGCCTCCACCTCGCGGAGCACGCCCGCGTACAGCTCGTGGCGTTCGGCCTCGTCTGAGGTCATCCGCGCGAGATCCTCCACTGTCGAGAGCCGGGTCGTCACCATCCTGCTACTCAGTTTCCAGATCGTCGAACACACCATCATCTACCGGCATGATATCACCGGGTATCGGCCAACCCGGCGGTCAGATCGGTCAGGGATGAGCAGATCTTGGTGAGGATGTCCGACAATCCGAGCAACACCGGAGAAGCCGCGTCCATTCGCCCCGGGTTTCAACCCAATATCTGCCGGAGAGTCCCCACCATGACCGACCTCGCCCCCGCCATCGCCGCCCTCGACGCCTTCGTCGCCGAACTGATGGCCGCCAATCGCACTCCCGGCCTCGCCCTCGCGATCACGGACCGCGATCACACCCTCCACATCGGCACCTATGGCCTCGCCGAGATCGCCAGCAACACTCCGGTCACGGAAGCGACCCGGTTCGAGATTGGCTCGATCGGCAAGTGCTTCGCGGCCGATATCCTGCTCGCCCTCGCCGCCGAAGGTAAGGTCGATCTCCACACACCAGTCTCTACCTACCTGCCCTGGTTCCAGATCCGAAGCGATTTTCCGCCGATCACCTTGCATCATCTGCTCACCCACACCGCCGGAATTAGCTCGGGCGTGGACGGCTCACCGGACGCCGTCGTCGAAGCCCTGACGCTGGCCGAACTCGGAGCTGGCACGCCGCCCGGCGAGCGCTTCCACTACTCGAACGGCGGCTACAAGGTGCTCGGCCTGGTGATCGAGGCAGTCACCGGCCAAACCGCCGCCGAGAACAATTCTGCTCGCATCTTGGCGCCCCTCGGCATGACATCTTCCTCTGCGGCGATCATCAATGCGGACCGCCCCCTCCTGGCAGTCGGCTACAGCGGCCAATACGACGACCGACCAATGCACCCGAACCACCCCCTTGTCCCAGCAACCTGGCTAGAGACGGACACCGCCGACGGAGCCATCGCCGCAACGGCCGGAGATATGGCGACCTATGCCCGGATGCTCCTCAACCGGGGCGCCTACCCGGGCGGGCGGCTCTATCCAGAGGAGCTTTTCCACTCCCGAATCTCCGCGGGCGCGACGAACGAGAATGGATTTGCCTACGGGTACGGCATCATTGTCCGCGAGATCGATGGTCGCACGATCATCGGCCACACCGGCGGGATGGTTGGCTACGCTGCCGGGTTGACGGCCGATCTCGACGCCGGGATCGCCGCTGTCGCCTTCGTCAACGGACCCGGCAGCCCCTACCTGCTCTCCCGCCACACCGTTGCGCTCGTCCGCGCCGCCCAGGCAGGCTCCCCCTTCCCGGCCCCGCCGGATATCGCCTATGGCAACCCGACGGAGATCTCCGGCACCTTCTATCGCGCCGGCGACCAATCCACGGAGTCACTCACATTCGCTGCCCAGGGCGCCGCGCTCGTCCTCCACCACAAAGGCGAGTCAATTCCGCTCCACCCTTACGACGACGACGCCTTCCTGAGTGATCATCCGGACTGGGACCGATTCGTCTTCGGCTTCGAGCGTGATGACGACGGCAATCTTGATGCCCTTTTCCACGGCGGGGACTGGTTCAGCATCGCCGGCCTCGACCCGACCCCCATCCCAACCTATCCGCCCGAATGGGACACGTTCACCGGGCACTACCGCTCCCACAACCCCTGGATCTCGAACTTCCGGGTCGTTCTCCGTCGCGGCATCCTTCGCCTGATCTTCCCGGAAGGACCAGACGGCTTCGAGGACGACCAACCCCTGTACCCCATCCCCGGCAGCGACCTCTTCCGCGCTGGCGCCGACCCCGGCAGCCCCGAACGGATCTCCTTCGGGACGATCATCGGCGACAAAGCCCGCCAGGCGTGGCTCTCGGGCGCTCCCTACGTCCGGGACTTCACACCGTAAACGGAGGTTTGTCAGTCAGCAGATATGCTGCCCGGCGTTGCCCATGCGGGCGCGCTCGACGGCAGCGTCGCAACAACCGACGATGCATCAGCGCTCGGAAGCGTCGCTGTGACGCCATTCCCATTGTTTTGGCCAAGCAGGATCCCGGCAAGGATGGCCACTGACGCGGCAACCGCAACCGCCCCGGCCGGCACCCAGCCCCAACCAGATGCTGCCGGAGCAAGAAGATGCAACGCCCCGCCACCCGGAGTCGCGGCATTCTGCCTCGCTCCATGCGCGAATAGCCTGGACTGGGTAGATGCATTCGCCCAGATCTGACGACTGATCTGGGGAGATACATCCGCAAGCGTGTGCAGCGACTTGACCGCATTGATTTCGGCGGAGTCGATGGTCCGCCCGCGATTCAGCTCGTCCCACGCGGCATCGAGACGATCGAGTTCCCCGAACGCCACTTCACCATCGGTCATCGTGTACTCCGTCCCCGATCGTCGTCGTTCAACTCAATACCCATCACTGCCCGCAACCGCCGGATCGCCCGGAACTGGTGCAGCTTCACCGCGCCGTGGCTCAGACCCAGCGCTTCGGCAATCTCAACGCCGGTGAACCCGGCCAAACGCAATTCGACCACCCGGCGCTGATCGGGCGTCAGGTGCCGAAGCTGCGCCCACAGCGCCGCCCGCTCTTCCCCGGCCAGCGCCACCTCCTCCGGCGTCGGATCAGGATCGATCGACTCCGGAGCGGCCTCCAGCGGTGAACAAGCCCGGCTCCGCCGGTAGTGATCGACCACCACATTGTGGGCGATCGAGAAGAGCCAACCGCGAAAGGCATCGTTGCGGCAGGAGGCGATGTTCGCCATCGCCTGGGCAAAGACCAGACTGGTCGCATCCTCGGCGCTCTCCCGGTCGGCGATGCGGCGCTGGCAGTAGCGCAGCACCGACCCGAGATAGCGGGCATACAGGGGCGCAAACGCACGCCGGTCGGCCTTTGCCCGCGCGACCAGCGCGGCCTCAGCCTCCGCATCCGTCACTTCGTCGGATCGATCGCGATCCAACCCGACCATCACGCCCCCGGCCGCCGTCGCTCGCGCCACATCTATGAGGACGCGATCGGACCGACCAGGGTTACACCGCATCCAAAATCGCTATTCGTCGGCGAGCTGGCCAAACGCCTGCGCAACGTGCGGCCCGTTGACCGAGAGCTTGCCCGCCGAGTAGCCGCCATCGATGCAGAGCGTCTCGCCGGTCACGAACCGGGCCGCATCCGAGGCGAAGAAGAGGACCGCATCCGCGATCTCGTCCGGTCTCGCCAGCCGCCCAAGCGGCACCTGCTGGACGAAGATCTTCTGGTACTCCGTCGGCTGAATCGACTTCGAGATACCGGAAATATCCGTCAGTCCCGGCGAGACCACATTCGCCGTGATCCCGTACCGGCCCAACTCCTGAGCAAGCACCCGCGCCAGCTGGATCTCCGCCGCTTTCGAGGCCGCATGCGGCCCCGACTTGGGCCGGGCATTGTTTCCCGATGTCGAACCCAGGAAGACGATCCGCCCGCCCTCACCCTGATCGATCAGCTTCCGCCCAACTGCCCGGCTGAGCAAGAACGCCCCCCGCAACTGCACATCGATCTGCAGATCCCACTCATCATCGCTGAGATCGACGATCTCCTTGTGGACCCCGACCCCGGCCCCATGGACCAGGATGTCCACCCGCCCAAAGCGCTCAGCGGCGGCATCGACCGCGGCATTCACCTGCGCGCCATCCCGCACATCGGTCGGGCAGAAGATGGCTTGTCCACCCTCCGCCGAGATCTCCGCCGCTGCCTTGTCACCCCACTCCTTGTCCAGATCGACGATCGCGACACTCGCCCCGGCCGCCGCAAACC
The DNA here is from genome assembly GCA_963849635.1 of uncultured Chloroflexia bacterium. Lineage (GTDB taxonomy): Bacteria > Chloroflexota > Chloroflexia > Thermomicrobiales > UBA6265 > CAVRUD01. Next base: position 127,877 of record CAWKIA010000024.1, on the reverse strand, counting down.
GCCCCGCGATCACCCGGCTGATCCCGGACGCCGCCCCCGACACCACCGCGACCTTGCCCGAAAACTCCGCCATGATCGTCTCCCTATCCTTCATTAGCCGTGAGCCGTGACCCCCTCGTCATCCTGAGCGGAGCGAAGAGCCTGTCCTGGAAGGAATCTTGGCCGTTTACGGCCATTGTCGCCGACCGCGACGTCTCCGTATGGAACGAGTACGGAGGCGCTGAAGCGCCAAGATCCTTCGCAAGCTCAGGATGACGAGCGTTTGTTGATCCCCCTCGTCATCACATCCCGCGTCGGATGACCTCCTCCCCGCCCTTCATCACCAGCGAGATACGCTCCTGGCAATCGAGGATGCCGATATCCGCCAGCGGATCGCCGTCGATCACGAGCAGGTCGGCCAGCTTGCCCGGCTCGACCGTGCCGATCTCCGCCTCCATCCCGAGGCAGGCCGCCGCCGTACCGGTGCTGGCCACGATCGCCTCCATTGGGGTCATCCCGGCCTCAACTAGCAGGCGCAGCTCCACCGCGTTGTGGCCGTGTCCGTAGCCACCCGCGTCTGTCCCCATTGCCACCGGAATCCCGGCCCGCATCGCCGCCTCCAGGCTGCGCCTATGCGCGTCGGCCATCTCCGTCGCCTTGCGCTTGGCCCACGGCGAGCCGCGCTCCCGGTGCATCGCGATAATCATGAAGGTCGGCACCAGGAAGGTGCCCTGGTCTGCCATCCGCGCGATCGACTCCGGCAGATCGCACAAGAATGCCCCATGCTCGATCGAGTCGATCCCGGCCGTAACCGCGTCGACCAGCCCCTGCCCACCGTAGGCATGGACAAAGGCCCGTTTGCCCATCATATGGGCCTCATCGGCGATCACCTGCAACTCGGCCAGGGTCAGGGTCGCATCCAATGCCGTCAGCGTCCGTGAACTGACACCGCCCGTGCTCGCGCACTTCACGACATCCGCCCCGGCGTGTAGCACCTCCCGCACCCGCTTGCGGCACTCCTCGACCCCGTCCGCCACGGGCGAAGGTAGGCCGGGCAGAAACCGCCAGCCCAGGTCAACGCCGGAGCGGAGCCGGGGATCGTCGATGCCTCCCGTGCGCGAGATGATCGTCAGGCCGAGCATCAAGCGCGGTCCGGGGATGATGCCTTCCTCAATCGCCATCTTGAACCCGATGTCCAATCCACCCGCATCACGAACAGTCGTGATCCCCGCCTCAAGCGTAACCCGCAGATTCTCCGCGACCCGCATCATCGTCAGGCTGAGCGGCGCCGCTGCCCGCTCGATCAGGTCCATACCGGTGTGGACCAGATGGTCGTGACAGTCGATCAATCCCGGCATGATGGTTTTGCCGGTCACATCGACTCTGGGCACTTCCGGAGGCGCAATCGTCTCTTTCGCCGCACCAACCGCCCGGATCCGCTCCCCGTCAATCCAGACCGCCGCGTCGGGTTGGGCCGTCCGACCAGTTCCGTCGATCAGAGTTCCACCTGTCAGAACAACGCTCACGTCGTCCCCCAACGCTGTCGTCCAGCGCGCAAACGAAAAGCCACTCCTGGTGAGTGGCTCGCACGGTCATTCACGCCGTGTATCAACGCACGCACCCTTGTCCTCGTCAACTGTCGACAACACTTCGGGAGAGATGTCAGGCGTCCATACCGCCCGTGGCTGGCTGGGATGGCGACTTTTACCGGGTAGGTAACGTTGACGGGCGGACCGCAACGCCCCAAGATGGATCCACCGGTCTCCTCGATATTGTAGGATCGCTTTGTGGCCGACTCGTCTCCTGATCGGAGTTCCTCGCCCTCCTCAATGTCCTCAGCAGTTGGCGGGCAGGCGATCAACGTCTTTCTGAGCTACGCCAGCGCGGACCAGAACCGCGCCCTCGCGATCGCCGATGCGCTCGCGGCGGCCGGCGTTTCCGTCTGGATCGACCGCCGTGGCATCGCCGGGGGCACCGCCTGGGCGGGGGAGATCGTCGCCGCCGTCCGTGCGTGCAATGTCGTTGCCGTACTCTGCTCCACCGCCTCGATGCGCTCCCGCAACGTCCGCCAGGAGCTGCAACTCGCCTGGGATTGCGATCGGCCGATCCTCCCGCTACTCCTTGAGCGTGTGGATTTCCCGGATTCGGTTGCCTACTTCCTCCAGGGCCAACAATGGGTCGAGATCCTGGACCGTCCCAACGATGCGTGGACAAAGGACGTGCTGGAGGCGCTGGCCGGCTCATACGCTCGACATAACAGCCCGACCACGCAGGCCGCTCCCTCGGTTGTGCAAACCGAGACGGTGGGTACTGCCACGCTCCCGGACGTGACGCTCCTGGGCAACCTGCCTGCTCCACCAACCCCGATCGTCGGACGTACCGACGATGTAGCGACCGTGACGAACATGCTGCTCCAAGGCGAGGCGCGTCTGGTGACCTTGTCCGGCCCCGGCGGGGTGGGGAAGACGCGCCTGGCGATCGAGGTTGCCTCGAAGGTCGGCCATGGATTTCCCGATGGCATCTGGTACACCGACCTCACGCCGGTCCGAGACATCGGACTTGTGATCCCGTCGATTGCGCGGGTGCTGGACGTGCGCGAAGAAGGCGACCGTCCCTTGCGCGACCGCCTGGTTTCATTCTTCCAGGGCAAACGACTGCTCCTGCTCCTCGATAACTTCGAACAGATCACCACGGCCGGGCCAGCAATTGCGGATCTCCTGGCAGCCGCGCCGGGTCTCACAGTCCTGGCGACATCTCGGACACCCTTGCGCCTGCGCGCGGAGCGCGAGATCGCCGTGGCGCCGCTGGCACTACCCTCCGTAGGTCGGCAGGTCTCCGTAGCGACGCTGCTCCAGGTCCCGGCTGTGGCCCTCTTTCAGGAACGGGCCGCCGCGGCCAGAGCTGGCTTCGCGGTCACCTCCGATAACGCCGTGGCGGTGGCCGAGATCTGCCGGCGGTTGGACGGCCTCCCACTGGCGATCGAATTGGCCGCCGCGCGGGTAAGGATGCTTCCCCCGTCCGCCCTCCTTGCTCGCCTCGACGACCGTCTCAAAGTGCTTGCCGGCGGCGCCCTCGACCTCCCCGAGCGGCAACGAACGATGCGGGATGCGATCGCCTGGAGCTACGACCTGCTGGAGCCCGCGGAGCAGCAGCTCTTTCGCCGCCTTTCAGTCTTCGCCGCCGCCTTCGATCTCGAGACCGCCGAGGCGGTAGTGAGCAGTGCTATCGACGACGATACAGACCTCGACGTGCTGGATGGGCTGGCTCGCCTGGTCGACCATAGCCTTCTCCGTCAATTGGAAACGGCAGACGGCGAACTGCGCTTTGCGATGCTGGCAACGATCCGCGAGTACGGCCTGGCACAACTTGCTGATAGCGCCGATGCGATCGATGCCCATCAACGTCACGCACGTTTTTTTCTGGATCTGGCCGAACGAAGCGCACCCCAGCTCACCGGTGCCGATCAATACATCTGGCTGCAACGTTTGGAAGATGCCCACGAGGACCTACGCGCCTCCATGGACTGGTCAGCCACCCACGATCCCACGGGGATGCTGCGGATAGCGGCGGCACTCTGGCGATTCTGGTTCATTCGCGGCTACGTCAGCGAAGGCCGGGAATGGCTCAATCGGGCGCTCTCGGGAGCCGCCGGCGTCGACCCGGCTGTACGGGCCAACGCGTTGGATGCGGCGAGTGGACTCGCCTGGGCGAACGGTGATCTCGATCGCGCCCTGACGCTCGGGGAGGAGTGCCTGGCGGTTTACCGGGAGTTGGGGGACCCAAGCGGCATCGCGACCGCCCTGAACGCGGTCGGGGCGGTGATAGCGGACGGGGGCGATACCGAGCGCGCCAGGGCCATTTTCGAAGAGGAGCTTGCCATCCGGCGGACGCTGGATAATCCTCGGGGTCTTGCCCTCGTGCTCAGCAACCTCGCGGAGATCATGCGCTACGGCGATGACTTCCTGACTGACGTTTCCGGAGCGGGCGCTCGCTTCGAGGAGGCGCTCGCGTTGTTGCGCGGGGTCGGCGACGAAGCGATCGTCGCCCACGTGACCCGCCAGCTTGCCATGATCGCCACGGCCGAAGGGGACATCGATCGCGCGCGGACATTGCTGGCTGATACCCTCGCCGCGTCCCAACGTCTCGGTGATCGGCGAGGCGTGGCCGCGGTTTTGGCGTGCGTAGCCGAAGTTGCCGCGGTGCGAAATCGCCCAGAGCGAGCGGCGCGGCTGCTAGGCGGTGAATCCGCGCTCCGCGAGGCCATTGGCGCCCCAGTTACTCCCGGAGAGATCGTCTGGTACGAGCGCCTCAAGTCAACCGTCAGGGCGGCACTTGGAGATGCGGAATATGCTGCCGCCTGTGACATAGGGTCTCAATTGCCACTTGAAGACATCGTTGCCGAGGCATCCCTTGAGGCGCAACAGGCCGAGTAAGGCGAGTGAATGCGATCTCCCGTCTCAGGCACTGCCGCCCCAGGTGATTCAAGCAATCGGCATGTGGCGATACGCGAAACGAGGGTCGTCCAACAGACCGCCCGACGGAGTCAACGCTTCAATCCAGAAACACGTTGCGGCCTATCCGGCTCCTGGTGGTGCGCGAGCAATCGCGCATCCTCCAGTCGCCGCAGCTTCTGCAACGCCTCGTTCTCGATCTGGCGGATACGCTCCCGGCTGCCCTGGATCTGCTCGCCGTTCAATGCCTCAAGCGCGTCTTTTGCTAATGTTGTCATCGGAACCCCCGGCTAGCCACGATGTCGCTAACCCGTGCTCCGGTCCTAAAATGCCGCGTGGCGTTGACGGGCGGTCCCGCGCGGCCGATCATGGGCAGATAGTTGCCGTACCCATGGTAGGAACCGCAAGTGGCCGATCCGACGTCTGTCGACCGGAGCCGCCTTCAGCCGGTGCCCCTTGTCCCGCTCGCGGACCGGGATCGGTTCGGCGCCTCCCTGCCGACTCCGCTGACCAGCTTCATAGGTCGAGAGCGGGAGATCGCAGACGCGTGCGACCTCCTCCTCGGCGGCGTCCGCCTGGTCACCCTCACCGGTCCCGGCGGCGTCGGCAAGACCCGGCTGGCTGTGCGCGTCGCCGGGGAACTGGCGCAGGACTTCGCCGATGGGGCCGTCTTCGTCCCCCTGGCGTCTGTGACCGATTTTGACCTGGTGCCAACGACCGTTGGTCTGGCGCTGGGCGTGCGGGAGGCCGGGGACCGGACGCTGGCTTCCCGCCTGGCCGACGCGCTGCGAGACCGCGCCCTGCTCCTCGTGCTCGACAACTTCGAACACGTGGTCGAGGCCGCCCCGCTGGTTACCCACCTCCTGGAATCCTGCCATCGCCTTGCGGTCCTCGTCACCAGCCGCACGCCCCTGCGCGTCTCGGGCGAGCACGTCTTCCCGGTGCCGCCACTTGCGGTGCCCGATCCCGCCGAACCGACCGCGCGCGTTGCCGAGACGGAAGCCGTCTGCCTCTTCGTCGCCCGCGCCCGGGCCGCGGACCCCGCCTTTGCCCTGACCACCGAGAACGCCCGGGCGGTCGCCGCCGTCTGCCAGCGGTTGGCCGGGCTGCCGCTGGCCGTCGAATTGGCGGCGGCCCGGGTCCGGGTGCTGCCGCCCGCGGCGCTGCTGCCTCGATTGGCCCCGGCGTTGCCCCTCTTGACCGGCGGCCGGCGGGACGACCCGGCTCGCCTGCGCACGATGCGGGACGCGATCGCCTGGAGCTACGACCTCCTGCTGCCCGATGAGCAGGCGCTCTTCCGCCGGGTCTCCGTCTTCGCCGGCGGCTTCACGCTGGAAGCGGCCGAATGCGATGGATCACGAGACCGAAGCCGTAAGGAGTGAATGCAACGACCTCTCCAACGACCGCCGTCCCAAGTCGCTCGATCTCATCTCGTCACTAGTCGATCAGAGCCTGATTCAGCGGCAGGGCGGTGCTGGATCCGGAGCGGACACGGAGCCGCGTTACGTGATGCTGGAGACGATCCGCGAGTACGGCCTCGAACGGTTGGCCGCCGGCGGTGAAGAACGGGAGATTCGGACCCGGCATGCCGCCTACTACCACGCGCTGGCGGAGCGGCTGACGCCGGGGATCCTGCAACCGCCACCCGACGGCTGGCTGCGCCTGTTCGAGGCCGAGCTCGCCAACGTCCGGTGCCGCGCTGTCCTGGCTGGAACGGGCGGGAGAGACGGTGACTGGTGCAAGGCTGGCGTCAAAGCTCTGGCTGCTTTGGAACATCGGCGGTCACCCGGGCGAAGGGCGTCACTGGCTGGAGCGGGTCGTGGCCGCCGGCGACGTGATTCCGCCGGACCTGCGGGCCGAGGTGCTCTTCCAGGCGGGACAACTGGCAGTGTCCCAGGGCGACGCGGAACGGGCGGCCCCGTTGCTGGCGGACGCCTTGGCCCTGGCACGGGGATCGGGCGTCGGCTGGCTTCAGCCGATGGCGCTCCGCATGCAGGGTATGCTCGCGGCCCGCCAGGGTGAGTACGGCCGGGCGATCCCGCTCCTCGAAGAAGCGCTCCGGCTGTTTCGCGAGTCGGGCGACCGCCCGCACGTCGCCCACACGCTGCACCACCTCGGTATCGTCGCCTACGGGCAGGGCGACCTCAGTCGGGCGCGGGCGCTCTGCCAAGAGGCGCTGGACCTTGCCGGTACCCGGCATCCCCTCTTCACCCCATGGATCCTCAATTCCCTTGCCCTGATCGACTCCGCACGCGGGGACCAGGCCGGCGCGGCGGCCGCGCTGACCGACGTATTCGCTCTGGAGCAGGACCTCCATGGGGCCGCGTACCGATTGGCCTCTGCCGCGGTGCTCGCGGGCGAACGGGGCTGGCCGGATTCAGTTGCCCGCCTGCTCGGCGCGGCTGAAGCCGAGGCCCTCGCGCTGGGGATGCCCTTCTCCAAGCCTCTGCGGAGGTCCTACGAGCGAGCAAAGGCCACCGCCCGCGCCGCGCTCGGTGAAGAGTCCTTCGCCGCGGCCTGGACGGCCGGGCAGGCCCTGACGCTCGAAGCGGCCATCGCCGAGGCCCGGGCGCTCCTCGCCGCGATGAAGACCGCGCCGACGGCGGCCACCCCGGCTGAGCCGAACGTCGACCATGACCTGACACCCCGCGAGATCGAGGTGCTGCGGCTGGTCGCCGAGGGCCTCTCCAACCGCGCAGTGGCCGAGGCGCTCTTCATCGGCCGGGGTACCGTCCACACCCACTTGGCCAGCATCTACGACAAGCTCGGGGTCGGATCGCGGACCGCCGCGATTGCTGCCTCACGCCGCCTCGGCCTTCTGTGAGCGGCAGCGCCGACCACCGGTCGCTTTAACCAGATCTCCCGTTTGGTATAGGCCGCCCAACCGACACCCACAGGCGAAATCTACATTCTGGGCGATGCGCCGACCCACAGGGTGGCGCAGGCTAATCCCCTGTTCGCCTTCCGGCTCCATGATCGACCACAGTCCGAGGTCCGGGCGTGTACTCCGGTCGGTCGGAGCCGCGCGACACGGGAGATGGCAACCATGACCGCCATGCGCGCGAAGGCGCCGACCCTCGTCTGGCTCCTGACGGCGCTGTCTTGCCTCCTGGTCGGCATGGCGATCGTCGAGAGCCGGCATCAGTTCGTGGCGCCTCCCGTCCTATCGTCGGTGGGCCCGGTGGAGACCGTCGAAGCGGCCTTCCCGCCGACCGCGACGCCCGAGCCAATCCCGACGCCGATCCTTGGCGTGGAAGAGACGCCGGCACCACCACCGAACACTCGGTTCGAGGACATCCCAGTACCGCGATCGGACGACCCCATCGTCCTCCGAATGGTCCGTCGCACTGTCCCGGCGGGAGCCCGCTTGCCTCCCGAGGCGGCGTCGGGACCAACGGCGCTGCTGGTCGAGTCCGGCACCCTCTCGGTCTGGGTCGACAACCTCGTCCTTATCGGGCAGGAGGGGAACGAGCCGGCCCAAATCGACGCGACGCTCAGTGCGGGGGATCGGCTCTCCATCGCCTCCGGCGCACGTTACGCCGTCCGCAACGACGGCCCGACGCCGGCGGTCGCGTTCGTGGTGGCGATTGTCCCCGTTGAGACCCCGGCGCCAACCCTCGATGCCGGGGCGCGGCCTTGAGCCACTCCCGGCATCCCGGCGCCGCCGAACAGGTCGCTCAGCGGGTAGATGGCGACCGCTTGTTGATCCGACGCGGACTGGTCGCAGTCCATTCGAGGAGGGAACGCCTAGTGGACTTCTATGCCGCCGTCCAACTTCCGCCGTCGCGGTCGCCGCCTAGGGCCCGGCTTGACCCGCAGCCCCCACCGGTCGGCCGCGGCGGTGAAGATCTTCCGCTACCTGAAGGGAGCCACGGATGCGCCGTATTCGCCGTCTCTTTGTTTCCGTCAGTCTTGTCTCGGCCGTCGCATCGGCCATGATGTCGATGGCCACCGCGGCGCCGACGGAGCCGCAACCCGTGCCGCTACCGTGCGCCACCAACGTGTTCGTTCAACCGTTGGGCCGGGGTCTTCCGGCGGCCGCAGAGGGGCTCGCATTAGTGTTGGTCCGGATCACTATCGAGCCCGGTGGCGGCATCGGACCGCACACGCATCCCGGAACGCTCGTCAACTCGATCGAATCGGGGACCTTCGCCTTCACCCTCATCGACCATGGGGACATGTCGGTGATGCGGTCCGGAGAGGCGGGCACGCCTGTCGCGGCCGAGGAGATCGTCCCGGGGCAAGAGGTCGTGCTTCACCCGGGTGACTGGTTCGTCGAGACCGGCATGGTACACAGCGCGCGCGCCATCGGCGACGAGCCAGCGGTCCTTACCCTTTCGGGGCTGATCGCGGACGGGCAGCCGCTGACGACCTGCGTCGATGGGACGCCAACGCCGTAGGGAACCAGGATTGCCTGAAGAGGGCGAGCCCGGCCGACAAGAATCGATTTTCGGATTTTGGAAGGCGGGCATGGAACGTTGCCATACCCGCCTCTCGATCGGTCGATCCGCACCACACGGGCATACCAGGGGCACCGTTGGGCAAGTCGCGATCACTCCCGCGACCAGCGGAGGAGGCTGAACCGCCGAAAGACCTCCAGTTCGATAGCAATGACGAGGGGCGGCCGATCGGCCGCCCCTCGTCGTCTCGTTCCTGATTCTGAATGCCAAACGCCGGAGCCTACAGCTCCTGGTGGTACGCGAACAACCGCTCGCCGTCCAGGCGCCGCAGCTTCTGCAGATCCTCGTTTTCGATCTGGCGGACGCGCTCGCGGCTGATCTGGAGCTGCTCGCCGACCTCTCAAGATCAGGGCTGGTTCGACAGAGTGGCGCCGAGACAGCGCGGCGTCGAGCGCACTGCGGCTGGCCATCCTTCTCCCATGCTCGAGCGTTACGCACCGCTGCTTGGCCCCAACTTGGTCTGCCGAGAGAAGACACTGAGCGGCTCCGCCGTCTCGAATCGGAGACGCATGTCCGCGTCCGGTATCGCTTCAGCGATTCGCCTGAAGACCGCGCGCCCTTCGGCGGCCAACGCATCATCCCCGTCGACCGCCAGTAACCCGGTGACCGCGCGCAGGAGGAGGGCAGGGTCGCCGACGGTCCGCGCCAGCGCGACGGCAGTTCCGAGGTCGGCGATCGCCTCCTTCGTCCGGTCCAGGGCGATCAGCGTCTGCGCGCGGGTGATGAGACTGAGGACCTGGTACTTGACGCGTCCCCGGGCGCGGCTCTGCTCGATCGCCACATCGGCCCAGCGGAGCGCCTCCGCCCAGTCCTCGCGGGCGAGCGCCATCTCTGCCCGCGCCTGGGCGAGCCGGAGCCGCCAGAGCCAGCCATGGAACCCGGCCGCCCGCTCGATCCCCGCGGCCACCTCGTCGACCAGGTGCGCGGCCCGGCCGACTTCGCCCCGTCGCGCGAAGTTCATCAGCAGATCGACGCCTGCGCTGACCACGGGCGGGGTGAAATTCATTAGACGGGCCAAGTCTCGCGCCTCTTGGGAGCGCGCCTCGGCGCCGGCGAAGTCGAAGAGTTCGAGGTGTACGCCGGCCGAACAGGCGATCGCGCGTGCGAGCAACGTTTCCGCGCCGTATTCGCGCCCCATCCGCCGGGCCTCATCGAACGCGTGCATTGCCTCTGCGTACTGCCCGGTTCCGGCCAGCCCGAGGCCGAGGTGCGGGAGCGAGAGGAGGATCCAAGGGATATCGTTCGCCTCTCGGGCGGTGGAGACGGCTTCGCGGCCGCTCTCGACGGCCTCGCCTAGCCGGCCAAGCCAGTAGAGGTTTGCGGACTCGTAGTGTCCGGCAATTGCAGGAGGAGTGATACCCAGCGCTCGTGCCCGGTCGATAGCTCGCCGGTTCTGCTCAACACACAAGAGAAGGTTCCCAGCGGAGCCTTCGGCCGCGGCCAGCCAGGCGACGGCCTTTGTCTCCAGATCGCCTCGCCCGAGCGGTTCCGCCCGAGCAAGGGCCTCGGTCGCGTGGCGACGCATCGCCGGGACATCGAGGAGCCACCAGCACGCCTCGGTGAGGTCGGCCAGGATCTCAGCGTGCCGCTCTTGCTCATCGAACCCGAGACGGGCGAGCGCGGCCTCGAGCTCGCGCCTGGCGTCCTCCCACATCGCCACGCTGACGAAGGCGCGGCCACGCCGGGCGTGCAATTCGGCGAGCAGGTCGCCACGACCGAGCCGCTCCGCCAGCGCGATCGCCTGAGCGTAGTGCGCGGCCGCGTCTCGCGCCGCCAGGAGCCGCATCGCCGCGTCGCCGGCCACGATGCTGAGGTCGAGCGCCGGCGCGTCGAGCCCTGCAGCCTGCGCGTGGCGGGCCAACTGAGCGGCTGGTGCGGCCTCCTCCTCGAGAGCTTCCAAGGCCCGGCGGTGGAAGACGCGCCGCCGCGCCTCGCCGGCTTCCATATAGACCACGTCACGGATCTTGTCGTGGGCAAACACGTAGCGCCCGTCGCCCGATCGGCCTTCGCCGTCAACCGTCTCGCGGAGAAGCCGGCCCTGGAGCACCGCGTCCAGCGCCGGCAAGGCGTCGTCATCCGCGAGGCGACCCACCCGGCAGAGCAGGTCAAATCCGAAGCCCTGTCCAAGGACGGCCGCCGCCGTCAGAAGCTCACGGGCGGTCGAGGCCAGCGGGGCCAATCGGTCCTGGATGATCCGGCGCACGCCGGCCGGCAGGAGTCCTTGGTCGGGGGCGGCGAGTACCTCGAACACCCGGGTCCCGTCCTCGTTCCGTCTGGCTATCAGCACACCGCGCTCGTGGAGTGCACGGAGGGTTTCGACGACGTAGAACGGCTGACCACTCGTCTCGGCAAAGATCCAGCGGGCGAACTGCTCGGTCTCGGGAGTCAGCGTCGGCCCCGCCCCCAACCCGAGCAGCAACCGGCGCGTGTCGTCGATGGTGAGTGGACCGAGGTCGAATACCGCCACCTCCAGATCGCGACGGAGACTCAGCAGCCAGTCGGCGAGCGCCGGCGTCGTCGCGAGCGCTTCGGTCCGCAAGCAGAACAGCAGCAGAACCGGCGCCCCAACCTGGGTCCAGCGGCGCCCGACGTAGCGCAGCACGTCCAGCGAGGCGACGTCCGACCACTGCACGTCGTCTATGAAGAGCACCAGCGGCGCTTGCTCCGCCAGCGTCCGCCCGAGCCGCGCCAGCGCCTCGAATAGACGGGTCCGGGCCGCCGCCTCGTCGCCCGCTGGGATGGGCAGGTCGGGGCGGCGGTCGCGCAGCTCCGGCAGGAGCCGGCTCAATTCCACGAGCCAGGTGTCGCTGAGCAGGGTATCGAGGGCGGCCTCGCGCTCGAGGCAAGGGCGCATCGCGTCGACCAGCGGCTGGTAAGGGAGGCGGGCGCCCGCCTCGAAGGCTCGTCCCTGGAGGACATCGGCCCCTTGCGCCGCCGCCCAGCCGAGGAACTCTGTTGCCAGCCGCGTCTTGCCGATGCCGGCCTCGCCCTGGAGCACGATGGCCTGCGGATGCCCCGGCCGGCGGCGTGAAATCGCTCAACGAGCGTCGTGAACTCGTCTGCTCGACCGACGAGGGCCCCCTCAAGCAGTGCCTGCTTGGGAAGCGGTGCGCCCGGTCGGTGCGAGGCCCCGGGTCGGGCCAAGACGGCGCGAACGCGTTGAGCCAGGGCCTCGGTTTCGGGTTCTGGCGAGACGCCTAACTCCTTGTCCAGCACCGCACGGCAGGCTTCGTAGGCACGTAGCGCCGCTGCCCGATCACCAGTCGCAACCTGCAGTTGGATGAGCTGCCGGTGGGCGCGCTCATCCAGCGGATTCAGGTGCAGCCACCGATTAACCGTCTCGATGGCTCTCGCTCCGGACCCGGCATCGGCTTGCAACTGCGACAGCCGCTCGAGGACGACTTCCATCCGCTGGTGCCAGACCTCGCGCCGCATGCTGACCCAGTCGTCGAAGTCGGGAGCGTCGCGCAGGGAGAACCCTTCGAGGAACTCGCCACGCCACGCATCGACTCCGTTTTGGAGCCGGGCGACGAGGACGCGCCGTTCCTCGCCCGCTGGGCGCTCGCCGTCGTTGGGGAGTGCGGCGTTGTAGGCAGTCCGGAGGTCCTGGAGATCCAGCTCGAAATCCGAGGCGAAGTCGAACCCGACGGTATCGCGCTCGATGATCAGGTGGGGTTCGTCGGTTATCCCCGCGAGCCCGTCCCGTAGCCGCGCAAGCGTGCTGCGCAGGGTAGCTCGACCGGCGCCCTCGTCGCTCTCCGGCCAGAAGAGTGCCGTCAGCTTGTCCCGGCGGTGAGCCCCGCCTTCGACCAGCAGGTAGACGAGGATCGCCATGGCCTTGCGGGTCGGGAAGGCGACGATCCGCCGGCCGTGGCGTACCTCGGGCGCCCCGAGCACCGCCACGCTCAACCGGGCCATGGAACGCTCCTTGGAACGCTTCTGCCACGCCGCCCGGCTACGATGCGGGTGAATCCCGAGGGCAGGATCGCTCAAGCGGTCAGGGGTGCGCCTGACGAGACAGCGGTCGGACTGGTGGCTGGTGGCAAAGTACCACCTCGCCCCGGCCCGCTACAAGGCGACGACGCGCGAGCGGCGGCAACAAGCGGCCGAAGTTTGGCTCGGGGAGTCGACAACGGGTGCCGTCCGCCGTGCGTCGTTCGAGGGATCGGTCACGGGACAACTCATGTATCGCTCCCATGTCCGGCCCGCAACGGGCGGCCAAGCCGGTCGCGAAAGGAGGACGGTTCTGCGGGTTGATCCGACACCGATGGAGCACGCATCGCAAAGGCTAAGGAGACGACCATGGCCGTGAACCACGACGAGGGTCTCACTCACCTGCTGACCAGCCCCGTCTCCCGCCGCGCCGCCCTACGGAGCGTCGGCGGCGCGGGGATCGCTACCGCCTTAGGCATCGCCGCCTACCGTGGGGTTGGCGCTGCCGAGGCTGCGGTCAGCGCAACGCCGATCGAACCGAACGCCGGATCTTGGCAGACCTGGGTGCTGAAGTCCGGCGACCAGTTCCGCCTGCCGCCGCCGGACGACGCGGCCGCCGCGGGCGAGTTGGCGGAGCTGGAGGCGCTGGCGGCCGGGCGGGACGCCGCGGCCCGCGACCGCATCGCCTACTGGGACGCCGGCGCCCCGGCCTACCGCTGGAACGAGCTGGCGATCCAGCACCTCCAGAGCAACGGGATCGGCGGCCCGCGCGCGGCCCAGCGCCATGGCCCTGCTCAACGTCGCCATCGCCGACGCGACCATCGCCGCCTGGGACAGCAAGTACGCGCACAACCGGCCCCGGCCGGCCGAGGTGCGGCCTGCGCTCACGACTGTGATCCCGACCCCGGCCAGCCCTGCCTACCCGGCCGAGCACGCCGTGACGGCCGGGGCTGCGGCGGCGGTGCTGGGCTTCCTCTTCCCCGAGGAGGCCGCCACCTTCGCCGCCCTGGCCGAGGAGGCCGGGACTCCCGCCTGCTGGCCGGCACCGACTACCCCAGCGATGTCGCGGCCGGCATTGGAGCTCGGCCAGCAGGTGGCCAAGTTGGTCATCGAGCGCGCCCAGAACGACGGCTCCGACGCCGAGTGGGCCGGCAGCGTGCCGACGATCCCGGCAAGTGGAACGGCACCAAGCCCGTCGAGCCACTGGTTGGCACTTGGCTGACCTGGGTGCTGGAGGCGGGCGACCAGTTCCGGCCCGGCCCTCCGCCGGCCTTCGACTCGGAGCAGATGGCGGAAGAGCTCGCCGAACTGAAGAACCTTCGAGCGCACCAACTTGACCAACCTGACTGCCGCCTATTGGGAGTACTACGGCGGCCGCGCCGTGTTCGAGTACTGGACGAACCAGACCAGCCAGAAGCTCTTCGAGTACCGCCTCGACACCAACCCGCCGCGGGCGGCGCGGGCCTACGCCCTCGGCAGCGTCGCCCTCTACGACACCTTCGTCGCCACCGGGGACGCCAAGTACACCTACTGGGCCATCCGCCCGTTCATGCTGGACGAGACGGTGACGACCGTCTTCGCCACGCCGAACCACCCCAGCTACCCGGCCTTCCACGCCAGCCTAAGCGGGGCGATGGAGACGGTGCTGGGGGCGCTCTTCCCGCGGGACGCGGCCACTTCGACCGGCTCGCGGAGGAGATCAGCTGGTCGCGGCTGTGGGCCGGCATCCACTTCCGCACTGACATCGAGGTCGGCCGCACCCTCGGCCGCAGCGTCGGTCGGGCCGTGGTCGAGCGGGCACGCCAGGACGGCGCGGACTGATCGCCGAACGACGGGCGGCTCGAAACGAGAACGGGGGCGGCCTCTGGCCGCCCCGTCCGTTTTCCTAACGCTTAGCGCCTGAGCGGCCTACAGCTCCTGGTGGTAGGCGAACAACCGCTCGCCATCCAGCCGGCGCAGCTTCTGCAGGGCCTCGTTCTCGATCTGGCGGACGCGCTCGCGGCTGATCTGGAGCTGCTCGCTGAGTGCGGTCTCTGTGGTGCTCGCATGTTTCAACCGCCAGGAGAAAGCAGCGGCCGCCCACGGGCTCCGGCCCGTTAGAGCTTGCCAGGCATGACGAGGCGTTGACGTGTGGCCCAGGGCGGCGGATTATGGGCGCACTGTTGTTGTGCCCGTTGCGGGAACCGCCCATGGTCGACCCGACGTCCGCCGCCCCCAGCCGCCCTCAGCCGGTGCTCCTGAGTCCGCTGCCGGACCGGGACCGGCTCGGCGCGTCCCTGCCCACCCCGCTAACTAGCCTGGTCGGCCGGCAGCGCGAGGTCGCGGCCGTTGTCGGACTACTGCGCCGTGACGACGTACGCCTCGTGACCCTGACGGGCCCCGGCGGCGTCGGAAAGACCCGGCTGGCGCTTTACGCGCGGCCGAGGAGACGGGTACCGCGTTCGCCGACGGCGTGGCCTGGGTCGACTTGGCGCCGCTCGCCGATCCCGGCCTCGTCGCAGTGGCAATCGCTCAGGTACTTGGCGTGCGCGAGGGGGGCGACCGGCCGCTCGACCCAGCGCCTGGCGGGGGCCCTGGCGGACCGCGCGTTGCTCCTCGTGCTGGACAACTTCGAGCAGGTCGTCGTCGACGCCCCGGTGCTTGTGGGGCTGCTCGCCAGCTGTCCCCGGGCTGACGGTGCTGGCTACCAGCCGCGAACCGTTGCGACTATCGGCCGAGCAGGTCGTAGCCGTGCCGCCGCTGCCCCTGCCAGACACTGCCCGCCCGGCCGCCGAACTGGCCGCCTCCGACGCGGTGCGGCTCTTCGTCGAGCGCGCCCAGGCCGCCCGGGCCGACTTCGCGCCGACCGCTGTCGACCCTCACCGCCGTGGCCGAGATATGTGCCCGCCTGGACGGGCTGCCACTGGCGATCGAGCTGGCCGCCGCCCGGGTTGCCCACCTGCCGCCGACGGCGCTGCTGGCCCGCTTGGAGAAGCGCCTGCTCCTACTCACGGGCGGGGCGCGCGACTTGCCGGCGAGGCAGCGCACGCTGCGTGGGGCCATCTCCTGGTCCCACGACCTGCTGGCGCCCGAGGAGCAAGCCCAGTTCTGGCGGCTGGCCGTCTTCGTAGGCGGCTGCACGTTGGAGGCGGCCGAGGGGGTAGTGTCGGCTGCAGGCGATCCTGGCCCTGCCGTATTCGATACCGTCGCTTCGCTGACAGACAAGAGCTTCCTGCGGCTGGAGGGCGGACCGGGTGGGGAGCCGCGCTACCGAATGCTGGAGACGGTCCGCGAGTTTGCTCTAGAGCGCCTGGAGGCGAGCGGCGAGGAGCGTGCAGTGCGCGACGCCCACGCCGCGTACTTCCTCGCCCTAGCCGAGGCAGCCGCAGTGGACGACCGGGGTGCTGAGGAGGCCAGTTGGCTAGGACGACTTGAGGCCGATCGTGCCAACCTGCGGGCCGCACTAGGCTGGCTCGACGCACGGGGCGAGGCGCTCGCCCTTTTGCGGCTGGCGACAGCGCTCTACCGGTTCTGGCGGGTGCATGGACCGGTGGCCGAGGGTCGCTCCTGGTTGGCGCGCGCCCTGGCACTGCCGGCGACGGCAGGCGACCCGGGGCGCGCCACGGCTCTCATTTGGGCGGCTGACCTGACCCGTATGCAAAGCGAACCGGCGGCGGCCATAGCCTTGCTTGACGAGGCGGCCGAGTGGGCCCGAGCGCGCGACGATCAGCCGGTACTTGCCTGCGTGTTTGGACTGGGCGGAATCGTGGCCCTCGAGCAGGACGACGACGCCGAGGCAGAGCGCCTCCTGGAGGCATCGGTGGAACTCAGCCGCACCCAGGATCCGAACAGCTTGCCCGGCCGCTACCTTAGCTCGACACTGGATGCCCTCGGCATCGTCGCTCGCCGCCGGGGCGACCTCGCCCGGGCGGTGGTCCTGGCCGAGGAGGCGCTCGCCCTCACGCGCGTCCGGCGGTGGTCCTGGGCGGAGGCGATTCAGCTGGCTAGCCTCGGGGCGATCGCACGGGAGCAGGGCGAGCTCGCCCGGGCGATGGAACTCTACCGGGATGGGCTGCGGCTCGCCTGGGCGCAGCGCGACCGACGCAACATCGCCAGCATCCTCGTCGGCCTCGCCGCCGTCGTCGCGGCCTCCGGCCGGCCGACGGCGGCCGTCCGCCTCTGCGGTGCGGCCGAGTCGTTGCTCGACGCCGCGGGCGTCGGCCTGGCGCCGTCCGGCCGCACCGATCAGGAGCAAGCTATTCGAATGCTGCGCGCCGCGCTTGGCGACGAGCGGTTCGCGGCGGGGCGCGCGGCTGGCCGCATCCTCACGCCGGAGCAGGCCCTCGCCTTGGCCGACGAGGTTGAGGCGGACGCGCCGGCGCTGCATCCGACTGCGCACCACGGCCTGACGCCCCGAGAGCGGGAGGTGCTGCGGCTGGTTGCCGACGGGCTGACCGACCGCGAGATCGCCGTACGCCTGTTCCTGAGCCCCCGCACCGTCCAGCGCCATGTCGCCGGCGTCCTCGACGCCCTCGACCTCCGCTCCCGCGCTGCCGCGGCCGCCTATGCCGCCCGCCATGGCCTAGCCGACGAGTCCTAACTCCCAATTGGCGGCAATTACCCAACCCCTGTCGATCCGCGGCGTCCGCCGGTTGGGTCATCGCGCCGATGCGGACCATGGCGGACACCGTCATGATGAGCGCGTGCCCCGGGATTGCCGGGGGCGGCGACCCCGCAAGAGGAGAGTCCCCATGGGCGCGCTCAAGCCCATCCACCTCAGCGCTCTCCTCGCCGCCGTTGCCGGCGCCGTCGCTCAGGCCGCTTGGTCCCGATGTCGTGCCGTGCCCGCCGTCATCGGCCGCGCCACGGATCCTCACGTCGTCCCGCTCTTCCCGCCCCTGCCCGAGGTGCCGGGCGAGGCTCCGGTTTGGCGGCATCGCGGAAGCATAGAGCGACGGACCCTGGCGCCCGAGGCGGTCTCCGCGTTCCTGGGCCACTGACGGCGCGCGTGCCGAACTGAGCGCAATCCCGTGCGTCCCTCCCCTATGGGCGGCCCGATCCGAGGGCTCGCCGAGGACGTTCTTCATGTTTGGTCGCCTTCAACCTCGGCAGAAGCGCGAAGGTGCGGTCGGAAAGGAACCCGAGATGGTCATCTCCACGGACGTGCAGGCCTCGGCGACTGTCCCCGAAGACGGGACGATTAATGAGCTACGGGCATGCCTGCACGGCGCACTCATCCTGCCGCACGACCCTGACTACGACGATGCCCGCCGGGTCTTCAACGCCATGATCGACCGCCGGCCGGCGGCGATCGCCCGCTGTGCTGACGCTGCCGACGTCGCGGCCGCCGTGGGTCTCTCCCGCGAGCCCGGCCTTCCCCTCACAGTGCGCGGGGGCGGCCACGGGGTGGCCGGCCACTGCGTGTGCGAGGGTGGCCTGATGGTCGACCTCTCGCCGATGAAGGGGATCGCCGTCGACCCGGAGCGCCGGGTGGCGACCGCCGGCGCCGGGCTCCGGCTCGGGGAGTTCGTCGTCGCCACGGAGCGGCACGGCCTCGTTTCGCCCACCGGCACCGTCTCCGACACTGGCTTGGCCGGGCTCACCCTTGGCGCTGGCTACGGCTGGCTCAACGGCAAGTACGGGTTAGCCATCGACAATCTGGTCGGCGCCGAGATCGTGACGGCGGACGGGCAGCTCCTGCGGGCGAGTGCGGATGAACACCCGGACCTCTACTGGGCACTGCGTGGCGGCAGCGGCAACTTCGGCGTTGTAACGAGGTTCGAACTGAAGCTGCACCCGGTAACGCAGGTGCTGGGCGGGATGCTGATCCATCCGTTCCCACGCGCCGAGCAAGTCCTGCGCTTCTACCGCCAAGTCGCGGCCGAGGCGCCCGACGAGCTGACCATCTACGCCGCGCTCATAACCGGCCCCGACGGCCACCAGGTGGTCGCCATGGTGCTCTGCTGGTGCGGAGATCTGGACGAGGGCGTGCGACTGCTGGCGCCGATCCGCGCCTTCGGGCCGCCGCTGGCGGACACCGTCCGTCCCATGCCGTACTCGGAGATGAACACTCTGGTCGACGCCGCGCTCCCGCCGGGCCTGCGCTACTACTGGAAGCAGAACCTGCTGCGCGAGCTGGGCGACGGGGCAATCGAAGCCATCATCGCGCACGTCGCGCGGGTGCCCTCGCCTCGTACTGTGGTCCTAATCGACCACGTCCACGGCGCCGCCCGGCGGGTAGCACCGACGGCAACGGCTTTCCCCCACCGCGACGCGCCGCACGGCCTGGTCATGCTCGCGGGATGGGAGAACCCAGCCGATGACGCGGACAACGTCGAGTGGACGCGGGAACTGGCGGCCTCGACACGGCCGTGGGCGACCGGCGGGGTCTACGTCAACGAGGCCTGGGACGAGAAGCCGCGTGCGGCCTTCGGCGTCAACTACGACCGCCTGGTCCAGATCAAGGGCCGCTACGACCCGATCAACCTGTTCTGCCATAACACCAACATCGCGCCGCCCGCGCGGGCCTGAGGCCGAGTGGTCATCTCCGAGCTGGACGGTGCAATTGCACCACTGCCATACCGCCTCTGCGGCGGCCCATAGCACGCGAGGCGAGGCGGCCAATTGGCCGCCTCGCCTCGCGTGCGTCAAAACCCGGACTCCGACGACTACAGCTCCTGGTGGTAGGCGAACAACCGCTCGCCATCCAGCCGCCGCAGCTTCTGCAGCGCCTCGTTCTCGATCTGGCGGACGCGCTCGCGGCTGATCTGGAGCTGCTCTCCGACCTCGGCCAGCGTGTGCTGATGCCCCTGGCCCAGGCCGAAGCGCAACTGCAGGACCAGCTTCTCCCGCGAGGTGAGCGTATCGAGCGCAGCGTTGACGTCGCGCTTCAGCATGCTCTCGCTGGCCGCCTCGTACGGGGTCTCGCTGACCTCGTCGGCGATCAGGTCGCCAAGGCTGGTGTCGTCCTCGTTGCCGATCGGCGTCTCGAGGGAGATGGTCCGCTGGGCCGCCTGCACGATCTGCAGGATCTTCTCCGGCTGGACCATCATCGCCTCGGCCACCTCTTCCGGGGTCGGCTGGCGGCCGAGATCCTGGGCGAGGAGGTTGAGGGTCTTGCGGTAGCGGGAGATCGAGTCGCCCATGTGGACGGGCAGCCGGATCGTGCGGCTCTGGTCAGCGATCGCCCGAGTGATGGCCTGCCGGATCCACCAGGTGGCGTAGGTGCTGAAGCGGAAGCCCTTGCGCCAGTCATACTTCTGGACCGCCCGCATCAGGCCGATGTTGCCCTCCTGGATCAGGTCCAGCAGGGTCAGCCCGCGATTGACGTAGCGTTTCGCGATCGAGACCACCAGGCGGAGGTTGGCGCGGACGAAGAGCTGCGTCGCCTCCTGCTCGTTGTTCTCGACCCGCTGGGCCAGGTCGATCTCCTGGGCGTGGGTCAGCAGCGGCGTCTCCGCGATCTCGCGCAGGTAGAGCCGCACCGGGTCATTGATGAAGTTGGGATCGAGGCGCTGAAGGACGTCAAGATCCCGTTCGAGATCGACTTCTGGCTCGGTCTCCCCGGCCAGCTGGGTCTGGATCTCCTCAGGAATTTCGACCTTGTCGTCGCGGCCGACGGCATCCGGCAGGAGCTCGTCCAGCTTCGCAACGTCGTAGGTCTGCAAAGAATCGCTCATTCGTCCTATACTCCTCGTGGCTCGACACGTTCGCGTCGACCCCAACGCTTCGCTAACCGGTCTGGTGAGTCCGAACGAACAGCGGGGATGCGAGACCGGTGAGCTGATCTCGACGCCGGCTCAGATCGCCCTCGAAGCGATCCGGAACACCAACGCCATCGTGCCGGCACCCAAGGCCGTCCGGCTGGCTAGTACAACGGGAGTCCCCAACACGTCCCAGTATTGGACGCTGTGACTCCGGTCGTCGGAGGCGTCGCGCGGGGCGAACACCACATCGTGAACCGCTATCTGCACAAAGTAGGCCGCGGACGCTTGCGGAGGCGTCCGTGCGCAACCTCGTACATTATGTATACGTTCAGCGGGGGTCTGCGGATGCGTCCCCAACCATAGCAGTTTATTGGCAATCTGCGAATCTGTGAAGTACTTTGTGATGGTCTTCACAAACAAAAAACCTGGGTGAATCGGTTTTCATCTGTATGATCGGCTACAAATCGCGACGTCTCGCCTTGTGATTGGTCAGACGATCTGCTAGCGAGTCCAGCCCCGCTCAAGGCGATCCAGTCCAAATCCATTGCCGCTCCGAGCACACAAACACGACGAGCGGCGGCGAGGTTCCCCTCGTCGCCGCCCGCCTTCGTATCAGGTCGGAAACGGTCTACCCGCCGCAGCCGCAGCCGCGCGCCGTCGGCTCGTTGCCGCCGGCATCGAAGGAGTGGCCACAAGCGCAGGAGGCAACCGCGTTCGGGTTGCGCACCAGGAACCCGCCCATCAGGGTGTAGTCGATCTCGGCGCCGGTCAGGTACATGGCGCTGAAATTGTCGATCATGATCTTGACGCCGTCGGTCTCGAAGACCTCGTCGCCCTCTTCGGCCGCCTCATCGATCGTCATCCCGTAGGAGAGACCGGAGCAACCACCCGGGGAGACAAACACGCGCAGGCCGTAATCCGGCGTGCCCTGCTCCTCGAGAAAACGCTTCAACTGGCCGACCGCCGCCGGGGTCATCGCCACCGCCGGAACGGTCTGGGCTGCAGCAACCATCCTTCAAATTCCTCCACGGAGCCGGCGCGACCAGACATCCCACCCGGTCCGGGTCTCCCGATCAGGGGAGCACCCACGGTCTGGGCAATCGCTCCACTTCCCAAATGATAGCACGGCCCATCCGGGACGCAACCTACCATCCAATAATCTCGCATTGGTTTGAGAACCCTGAGCTCAGCTGCCCGCTTGTCCTGCAACGGTCTTGCCCCGACCACTGCAAGGCATCGAGCCGCGTCGCGCCGCGGCCGGCCGGGTTCGCGAGACGGTGCGCAGGTGATGCGCCAAGCGCGTCCGGCCACTCGAGACCTAGGGAAAAATGGGGAATCCTCCCCCTGTCCCGCTCCTCTCCCCGGGTATATCACTGACGGGCGGTGCACGCCGATCCGGTCGCGGTCGATACCCGCAAGGAGGAAACCCGATGTCGGTGGCATACCACCACCTGTTGGCTAAGCAGGGGACCTTGATTCGACTGAGCTAGCGGCGCGGATCGCCGCCGCGGTGAACGCCCGGCTCGGCGGCAGCCCCCGCCCTTTGGGGCGTCTCAAAGCAAGCCCGCCTGGGAGCCGGGGCTACTGACCTCGCCCGTCCATGCATGCCACACTTGACGAATCGCCCAAAGCTCTGACAATGCGAGTACAAGCCAATTTCGCGGACTTTTGCCATCAGGTTAGGGACCCCATGTCTCTCACTCCTTCCGAGCGCGACTCTGAAGAGTCGTGGAACAACACCGAGCGAGAGATCGATGTCGATCCGGACCCAATCGGGGTGGGGACTCGCCCGCCGCGCGGTGGCCCCTTCATCGGGCGTGCGGCGGACCTGGAGTACCTCCACCGCCTCCTCGACGACGGCCGTGACCTGATCACCCTCACCGGCCCGGGCGGCGTCGGCAAGACCCAGCTTGCCGCCCGGATCTACGAAGCGGTGCTCGCCGGGCGACACCCCCGCTTCACCCACGGCGCCGCCTTCGTCCGCCTGGATCCTCTAAATGATCCCGAACTCCTCGCCCCCACCATCGCCGGGGAGTTCCGGCTCAAAGAGACGGGCGACCAGTCTCATCTCGACCGCATCGTCGACCACCTGCGCTTTCGCTCCCTGCTCCTGATCCTCGACAACTTCGAACACGTCCTCGCCGCCGGCCCGGTCGTGACCAGCATCCTCCAGGCCTGCCCCGGGGTCGCCGTAATCGCCACAAGTCGCCGCTTCCTCAACCTGACGGGCGAGATCGTCTACCAGGTCGACCCCCTCCCGGTTCCACCGGTGGCCACCCTTCGCGGCCCGGATGCCGACACGACACTGCAGCGGATCGAAGCGCTCGACGCCGTCCAGCTCCTCGCCCAACGCGCCCAGTCCCGCGACCGCCGCTTCGCCATCACCGCCGCCAACGCCCCCGACCTCGCCGAGATCTGCCGCCGCGTCGATGGCCTCCCACTCGCCCTCGAGATCGTCGCCACCCGGCTAGCGGTACTCGGCCCAGACACGCTTCTTGCCGAACTCCGGGATCGCTCCGGCCCTCTTCCGCTCGGACCGGATGACGCTCCACCGCGCCATCGCACCGTCGAGAACGCGGTCGCCTGGTCCTATGGCCTCCTCGACACCCAGGCGCAAACGCTCTTCCGTCGCCTGAGCGTCTTTGTCGACGGATGCACCCTCTTGGGCGCGGAAGCGGCTTCGGCGGTCGCCGATACCGCCGCCGCCGAGACCATCTCCCTCAATAGCGATAACCCGCTCGACGCAACGCTCGTCGCCGACACGATCTCCCGCCTCTGCGCCGAGAACTTACTCCAGGTCGACTCCAGCGCCGCCGCCGGCCGGCGCTTCGCGATGCTGACCACCACCCAGGAGTTCGCCGCCTCCCAGCTCGCCGCCACTGGAGAAGAGCAGGCCGTCCGCCACGCCCACGCCCTCTACTACCTCGCGCTGGCGCTGCAAGCCGTACAGGGCCTCGGCGGTCCCGACCATGCCCGGTGGGGAGCCACGCTCGACGCCGAAGTCGGCAACCTGCGCCTTGCCCTCTCCTGGGCTATTGAGGGACCAAATCCAGATTTAGAGTGCGGCCTCCGCCTGGCAACCGCCCTCTGGCCCTACTGGGACCGCCGCGGCTACCGCCAGGAGGCGATCGACTGGCTCAAACGGGCCGTCGCCGCCAGCGCCGAGATCGAATCCACCGCCCGTGCCTCCGCTCTCCGCCGCCTCGGCAATGCCGTCGGCGACGGTAACGCCCACGAAGCTGAGCAGTCCTATCGCCAGGGGCTTGACCTCGCGCGTAGCCTTGGCGACCCCGCCTTGGTGGTCAGTCTCCTCCGCAATGTTGGGGCAATCGCCGGGGAGCAGGGAAAGTATGATGAGGCCCTGACGTATCTTCACGAAGCCAAAGAAATCTGCACCACATCTAGTGACTCGCTCAACCTCGGCCGCACATTGGCAAATCTGAGTCGCGTCTATCGCTCTGGCGGCAGTCAGGCCGACGCGGATGCCTCCTCCCAACAACTCCTCCCGCTCCTGGGCGCAATCGATGACTATGAGCTGCGGATATGGACTTACCTTGAACTTGGCCGGAACGCCCTCGCTCGCAATGATCTCAATGCGGCCGACACCTGGCTAGGCCGCGGCCTCGAACTCGCCGATGACCTCGCCGAGCGCGAGTGGGTGGCCTACGCGACGCTTGAGCGCTCCGCTGTTCTGCTCAGACGGGATGACAACCAGGCCACCCTGGCAGACCTATCGCAGGCATTCCACACGCTGCGCGAAACCGGATCTGACTTTGGGATCGTCGAATGCCTTGAACGCTTCGCCTCAGTCGCCGTTGCAGAGAACCAACCAGACCGGGCGCTGCTCATCTGGGGCAGTATTGACGCCTGGCGCAGCCGCACTGGCTACGTCGTCCCGTTCGGGGATCGGTCCCGGCGAGCAGCGGAACACTCTGCCGCCGAATCCCTGCTTGCCCGCGCCGCACCCGCCGTGCTCTCCTCCGGCCCGGCACTGACCTTAGAGCAGGCGTGTCAGGTGGCGCTCCATGTGACGACCGCCGCTGCGGACGTGCATCAGACGGCAGAATCACGCCGACTTGCGCCCAACACCACCCCCAAGCCCATGCCGTCGCCCCTCTCCCGGCGCGAAACCCAGGTGCTGGCCCTGATCGCCGAAAGCCTGTCCAACCAGGAGATTGCCGAGCGCATGTTCATCTCGACCAGCACCGCTATGAAGCACGTCGAACACATCTTCGAAAAACTTGGCGTCAATCGCCGTATGGAAGCCGTCCGCGTCGGTCGCCAATCCGGCTGGCTCCCGTCGGACTCATAGGGCAACATCGGCACCGCGGGCGCCTTGTTCGGATTCTCGCCTCTACACCACCCGCACGCTCAGTGTCGGGTCACCAACCAGCGTGTATGCCGTCTTCGTCGGCGGACGCGGATTCGCCCGAACCTCCCGCATCGCTGCACCAATGGTCCAGTGATCGACCAGAACATGCTGAAAGAAGCTCTTTGAAACCTCGACCGAATGCACCTTATCGACCCGCCAATACGGTCCTATCGTCATTCTCGCGCCCGCATCGCGCAAGACCGAACCCCACCGTGTGCCAGCCTCCCCAAACGACGACTGGATCGCCGTGGCTTTGCAGCAATTCAGAAAGACCCAGGGCCACTTCGGGCCGATGGGGGAGACTCCAAGCTCGTCCGCGACATTCTGCGGGCTCATGCGATCGCCCCTCGCCATCTGCAGCCAGCTTTGGCCGGGATCGTTCGAATCAAAGAAATGGTGTCCCATGTAATGGACGATACGTTGCTCATCGCGCCCAAGCCGCTGCAGCACTTCACCTCGCGTCGCCTGCTCGCAATCCAGCAGTTCGCACATCCCGTCGGGGAAATGGCCCTTCACGATGTTGAACTGATCGCGAAAAATCCCATCCGTAACGTCGCACTGGTCCTCATCGTCCGTAGGCGTCGGTGCCACGACCAGAATCCCCGGCACCTCCACCGTCAGTTCGGAGCAGATGCCATCAAACCGGGCCATGTCAAAGAGTTGCCCCAGCATCCGCGAATCCGGCCGGGGCCGGACCACCTCCCAGGGGAACGGATCGTCCTCGGCGATGAGGAGCACCGGTGGCGTGCCTCCGCTGGCCCCGATCGCAACCTCATCCAAGGCGGCTAGAACCTCCGGAGGTACCCGGCCGCTGAGCTTGTTCACGGGAGTCGGATACGGGAAATCTGCCGACCGCTCCCCGTGAAGCGGGTCTTCGAATCTAGCGAAGATGTGGGGAAGCTCCGCCGCCAGGCCGTCATACATCGCCCGCACCTGAATCGGATCCGCTCGGATGACGTCGGTTGATCCATCCGGCCGGGGAATCTCCAGGACAAGCGTGAACTGATCACGAGCCCGGAGCCTGATGACGGTTCTGCTCATCGGACTGCCTCCTAACGCTATTCAAAGAACGAAACCCGTTGATGGAGCGTCAACCGTCAATGCGGTTGAGGTCCCGTAGGGGCGAGGCATGCCTCGCCCCTATGTCCCTACCGCGGGCAATTCACCCGCAACTCCACTCTTAGCAACCGCCACCATGGCACGGCAACCACTCCGGGGTCACCGCCGAGACGATAAGCAGCGCTTCGGTCGTACCAACTGGCCGGAAGGCGATGATGGCCTGCTCGAGGAAGATCGAATCACCGGCGCGCAGGACCACAGGTGGTGCACCTGCGTCCAGCATGACGGTTTCGGTCGCTGGACTGGCGATGTACGAGACCGCTCCGGCAACATCAAGGCCGGTGGCGCCGTCCGGATCGAGATGGTGGGTGAACTCAACCTCTCCGGCGGCCACATAGATGAGGCTGTACCCGATCTTGCACTCCGCCTGCCCGAGATCATCTGGCAGCGGCGTGTCTATGGGCAGGCGAACGGAGTAAAGGCGCAACTGGTGAGGGAGGCCATTCTCCGCCGGATCGTTGTTTGCCGCGACCGCCTCGATCCGGAAGTCGTCGTGCGACAAACTCGCCGGAGTTGCCATCGGACCGACAGGTGTAGCCTCATCCTCTGTGGCCGCATCCTCTGACGGAAGGACCAGACAATCAGGCATCGGGGTCGCACCAAAGTGCGAGTACCGCACGTCCCGGTTCTCCTCGGCGAACACCCCCACTTGAACGAGCGCCGCAGCCAGCACCGCTACGCCTAACAACGCGACAACGGGACGACGAATGATCCGGTTCATCGGCATACCTCTCCCATACGCCGCCCGCCACACCTCGTGACCGGCGACCCCACAACCATTGGAAACCACTGATTTGAGGCTACCGGCTCGCCCAATCCACCACAAGTAGCGTGATGCGTACTTTCTACGGATTTGTGCCCGACCGCCGCGTCCCGGCGCCCGCCTGCCTTGCTCGCGCCCAGCCACAACGCTACCCTGAATATGGGGAACCGTTCACCCTCCTGCGACGTTGCCTAACAGGAGAGTAGCGCCGTGCTTTGGCGCACCCTCCACGTGCCGGTGGGGTTCGCCCCCGTTCTCGCCTACACTGGCTTGCGATTAAATGAGAGCAATGCCGTCATTCGGAACGCGATATCCCAGCGGAGCCCGCCCAACGTGTCCTCTCCCTTGCCCAAGCCAACCCAGATCCATCCGCGTCCTCAGGGCGCCAACACTCTCCTCCATCTCAATCAGCCAGACCTCCCAGGCCATCCCGGGCTGAACGCCCAGAGCCGCTCCGCCCTCTTCGGCCGCTCCGAGGAGCGCGCCGCCATCCTGGCGCTGCTCCGCGATCCCAACGTCAGCCTGCTGACGCTCATCGGCCCCGGCGGCGTCGGCAAGACCCGGCTCTCTCTCCAGATCGCCGCCGACCTCTCTGAAACCGAAGATTCCGAGCCGCTCTTCCCGGACGGCGTCGTCTTCGTCGACCTCTCCGCCCTCGACGACGCCTCCTACGTCCTGCCGACCATCGCCCGCGCCCTCGAGATCCGCGACGGCGTCGGCGACGAAGGCGTGGCCGGTGCCCTGCGCACCTTCCTCGCCTCGCGCAGGATGCTCCTCATCCTCGACAATCTGGAGCAGGTGATCGAGTCTGGCGCCGCCATCGCCACCCTCCTGGCCGCCGCGCCGGGGTTGCGCATCCTCGGCACCAGCCGCCGCCCGGTTCGCCTCCGCAACGAGCGCGAGTTCCCACTTGCCCCCCTCGATCTGCCCGCCACCGACGAATCCGGCGGCCAGATCGAACTCGCCGCCCTGGAAGCATCACCCGCGGTCAACCTCTTCGTCGCCCGCGCTCAGGCCGTCAACCCATCCTTCGCCCTCACCGCCGCCAATGCGCCAGCCATCGCCGAGTTGGTCCGCCGCCTCGACGGCCTCCCCCTCGCGATCGAGCTAGCCGCCGCCCGCACCCGCGTCCTCTCCCCGGCCGCCCTGCTCGCCCAGTTGACCGACCGCCTCCGCCTCCTCACAGGCGGCCCGCGGGACGCTCCCGCCCGCCAGCAAACGATCCGGGCCGCGGTCGCCTGGTCCTACGACCTCCTCTCGCCCAAGGACGAGTTCCTCTTCCGTCTCCTCTCCGTCTTCGCCGGCGGCGCCTCGTTGGAGGCGATCGAGCAGGTCGTCGAGCGGGTCGCGGCCAAGCGTGAGGAGGCCGGGGAGACGCCCCTCCTCGATCCGTTCGATGTCTTCGATGTCCTCTCGACCCTGATCGATGAGAGCCTCGTCCGCTCGCTCGCCGAATCCACCCCCGGCGAAGCCCGCTTCGGCATGCTCGAGACCATCCGCGCTTACGGTCTGGAGCGCCTGGAGGCCGCCGAGGAATCCTCCCTCGTTCGCAACGCCCACGCCGCCTGGGCCCGTTCCTTCCTGGAAACGGCCGAGCCGGAGTTGACCCGGGGCAACCAGGACACCTGGCTCAACCGGATCGCCGCCGAGCACGACAACGTCCGCGCCGCCCTTGGCTGGACGCTCTCCTCCGACGACTCCGCGACAGCATTGGCCCTGACCGGCTCCCTCTGGCGCTTCTGGAACGTGCGTGGCTTCGTCGCCGAAGGCCGCTCCTGGCTCAAACGCGCCCTTGACGCGGGCGCTGACGCACCGCCCCTAATGCGAGCCAAAGCGCTCAAGGCGGCCGGTGTCCTCGCCGAGAGCCAGCAGGACTACGCCGAAGCGATCAAGCACGACGAAGCCGCGTTTGCACTTTTCGAGGCCGAAGGCGACCAACACAACGCCGCCCTCTCCCTGATCGACCTTGCCAACATCGCCAGTGACACCGGCGATTACGCCCGGGCGGAAGAGCTCTACAGGACCGCCCTCGCCCACGCCGAAAGCGTCGACGACACCTGGGTCCAGGCGATTTGTCTCGGCAATCTCGGCAATGTCGCCGCCCGCCGCGCCCAGGACGACGTCGCCGCCGACCACTACGAGCGCACCCTGGCTTTGCTCCGCCCCCATGGCGACCTCTACAGGATCGCCGTCCTGCTCGACAACTACGGCGTCGTCGAAAACCGCCGCGGAGATCGGGCCAAGGCTACGACCCTCCGGGCCGAGAGTCTCGCCCTTCGCCAGTCGCTCGGCGACCAATGGGGCATCGCCAGCTCGCTCATCAACCTGGCCGACTCTGAGGACGACCCCATCCGCAAAGAGACCATGTGGGAAGAGGCTCTGACCATCTCCCAGGAGATCGGCTTCACCGAGAACGAAGGGATCGCCCATTTCAACCTGGCCACCGTCGCCTGGAACCGCGGCGACCGCCGCCTGGCGATGGAGCGCTTCACCCGCGCCATGACGATCTTCCGCGATACCAGGAATCGCCTCGCCATCGCCGAAGCCCTGGAGTACCTGATCCACATCCAGTACGAGCACCAACCGGAGCACGCCGCCCGCCACGCCGGCTACGCTGAGCGCATCCGCGATGACCTTGCCGCACCCATCCTGCAAGATGCCCGCGACCGCCACGCCGAGTCCGTCGCCGGGCTGATCCGCGCTCTGGGCAAGGATGGCTACGCGGCGGCCATCGCGGCCGGCCGGGCCCTGAGCGACGAGGACGCCGTCTCCGGTGCCCTCGCGGACGCCACCATCCTCGGCTTCACGACGCCAACGCCCAAATCAGTGGCGCCCGTACCAGCCGCATCGCGCCCAACGAGCGGCCCCACCGAGCCGATCCCGAATCTGACGCCGCGCGAGCGGGAGGTGCTGACCCTACTCGCGGCCGGAAAATCCGACCGGGAGATCGCCGAAAGCCTCATCATCAGCCCAAAGACCGCCGGCAACCACGTCACCAACATCCTGACCAAGCTCGACGTCAACTCGCGCGCCGCCGCCGCCGCTTTTGCCGTCCGCAACGGCCTCGGTTAGCCAGCTTCTTCGCCATCAGGGCCACGAATTGCCCCGTCTACTCCCCGAAGAGGGAGGTTCTCCGAGCAGATCGAGCACCAATACTTACTGGCAGGAGGCTAGGAGCCAGACAACCTAACCTCCGCGTATGTCCCGGCTCAAGCCGAATGGACACGTCATTCCGTGTGCCCGCGCCCGATCGGACGCTCGAAAGGGGAAAGCATCGATGTCAGCAGTACGTGTCGGACTCCAAGTTCAGCCTCAACATGCCACCTATGCGCAGATGCGCGCCGCCTGGGTCGCCGCCGAGGAGATCGGCGTCGATACCCTGTTCACCTGGGACCACTTCTTCCCTCTCTCCGGGGAACCGGACGGCCTCCACTATGAAGGTTGGTCCCTCCTAGCCGCGATGGCCGAGGTCACCGCGCGCGTCCAGTTCGGCATGCTCGTTACCTGCAACTCCTACCGCAACCCCAACCTGCTCGCCGACATGGCCCGCACCATCGACCACATCTCCGGTGGCCGCGCTATCCTCGGTATCGGCAGCGGCTGGTTCCAACGCGACTACGACGAGTACGGCTACGACTTCAAGACCGCCCCGGACCGCCTCCGCGACCTCGACACCGCCCTGCCTGTCATCAAGGAGCGCCTGGCAAAGCTCAACCCCGGGCCGGTCAACGGCCAC
The DNA here is from genome assembly GCA_963849635.1 of uncultured Chloroflexia bacterium. GTDB lineage: Bacteria > Chloroflexota > Chloroflexia > Thermomicrobiales > UBA6265 > CAVRUD01. Next base: position 97,379 of record CAWKIA010000024.1, on the reverse strand, counting down.
ATCCCCATCCTGATCGGCGGCGGCGGCGAGCGGGTAACCCTCCGCATCGTCGCCCAGCACGCCGACATGTGGAACAGCTTCGGCGACCCAGAGGAGGCCGGCCGCCTCTCTACCGTCCTGGACGACTGGTGCGCCCGCGTCGGCCGCAACCCCGCCGAAATCGAGCGCTCCATCCTGCTCAGCCCGGCCCAGGTCGAACGCGCCGACGACTACGTCGCCAACGGCATCACCCACCTCATCGTCAACACCGGCGGCCCCACCTACGACACCGGCCACCTCAAGGAACTCATCCAGTGGCGGGACTCCCGCACAGCCTGATCACCTGATTTCACTCAGCTACTCTGCCGTCCCATCACCTCACTTTCTTATCACCCCAGTGGTCCCCTTGCCCAACGACCCACAGCCCTGCTGGCCCATGACTCCGCCACGCCAGCCCCCCCGGACGTCATCCTGAGTAGTCTGACCAGCGTATATGTCATGTCCGGCTGGCGTTTGCGGCCGTGCGAATCGGGTCAGCTTGGTGCCCGCAAATCCGCTCCTGGACCCGACCCGCCCCCTAAACCCGACATTTTCCCCTGGTCGGACTACTGAGCTTGCGAAGGATCTTGGCGCGTGAGCGCCTTCGTGCTCGTACGCTGACGCCGGATGTCGCGCCGAACGCGCGTCGTCAGGGTCGGTTGCAAAGGCCGCGCGGCGGCCAAGATCCTTCGCAAGCTCAGGATGACGAGGTGGCGAGTCGGCGTCCGGCCCGCGCTGCGGCAGAGGGAAGGGGGCCGGGGAGTTAGGGAGCAAGATTCGCCTGGCACACTTCTTGATCGCGTCAGTGCCGTATCCCGGTTACGTCCATCCCAAGGAGAGATGCCCCATGCCGATCGAGTTGACCCGCCGCCACCTGCTCCTGGCAACCCCAGCGGTCGCCGCGGCCGTCTCCACGCCCGCCCTTATGACCCCCTTTCACACCCGCGCTCAGGACGGTTCGACCTCCCCTCCGCTCATCGTCGACGATGCCCGCACCGCCAACCCCGACCTCGTCCCGACCGAACTCCAGGTCCCCGATGGCTTCGACGTGGCCGCCCAGACCGTCAACCTGCCGGAAGGGTTCGTAATTGCTGTCCTCGCCGCCGGGCTGGATTCTCCCCGCTTCATGGCCGTCGACGCGGACGGTAACCTCCTTGTCGCCGACGCCAGCGCCGGGAACGTCTACCGCTACCCCGCCTCCGAAGGCGCAATCGCGCCGGCGCCCACCCCGCCGGAGCCGCTCCTCTCCGGCCTCAACGCCCCGTCCAACGTCGCCCTTCTCGACGATGGCGGCACGACCTACCTCTACGTCGGCGAGACCAACCAGATCAGCCGCGCCTCGTACGACCCGGCCGGGACGCCCGGCGAGATCGAGGTGGTCGTTCCCGACCTCCCCGTCGGCGGCCACAGCACGCGTACGATCGCCTTCGGCCCAGACGATCTCATGTACGTCGCGATCGGCTCCTCCTGCAACATCTGCGCGGAGGACGACGACCGCCGTGCCGCCGTTATGCGCTACACCCCGACGGGCGCAGATGCAAACCGCTTCGCCTGGGGCCTTCGCAACCCGGTCGGCCTCGCCTTCCAACCCGGCACCGAACGCCTCTGGGCGACCGTGAACGAGCGGGACAACCAGGGTGACGAGATCCCTCCTGACCTCGTCACCGTCGTCCAGGAGGGCGCGAACTACGGTTGGCCCACCTGCCAGCCGCCGGATGCCACTCCGCAGGATTCGGGCGCCGACTGCTCCGGCATAACCCCACCTACCGTCGGCATCCAGGCCCACTCCGCCCCGCTCGGCCTCGCCTTCGCCGTGGATGACCCGTTCCCATCCGAGTTCGCCGGCCTCTTTGTCGTCCAGCACGGCTCCTGGAATCGCACCGAACCGGCCGAACCCAAGCTCCTGCGTATCGCCTTCGACGGCGACGATCCATCCGGCGCCTCCGACTTCGCCACCGGCTGGCAAGACGAGTCCGGCGACCGCTGGGGCCGCCCCGCTGGCATCCTCGTCGCCCCAGATGGCTCCTTGATCGTCTCCGACGATACTGCCGGCCTCCTTTACCGCATCTCTTACGAGGCCTGATCGGGCAATCTTCCAACTGACGCGTCTAAAGAGAGGCGGACCGCAATTGCGGACCGCCTCTCGCTCATCTGATGATTAACAGAGAATCAGATTATCGTATAATCCTGATGCATTACCTTTGGAGGACGCCAGATGGCCACGACCAAGCCAGCTCAAATCACAGAATCCACTCCAACCATCGTTACCGCCACCGAGCTCGCAAAAAACCTCTCGGACATTCTCAACCGCGTCAAATACAAGGGCGAGCACTTCGAGGTCCGTCGCAACGGTGAGGTGATCGCGCGCATTGACCCGCCACCCGCGGAAAAGGTCGTGACGTTCGGAGATTTCCTGGATTTCTTGCGGCATGGTCCGCGCCCGGACGACCAATTCGCCGACGATCTCGAAGCCGTCCTCGCTGAACTACCGAAGATCGACTGGGCGGATTACCCCGAATGGCCGGATTAGTCGACACGAGCGTCGTGATCGCGATGGAGCGCCGCGGATACACGATTGACCAGAGCGTAGAATTCCTCCTTTCCCGGTCTGTCGCGATCGCAAGTGTCACCGTGTCCGAACTCCTTGCCGGTCTGTACCGCGCTCAGTCAGGCCAGCGCACGGACCTCCGGCGAGCGTTCATCGAGACCGTGATCAAGGCGGCCCCTGTTCTTCCATTCGACCTTTCCGCTGCTCGGTTGCATGCGAGCCTAATTGACAGGTTGCGACGCACTGGCCAGCCAATCGGCGCCAACGACGTGTTGATCGCAGCCACAGCGATGGCGCACGATCGCTGGATCATCACCGAGAATGTCCGCGATTTCGGGCGAATTGAAGGTCTTCGAGTGGACCGTCCCGAATGGCCCAGTTAACGAAGGGGCGGATCGCGCAACAATGTCAATCGGCGATGATCCCGCGGTCGCAACCTTCGTCCACCTTGACGCCCTTCTCTCCCCCACCGGCCAGGCCCTCCTCGCCCGCATCGGCCCAGACCCGATCCCCACCGACGCAATCCTCCGCCTCGGCACAGCGCTTCGCCGTGACTACCCCCCAGACCTCGTCGCCGCCGCCTTCACCCTCCACGACCTTCGTATTCGCGCGGCGATCAAGTTCGAACGCGCCGCTGAAATGCTCTTCACCCGTCCGGGTCTCGAACAGGCCACCGCCGAATCGCTCTCTCGCCACCGCGCTGCCAGATTTACCAACTCAACGCGTATCGCCGATCTCTGTACCGGCATCGGTGGTGATCTGATCGCTCTGGCGGCTCATGCCCCAGTCCTCGCAGTCGATCGCGACCCGCTGCACCTGCGCATGGCCTCCCACAACGCTGGGATCTATGACGTTGCCATGAACGTCGACGCCCGCGAGGCCGACGTGCAGGCGCTCGACCTGACTGGCATTGACGCCGTCTTCATCGACCCGGCCCGCCGAACGCCGGACCGCCGCCTCGGCCCCAACCTCACCGAGCCGCCCCTGCCCTGGTGCTTCGACCTGGCCGAACGTGTCCCCGCCGTCGCGATCAAGGCCGCGCCCGGAATAGATACCGACCACATTCCAGATGGCTGGGAGATCGAGTTCGTCGCCGATGAACGCGAACTCAAGGAATCCGTCCTCTGGTCCCCGTCCCTCGCCCAGACAACGCGGCGGGCCACCGTGATGCCCACCGGCGACACACTGCTTCCCGTACCGGGCGATCTCGTGCCCGTCTCACCGCCTGGCGCCTACCTGCTCGATCCAAACCCCGCCGTAACCCGGGCCGGTCTGGTCGAAGACCTTGCCCGAGATCTTGGCGCCTGGAAGATCGACGACCGGATCGCCTTCCTCTCCCTCGACCGCGATCTACGCACACCCTTCGCCCGCACCTTGTACGTCGCAGACTCCCTCCCCTGGCACCCCAAGGAGATTGCCGCCCGTCTCCGCGCCCTCGGCATCGGAGCCGTCGACATCCGCCGCCGCGGCCTCCCCGGCGACGTCGAAGAGATCCGCCGCCGCTTCAAGCTCGCCGGTCCCCACCGCGCCACCGTCGTCATGACCCGCGTCCAGGACAAGCCCTGGTGCCTGATTTGTACCAACCCTGACTAACCTGCTGCCCCGGCGTTCTAAACGAAGGAGGCGAACGCCATGCCCGCTCCCACCTTTGCCATTATTGAAGCACCGTCCGTCCTCGGCCTCTTCCCTAAGGGAGTCGAGCGGCTACCAGACGCCCTGCTCGCGGCGGGCCTCGCCGAGAAACTCGGAGCGCGCCGTGCCGGCCGGATCGAACCACCTCCCTACGACGACCGCCGCGATCCAGAGACCCAGATGCTCAACCCGCGCGGCATCGCTGCCTACGCCCTCGCGCTGGCCACGGCCACCGCGGACGTGATCGACGCGGGGAACATTCCGGTCGTCCTCGGCGGCGATTGCTCGATCATGCTCGGTCCACTCCTGGCCCTGAAGCGACGGGGCAGGTACGGGCTCCTCTTCCTCGACGGCCACGCCGACTTCTACCAACCCGAAGCCGAACCCAACGGCGAGGCCGCCTCGATGGACCTGGCCCTCGCCACGGGACGGGGCCCGTCACTTGTCACCGATCTGGACGGCCAACGCCCCCTGGTCCACGACGAAGACGTCGTCGCCTTCGGACGCCGCGACGCGGAAGAAGCGGAGGCGGAAGGCAGCCAGCGCATCGAGGAATCTGGCATCACCCTCATCGATCTCGCCACCGTCCGTGCCCAAGGAATCACCTTGGCGACATCCACCGCCCTTACCCAGCTCACCCGACCCGACCTGGCAGGCTTCTGGGTCCACCTCGACGCCGATGTCCTCGATGACACCATCATGCCTGCCGTCGACTACCGCCTCCCCGGCGGCCTGTCATGGGCCGAAGTCTCCACCGTCCTTGCCGCCGCCATCGTGTCCGGCCGGCTGGCGGGCATCGACATCACTATCTTCAACCCTGCCCTTGACCTCACTGGAGCAATCGCCGCCCAGTTCGTGGACACGATTATCACCGGCCTCCATCCCTAGTCTCCTGTCAAGCCAACAAGCCCAGCGCCCACGCACCGGTCGTGTCCCGTCCCACCACTAGACCGGTTGTTCCCTGGTACTGACCTCCGAAATGCTGCCCTGATACGCGATACCCAGATGCTCGCCCAGATCTCGGAGCAGATCGAGCAGACACTCCATCCGCTCCGGACCCAGTGCCGCCGTCCACTCCCGTTGCACCTCCTGCACCGCCCGCCGCGCCGCCCGGTTGACCTCCCAGCCGCGCTCCGTCCGCCGGACGATCTGCGCCCTCCGGTCAGCGGGATCCGGCTCCCGGCTGAGATAGCCCATCTCAATCAATGACTCGACGGTATAGGCCATCGCCTGCTTGCTCACGCCCGCCGCCGCGGCCACGTCCGTGACGCGCCCTCCCTCCGGAGGAACATATCGAAAAACCTCCGCCTGCGCCCGCCGTAGATCGCCCAGACCCTCGTCCGCCAGCCGGGCGTAGACGCGGTTGGCCAGCGCCTCATACGGCGCGCCCAGCAGACCTCCGATCAAAAATCCGTCGTCGGAATCGTCCATCGCGCTCCATCCACCGCGCTGCCCGATTTAGGCACTTGACGGCATAGACAAAAGTCTTTACCATCGATGGGGTTAGACAAGTCTTTTGTCTATCTTAGCACGAGTCAGATGACGTCCCACTTGCACGTCACACAAGCGCACGAAAGGACCCCACCGGTGACCCCCGACGAGAAGAAGCAAGTCGTCCGTGACGTCAACGCGGCGATCGACGCCCAGGACCTCGATACCCTCCGCTCCCACCCTGGCCTCTATGAGACGGTCCGGCACATGCCCCACCTCTGGGCCTCAATTACCAACCTCCGCTCCGTCATCGACCACATCACCATCGAAGGCGACATGGTCGCGACGGTGATCACAGTCACCGGCACCCACTCCGGGTCATTCATCGGCGAGACGCCAACGGGCCGTGAGATCTCATTCATCGTCCTCGGCATGGACCGCGTTGAGAACGGCAAGATCACCCTGCACTACGCCACCCCGGACCTCTTCCCCTTCGTCATGATGGGCATCGACGCTAACCAATCGTCCATGGCCCAGGCCGCCTCATGATCGACTTCCACGGTACCCGCCCCACCCTCGACACGCTCTAGATCCTGGCCGCGAAGGCGATATCGTCCGCGGAACCTGGACGTTCTTATCCCTGAAAATGCTTTGTCTGGCATAGCCTGGGATTCATTCCCTGGTTTCCGCCGCGCCCACACCGCCCCTAGACATTCCCCTTGGCGGCATGCGTCAATCTCACCCAGACGACCTGCCGCCAAGGAGCAACCAATGACCAAGCGCCAATTCCTGCTCGATACCGACGTCGGCATCGACGACGCCCTGATGCTCATCTACCTCGCCGCCGAGCCGGACGCCGAGATCGTCGCCATCGGCAGTTGCCACGGGAACTGTTCCGCCGCCCAGGCCGCCCTCAACACCCTCAAAGTCCTCGATGTCCTCGAGCTGGACGATGTTCCCGTAGCCGTCGGTGCGGAGAGCCCGTTGAAAGACGTCATCGCCGCCCCACATGTCCATGGCGATGACGGCCTGGGTGACGTCGGTATTCCCCCCTCGAAGCGATCGCCCTCCAACGAGTCCGCCGTCGACCAGATTCTCCGCCTCGGCCTGGAGCGTCCCGGCGAACTCGACCTCGTCGCCGTCGGCACCATGACCAACCTCGGCCTCGCCCTGGAGCGCGATCCCAAGTCACTCACCCGCTTCCGCTCGGTCTCGATCCTCGGCAGTTACTCGCGCTACCCACGCCCCGGCGATCCCCACACCGTCGACGCCAACGTCTTCGGCAGCCCCGATCTGGCCGACCGCCTCTTCGCCTCGGAAACACCCCTGCTCGTCATTCCAGTCGACACGACCAACAGCGTCGTCTTCGACGACCAGCAGATCGAGCGCATGCGCACCGCCACCACGCCCCACGGTCAACTCGCCTGGAAGATCCTGCCCTTCTACTTCGATTTCTACCAGACCCTCCTCGGCGTCTGGTCTTGCCGCATGCACGATCCGGTCGTCCCGGCCGTCCTCCTCGACCCCTCCTACATCGAGGACGAGGTCCACCGCCCCCTCGTCGTCGAGCCCTTCGACGGCCGCCACCGCGCCATCGGCCGCGACGACCTCCCGCCCGACTCCACCCGCCTCCCCGCCCGCATCATCACCAAAGTCGCCGAAAAACGCCTCCTCGACCGGCTGGTCCTGGGACTGGAGCTGCCATTGGGATCACTGGGCTCACCAACCCATTAATCTCGCCGTCCGTCATCGCAATGTCGCGCCATCGATCTCCCTCTTATTTAAGCTCCACTTATGCGGAATTGCTTAATCCTAGGGATACGCGGCAGCCAGTTGCCCAGTACTATCGAATCATGCCCGCGCCCGGCCGCCGGAGTACTCGGCAACGCCGGGACGAAATCGGGCATCGGGGCCCATCGCGGCCCAACGTGGACTCGTAGAAAGGAAGGCATCCAGTTGCGATCGACCGGCATCATGACCATCTTCGCACTCGTCCTCGCCGCCCTCATGACCCTGGCCGGAACGGCGACAGCCCACCAGTCGCCGGCCACCGACGACATCCCGGAGAACCTTGTCCCACCAACAAGCTCCATCCTCCTCTTCGATCTCGCCGCCCAGGGTGTCCAGATCTACACCTGTGAGGCAAAGCCCGACGACGCCACTGCCTTCGTCTGGACCTTCAAAGCCCCCGAGGCCGACCTGTTCAACAAGAACGGCGACGTCGTCGGCACCCATTTCGCCGGCCCAACCTGGCAGGGCTACGACGGCAGCTCCGTCGCCGGCGCCGTCCTCGAACGCGCCGACTCCCCGGACACCGGCTCGATCCCCTGGCTCCTCCTCGAAGCCACCGAGCACACCGGCGCCGGCGCCTTCTCCACCATCACCCACGTCCAGCGGCTTGACACCGTCGGCGGCGCCGCCCCCGCCGAAGGCTGCGACGCCGACCACGCCGGCGACGAAGTCCGCCAACCCTACGAAGCAACCTACGCCTTCTTCTACCCCTCCGCACCCACCACCCCAGACGCCGCCACACCGACCAACTAGCCCCACTCGACCTCCACCCAGGAATCGGCGTTCGGCGCTGGGGTTGTGGCGGTGGCCCCCAGACGCCAGCCCCCTATGTGCAACATCCTCCCCCTTCCCCTTGCCGCGGCAAGGGGAAGGGGGCCGGGGGGTTAGGGGGCTCTCCCCGGCGTCCCCTGACGTCCCTTCTCCACGCCAAAACTCGGCAGATCATTGGCGCCTGGGATACGATAGCGATGCATTTCCGCGTCAATCGAATCCTTGGCACGGCCATTTCGCCTCCGCGCGAAAGGACTCTCCAATGGCTCCCGGTTCTCACCGCCGGTTCGCGGCCCTCCTCGTCCTCGCGCTGCTCCTCTCAGCCCTACCCGCCAGCCTTCGCCCCGCGGCCGCAACCCCTCGGCTGCTTGAGTCCATACAGCCAGCCAGCACCCAGTCAGACACTGAATCCCCCGAGCCCGTCACCAGCCACCCCCGCCTCTGGATCACCCAGGACGACCTGCCGCGCCTGCGCGGCTGGGCGACCGACGCCAACCCGATCTGGCGCGACGGCCTGGCTCCCCTGATCGAGCGGATGAAGGCCGACATGGACGCCGGCACCGTCCCCGGCGAGGACGACGGCCTCGACACCTATCAGCCCTACCCAACCGAGAGCTACGCGGAATTCTTCGCCTTCCTCTCGCTGGTCCACCCAGACGAAGCGGCGCGGGCGGACTATGCCGAACGCGCCCGCACCCTCCTCATGTACGCGCATCAACGAGGCGGCCAAAGGACCGGCCGACGGCGAGCCCTTCCGCGACCCGTATTTCGTCATCCCGTTCAGCGACCGCCTCCGCTGGTGGGGCGAGAGCTGGGCGCTGACCGTCGATTGGATTTATCCCTCCTGACCGACGAGGACAAAGCGACGATCCGCGAGGTCTTCCTGCGCTGGTCCGAGGAGATCGTCACCCAGGGCTACAACCACCCCGATCCGATCGGCGTCACCAACGATCCCGCGCTCTTCGCCAACCGAGCCGCGTTCCGCTGGTCCGGCAACAACTACTTCACCTCGCACATGCGCAACCTCGGTCTGATGGCGCTGGCGCTCGACCCCGAGGACGACCCCGGCGGCGAACTCGGCGCCTATCTGGAGACCGCGATCGGCGCTCACCTCTACATGACCGACCAGTTGCTGCGCACCGATGCCGCGGTGGTCTCGCCCCCGAAGGCTTCGAGTACAGCCCGCAGTCGCTCGCCTACGTCGCCCAGTTCCTGCTCGCCCTCCACACCGCCGGCCAGGACGACCCGGCGAAGTGGGGACCGCAGGTCGTCCTTGACCGACAACCCGTTCTGGGACGAGGTCATCCCGGGTTTCCTCCACTCACTCAGTCCGCGAAACCGTCCTCTTGCCCGGCGCCGAAGATCTACGGCGAGGTCTACCAGCCCGCCTGGTACGGCGACGGCGAGATCTACGTGGGCCCCGACATGATCGCCGCTCCTCGGCTCGATGGGCCGCTACGACGAAGTCGACCGGCAACACGGAGCGCCTCGACGCGATCCGCTGGATCGAGACCTTCACGCCGCCCGGCGGCGCCGAATGGCTCATTACCGACCGCGTCGTCTACGCCAATGGCCTACGGCGCCGCTCGTCAATGCGCTCTTTTACTTCATGCTCTTCGATCCGAATGCGCCCGCCCGCGGCCGATCCCCGTCCCGCCCTCCCGCTCTTCCATTTCGCGCCCGGCATCGGCCACTCTCCTCGCCCGCACGAGTTGGGACGAGGACGCCGCCTGGTTCACCTACAGCCTCGGCTGGGTCGGGATCGACCACCAGAACGGCGACGGCAACTGTTTCTCCTTCTATCGGGACGGCGAGTGGCTGACCAAAGGGACTCGTCGGCTACGGCGGCGAGTACGGCGACGACGACCCCAGCGACGACTTCTACTACCCGAGCTCCGACCACCAAAACACGCTCGCCTTGAGAACGATCGAGCCGTTCTCCGCAACGTGCCCGACCGACTACCGCAGCCAGCTCTATGCGCGCGGTTCGCAATGGGAGTACGTCCCCGCCGGTGACCCGACCATCCTGGCGTTGAGCGTCCAACCCGGCTACGCCTACGCCCTCGGCGACGCGACCAACCTCTACAACTCGACCGAAGAAGGCGTCGATCGACATCCTCCACGCCAGCCGCTCGATCGTCTGGCTGGCGCCGGACGTGATCGTCGTCTACGACCGCGCCGCCTCCAAGATCGGACGGCCGCTTCAAACGCTTCTGGCTCAACCTCCCGGCCGATGCCACCGTCGATGGCACGCCGACGACGATGACGACAGCGACCGGCCAGCAACTCGTGATCGACACCCTGTGCCCACCGGCGCGGCACCGGAGTCCGGCCGCTCGACAACCCGGTCGACACGCTGGCGGTCGGGCGAACCGATGCGCTACCAGTTCCTCGTCGAAGCGCCGGGCGACCCGAAAGAGACACGCTTCCTCAACGTCCTCCAGGGCGCGGACGCCGGTGCGCACAGCCGGCGCTGCGGTCACGTCCCTGGAAAGCGCCGACGGCGCGTTCGCCGGCACGGTCGTCGGAACGACGGCGATCCTCTTCCCGGTCGATCTCGGCGCCGAGGCCGGCGAGATCCACCTACACCGTCCCGCCGAGACGACGACCCACCTGATCACCGGCCTCACCCCGGGCGGCGGCTACGACGTCATCACCGACACACGGGCGACGAGATCGCGGTCACGGTCACGGCCGGCACCAGCTACCAGGCCGACGACGGCGGCGTGCTGCTCGTCGGCACTCTGCCCGACTCGTCTTGGGACTTCCTCATTCGCTCTCACAAGCACTCAATCGAGGCAGGAGACGCTTCCACACCCGAGACGGCAGAGCAAGAGACGGACGTCACCGATGAGCCAGTCGATCAAGGCGACGATGCCGGCATCCTCCCAGATGTGACGGTGCCAGCACTGTTCGGATCTGACGAGGCCGATGATGATAGCCGCGATGAGGCGACGGTCGACGGCGGCGACTGCCGAACGAAGGCCGAAGCGAGCACCAGCGCGGATGGCGACGGTCAGATCGTCTATGGAAGCCGACCGACGCGGCGTCCGAGACCAGGCACCTCTACCGCGTCGACGCAACGCGAAGGCGCCGACCGCCGGAGGACCTCACCGTGGCGCTCGACGACATCGACCCAGTCGGCAAACGACGACTGGATCGGGATCTCACCGGACGGAGAATGGCTACTGCTGGGAACGGAGCGCTTCGATCCGGACTGCGCCGGCTGGCCATGCATGGCAGTCGTCCCCGCCGATCTCTCCGCGGGCGAACCCGTCCGCATCCGGTGCCGGTGTGTCCACCCCGACGGATTCGGCACAATCGCCAGTGGCGGCGACCTGATCGTCTATCCACGCCAGCGGCGGTCCCCACACCCTCGATCTCTGGGCCGTCACCCGCGACGGCGACACCTGGAGCGAACCTCTTCTGCTAACCGGGGAATCAACTTTCGACTTCAACCACACCGCCATCTTCTCCGCCGACGGCGACGCGGATCATCTTCGACTGCGGCGACCTGCCCTACGCGGCGAGGAAGGCGCCATCTGCGAAGTCTCCACCGACGGGTCCGACTCTCGCATCGTCCTCACCCCAGACGACGCCCCAGATGGATGCGCAACCGGGCGGCGCACTCCATCACCCCGACTACGCGCCCAACGGCGACATCGTCTTCCAGTCCAGCTGGAGCGGCGCGATCTGGCGTCTTCCCCAGGGCAGTCCGAGCCAGAGCCCGTCAGCGCCGACTTCGACGGCGACAGCGCGCCGTGCGTGCTGGGCGACGGCCGCATCGCCTCCATCTGGACCGGGAATCCCGGCAGCGAAGGCATGCCCGCCCTCAAAATCATGACATCCAGACGGCACCGACTACATCGTGCCCGTCACCGATCTCCCAATCGAAGACATCGGCTGCGGCGGCTGAGGCGCGATGAAAGACGGCAATGGAGGCGTTCGTCCCCCCGCCGACGGCTGATCACTCCTTCAGCCGACCCACCCATCCTGGAAGGATGCGCCTCATACGTCGCGGAGTGCTGATCCTCATCTGACTATTGGTTGGCCGCCGGGCACCTCTTTCGCGGTGAGATATCCGGCCAGTAGCAAGCCGCCATCACCGCGCCGCGGCGGGCGACGCCCGCCGCGGCGCGGTCCAATGACCATCGATTCGCGTAGCGGCCTGTTGGGGCTACTTGCCGATCTGACCGCGCAGAGCCCCCGCCCCAAACTCCGGGGTGTGGACGTTGACGTAGAACTGCTCGGGATTCTTGATGATGTCTCTCACCAGCGCTCGGTCGACCGCGACGCAGCCGGAGGACGTACCGTCCTCGCCGGGCGGGACGAAGGTAACGACGACCGGCCCGTTCACCCCGGCGGGCGCCTGATGGATATGCGCCAGGGAAGCCGGTAACTGAATGTCGGCAACCGCGAAGGAATAGCATACTTCCCCCTGGCCCGGGTTGAGCGTCAAGGTCGCCACACCCGAGCCGGCGACGCCGTCCGCTCCCGGAGTCCCCTCCTTGTCGCCGATCGCCGGCGCCACCTCCTGGTCGCCGCTGAGGACGACGGTGAACGGCCGCCCACCGTTGGCGCCGGCATCGACGCCGCCAACCGCGACCAGCGCCGCGGCAAGGATGATCGCCAGCAACAGGGCCAAGGATCCAGGGACAACGCGCTGCAGACGCATGGGAATCCTCCTCTCGCCTAATTCGACCGATACCTCATGGCACCGATTACTCCAGGCGACACAGATGTGAGTGAGATCACGCGGAGTGTGCCCTGCCACGCCTGACCGCAACCAATCCCCGAAACCATGCCTCCAGACCGGCCCTGGTCACGGCATTGTCCGGCTCCCGCGCTCCAAGATCCGCCGCCTCCCACTCGTGGGGCCTCCTAGCGGATGGATTGCTTATCAGCAATATTATCGCCACGGCACTGCGTCTCAGGAAATCGGAGCACCATCCTCGCATTCAACCAGTCTTTGGCCGGATTTCTGCGAAACGAGGACATGGAACCTCCTGGTCGCCATGCTCAGCCTCGGGGACTCACGTCATTGCGGGATGGTTTACATCGTGGCGCCGCCACCTGGCGGATCACCGCTCGGGCGAAAAATTGACCGCCGCTCCCACAGGAGCGGCGGTCAACGATCGCATGCAGCAGGGAATCGTCAGTCGCCGATTGCCACTTGGCTGGCCATCGCGCCGTGCCGAACTGGGACATCGAGGGCGGATGCCTCCTCCTTCGCGGCGACATGCCCGGCCGGCAGCCACTTGGCGACGACGAGACCGCCAGCTAAAGCCACTGCCGCCGCGACCAGCGCCGCGACCCCCATCGCATCCACGAAGGCCGTCCGCGCAGTCGCTGCCAGAGCATCCCCAGCCGCTCCGCCGAGTTGGCCGGCGACCACCAGCGCCGCACCGACCGAGTCCCTGGCTGGCCCCGCAGCCTGCGCCGGCAACCCCGACGTCGGGTCAGCCATGTTGCTGCCGTAGACCGAGTTCATGATCGACCCGATGATGGCGACCCCGAGGGCACCGGCCACCTGGCGGACGACATCGTTCATCGCCGAACCCACGCCCGCCTTCGCCTCCGGGACAGCGCCCATCACTGCGTCGGTCGCGGGCGCCATCACGTTGCCCATGCCAAGCGCGAGGAAGAAGATTGCGAATCCGATCACCCACTCGCTGGTCTCGACGTCCCAGAAAGTGAAGGTCGCCAGAACGATGGCCACAATCAACATCCCGGCCGCCACGACCCTATTCGTGCCCAGCTTCTTGACCAGATGGTGACTGCGACCAGCGCCGACCATGATCCCGAGCGCCAGCGGAATCAGGCGAATGCCGGCATCCAGGGCGGTGAAACCACGAACGAACTGCAGGTACTGGGTGAAGGCGAAGATCGTCCCGAACAAGGCGAAGAAGGTCAACCCGATCGCACCGGCCCCGAGCGAGAAGCGCGGGTTGCTGAAGAAGCTCAGATCGAGCATCGGATGATCGGTCCGCCGTTCCCACCAGAAGAAGGCAGCGGCGAGACCGGCCGAGACCGCGAACGCGGCAAGCGTCCTCACGTCGAACCAGCCGTGGGTCGGGGCCTCGATGATGGCGTAGACGATGAGCGATATGCCAGAGATGGAGAGGAGCGCCCCAGGCACGTCGATTCGGGCAGGGTGCGGGTCGCGGCTGTCCGGAACCAGCCATTTGCCGAGAACGAGGGCGCCGAGCGCGACCGGAACGTTGACCAGGAAGACGCTACCCCACCAAAACCACTCGAGGAGCAGACCACCCAAAAGCGGTCCCAGTCCGATCCCGATCCCCGCCACGGCGGACCAGATCGCAATCGCCTTGCCCCGCTCTTCCCGCGGAAACACGTCGCTGATGATCGAGAGGGTTGCCGGCATGATCAGAGCGCCTCCGATACCCATCACCGCCCGAGCGCTGATCAACGAGTCGGACGAGCCGGCATAGGCGGCCCAGAGACTGGCGAGTCCGAAGATAGCCAGACCTGCCTGCAGCGCCTTGCCTCGCCCGAAGCGGTCACCGAGCGCTCCCATCGTCAGCAGCAGACCGGCGAAGACGACGACGTAGGCATCGACCATCCACTGCAGCTGGGAGGACGTGGCGTTGAACTCACGCTGCAGCGTCGGGATGGCCACGTTGAGGATGGTATTGTCGAGGCCGATGATGAGCAGACTGAGCGAAAGAACGCCGAGCGTCCACCAGCGCCGCTGGTACTTCACGCTCGAACGATCCACGTCGTCATGAACGGGGACCGGTACCGCCGGAATTCCGCGCGCCATATGCATTGCAACCTCCTCTATCTCATTCGGTGTCAGTTCGAAATGTCGTGGCCCAGGTGTCGACGGGCATGACTCGATAGTGCCCGGCCGCGTCACGGCCGGAACCGTTCCAATTACCCATTGGCAATACCTGTTTCGCCGAGAAGAAAGAAGGGAGCTACTCAGGTATGGGGCATTCGTTAGCGAGGAAAAGGGGTACATAGAACGCTCTCGTCAGCTTCGGACCTCGCCCCCTGCCCTTGACAAGAGCATTCGCCCTGCTTTGGTCGCACCAAGACGCACTTCCGGCGCGGCTGCGGGCCTGGTCAGCGCCTCACCGCGTCCGGCTCGGAGACCAGCCGTCATCCCGTCCCCGCCCGCGCTCCCGGAGGACCTCCCTCGCAGATCGCAGCGCCGCCGGTCACGCGCCCCCGGATCCCCAACCCGCGATCAGGGCAAAAGCGCCACTCGGAAACTGGGCCATCGATTGCCCACCAACACAAAGCCCCCTCTCCCGATTCGGAAGAGGGGGCTACTCACTCACGACTCACGACTCACGACTCGGATCTACCCGTCCGCCACGATCGCCAGATCGACGCTCTCGCGTGGCTCGGCCGGAGTGACCCGGAAGTGGTCCATCGTCAGGCACTCGGTCGGGCACCAGTCGACGCAGATGCCGCAGCGGATGCAGGACCGCTCGTCGATGATCATCGCCGTCGCGTTTGGGCCCAGCTCACCACGGGCCATCTCCGCCAGCTCGATGTCGTTGTCGATCGAGTAGATCCGGTCGAGCGAGATCATCTCGATGCACTGGTGCGGGCAGGCATCGACGCAGCCATTGCACAGGATGCAGCGGTTGCCGTCGATGAAGATGTTCAGCTGGCACTGGAGGCAACGCTTCGCCTCCTCGAACCCGATCGGCTTGGTGTAGCCGAGCTCCGTCTCCAGCGTGTAGTCGCCCGTCCCCAGGCCACGATTCGGCACCGGCAGGGTCGGCATCTCCTGGCGGCCGACGCCCGCATAATCGTCGCCCCAAACAAGGCGGCGGCTCATCGCGGTCAAACTCCACTCGGCCACACCCTCGGCAACGAGCGGATTCGGCGTCGCAACGAACTCGGTCGGAACCCGAGTGATCTCCATCTCCCGGACCCGTGGCCGCGCCCCGCGCAACTCCTCATCGATCAGATCCGCCACCCGCTTGCCCTCGCCGATCGAGGAGATGAAGTTGGTCGGATTGATGACGTAGTCGCCCACTGCCCACACGTTCGGCAGCGCCGTCTTGAGATTCTGATCGAGCAGGGGCACCCCGCGGCGATCGCGCTCCGGCAGCATGTCGCCAAGCAAATTGTTGTCCTGCCGTTGGCCGATCGCGACCAGGATCATGTCGCAGGGGATAACAAACTCGCTCCCGGCAACTGGCTCCGGCCGGCGCCTCCCCTGAGCATCCGGCTCGCCCAGATCGTTCTTGATCAGCTCGATCCCGGTGACCCGGCCGCGCTCGCCGACGACCCGCACGGGCGAGACCATGTACATGATCTCGACGCCTTCGATCTCGGCTTCCTCCAGCTCAAGCTCATCGACCGGGATCTCCTGGATCGACCGGCGATAGGTCATCACCGACCGCTCAGACCCCATTCGGAGGACAGTGCGAACGCAGTCCATCGAGGTGAATCCACCACCGACGGTGACGACCCGCTGCCCGACCCAAACTTCCTTCTGACCCAGGGCGACATCCTCCAGGAACTGCAGCCCGGAGACGACTCCCTGCATATCCTCCCCCGGAATACCGAGCGGGGACGCAGTCTGGCAACCGGCCGCGATCACGACGACATCATGACCGTCGGAGAGCTGCTGCATCGTAATGTCTTTGCCGATCTCAACTCCGTACTTGATCTCGATGCCAAGATCGGTGATCAGCTCGACCTCGTCCATGATCACGTCGCGCGGTAGACGCCATTCCGGTACCCCCGTCCACATCACGCCACCTGGAACCGGAAATTTTTCGTAGACCGTGACCGCATAGCCCTTGCGGCCGAGTTGCCGGGCAGTCGTCAACCCAGCGGCCCCGGCCCCGATGACGGCGGCGGTCAGACCGTTCGGCGGCGGCGGTGTCTCCCGCCGGGTCTCGCCACGGTAGTCAGCCGCAACCCGCTTTAGGTAGCAGATGCCGATCGGAGCATCGACCTCTTTCCGCCGGCATGCTTCCTCACAAGGCCGGGCGCACATCCGACCCAGGCAACCAGGAAAGACGTTGTGCTCACGGTTGAGCTCGAAGGAGTCGGCGTAGCGCCCGTCGGCGATGAAGGCGATGTAGCGCGAGATATCGGTGTGGGCCGGGCAGGCGCTCATGCAGGGAATGTTGTCGGAGAACCACTGCGCGTCGCCGGTAAAAATCGGGTAGCGCTTGCCCTGCCGCCGGGCAAATGGTGCGTAGAAGGAGGCATCGACGAAGGCGAGCAGACGAATCCGCCGCCCGTCCTCGACATCCATGTCGTAGCCCTGGCCGACGATCCCGTACGCCGACAGGTCGCCGGCCGCCAGGCCGACCTCCTGTCCGGTCATCGGCCGGAAGCGATCCGCCGGCGACCCGCAAGACGGGCAGCTATCCGGCGGTGTCTCCCCTTCGTGGATCCAGCCACAGACCTTGCAGCGGAACATGGATTGGCTCACTTTCTCGGTCGGCTAGGGCGGCAAAGCCGAGTAGCCGGCAGGACAGTTGGACTTCGGCGTCGATCCGGGTCGGTGATCGGCGATCTTGCGCTCTCAACGTACAGCCCGGCAAGGGGACAAACAGTCCCCGCGAGTATACAACCGCATCCCGCCCTTCACTCTAAAGACGCGGGATTCGCGCGGCATCCCTACACGAGGGTGAGGGGGCAACGCCATTGTCAGGATTGCGATCGATGCTGACGGGGCGAACGCCAATGATGTCTAAGTGCTGACCATTGGCCTAGACAGGTGCCCTGACGTTGGCGAGTGCTTCAAGCGCGGCCCGAACCCGCTCCCGCAGTTGGTCCTCGTCGATGTCGTACTCGCCCCGCAGGTCGGGATCACCGCAATACTCATCGACCGCGAAGAAGACGTCCTCAATTGTGCGGAAGATGAACTCTCCACGCATCGTCTGGTCGGATTGGAACAGGTCGAGATATCGCCGCTCGAACACGTCCACCGGAAGCCGTCCGCCGGAGAACGCATCCATGAGCGAAACGTATTCATCCAGCGAACGTGGTGATGCTGGCAATCGTGCTGGCATGTCCGCATTTCTCCTCGCGCTGGCGACGTTCTCTTCGACGTCCGCGCCCGACGCTCATTCATTCTAGCGGCTCTCAACGGATCAAGTTCCTACGGTCCACCGCCAAGTCGCCCAACCGCTATCAGTGCCTGCCGTTGGTCAGGTGAAAGCTCGTAACTGGTCACGTACTGACCAGTCAGATCGGTGATGACGGCCAAACCGCTCCGCCAGTCCACGTAGACGAGCACGGGATACCCGCCCTTCGAGGCTCCCCGAGCAAAGACACACGGCACCGCGTCGTTCTCTCGATCAGCAACGTGCATCTCCATGGCATGGATAAACTGCGCGATGGATGCTCGGTTGCACGGCCCTTCGATGCCAAACGTGCGCGCATGCTTGAACTTCCTTCTCGCCTGTGCCTCGCTCGCGCGAAAGGGCCGATGTTCCCCGCTAGATTCGCTCACTTCGCTCCGCCGAGATGGTCGCGGAACCACCCGGTGACGCGCGTGTAGTAGTCGACCTTGTGGGCGGATGGGCCGGAGCGGAGGAAGAGGTGAGAACCGCCCGGATAGCGAGCGAACTCGACCTCACAGCCTGCATCTGAGAGCGCCACGAACATCTGCTCGCCCTGGCCGATCGGGCAGCGGTCGTCGGCTTCGCCGTGGACGATCAGGGTCGGCGTGGTCGCGCGGTGGGCGAAGTACGAGGGAGAGTGAGCCGCGTACCACTCCGGACTCACATGGGGCGTCCCGCCCCATTGCATCGGTCCGAAAACATGGCCGATGTCGCTGGTGCCCCACATCGACTCCAAGTCGAAGCAGGGCGCCCCGCAGACGGCCGCCTTGAACCTATCCGTCTGGCCGATCGTCCAGGAAGTCATGTAGCCGCCGTAGGAGTAGCCGACGATGCCGGTGCGCTCGGCATCAGCGTACGGGCGCTCCAGGACGGCATCGACCACGCCCATCAGATCGAGGAAGTCCTCGCCGCCCCAATCGTTGGTCACCCGGCTGGTAAAGTCGCGGCCGTAGGAGGTTGAACCACGCGGGTTGGAGAAGACCACCAGGAAGCCGGCCCCGGCGAGCGCCTGCTGGGTCGCGTTGAACCCGTAGCCGTAGTGTCCGTTGGGTCCGCCGTGCACATCGAGCACAACCGGATACTTCTTTGCCGGGTCGAAGTCGGGTGGGAAGAGGAGCCAGGCCTCGATCGTCAGGCCGCCGCGCTCGATATCGAATCGCTCCCACTTGGCTGCCGGCGTGTCCGCCAGGGTCGGCTCCGAATACGTCGTAATCACCCTCGCGGTCCGGGAGTTGAGATCGGTGACGACGATCTCGCCAACCGATTCCAGGCTGGTGTACCCCTGAACCGCATAGCGCCCGCTTGCGTCGATGCTCAGGCCGCCCAGCACTGCCTGCCAGGTGTGGAGCGTCTCCACCTCGGCGGTCTCGACGTTGAGGGCATAGAGACCGCTGCCGCCCGCCCGGGTGGCGTGAACCAGGGCGCGACCGTCCGGCAGCCAGACGGGCTGCGACGGCGAGGCAATCGTTGGGAACCCGGCGTCCGGGAGTACTTGAAGGTCATCGGTCAGCCGGCGCGATGTTCTGGCGGCGATGTCGTAGAGGAAGAAATCGGCCTGCCAGGTCTGGGTCTCGTCGCCGGCGTAGAGAATCTTGCTCCCATCCGGCGTGAATGCCCACACGGCCACGGCGCCGTCCCGAGGACCAACGAGCGTCACCGCGCCGGTGGCGACGTCGATCAGGCCGAGCTGTGAGCACAGCCCATTCCGGTTGGCGATCTTGACCGCGATGATCTTGCCGTCAGGAGACCAGACCGGATCGGTGTGGTCGACGGCATCGGTGGTGACCATGCGGCGGACGCCGCTGGCGACATCGACCACCCAGACCTGGAGACGCTTGTCGCCCAGGTAGCCACGGTTGTCCTGCTTGTAGTCGATCCGGCGGAAGACGCGCACCGGAGGCGGGGCGTCGGCCGGGCGGTCGACTTCGTCCGGGTTGTCGGGATCGAACGAGGCGATGTAGGCGAGGTGGGCGCCATCCGGCGACCAGGCGAGCCCAGAGATCTCCACCGTGTGGCCCGTCACCTCGCGGCTCTCGCCGCCCGCGATCGAGAGGACGAAGATTCCTTGCTTGGCGGGCTTATCGACACGGTCGGACGTGAATGCGATAGTGCTCCCGTCCGGGGACCAGACCGGACCGCCGTTCTTCGAGGTCCCGAAGGTCAACTGGCGGGCATTGCCGCCATCGATGGCGCAACGCCACAGGTGGGATTGGGAGTTGCCGGTCTCCTGATCGGTCCTACCCAGGGCATAGACGATTGTCGTGCCATCCGGCGAGATCCGCGGCCCGCCAGCGGAGGTAAAGCCGTAGACCAGGATCTCGGGGGTGAGTGGCTTCGTCTGTGTCGTCGTTGCGGCTGGGCTTTCAAGGGTGGCTGTCATCGTGGGCTTGCCTCCTGCGGTCGCGAGCGGCGCACGGAGCGTCGCGAAATCGGCAGCGCCCATCCTATCCGGCAGTGGAAAAGCGCGCACCCCGCCCGGCACTAGTGCCGGGCGGGGTGCATGATGAAAGACGTGGAATTGGACCTGAAGGATCTCTACGCAGGTACGCCCGCCGCCGCGAAACCGCAACTCGCACAGAACCGCGCAGTATTGGGGATCCCCTCTCCACAGGATTCACAGAAACGGTTCGAGCCAGCGACCGCCTTCGGAGCAGCACCGCTAACACCTTGCGCCAAATACGCCGTTGACTTAGCCGTGACCAGTTGAGCGCCCGTCGCCTGCCGGATCAATTCGTCACGCTCGCGCTCGCGCCGATCTGCCTTTCGCTTTCCGCGCCATCCGAAGAAGCTGAACAGTGCGAGGACCATAGAGATGCCACCCCAAAAGCCGAGGTCAGGGAACTCGGCTGAAGCCGCGAATCCAAGAACGCCAGCCAGAATAAAGAGGATCATCGCGATTCGAGGGAGTGGGATGACGAGCGCGCACCCAAAGATCCAGATCAGAGCCATTAGCACGCCGACAGCGGCGGCTGTGGAAGAGCCTTCATCCCCAGCCATCTCCGACAGTCCACCGACAAGCGCTGACTGAATGAACAGCCCAAGAACCAACATGAGGCCAATGATCAACGTCGCGACGCGCATCTCGAATGTTCCTCCAGAAAACTGCGCCCAGCTAGGGCAGACAACGGGATTGACGAACTCAGGACAGCCGGGATGTCCCGCCGAAGTCGACCTGACGACACTCCTCGGGGTCCACGTCGACCTGTACACAGAATGGTTCCTCAGCCGGATCGGAAATCGGACACACGCGAAGCGCGGGATCGGCACCCCGCGGTGGCGCCGATCCCGCGGCCTATGACACGGCGATGCGGGGCGCAATGTCCCCGCGTCGGTTTCCTATGTCGGTTGAAGCCTCGGCGATAGTACAGATGACCTAGTACTGGCGACAAGGTCTATCCGACACATCGTCGTCCTATACAGTCGTATAGCAATACCAGATATCACAAGATTCGCCACACAATTTCCGTATTTGACGCAATACACTATTTTGCACGTCTAGCGGGTCGAAGCCATCTCAACCTATCCCGACAATTCCATTAGGCTGGCACGGGCCGCGCAGCGGGTGACGCGGCGGCGTCACCCCGGGCTAACCGCTTTTCCTGCTTAATCGCATAGTTGAGCGCGGTCAGGTAGATGATCACAACTACGAGCGATGACAGCGCCACGAACTCCTCCCGGTAAAAGGCGAAGATCTGAGCCAGAAAAATCGAGACCAGCGTCGATCGCCGGAACCACTCATAGGCAGCTAGCGTCGAGAACCGCAACTGGACCGCGCCGATCACGGCAAATAACCCCGCGAGGAACGATGAGATTCCCGCGCCGGCCTCGGCGAACGACACGTCCGGGCGCTCGAAGGCAAACCGGGGATCGGTGACGACGGCCGCAATCGAGGCAACAATCGCCCCAAGGGCGTGAAGCAGGAAGATGCCGACAACTGCCCGCCGCACCCACTTTGAGCGAACGAAGGACAGATAAGCCCGGCGTACCGAATGCATCGGGCCAGACTTGTGGATTGCTGCTGCCGATCGCAGCGGCTGCGCGTTGAGCATTGAGCGCAGCGCGATGACAAGCGAGTCCTGTGGATCGCAATGGTCGAGGAGTGCAAGCGCCTTGGCGCGCGCAACTCCATCGACGTCATGCTCGCCGCGGATCACCACATCCTCGGTCGCATCGAGCGCATTTACCAGATAGGCCCGGGGCGAGATATCACGCTGGCGAGAGATCGTGCGAAAGGCAAGGAAGAGCACAACGAAGATGATGTACAGGATGGCGACGGTCGGTTCGAAGAAGTAGTTGTTATCGCTGGTGATGAACTTGCCCAACTCGTCCACGAACGTCCCGAAACCAAGCCCGCCAAGGACGGATGCGACCATCTTGACTCGGTTGCCGAGGAAGGAGAGCAGCAGCACCACCGCCACCAGCATCAGCACACCGCCCCAGAGCATGTGGGCAACGTGCAACCCGTTGCCGCCGACCTGGGGGTAGCCGGTCGCGGCCAGGTAGGCGCGGATGCCGAGGATCGCCCCAACCGCCGAGATCAGGAAGCGTTCGAGCAAGTCGCCCGCGTCGAGATCGGGCACAAGGTGCCTCGAAACGGCTGGTGAGCCCACCGGTCATTCCTCCCAATCGATCCTGCTGGCGTATACGGACAGGATACTCTGTACGGCCCGGATTGCCTCCGGGCCGTTAGGGGAAGACGAGTGATTTGCGGCTCGGCAGTGCGCGATAGCTAGCCGAGCACTTCCGGATTGACGATCTGCTCCGGCCGCTCGCCGCGCAGCACCGCGAGCAAGTTGCGAGCGGCGAGGGTGGCCATCGCGTCCCGGGTGGCGACGGTCGCCGAGGCGATGTGTGGCACGACGATCGCGTTGGGTAGGGAGACCAGGGGATGGTCGGCCGGGAGGGGTTCCGGGTCGGTGACGTCGAGGGCGGCGGCGAAGATCTCGCCGTTGCGCAGGGCGTCAACCAGCGCGTCGGTGTCGACCACCGGGCCGCGAGCGGCGTTGATCAGGATGGCGGTCGGTTTCATCAGGCCAAACTCGCGGGCGCCGATCAGGTGGGTCGTCTCGTCGGTCAGAGCGACATGCAGCGTGACATAATCAGCTTCGCGCAGGAGATCGTCCAGCTCGGTGAAGGTGGCGCCCAGGGCGCGGGCGGCCTCTTCATCCTGGTAGCTGTCGTGAGCGAGGATGCGCATGCCGAAGCCACTGGCGCGCTTCGCCACCTCCTTGCCGATTCGGCCGAACCCGACAATCCCGATCGTCGCCCCGGTCAACTCCTGGCCGCGGAGCAGGGTTGGCCCCCAGGTGCGCCACTTGCCGTCCCGGACGTAGTCGGCGCCCTCGACGATCCGGCGGGCCGCCGCCATCAAGAGGGCAAAGGCGAAATCGGCTGTCGCTTCGGTGAGGACCTCGGCGGTATTGCAGACCGCCACGCCGCGCTCGGTGGCGGCCGGCACATCGACATTGTCGTACCCCACGGCGAAGTTACTGACGACCTTTAGCTGTGGCTCCTTGTCGAGCACGGCGCCATCGATATGGTCGGTCAGCAGGGTCAGGGCTCCGACACAGCCGTGGATTAGCTCCGCCAGCTCAGCGGCGCTGGGCGGCATGTCATCCGGCCAGACGCGCAGGTCGGCCGCCTCGCGCAACAGTGCCATGCCCGCCTCGGGAATCTCCCGGGTCACCGCCACCAACGGCCGAACCGCCTGTTCGGCCTCGCCAGCTTGACTCGCGGTCGCCATCTCCGCTCCCATCCCATCCATCTCACACCAACCGGCCACCACGGGCTCACGGCCGGTTACGGTACGACCGAACCGGGGGAAGCGCAACAGGTAGAAGCGGGCAAACTGTCGCATCCGCACAACGAAGCCGGTCGGCTACGTTGCCGACCGGCTTCTTCATGGACAACCTGACTGCGCAGGTGACTTACCGCCGCTTGCGGTCCCTGTTGCGGGTTCCGGGCCCGACCTGCCGGCCCCGGCCGCGGCTACCAGGACCACCTTTGCCCGCCGGTCGCGGATCGCCCGTTTCGGTGGTGCCGACCACTTCCGCCGCCGGCACCGCCCGGGCAACGGATCCCGCCGTCGCTCCGACCGGATCAGGGGATGGGGCAAATCCCTGATTGAGGGGACCCAGGTGAACCGGGTGCTCGGATCGGGCGCGAAGGCGTAGGTTGAGCACCTCGACAAGGACCGAGAAGGCCATGGCGAAGTAGATATAGCCCTTCGGAATGTGCTGATGCGCGCCTTCGGCGATCAGTGACATGCCGATCAGGAGGAGGAAGGAGAGGGCGAGCATCTTGACGGTCGGATGCTGCTCGACGAACGCCGAGATCGGGCCGGACGCGAAGAGCATCACGCCGATCGCGATGACGACCGCAGCGATCATGACGCCGATATCATCGGCCATGCCGACAGCGGTGATCACCGAGTCCAGCGAGAAGACGATGTCCAGCAGCATGATCTGAATGATGACGCTCGCGAATGACGAGGCGGTCCGGGCAGCGCCGGTACTCTCATGGCCCTCTAGCTTTTCGTGAATCTCGAACGTGGATTTCCCTAGGAGGAAGAGCCCACCACCAAGGAGGATGAGATCACGACCGGAGACACCCTGGTCGACGATCGTAAAGATCGGATCGGTCAGCCCGGCGATGACGTTGATGAAAAGCAACAACAAGATCCGGGTAATCAGCGCGGCGCCCAGTCCCAGCAATCGGGCCCGCTCGCGCTGTTCCGGGGGGAGCTTCCCCGCCAGGATCGAGATGAAGATGATGTTGTCGATACCGAGCACGATCTCGAGCGTTGTCAACGTCAACAACGCGACCCAGATTTCGCTGTTCCCAATCCAATCCAACCGGACAAACTCCCCTGTACTGTCCTACTGCCAACTCACCCTGCCCGACTCAGGCATAACCTCAAGCCTAGTGTATCTCAGCGACGACGGGCAGAGGACAGGTAGCGGATCCTGACCTCAGCTTTGCAAGACGCCACGTTCGTGCAATATCCCCGGCAACCGCGCAAGCCATCGCCACTAAGCGCCGTTCAAGTACTTGGGACGCTAGGAGCAATTGCCTGGTAATTAGCTTTTCGAGGAGCATCTTCGACGTGTGACGCCTGCGGCGTGGAGTCTCGAGCGATCAACCGGCGTGGTCTCGTACGCCGGGCCGGACTGACCGCGGGTGGGTCGGCCCTATCTGCCGTGGCGCTAGGATTCGGCGGTAGGGCTTTGGTCCGTGCCGATGAGGCGCCTCATTGGACCTATGAAGGCGAAGAGGGTCCTGAGTTTTGGGGTGAGCTAGATCCGGCCTTCGCTACGTGCTCCGGAGGGACGGAACAATCGCCGATCGATGTTGTCGGAGCCGAGGGGGCCGATCTCACCGCTCCATATCATCAACAACGGGTACTCGATATTCGTGAATGTCCCCGAAGGGAACACGATCGTCGTTGACGGGACGACGTTCCAGGTGATCCAGTTCCACTTTCACACGCCGAGCGAACACGCAGTCGACGGCAAAACGGAAGCGATGGAACTGCACCTTGTCCACCGGTCGGAAGACGGGGCGTTGGCGGTCGTCGGTCTTCTCCTGAAGGAGGGGGCTGAGCATACCGGTCTCAAAACGGTGTTCGAGGCCATGTCCGTCATGACCGGCCCGGAGCAGAAAGTAGAAGGGGCGGTCGATCTCGCCGCTCTCCTTCCGGAGTCACCAGCCACGTTCCGGTACATGGGCTCGTTGACGACACCCCCGTGCAGTGGAGGTGTTCACTGGCACCTCTTCACCGAGCCCGCGGAAGTATCAGCAGAGCAGATCGCGGGCTATCGAAAGATCTTCGAGTTCGACGCTTGCCCGCTGCAACCGCTCAATGACCGGACCGTCGAAGAAGACACCACTGCCTAGATCTTTCCGTTACATTGGGCACGAGAGCGCCCCGCTGCCACGGCAGCGGGGCGCTCTCGTGCCCGAACGCATGCCCGCAATCCGCGACAGCCCGTGCCGGTCGCTATGTACCTCCGCCGGAATTCAATGCGGGCTGAACCATCGCGCTGTGCGAGTCCTCGTGCTCCGCAACGGTCTGACCGACCGTTCGATCCACCGGATGGGTCGCCAGATTGCGATAGAACACCGTCGCGCCGATCACCGCGTACGGCAGCATCGCGGCGGTCAGAAGACCGCTAACAGTCGTAATCCACCCCAGCGAAAGTTCCGATTGGAGCATGAGCACCACCCCGATCAAGGGTGGCGCGACCGCAACCAGGATCGCCAGGAGCAAGAGCGTCAGCCCGGCGCCGATCCGGCGCCCCCGCACTAACGCGGTGCTCCCCGCGATGGCGGCCGCCGGCGAACGTGCGCCCTGAAAGACGATCACCTGTTGGAATAGCGCCCAGTCGATCGCCTTGCTGATAGCCCACGGCAGGCCGATCACGGAGATTACCAGAGCGGCGATCAGAAACCAGACACGCGCAGACGAGATCGCCAGCAGTTTCAGTCGCTCCACTGTTGCGCGGCAGCTTTCGACGATGCCGGGTTTCTGGCCCGCCTCTGCCTGACGTACCGCCTCGATCACCGCCGGCCCCACGAAGATCAGGACGGGCAAGTGAACCAGTCCACTCGCCGCCACCAGATAGAGTATCCAGGAAGTCGGGCTGCGCTCCCCCAGCTTTAGCAGGAACTCGATGGGTGGGGCAAACGATAAGAGGTATTGGATTTCGTTCACGATCAACGCCACGGGCACGACTAGCAGCCCGAGTGCGGCGAACGTCGGTAGATGGCGGAAATAGAGCCTGCCAGCCTCAGCGAGGATCTTGCGATCTCGGTAGAACAGCAGAAGCACCGCCAGCACTACCGCAGTGACGGAGAGCCTGAACGCGACCGGATGCGTGGCGTCGAGGTTGAGCGCTCGCCCGGCAAAGCTGACGCCCTGGCAGAATATATTGACCGGACTCAACCCTCCAAGGTTGTTCTCACCGACGCTATAGCTGAAGTCGCGGAGGCCATCTTCCCACGCGATAGGCTCGGTCCAGCGGCCCTTGGTATTTGGACCGGTGGGTCCATTCCACATCCCCCCTGACGCTCGCCCCACCGCCCCTCGAACGCAGACCAGGCAAGCGGATCGTCCTGGTCCTCGACCTCGGTTGGAAGCAATATCGCTTCAAGGGGAGTCCGGCGGGCCGGCCGTGAGGTGTCGTCACAACCTAAGCCGGCCGAGTCCTCGCCGTACATCAGGTAGACGCCGTCACCGTAGTAGCTGCCGTGCGAACCCAGCGCGGAATAGGCGACTGGGTGCCCGTCTTCCTTTTGGACCTTCTCGTCCGTCCATTCGGCGAGTTCGCCGGTCCCATGCTGGGCGTATGCCGTCCGGTCCGGATCCCGGGCTAACGCCTCCTCGACGGTGGCGACGTCCCAGGAGAGCTGGATCATCTCCCAGTCGCCCTCGTGGGTATTGTCGGCGTCATTGAAGTAATAGAAAACCAGTATTGCAGCGCGATTGCGGGGGTTCCGTCTTCATGCTCATCGGCGATCACATGGGCATAAGCCACTTCATCTTGGGAAGGCATTGCCCGAAACGCGCGGTCATAGGTGCATCCGGGGGAGCGCGGATTGCCAGGAAAGTCGAGATACGACTCATTTGGCAGCCGAAACACGTCGGGGGCAGTCGCCCCCCTGGCGACCTCCTCGACCGGGTCGCCGTCCATCAGACCGACTTGCTGATTGCCGAGGACTGTCTCAACCCGTGTCGGAAAGTAGGCTTCGCCCTTCTTGTCGCACGGTTGGGACTGTTCCGCCAGATACACGATGGGGGCGTACTTGTCGGCCAGAGACTGTGCATTTGGATCGACTGTGGCGGAGTCATCCTGAGCCGCCGCGGGCGAGGCTAACCCCGACACCAAAGCGATCAGCACAGCCAGACAAAGCCCGCGAATCCCCTGACGGAACACCCGCTCAAACGCAATTCCGGTACGCATGGCCTCCCGCACCCCAGTGGTTCCACTCACCTGAATATCGCCGCGGCCGTTACGTGGTCGGTACCCTGTCCCTGCCTAACACGGTGACGTCCCGCACCGGTTCGATAGACCCAGGGTGCATTCCTGCGCCGACCACGAACGCGCCTTCAGCGTTTCGCCAGGTTTAGCCGTTTTTCGAGAGATCGTAGAGATGTTGTAGCACAGAATTCCTCGCTTGCGACAGCCATGGAGAGGACATCTGGGGGATTGCGATTGGAACCAACGGTGTTGGCCAAACTCACGCTTCAAATAGCCCGGCGAACACCAATCTCATGTAATCCGAAGAGAGCGCCTGAACCACCGCCCGCTAGATTGCTTTCGCATCCCCGATGCTACAGAGTTCTGGATGGAACGCTGAGTTCACATGGTTTGCTCGCCGAACGGCAGAAAACGATGCACCGAGCTCCAGCAAAACGGTTGACATTGGAGGTTGATCTGATCGCGACCCCGAAAGCGAAGGCCATGCCACTCGTGTCAGCTGCCGGGCGGCGGCGTCAAGGAAATCTGGGCGGTCGTGGGAGATACCTCATGAGTCGTCCTAATGCACAGACCAGATGGCTGGTCGACGAGTTGATCGATATCGTCGAGGTGGCCACACCGACCGTCTGACCGGCAGCCCGATCGGCTGATGGCGAGGCAATCCGCCCCGCCATCAGCCACCGCCTACTCGACGACCTCGACCACGCCCATCATGCCGGCATCCTCGTGGCCGAGGATGTGGCAGTGATAGACGAACTTGCCGCTGAAGTCGGAGAAGCGCGTCCGCATGACAAGCTCGCCGTGCGGCGGAATGCGCGAGGTGTCCTCGTACGTCCGGGGCTGTTCCTGCGCCGTTGCGGGACATCACCTGGAAGTCGTTGACATGGATATGGAACGGGTGCCACTCCGGGCTGTCTTGCGCAGCGTCCACTCTTCCACCGCGCCAAGCTGGACGGTCTGGTCGACCCGATCCATCGAGAACGCCTTGCCGTCGATCGCAAAGACTGGCGGCGAGCTGTTTTCCTGGAAGACGACCGTCCGCGACTTGTCGACGTTGACCGTGCGCAAATCCTCGCGGTCGATCAGGGTGGTCGGGAGCGCCATCGGCTCGACCGCCTCGCCGCCGGAGACGAGGGTCGCGACCAGGAATTGCGGCTGGGCCTGGCTGGAGATGTCCTCGGCCCAGGGCAGCGACCGGAACTGGTAGATGCCGGCCGGTCCACCCTGGACCAGCACCTCGCTCCGCTCGGACGGCCCCAGGAGGAGGGTATCGATCGACGCCGCCTCCGGCCGGGCGTTGCCGTCCGTGGCGATCTCGTGGAGGGTATGGCGGACAAGTTGCAGGTTGAAGAACGAGTTCGCGCTGGCGTTCAAAATCCGCCAGCGCTGCGTCTCGCCTGGGCGGATGGTGATCTCGGGGTTGACCTGGCCGTTGACGAGATATTGAGGTTGGTGGTCCGGCCCCAGGAACGGCCCCTGGAGGACGAACAGCCGCTCGGTCAGCCCTGCGATCTCGGGGAGATCGTCCAGGCCGCCCTCGACGATGATCGCCCCGCCCAGCCCGGCCGAGACCTGCTGGGAGGAGTCGCCGTGGCTGTGGGGGTGGTACCAGTAGAGCCCGGGCGGGTGGGTCTCCGGAATGGCGTAGGTGTAATTGAAGGTCTGGCCGTAGTCGACATGGATGAAGACGTTGTCCCCGTTGTCCTTGGGGGAGACGTGCATCCCGTGGACGTGCAGATTCGTGGAGTCGCCGCCCAGGCTATTGACCAGGGCGACATTGAGCTGATCGCCGCCGCGCAGGCGAAGGGTGGGACCGGGAATGGACTGCTCGTAGGCCATCCGGCCCGGTCCGGCGGTGGGGTCCGGCGCGGCCTCCAGCTTGACGGAGAGAAAGCCGTCCTTGCTCTGGAGGACAGGAGGTTCGATAAATCCGTCGGACATGCCGCCCATCTCGGGGTGGCCATTGGCGTCGCGTTGTCCTGGGCGCCGAGGCCGCCGACCCCGGCCGTGCCGAGTCCGATGGCGGCGACGCCGCTCGCACCGAGCAGCCCCGCCCCGGCGCGCATCAGCCCACGCCGGGACATATTCCCGGATTCTGCCCGGCTCACGCCCTTCGCGGGCGACTCCCGTTCATCCTTCGTCTGCATCCTCGCATCCCTCTCGTCGACTTACTGACGGCCGGAGCCCACGCTTGCAGGCCGGCAATCTGGCGGGCTTGAGTACTGGCTTACTGGACGGTGATCGTGCCCATCATGTTGGGGTGATAGTGGCAGGGTAGTCAAATGTTCCGGCCTGGTCGAACTGGTGAACAAGGTCTCACCGGGGTTGAGGTTGCCGGAATCGAAACTGCCGTCCGCCGCCGAGACCGTGTGCGCGACCGAGTCGACATTCGACCAGGTAACGATCCCGCCGGCCGCAACTGTCTGCTCCGCTGGACCGAAGGCGAAGTTCTCGATCTGAACCGCGACGGAGGCGATCCCTTGCTTGTCGCCCAGGTCGGTCTCGTTCCGCCGCGGGCGTGGCGGCCGGCCTCCTCGGTCGCAACGGGCGACGCGGCCGGAATCGTGGCGGGAACGAGATCCGGCTCGGACACAGGCGTGGCGATAGGGGTGCACAGCGAGGTCGCCAGGAGGCCCTCAGGCATCGCGACCGTCTCCGTGATCAAGGTGGGATCGACGCGGATGATGCCGCCCGGCTCGCCATCGGTGGCGATGGCCGGCAGTGAGATGTAGAGGGCGCTGTCTGGACCGGAGTCCATCGAGATCGGGAAATCAAGCCCGGTGATCAGGACATCCATGCTGCTCGGTCCGGTCTGACGGACCAGGCGGCCGGTATCCGGGAAGATGTTGGGCTCGGTCGTCTGGTTGCCGGTCGCCATCTCGAGCGCGTACAGGGTGCCGTCGGCATCGGTCGCCAGGCCGGTAACCGTCGTCAGGCCGGTCCAGTAGTCGCTCACCGAGTAGTCGTCGGGGTCGATGCGGACGACCTTGGAGGTGCCATCAACATGAGGTCCCGGGGTCAGATAGCCGACGTAGATTGCTCCATCCGGCGCGACCGTCAGCGCGGTCGGGACGGGATGGCCTTCGGAGAGGTCGGCGACCAGCGTGACCTGTCCGCTGGTCGCCACCCAGAGCAGCAGGCCCTGGTTAGCATCGACCACCCAGAAGCCGCCATCACCAGGGGCAAACGCGAACGGCTCACCCAGCTCCAGGACGTGATAGAGATTCCCGGCCGGCTTGGCGGCGACATAGGCGGAGAGATCGCTCATCAGGCGGACGCTGCCGTCCGGATTGAGGGTATAAATGCCATTCGGGAAATCCGGGCCGACCGCCTCGTAGCCGCCGGTGGCGTCCTGGAGGATGTGCATCTGGCCATTGAGGAAGGCGACATCCACCGGTCCCTGCACATCGCCGAAGGGATCGGCGGTGGAGGGGAGGCCGGTGACGAACGGCACGCCGCAACCATCAACGATCTGGACGACGCTGGCGGTCTGCCCGGTCATCGTCGGTCCCTCCACCTGATCCTCCGGCGAGGCATCATCCGAGGTCGTGATCTTCGTGCCGCCGTTGCCGGCCAGGGAGACGTAGAGGAGGCCATCTTCGCCCCAGGCGAATCCGCGCGGGTTCTCCAACTGGCCGGCCACCAGCGTGATCGCGCCGTCCGGCGCGGTGACCGGCGTCGCGTCCTGACCCATTACCGCCACCGGCGTGACGAGCAACAGCCCGGCGCAGGCCAAGCATCCGGACGATCATCCCCGGCGAACAGAGGTTCGGTTTTTCCACATCGCCTTGTCATGCTCCTTGCTGTTGAGTCCTGTCTCCAATCCAGAAGCCGGGCTGAACATCCCCTACTGGACGACGATGGTCGCCTGCATGTTCGGGTGGTAATTGCAGTGGTAGGCGACCGACCCGGCAGTATCGAACGTGTGGGTGAAGGTATCGCCCGGATTGAGGTTGCCGGAGTCGAAGGAGTTGTCGTCGGCGGTGACTGTGTGGGCGGCGCTGTCATTGTTGGTCCAGGTCACCGTCGTGCCGGCCGCGACCTGCAGGGAGGTCGGATCGAAGGCGAAGTTCGCGATCGAGACGGCATTACCCGTGACGCCGCCCCGCCGGAGTCGGGCGTCGCTGCCCCAGATTCGGCCGTCGCGGTCGCGTCTGGGGTCGCATCGGGAGTCGGCGTAGGCGTATCAAGGGCGCCGGGGCAGGTAGAGGTCTGGAGCAGCGCGGGATCCATGGTCAGGGTCTGGCCCTGGTCGAGGTCCAGGCGCACGATGGCGCCGGTCGGCCCCACGCCGCCGAAGGCCGGGAAGCCGACGTAGAGCCCACCGTCCGGGCCGAAGGCCATCGCCACCGGGCGGTCGAGACCGATCGCGACATCAGTCGCCGTGTCGGGTCCGGACTGGCGAACGACCTTGCCGGTGTTGGGCTGGGCAAAGGGCGGGGACGCGGAGTTGCCGGTGCCCATCTCGAGGGCATAGAGGGCGCCATCCGAGTCGACCGCAAGGCCGGTGATCGCGGTCAGCCCCGTCCAGACATCGGTGACGGTGCCGTCCTCTTCGACCTTGACCACCTTGGATGCCCCATCGGTGTAGGGGGCCGGGGTGAGGAATCCGACGTACAGCCCGCCGCCCGGGGCCAAGCGCCAGTCCGGTCGGGACCATGTGCTTCGGCGTGGAGAAGTCGACCAGCCGGGTGATCTGGCCATCGGGCGTTACCCGGAGCAACTGGCCGCTATTGGCCTCGATCACCCAGAGCTCGTCGTCCCCGGCGACCATCGAAAATGGATCGCCTTCCGGGGTGACGTCACCGGGGACGGTCCCGACCGGGTTGTTGCGGACCCAGGAGCTGATATCGACCACCAGCTCGACGCTGCCGTCGCCATCGACGGAGTAGACGCCGTTCGGGGTGTTGGGGTTGCCGTTCGCCTCGCCACCGCCGGCGAAGAGCGCGTAGAGGCGCGTGTCCAGGATGGCGACTGCGGCCACGCCGCGGACCGAGCCCGAGGCGGATCGGGAGGAGGGCAGGTCATCTTCCCAGATCTGGGGGCAGCCATCGGAGATCCAGACGACACTGGCGGTCAGTCCGCCCGAGCCACCGGACATGCCCGATCCGCTGCGCATCGGCCTCCGCGGCACCGCCCGAGCCGGAGAGCCCGACGTAGAGCGAGCCATCAAGCCCCCAGGTGAATCCTCGCGGGGCCTCCAGCCCGCTCGCGGCCAGGGTAACGCCCGCGCTAGATCCGACGGGGGTGGCGTTCTGGGCGCGGGCCAATCAGGGGGGCGACCAGTATCAGAAGCCCGACCAGGATCGAGGCGCGGACGCGGGGCAGCAACGAACGATGGTTCATACACTGGACCTCCTGGCAGCTGAATCCCGCGCACGCATGACACGCGCGAAATTGGGCACCTACATGGGCTATTTGGCGATGAGACCTACGCAATATATCGTACCGACGTACGAATCGATACACACTAGCCCAAACGTACTGGGTCAATATCGATAGTGGCGCACGGTTGAACGGTACTGACGGCCTCCTAACGCGACGTACCCTCCCGTTGTGAAGAGAAGATCGCTCCGGCTGACGCAGGGAGCGTCGGTTCTCATATCCTGGGTTGCTCCGCCCTGGGCAATCGCTTGAGCATGAACGCGCGCGCGACCTGCAATCACCTTGGAGATTCGATCGACCCGAAATCTATCCATCTCGCTGCTCCGCGAACGTGACCCGATCCCCGAGAATCGTGAACAAACCACCGAGTCTCGCGGCACATGCAACGAGTCACGGGCGCAAATCGCGAACAAACCTGACCTGCCCCGACTATAGGCTGTGCGGCGATCTGGGAATATCCGTCGTTCTACGGAATTGGCCACTGGCGAGTACGGAATCACGTGCGCGCGAATGTCCGTGCCCCGGCCGGCCAGGGCGCTCAGCTTGTCGCGAAGCGATCCGTTCCCAGTGCCCGTACCGCGGTCGCTCCCCGGGCAACGTCGGAGGCGACGATGCCCAGGGCATCGATCACGACGGCGGCGGGGGTTCCAGTCACCCCAAATGTCCGCTTCAACGTGCTGTCGTCGTCCGGAATCATCGGCGAGCGCAACCCAACCTCTTTGTTTAGCCCCACTGGTCCAGCAGTAACCACCAACAGACGCGGACCGCCTGGTTGCGCTTCCCAGGCCCGGATCGCGGGCAAGACTTCCTGGCAGTGGGTACACCCGGGACTCCAGAAGACAAGCATCGCCGTCTCCCCGAGCGAATCCAGATCAATCGGAACGCCATCCAGGTCGGGCCGGCGGATGGTTGGGACTCGTTGGCCCAGGGAGACCGTCTGGATCTCCTGCGCGGGGGCGTCCTTACCAGGGAGCACCAACCCAAGGGTATCCGCCACGAGCTCCCGAACCCGGTGAGCGCCGTAGACCATCTCTCGCCCGATCGTCCCATCTGGCCGGATCACCAGGGCGGCCGGGGCCATCTGGACGTTGTACGCCTCAGCGACTTCGTGCTCACGCTGAATCAAAATCGTGCGCGGTTCGAATTCGTACTCGGCGGTCATCGCCCGGTTTTGCTCGACTGCCTGGCCCGAGATCAGCGCGACCGTGAGACGATCGGCATAGATCCGCTGCCAACCGGCGAAGTCCGGGAGCAGTTCGTAACACGGCCCGCAGCGGGGATCGGTGAACCCCAGGAGAACGGGCTTCCCGCGCGAAAGCAGATCCTCCAACGAGGTCAGCGTATTCGCCAGGGTCGGGAGATCGAAATCGGGAGCCTGCACGACCTCAGCGGCGGCGGCCGCTGGTGGAGGTGGGGTGGCGGGACTATGCGGCCGAGCGGCGGTTCGGGCCTGGGCTGCCAGAGAGGCGACGCCATCG
The DNA here is from genome assembly GCA_963849635.1 of uncultured Chloroflexia bacterium. Classification (GTDB taxonomy): domain Bacteria; phylum Chloroflexota; class Chloroflexia; order Thermomicrobiales; family UBA6265; genus CAVRUD01. Next base: position 62,275 of record CAWKIA010000024.1, on the reverse strand, counting down.
AGCCGGCCATGCAGGCGACTCTGCTGTCCACGTAGATTGAGCAGGAGCCACCCCTGGATCACCACTACCGGGACCATGACAACGAGGAAAATCCAAAGGGCGACGGCCATCGTGGAGCACTCCATCTATGGGCGGCGGCCGAACACTGTTGGCCCGAACGACGACCCGGATCAACCATGTGAGGCGGCGGTCAATCGCAATCCCGCGCCACACCATCCACCTATCAGGATTCTACAGGTGCGGTTATAGGACTCTCGCATTGGCATGTCGACCCCCTTCCCCGGTCATATCCATCAGCACGCCATCGGCCATTCCGTACCGCGATGGTCGGGCGGCCTATGGCCGGCGGACGTACCCGAGCTTGCGATATGTGTCGACGAAGCTGGCACCGCGATACAACCGAGCCGCGATGTCGCCATCGGCGGCCCGAGTGAGCCGGATCGTGGCGGCCCCACGGGCGGTCAGCCGGGTGATGCCCTCCGCGATGAGCGCCCGGCCCAGGCCGCGCCGCTGAAAGGCATCCTCCGTGCGAACCGGCTCGAACAGGCCAACGCCATTACGCGCATCGAGCCAGCACAGGCAATAGGCAGCCACCGTGCCGTCATCCGCCAGGATCCGAAGGTCCAAGTCGGGGCGATAGCACGAGCACGCCCGCAGCCGTTCGGCAATGCCGGTGCCGTTGCGCCGCGCGAGGGGATGGTCGCCGGATATCACCTCGCTCGACCTCATCCGAGAATCGGAAACCGGATGGCAATACCGCGGGCCTGACCGGGGCATCGGGCAGGCGCTGCATCTCGATGTAGTCGTTGGCCGGATCGGGTTGGAAGCCTGCATTCTCCAAGCGCCGGGCCAGATCGATGTCTCGTTCGTCGAGTATGACCGCTATCTGGGCATCCGGTAGCGCCTCTACGGTCGTTATTCGGGCCAAGATCTCTGGCAAGATGCTCGTTCGGATCGCGGCGTCGACACTGGGTAGCCAGCCGAAGTCGGCATAGATCTGGCCCGGGCCATCAGTCCCTGGTTCGTTCGACAGAATCAGGTAGACAGCATCACGGTCGTCCAGGCCTGTCCAGATCGTGGTGGTGCGAGTGGCTTCATCCTTATCTGTGGCCCACCACCACTGGATATCCGCCGCCTCCCACAGCCCGGCGTCGATATCCTCGGCCCGGATGGCAAGAAGCAGATCGCTCGTCGCCCAGGCAGCGGCGTGACCATGAAGAACTCGAGCGACGAAGCCTTGTGTGGGCACCATCGCTTCACCCTCGTCCCCATCAATCGACACGGACGCCGGCCGCGTCCGCTAGCGAACGTGGTGTACCACAGAACGCGCTCGCTGACGCCGGGAGGATTACTGGCGTGGTCGGTCTTCCGGCAGGCGAACGTACCGCTCTCGTCCACTGCCCGAGGATCAGACCCGCCGGCGCCGTAACCGACTGAACGTACAGCCATCGCTACGATAGGCGCACCCGGCCGGGCAGACCATCCGCGGTGCAACGGAATCGAGTCGCAAGGCACTACGGAATTGCCCGGATTCAGCCAGTGACCGGCGTGCCTTCAGGAGCGATTTCCTTACCCAGGCCTACGCACAGACGCCGCCGGGACACTGGCCGCTGCAACACCTACTTGGCTGCCCGGAGCAACTGGATCCGGCGGGCAAATCACATCCGTCCTTCTGCTCGAAGCAGCAGATGATGCTCGGCGTGGGCGAACATGTGTAGGTGCGTGGTCCCGCGGCACAGGTCCCGTTCTGACAGGTTCCATCCGGAATGCAGCGCCGTTCATCCATCGGAGCACATGTCCGGCATTCGTCGGTACATGCGCGTCCATTCGCATCAGAATCCGCCACCACCTGACAACCACCGGTGCCGATCTGGGGATCGAAAACGCAGGCCATCTCTTGGCATTGGCCCGCCAGACTTGGGCAGTCCGCCACCGTCTCGCAGGGTCGGAGGCAGGCCGGGCGGTCGTCGAACGTCTCCGGAAAGCACTGATTGAAGCCGCCTGGACCGCCAGCGACACAGGTCGACGAGAGCACGCCTGGATCACCGGTCGGTTTAGCGCATTGGGTCCCCCCGGGCAGGAAACGAAAGCCACAGACGCCGCTGACACACTGCCGCACCCGGCAATTGTTCCCGGCCGGAGGGAATGGACAGTCCGCAAACGTCGTGCAGGTGGTCGGGCCCGGGCGTGCAGTCGTGGTCGTCGTCGGCGCGGCGGTTGTGGTTGGGGGCGCGATGGTAGTGGTCGTTGGCCTCGCGGTCGTGGTCGGTGCGGCAGTCGTGGTGGTTGGTGCTGGGGTCGTGGCACCGCCGGCCTCGACTCCCGGAGATCAGGTTCCCGGTGGGCGGCAGCGGGAGTTGGTCACCTTACCGGTGACGGCATTGGTATAGACGCAGCAGACGCACCCGGCGTTGCAGCCCCCTGGGTTAGAGGCGCACATCTGGTTACCGTATTGCACCTGGGTAACTTGTGCCTCAGTTCCGCGGAGACCAAGTGCCCCTTCGGCCGCGACAAGGGCCGCACCGAGCAAACCGCGCCGCGAACGGTGCGCCGCCAAGGAGCGTGCGAGTGCATCAAACTCTCGATGATCCAATGTCTTTCCCCACTATCCCGCGCGAGTACGCGTCCATGTAACCGAGGGTAGCCCGTTATGGGGAGTACCCGACATCCGTCGTTGTACGGAAGTGGGCGTCTTGCTGTACGGTATTTGGGGAGAATGTAGCCTAAGCTTCTTGGCCCACCAGAGCCATCGGTTCCAGGAACTGTCTCCGACCGCCGGGCCCAGCGAGATCATCATGTGCGGTTGATCGGCATACGACTCGAAGGTGTGGTCGCGCGCCACAGGCATCAGCCGCTTGCGATGGCAGAGGCGTGGACGCGGGCGCTTACGGGCTGTAGCATTGTGCTCATATCCGAGTAAAATAGTCGGATATTGGTATCGTCGTGTGGCGATGCCCGGCGACTATTGGTATACTTGCGGGTGGTAACGAGACTCATTCTCAACTACTGCGGATAGATGCTCTGGCAGCGAGGCGGACTTCGGGTGATGACCTACCGGAATACAACGCAGCGAGCGGTGATCCTGTCGGAGGTCAAGGCGGCTGAGCGCCACCTGACCGCCGGCGAGATCTTCGAGCGTGTGCGCCGCCAGTACCCAACCATCGCCTACGGCACCGTCTATCGGTCCCTGCATTTGCTCGTCCAGCACGGCCAGATCCAGGAGCTGACCTTCGCTGACCAGGCGAGCCGCTTCGATGCCCGCGTCGACCGGCACGACCACGTCCACTGCACCGGCTGTGGCCTGATCCTGGATGTCGATGTGCCGGTTGCGCTTATCGCCCGGCACGTGGCATCCGAGCAGAGCGGGTTCGACGTCACCAGCCACCACACCGTCTTCGCTGGCCTCTGCCCGAATTGCCGAGGCCGAGCGGGCCACAGCGGTGGTGGCGATCGTGCGAGCCCCGCTGGGAGCCACCCACGAGGCGTTTAGGTCCCGCTCGACGCGCACGGCACAGACTCGTTCGGTTCGCGTTCATTGAGATGAGTTTCGGCGTTCGGACCACTGGTCTATTGGTTTACTTGATTTGGCGCGGATGCGAACTCCGCTGCCAGCACGGGAGACAAGCGATTCCATGAGCGACGGCACTCCGATGTTCGAGATCGAGAACCTGCACGCCTCCATTGAGGACAACGAGATCCTCCGCGGCGTGAACCTGACGATCAACCGGGGCGAGATCCATGCCCTGATGGGGCCGAATGGCTCCGGCAAGAGCACTCTAGCCAACATCCTCGCTGGCCACCCGGCCTACGAGGTGACCGAGGGCTCGATCCGCTTCAACGGCGAGGACATCCTGGAACTGGAGCCGGACGAGCGGGCGCGCAAGGGCATCTTCCTTGCCTTCCAGTACCCGACCGTCATTCCCGGCGTCTCGATGGCCAACTTCCTCCGGATGGCGGTCTCGAACGTGCGCACCGCTCGGGCGGCCGCGGACGGCGGCGAGAACAAGTTCACCCCGCGCGAGTTCCGCCGCCTGATGCGCGAGAAGATGGCGCTCCTGAAAATGGACGACACCTTCGCCACCCGCTACCTGAACGAGGGCTTTTCGGGCGGCGAGAAGAAGCGAGCTGAGATCCTGCAGATGGCCCTGCTAGAGCCCACCATGGCCATTCTGGACGAGACCGACTCTGGTCTCGACATTGATGCCCTTAAGGTGGTCTCCGAGGGCGTCAACGCCCTGGCCGGCCCTGACATGGGCGTCCTCCTCATCACCCACTACCAGCGGCTGCTCAACCACATCAAGCCGCACTTCGTCCACATCATGATCAACGGCCGAATCGTCAAGGAAGGTGGGCCGGAACTGGCCCACGAACTCGAAGCCAAGGGTTACGAGACGTTGCGCAACGAACTCGCCGCCGTCTAGTGCCGAGTACCGAGTGCTGAGTGCCGAGTAAGGCACCTTCGGTTCATCAGCACTCAGCACTCGGCACTTGCGACCGAAGGGAGCAATCAATGGTTGCCAAGCCACAGATCGAACTCGCTGATTACCAGTACGGGTTCCACGACAAAGAGGACTACGTCTTCAAGAGCGAGCGCGGCCTGAGCGAGGCCGTGGTCAGGCAGATCTCGAAGATCAAGAACGAGCCCGAGTGGATGCTCGAGGTTCGGCTTCAAGGCCTACGAGCACTTCATCAAGCGGCCGATGCCCAACTGGGGCGCGGACGAACTGAAGGATCTCGATTTCGAGAACATCTTCTATTACATCCGCCCCTCGGAGAAGCAGGGCAAGACCTGGGACGAGGTCCCGGCCTACATCAAGGACACCTTCGAGAAGCTGGGCATCCCCGAGGCGGAGCGGAAGTTCCTGGCCGGTGTGGGCGCCCAGTACGAGTCCGAGGTGATCTACCACTCCCTGCGCGAGGATCTCGCCGCCCTGGGCGTCGTCTTTCTCGACATGGATGCCGCGGTCCACGAGTACCCTGATCTAGTCAAGCAGTACTTCGGCACCATCATCCCGGCCAACGACAACAAGTTCGCCGCCCTCAACACGGCGGTCTGGTCCGGCGGCTCCTTCATCTATGTGCCGGAAGGCGTCAAGGTCGAAGTGCCGCTCCAGGCCTACTTCCGCATCAACGCCGAGAACATGGGCCAGTTCGAGCGGACGCTGATCATCTGCGCCCCGGGCTCCTACGTCCACTATGTCGAAGGCTGCACCGCCCCGACGTATTCCACCGACAGCCTCCACTCCGCCGTGGTCGAGATCATCGTCCAGGAGGGGGCGCGCTGCCGCTACACGACCATCCAGAACTGGTCGAAGAACGTCTACAACCTGGTCACCAAGCGGGCCGCCGCCTACAAGAACGCCACCATGGAGTGGGTCGACGGCAACCTCGGCTCCAAGCTGACCATGAAGTACCCGGCGGTCTGGCTGATGGAGCCGGGTGCTCGCGGCGAGATCCTCTCGGTCGCCTTCGCCTCTGACGGCCAGCACCAGGATGCCGGCGGCAAGGTCGTCCACGTCGCCCCGAACACCTCGTCGCAGATCATCTCCAAGTCGATCTCGAAGGGCAACGGCCGCTCCTCCTACCGTGGTCTGGTCAAGGTCTACAAGGGCGCCGAGAACGTTCGCTCCAACGTGGTCTGTGACGCCCTGCTCCTAGATGAGACGAGCAAGACGGACACCTACCCGTACATGGAGATCGAAGAGGAGCGCGTCTCGATCGGTCATGAGGCGACCGTCTCCAAGGTGGCGGAAGACCAGATCTTCTACCTCCAGAGCCGCGGCCTGACCACCGACGAGGCGATGAGCATGATCGTCAACGGCTTCATTGAGCCGATCGCCAAGGAGCTCCCGCTGGAATACGCGGTCGAGCTCAACCGTCTCATCCAGCTCGAGATGGAAGGCAGCGTCGGGTAGTCAGACCCGGCGACGGGTGATGAGGCGGGTGAACGAATGGAGACGCAAACGGTCCACCTTCGTATCACCTGCCTCGATCGCCCAGCCGGACCGTATCGGTGGCGCCGCGACCGAGTTCGGGTTGCAGGACAAGAAGGGCGCGCTGACGGCCGGAATTGACCTCGGCGCCGGAACTGTCCAGTTCGACCTGACGGTCGAAGCCACCCGAACCGGCGGATCACCGCCGGTCCGATATCGCGGACCCTTCGTCCAGGGCACACCGGCCGCGCCGTTTCTCTACCTGAGCTTACGCGACGTTGGAGCGGCCCCAAACACCTGGATCAAGCGCCTGAAGATCTCATTGGCGGGGATCGACGTCGAAATGGTCGATGCCGCTTCTGTGCCGGAAACCAGGCTGACGGCGACCGTGAGCGGTCGCGGCAGCGGAACGGTCCCGCTACTCGACGGCGGATGGATTCTCGCCACTGACGTGCCCTAATGATTGGATATGAGGAGTCGATGGACGCAACCTTGACTGAACCCACTACATCATTGACCGGCTTCTCTCGTGAAGCCCTGGAGGACCTCTCCCGGCGCAAGGCCGAGCCCGATTGGGTGCGAGATGCCCGCCTGGCCGCCTGGGAGACTTACGAGTCCCTGCCGATGCCGAAGCGCTCCGACGAGGAGTGGCGCCGCACCGATCTGCGTGGCATCAAGCTCGACCGCCTCGCCCCGTTCGCCAACCTCGAAGCAGAGCGTTCAGAGTCCCTGGACGGGCTGCTCACTGGCGTCGGCGATGCCTCTCTTACGGTCGGTCGTCACGCCGGCGTCGTCGTGCAGAAGGACGCCGCTACCCTCTACACCGAGATCGACCCAGAGGTCGCGGCCCAGGGTGTGATCTACACCGATCTGGATACCGCCTTCCGCGAGCATGGCGATCTCCTGAAGAAGTACTTCATGACGGAGGCCGTGCCGGTCAACTTCGGCAAGTTCGAGGCGTTGCACGCGGCCTTCTGGCAGGGCGGCACCTTCCTCTACGTGCCCAAAGGCGTCACGGTCGAGCTGCCCTTCCGCTCCTTCGTCCTTGGCGAGGAAGGCGGAGCCTCCCTCTTCGCCCACTCCCTCGTCGTCCTGGAAGAGGGTGCCGAGGCGTTCTTCGTCGATGCCTTCCGCTCCCCCTCGCTGGAGGGCGCCGGATTTGCCTCCGAAGTCGTCGAGTTGGTCCTGCGGACCGACGCGAAGCTGCGCTACGTTCAGGTGCAGGACTGGGGTCGCCACGTCTCCAGCATGATGACCGAGCGGGCCACCCTGGCGGACCGGGCTGAGCTGAAGAGCCTGCACGTCTCGCTCGGCTCGAAGTGGAGCAAGAACTCGATCGGCTCCCACCTGCGCGGCCGCGACACCCTGGCCGAGATGCTCGGCATCTTCTTCCTCGATGGCGATCAGTTCTTCGACCATCACACCTGGCAGTTGCATGAGTCGCCGAACGCGACCAGCGACCTGGAGTTCAAGGGCGCCCTCAAGGACAACGCCCGCTCGGTCTACTCCGGTCTGATCAAGGTGTACGAAGGCGCTCAGAAGACCGATGCCTACCAGCAGAACCGCAACCTTGTCCTGAGCCGGACGGCCCGGGCCGACTCCATCCCAAATCTCGAAATTGCCGCCAACGACGTCCGCTGCACCCACGGCGCGACGGTTGCCCAGGTCGAGCCGGAGCACATCTTCTACCTGCAGGCCCGCGGTATTCCGCGCACGGAAGCCCAGAAGTTGATTGTGGAAGGGTTCTTCCGCCCGGTGATCGACCGGATTCCGGTCGAGGAGATCCAGGACTTCCTGCAGAACGCGATCGCCCGCAAGGTCGGGTACTAAGGGTCGATCGTGATGAAACGGTGGCGCGGCGCTGCGGCTACGCCCGGGGCTAAAGACCCCGGGCTGGGCCAGATAACCCCCTAAAGGGGGCTGCAACGGCGGGCCTTTGTTCGGATCTTTCCGACACTCGAGACGGGTGGCAGCCGGCTTTAGCCGGGTTATCAGATTCAGCCCGGGGTCTTTAGCCCCGGGCGAAACCAGGACGCCGCACCGTTTTCCCAGGCGGCTCGTCCCGGCCGGTTCAGGAAAGGACGTACCCATGGCCACACCACATACCGACACGGTCGTCACCCCCCTCGATGCCGCTGCCATCCGCGCCGATTTCCCAATCCTGAATCAGACGCCAGATGCTGGGCGCAAGCCGCTCGCCTTCCTCGATAGCGCCGCCTCTTCGCAAAAGCCGAACGCGGTCATCGAGGCGATGGACACCTACTATCGGAGTTACAACGCCAACATCCACCGTGGGGTCTACCAACTCTCGGAGAAGGCGACGGCGAAGTACGAAGAAGCTCGTCACATCGTGGCCTCCTTCATCAACGCGGCGTCGGCCAGGGAGTGCATCTTCGTCCGGAACACGACCGAAGGTATCAACCTCGTTGCCCAGACCTGGGGCAGGCGCAACGTCGGCGAGGGTGACTTGATCGTCGTGACGGTCATGGACCACCACTCGAACCTGGTCCCCTGGCAGATCCTGGCCGAGGAGAAGGGCGCGGTGCTTGGCCATGTCCGGCTCACACCGGATGGTCTGCTCGACATGAACCATTTGGACGAACTGCTGGCGCGGGAGCCGAAGCTGGTTGCCTTCCCGCACGTCTCGAACAGCCTCGGCACCATCGTCGACGCGACCGAGGTTACTCGCCGCGCCCATGCTGCGGGTGCGGTCGTCCTGATCGACGGCGCCCAGAGCGTGCCCCATCTCCCGGTTGACGTGCAGGCGATTGGCTGCGACTTCCTGGCGCTCTCCGGCCACAAGATGGTCGGCCCGATGGGCTCCGGCGTGCTCTACGGCAAGCGCGAGCTGCTCGATGCGATGCCGCCGTACATGGGCGGCGGCAGCATGATCCGTAAGGTCGGCTTGCAGCGCTCGACCTGGGCCGATGTCCCCGCCAAGTTCGAAGCGGGTACTCCGTCCGTCGGTGATGCAATCGGGCTAGGGGTCGCAGTCGAGTACCTGACCGGCATCGGGCTCGACCGAATCCGGGAGCACGAGATCGAGCTGACCGGCTACGCGCTTGAGCGCCTGCGCGAAGTGCCGGACCTGACGATCTTTGGACCGGCCGACCCGGCCCAGCGCGGCGGGGTGATCTCGTTCACCCTGGGCGATATCCACCCGCACGACGTCGCCGCGATCCTGGACGAGGAGAATGTGGCGGTCCGCGCCGGCCACCACTGCTGCCAGCCGCTGATGGACGCTCTGGGAGTGATGGCCACGACTCGCGCCAGCTTCTACCTCTACAACACGCCCGAAGATGTCGACCGCCTGATTGACGGCCTCGGCCGCGTCCGGAAAGTCTTCTCGCTCGCCGATAGCGCCCCGGAAGTCACACCGCGAACGTCGAGCGACTGTTCGGCATTCAAGGCACGCTCCACACCTACGTCCGCTTAGGACCACACCTCGACGAAGGACGCGACTATGGTTGACAGCATCTACCGCGAGATCATCCTGGATCACTCGCGCAACCCTCGGAACAAGGGAACGCTCGATCCGCATGATTTCTCGTATGAAGACACCAATCCCCTCTGTGGTGACGAGGTCCGGATCGACCTGCGGGTCGCCGACGACGTCGTCACCGAGATCGCCCAGCGCAGCCGCGGCTGCGCGGTGAGCCAGGCCTCCGCCTCGATCCTGTCCGAGATGGTCGAAGGCAAGTCGATCGACGAGGTCAAAGCGCTGACGAAGGACGACCTGCTTGACGAGATCGGCATCCCTGTCAGCCCGGCCCGCCTGAAATGCGCCCTGCTGCCGCTCAAAGTTCTGAAGGCCAGCATCTACGGCATCGCCCAGGATGATGACTAGCTGTACCCCGGGGGGTGAACCCCCGCGTTTACTGAAAGCTGATAGTTGATGGTTGATAGCTCGTTTGTCACCGTCGCCAAGACCGATGAACTCAAGCCCGGCGAAATGCTCTACGTCGAAGTCGGCGACACCCCCGTCTGCCTGATCAACTTCGACGGCGAGTACCACGCCATCAACGACACCTGCACCCACCAGGACGCCTCCCTCTCCGACGGCGAGATCTCAGGCGACGAGATCGAATGCCCACTTCACGGCGGCGCCTTCAACATCCGCACCGGCGCTCCGGCCTGCTTCCCGGTGGTCGTCGCGATCGAGAAGTACCGCGTCCGTGTTGTGGGCGAAGACGTTCAAGTGGCACTGGTCGACTGAATCGGGATTTCTTCTGGGGACGCAGCTCGCTAGCGCCTGGCCGGCCGTCTCAAGAGCCAGAAGTGTGGGCCGCCCTGGGGCACATCGCCGTCAGCTACTGCCCGGAAGCCATGATCGACATAATAGAGCACTGCCGCGGCCTGGAAGCAGACTGTCGTGCAGGCCACCCCGGCCCGGTCCCCGCGATCCAATCCGGTCTCAAGCAGCGCGTCTTCCAGGCCCCGGCCGCGCCGGGCCGGGTGGACTACATGGGCCAGCAATTGAGAATGCGGCTCTGGCGCGGCCTCTTTGCCGACCCGATCGAGTTGGGCCAGCAGGCGCAGACAGCGGAGAAACCCAGCTAACCCCTGTCCTAAGGCGGCGGCGACCTGGACCTCCCAGGCCCGGCGGACCGGGAGTTGCCAGGCGGGAGCCGGGGTGAGCCAGATCGCCAGACCATCGAGGATGGGCGAGGTGACATCGACCGTGCCGCAGGCCTCGCCAAACCCGATCAGCGACTGACCGGCCAGGGCCAGCGCCTGCCGCGTCCGGGCATAGGCCGCCGGGGCAAGGAAAGGCACGAGCGGATGATCGGCGCAGGCCAGGCCGAGCAAATCGGCGGCCTGATGCCGCCGGTCACCCGGCAAGGGAATGATCTCTCGGGATAGCACAGCGGGGAGCGGACGTCGCATAGGCGACACCCTCATTTTTAGGCACCGGCCGCCGAACCCGAATCCACGTCACTCTTGGCAGATTATCGGCCATACGCCGCTGTCATCGAGGGAGTCGGACTTTTACCGATAGGGCCGCACCATCTCACCGAGCTTGGCCAGGGACCAGCGCACATCGTCAGCATCTCCGGTGCGCAGGTTGAAGACGCAGCGAGAGACCCCGGCGGCATCGAGGGCTTCGATCCGGGCCGGATCAGCGGGGGTCGCGTAGGTGGTCACCGGTATCGGCTGCCGGCCAGCCGCCTGAGCCAGTTCGGCCAGTTCGGCCATGCGGTCAATCACTTCCGGATGGTCGTTGGGCATCCAGGCGTCGCCGTACGCGACGACGCGGCGAAGCACATGCGGACCCTCACCTCCAACCAGAATCGGGGGATGAGGCCGTTGGGCCGGCTTCGGCCACTGCCAGATCGGATCGAATTGAATGTACGTCCCCGTGTAGGCCGCCTCTTCATATGTCCAGATCGCCCGGAGCGCTTCGACGGTCTCGCGCATTACGGTCCACTGCGTTCCGGCCCGCACGCCATGGTGGGCGAGTTCCGGCTCGTTCCATCCGGCCCCGACGCCGAAGAGGAATCGACCGTCGGAGAGGACATCCAGCGTGGCAACCTGCTTGGCGAGCGTGATCGGATTGTGCTGCGGAATGAGGCAAACCCCTGTGCCAAGGCGCAGCCGGGTCGTGGCGGCAGCCGCGACCGCGAGGCCAATAAAGGGATCGAACAGGCGCATGTTGACGGCGAGCCAGTCGGCTCCCTCAGCGTGCTCCCGGCCCACGCTGACGGGCATGTGGGTATGTTCCGGCAGCCAGAGTGATTCGAAGCCCGCTTCCTCGATTCGCCGGGCGAGGTCGCGCAGGTTACCGCCCTCCGCCGTCGCCCGTACCTGCACCCCGAACCGCATAACGCTCCCTCAATACGTCTGACGCCTACGCCAGAATCACCTCCGCCGTGCGGAGCAGCACCCGCGCCGCCGCGGCGATGCTCTGGACGCTGACCCATTCGTCGGCAGCGTGGAAGTTCCCGCCGTGAGGACCAAGTTGGACAGACGGGATCCCGGCACCACTGAAGAGATTGGCATCACTGAACCCAAAGTATCCCCATTTGGGCACTGAGCCTGTTTCGGCGGTGTACGCCGTGGCCAGAGCCGCAACGAAGGGATGGTCCGTCCCGATCTCCCACGACGGATAATACGGCGGCGCGATGCTGAGTTTGAACCTGGCCGGCGAGTTTAGGCTGTCAGCCAATGCCTGATACTGCGCCAGTACGCTCTCGGCGGTCTCGCCGGGGACGATATGCCGGTTGACCAGGATCGTTGCCTTCTCGGGAACGGTAATGACGTACTGGGCACTGCCGCCCAACAGCGAGAGTACGCACTGGCTGGCTCGCAGCCGCGCGTGCGTGCCCAGCGGTAGACCTTCCATCGCCACCGCGAAGCGGGCGGCCTCAACGGCGGCGTTGATACCCTCCCACGGCCACGAGGCGTGGGACGCCTTCCCGATGACCTCGACCTTGATCAGGACTTTGCCGACCGATCCGAGGGCGGGTTGTTCCCAGGATGATTCGGTGACAATGCAGGCATCCGCCCGAATCCCACCATTGATCAGGGCTCGGGCCCCGATCGAATAGGCCTCCTCGTCGACAACCGAGGTGAAGATCACGGTACCGCGCCAGCGGTCGCGATGCTGGTCGAGGGAGCGGGTGGCAAGCATGGCCGCCGCCACGCCCGATTTCATGTCGCAGGCGCCGAGACCGTAGAGCCGGTCCCCGTCCCGCCGCGGGGTCCACGGGTCGGACGACCAACCCTCCGCCGCCAAAACGGTGTCGGTATGACCGTTGAGCAGGAGGACAGGCCCGGGGCCGTTCTCGATCTGGGCGACGATATTGGGACGGTTGGAGTCCTCGGTAGGTCGCTCTTCAGCCTCGATGCGGTTCGCGCGCAGCCAGGTGGCAACCACCTCCTGCACTGCCCGCTCTTCCCCGGGGTACGACCTGATGGCAACGAGCGTGGCTGTCAGGGAGGCGGCTTCTTCGGGGTCGATCGCCGCCAGCCAGTCTGTGCCGGCATCCGCTGGGGGCATAGACGTTACGCCTCCGCCAGGAGCGACCGGACCTTCGCCGCCACGGCTTCACCTAATTTGACGTGCTGGTCGGCGTCGAAGTGAATCCCATCCAACTCGCTCGAGACAATAACCTGACCCGCATCGAGGAAGGGGACGGCGTTCCAACGGGCGACGCGCTCGTAGTACGTCCCGAACTGGCGTGATTTCTCGCAGGCGCCTTCAAACATGAGATCGAATTCGGTCAGATTGACGATCGGAGGGGGCGCCATGAGGAGGATAGTCGCCGGGTTGCCGTCGTTCCGGCGAGCGTATCGCTTCGCGAAATCGGCGAGCAGGCCCGCCCCTTCGGCGATATCACTGGCCGAGTGGTTGAAGCGCTGCTTGAGGTCATTCGTGCCCAGCATGATCGTGACCAGATCGACCGGGCAGTGGCTTTCCAGGCAGGGCAGCAGATAGGTCAGGCCGTTTCTTCCCGGCGAGAGGGGATCATCGAAGACTGTCGTCCGCCCGTTGAGCCCCTCTTCGATCACCCGAAAGCCTGGTCCCAGGTTCTGAGCCAGGACGCCTGTCCAGCGCGTCGTAGGTCCGAAGCGCGTCCGGGTGGCGGGGTCATAGCCCCAGGTGTTTGAATCGCCGTAGCAGAGCACAACTTTCTGGGACGACGGGACATTGGTGTCGGTCACCGGGTTCTCCATTTCTCGCGCGTGAGCCTAACTGATCGGCCATCCTGAACGCGGATGCTCCGCCCTGCATCTGTGCATCCCTGCGTCTCAGATCAGCCGGAGGCGCGGCGAGATAATACGGCGTTTCGCCCAAGATCGGTAGTGGGGAACGCTGAACTTTGTGGGCTAGGCAACTTGGGTTGTGATTCACTCCACACCTGAGTGAAGAACAGTGGACGATGGTCTCTTTCCTGCTGACGGTGGTTCAACGGAAAGACTCACGTTACGCGCAGCCAGGAGACGCACCAGGATGGAGTACGGCAACGACGGCACCCTCGTTCCCCTCGGCATGCAGGGAGATCCTCCGGGTGGAGGTCAGCAAGACCTGCGAAGTCGCCGCGTCTTCGACAAGGCGGGCGAGGAGATCGGCAACGTGCGCGATCTCCTGGTGGACGGCGCCAACGGCCACATTCGTTTCCTTGTCGTCGTCGCTGATCACACGCTCGATACGAAACTACGTGAATTCGCGATACCGGTCGACGCTATTGCCCGGTTAGAGCGCGATCGCCTGTTTCTGGAGCACTTGCGGGAGCGGGTACTCAGTGGGCCCCTGTATGACCCCGCAGAGCCACCTCCGCCGGACTACTGGGACGGCCTCAGCGCGTACTACGGATATGGGATCGGCTAGCCGGCCTCGTGACCACGCGGATGGCAAGCGTTCTGCGACACGGATCGGTAGCCGGCGAACCCGCCGGGATCGCGTTCGTGAAAGGACCGTTAGCGCCATGACTCCCAGCAGTCTCCAGGACATCCGCGAACATATGCCGGTCGTCTGCTCCGACGGTGGCCGCTGTGGCACGGTCGACCGGGTCGAGGGCAATAACATCAAACTGACGAAGGACGATCAAGGGCACCATCACTGGATTCCCGCCGACTGGGTGACTCGAGTCGACCAGTCCGTCCAGGTTGATCGCCCTATCGGCCAGGTCCGGCGTGACTGGTCGATGAGTCCGCCGTCAAGCGACCCCGGCGGTGGCCCGATCGAACTGCCGACTGCGATGGCCCCCACTAGCAATCCCGCGAGCACCGGTATGGAAGGGGAGGAGGGAGCAGCATTTGGGTCCTGAACTCCGGCCCTCCCCGATCTCCTCGAACCATTCCGAACTTGACACGGGAGCGCCCCCGGCCGGGTAGCCGGGGGCGCTCCCTGTAGCATCGTGGCTCGTTGGCTGGCTAGCTCGTGGCTCCGTGCTCGACCTGACCGCTGTGGATCTCGCCCCTCCAGGCGCCGGTTTCGGCCCCGCGTTCCTCAATGAACTGCTTGAACCGCTTAAGGTCGCCTGCGACACGGCGATCTATCACGCCCATGGCGTCACCTGTCTTCTCCACCACGCCCTTCGGGTCGTAGCCGATCTCAACCATGACCCTTGTGGTCGTAGGATCAACCGGCGTGAAAGTGACCCGACCGGAGTTCTCGGCGCCGCTCGTGCTTCGCCACGCGATCGCGCGATCCGGCGTTTGCTCGGTGATATCGGCGGTCCACGTCTCGGACTTGCCCGCAATCCTCGCGCGCCATTCGAGACGTTTGTCGTTTACCTGGCGAACTTCTTCAACGCCCTCCATGAAGAGCGGGAACGACTCGAATTGGGTCCACTGATCGTACGCGGTCCGGATCGGAACATTGACATCGATGGTCTTTTCGGTGATGGCCACAGGTACCTCCTTTGCCTCTGAGGTGGAATGCTGGAGCAGGTGCTAGCTCCAATTCCCCCACCTGTAGGTATTACGGCAAGTACCGTGCCCGGAATCATGTCCGTACGTAGTTTTCCATTCTTTTCCGTTCACTGTGTGGCGTGGCATGGCTTCTGCGTAGTCTTCTGCAGGCAATATTGCCTGTTCCGATGGAGGAACGCCCTCTATGGCTACCAGAACACCAGTTAACACCGAGATGATTCGCGCTCACATGCCGGTCGTGTGCTCGGAGGGTGGCCAGTTTGCCACGGTTGATCACATGGACGGCAACTCGATCAAGCTGACCAGGGATGATCAGGGGCAGCATCACTGGATCCCGGTCGACTGGGTCACCAGGGTCGATCAGCACGTCCACGTCGACCGGCCGGGCAAGCAGGCCATGAAGGATTGGTCGACCTCGCGGATATAGCGTTCAAACGGCTCACGTTTTGAGGAGGTGCGCCATGCGCAATCCGATTCGGGCGGTAAGGGTGGCCTGATCTGAGCCTAAGAAGAAACCGACCTAATGGCAAACGGATCGGGGCGGAGACCATTGCTCTCCGCCCCGTTCGCGTCTCTCGAAATCGATAAAGGCGCCAGCTAGTCCGCCGCGACTACCACCGGGGCGGTGCTCGTCTCGGACTCGCCGAAGGTCTCGGCCGCCTGGCGAGTCACCGCTCGCGGCAACGGGTTGCGGATGAAGTAGGCCATCACACCCGCGATGGCGCAGGCGAGGGCGCCGACGAGGAAGGTGTTGTGGAGGCTATCGATAAAGGCCAACTGCACGTCACGCATCACGCCAGCAACCTGATCGGCCGGAAGAATGCCGGCGATCTGCTCGAACCGGCTCTCCTTGGCCAGGCTGACCGCCTGGGCCTGCGTCGCGGGATCGAGTGACGTCTCCGCCAGGCGATCGGCTGTGTGGGTTCCGACCTGCGTGGCGAGCACCGAGCCCAGGATGGCGATACCAAGCACCTGGCCGATATTGCGCATCGTATTGATGATCCCGGAGGCGCTGCCCGTGATCCGCGGCGGCACATCGGCCATGGCGGCGGCGGTCATCGGGGCAAAGGTCATCCCCATGCCGGCTCCGGCAACCAGCAGCGCCGGGAGCAGGTGGACCCAGTTGGTGTGCGTGTCGACCCGGTTGATGATGAAGAGGATGCCCACCGTCACCAGGGATAGGCCCGTCACCATGATCCAGCGGGCGCCAATCCGGTCGGTCAACCGCCCGGAGATCGGAGCCGCCACCATGAGCATCAGGGACATTGGCGTCATCGTCAGTCCGGCCTTGATCGGGGTGAAGCCAAGGACGCCTTGGAGGAAGATAGTCATCGGGAAGAAGATCCCCAGCATCCCGAACGAGACGATCAGGGAGATGACGGCGCCGATGGAGAAGTTGCGCAGCTTGAACAGCTCGAGTTTCATCATCGGGTCAGCAACGCGGCTCTCCCACCAGATGAAGGCGACCAGCAGGACCACGCTCAGGGCGTAAAGACCGAGAATCAACGGGCTGGTCCAGCCCTTCGCGTTGCCTTCGATCGAGGCGTAGACGAGGGAGAAGATGCCGACCCCGGAGAGGGCGAGCCCGCCCCAGTCGATCCGCTTCGTCGCCAGCGGATCGACCGACTCCGGCACGATTTCCCGCGTCGCCCACAGGGCGGCGGCACCGACCGGCAGGTTGATCAGGAAGATCCACTCCCAGGCGAAGTCGGTGACGATCAGACCACCGATGATCGGGCCAGTGACGGCTCCGAGAGCGACCACTGCGCCCCAGATGCCCATCGCGGCGCCGCGCTTCTCGGCGGGGAAGGCAATGGTGAGCAGGGAGAGCGACTGCGGCATCATGCAGGCGCCGCCGAGGCCCTGGATGACGCGGGCGCCGATCAAGACCGAGATACTGGAGACGCCCAGGATGTCGCCGATCCAGACCGAGGCGCCACACAGGGCGGAGGCCAGGGTAAAGACCGTGATTCCGATCATGAAGAGCTTCTTGCGGCCGAAGACATCGCCCAGGCGGCCGAAAGAGAGGAGGAAGACGGCGAAGGCGAGAATGTAGCTATCGAGAACCCACTGGATCTGGGTCAGATCCGCGTTGAGTGATTCTTGAATCTTGCGCTGGGCGACATTGACGATCGTCGTGTCCAGCAGGAGCATGAAGACCGCCGTGCAGAGCACCACGAGCACCAACCAGGGATTGCGCTCCCCTGTGCCGGCGCCGGCTCCTCCGCCCGAGATTCCGCCCACTGACCGGGCGGACGCAACTGGTTGCGACATAAAATCTCCTCCGACCGGCGAGGTCACCGGTGTTTTCTGTCCTCAACGATTGAACTGGAAAACTGTCGAATTGTGAGTTGGTCGCCGGTCTGTCCGGTCCCCTTAGCCTGGGGGTGATCAGGCCGCCGTCGCGGCCCCATTCTTTTCCGCTCCGGGTTCGATGTCGTCGCCAAGTACCCCCACCAGTACTCTGAGGGCATTGACGAACGCGGCGCGGTCTTCGCCGGACAAGTGCGCAAAGGCCGAGCGCATCTGACGACGCCGGATGGCCAGCAGGTCGTCCGTCAGGGACCGTCCCTGGGCCGTCAGCGTCAACATAACCCTGCGACGATCGGTGGGGTTTGCCTGGCGCTCGATCAGCGAGCGCTCCACCAGGCGGTCGACCGCTTCGGACGCGGTCGCCATCGCGATCCCCAGCCCGTTTGCCAGCTCACCAACCGTGCAGGGAGCGTGGTGGCCGAGGAATCCGAGTGCCTTGATCTGCGGCATGGTCAAGCCTTCGACGCTTGGATGCCGCATGATGGAGGCGAACAGACACTTGCCCACCTCGGGCAAGAGCACAACCGCCTCTTCCAACAAATCATCGTTATCGTGGTCCGTGGGGTCATCCACGGGGCTTGCGACGATTGCTGTGATTGTTGCTTCCTTTCGGCTGCCGAACCATTCGTACTCCGAATAATACGGCCTCCGAATCATTGTGTCAACGGCGGCGTCCTGGCGTTGTTGACGCTTGCGAGCCAGCCTCAGACTGTCGCACCGGTTCTCCACACAGCCCCATGATCACCGCCCCCCTGTTCACCCCCGATGACGCCCTTGATCGGCCGGGTGCGCGAGACCGACGAAGTCCGCGCTCTGCTCGGCGAGCACGGACGCCACCTTGTAACAATGATCGGACCTGGGATGTCGGCAAGACCCGCCTCGCTCTGGACATCACTGCCAACGCTTTGGAGCAAAGCGAATTAGTTCGAGCCCCTGGCTTCCGGGCTTAAGCATCTTGCCGAGATGCTTAGACAGCACCGCATAGTCGGCGACCACGATTACATGATCCCACTGTTGGCATGCCGCCAGACGTAAGACATTCTTATGACATCGCTCGATGCCCTGAACGTAAACCGGTAACGAATCAGGTGCGAGAGCACGTCCACTCCCGACTCGTTCCATTTCAACCACAGGGTCGCAGGATCCCTCGAAAGGAATATGTCCGTGTCTTTGCGCGTTCCCTCGGCCGCGTTTCATCTCTCCTTGCGCCCGCTCCGGCGGATCGCGATTACCACCGCATTGCTCGTCTTCGTTCTGTCTTTGCTTCCTGCAGCTCAATCCCGGGCCATCGCACAGGTCGACGCTAACGCGTCGAATGGCTCGTCTCTGGCGGGCAACAACGCCGAAGTCGTCGCTCAGGGAGTCGACTCGCTGCCGAGCGGAGAGATCGCATGGCGTCTCGTCGAAGACACTGCCGAAGAGATTGGCACGGCCGGCTTTGAGGAGCGGGCGCTGGGATTCGCGATTGCGACCGGCGACGACCTGCTCTTGACCGATGAGGCCACCGGCGCCCGCGTTCACCTTGCCAGCGGAGAAGCCGCCTTCACAAACGAAGGAACGGTCCAGCGCCGCGAAAGCCTGGGCGACGCCAGCACCTCCTACTTTAAGGATCGGACTGGTGCCGGCAGCGGAGTCGAGCGACCCGAACGGCGACACCCTGGTCTTCGCCAGCGAAGCCTTCACTGCTCCTAACGGCGACCGCTCGGTCGAGTTGATCGCAGCGAAGTTGGACGAAGGGGAGTCCACATCCATCCGCTCCTCCGCTCCTGCCCTGGTTATTGTCCTGTCGGGCGCTGCCACGATCGGAAATGATGACCTTGAGGCAGGCGACGCCACTGCCGTCGATGGCACGGTCGACATCGAAGCCAGCGAGGACGGAACTCGCGTGGTCGTCGCCGTGATCGGCGACGAGATTCCGGCCGCTGAGTCCAACCCGACCGCGGATGCCTCGCCGGTCGCCACCCAGGTCCCGAACTCCGACCCTGTCTCCGCCAGCACCAGCAAGATCCTCGTTTTGACCGAGCTCTGCCCGGCCGGTGTGACCATCGAGCAAGCGCAGGACACCAGCGCTGGAAATCCATGCTTTGGCGGCGGGGCCGTCACCGATATGCTCGTCACGATCACCAACCTCAACACTGGCGAGAGCTTCTCCTCCGGAGTTGATCCGGTCAATGCCACGGCCGCCTTCCTCGGACTGCCGGCTGGCCCGTACCAGGTCGTCCTCGATTCTGGCTCAGAGTTGGGGCACTCCGTGGGCATCTGCGGCGGCCAGGACAGCAGCGCCGATCTCCCCCATGTCGAGTTCGACGCCAGCGTCGTGAATGTCGATCTTCCGGCGGAACGGGAGTACCTGTGCATCAGCCGCACCGTTCAACTCGGCGATGAGGCAGGCTCGGGCGAGCCCGCCAACACCGGCTCCATTGAGGCGAGCTTCTACGCTTGCCCGGCGGGCATGACCTTCGCCACGCTCTACAGCCCAGATTGCACCCTCATCACCGACGGATTCGACTTCGGCTTCCAGGGCGACACCGACCTGCACCTCGCAGACGCATCCCTCAACGGAGGCGCCTTCACGTGGTCGGGCCTGACCATCAGCCAGGACATCTCGAGCGGCATCGCCTACTCGAACATGGTGTACGCCTACCCGGCCGGCTACGACTGGTTCGCCTTCACCACCGATGGCACTACGATCCAGGAGCCCCACGCGGGTGGCTTCGTCCTCACCCCGGATCAGCCGTCCGCCGCGCTCGTCGTCTACTTCATCTCGAAGTAAACCTTCGACAAATTCCACCGATGAGACGCGAGCGCCGGTGCCACATGGCCCCGGCGCTCGCTCTTATATATTGGCGCGGGAAGACATCGGTTGCGCCGGCAGTCCTGACTAGATCAGACTCACGCTACGTCTGGATCGTCCGCCATCGCCCAGGCCGGACGCCGTACGGACTGTGCAAGAAAGGGACAAAGCGATGCGGGGCCGAATCTGGAACCCTCAATTCGCTCTCCTCTTCGTTCTCATTCTCACCGCCGGCATACCGGTCCGCGCCATCGGCGCCACCCAGTCTTCCAGCTCTTCCTGTGCAATCGGGTCGAACGGCATCGGGGACCCTTACTACCCGACGATGGGCAACGGCGGCTACGACGTGCTCCACTACGATCTGGACCTCAACCTTGACGGAACTGGGGCGAGATCGCTGAAGCGACCGTCACCATCGACGCTCAGGCGTCGACCAGCCTCTGCGCATTCAACCTGGACTTCGAAGGGCTCACCATCGATGCCATCTCGGTCGACGGTGTCCCAACGCAGTACGCCCGAAACGGCAAGGAACTGACCATTACTCCCGCGGAGCCTATCGCCACCGGCACATCTTTCGCGGTCACCGTGCGCTATCACGGCACCCCGGTGGCGGCGTCCCTGGCGCGTCCCGCTCCGCCGGCGCTCGAAGATTCGACCATTGGCCTGGGTGGAGCCGATCCCGACGAAACGCCGGTCATTCGGGGTGGCTGGTTTGCAACCGACAGCGAGATCTTTACCCTGGGCGAGCCGACCGGCAGCCGCTACTGGTACCCGGTCAATGAGCATCCCGCCGACAAAGCATCCTACACCGCCCGCTACACCGTACCCGAGCCGTTCACTGTCGTCGCCAATGGTTCCCTCATCGATCACGTCGACAACGGGGAGAGCACAACGTTTGTCTGGGATTCGCCCGATCCGATGGCCAGTTACCTCGTCACCCTCCATGCCGGGTTGCTCGAGACCGAGAACCTCAATGGCGCCACCGGACTCCCGATCCAGATCTCGTTCGCTCCGACCGTTCCCGACGATCAGCGCGCTACCTTCAGGAAAATCCCTGAGATCCTTGCCTATCTGGAGTCTGTCTTCGGGCCATACCCGTTCGAATCGCTTGGGGCCACGGTCATCAGTGAATCGATCGGATTGGCACTCGAGACGCAGACGCTCCCAATCTTCGGGTCCCTGCGCGAAGGCCGAGACGTTCCGGTCGCGCCCAACCTGCTGAGCAGCTTCGAGCTCACAATCGTCCACGAATTAGCCCACCAGTGGTTCGGCGATTCGGTCAGTATTCACAACTGGCGCGATATCTGGCTGAGCGAAGGGTTCGCCGTCTACGCCGAAGTACTCTGGCTCGAACACTCGCAAGGAGTGGAAGCGCGCAACAGGAGACTTCAGAACCTGTTCGCACCCGGCCCGCCGCTGCTCACCGGCGACCCCGGTCCGGACCAACTCTTCTCGCCCACCGCGATCTATGGCCGTGGCGCCCTGACCCTCCACGCCCTCAGAATCACCGTCGGAGACGACGCCTTCTTCACGCTCCTCCAAGCGTGGACAGAGCGCTATCGTCATGACAATGCCACCACCGCCGACTTCATCGCCCTCGCCGAAGAGATCAGTGGCCAAGAACTCAGCGCCTTCTTTGAGGACTGGCTCTTCAAGACGACGGTGCCGCCGTTCAGCCTGGATTAGACGGTGCCGCTGCCACGCGTCCTTGCCGCCACGGCCAAGCGGACGAGAGAGTGTCACTGGGCTCCATCGTGCTATCGAGTTGATGTTGGACTTCAGTTGGTCCGCCGCTCGCGTTGGGACGCTTGACAAACCGGATGCGCCGGATAGGATGCAACCCTCTTGCTCCGGGTATGCGGATTCCTTGCACGACGGGACTGTCCTCGCGGCGCTGCATGGCGCGAGGGCGTGCGGAATCGGCCTGTCCCGGGAAGGAATATCGCACGAGTAATTCACTCTGACCGGCAGCAAACTACGTGAACATGGAGGAGCATATGCGGGACCGCACCGAGAGCATTCGAGCCGAATCGTTGGTTAGCGCTTTCTTCCAGGGCAAACTCAATCGTCGAACGTTGATGGAGAAGGCTGGACTCCTCGGCGTCGGGGCAACCGCCCTCGGTGCGGCCCTGGCGACACCTGGATTGGGCAGCCTCAGGGTGCTCGCCCAGGATGGCGGCGAACTGGTCGTCGCGGCCGACGGCGACATCGACACGACCGATCCTCATGTCAGCCAGCTCCTCGTCTTTGGCAACATGATGCGCTTCACCGTCTTCAACGGCCTGGTGAAGTACGCACCGGACCTCAGCTACGTCGGCGATCTGGCTGCATCCTGGGAGAATCCCGACGACAAGACCTACATCTTCACACTCAAGGATGGCCTGACCTACCACAGCGGGCAGGCGGTCGAGGCGAGCCATATCGAGTTCTCCTTCAAGCGGATCGCGGAGAAGGAGACAGTCTGGGCGAGCCGCGTGGCCAACATCGCCGGCTATGAGGTCGTCGATCCGAAGACAGTCAAGATCACCCTTACGAACGTGCAGGCAGACTTCCTCGATGGCCTTGTTCCGCTAAGCATCATCTCGCCCGAGATCGCCGAAGAGATCGAAACCACGGCAGTCGGAACCGGCCCATTCACGTTTGTCGAATGGACGCCCAACGACAGCATCGTGCTCGAGCGCAACCCGAACTACCACGAGTCGGGCGTGCCGGGTGTCGATAAGCTGACGTTCAAGATCATCCCGGAAGCCCAGATCGCGATCACCAACCTGCAGAGCGACACGGTGGACGCGGTGCTGAACGTCCCGGTTTCGCAGGCGGCGCCGCTCAAGGACTCGACCGACGTGTCCGCCGTGATCGTTCCAACGACCTCAATTCACCTCTTCGAGATGCTCGGCAAGAATCACGAGGCAATCCGGTCCAACGTGGCGGTCCGTCAGGCGCTCGCCCACTGTCTCGACAAGGCGGCGGTCCAGGCGACCGTCTTCAACGGCGAGGGCTTTCCGAAGTGGAGCTTTGTCGGGTCGACCCACTGGGCCTACAAAGAAGAAGCAGGCTATCCGTACGACCCCGCTGCCGCCACCGCGCTGCTCACGGAAGCCAGCGTCACCGACCTTGAGTTCACTTGTCTCTGCATTCAGGGCTATCCCGATGGAGAAAAGGCCGCGACGATCTGGCAGGCCGGCCTCGCCGAAGCTGGTATCACCATGAACATCGAGGTCCAGGAACTCTCCGTTTGGTTGGACAACTACATCAACCACACCTACGACGTGATCTGGAACGTCTTCCCAGGTTTCGCGGACCCGAACTACTTCGTCAGCCTCGGCCTCAAGCCCCATTTGGACGACGGCTGGACAAACCCCGATGCGGCGCGCCTCGCGACCGAATCGAACCAGACCCTCGACCAGGCGGAGCGGACGGCGCTCTATGGCGAGCTCCAGGACCTGACGGTGCAGGAGCTACCGATCATGGTCATTCAGGAGGCACCCCAGGCGTCGTTGCTGGCCCCGGACGTAACAGGATGGGAGATCAACCCGCTCGGCTTCGTCTTCGTCAGTGGCGCAAAGATAGGCGAGTAGAGGGCCCTGGATTTCGTAGGGGCGCGATAAATCGCGCCCACGTTCCCTTCACGATCGTTCGTGGCTGGCAGCCGGGCGCGATAAATCGCACCCCTACGATGTCCCCGTCTGATTGCGTGATCGTTTTGAGGAACCCAGATGGCCCGGTATGCGGCGCGACGATGTCTCGAGGCCATTCCCACGCTCTTCTTTGTCTCGATCATCGTCTTCGCCCTGATCCGGATGGCGCCAGGCGATCCGGCGGCAATGAAAATGGGCCGGGAAGCGGCCCGCGAGGAGAACAAGCCGAAGCTGGAAGCGCTTCGTCACGAGATGGGATTGGATCGCCCGATTCCCGTTCAGTACGTGCTCTGGTTACAGGACTTGTCTCAAGGGGAGTTCGGGGACTCCGTCCGGAGCAAACGGCCGACCTTTGACCTCTTCGTCCAGAAGCTGCCGGCCACGCTAGAACTTGTCCTGGCGGCTTCGCTGTTTGCGTTCTTCGTCAGTTTTCCCATGGCCATCCTGGCGGCAATCCGACGAGGGACGATCGTCGACCGTGCCGCCGTCGGTTTCGTCAGCGCGGGGCTCGCGGTGCCGAGTTTCTGGTTTGGGCTGGCCCTGATCCTGGTCTTCAGTGTCAAGCTGAAGTGGCTGCCGGCGTCTGGGTACGTGCCCTTCACCGAAGACCCGGTTGAGAACATCCAGCGATTGCTGATGCCGGCGGCTACGCTTGGCCTGTATCTCTCCGCGACGCTGATGCGCTTCCTTCGTGCTGACCTGATCGATGTGCTTGCCGCGGACTACGTCCGCACCGCGCGCGCCAAGGGACTGCGCGAGCGCGTCGTGATCGTCAAGCACGCGGTTCGCAACGCGCTCATTCCCGTGCTCACCATTGCCGGTCTCGAGATCGGGGCGCTGCTCGGTGGCGCGGTCATCATCGAGCAGGTCTTTGGCTGGTCCGGGATCGGCTGGCTTACCGTGCAGGCGATCTTCGACCGCGATTACCCGCTCGTGCAGACCTCGGTGCTGTTCGTCGCGGTTGGACTGACGTTGGTCAATCTCGCCGTCGATCTCGGATACGGGCTGCTCAACCCGAAGCTCCGGGTCTCGTAGCGTGGAGGACCGTCGGCGGTGAGCAGCCACACGCTTGCTGCGCCACGTAGCCCGAGCGCGATGTGGATCGGTCTCCGCCGCCGGATCCTTGGCCGGCACGCCGACCCACTCTTTGCCGTCGCCCTCACGTTCGTGCTTCTCGCGGTTATCGCGGCGCTTGTTCCTGGACTGCTGGCACCGTCCGATCCAGATGCGCTCGGCAAAGACCTGCTCGCCGCACCGTCCTGGCGTCACCTGGCGGGAACGGACGAGTTCGGCCGCGACATCCTCAGCCGGATCATCCATGGCGCGCGGGTTGAGCTCGTGATCAGCGTGCTTGGCGTGACGGCGGCAGTCGCGACCGGGGTGCCGCTGGGCGTGATCGCGGGCTTCCGCGGTGGGTTCATCGACTCCTTCATCATGCGGTTTCAGGACGCCCTGCTCGCTTTCCCGGCGGTACTCTTCTCGATCCTGGTAGTGGCGGCAATGGGGGCGTCCCAGAAGTCGATTGTCCTGACGATCGGCGCGATCTACCTGCCCCGCTTTGCCCGTCTTGTCCGCGGCAGTGTGCTGGTGCTCAAGCACGAAGACTTCGTGACCGCCAGCCGCGCGGCGGGCGCGTCGGAGACGCGCCTGATCCTGCGCCACATCCTGCCGAATTGCCTCCCTTCCATCATGGTGCAGATCACACTGGCGATGGCGGTGGCGGTGCTCATCGAGGCGGGACTCAGTTACCTCGGGCTCGGGGTCCAGCCGCCCACCGCGACCTGGGGCACGATGCTCAAAAGCGCCCAGAGCTATCCGGCCCAGGCGCCGTGGTACGTGCTCGCGCCGGGAATATCGATCTTCGTCCTCGTGCTCTCGCTCAATACCGTCGGAGACGCGATGCGCGATCGACTCGACCCGCGATTGCGACGACTGTGATTCCACGCTGCACAGCATTGGAGGGAACGCGATGATGGTGGCAACAGCGGACGTCGCAATCGAGGAGAAGTTCGCGAGCTATCTGGAGACTCGGCGTAAGGGTTGCGATTTCCTGCTCGCGAACATCGCGGCGGACGGGGAGGTCGCTGACTCTGGCCGCTCGAGGGTCAGCTACTACCGGGTGCCGTGGGCGCTCCAAGTCTGCGGCGAGACGGCGGCCGGGATGCGCGTGCTCGACTGGATCGAGCGCACACGGTTGGGCAGTGACGGCCGGTTCAACGCGGCGGTCGCGTGGGATCCCGTCGCCAATCGCTCTACCAATACGTACCCGGAGACCATTCTTGCCTACGGTGCGATGCTCCTCCGCCGGTTCGACATCGCCCGCCGGGCGATGTCCTTTGCCAGCCAGTTTCAAGACCCCGAAACTGGCGGAGTCTTCATGAACCGAGAGGAGACTGGCCCCGACGGCCGTCAACTCCTCTTCCCCACCTGCCAATACGGCATGTCCGCCACAATCACCGGCCGCATCGACGAGGCAATCAAGGTGGGTGAGTGGCTGGAGCGCCTGTGGCGAGCACAGCCCGAATTGCCCGATCGCCTCTACACGATCTGGACCACCGCCGGTGGGCTCGCCACCGAGGTGCCGGAGGGCGAGAACCGTAAGCAGTACATCAACGAGTCGGGTGAGATCCAGCAATACCACTACAACGGCGGAATTGCGGCCGCCTGCCTCGCTCATCTCTTCATGGCCACCGGTGAAGATCGCTGGCTCAATCTCGCGGGCGCATATCAGCGCTTTTCGATGGAGACGACACCCGGCCAATTCGAAACGAAGCAAGTCTGCAAGAGCGCCTGGGGGAGTTCTCTGATCTCGCTCGCGTCCGGCGATGCGGCGTATGAGCCGTGGCTCATCAAGATGGGCGACTGGTTTCGCGCGGGACAGGAAGCGGGCGGCAATTGGAATAACACCGCCGATCTCGATCCCAACCCGCCGGTCGCCCACCAGATTGAAATCACGGCTGAGTTCATTGTCCACGTCGATTCAACGATCGCTGCCCTCGCCGCGATCGCGGGCCGGCAACGATCTGCCGGCTGAAGGGATTGTCAGTGAAAGTGCTGGTGACCGGCGCGGCCGGCAGAATCGGGCGAAATCTGACCGATGCTCTCATCGCTCAGGGCGCGGACGTGCGCGCCGTGCTCTTACCGGACGATCCTGGTCTGGAGCGGGCGGAACGAGCCGGGGCGACCTGCATCCAGGGGAACCTGCGCGACCCCGAGTTTTGCGCTCAGGCCGTCCACGGGTGTGACGCGGTGATGCACCTCGGCGCGATGCTGCTCTTCCGCAAGGGCGAAGATGATCCCGCCCTGATGGAAGACAATCTGCGTTCGACGTTCAACGTCCTGCACGCCATAGCGGTGCACAACCCCGGCATCAAGCGCTTCGTCTTTGCCAGCAGCGACGAGGTCTACCCTTCCCTCCACGCCAAATACCTGCCGATCGACGAGAGCCACCCGACCAATCCCTACAGCTTCTACGGCTACACCAAGCTCAGTGGCGAGGACCTGGTGCGCTACTACGGTCGGGCGCACGGAATTCCGGGCGCAATCGCCCGCTTTGCCCTGACGATTGAACCGTGGGAGGTTCTCCGCCCTGACCGGCCACTCGGCAACTTCCTGCATCTTCGCTCCATGATCGAGTTCGTCCGCGGCCGGAACGGCGAGGCTGTCGCCGACGAACTGGCGGCGAGAGTGTTGCCCGACACCAACCAGCTCTGGATACCTCGCGACGAATCGGGCCGGCCGTGGCTCTTCCACTTCTGCGACGTGCGCGATCTCGTCCAGGGCCTGCTCCTGCTGCTTGAGAAGCCGGCCGCGATCGGAGAGGCGTTCAATCTGAGCGGCCCGGCCCCCTTCGCCTTCGACGAAGCCGTTTCCTATATCGCCGGTAAGACCGGACAGCCCATCGTCGAGGCGACAGTCCCCGGTGAACCGATTCGGATCCACCACAGCACCGCCAAAGCTCGGGGGATGCTTGGCTACGCGCCTCGCCACAGCGTGTTCGACACGATCGACACCGCCCTGGTCAAGGATGCAGGTGGTGAGTAACATGTCGAAACAGCGACCGATCAAAGTCGGGCTGATCATCACGTCTGTCGAGGATCGCGGGGGCACCACCACCCCAAGCTGGCACGATCTTGCGGCTCGGGCGCGAGTCGCCGAAGATGTCGGGTTCGATTCGATCTGGATTCCTGACCACCTGATCCACCGTCCTCCCGGCACACCAGACTACGGCATCTGGGAAGCCTGGTCGCTGGTCTCCGCCCTCGCCGCCACGACATCTCGCGTCCAGATCGGCACCTGGGTGCTCGGCGGTGGATTCCGCAATCCCGCCCTGCTCGCCAAGATGGCGGACACGGTCGATGAGATCAGCGGCGGGCGGCTAATCCTCGGGATTGGATCGGGCTGGCACGAGCCGGAATACACGGCCTTCGGCTACCCGTTCGACCACCGCGTCTCCCGATTCGAGGAGGCGATCACGATCATCGCGGGCTCCTGCGCGACGGGCACATCGACTATTCCGGCCGCTTCTACCAGGCGAACGACTGCGAACTCCGCCCGCGGGGTCCACGCCCATCCGGGGCGCCGATCATGATCGGCACGATTGGCGGGACACCGCTTGCCGGGCGATTGAACGTGCCCGGCGGGTCGCCGAAGATGCTTGAGCTTGTCGCCCGCTACGCCGACATCTGGAACTGCCCATGGATCAATGATCCGGCGGAGGTCCCGGCAATCATGAAGATGGTCGACGACGCCTGCCTGGCGGCGGGCCGTGATCCGGCGACCCTGCCGCGAACCCACGGGCTCATGCTCAACCTACCCGGCTGGGAATTGGAACCGGGTAGCACGGTGATTCGCGAGGGCCGGTTGGCGATGGGCGCCGTCGACGGAACGCCGGAGCAGCACGCCGACCTCCTGCTGCGCTTCGCGGACGCGGGCATCGCCGAGGTGCATGTCCAACTCGATCCCGAAACCCCGCAAAGCATCGAGTCGTTTGCGCCCGCCCTCGCATTGCTCTCCAGGTAATGGGTCCGCCCGCCGCGCAAGGCGGCGGGGACTCCAGACCTTACAGCGGCAACAGCCCCTCTTCCTTGAGCAGTTCGGCGTTGAGGATAGAGGCTCCGGCCGCGCCTCGGACGGTGTTGTGGCCAAGGACGACGAACTTCGTGCCGAGGAGGGGGCAGGGGCGGACACGGCCGACGATCGAGGCCATACCCCGGGCGGTGTCGCGGTCCAGGGCGGGCTGGGGGCGGTTGGCCTCCCGACGGACGATCACGGGCTGAGGAGGGGCGCTGGGCAGATCGAGCTCCTGCGGCTTGCCGCGGAACGATTCCATCGCGGCGATGACATCCTCCGGGGTTGCCGGGGAACTCGTGCGGACGGAGACGCACTCGGTGTGGCCATCGCGCACGGGAACGCGGTTGCAGGAGGCGCTGACGATGAACTCGGCCGGTGTAAAGCCATCCGGCCCGAATCCGCCCAGCAGCTTCTGGGTCTCGGTCTGCATCTTCTCTTCTTCGTCGCCGATGTAGGGGACGACGTTGTCGATCATATCGAGCGAAGGCACGCCCGGGTAGCCCGCGCCGGAGACCGCCTGCATCGTCGTCACCAAGACTGCCTCGAGGCCGAACGCCTGCTGGATCGGCTTCAGGGCGAGGACCATATGGATCGTCGAGCAATTCGGGTTGGTGGCGATGAAGCCGCTCCAGCCCCGGTTGCGCCGCTGGGTCTCGATCACCGCGATGTGCTCGGCGTTGACCTCGGGGATGAGCAGGGGGACGTCGGACTCCATCCGGTGGGTGCGCGTGTTGGAGAGGACCGCGTGGCCGGACTTCGCCATTCGCTGCTCGATCTCGCCGGCGACTTCGGCCGGCAGAGCGGAGAAGACGACCGGGCTCTCCAGATCCTCGTCGTAGCCTCGGATCCGCTGATCGGCGGCGATCTCCGGCATGAAGGCATCGAGCCGCCAGTCGGTCGCCTCGCGGTAGCGCTTACCCGCCGACCGCTCGGAGGCGACAAGCTCCGCCGGCCTGAACCAGGGATGGGCCGCCAGGAGTTGAACAAACCGCTGGCCGACGCTGCCCGTCGCGCCCAGCACCGCTACCGGAATCCGTTCATCGCGCATTGGAAGCTCCTTGGATGTGAGTGCCGAGTACCGAGTGCCGAGTGCTGAGAGTCGGGAGACGTGAGCCGTGAGTCGCGAGACGAGCGGGCCGCGGAGCACATTTCCTCGGCACTCGGCACTCGGCACTCGGCACTTCGTCAGCCGACGCGGATAGTCTCGGCAAGGAGCGAGGTGCGGCGGCCCCGGCGAGTCCTGGCGGTGGCGACCTGGGGCTTGATAAAGGCGTCGTGGACGGCGGCGACGGCCCGCTCGGCATAGGACGCGGGGACCGCCGCGATCAGGGCGACGTTGGAATCCTGCTGCGAGGCGCCCAGCACCGGTACATCGGCCTTGCCGAGCACTTCGAGCATCCGGGCCAGGGCACCAGGCTGGTTTGCCGCCCCCGCGCCGACGGCCGCGACCACGGCGACATCCTCCGTGCAGGAGACATCGGCCTCGAAATCGCGAAGCGTCTCGCCCAGTCGGCTCTGCAGGTGGGCGCAGCCGGTGACGGCGTCGATCAGGTAGGTCATCCGCCGGCGCGAAGAGCCCTGCGAGGCGAACGCAACCTCGACGCCGTCCTGGTGGATGACGCCGTAGGCGGCGGCCGCCGCGCCGGCCAGATCCTCGAGTTCGGGTACATCGACGGTGAGGAGGATCAGGCCGCGCAGAGCCGTGACGGCCTTGATCGTGGCGGCGATGCCGGTTTCGGCTTCTCGGGTCACCAGGGTGCCCGGCTCATCCGGGGCGAAGGTCGAGAGGATGCGGACCGGGATGCCCTGGGCGACCGCCGGCCGGATCGTGCGCGGGTGGAGCACCTTGGCGCCGAAGTGGGCCAGTTCCTGAGCTTCATCGAAGCTCACCTGGGGGACGACCCGGGCATCGGCGACTTGGCGGGGATCGGCGGAGAGGATGCCGGGCACGTCGGTCCAGATCTGGACTTCGTCGGCGTCGAGCGCGGCGCCGAGGAGGGTGGCGCTGTAGTCGGAGCCGCCGCGGCCAAGGGTGGTGGTGGAGCCGTCCGGGGCGAATCCGATGAAGCCGGTAAAGACGACAGTCTGGCCGGCATCGAGATGAGGGCGGACAACCGCCCCGGCCGCGACCCGTGTCCGCTCGCGGTCCGGCCGGGCGTTGCCATGGCGATCGTCGGTGGCGATGACCTTGTCAGCCCAGACGTGGGCGGCCGGTGTGCCCCGGGAGCGGAGGGTAGCGGCCATCAAGGCGCTCATCGCCTTCTCGCCAGTGGAGACGACCCGGTCAGAGCGGGCCGCGTCGACCTCTCCGGCGGCGGCGATCTCGTCGAGGGTCTCGTCCAGGCCAGCGTGGAGCTGGTCGAGGACGGCCAGGGCGGCGGTGCGCTCGCGCTCGACCGGAATCTCGGCCGCAATGCCCAGGTGGCGATCGCGGATGGCGCCGATCGCTTCGGCCCGGCGAGCAGGATTGCCGGCCGCCGCCGCCCGGGCCGCGTCGAGGAGCAGATTGGTGACGCCCCCGGCGGCGGAGACCACCGCGACCCGAGGGGATGATTGGGCCTCAACGATGGCGGCGGCTTCGCGGACGCGGCGCGCGTCTCCGACCGACGTGCCCCCGAACTTCAAGACGATCACGGCGAACTCCTTCCCAGCTGTCAGCCTTCAGCGATCAGCTTTCAGCCGTCAGGTTTTGACGGGGTGCGGATTTCCCGTCCAACGTGGAGCGCCGTTGCTCCGTGAATCATCTCTGCGCGCTTCGGCCGTCTCCGAGCCATCGGCCGCCAGTGATTGGCAAATGGCTCAAAGCTGACCGCTCGTGGACAACAAAAAAGCGGGGGCCTGTTCGCCTCCCGCCTGCTGGTCCGTCTCGATTGGGTCGTTGCGTCTGCCGCCCTAGCCTCCCAACCTCGAACCAGCAGGCCACATAATCGTAATCGCGGTAATCGCGATTCCGGTGGCCTTCATAGTCTTGGTAGTGGTCGCGGTGGTGGCAGCAATATTGACCATGCCCAGCACTATAGCGACTAAATTGCTCCGTCGCAACCCCATGAAACTGCCCCGGATTGGAAACAGCTCTGGGACGCCACGATCCCAGGGTCGCACCCTGCAAGATCATGCGTCGGATTTATGCGTCCGTTCACGATAACGCCGCAGCGACCGCGCCCGATTCATGCATCCGAGGCTGCACCAGCGCCGGGTGCCGCTCTTGGTCGTGTCGTAGAAGAGCAAGACGCAGCGCTCGTTGCCGCAGCGGTGAAGCCGGGAGAGATCGCGCTCTGTGAGAAGGGTGACGGCCGCTCGGGCGATCGGGAACAGCAGCGCGGCCGCGCCGCGATCGGTGTGGCGGGCGACGGCGCGAACGATCGTGGCCGGATCAGGTTCAAGGGCGAGATAGCCGCCTCGCAGGATCAGATTAATCGCTTCGAGATCGGCTTCGGCGGGCGATCTGCCTTCAGCGGCGGCCTCAAAGACGCGCCGCAACCCGGCCCGCAGGTCCAGCACGGCGGGGAGGGCCGCCGTCGCGTCGCCAATTGGTGTGAGCGTCGCCGGGTAGCGCTCACCTGCTGCGCGCCACCACGCGACGAAGTCGTCCGGGGTCGCGAGCAGGTCGACCGGCTTGCCCCGGACAACCTGTTCCGTATTGACCAGATCCAGCGGCAGGGCCTCGCCGACGAATGAGAATCGCTCGTCCGGCATCTCCGTGACCCAGTTCGTTGTCCGCTGCCTCCATGTGTAGTCCGGGGACCCGGGCCATCTCCAGCTCCGCGTTGCACTCCAACGACGATGCCGCGAGTATATACCATTCAAAGAACGTATTGACATGGATATACGGACGTGCTAGGTTGTAGTGAGCCATGTCAATACGGTCTTTAGATATGGACATTGGGGCGCCGTTTCAATTATCCCTTGAACGAGGAGAAGACCATGACCGCCGCGATTGCCACGGATCTGCCCCGGACGCTGACAACCGGCCATGTCGGCTTGAACGTCAGCGATCTCGACCGCTCGCGCTCGTTCTACGAGCAGGTTTTCGGCTTTACCACGATCGGCCAATCGCGGGAAGCGGGCCGCATGTTCGCGTTTCTGGGTGACGGCGACCGCCTTGTCCTGACCCTGTGGCAGCAATCCGATGGCCGGTACTCGGCCGCCACCCCCGGCCTCCATCACCTGTCGTTCCGGGTCGATTCGATCGCCGAGGTTCAAGCGTTCGAGGAGCTGTTGCGCTCCGCCGGCCTGGAGCCGCTCCACGGCGGGATCGTCCCGCACAGCGAAGGCGCGGATTCCGGTGGGATCTTCTTCGAGGATCCCGATGGCATCCGGCTCGAGATCTTCACCCCGCACGGGGCCGGGGAGCACGCGGCGCCGACACCCGGCGCACCGACCTGCGGCTTCTTCTAGCTCGGACGCTCGCCATCCGAACCCCGTACACCGGGACTCGCTGAAGGGACGCCAACGCAACCATGACATCGACCTACCATCCCGGCGAACTCGCGGTGCAGACGATGGCCGGAGTCCGTACGCAAGCCGACCGCACCGGCGGGATGCTGCGTGACACGATCCCGCCGGCCGCGGCGGAGTTCATCGTCACTCAACCGCTCGTCTTTTTGGCGGTCACCGCCCAGGACCACATCTGGGCGGCAGCCGTGTTCGGCCAGCCTGGTTTTGCCAGAGCCGTCGATCCTCGATCGTTGCGGATCGACGGTCTTCCCCTGAACGGCGACCCTGCTCAGGGCGGATTGCTCCCCGGGTCGGCGGTCGGGCTGCTGGGGATCGAGCCGGCTACCCGTCGCCGGGTGCGCATCAATGGTGTGGTCGAATCGCGCGACGAGGCCGGATTCACGCTCCGCACCGAACAGGTCTATTCCAACTGCCCCAAGTACATCCAGGCGCGTGACCTGACAGCGGCGGAACCTTCCACCTCTCCGGACGATGGCCGCCAGGTGATGCGCGCGTCCTCGCTGACGCCGGATCAGGTTAGCCTCATCGCGACGGCGGACACCTTCGTGATCGCGACCGCCCATCCAACCGGCGGCGCCGATGCCTCTCACCGCGGTGGGTTACCCGGCTTCGTCCGGGTCGACGATCCCCACTCCCTGTCGTTCCCTGACTATGCTGGCAACATGATGTTCCAGACGCTTGGCAACCTGGCGGTCGAGCCCCGGGCCGGCATGCTGTTCCTCGATTTTGCGCGTGGAACAACCCTGCAACTCGCCGGGAGCGCCACTGTGGATTGGGATCCAGCGGCGGCGGCCGCCTTCCCCGGCGCCCAGCGCATCGTCCGATTTGCGATCGAGGACGTGGTCGAGATTGAGGGGGCCACCGCGCTGCGCTGGGCAGACCCCAGCTACTCGCCGTTCAATCCCGCCTGAGCGAGCGGGATTGCAGGTGGCCCTCAGCCCAAGTCACCACCCTGATCTGAGGTGACGACGGCGGTCACCCGAACCTCGACGCGCATGCCGGGCAGGCCAAAGCCGGGAACCGCCAGGGCGGTCCAGATCGGCCGGTGGCGCGGCATGCGAGCCTGAAGCTCCGCGACCATCAGGCCGTAGGTGGCCTCATCCAGGGGAAGGTGCCAGGACTCAACGGCGACGACATCGTCCCACCCTGCCCCGGCCTCGGCCAGGATGAGCCCAAGGTTGGCGAAGGCGCGTGCGATCTCATCCGCCAGGGCGACAGGGAACGTATGGTCGTCGTCCCAGCCACCCTGGCCGCTGGTTTCGACGCGGTTACCGATCCGTACGGCCTGGGAATAGGCGTATGGGGCGTCGGGGGAATCGCCGGGCACGAACGACGGAAAGTACGTGGGCCGGTTCATCAGGGCTACCCTCGGTGTCTGAATGGCGGCGGCTACTCCGCCGGTCAAGAGGCAGTTGCCTACCCCCGTATAATCGAGGCACAACCTAGACGTTGGTAGCGCCACCGATGAGACACCGAACACGCTCGCCGCGCGTTTCGACCGGTAGACGACCGGTGGCAACCTCCTCCCACACGCGACCCGTTGCCTGCCTTCACCTTCCCGCAAAGGCGTTCGGCTATGGCCCGCTCGCAGTCCCCACGCCCACTCCGGGTGATCGTCCGCACGCTTCTGGCGACGCCGATGGTGATCGCTCTGCTGGCCGCGGGCGGTGTCACGGCGGTTCTCGCCTTCTTCGCCCTACCGGATTCCGAACTGGACGGACGGCGCACCCTGTTTGAGGGGACCGAGTTCGCCGCGCCGACGACCTTCGCTCTCCTCGACGGCCCAACCCCAACGGCAACGATCCGCCCGACGCTAGAACCGCTCATCCTGGAAGAGGATGACGATCCGACCGCGACGCCAGGGCGAGCCCGGCGCGCGACATCGACGCCGCTTCCGACGCCAGACCGGGACCAGGAGGAGGACGAACGGATCACCCCGCAACCGACGGCCAGATCTACGCCTCGGTCCGGCACGGTCGCCTTCCTGCCTCTCCCCGAACCGACCAGGGCCGCGCCACCACCTGCGGCCGGACCGGAGCCGAACGCGCCGGAGCCGACGGCCAACCCGGCGCCCATTCCACCAACGCCGAACCCACAACCGCCCCGACCCGCGACCGCGACGGGCGCTCCGCGGTCGACCGTGCCGGCCGATCCAACTGCGGCCCCTTCGCCCGTTCCGCCCGACCCGCCAACGCCACGTCCATCTGCGGCTCCCCAGATCCCTCGTCCGGCGACCGCTACTCCGGCGCCTCCTCCCACCGTGACGCCCGCCCCGACGCGAACGCCCATCGCCACGGCGACACCGCGTCCCCCGGCCCCGACGGCAACCCTCGTTCCGGCGACATCGACGCCGGTCGTCGTGGCAACTCCGACTACAGCCCCGACCAGCACGCCGGTGGCGACCGCGACACCGCGCCCCACCCGCACGCCGCGTGCAACCGCAACCCCGGAGGCCAGCGCGACCGCGACCCCAGGCGAGGAGCCGACGGCGACGGA
The DNA here is from genome assembly GCA_963849635.1 of uncultured Chloroflexia bacterium. GTDB lineage: Bacteria > Chloroflexota > Chloroflexia > Thermomicrobiales > UBA6265 > CAVRUD01. The sequence continues at coordinate 26,192 of CAWKIA010000024.1, read as the reverse complement.
GGCGCCTACCCCAACAGTCGAGGTCCCGCCGCCCGGTGGCGAGAATCCGGACGGGGAACCCGGCAGAGGCGACACGGAGACGACGGATTCGTGATTCTGATCAGGGCCGCCGGGAGAATCTCCCCGCTCATCTCGACCGCGCCTCAATGACCCACGACACGGGTGCCGAATCGAGCCTGCTTGCCAGAATCGACATGGCTCTGCCTGGTTTGATCCCGGCTCACGCGGCAGTCCGGGCAGCCCGGGGCCAGTTCAACGACGTCCTGATCATCGACGACGCATTCGTCTTCCGGTTTCCGCGCAGCGCCGCTGCCGCTGAGACGCTCCGGACGGAAGTCGACCTTCTGCGCGCCCTCCAGGGCCGCCTGTCGCTGCCGGTTCCCAACCCCGAGTTCGTCGTGTTCGGGTCAGAAGCCTCCGACCGCGGATTTGCCGGTTACCGGCTGCTGCCCGGGGAGCCCCTCTTCCGGGCAACGGTCGCCGGTCGCACGCGGGCCGAGGTGGCACAGATTGCCGGCCAGGTCGCCGAGTTTCTGCGGGACCTTCATGCAATTCCGGCAGCCGAACTGCCGCCCCTGCCGACCGCCGACGCCCGATCCGATTGGGCGGACCTGCTGGCGGCCTTCGAAGCCGAACTTTTTCCGCACATGCGTCCCGATGCCCGCGTCAAAGTCGCCGCGTCCTTCGCGGAGTTCCTGGACACCGCGGACGACGCTGGCTTCTCTCCGGTCCTCCGCCATGGCGATCTGGGCGGGGAGAACATCCGCTACGATCCGGCCACCAATCGAGTGACCGGGATCATCGACTTCGGCTCGGCTGCCATGGGCGATCCGGCCGTCGATTTTGCAGCGCTCTCCTGGTACGACGACGTGTTTGTCGATCGCCTGTGCGAGGACTATCCAGCCCTCACCGATCCTGGACTCCGGTCACGGGCGACGTTCTATCGAAGCACGTTTGCCTTACAGCAGGCTCTCTGGGCGATCCGGGTGGGGGACGTTGCCGAGTTCGAGGATGGAATCGCGGCGTATCGGTGAACCTGGCCGGACCTCACCCCCTACCCCTTTCTAACCCTAGCCCATTGCGGTGGAGGGTCGGCGTTGTTCCTCAGCCAGCCCTCCGGGAGGAGAGGGGCGGCCGCAACGTGCTCGCCATGAGCGGCGGGCCGACGCCTCCCCTCTCCGCGCGGGAGGCTAGGGGCAGACGTTGGTGCCAGTAAAGGTGTTCCTTTCGAAGGTGTAGGTGCCGAGGCTGCCGTTGAAATCGAGCACCATGGCGGTGTAGGTGCCTGCTGCCTGGGTAGTCACCAGATAGGCATCGTGGCCACAGCCATTTTCGTCATCGTATCCAAGTTGAACCTCTGGCGCGCAGGGGTTCCCGGGCAGGCCCGTGCCCGCGAAGAGAATGACGATCGGGTCCGGGAGGGTGCCGCCACTGCTACTGGCGCCCCGCACCGCTAGTGACATCTCGCCCCCTCCGTGGACGAAGGTAAACGTGTCGTAGTGGTACGGAATACCGCCGCAGGAGTCGGGGGTGGTTATCGAGTCGCCCTCGGTCAACGCTCCGGTCATGATGACGCCCGGAGCTCGGGTCGTGGTCGTGCGTTGTGGGCGCCGCGGTCGTGGTAGTAGTGGTCGGCGCCGCCGTTGTGGTGGTGGTCGGTGCCTGAGTCGTCGTTGTCGTTGGCGCTGCCGTGGTCGTGGTCGTCGTGGTTGTCGGGGCCACCGTAGTCGTCGAGGTGGTCGTCGGCGCCGCGGTGGTTGTGGTGGTTGTCGGCGCCGCGGTTGTCGTGGTTGTTGTGGCAACTGGTTCGCATGACGCCCCTGACGGACACCGGCATTCGCCCTTGGTGCACACAGCTCCGGGCGGGCAGATGTTCCCGCATCGCCCACAGTTGTTCGGGTCACGTTTTCGATCGTAGCAGCCGTCGGGACAGGCATCAGTCCCCGCGGGACAGTTGCAATCACCTTTGCGGTTCGGGGTCTGACCGGGCGGGCAGCCGTTCTGGGCAGAGGCGCCCCGGACGCCAGCGAGTACAGCGCCAACGGATACGAGAAAGCCGCGTCGGGTCTTTGGCGCGGCAAGGCTCCGCGTCAGGGAGTCGAAGCGTCGAGAATCCATACGCGGCATCCTCCTGTGTGCAGGGATACGTCGCTCTCGCGGATACCCGCCCCCGGCGCGGAACTCGGCGCGGGCACAGGTACGGCGGCGGGTCGACCCCTCGCAGGCGCGTCGGACTTCCAGGATGGACACCGTGGCCTCCTGCGTCCGGCGATGATTCAAGCCTACTGGTCATAGCCGGTGGAGTCGTCGGTACTTGTACCCCCTTTGCCGGGAACGCGGTACTCAATTGGGGTCTGCCCATGATTCCAATGCGGCTTGTCAGGCAGCTTGTGGGGAACGATTGCGCACCAGCAGGCGACGTTCGGAGCCACCGCACATGGAAGTTCGACAAGGAAGGCCACCCCGCTCGCGGAGTGGCCTTCCTTAGGACCCGCGCGAGTAGGCGCTACTGCTGGCGAGGTTGACCATCCACCGGTCGTTGGGCTGGCCCGGTTTTTTGTGCAGGGTGGACCCAGCGCACGCCACTGCGCTCGGTCGACCCCGGGGCCGGGACGAACCCGACCCAGCTTGGCCAGCCCCTCCTCCGCGAAGCGACTCCGCCAGGCCACCACACTCGACGGCGAGACCCCGACCTCATAGGCGACAGCCGTGCTGGCAAGACCATCGGCTGCCAGCAACAGCGCCTTGGCCCGGGTCACCTCCCGATGAGCTGCCGTCTGGGACTTCGCCAAGCTCTCCAGGATCTCCCGCTGAGTATCAGACATGACCAGAGCGGGGCTCGGAGCGCGCACGAACAGACCCTACTACCGTTCCCCACTTATTTATGAGACACCATACTAGGACGGTCTAGTGAAGCGATGTGGTGGGAGACTTGGCACGTGTGCGATCAATCACCACCGTTCGTCGACGAGCCGGCCACCGATCCGGCGCTGCTGAGGACGCTGGCGGCCGCTGGTCTGCCAGCAACCGGGCGCTTTCTTCCAAAGGCCGGCTGGGTTAGCCGCGTGTGGGTCGGCGACGAATACGTCGTACGACTGAGCAACGGACAGTTCCGCGACTCGTTTCGCCACGAGGCTACAGTCGTCAACCTGCTCGCCGGCAGCGAGGTCCCACACGCCCGGCACCTCGCCCACGGCGACGGCCCGGACGGGCCGTGGTGTGTCTCCGAACGCGTGCCCGGCCGAACCATGTACGAGGTATGGCCGGCGGCGGACTCGCACACGCGCCAAGCAATGATCGAAAGCCTCGGCTTTGCGTTGCGCGCACTTCACCGCGTTCCTGTCACGGCCGACCTGCTGCCGCCCTGGCTGGCCGACGCGCTCGCCGGCAAGCCGCGGGCTGCGTTCCACCCACCCGTAGTGAGTGCGGCGCTCCAGCAGGTCGAGGCTGCCCGGCGACTGCCCGGTCATGACGCGCGCCTGCTCGCGGACGTCGCCGATTGGATCCAGGAGCGGCTGGCGTTGTTCGCCGCCGACGAACCCGTCCTCGTCCATGGTGATGTACATGGATCCAACGTGATCGTCGACCAAGGACGCGTCACCGGTCTTATCGACTTCGCGGAGGCGTTGGCCCAGCCAGCGGATGTCGAGCTCGATACCATCCTGCGCTGGTGCGCGAAGGCGCGAGAGTATCCACCCGCACCCGACGAACGAGGGCTCGACGAGACCACACTCACAGACGTCCCCGGATGGCTGCACGGCGCGTATCCGGAGCTGTTCGAGCGCGAGCATCTGCGCGAGCGGTTGCTCTTCTACGACATGCAGAGGGAGCTCGCGCTCTACGCACACCACCCCCTGCCTGACATACGCGAAGCGGCGCAGGACCGCATCGCTCGCCTGCTTTCCGGCCATAACCATCTAGATGGACTCGTCTGGTAGGTCGTCGTCTTCGCGCACACTGCACCTCGACCACAGCTACGACTACCCGGTCATCGAACGGCCGCTTCGCGCCCTCGGCCTCGACGACTTCGACATCCAACGGCGAGGCACCAAGGTTCCCGGCGTGAAGAAGCAGCCACGACGGCTCGGCATGCGATGGATCGTCGAGACCACCACCACGTGGTGGTCGAACGACGGCCAACTCCGCCGCAACACCGACCGCCGAGCACGGCACCGACACGCCGCCCTCTGCCTCGCCACCACCATCCTCATCATCGGCAAGCTCCTCACCCACCGAGACCGCTGGAGCCCGAAGTCGGCACCTATCCGCTGAAGTCCTTAGGGCGATCAATGACCGCCCCATCACGACGATTTACTTGGCAACCTGCCCGTAGTAGATCCGCAGGCGGTAGGCGAGGGTCGACTTCCCGTTGTCCCGCGCGTACTTCTCCGCGACGGGTCCGTAGATTCTTGCGAGGATCGCTGTCAGCTCGTTCGGGGCCCCGTACTCGGCGACGTGGGTGAAATCGTGGAACTTCATCCATCTGATGGGGAGGCCAGGCCACAGCTCCGTGTCGACGTCCCCGTCTTCGGGCGGGAACCCGGGGTCGATATTTCTCGCGCGCCGCGACCTCGGACACGAAGTCCTGGTAGGAGGGCGACAGCACCTCGGTCAGCTCTCCCATCAATGACCCAGGGGCGCACGCCCCGATTACGACCCAACCGCCGGGCTTCAGGACGCGGTACATCTCCTTGGGGTCGAACTCCGCCCACGTGTTCAGGGCCACGTCGACGGACTCGTCATCCAGCGGAAGCGCGGCGCGGTCCCCCTGCTCGTATGTGACGTTTGTGAGCCCCGCCTTGCTGACCTCGTTGCGCCCGAACTCCACGACGGACCGGTACGCGTCGACCGCGTAGACGTGCTTGGCCGTTCGTGCGGCCCCGAGCGTCGACCGCCCCGTCCCGGCGCCGATGTCGACGACGTCCAGCCCGGTGAGGTCCACCAGTTTGGGGAGCTCGTCCAAAAGACCGTCCGTCGACAACGCGAACCGGTGATAGAGGTCCGGGTGATAGGCGCTGATCCAGTCGAACTCGAAGTACCCAGGCTCGGGATTCTGTCGGTCGTAGACCCGCCACGCATCCGCAGGAGCAGCCGGCGAGTCGTACCCTATCTTGAGTGGTTCAGCGGAGCCCATATCTGAATGCCTCCCGGGGATGGGTCGGTCACAAACCGCGAAGTGAGTGTGGATATGGATGTGTTCATATCTGGCCTCCTCGGTTCAGACTCAGCCCCCCTCGAGAGTGGGCATTTTGGGGGACGCAGAGCAGACACTATAGCCCTACTGTTGCAGGTTTAGGGGGCCGTTTGACCTCTACGCATCCACCGGCTCAACTACAGGATAAACCCGTGAACCGGCTAGGGAGAGTCGAAGTCGGTCACCTGGTCAACGGCAAGGTTGCGAACCCGGTAGTCAGGCTGTTCGACGCCGAAACCGCCTCGGCGTGAGTCACATCGACCGTACGTTCATGACGCTGACGTCGTTGGCCGACATCGCCTGGCTCACCGGCATCGAGGTAGACGTGACCGCTGATCGGTCTGCCTTCAATGACGTTGAGACTGGGCATCCTCGCACACGGACCCTTGGCGAAATCGAAGTGCATCTGCCCGCATTCGATCCTGCTACACTGCGGCGGCCGCCTTGATCGAGGTCTTCCACGGAGAGCAGAATGAAGCGTCGCACGTTCCTCGCGCGCCTGGCCGGAACGCCTATCCTCGGATCAGTTGGCCACCTCGCCTCCGCGGAGACTAGAGCTCAAGGGAGCGATGACCAAGCGATAGTAGCGGCTCTCCAGACGCAGGGAACCGAGAACGCAACACCGGTACCGGTCCCGACGATCGACACCCGGTCTGCGGCCCTGCTTGTGATGGACTACCAACCCGCCTGGATCCAGACCCTCACCGACACCGACGCGCTCCTCTCCCGGGCCGCCCAGGCGATCAGCATTGCGCGCGACCGGGGAGTACAGGTCGCCTATACCCGCGTCGCTTTCACCCCCGCCGACTACGCAGCCGTCCCGGCGCGCAACCTCATCTTCACCGGCCTGACCAGCCGGGCTGGCGCCCTGGACGACGATGCGCCGGCAACTGCCATCGATGGCCGCGTGGCTCCCGAGCCCGACGACAAGGTGGTCCGTAAGACGCGCGTAGCCGCCTTCGCGAGGACCGATCTCGACGAATGGCTCCGTGCCCGCGCGATCGATACCCTGGTCCTGGCCGGCATCTCCACCAGCGGAGTCGTCCTCTCCAGCGTCTGCGACGCGGCGGACCGCGACTACCGCCTCGTTGTCCTCTCCGACGCCTGTGCCGACCGCGACCCCGAGATCCAAGACCTGCTCATCCACAAGGTCTTTCCCCAACGGGCGCAGGTCATCACCGTCGCGGAATTGCCGGAGCTGCTGTCGCCGGCGCCCTAGACCTCGACGCCGTCTACGAAATAACGAATGCGTAGAAACGGAGGAGGACCTCCCCACCAGCATTTGGGGACGGTCCTCCTCTTTGTGTTCCGGATCCCGAGCGGCGACGTGCCGTTCAGACGGATCTGCAATCGTCGCGCGTAGGTGCCATGAACTTTAACCCTGCGCCGTATCAACCGTCACGCCCAACGCGAACGGCAGCGGGCAGCTCACGCCCGTCCCCTCTAGACCACAGTAGCCATTCGGGACCTTGTGCAGGTACTTCCACCCGGCTGCGGCTGGCATGGTCATCGGACGATGCCGCCGACTAAGCGCAGCCAGGTGGAAGGAGTCTAGAGATTATGCCGGTCCTCATATCGCGCACAGGTGCGCGTAGTGCCGCGCTCACCGTTGTTCGAGGGCGGGAGGCGGCGCACCTCCTCCGCCTACTCCCCCGCGGCGCGCCGGACCGCCGCCACGGCCGCGTCGTAGTCTGGCTCGTGCATCTGGTCGGCGACGTATTCGGCATGGACGATCCGGTCCTCCCGATCGATCACGAAGACCGCCCGCTGCAGCAGCCGCCACTCCTTGAGCAGCACGCCGTAAGCCCGGCCGAACGCCTCGTCCTTGTGGGCGGAGAGGGCCTGGTGCTCCCCGCCCTCGGCCGTCTGCCAGCGCGCCTGCGCGAAGGGCAGGTCCATGCTGACCGTAAAAAGCACGACATCCGGCGGCAGGTCCGGCCGCAGTTGCTCCCAGCGGCGGGTCTCGATGTGGCAAACCGGGGTGTCGAGGGAGTTGATCACGTTGAGCAGGCGGACCCGCCCAGCCGAGTCGGCAAGGCGCACCGTGCGCACGGCCTGGGTGGCCGGGTCGAAGTGCTCCAGGGCAAAGTCGGGGGCACCGTCGCCCGTCCGCAGCCGCTCGCCGACCACTGTCAGCCGTTCGCCCAACTCGAAGGCCTCGCCCACCCGCTCGGTCGCCATTGTCCTGTCCCCTCCCTCCGCTGCACCTTGGGCGTCCGCCCGGTTGACATTCCCCAAGACTATACAGCGCCCGAGCGGCCGCCCGCGCCGGTTGCGTAGGTGCCGGGCGGTCGGCAGCGGCAGTTAGTCACGCTCCGGTTGATCGGATTGGTGTGGACGCCGCAGACGCAGCCGGCTCGGCGGCAGCCGGGCCAGAAGACGATTGGGTGGCCGGCCCATGAAACGGGCGGACCCGGCCGCCCCCACCCGGTGTTCACGCGACCGAAACGGCATGATCCGGGTGTCTCCACGGTGTGGCAGAGCTATCTATCGCTTGCTGAATCCGTGGAGACACGCCTCTATCCCTCCCTAGATGCGACCGGTAGCATCGAGCAACCCGGTCGGCCTCACGCGCGACCTCCCACTTGGGGGCGGCACCACCCCTCCCCATCTTCTTCTTTCCACTTTCCAGCTAAATCTCTACGCCCCTTCGGCTGCCCGCTTGAGAGGGAAAAGGGAGCGGTGGCGGTCAGAGGCGGAGCGCGGTGTCGTGCGATCGCTGGGAAGAGGGAGGGGAGGCGGCGAGGATTACCGCCTCCCGGTCGGTGGCCCTTCTGGGAGGGGAGTTGCTGCGGCCGCAGCCCGTCGCCGCCGGTCGCCAGCTAGGTGGCCGTTCCGCCCCCGCACAGTGGCTGGCAAACGTCACCGTTGCATCAAGTCGTCGGGTGGGTGGCTTGAAGGCTCGCCGCAAAGGCGCTCACGCGCTCGCCTTGCGTTACCGTGAACCCAAGTTACACCGACGCGGCGCTCATCGGCTGGCGAGTCGTCACGTCGCGTTCCCTCGCGAATGTAGTGGCCTCGCCGTGGACGTCCCTCCTCAGTCGTCACGCGGTCAGAATAGCGGGCGTTGCGGCCCGGCCGCCGCGACGGTGGCCCTACCCGGTGCTTGGCGACACGCCGCCAAGCACCGGCATGTCCGTTGACTGAGGCCGTCGCGGCGCCGTCAGGCCACCAGCGTCAGGAGGAAGGGGCGACCGTCGGCCGTCTGCCCGCAGATCTGGCCGGCCCGGTTGATGCCGCCGACCTGGGCGAGTACCGGCGTGCCGGCGGGGACCAGCGAGTTGAGATCGGTCAGCACCCCCTCCTCCCAGATCGCCGCGTGCAGGACCGGCGGCGCGTCGGCGGTCCCTGGCGCCACTTCGATGGAGCCGATGATCGTCCGGCCGTCGTCGCCGATCTCGATGGCGATGGCGCTGGCACTACCGGGTGTCTCCAGCGGCGTCAGCACGTCGTCCTGCCAGAGGAAGGGGCGGGTCGCGTCCGGGGTCGCGCCAGGGGCTGGCGTTCCTTCCTCGCCCGTCGGATCAGTCAGGAAGCCGACCACCTGGCCGGCCTCGTTGACCCAGACGGCGCGGCTGCCCTCCCAACCCGGCGCGGTGCCGAGGTCCGTCATCGTGCCGTTCTCCCACAGAAAGGCGTGGATCGTCCCGTCGGCGGTCTCGGCCGCGCCGACCGCCTGCCCGCGATCGTTGATGCCGTTGGCGCGGCTGAATGCACCGCCGAGCGTGCCGAGGTCGGTCATCTGCCCGCCGGCCCAGACGACGGCACGCGTCCCCGGGTCGCCGAGTTGCTGACCCGGCGCAGTGGTCGACAGGCCCGCGACCTGGCCGGCGTTGTTTATGGCGATGGCCTGGCTGTGGGACCCGCCCAGCGTGCCCAGGTCGGTCATGGTGCCCTGGTCCCACAGGACGGCGTGCTGGCTGCCATCCGGCAGGTCTGCCCCGCCGGCGATCTGCCCGGCGTCGTTGATGCCGGCAGCGCCACTGGTGGCCCCGCCGAGCGTGCCGAGGTCGGTCACCACGCCTGCCTCCCAGTGGACGGCGTGGGCCGGCGGCCGGCCGCCGGGGCCACCCGTGGGGGTCGCTGCCGGGTCGGGGGGCAGCGCGGAGAAGCCGACCACCTGGCCGGGCTCATTGAGCTCCAGGGCAAATCCGAAGCCGCCGCCGAGCCCGCCGAGGTCCGTGAACACGTATCGCGCGGGGACCGGCGTTCCTTCCTGGGCCGCGACCGGCGCAAGCGCGGGGCTGATAACCGAAACTGCGAGGGCGGCGACGAGCGCCAAGGACCGAGTTGCGATGCGGTGCATGTCGTTCTCCCTTCTTCGTGGGCGACTCCGCCGGCCGCGGAGTCGATCGGCGACGCGGTGTGTGGTAGACGGATTCGGGCCACCTCCCTCTGGCCTACCGGCGATCCCGGGGCGGTTGCGCAAGACGGCATAGCCAACGACCGAGGGCAGTCGGCGACGGCGGCCTACGCCTCGCCCTCCGCCGGGGCGCTATCGCGTCACCAGCCCGACGGCAGCGGCAAGCGCCGCGACCGCGTGGCGCAGAGTCGATCGAGCGCGGCCAGCCGGTCGCGGTGCGGTCGACGGCACTGGTGCAGCCCGTCGAACCCTGGCCACCTGATGGGCGCGGGCGGCCGCGGCGAGCATGTCCTGACGATGCACTTGGTCGACGCGGGCATAGGTCTCGGGCGACATCGCGGCGCTCCTTCTCACAGAGTGCTCCAGCATCCCCGGTGGGTCCGGGGGTGCGCCCGACGGTCTGGTCCCGGGCACACGTCGAGCGCGGTTGATCGTCTTGCCGGAACGCTCGACGGACCGGCGATGGTGATCGTGGAGGCGACCACCGGGAGCGGAAAGACGGAGGCGGCACTCTGGCGGGTGGACCGGTGGTCGCGGCGGGAGGGGCGATCGGGCATGTACGTCGCCCGGCCGATCCAGGCGACCAGCAACCAGATGTTCGGCCGCATGCGGGCGTTTCTGGAGCGGCGCTATCCCCGCGAGGCCAGCAATCTGCTCCTGCTCCATGGCCAGGCCAGCCTCTCCGTCGAGTTCGCCGAACTGCGACGCGCGGCGGCGCTGCCCGATGCGGCCACGACCGAGGCAACCAACCTCTTCGAGCCATGGGGCGTGGCCGGGCCCAACGCGACGCGATTACCCCAGGGCGGGACGGCGAGCGGCCCGGTCTAGTTCAGCGACCCGGGCTCGAGGCCGGTACGGCAGAGTGTCACGACCTGGACCACCAACTCGGCGTCACCGACGTTCTGGACCTGGACAGGCGTACCCATCTCGATCACCGCCCCATCTCCGTCCTCCAGAATCTCCCGCTCGAGGAGGGAAGCCGGGCCCTCGGCCTCGCGCCAGATACTAAGCCCTCCACCGTCCGACGCCACCACCAGCGTCCCCGTTTCGACGAAGAGCAGGACTGGTCCCGGCGCTTCGTCCCAGGCGAAACGAGCGCCAGGGGCGAGCGTCGCCCGCCCGAGCGACAGGATGTTTGGTCCGGTTGTGACCAAACTTGCCTGCCCGCCAACCCAGCCCTGCACAGTCACGGGCTCGCTGGATTCGGCCAACACAGGCGTACGCATCGCGTAGGTCGGGGGAGCCACTGTCACCCCGGATTCGAGGAGCACTGCTGGCTCCGGACCGAAATTGCGGACCACGTAAGACGCCCCGACTGGGAGCTCCAGGTGCTCAGACGCCGCGAGCGCCAATTCCTCCTCCGTGGATACCCAATCGGCCTGCTCGCCGCGTCCTGGCTCCCAGTCGCTCGGCCAGGTGACGGTGATGGCAAGCGCGCCCGTCTCGACGTACAAAAGTCGGATGCCATCTCCCACCAGCGCGTGCTGGCTAGCGCCGGCCGGGAGGGCGACGCGCACGGTGGACAAGACCCGATGATCGGGCGGCACGAGGTCAATGAAGGTCTCGGTCAGCCGTTCCAGCCGAATGCGGACGTCGCCCTCGCTCGCTCGCTCGGCAATTCGACCGTCAGCCACGCGGAAGTCGTCGACCGAGCCCCAGAACGGCGTGTCCGCGGCCACGGGCAGACCGAGGAAGGTCACGCCGTCGACGCGAACCTGGACCTGGACAACGAGGCGGTCCCCGTCGCCGACGACGTCCCGGGCGTCCAGTCGTAGTTCGGGCGCCAGATCGTGCAGGACTTGAAGGTAGCGGACCAACCGCTCACGGCCGGGCACGGCCTCGTCATCGCCGGCGCGCTCGGTGTAGTTGGCAGTCAGGATGGCGTCGAGCGAGCCCGGATCGCCGGTCGCGATCGTCGCATTGACTGCCTCGTAGAAGCGCTCAACCGCTGCCCGGTTCGCCGCCTCGGTCGGATCGGCCAGCGCCACCGGTGTCGGCGGGCGGATCGCCAGGGCGGTCAGGATCAAGGCGAGGGCGGTCAGGGCGGCGAGAATGGTCGCCGCGGGCAGGAGGAATGGACGAGGCATGGCGCGGTCCTCCCTGTGATGCGTGGGTCAGGGCACCCGAGATGGTTGCTGAGGATGGGTCCAGCGGGTTGCACATCGAGCGGTTGCTACCGCGGTTCCGGCCGTCCTGGTTGCAACGGGCTGGGGCTCCTCCCTCGACGTAGACGAGTTGACCCGTCGCGTCGCGCCAGCAGGTGCGTGATCCCGCTTGGCTCAGGTGCCTATGCCCGGTCCGAACCGGGCGGCGACGGAACGATCGGCGGGCTCCGCACCCTGGAGCCGGGCGCCGACGGCGACCAACGCCGCGCCGAGGCGCCGTCCCAACCGTTCGGCCCGCGCGACCCGCACGCGGTGTTCGATCAAGCGGTGCTCGAAACTTGAGATCATCGTCGGCCTCCTCGGGATCCCCGCCCCGGTTACCCCCGAGGCACGTCGCCATCATGGCAACGTCGGCGGGCGAGCGCATCGGTCGAAATCCCCAACTTGTGGGGAACCACCGGCTGGAAGGCGTGGGGGTTTTCGGCCACCGCCCGCCGCGGGCCCGCAGGCAGCCTAGAGCAGGCCCTGCCGGAGGGCGAGGGCGACGGCGGCGGCGCGGGAGTCGGCGCCGAGCTTGGCGCGCAGGTTCTCGAGATGGCGGCCGACGGTGCGCGGGCTGATCGTTAGGGCGGCGGCGACTTCTTTGTCGGAGCGCCCCGCGGCGACCAGGCGCAGGACCTCCAGCTCGCGCGCGGTCAGGCCGTAGGCTGCCGCCGTCCTCGGAGCGATCGGTGGGGCCTTGGCCCCGGCCGCCGCGTCGATCCGGCGAGCACCGCCTCGGCTTCGACGAACGCCGCCTCCCGCATCAGGCCCGCCCGCGCCCACTCCTCGGTGAACGCCGCCTCACCCAGCGCCGCCCGGCTCGCCGCCTCGGCCGCCGCATAGATCGCGCGATCGGGCATGGTGAGCCCGATGCCGAGGTCGGCGCCCAGCCCGGTCGCCGCCCCGAACAGCACCGCCGCGCGCCGGTGGTCCCCCACCGCCCCCGCCAGGGTGGCAACGCTCCCAAGGAGGTTGTTGTCGTATCCACGAACGCTGGAGGCCCGCAGGCAGGCGAGGCCCTCGCCGAAGGCGCGGGCGGCAACCGCCACGTCGCCCTCGGCGCAGCCACCAGCCCGAGGAGGTTGAGCGGGACGGCGGGCGGCCAGTCGGGGCTCGCCGCCTGCAGGAGCGCCAGGCCCTCCTCCAGCAGCCCGCGCGCCCGCGCACGTCGCCCTGCCCAAACACCACCGCCCCGAGGTGGCACCGGACCATGGCGGCGTAGCGCCGGTCGCCGGCATCCTCGAACACCTCCAGCGCCTCGGTCAGCAGCGTGTGCCGCCTCGGCGTAGCGCCCGTGCGGACCGCGCCACGAACCCGAGGCTGAGCAAAGCGAACGCTTGCGGCCACCATGGCCGCCGCCGCCGCCGCCAGCGCCGCCGCCGCCTCCAACAACGCCACCCCGCGCGCCGCGTCGCCGGTGTCGTGGGCCATAGCTTCCGGTTGCGGCCAGCGCCTCGGCGCGGAGGGCGGCGGGCACCGGCGCCGCCGCCGCCGCCTCGGCGGCGAGCGCGCGCTCCAGCCACTGCCGGCCCTCGGCGCAGTGACCGCGAAAGAACCAGAAACCGTGCAGCGCCACGGCCAGGCGGAGGACGGCTCTGCCGGGCCCGCCGCCGCCAGCCAGCCGAGCGCGGCGCGCAGGTTGGCGTGCTCCGCTTCCAGCCGGTCGAGGAACCGCCTCGTCCACCCCCACCTGGCGGACTCCGCTGCGCCGCTCCGCCAGCGCGAGGAAAAAGGCCGCGTGCGCTTGCCGGACCACGTCCTCCTCGCCGCTGGCGGCCAGGCGGTCTAGTCCGTACTCGCGGATCGTCTCGAGCATCACGTAGCGCGGCTCGCCACCCGCGCCGGGGTCCGGGCGCAGCAGGCTCTGGGCCACCAGCGCGGCGATGCCGCCCAAGAGGTCGACGCCGAGGTCGTCCGCGGCACTAGCCACAGCCTCGGCGGCCTCGAGGTCGAACCCGCCTGCAAAGACGGCCAGCCGACGGAAGAGTGCCTGCTCCGTCGCGCCGCGAGCAGGTCATGGCTCCAGGCGATCGCGTCCCGCAGGGTCCGCTGCCGGGCCGGCACGTCGCGGGGACCGCCGGTCAGCAGCTGCAACCGGTCGGACAGGCGCGCCAGCAAGGCGGCCGGCGGCAGCATATTCACCCGGGCGGCGGCCAACTCGATGGCCAGGGGCAGCCCGTCCAGGCGGCGGACGATTTGGGCGACCGTGGGAGCGTTCTCGGCGGTGAGGACGATGTCGGAGCCGGCGGCCTCGGCCCGCTCCAAGAACAGCCGCACAGCATCGACCGCGGCGAGTTCCTCCGAGGGCTGGGCCGGATCGGGCAAGGGCAGCGGCTGCACCACGATGACGTGCTCGGCCGACAGGCGCAGCGCCTCGCGGCTGGTCGTCACCACCCTCAGCCAGGGGCAGGCGGCCAGCAGCCGCGTCGCCAGCGGCCCCGCCTCCGCAACCCGCTCGAAGTTGTCCAGGACGAGGAGCAGATCGCGGTTGCGCAACGCGTCGGCCAGCCGCTCGGCGACGGGGCGGTTGCCGGCCTCCCTCACTCCCAGGGCGCTGGCCACCGTGGGGGCGACGAGATCGGGGTCGGCGACCGGCGTCAGGTCCACGAAGGCGACGCCGTCCGCGAACTCGGCCGCCAGTTCTTCGGCGACCTGTACGGCAAGCCGCGTCTTGCCCACGCCACCCGGGCCGGTCAGCGTCACCAGACGCACGTCGGGACGGCGCAGCAGGGCCACGACCTGCCCGACCTCGCGCTCCCGGCCAATGAAGCTGGTCAGCGGGGTCGGCAGGGGCGCGCCCGGTAGCCCCCGATCCGGGAACGGGACCGGGGGGACCGGCTGGGGGCGGCTCTGCTCGGCGGACATCGGGTCGGCCATGGGCGGGTCCTGCAGTGGGCGTGGACCACCTGCCCCCATCATGGGGACGAGACGTCCGTACGTCAACCGCTGGAGATCAGCTGCTGCACCTCGCACACCGACGTTCACCGATAATCCACACGGCTTCGAGTCCCGGCACTAGTACCGTCTGGGCAGGACCGCGCAGACCGTGAGCGCGTCTTAGCTCTCGCAGCCGATCTCATCGACGTCGCCGTCGAAGCGGGCCAGCAGCCGGGGCCACGTCCTCCTGAACAAATGGTGTGAAATCGAGGACGATGAAGCGCCGCCGGCAGGAGTGCCGGCGGCGCGCGATTGCACGGGGTGCTGGGGATGGGCGGCGAGGTGGCTTAGGTGGTGACCTGCTGGAAGTCGCCCATGTTGGCGTAAGAGCTCTGGATCTCGTAGGTGATGCCGTCGAAGGTGATGGTACCGGTGGCGACGGCGTCGCGCTGCGTGGCGTTGATGTGGCCGGTCTGGACCTCCGGCGGGGTGTGGCGCAGCCAGTTCTCGTGGATGGTGTAGATGTCGCTGGTCGCGGTCCAGGTGAGGGAGATCGTGATGTCCTGCTGCTTGCCGGTCTCGTCGTCGGGGTGCCCCTCGTGGACGGTCAGGGGCGTGTTCAGCCAGGCGGCGTCGATCTGGTGGTTGCTAACGGCGAAGGCGTCGTCCGGGAGGCCAACCGTGGAGAATTTGGTGGGGAGACGGCCAACCAGGGTGCGGTAGAAGCACTCGGGGTCGCCCGGTTCTTCTGCGGCCGCCTGCTCGGGGCCGCCGATGCAGGTGGGGTCGTACTGGGAGATGGTGACGTCGATCGAGGAGATGCGCTCGGCGGGGCCGTTGTCGCCCTTCTCTTTGTAGCTCTGGTCGTCGGCGTAGACGACGATTTCGGTCACGTAGCCGGTGCTGGGATCGGTGAAGGAGAACGTGGCGTACACGGCGTCGGCGCGAAACTGAGCGCCGTCCCATTGGGCGCTTGCGGGCCGAGCCACGAGGGCCAGCGCGATCAGGGCGAGGAACAGGACTGGTACTCGGCGGAGCGTTCCGGACATGGTCAGATCCTCTGCGTGTCAAACGACCGGACGGTAGGAGCGAGCAGCGAAGCGACTCGCCACGGGAACGAGCCTAGGCGCTGGGGTGCTTGACCGGGATCGACAGAATGGCTTAATCGCGTCGGAGGCGGGATGCTTAATCGCCTCCCAATGAGAACTGACCCGGCCGTGGCGACGCGACGGGCCGGGGCCAGGGGCCACGGGAGTGCCGCTGCCACAAATCGGCGCGGCGCTCCCTGGACCGGGAGCGGGACCAGTGGGGCGGGGAGGTCAGTAGCGCCGGGGTGGTTCAGAGCCGGGCTATTCACCCTTGATAGCGGCTTGCCACATTTCCCGCACGGGAAGTCTGCGGCGAGTCCGATAGCGGGAACCAGGGTGAAATTGCCACACTGCTCGCACTTCACGGG
The DNA here is from genome assembly GCA_963849635.1 of uncultured Chloroflexia bacterium. GTDB lineage: Bacteria > Chloroflexota > Chloroflexia > Thermomicrobiales > UBA6265 > CAVRUD01. The sequence continues at coordinate 10,155 of CAWKIA010000024.1, read as the reverse complement.
CCGACCGACCTGGACCTTTTCCGGCAACCCCGGCAGGCGGGCTGTACGGATCCCGGAGGATATGCGGTACATCGAGAGTTGACGCTCGCCCGGGAAGTCGACGATCGCGTCGAGATAGTCGAGGCTCACGTGCAAATGGGGGCCATTCTGCCACCGTCGGCTGTCAGTCTCCTTCAGGCCCGGCCTTCCGATGACCTTCACGGCGAACCCGAGGCGGTTAGGTGCGTCCGTGCGGTCGTCCTCTCGGTAAGGGCGGAGAGCCTCGGGCTGCACGATAGACGCGACGGCGTCGCTCAGCGTTGTCCACCTGGACAGAAAGAACGTCCAGGCGCGGGTAACCGTGCGGTTGGTGAATACCGCCAGCACCAGGTCCCGGCTCGGATCGGCCCAGAGCAACGTCCCGGCCTGGCCGAAGTGGCAGAAGGTCTCCGGCGACGTGACGGTTCCGGTCCAGTGGCGGGTCTTGGCCCCATTGACCTCCCAGCCAAGGCCCCACGACGCCACTGGCCAGGCGACCCTGCCGCTTTCAACCCCGCCGGGAATGCCACCGGCCTGGTCCGCTGTCATATCTGCGACCGTTTGCGGGGAGAGGCTGTTAATTGCGACATGCGCAGGCAAGAATGTGGCGGCGAAAGTCGCGAGCGCACGGACTGTGCCAAAGTAGCCGCCCCAAGGAATCGCCAGATCGCGCCAGTATGCGCTGTTGTACGACTCCACCTCCGTACCGGGATTTGCCGCATCTCGAACGGATGGAATCCGCGGCAGAAGGTCAGCGGATGGGCGGGCAACGATGCCGTCCAGCCACATCGGCTCCAGAATCCGAACGGGAGCGGGCAGGCGATGGACGAGCAAATCGGTTGCGGCGGGCGTAGCGGGACAGGCTGGGTAGAGGTCGCGGACATCGAGAATGGGCCAAGCGGGGAGCTGAGCCTCGTTTCCTGCGAGGGCTGCAATCCCGAGGGGCAACGGTCGGTCGAACTTGAGAATTGGGTCTGGGATGAGGTCGCGGTCGAACTGGAGTGGATGGGCGACGAAGCAGTGGCACTGGCGAGCCGTATCTACGACGCGATGGACGATGATGGGGCCACGACGATGACGATCGAGGGCTTGACCGCCGAGGAGGTTGCGCTGCTCGCGAGCGTTCAGGACGCCATCCGACACGCCAGGACGGGCGACGTCGAGGGGCGGGCCGAGTACGAGGCCGCGACCACGTCGGCACGTGCGGCGGTCGCCGCCGCAAAGGGCGCCAGCGCCAACACATGCGATGCGCCAACCAGGAGCCGGATCCAGGATGTCGCGGGCCTTTGGACGGCAGCCGACGAGGGTTGGCGCAAGGCCGAGGCCGCTGGCCTGCGGTTGGGGAGGGCGTAGGGATGAGCGAGGGCAAGCGGGCGGCACTCCTGCTAAGGGTCAGCAGCCAGGACCAGGAGAAGGGCTACAGCCTGGGGACGCAAGAGGCCGACTGCCGCGCCTACTGCGAGGCCAAGGGCTATGAGGTCGTCGCGGTCCACGACGACACGAAATCCGGAGCGCTGCTGATTGGAGCCAGGCCGGGAGCGCGTCGGCTCCTGGAGGACGCCAAGGCGGGGCGGTTCGACGTGGCCGTGGTCTGGAAGTACGACAGGGTGTTCCGCGACGACGACGGTCTCTCTTGGTTCGCTTACGAGCTGCGGCGAGTCGGGGTCCGGGGCGTCGAGTCGGTGACGGACGACATCCCAGACGGTCCCTTTGGAAGCATGTTCCGAGCGTTCAAAGGCAGCCAGGCCAAGCAGCAGTGGGAGGACATCCGGCTAAACTCAATGCGGGGCGTTCGGGCTAGGGTCGAGAAGGACAAGAACCACATCCCCGGTAACCGGCCACGGTTTGGGTACATTTGGGCCGACGACAGCCACAGGGCCAAGGGCAGCTACATCGAGAACCCCGAGACGGCCTGGGTGGTCCGGTTAATCTTCGAGCGCATCGCGGCGGGCACGCCTGTCAAGACGCTTTGCCGGGAACTAGAGGAGCGGGGAATCCCGGCACCGCAAGGCGGGCAGCGCTGGCGGACGTTCACTCTGGGCAGCATCGTCGAATGCTCCTTCTACAAGGGCGAGGCGTACGCTTACGTTGTCCATCCGGAGAAGGACCCGATCACTGGCAAGCGCACCAGGACGCCGGAGGAGACGGTCGCGTTTCCCGAGGGGACCGTTCCGGCGCTTGTCGCCCCGGCGTTCTGGCAGGCGGCGAACGACCGACTCCGGACTCACGACCGGCGCAAGGTCCGCTCCGCGACGGGTGAGGACCCGGAGGACGTCGTCGTTCGGGGGCACGTCCGCTGTCGGTGCGGCTACTGCATGCACATCAAGCGGCTGGCCGATGGGCCGTACCTCAACTGCTAAGCCAAGACGAGGCGGGCGAACGATTGCCCCGGCAACATGTTCAAGGCGAGCAAGCTCGACCGCGAAGCGTGGCGTCGGGTGGTCGCGGTCCTGACCGATCCTGCAGTGATCACGGTGGGCGAAAAGGGCCGGGACCAGTTGGACCGCACCGAGGCCGAAACGCGGGGACTGGAGCGGCTGCTCGCAGGGGCACGGGCAAAGGAGGCGAATTTCGCGGAGCGCCTGGGAGAAGACGTGAGCGGTCCGGCGCTGCAAACCGTCCTGGCCAAGTTAAACGAAGCGGTGACCGAGCGTGCCGCGCTGGAGGAGCGGCTGGCCGAGGTTGAGGGACAGCGGCGCCTGCTTAGCCAGCAGGCGCAGGCGGTTCGCGGGTGGTTGGAAAGCCTCGTGGCAACCGCCGAGGAGCTGAACGGCCTCGACTACCAGTGCAAGCGGGAGCGCCCGCAACGCCTGGTAGTCGAGGTCACCCAATTACGAAGAGAAAATCCGACTGGAAACCGCCAGGGCCGAAGCGCGCCGCGACCAGGGCCGCAAGCCGACGGACGCGGTGCATTTTTGAATATCCCAATTGGGTATGGCGAACGACCGAGGACGGTATGGACGCTAGCTCTTCTGATCCAGGGTCACACCGAGCGCAAACGGCAACGGACAGCTCACGCCCGTCCCCTCAAGGCCACAATACCCGTTCGGCACCCGTGACCTGCACTCCCACCAGGCTGTGGCTGGCGTGGTCGTCGCCCGACGACAGCGGACTGAGGCGGACACATGGAGAGGCGCCGATCAAGTGCGACGCTCAGAGCACAGGAACGGCGAGGACGAGACGTCCCGCCCGTTCCTGTGCTTTGTTGCAACCTGCGCTACCCGGCAGAGGCGGAGCAGCCGGCGAAGCACTGCCCCGCGAAGCCGGCCGGGCTGGTCCGGACCAGGATGCACACCTCGCCGTCCGCGCAGTCTCCTGTTGTGTCGCAACCTGCGAAGGAGCCGAAACCGCAAATGCAGGCGTTCACGCCCCCGCCGTTCGCGGCGAGGGCGAAGGAGCCGGGGCAGTTGGGAACCGCGAGGAAGCAGTCCCCGTCCAGACATGCTCCCCCGGCCGCACAGGCGACGCCACACGCGCCACAGTTGGCCTCATCCGACATGGTGTCGATGCAACCGCCGCCGCAGGACGCCTGCCCCGGCGGGCACGGCGGAGCAGTGGTCGTGGTCGTGGTCGTGACGCAGCCAGCGACCGAGTCACCCACCTCGCCCAGGGGGCAGACGGTGGTACCTGGGGAGCAGGTGCCCGGTGGGCGGCAGCGGGAGTTACCGTTCGGATAGACGCAGCAGACGCAGCCGTCGTTGCAGATGCCAGGGTTGCTGGCGCAGGTCTTGTTGCCGCAGTGGGCCTGCGAAACCTGAGCCTCCGTAGCGTGCGCGCCCAACAGTCCCGCCGCGAGGGCGGCGAGCGACCCGAGGAGGCCGCGCCGGGTCTTCGGCGCGGCAAGCGAGCGCGCCATGGTGTCGAAGCGTCGTGGGTCCAATCGCGGTCTCCTCCAGTGGGCGGGGATGCATCGCCGGCGCGAGGACGACCCCTCGTCGACGCGCCGGACCTCCAGGGTTGGCGTCGCGGCGACCCTCATCCGGCGGTGATTGCAGCCTATCGGGACATGGCAGGTGGAGTCATCGGTACTTGTACCCCCGTGCCAGAGAACTCAGTACCCAATCGAGGTCTGATCAAGATTCCGAGGCAGTTCGTTGGGGAGGGTTCGCGCGCCGGCAGTTCCGGGACACATTCTTGAGGACACCGCACGGCGCGGCTCCAAGAACGAGGGCCGCCTCGCAAGCCGGGCGGCCCTCGTTCCTGGACATGTTCACCATGCCAAACGCTGCCGACGATGGAGGCACGTACCCACCTACGGATCCGCAGCCGGGGCGGCTAGCGCAGTTCCAGATCCAGCGCACACGAGTTCATGCAAAATCGCTGCCCGCCACGGTCCCGTGGCCCATCGTCGAAAACGTGCCCCAGGTGCGAATGGCACCGGGCGCACCGCACCTCCGTCCGGGTCATGAAGAGCGAGCGATCCTTGACCAGTTCGACCGCGTCCGGCGAGACAGCCTCCGTAAAACTGGGCCAACCGCTGCCGGAATGAAACTTGGTGTCACTCGTAAAGAGCGGGTTGCCGCACGCGGCGCAGCGATACATCCCATCATCGTCGGTATCGACGAACTCCCCGATGAACGGCCGCTCCGTCCCCGCCTTGCGCAACACCGCGTACTGCTCTGGGGTCAGACGCGCTTTCCACTCGGCGTCGGTCGCCGGGACCGGGAGCAACTCCGTCGCGGTCTCATGCGCGCCCCCTGTCACCGGCTTGACCCCGAGCGCGAACGGCAGCGGGCAGCTAACCCCCGTTCCCTCCAGACCACAGTATCCATTCGGCACCTTGTGCAGATACTGCTGGTGGTACTCCTCGGCGTAGTAGAAGGGGCCGGCCGGGGCGATCTCGGTCGTGATCTCGTCACGGCCCGCCTTCCGTAGTTCCTCGTCGTACATCTGCTTGGTCGCCTTGGCCGCCCGCTGCTGAGCCTCGTCGGCGTAGTAGACGGCGGAGCGGTACTGCGTCCCGACGTCATTGCCCTGGCGCATGCCCTGGGTCGGGTCGTGCGCCTCGAAGAAGGCCTGGAGCAGCTGCTCGTAGGAGATCTTCTTCGGATCGAAGACCACCAGCACGGCCTCGGCGTGGCCGGTCTTGCCGGAGCAGACCTCCTCGTAGGTCGGGTTCGGGGTGTAGCCGCCCTGGTAGCCGACCGCCGTCGAGTAGACGCCGTCTAGCTCCCAGAAGAGCCGCTCAGCGCCCCAGAAGCAGCCCAGGGCAAAGTAGGCCGTCTCCAGCCCAGCCGGGAACGGGGGCAGGATCTGGGTGCCCAGGACCTCGTGCCGGGTCGGGATCGAGAATCCGGGCTTCTCCCGCCCGCGTAGCGCCTTCTCGGCCTCGATCATCGTGCTCTTGTCTCGCCAGAAAAACATTCAGTTAACCTCCAGCCGGTGACATTTGACCCCGCTCGACGCCCAAGCGAACGATGCCGTCGCTCGTCACGCCAGCAGGGTGCCACCGCCCCACTAATGTTACATAAGTTGGCAACGAGATGCTGCCGGTTCCCGCCGCCAACACCCGGCGCCGAACCGACACCGATACGATACCGCGAGACGGAGTCCCGCGCTCTGACGGATCTTACATAAGGACTACGACTCTCCATCGGCAACGCTGGATCGCCCGGCCCGAAAGGACTCCGCCGCCGCGATATGCGCCTGTGCTTATACTGGCACGCCCTTCACACACGTTCGGCAACCATCAGATTCGGATAGGAGGTCCCGCGTTGCCCGACCCCCAGTTCCACCTGGCCCAGTTCAACGTCTCCCGCCTGTTGGCTCCCCTGGACTCCCCGCAATTGCAGGAATTCGTCGCCTTCCTCGGCCCCGTCAACGCCTACGCCGAGCAGAGCCCCGGCTTCGTCTGGCGCTCGCGCCCCAGACGGCCTCTCCTCATCCTACCTGCCCTCGCCGTTCGCAGACCCGATGATGATCACCAACCTGACCGTCTGGACCGATATCGACTCCCTCCGCGCCTTTACCTTCCAGACCGTCCACAAATACTTCCTCCAGAGCCGCCGCTCCTGGTTCGAGCGCCTTGCCACCCGCAGCCTGGTCCTCTGGTGGCTCCCCGCCGGGCACGAACCAACCCTCGATGAGGCAATGGCAAAGCTCAACCTCCTGGACGATCTCGGCCCGACCAAAGACGCATTCACCTTCCAGGACGCATTTGACTCCGCCGGGAATCCTCTGCCAAAGCCGGCAAAACCGGGTCAGGGCGTGGTCCCATAAACGCGTGCTGTGTCCCCGGGCCCACAGCGAGCGGCTAGCCTCCCAGGGTCTTCGATGTCGCAGGAGGAACTCAATGACCACTGACCCCCGCGCGATCGTCGCGACCTACTTCGATTCCTGGAAGGCGCACGATTTCAAGACCTTCCGCGCCAACCTGGCCGACGATGTCGTCTTTGACGGCCCGATTGGCCACGTCGACAACGCCGCCGACTGCACCGAGGCGATTGAGCGCCTCGCCGGTATGATGACCGATCTCGTCATCACCAAGGTCTTCGTCGACGGCCCCGACGTCCTCACCTGGTACGACATGCACACCGCCAAGACCGGCCCGATGCCGATCGCCAACTGGTGCCACGTCGAGAACGGCAAGATCGCCCGGATCAAAGTCACCTTCGATCCCCGTCCCCTCCTGGGGTAGCCCGGTCCACCTGGATTAGGCCACTGTGCCAGGATTAACAGACCTGAGCGACCTGAACGATTGACGCAACCAAAGCGATACGTCTAGCATGACTTGGCATCCACACGCGTCGTCCGTCCGGCGTCTCTTTCGTCCGCCGGTTGTCCGTCGATTGCGTCGTTCCCGGCGACCGATCCCGGCTCCGAGCGTCGAGCAGCTAGTAATCCACCTGCTCCAGGCGAAAGCGTTGCTGGTAGCCTTAGCGGCTTCGGGAGAGGTCAATGACGATGTCGAACCCCAGGTCCCCGTACTCCGCTTCGCCGAGGGGCCGACGGCCGCGCGCCCTCGCCCTCTCCGGCCTGGCGGACCCTCGTCGCGCCTGGTTGGCCAAGGTCTGGCTCCTGCTCGCCCTCGCGTCCCTCGTCGCCGTCCTGATCCCCCGGCTGAGCGCTGCGGAGGAGGCGGGCGAGGGCCAACCGATCGGCGCCTTCAATCTCCTCGCCCCAATCGAGGATCAGGTCAGCGGTGCCGTCTGGACCTCGACCCAGGGCTACGACCCGCGCTTCTGGCGCGTAGAGAACGACCGGATCAACCGCCAGGCAGACGCCCTCTTCGCCCCGATGCCCGGTCCGGCGGGCGGCAACGGCAATGCCGCCCCGCTCGTCCCCTTCCGCAGCGCCGGCCCCGCCTTCAGCCGCAACCAGATCGTCACTCGCCAGCTCGGCCTCTTCCCCATCCAAACAGAGCCGCACATCGCGGTTGACCCGCTTGACCCAGAGCACCTCGTTCTCGGCGTCATCGACTACAACTTCCCCTCGATGTCCACCTACGTCACATCGACGGCGGCGAGACGTGGGACGGGCCGAATCAGATCCGCTACTTCCAGGAAGACCTCGCGGCCGCCGGCGACCCTGTCCTCGCCTTCGACCAGGCCGGCAATGTCTATATGACCTCGATCTCGATCGGCCTGGAGCCCTTCCAGATCGGCACCATCGCCTCCTTCACCGAAGTCAGCTCCATGGTCGTCGCCCGCTCCACCGACGGCGGCTACACCTGGGAAGACCCGGTCTCCGCCGCCCGCTCCCAGGTGACGACCACGTCCAACCCGGACGACGAGGGCAAGGACCGCGGCACCATCACCTCGGCCTTCCTCGACAAGCCCTGGATGACCACCGGCCCCAACCCCGACAACCCGGACCAGGACATCATCCACCTCGTCTACACGGAATTCGCCACCACCTACAGCCTGCTCTACTCCGACGAAATCCCCTACCTGTCGTCCCCGTTCACTGAAACCACCATTCGCCACGTCCGCTCCCTGGATGGCGGCCTGACCTGGAGCGAGCCAGTCGGGGTCAGCCCGACAGTCCTCCAGGTCGCCGGCGCTGGCGCGCCGGGCAGTGGCTCTGGCCTGGCCCAGAGCGGCGCGGTCGACGACGAGGGCAACACGATCGTTGCCGGGGACGGCGGCGCCGGCCAGCAGCCCAACGTCATCCAGCAGGCCTTCCAGCAGCAAGGCGGAACCACCCTCGACTCGAACCGGACCGTTCAGGGCCCTCAGCCCAAGGTTATGAGCGATGGCACCGTCGTGGTCGCCTACGTCGATACCACCAACGACGGCGTCCAGGAAGGCCTCGCGACCATCATGGTCGCCCTCTCCTCGGACAACGGCGTGACCTTCGGCACCCCGATTCAGGCCGGGGTCTTCCGCGAGCCGCACTTCAATCCACGATCCTCAACCTTCCGCTGGTGGGGGACGGTCTTTCCCCAACTCGCGGTCGGCCTCAACGACGAGATCTACATCCTCACGACCGGCCGCCCGCCGGAGACCCCGACCGATGACGGCGACATCCTCTTCCTCCGCTCACAAGACAAAGGCGCCACCTGGGACCCGCCGGTCCGGCTCAATGGCGACGACACCAACCGGGGCCAATTCTTCCCCTCGATCACCGTCTCGCCGGACGGCCGGATCCACGCCATGTGGGGCGACCTGCGCGAAGACCCGCAGGAGGTCCGCTACCACATCTACTACACCCGCTCCGAAGACGGCGGCGACAACTTCGGCTTCGTCGATCAGGAGTTGAATCTCGACACCCGTGACATCCGCGTCACCGACTTCGCCTCGAACTCCTTGCGTGGCTTCCCTGGTGGCCGCTTCATTGGTGACTACTTCTCGATCGCGGCCACCGACGACGACGTCTTCATGGTCTGGGCCGACACCCGCCTTGGCGAGTTCGCCGGCCCAAATCAGCAGGTCGCGTTTGCCCGCCAGACCGCGATTCAGAACCCCTCGATCTTCCTCAACCCGCCCAACGGCGTCGCTGGCCGCGAAGTGACGATTCAGGCTCCGGCTTCCAGCCAGAGAGCAACGTCTTCATTACCCTGGCGGATGCCACCATCGCCACGACCAGGACCAGCGACACAGGTGAGTTCACCGTCACGATCTTCATGCCGATCACCGGCGAAGGCGCCCAAGTATCCTCGCCTACGACGAGACCGGCAACGTCGCCTTCCAGTCCTACTACACCGACTACGGCTTCGACACGATGCAGCGCGACCAGCAAGCCTTCCTCGGCCAGGTCGGCGCCCTCCAACAGCAGGTGACGTCGATGGGCGGCACACCAGTCGCCGGCACGGGAGACAGCCACTCAACCGCCGCCACTCCGGCCGCCACCCCTGTTGGCACCCCGTTGGCGGCTACCCCGATTACGGCGACTTTGGCGAACCCCTCGTCTTCAATCCCGCCCCCGGCGCCGTAGGTACACCAAGGTCCGATGGCAGTGTTGTCGTCGGTGGGAGCTCAGTCGATCTCAGCGAGGTCGGCGGGGTCTCTGGGATCGGCGGGTTCGCGCTCGCCTTAGCTGCCTTGGGATACGGAGGCTACGGGCTCTGGCGCAGACGCCGGGTGGCGTAGGGGGTGAGGTCCTTTCCCCGCCCGCCATCCGTATAGTTCACTGACGCCTGACACTCACGACTGACGTCACACGTCTCACGACTTCGGAGGCACCCGCTATGCCAGATCTGCGTTCTCTCGCCCTCGATCTCGCCGGCGGCCGGGTCACGCGCCGTCAGTTCGTTTCCGGCGCCGTCGCGCTCGGTCTTTCGGCCCCTCTGGCGACCGCGCTGGCCGCCCATCCGGCCGCGGCTGTCGCCGCCGCCCAGGACGCCACCGCCGCCGCGACCGGCCCGGCCGGACCCGCCGTCGACAAGATCATCTTCTCCTCATTCAACCAGGATCAGGCCCCGCTCGACATTCAGAACAACAATATGGACCTCTACCTCTTCGGACTGAAGACGGCAGGGGCCAACTCACTCGTCGACTCCGCCGATGTCCGCCTGATCCAGGCGCCCTCGTCGACCCTTTCCCTGATCCTCAACCCGGCCCCGGCCCTGGAAGGCGACTTCAACCCGTTCAGCATCCCCGCCCTGCGCAAGGCGATGCAATTCCTGGTGGACAGGGACTTTATCGCCACCTCGATTTACCAGGGCCGCGCCGTCCCGATGTTCTCCCACGTCAGCCC